>CAWBXS010000005.1:0-635429 GCA_963792825.1 uncultured delta proteobacterium | reverse complement strand
TTCGAATCCCGCCCCCGGCACCAAGCTCAGCGTCCACGCCACGCTACGGGACTACTCGAAGCGGTTGGCCCAGACGCCGGAACGCGTTCCGTCGTTGTAAGACCAGATGGCGATCGCCCTACCTCCTGCGTTCAGAGCGATTTGGGGATTGACCGCATCACCGGCGTCACCGGCTTCGAGTAGCTGCGGCGCTTCCCAACCCGCGTCCGGCGCGAAGCGATTCGCCCAGATGTTCCTGCGCGTGCCATCACTCTGGCTCCACACCGCGATGGCATTGCCCCTCAAATCGACTGCGATTTGCACCGAATCGGCATCTCCCGCGTCGTCTGTCTCGATGAGCTCCGCAGCGCCCCAGCCCCCCGCGGCCGTGAAACGGTTGGCCCAGATGTTGGTCACCGTTCCGTTGGATTGAACCCATACTGCGAGTGCGTTGCCCGGCGGGTAGACGACGACCCGAGTACCACTTGCGCTGCCGCCATCGTCTGTCTCGATCAACTGGGCGCTACCCCAGCGCGTTGCCCGAGTGAAGCGATTCGCCCAAACATTGAAGCGCGTCCCGTCGGTTTGGCTCCAAACCGCCATCGCGTCGCCGTTCGAGTCGAGGGCGACGTCGGGCAACATCCCATTCCCACCAGCCTGCTCGATGAGCGCGGCATTCTCCCAGCCCATACCCAATACGAACCGATTCGCCCAAATGTTGATTCGTGTCCCGTCGGATTGCCCCCAAACCGCCATCGCGTTGCCGCCTGGAGCCACTGAAAGCCGGGGAAAGTTGGCATTGCCCGCATTGTTGACCTCGATCGTGACGGCGTCATTCCAACCTGTGCTGGGGACCAGACGACTGGCCCAAATGTCGAAGCGAGTCGCCTCCTGTTGACGCCAAAGGGAGGTCGCATTGCCATTCCTATCCATTCCGACTTGAGCGGCCTCTGCATTGCCAGCGTTGTCCTCGACGAGCACTCCACCACCCCATCCGGTCATGGGCGTGAAGCGATTGGCCCAGATGCTCGAGGTCATGCCGTCGCTTTCATCCCAGACCGCGACGGCGTTACCCTGCGGATCTGCCGCTACTTTTGCCACCCCTGCGGCGCCCGTGTCGCTGATGATGATGGCGTCCCCCCAACCCGTACCGGGGACGAAACGGCTGGCCCAGATACGGGGGCTCACCCCGTCGGATTGACTCCAAACCGCGATGGCGCGGCCGCTTGCGTCGAGGGCGACCTGCGGGGACGTGGCGTCGACGTCGTCGGTTTCGAGGGGCTCGGCCTCACGCCAAGCGCCTGCGCGCGTCGTGAAGCTCCAGACGAAGTTCGCGTCGAGCCGAAGGCCGTCTGTACTTCTTATTCCGGTCGTCAGCGCTGCCGCGAAGGGGCTCATCAGGTCGAGGGCGCTGTCGGGGCTGAAGATCGCGGTCAGTCCGGTCGTGTCCAGCGCGACACTTCCAGCTACGGAGGTTCCATCTGGGCGGCGCACGAGAAAGCTCGTCGGCGTTACGCTCGCTTCGTCGAGCTCTGTGTTGAACTGCGCGCGTATCGTCGTGTCGGGTTCGACGTCGGTGGCCATGTCTTGCGGGGACACCTGTATGACGACCGGCGCAATTTCCTCCAAGCCACCGGCACCTCCTGCACCTCCTGCGCTTCCTCCGCTTCCGCCAGCACTGCCTCCATGAATGCCTAGATCGCTGCCGCAACCGAGCAATAACGCACCAAAGCCAACAACCACCTGCACCAGCGAGCGATTCACCATTGCAAATTTCCTCGAAACACAACTAGCACATCATCAACCCTCCCCAAACTCATCAATCCGTCCCAGGTTCAGAACAAGGAAACCTACCGTGGCAGCGATCGAAGAGGAGGGCATGACGCTTCCTCGGCGCGTGCTCCCGAACACCACGTACTCGGTAACTACCGGCTTCGCACTGGCCCAGAGTCGGGGTAAGGTGTGGTCTTGGTCATCACCTACCACATGCACGAGTGCGTGACGGCGAGGGGGAGCGAGTGACCAGTCGAGGCGAACACTGGGAGCGGGTGTACCGGTCCAAGAAATCGGAAGAGCGTAGTTGGTTTCAACCTCGTCCGGAGACTTCTCTGACACTCATCAGGCTTGCGGGTTGTGACCGGTCCGCGCACATCATAGATGTTGGCGGGGGCACCTCTCATCTGGTGGATGTGCTCATCGCCCAAGGCTTTCGCCACGTCACCGTTCTTGACGTCGCGTCCTCTGCGTTGCAAGAGGCGAGACAGCGACTCGGCGAAAACGCAGACCGAGTCGATTGGGTCGAAGCCGACATCACATCGACCTCCCTCGAGAAAGTCTTCGACCTGTGGCACGACCGTGCCGTCTTCCACTTTTTGACGGAGTCAAACGATCGCGCGGCCTACGTTCGTGTTTTAAAGCAGTCGCTCAGGCACGGCGGATACGCCATCGTCGCGACGTTTGCAGAGGATGGACCCACGCACTGCAGCGGCCTTCCTGTCGTCCGCTACAATCCAACCTCGCTTCTCACGGAGCTCGGGGAAGGCTTCGAGCTCGTGGAGACGCGCCAAGAGCTGCACCGAACACCGGCAGGTCACGGACAGAGCTTCGTTTATTGCTTGTTTCGACGAACAAGCTGATGCGTCTCGATCGCGCGAGGGAGGATGTGAGCGCTGCGTTTGTCTACCGTAGGCGAGCGCGCCTGCCCACGAAGCATGATCTCGGGACAATTGCGTGCAGGTGGGGATTCAGTTAGGGCACATATCGATGGTTGAGCAGGGAACCGCCAAAGACCCCATCGAGGTAGGCCGTTACCGGGGGCTGGTGTGGACGGACGATCACGTTCGCCGGTTCTGGGAGTACGAATCGCAGTTCCCCGAGAACTACTTCAGCTACGGCTACCGCAACAAGATCGTTCCACGGCTTCGCGGAGCGCTCGACGGCAAGAAGCGTGTGCTCGATTTCGGCTGCGGCGGGGGCTTTCTCATCCCCGCGCTCTCCCGGGTCGCGGACGAGGTTTACGGCGTCGATTTCTCACCGAAGTCGGTCGAGCTGACCAACGAACGAAGCACCCACATCGAAAACTTCAAGGGCGCATATGCACCGCACGAGGCAGTGGAGATGGGCCTCGAGTTCGATGGAATTCTGGCGGTCGAGGTCATCGAGCACCTTCCCGACCAGCAGCTCGAGAGCACAGTAAGCTTGATCAAACAGTTGCTCGAGCCGGGGGGCGTAATCGTGTTCACCACACCGAACGAGGAGGACTTGGCCGCGTCGCGCCTCTATTGCCCGGAGTGCGATCACGTTTTTCATCGCTGGCAGCATGTTCGGTCGTGGAACACGCGCTCTCTGGCCGAGTTTCTGCGCGCTCGAGGCTTCGTCGAGGCACGCACCTGGACGACGGACTTTTCACCGCCCTTGGGATTGGGGGTGTGGGGTCAAGTTCGTAGGGTCGCGCGCGCGATTGGGAATGGCGCAGACACGGGTCTACCTCATCTGATCGGTGCGGCGAAGATGCCCTAGCCGATGTGCTCGGCCGGCTCGGTGTCCTCATCCTCGTCGCCGGACCGATCCAGCGGGATCGGATGCGGCCGTGACCGCCAAAGCGAGCCGGCGATGAACGAAACTCCGAAGGCAATCTGTCGAAGCGCCGTATCCGTCAGGAACAGAGCTTTGACTTTCGTGCTGTCGGCATCGACCGTATCCCCGAGCGCCAATGCGAGCGACAGAAAGAGGAAGTCTTTGGCGGGCAAGCCGGGCGCGCGTGCGACGAGCACTGCGACGATCAACAGATTGATCCAGTCGCCAAACGTCGTTCCGGGTAGACCCACGGTCCACTGGAATCCGAGCAGTGTCAGGTCGCCCCCACTTCGGATGATGTGGTACGCGATGATGCGCCACATGACCGGTGTGCTTACCGCGAAGACCTTTCCACGAAATGCAATGAAGAGTACGCTCAACGTGGCAGTACCCAGAGTCACGGCGATGATCGTAATCATCGCGCCCCGGCTGATCGAATCAGTCAGCGAGAGGTCGCCTAGCGCAAAGTAGGCACCGAGAACCAAGACTGCAACGGTATTCGAGGCCGCCGCCGAGAGGAGCGAGACGTCCTTGACGGCCGAGAATGCGCGGCGGTACCCGATGCCGAGCGTGCGTACGGCCCAAAACAAGAAGTACACGTCTCCGGTCGCCCCGGCGACCGCCATGTTGAGGATGTACTTCATGAGGAAGGTGCCGAAGTGACGGAACAGGCTCGTGGCAAAGACCGCCGAATAACAAAGCGTGTCGATGATCGGCAGAGTGATGAAGCGAGTCAGAAAGAGGACGTAGAACCAAGGCGAAGTCGGAAGCGAGCGAAGAACTGCCGGCCAATCGGTACCCCGAAGTTGTCGGTAGAGAAGTAATCCAATGACGACGAGAACGGTGATCGAGAACCCGCGTTGCAGGCCTTGCCGCAGGCGCCTGGGCACCTTCTGGTAGACGCCATGAGCCCAGCCCTGCACCTGGTCGATGCTCGCTCGGACGCGATCGCCAAACGTCGGTGCCTCCGGCTCGGCGCTCGAGTCTTCACCCATGCCGGCTTTGTGCTCCATCGTTGCGTCTCTCTTAGCCCATTGCCCGCATTTTCAGAACCGAATTGGGCGGTGCTAGAATGTCATGTCGAGCTCTGAACCGCATGGAGAGGGCCTTCGTTCTCCGTAGGATCCCCGCAGTCGAAGCCGCTGAGCGCTAGCTCTGCACGATGGCGACGATCACAGCGGCCGGGAGGCCCAGCCGTGCTTCCACATCCAAAGCACGAGCCGCTCCCTCAGAACCGAGAGGCTTGGGTGGAGGCTCTTTGCACTTGGGTGCGGCGGGCTCACAGCCTTCTCGAGATGGGTCGAGCTCATGCCGGTACGACAAGCAAGAGGCGTACCACTCGGTTTTCGCAGTAGTTTCGCTTTCGAGGCGGCCGTCCGTGCCGAACGGTCACACTCACTGTGGCGAGATTCGCACGGTTTCGGCCCTAGGAACCCCGGGAGGGAGAGGTTTTCAAACAACAATACGCGTTTCGCTGGGGTCGTCGCACGATGGGAGGCTTCTGATGGCGCCGAGCGCAGAACGGCAGAGCACTGCGCAGGCCGCTATGCCGTGGTCGGGAGGCAGCGCGTAACCGTCGGACAGACGACGACTGCCGTCGTCGATACGGAAGCCGTCGTCACGAAGGACATTTACGAGCAGCAGATCACCTATCGTTGTGTCGCTGAATCGGAGTGACCGCACCGGACTTTGCCAGACGAAAAGAGACGGTTGGGATCATTCCGGAGCGTTGGTCTCGAGGCGGGGTTTCGTTATGCTTACGGGGTGCGCTCATCCTTCTTGGCGTCGGCCCTCTGCGTGGTTCTTCTCGCGTGTGGTAGCACCACCGGTGAGGCTGGCGGCTCGGGAGGCGCGGCGGGTGGCACTGGGACTGGCGGCGCTGCAGGCGAAGGTGGCGGCGGCGGTGCTGCGGGCCAGGGGGGCGCTGGCGGTATGGCGGGCCGAGGAGGTGCTGGCGGTGCAGCCGGACACGGGGGTGTCGGTGGTGCGGCAGGCCAAGGCGGTGCTGGCGGTGCAGAGGGCCATGGCGGGGCTGGAGGCGCAGCCGGCCAAGGAGGTGCTGGCGGTGCGGCGGGCCAAGGAGGTGCTGGCGGTGCGGCGGGCCAAGGCGGTGCTGGCGGTGCGGCGGGCCGAGGGGGCGCGGGAGGCGAAGTTGGCGCGCTGCCAGATCTGACGGCGACCGTGTCGAACATCGAGATCCAGCTCAACACGACCGTTCCCGCAGCTGACCTCCTCGAAGGTTGCGCCTCGGCCAGCAGCGACATCGACATTTTGCGATTCGCCGGAACTACCAACAACCTCGGTCCTGCCGACGTGGTGGTCGGAGACCCTGGCTGCCCGGACTGCGACACGAACCCCTTGGCGCTCTGCGTCAACCCAAACTTCATCTGCGCACCAGCCGACGGTCACGGTCACGGTCACTATCAGAACTTCGCCTCGTACGAGCTTCTCGACGAGACCGGCCAATACGTCGTTGCGCAAGGTCACAAGCAGGGTTTCTGCCTGCGAGATACCTCTTGCTCCTTCGGATCAGCGAAATACGATTGCGACTTCCAGGGCTTGACCGCGGGCTGCTCGGACGTCTACGGCAGGACTCTTGGATGTCAGTACATCGAGATCACCGGCGTCCCGGGAGGCAACTACTTGGTGCGCATGACGACGGATCCTCTCGATCTGTTCGAGGAAGCCGACGAGACGAACAACTCACACGAAGTCCCGGTCACGATTCCGTCTCGATGAGCGCTCTCTGCTCATAACGGCCGGGCTCGGAACACAGATCAGAAAACGTAACCCGGCCGGCCTCCTTTCTTCGAGGGCGCGTGGTGCTATGCGCCAGGCATGGCGGACCCGCGCCAGCGCGCGTCGGAGCGCAAGCTTGCAGTCGCAGAGCAGGCCACACGCGTTGTCCTCGAGCTGCGGCAGCACACGCAGAGCCTTGGAGTCGAATGGCACATCGTCGTGCTGATCTTGGCCCAGATAGTCTGCGCACTGTCGGCAGCATGCTCCAAACCAGCTCGTGAAAAGGAAGCGATCGACGACCCTTGCGCGTCTTTCGTCACGCCGCTGCCCGAGCCGATCCAGCGTGGCATGTCCCTGGCGCACAGCTATCAAGACGGAGGCAGTCGGGGCTACGGAACGACGACCGGTGCGGCGACTCTGAGAGAGCTGAGGGAGCTCGGGGTCGGGTGGGTCAGTCTGACCCCGTTCGGTTTCATGCGATCCCTGGTCGACGGGGAGGTGCACTCGATCGGCGATCTCAGGTCCGGTGAAACGGACGCCCGGATGCATCAGGAGATCCGCCAAGCCAAGGCGCTCGGACTGCAGGTGATGCTCAAACCGCACATCTGGGTCGTGCGCGGGCAATGGCGGGGCAAGATCGAGCTGCCCGACGCTGCGGCGTGGACGCACTGGTTCGACAGTTATCAGCGCTGGATTCTCCATTACGCGGAGTTGGCCGAAAGCGAGGACGTGGACATCTTGGTCATCGGGGTCGAGCTTCGTTCGACCGAGCGCCGTCAGGAGAACCGATGGCGAGCCTTGGTCAGCAAGGTTCGACAGCGTTTCCATGGCGAGATCACGTACGGCGCAAACTGGGACGACGCCGCCGCGGTTCCGTGGTGGGACGCGGTCGACTACATCGGGGTCCAGTTCTACCCGCCGGTCGCGACCTCGGAGACCGCGAGCCAACGCGAAATTGGCGCTCAGGTTGCGGCGCGACTCGATGGGATCGAGGCGATTTCGCGCCGATTCGACAAACCCGTGCTTCTCACCGAAGTGGGTTACCGCGCCGCCTCGGACGCGCTGATCCATCCGCACGAATGGCCGGAGCGCAACGTGGGGTCACGCTTCGATCCACGGGTGCAAGCGGCTGGATATCAAACGGTCATCGAGGCGGTTCGTACGCGTCCCTGGGTTCGCGGGATCTACTGGTGGAAGTGGTTCACCGATCCGAACACCACCGAGGAGGGGCCCACCGGTTTTTCTCCGCGCGGGAAGCTTGCGGAGGCGATCCTACGCGCAGCATACGGCGGACGCTGCGCCATTCGAAACCGAAGTTCCGGTCCGAATTGACGTGGACAGCCGTGGAGCCGAGCTGAGCAACGACCGGAGTGCTAAGCCGCTCGGGTCGTGCCGCCGGCCTTGTTCGCTTCATCGACGAAAAGGCGGCGCTCCGCATTGACCAGCTCGAGGAGTTGCTTCTGTTCGATCAAACCAGCATCGAGCAGCGCGCGCATGTAGCCGTCTGCGTATCCACGGGCTTGCGCCAGTGTCGCGTAGTTCGCCCCGCTGAAGCGGGTTTCGATCGTCTTTCGCACTAGGCTGCGCAGCGTGCCCTTGAGCTCGTTTAGGTTCATGGCGGTACCTTCCATGCCCGCAGTGTCGATTTCGCCCCGCTCCGGTCAAGAAAACGGCTGGCTAGAAACGGGTGAGCTCGCGAAAGTGTCGCATGCGGGCCTCGAGGTCCGCCCGGCTCAGCTCCTGGAGGGCCCCGGTGCCGACGTCCTGCACGCAATAAGACGCAGCCGCGGAGCCGCAGATCACCGCTTGACGAAGATCGGTGTGACCGTTTTCGGCGAGGTATCCCAGAAAGCCGCCGGCAAAGGCATCGCCCGCACCGGTCGGGTCGGCGACCGCCTTGAGCGGATAGGCGGGAGCACAGAAGATGTCTTCTTCGAGAAAGAGAAGGGCGCCGTACTCACCGCGCTTGACGATGACCGTGTCCGGACCGAGGGCGCGCAACGCCTCCCCGACGGCAAGCGGGTGATGGAAGCCCGTGAGCTGCCGCGCCTCTTCCTCGTTGATCACGAGGATGTCTACGAGCGTGAGCAGCTCTTTGAGCGGGTCGAGCGCCGTGTCGATCCAGAGGTTCATCGTGTCCGCGATGACCAACGTGGGTTTCTCCACTTGATCGAGCACGCTCAGCTGCAGCTGCGGCGCAATGTTGCCCAACAGCACGAACTCCGAGTCGCGAAACGCCGCTGGGATCTTCGGGTTGAAGTTTGCGAACACGTTGAGGTCGGTCTGGATGGTCTTGCGTGAGGTGAGATCATCGGAGTATCGGCCCTCCCAATGGAAGGTCTTTCCGTTGGCGACCTCGAGGCCGCTCGTGTCGATGTCTCGGCGGCGGAGCATGTCGACTGCTTCACGAGGAAAGTCTTTGCCGACCACCCCGACCAGACGGACGTGAGTCAGCTGGCTTGCCGCGAGGGACGCGTAGGTCGCGGACCCGCCGAGAACCCGGTCATGCGAGCCCAGGTGATTGTGGATGGTGTCAAACGCGACGGAGCCAACGACGAGAAGCGAGGACATGGTGCCTTTCAGGGTAGATACTTGCCGAGGAGCGGCCGGAGCTTGTCCCGCGCGGCCGCGGGGATCGAATCGGGGTTCGTCAAAATGGCTCCCGCGAGGGCCGTCGTAGCGGGTCGGCCAGACGGGTCGGGCACGTGTTGAGCGAGGTCCACGATGATATCCTTGGCTTTTGCCACGTTTCTCTTCATCACGGCGATCACGGCTTGGACGTTCACCGAGTCGTGTCCCTCATGCCAGCAATCGTAGTCGGTCGCCATGGCCAGTGTCGCATAGGGCAGCTCTGCCTCTCGCGCGAGTCGTGCTTCGGGCAGGTTCGTCATGCCGATGACCGAGACGCTCCAAGATCGATAGAGCTGGGATTCGGCAAGCGTCGAGAACTGCGGACCCTCCATGCAGAGGTAGACTCCGCTTTCGTGGACGGTCGCTCCCACTCGAGTTGCCGAGGCTGCCAATGAGCTCGCGAGCTGTGCATCGATCGGGTGCGCAAACTCCACGTGCGCTACCACTCCGTCGTCGTCGAAGAACGTATCGATCCGATGTCTGGTGCGGTCGATGAACTGGTCGACCACGATCATGTCCCCTGGATGAATGTGATCCTTCATCGACCCAACGGCCGACACACTGAGAATCTGCTCTGCGCCCGCCATCTTGAGCGCCAGTAGATTCGCGCGGTAATTGATACGGTGCGGTGGAAGACGATGGCCGCGCCCATGGCGCGGGAGAAAAAGAAGGCGCGTGCTTCCGATGTTTCCCGCAATGATCGCGTCCGAGGGCACTCCGAATGGGGTCGTGATCTCGACCTCTTCGACGTCGGTCAGAGGCTCGAGCTCGTAGAGCCCGCTTCCCCCAATCACCCCGAGTGTTCGCTCGACTCCGCTCATCTGGTGTAGGCCTGGCGCATGACGACCACGCTTCTTACCTCACCTTTGCGGAAGAGGTCGAGTTGGACGGTCGAACCAACCGGTCCCCGGAGCTGCTCCACGATCGCCTGATAGTCGAGCTCTCGGATCGAGGTGCCGTTGATCGCGATGATGATGTCGTCAGCCTGGATCCCGGAAAGGTCCGCGGAGCCCCCTGGAGGGACGTCGATGACCCGCAGACCTCCGCTCTCCGAGTAGGCGAGCTTGGCGTAAATGCCGCCCATCGGCTGGCCTCCGCTCGCGCCGGCGCAGCCCAGGGCTAAGGCGCATCCCAAAGTCAGCGCTACGACGGTTCGACCCTCTTGCCTCATCGTGCCGGACTGGCATAGCGGGGTTCCAGGGGAGTGCAAACCTTCACTGGGGCAAGATTGACACCGTTGCCGTCGAGAGTACCATGCCCTCAACCCATCGAAACTGTGGGCAAAACTGCTCTTGGGCCGCCACATGGATAAGCTCGTCATCTCAGACGACGAAGGTCATACGACCGTCGTACCGCTTCTACGGGATGAAATTTCGATCGGCCGCCAGGAGGGCAACGCCATCCGGCTCACCGAGCGGAACGTTTCGCGCACTCACGCCCGGCTTCTGAAACGTAATGGATCGTACATCATCGAGGATCTCGGCTCCTACAACGGGGTCAGCCTCAACGGCAAGCGGATCGATATCCAAGCGAAGCTCGTCTCCGGAGATCAGCTGAGCATCGGTGACTACGATCTCAAGTTCCAGTCCGATGTCGCGGCCACGTCCGATACGATGCCGGCGCAAAAGGCACGGAGTCAGCCGCCGCCTCGGCTGGTTCTTCTCAGTGAGCCTGCGGCGGGGGCGGAGTTCACGCTGAACAAGCGGGAGCTTCGCATCGGTCGTGATGAGCGTCTCGACATCTGGATCGACCACAAGTCGATCTCGCACGAGCACGCCGAGCTCCGGGTCGACGATGGCGCCGTAACGGTGTTCGATCTCGAAAGCGCCAACGGGATTCGGGTGAATGGCGTCAAGACCTCGCGCGCGGTGCTCGAGGCGGGAGATGTGCTCGAGCTAGGGCAGGTCCGGTTCCGCTTTCTGCCGCCTCAAGGCGCCCATAGCCTCGAGCCGCTGCCGCTCGAAGAGGCAGGCCCATCGCCGTCACCGCGAAAGCCGCTCTTTGCGATTTCGCTGATCGGGCTCCTCGTAGCTGCGACCGCCGGCGCGGTGCTCGCGACGATGCGCGGCGCTGTGCCTGCGGATCTCGCCCCTGCCGACCTCGACGCCGCGCCGCAGCCCGAGGTCGCTGCCGCAACCGTCGATGAGGGTCCGACCAGCCTTCCAGCAGCGATACAATCCGAGGCTCTAGAGGTGCCCGTCGGTCCGCTCGACGCGGACGTCGGACCGATCGACGAGCCTCAGGAATGGGAAGGGCGTCTGACGGCTGCTCAGCAGGCGCTGGCAAGCGGGGACCCCGACCGCGCCTACGCGATCGCCAACGAGCTCCCGCCGGATAGCGTCCTGCGTGAGACCCCGGAGTTTGGCGAGATCCGCTATCGCTTCGCGCAGGCCCTCATCGACGACGGCGAGCGTGCCCTCGCGAAAGGCGCCCCAGAGCAGGCTCGAGCGGCGGCGGAGGTCGTGCTCGAGCTTCCGGGCATCACCTCGAAGCAGCTTCGGGATGCGAGGCGTTTGATGAGAACCTCTCGCAATGCCCTTCGGGGGCCGAAAGCGGCACCGAATACCGGCGATTCAACGGCGCAGACTCGCAGAATCGTTGATTAATGGGGCCGGCCCGTGACAGACTGAAATTGGGTGTTTGGGGGAACACAGTCTTGGTGGGGGCCGCTTCTGCGGTCTAGAGCGGCGGCCGTGCTGGTCCTCGGGGCGTTGCTCGCGCCGAGCGTCGCGATCGCCCAGAAGGCAACGCTGACCGAAGGGGGCATGGATCTGCACCTCTTTCGGCCCGCCGTCGACACCCGGGGCTACTTCACGGTCAACGGGAGCGAGGTCCTCCCACACAAGGAGTTCAGCTTTGGCCTCGTGTTGGACGCGGGCTTCGGCATCCTTCGTTACAACGGGTTCATCAACGACCCAGACACGGCGGCTGCTGATGCGACGCGGAAGAGCCGAATCGCTGCGCAGGGCTTTACCGGGACTTTCGTCTTCAACTTCGGCCTCATCGATCGGCTCGTGATCGGGATTCAGCTCCCAATCACCTTCTTCCGCGGCGACGCGGTTCAGGTTGCCAACCGCTCCGGGGCAACCCCTGCGTTTCTCTATAATGAAGAGGCGGCCGGACTGCGATCCCAGGGTGTTGGAGACCTGAGCATTCACGCCAAGGTGCGCTTGCTCAATCTCGGGCAGAGCCCCGTGGGGATTGCAGTGACCTTGCGCGCACAGTTTCCGACCGCCAAGACCGATCAGTTCGCGGGTGACCCCGGCGTCTCGCTGTGGCCGACCGCGGTCTTCGAGTTTCGGCCCATCGAGAAGATTCGTTTGGCGCTCGAGGGCGGCTACCGGTGGGTGTCGGGGCAGGGGGCGACCTTCGTCTGGGATGGCCGATCGAATCCCGGTGTGGGCGACCCCGTCGGGAGCGCGACTGATCCTCAAGACGTTTCCACCGCAGGACGGGTCTTCACCTACAACGACCTCATCACCTTTGGTTTTGGATCGAGCTTTCGGATCGCCAGCTCGCTCGACCTCATCCTCGAGTACTACGGGACCCAAATTGCCCAAGAAATTGGAACCAAGGGCGCGCTCTCCATGGAGGCCCTGGGCGGTTTCAAGTACTTCGTCACCAACAAGAGCTTCCTGTTCATCGCGGCGGGTGCCGGCATTCCGAAGACCGGATTCCAGGCCGCGAACGTCCGTGCGACGCTTGGGTTCCGGTACGAGCCAGCCGTCGGCGACCGTGACAAAGACGGAATTCCGGACGACGACGACGGATGCCCGGACGACCCCGAGGACAAAGACGGCTTCGAGGACCGCGACGGCTGTCCGGACTTGGACAACGATGAAGATGGTATTCCCGACGTCGACGACGCTTGTCCTCTCGTGAAGGAAGACTACGACGGGGATCGGGATGATGACGGCTGCCCCGAGGGCAGGGAAGGCGACCGTGACGGCGACGGCATTCCTGATGACGTCGACAACTGCCCCGACGAGCCGGAGGACTTCGACGGATTCCAAGATGAAGACGGGTGTCCCGATCTGGACAACGACGGCGACGGGATTCCGGACGAAAAGGATCTGTGCCCGAATGATCCGGAGGATTTCGATGGCTTCGAGGATGCCGATGGCTGCCCGGATGTCGACAACGATGCAGACCGTATCCTAGACGTGGATGATGCCTGTCCGAACGACCCGGAGACCTACAATGGCCACGAGGACGAGGATGGATGCCCAGACAAGGGCTTGGTCATTCTCGAGGACACCCAGATCACCATCCTCGAAAAGATCTACTTCGAGACCGACAGTGCGATCATCCTGCCGCGAAGCTTCGCGCTTCTCGATGCGGTTGCCGCGACTCTCAACGCCAGCCCGCAGATCACCCTGGTCGAGATTCAGGGTCATGCCGACGAACGCGGCAGCGACGAATACAACATCAAGCTCACCCGCGCTCGAGCGGCATCGGTGATGAACGCCCTCATCGAGCGTGGCGTGCTCAGTAGCCGGCTGAGGTCTGCAGGATATGGAGAGCGTTGCCCGGTCGATCCGAAGAGCAATGCCAGTGCCTGGGAGAAAAACCGTCGTGTGGAGTTCAAGATCATAGAAACCGACGCCGGTCCCACAGGAGTTGAGGTAACATGCCCACGCGGCCGCTCCCTGGCGCCGAGGTGATATGTCGCGCGAGCGCTTCGTCGAGTTGATGACCCCTGCACTGACTCGCTTCAGTCAGGATCTGAAGTCCGTCCTGCGGATCGTCGAGGATCCCGAGATCGACGACGAGAGCCGAGTCATCGGGGCAGGGGCTCTGCTGCACGTCGTCTCTTCGAGCGTCGCCATCCCAGGGGTTCGTGGGGTGCTTCGCTATCTGGGTGATGTCCTGCTGCTCAGGCTCGTGTTGAATGACATTCGCAAGCGATCTCCCGTTGCGTTTCAGAAGCACGCCGAATCATCTCCCGAGATGTTGGAACCTCTGTCCGATGAGATTGAAGCCATGCGGGCGTACCTGGATGATCGGATCATCACGCTCGAAAAGATCGTCGAGAAGTTCCCGACGTTGAGCCATCAAGGGCACCAAGCCGCCGCCTGCATCGAGAACGCCGAATCGAGCACCTGGTTATACGATGCGGTGCACGAAGCGCTGATCGACGAGATCGACTTCGACGAGGAGGACGTCGCTCGCGAGCTCAAGCAAGTCGACCGGATTCTGGCGCCGCTCTCGTCTCGCCTCGGGAAATAGCGGCCTACGCCGCTTGGCAGCGGGGCTCGGAGATCTCACGCAGGAGCCAGGTGCCACGCGAGGCCTTGACGGGCTTGGGAGCCTCTTGGGCGAGCGCCCGAAGCAGCGCGATGGCTTCGGCATTCCAGTCGGTCAGTCTTCCCATGGTGCCATCCGAGGCGCGAAGAACGGTCTCCTTGTTCGTACGGCGCCGAACGAGATCATCGGCGTCTGACTGAGCACGTGTTTCGACGAAGAGCATGACTTTGCGGTGGCGGACAAATCCGAGCGCG
This sequence comes from uncultured delta proteobacterium, assembly GCA_963792825.1. Taxonomy (GTDB): domain Bacteria; phylum Myxococcota_A; class Polyangia; order Polyangiales; family Houyiibacteriaceae; genus SG8-38. Next base: position 621,003 of record CAWBXS010000005.1, on the reverse strand, counting down.
CTCGAGGTGACGACGAAGCTCAGCGTCACCAGCCCTGCGCGGTGGACCGGGAAGTGGATCCGGAGGCGAGGTCTTTCCTCGTGAGATCTCTCCCAGTTGAACGACATCTGGGGAGCGTCGTGCGGAAGACGAAGCGCTCGTGCGAAACGGTGGAGCACAGCAGCTGATTGGTTCGAGGTCGCAAAGCCATGATGCTTCGTTCCCGTCAAGAAGATCGGGAGCAGAAGAAGCGCTGACGCTGGTTCCCCGAGCGCGATCAGGGAAACACTGGATGCGGCCAGGACGACCAGCCCGGGGACACTCGTTGCATCGAGGAAGTCACTCGTGCGCATTCCCTTGGCTCGGAGGGCTGATTCAGGGACGGGGCTCCAGCCTTGCGGGTAGGCGAAAACCTCGTGCCTGGCCGGCCGATGCAACGACATCGCGATCAAGGGGAGTGCGGAGAACAAAGTGTGGGGCGCCAGCCACTGACCAAGCGAGAGGGACAGGGCAGTGACGGCCAGAACGGCGACCCACGGAGCGCGGGCCAGGAGCGAGCTTCGCCCGGCCGTGATTTCGAGCGACCGGCGCTTGAGGAGAGCGAGCGCTGCGAAGATGAGCAGGGGCCATGCGACGGAGCGCTCCGTCGGGCTGGTAAGCGGTCGAAACCCCGTCCGGTCGTGTTCGGCCTCGTCGGTGCTCGGCAGCGCGATGGCATCGGCGGGGACGTCGAGCGAGAGCTGCCATGGAGTCAGGCGCGGAACGTGGATTCGGTGCCACTCGACGACCGTGCGCTCCGGATGCTCTACGACCCTGAATTCGACCCCTGGCGGCGCGTCGTGCATCGAGGTTGGAACCGAGGATCCCCTCGGTGCTCGCATCTCGACCGACGCGTTGTGGAGACCCGTCTCCCATGCGGGCATCGACCAAACGACGCGCGCCCGTGGCGCACCTTTCGCCTCGACCGAGCGAACGTCGGCCTTCACGCGATACCGCATGAAGACGCGGTATGCCCCCCGCCGCGGCGCCTCTCGCCTTGGGAACGACAGGTGAACGAGACCGTCCTCGCGGACTTCGGCCTCCGGGCGGAAGATCTCTCCTTCCTCCGAGCGAAAGTAAGGAGGCCTTCGGCGATCGAGCTCGACACCTGCCCCGAGTCCCGCGAGCTCGATCTCGTGCAGCCATCCCGCCTGCACGTCGATGTCGAGTCGAAGCGAAACGGCTAGCGTGGCGTCAGCCTCGACGTCCACCGTGGCCCGCGCGCCTTCCACCAGGGCTCGAGTCCAGGCTCTCGCGGGCGAGGGTGAGCCGGCGAGGGCGATGACGAAGAAAACGAGGATGCCTGAGCTGCGACGAAGGCACATGAGCTGAACGTAGGAAATTCCGTGCCTTCGGTGAAATTTCCTACTGCATGCGGATCCATGACGGCATGAAGAGCAGGACGAACAGGGAAAGGGTTAACCAGCCTACGATGCGGCGCCCGGATGAGAGATCCGAATCTTCGGTCGGCGGATGGTTCGGTCCGGTAGCCCGGGTGAGCACCCACAACACGAAAGCCCAAACCAGCCACTGCATGCCCGCAGACGCATCGTAGTAGAGCGTGTCGCCGCGAACCCCGTCGAGGTAGCTCGGAATCCCGTAGGCCGCGCCTACTAAGATTGCGAGCCAGGGGAGCAGCCGCAGGACATGACGGGACAGTCGATTCTGACGCGGACCGAGGAGCGCATAGGCGATGTGACCGCCGTCGAGCTGGCCGAATGGAAGGAGATTGATCATCGTGACGAGCAGTCCAGCCCAGCCGGCCAGCGCCGTCGGGGTGAGCATGATGTCGTACCCTGCGGGGATGGGTCCCTTCAGCCCGCCTAGGAGCGCCAGGTACAGCAGGGAACGGCCTTCGAGCATATAGGCCGCATCGGGCAGAGGTCCGATCGGCGACGTGAGCATGCCATAGACCATCACGGGGACGGCCACGGCCATGCCGGCCAGCGGACCTGCCGCTCCGATGTCGAGCAACGCGTTGCGCGAACGAATCCGCTCACGGATTTGAATCACGGCCCCCATCGTGCCGAGAAGGAAGAACGGCACTGGGATGAAATAGGGGGGCGATACGTCGACTCGATGGAACCTGCCCGCGAAGAAATGGCCAAACTCGTGAGCGAGGAGAATCCCCATGAGGGGCACAGAGAACACCCACCCGGCTCCCAGCTCCTGCAATGAGGCGGGCGAGTGTCCGAGGACCATTCCGGCGCCAACGTAGAAGGTCGAGAGGAAAGTCGATGCGATCAAAATGAGTGGCAGACCCCACTGTGTGTCGCGCTGCTGCACGGCGTGCCTCTAGCATGTGCGTTCCGAAGCGCACGATCTGCTATTCTCCAGGGCGGATGGACTTGTACAGCGCGGCCAAGCGGCTCAACAGGCCGTTTTTCTTCACCGATGCGGTGTCGAGGCAGAGCCTCTCGGTTGCCGACCATGGACTGATCGGAGACGGCTTCTCCGCTGCGTTGGTGCGGGTCGATGGCGCGATCGATTGGCTCTGTTTGCCGCGTTTCGACAGCCCGAGTGTCTTCGGCGCGCTACTCGACGAAGTGAACGGAGGCTCGACGTCGGTGAGCCCCGTCGACTACCCATTCGAAAGCCTACAGCGATACGACCCGGATACCAACGTGCTCGAAACGTTGTTTCAGGTCGACGGGCGGGGAACGATTCGACTCACCGACTACATGCCTTGGACCGACGACCCGCGCTCGGCGGTGCACGAGGTTCACCGGCGAGTGCAGTGCGTCGAAGGGGAAGCGGTCGTCAAGGTCGTGTTTGATCCGCGTTTCGACTACGGCCGTGTGAGCACGAAGGTCACCATCGATGGGCGCTCGGCGCTGGCTGCGGGTGCTTCTGGCCAACGCTTGGTCGCGGTGCTCGGCGGAGTCGGAACCTGGGAGATCCGTCCCGAAGGCGGTGTGCAGGCGGTGTTCCGATTGAAGACCGGCGAGCGAGGATGGGTCGTCATCAGCTGGGACGCCTCCGAATCAGAGTCGGTCCTGGCGTATCGCCCCTTCGACGCCCTGCGAAATACCCGGCACCGATGGCGTGACTGGGCGCAGCAGCTTCGATACGATGGTCCCTGGCGCCATCATGTGATTCGGTCCGCGCTGCTCCTGAAGTTGTTGATGTATTCGCCGACGGGGGCGATGGTGGCTGCGCCGACGACGTCGCTCCCAGAGTGGATCGGCGGCGCGCGAAACTGGGACTACCGCTACACCTGGACCCGAGACACGGCGATGGCCGTGCGGGCCGCGAACCTACTCGGCTGCAATCGCGAGGCCCGGGAGTTCTTCCACTTCGTGAGGGATACGCTCGAACGCGATCGCGAGCTCCACATCATGTACGCAGTCGACGGGGGGCGCGTCCCTGACGAACGGACCCTGGACCATTTCACCGGGTATCGAGGCTCGCGACCCGTTCGTATCGGTAACGGCGCGCGTGACCAGCTCCAGCTCGACACGGCGGGGGCTCTGATGGATGCGGCCTACGTGTACGAGCGGGGAGGCGGCTCCCTGACGGCGCGTGGGTGGCGGCGGCTTCGAGAGGTCGTCGACAACGTTGCGGTCATGTGGCCCGAGCCAGACCACGGGATCTGGGAGCCGCGCGCGGGCAAGAGGCACAACGTACACTCGAAGCTCATGAGCTGGCTCGCGCTTCGACGCGGGGCAGAGCTCGCGCCCCTCTTCGGCGATCAACCGTTGCAGACCCGGTGGCAGAGCGTGGCAGATGAGCTCCACGCCGAGCTTTGCGTACGTGGGCTCGATCGTACCGGCAAGCGATTCGTTGCGGCTTACGACCACGAGCATCCCGATGCATCGCTCCTTCTGATCCCGATTCATGGATTCTTGCCACCCAATGATGAGCGCTTCTTACGAACCTTGGATTGGATCAGAACCGAGTTGGGCGTGGGGTCGTACGTCTACCGGTACAGGTCCGACGATGGAGTCGGTGGCGAAGAGGGTGCTTTCGTTCTATGCGGATTCTGGCTCGCGGAGGTTCTCGCAATGGCCGGGCAGATCGATGCGGCGCAACGGGTTTTCGTCGCGCATGCCGAGGCCTCGAATCACCTGGGTCTTCTATCCGAGCAGATCGACCCGTCGACGAGCGCGCTGCTCGGCAACTTTCCGCAAGCGTTCAGTCACTTGGGGTTGATCAACGCTGCGGCCAGGATCGACCTGGCATTGCGTCTGCGGGATGAAGGCTCGCCCCGCATCCCGGAAGTCGAGATCGGGCGTTAGCGTGTGAGGGGGATGCCGGAGGTGCATGGGCTGAACGTTCGCCGTGTCGTGGCGATCCGATTCGTCGCGTATGCGGCGCTCCTCGGCATGATGACGGGCCTGGGGCTCTTTTTCTCGGCGGGCGTTCGCGGCACGGGGTCTTGGGGCTGGTTCGCGCTTGCCACCGTCATCGGCATGAGCACGGTCGCGTGGGGGGTTCGTTGGGCGTTCCGCGCGTCAGCCGGGGGGGAGGGGGGTCGAGAGTCCCTCGCTCTCGGGTCGAAGACTGCGACCGGCGAGGGCTCTGCCGATGCAGTGGGAAGCGCCGAGCAACGAGCGGAGCCACAGGACGTCGACTACCTGACCGCGCTTCGCCACGAGCTCCGCACACCGCTGAATGCCGTACTGGGGTTCTCCGACGTGCTTCTGAGCGGCATTGACGGCAAGGTGAACGACTCGCAGCGGGAGGACCTCGAGATCATTCGGGGCTCGGGTATACGTCTCCGAATCCTGCTAGACAGCGCCCTCGACCTCTCGCAGATCGGCGCCGGTGGGCTCCGTGTCGACGCCGAATACACGGACCTGCGAGAGCTCGTCTCGAGGGTCGAGCTCGAGGCTGTGCAGCTCTGGTCGAACAAGAGAGTTGCCCAAAGCACGCTGCCCGAAGGACCGTGCGTGATGGCAGTGGACGAAGCCCGACTACGGCGGTCGATTCTCATCCTCGCAGATTTTCTGGCGAGCAACCACCGCGACGCCAACATCGCTCTCGGCCTGAGCATTTCCCACGATCATTTGGCGATCGAGATCGCGGCCCACGGGTCCAACAGTCCAGCCATCGACGCCTTGCCAACCCTCGACGAAACCTTCGCGTCCGAGGACCCCATTGCGATCCGACGATGGCCAGTCGCCGTGGCGTCCGAGATCATCCGCTGTCACGAGGGATCGCTGTACCTGGGAGACGCGCCCTCTCGGTTCCTGATTCGTCTTCCGCTGCAGGGTGCGAGATGAGCGCCGATCGCGGCTCTGTGGCTCGCAAGCTTCGAGGGATTGCGCTCGCAGTCCCAATTTACTTTGCCGCAGTATGGATGCTCTTAGCGAACGACGATCAGGTCCGGGGCGCGCTCGTGCTCACGGCTACGGGCCTGCTCATGGGACTCGAAGTATTGCGATCCTTGGACGCGCTGCTCGCAGAAACCGCGCTTGCGCCTAAGCGGGAGACCAAGCCCGAGCCCGAGCCGGCCGACTCGAGTCACGATTCCGGCGAGGCTCATGCAGCGAATACCCTGGTGCCGCAGCGCCAGAGAGCGCGCTTTCTCGGCGCGTTGGGACACGAGCTTCGCAATCCGCTCAATTCGATAACCGGTTTTTCTGACATGCTCCTCGGCTCCGTGGACGGTGAGCTCAACGTCGAGCAGGAACGAAGCGTGCGCACGATCCGTGCAAGTGCAGAACGATTGCTGCGTCTCGTCTCGACCGTGGTCGACAGGGCGAAGCTCGAAGCCGGGACGCTTCGGCTTCAACAGCAGTGGGTTGCGCCCAAGGAGTTGATCTCCGAGGCGATCGGATTCATCCGTTCACGCGTCGAGGACACGTCGGTGGTCGGCGAGGCATCCGAGGGGCTTCCACGCGTCTTCGCCGACCGTCACCTCACCGTGCATTCCCTCGTGAGCCTCGCCGTGCTGGTCATGCGCTCCTCGGGGACTGATATCGTCATGCGGGTTGCTCCACCCCGCCGCGACCAGGTGGGGAGGGGCTTCGTGCAGTTCGACTTGATGGCAACCCTGAAGGACTCGTCGGCCGATACACTTGCTGTCGTCGAACGTCTGGAAAAGCCGCTGTCCCGCTCGGATGCACTCGGCTTGGAGGTCGCGGTAGCGAGGAGCGTAATCGAAGCACAAGGCGGCCGGATTTGGACCGAAGCAGGGACCGCAGGCAGTCTTCGCGTTTGCATCACGCTGCCGACTTCGGTTCAGTCGACGCCTTCTGGGTCTAGCGTACCGAGGATTGCCTGATACGCAGCATTGCGTTTCCAACCGTACTCGTGCTGTAGCTTTCGCGTCATCTCCTTCGTCGTGAGCCCGTCCTTCTTCCACTCGGCTACGCGCGTCTCGAGGTCGACGTCTTCGATTGGTGCGTCGCTATCTTTGCCCTCGATCACGATCGTGATCTCGCCGCGGGCTGGATCGGACAACGCTGCTCTGACTTCGGCGACCGTACCGCGAATCGTTTGCTCGTGCATCTTGGTCAGCTCTCGACAGAGCGCGATTCGCCTGTCGTTCCCGATGATGTTCTCCAAATCATCCAGTGTGGCATGGGCTCGATACGGCGACTCGAAGAGCACGACCGTGACATCCGATTGGGCCAGCCGATTGAGCGCTTGTGCGCGAGCGTCGCCACCTCGAGGCAGGAACCCCTCGAACGCGAATCGTCGAACCGGTAGGCCGGCAACGCAGAGTGCAGCCAAGACGGCGCTTGGACCGGGAACAGCCTCGACGTCGACACCGGCTTCCGCAGCACGGGAGATCAGGTAACCCCCCGGGTCGCTCACGAGCGGCGTCCCAGCGTCGCTGACCAATGCGTAGTGAGCCCCGTTTGCGAGCTCCGAGACGATGACCTCGAGCTTATCGTCCTTCGTGTGTGCGTGAAAGGAACGCAGTGCCGTGCCGATGTCGTACTTCGCACACAGGGTTCGTGTGTGACGCGTGTCCTCCGCCAGAATGAGGTCCGCTTCGCGGAGAACGCGTATCGCCCGGAGCGTGATGTCCTCGAGGCATCCGATGGGCGTCGCGACGACCGATAGGCGACCTGACATCGGGAGCCGTTACCACATCTCCGTTGTCCTGCGACCCGGCGGCCTAGGGAGATTCGTAGACTTCCACGACTGTTTCGCCGAGCTCGTGCTGGAGATAGGTCTTGAGCTTCTGCAGCAGTCGCTTCTCGATTTGCCGGACCCGCTCGCGGCTCACGCCGAACTCCTCTCCCAGAGTCTGCAGGGTTTTGGGATCTTCCGCGATTAACCGGTCTTCGAAGATCTGTCTCTCCTTACCCTCGAGTCTCTCCCCAAACTCGTGAATCTTTTTGGAGAATTTATCGCCGACTTCCGCGTCGGCCAACGTGTCGTCCGCGCGGACGCCCTCCGAGGGGAGCAGCTCGACACGAGCGACCGAACGGCCCTCCGATGTCCCAACCGGTGCATCGAGGGAGGCGTCTCCCGCGGCGAGCCGCATGTCCATGGAGACCACGTCCCGCTCTGGAACGTTGAGGCGCTCGGCGATGACTTCGGCCGTCGGTTCGATTCCCAGGGCTGAGAGCTTGGCTTTCTCTTTCTGCAAGTTGAAGAATAGCTTTCGCTGAGCTTGCGTCGTTCCCACCTTCACGAGCCGGTGGTTGTTCAGAATGTAACGGAGGATGTACGCACGTACCCACCACGCCGCGTAGCTCGAAAGCTTGACACCCTTGTACGGGTCGTACTTCTTGACCGCCTGCATGAGGCCGATGTTGCCTTCCTGCACCAGATCGAGAATGTTCTTGTAGGCCTGACGGTAGTCGTAAGCGATCTTGACCACGAGTCGGAGGTTTGAGGTGACCAGCCGCTTCGCCGCTTCGAGGTCGTCCTCCTCGAAGAACCGGACCGCAAGCTCGTGTTCCTCTTCCTTCGAGAGGAGTGGGTAGCGCTGCACGTCTCTCATGTAGGCGCCCAGGGGATCGCGTCGGGTCAGTGCGGCGGAGGAAAGCCTCAGCGCCCCGGCCTCGTCGAGATCACCCTCCGGCTCCTCGTCCATGACCTCGGCAGCCTGCGGTTCATCGATCTCGTCGGGTGACTCTTCGTCGTGTTCTTTTCGGGTCATCGGTCGTGCTCGTGACCCTGTTCTCTAAGCGCAGTCCTCCCAGGCGTCCAGCCCCGGGCCTCACTTCGGGGCTTCGAAGGGCTGGGCTCCCGCCGGCCTCGCGCGCAAACGGGGCCCGACTGGGCCTGCGACGGCGTACTGAATCGCGCCGTCCTTGGTGAGAGCGGCTTTCAATCCCGATGATGCGAGCTCCAGCATCGTTGCCACCTTGTCGCTCCGCGCTTTGTAAGCGTCCTCGATCTTCACACGCACCATGATGTCGAGCTCAGTGCGGTTGAACGGACGACCAAGCCGCGCCTTGCCGAGGGCATCGAGCTCCAGATCCTTTCCATGGGCCGTTGCGCGCTCGATCCTCGCAATCCCCTCCTCGATGGTGGCGACCAGCTCGAGGTCTCCGGCGTCGGCTTGATCGAGCGTGAGTCCGCCCCATCCGGGGATGTCGACCTTCGACTTTCCGTCGCCGATGTTGAGACCCTCGACGGTGATTTCTAGGTTACCCGTCGACTCGCCGATCTCGCTCGGCATGGCGAGCGAGATCTCTCCGTTGAGCGTACCGGCGAGCGGGACCACGGCGAACTTGGGCAGTGCCGAGATGGCGGACAGATCGATGTCGTCGATCTCGGCGTCTACATCCAGCACGTTCTCTCCGATTGTGACGTCACCTTCCGCCTGTCCTCCGGCTAGCTCCGCAAAAAAGCTGTACGACTTGACCTCTGAGATCAGCGAGAGCAACGTGGTGCTCAGGGTCAGCTCGTCGAACACGACATCGGTCGGCGGCGAGCCTTCGTCTGCAGAGGGCACGATGACACGCAGATCGTCGAACGTCAGCCCCGTCATGCCCGAGTGCGTCAAGTCTCCGATTTCCAGCTCGTATCCCTGCAGCTGCGCCATCTGGACGATTCGAGCGGCGAGTCGGTCGTAGGGAAACGTCTTGTAGGCAAAGAACACGAAGCAGACGAGAAAGAACAGCGGGTATGCCGTCCATCTCAGAATCTGTCGGACCGGAAGCTGTCGCACCGACTAGTCCTTTTCTCGAACGGGTTCAGTTTCACGGTCGTACGCATTCACCGCCAAGGTCACCGTGTATCCGGTGCGCATCCGGCCGCCGGTCATCTGAATGCCCTCGATTGAAACGGGGTAGGAGCTGTTCTCGATGTCAGCGAGCATTTCGATCAAAGGCCGGAGCTCCACCACCGGAAGGGACACCCGCACGGAACGGCGGCTGTAACCGCCCATGTCGAGCTTGGGCTGGTCCGTGATCCCGAGCCCGGTCACTCCGTATTGCTGAGCACGCTCCTCGAGGAAGCCTCCCAAGGATGGCGCCTTGCGGTCGTACAGGCGCTCGACCAAGCGCCTTTCGGCCTTCTGTTGTTGTAATCGCGGCTCGGCACTGCGGATGTCCTGCAGGACCTGGGCAATTTCCTCGTTCTCGGACTCGAGATCCGAGATGCTCGAAAAGCCTATGTACATCGGCACCACGATCAGCATTCCAAGCAACACGACAGCCATGATCCCTAGCAGCCTTCGCTCGCGGTGGCTCAAGGCATCGGCCCAGGTACGTGCATTGTCGAGTGCATCTCGCAAGGCCATGTTACTTCCCTTTCGCCTTTCGCGAATGCGTTTCGCCACATGCGATCTTGACCGCAAGCTTGTAGTCTTTTCGGTCCCCGACAGCCGTCGAGATCGAGCCTTTCTCTACGTCTGCAAAGCAGGGATGCTCCTGCAATTCGTCGACGAGCCTGTCGCGTTCGGCGATGGAGCCGACGGTGCCTTGAATCTCGAACCGGCCCGTGTCCCCCTCGTCGTCGATCTCGATCAGCAATCGGCGCGTGTCGTGTTGAATGTCGGCCGGAATGCTCTCGGAAATCGCCTCGAGAACGTCGTAGGCATCGAAGCGGGGGAGTGGGTCGTCGATCCGGGGCCCCGCGGTAAGCAGCTCGCGCGCGTGAAGCGCGCTCCGGGTTTCCTCCCCAAGGAGGTCTAGGGTCACTTCTCCGAGCTTCGAAGCAAGTTGTTCGTGCTCGGCGTTGGCCACCCGGTGACGGGCAATGAGAGAGACCGCGAAAGAAAGCACGACCGCTGCGAAACACAGGGCAATTAGACGCAGATGCGTGCGTATCTGACCTGCGGCTGCCTTCGATGCGAACTCCCCTTGCCGGAGGTCGAGCTGTTTGCCGCGTGAGATTGCACGTGCAGCAAGCGCTGCTGCCTTGGTGAACTTCGGTAGGGTTTCCTCGTCCGCGCCCGGCGCCGGTGGGAGCGGGGCCACCCCGCATTCGAGGCCAAGCTGCTCACTGAGCCATTGCCGTGCACTGTCCATGGGCGCGGTTTCGCCAGACAAGAAGATGCCTGCGGGCTCTTCTGACCTTTGTGCTCGATAGCTCGCGAAGGTGCGTTGCAGGGCCGCTCCAAGTTGTGCGCGGCGGCCAGATTCGACCAAGTCCATGCCGCCTGAGACTGTCCTTGCGAACGTGCAGCGACCGTTGGTCAACACGGCGAAGTCGGTGATTTTCGAACCTACGTCGACTACGAGCACCGTCTTGGCGGCTAGCGAGTCTCCGAGGAGGGCGCCCAAACCATCGAACACGGCCGCCCCAACGGCAAGCTCTTGCGGATCGACTCCCGCCGATTGAAGCTCACGAAGGCGTGCTCCGACGTTCTTTCGGGGAGCGGCGACGGCCATCAGCTGAATCGTCGACTCAGTACGATCGACCACCTGGAAGTCGACGATTGCATCCTCGACGTCGAATGGCAGTAGAGTGCCGAGCTCGCCAGGCAGCACTTCAGCAACCTTCTTCTCGACGCCAGCGGGGAGGTCGATCAGTCTCAGCGAAGCAGCTTCACCGTCGAGAGCGGCGATGATGCGGTCTGGTTGGCGGGTGCCTCGGCCCACCACTTGCGCGACCGCAGCCCGGAGCACGTCGTCATACGATTCCGATTCAGCGGAGTAACGAAGCGGCGCCTCCGCGTAGCCCTCCATTTCGGAGCCGCGCAATCTAGTACGCAAGAACGCGCCGCGAACCGTGCGCGATGTTACCTCTAATCCCAGAACCAAAGACATCTCAATTCATCCGATAGTAGTGGAAGACTCCCAAGCCCGGCATGCGCCCCGTATTGGGCGGCGGCGGTACCCAACGTGCATGGAAGTTGACGACGGAATCGATTCGAACCTGTGAGTGGCCCACCAGAGCCGTGGCTTGGATGGTGAAGATCTCCGCTGATGTCGCGAACGAGCGCTCGAGCGGGGTCCGTTGATCCTCCGGAATCACGATCGGCGTGAAGAGCAACTCGCTTTCCGGTCCCAAGAAGCTCGTGAGCATTCCGTACAAGTCCTTTTGGGTTCCTTTGCCCTCGACGAAGTCGATGAGGTCGGTGGGGCGGCTGAACAAAGGGATCGGAATCAGCTGACGAACCGTGGTTAGGATCTGCGTGAGCTTGAGGCCTTCGAGGGGATCGGTGCACAGGGTCGTTTCGGGAACGAACGAGCAGATCCGGCCGAGTAGGACCTGAGGGCTAGCCTCGTTCACATTCACGAGGCCCGAAGCGTAGATCGTCATGATGCGAGAGGCCGGGTCATTGGGAATCGGCTCGACGAACGTGGCCCAGAAGTCATCCGTGAAGCCTCGCACCAATCGGAGCTCCTCGATCGAATCGAAAGGGGCGTTCTTGTTGCGGTACGGATCGTCGCGCAGCTGATAGAACGAGTCGTCCTCCATTCCGGTGCCGCCCGATCGCGTCTTCCCCGCGCCCGGGTCGAAGTCCGTCCGCTGAATGTCTGCATCCCACCAGTCGATCACTGCGGTGATTAGATCGAGTCGGGTCGTCAGAGTGCCCGTCTCGTCTTCTTTCGTGAACAACGGGTCGTAGGGGCTTTCCGGCAGCTGTCCGCCCGTGAGTGAAAAGAGCTGAGTCGCGACGTTGTCGCGAGCCCGATCTCCATCGAGGTACAGCGGGTCGTTGACGTTGATCTTGCCATTCTCGCTGACGGCGACGACGTGGCATTTACCCGGCAGGTCGTCGAACCCCACCGTATCCCCGAAGTCGACACCGAGCTCCATCAAGGTGTCCCGTTGGTCTTCAGGCGTGCAGAAGGGCGACAAAATCTCGTTGACGAAGTTCCAGACCGGTAGCTGCGGTGCGGGCCGACCCGTCGCGCCTCGATAGAGTGGATCGACGAAGCGACGGATCTCGGGTTCCTTCGCGATCAGCAGGCGGGTCAGGTTCAAAGCGCTCTTCGCCATGTACTCGGCCTGCAAGGAGTCTCTCTGTGACGTGGACACCGCAAACGCGGTTCCCGTCGTTTCGTGCATGTCGGCGAGCATCACCGCGAGAATCGCCACCGTCGTGATGGCCAAGATGAGGGCAACCCCTTCCTCGGAATGCTTCCGGTATCTCGTCGTCTTGCTACTCATGGGTTGTAGTTCGCGTGGTTGAGAGCGTAGGTAATCGGGATCGTGACCCGCGTCCCGAAGCTCTGGGTCCGACCAGGGTGGCGAGGGTCTTCGACCGATAGTCGAATTCGCACCTGCGTGGGCAGACGGTTCGGTTGGGCGAGGATGTCGTCGGTATTCCAGGTTTGAACCCACTCGCTCAAGAGAGGGTCGAAGTATTCGACGTTGAACTCCTCGACGTTCTCCACGAGGATCTGGGATTTGCCACCGCGTCGCGGGTCCTCGTCAATCCGGTTCTGCTCTCTGCGGGCGAGGACCAGCTTTTCGGGATCATCCGGATGTTCGGTGACGAAGTAGCTGATCTCGTTCTGATCCGACTCGCGTGCGTTCCGGTACAGGCGCCGATGCGAGAACGACGTGAAATCGATTCGATCATCCTTCCCGTTGTCCTTTCCTATGAAGGCAGTGTTGACTACGCGTAGGTCGAGTGAGGGGTTCACATGCGTGGACACGAACGCCATGGTCAGCTCGCGGGCCATGCGTTCGAGAGCCATGTGGATGATCCGCGAGTGATCAACATCTTCTTCGACTCGTGCTTTGTTGAGTGCGGTCTGAGAGAAGCCACCGTAGATCATCGTGCCGACGAGGGCGAGAATCGAGACGGCGAGGAGGATTTCGAGAAGCGTGAAGCCCTGTTTTCTCATTGTGCTTGCTCCGTGTCCTCAGTCGGCGCTGGCTGCTCCGACACGAGATACTGCGTGACATCGAAGCCGCGCTCCTCGGGACCTTCCTTCCAGCGAACGGTCACGGTGGCTCTGCGCACCTGCTCCTCGAGAAAGGGCTTCAGGATTGGAAACCCGAGCTGCAGTGCGAGGACGGCGAGGTTTCCGGCTTGTCCCGCGATCACCTCTTGAGGTGCGGCGCCTTCTTCACGCACCTCATCGTAAGCTTCGTTGAGCTGCTTGTCTGGGCTGTCGTCCTCCTCATCTTGGCTGTCTTGAGCTCCGAACTCCGGAAGGATGATCCGCTCGACGATCCAGTCGCATTCGAAGCCTTCGACGGGGGCGTGGTCGCAGCAATTGTCGGTGTCCTTCTTTTCAAGCGCCGGCAAGCCCTCGATCGAGATGAGCTCTTCGATCTCTCCCATCTTGCAGCGGGCGAGAGTCGCGGCGACGTTTTGTCTTCGAGCGCGGGCCCCGACGTTTGCAGCGCCGACCTCACTCGAAAAAATGGCCGCCATCGAGATGCCTAGGATTGCCACCGCAATCATCACCTCCAACAAGGTGAACCCGCGCTTGCTCATAGCGAGTCCTCGACTTCGCCTTCGTCCTCGAGCTCGTCCAGCGGCTCGTAGGCGAAGTTGTGAATCTGCGCGTCGCCGGTGAGCGCGTGGATTTCGACGCTGTAGACCGTTTCGCTCGAGTCCGTCAGCTGGACGACGGCATGCTCCGTGAGGCCTCCCGGGAAGAAGTAGATCGATCCTTCACCATCGGTCCGCTTGTCCGTCTCGTGGGGCGTGATGAGAGCTAGAATCGATATCGCATCGCCGATGGGCTGCGCCCCATATCGTTCGAGCACCTTGCCGCTCTCGTTCGTGATCGGTTGAAATGGTGACACTGGTTCGATGCGATTGAGTGGTGTCTCGAGCCGCGACCTCGCGAGGTCCCAGGGGTCGACCGCGTCCCCGGCATCACCGTCGAGCTGTGCCTCAGTGGCGAGAGTCACGGGTGTCTCGGTCTCCTCGACTGCCATCGTGTTCGCGTCCAAATCGAAGCGCAGGCGCGTCGTGGTGCCATGAGTGAGAGAGCGGTTGTAGGCGAATCGTGCCGCGCTTGCGACTCTGAACGCCGAAGACCGGAGACGGGTTCGCGTAACCGCTCCCAAGCCGAACGTCGCCCCCGTCACCACGACCGCAATGATCGCAATCACCAGAAGCACCTCGATGAGGGTGAATCCGCGATTCGTTCGGTGAGGCGGGCGGCGAGGCATGGGCTATTGAATGTCGTCTTCCGTGTTGAATTCGAGGTCGGGTCCGGCCGAAAGCACCGCGATTTCCCCGCTTTCGCAGGTGATTTGAAACGGAACATCCCAGGCGTCCGCCGTCCGTCGGCTCGAGTCGAGGTATCGTCCGCTGATCAGCTCGTCGATGGTTGGACACTCTTTCGGATTGTCTGCGACATAGAGCATCACGGCCGAGCGAAGCGACTGAGCGTCCGTTTTGGTCGTCTTGATTCGCGCTTTTTCCAGTTGTGGCAGCAGTGCGACAGCAACGCCGCCACCAATCAGCGCGATGATCAAGACCACGATCATGATCTCGATCAGCGTCATGCCCTCCCGGCGCCTCCGGCGAGCTAGTCGTTGTTGCAGACGTGTGTCGTTCGTGTTGGGCATGAGGCCTCCCGTTCCCTTCATTGAATGTTGTCGTCTCTTAGGAGCGAGCCGCTCGGACCTGCAGAGATCACTTCCGCGTCCTCTCCGAAATAGCCTGGGCAGCGAATCGCCAGAGGCTGTCCCCAGCCGTCCTTGGGCATCGAGTCGAGATAGTGTTTTTGGGAGAGTGGCGGGTGAAGCAGCTCGGCATCCGAGCTCGGGCAACGGCCCACGTCCGCTCGAAAGCGGTCGATGGCCTGCTTCACCTGGCCGATCGCCACCTGCGTGTCGCGTAGCCGGATCCGGTGTCTCGCGTATCGCGCAAACCCCAGAGCTAATAGCACCAACATCAAGAGTCCGAGCAGCGCTTGCCATCGGGTGTTGCGGAGCACGCCCCGCCATCGTCCGGTGCGCCTCTCCCAGGGCAGCGATATTCGTTCTTCTCGTCTCCGTCGAGCCACACCCACCCCTCATTGAATCATCTCGTTGAGCTGAAGCAGCGGCATGAGAATCGCAAACGCGATGCCGCCAACGATGCTACCCATGATCACGATGAGCACCGGTTCTAGTATCGAAGTCATGGCGCCGATTCTGACCTCGACCTGCTGATCGTAGGCGTCAGCGACGTGCAGAAGCATCTCCTCCAGCTGTCCCGATCGTTCGCCGACCGCGATCATGTGGGTGACGATCGGCGGGAACCGGCCGGCCTGGCGGAGAGGCTTGGCGATTCCTTCGCCCTCTCTGATGCTCGCGCGCGCATCTTCCACGATGCGCATCAGCTCAGTGTTTCCGAGCACGTTGCGCGTGATGTCCATCGCAGTGAGCACAGGAACGCCACTTGCGAGCAAGGTCGCGAGCGTCCGCGAAAAGCGAGCGACCGCGATGATGGTCAGCAGTGAGCCGAAGACGGGGACGTCGAGGAGAAAGAGGTCCCATTTCCTGCGGCCCTCTTCGGTTGCCTTCCAACGTCGGAACCCATAGATGCCTCCCCCGAGGAGCGCCGCGAGAAGCCACCAGTAGTTGCTGAAGATGTTGCTGATCCAGATCAACAGGCTCGTGTACCACGGGAGCGTCTGGTTGAAGTTGTCGAAGATGGCGGTGACCTTTGGAACCACCACCGACATCATCAGAAAAACGACCAAGACGACGACCACCGCCATGACCATCGGGTAGGCGAGGGCGCCTCTCACCTTGCTTTGAAGCCGGGTCTGGTCGTCCAGAATTCGGCAAGCCGAGCGAGCACCTCTTCGAGCGTACCTGATGCTTCACCCGCAGCCACCATGTTCACGTACAGCGGGGGAAAGATTCTCGGGTGTGCTTTGAGCGCGTCCGCCAGGTTACTGCCCTCGTTGACTTGATTGCGCGTGTCCGTGAACGCGGTCTTCAGATCGGGGTGATCGAGTTGCTCGATCAATGCGCTTAGCGCTTCGACCAACGGGACTCCCGAGCGGATCAACACCGAAAGCTGCCGAGTCGCCAGGGCGATGTCGATCGGCGATACCCGACGAAAGAACTTTCGGAAGTCGATGTCGCGGGCTGCCTTCCTCGCAGCCTCCGACTGCTCGAGGATTTCGGTGGCCAGGATCCCGTCCCGCTTGAGCATTGAACGGAGCGCCTTGGCGCTGTCGGAATCGCGAATCCCCTTGACCGACTTTCCTCGGGCATCGATGCCTCTGTACGCGTAAACCGCCATGACTCAGACCTCGGCGGCTTGGGTCGCTGCAAGCACCTCTTCGACGCTGGTGACCCCGGCGACGACCTGGCGGGCGCCGTCCTCGCGAAGAAGCCTCATCCCCTGTTGCTGTGCGACGCGCTGGATCGTCTTCGCGTCGCTGTTGTTCAAGATCTCTCTACGCACGGGCTCGTCGATCATCATGAGCTCGAAGATGCCAATTCGACCGCGATACCCGGTATTGCTGCACTCTTCGCAGCCCGCGTGACGATAAAAGGTCAGATCCCCGGACAAGGTGCTGACCGGCGGGGGCAACGTCGTCGGGTTGCTGCGGCCGATCACCGTGGTCGCAGCGAGCTTCCGAAGCTCGACCAATTTCTCCTGTGCCGTCTCGAGGTCGATGCCGAGCTCACGTAGGTCCTGGGCGTTTGGCGGGTATGGGGTCCTGCAGTGCTCGCACAGCTTTCGGACGAGGCGCTGCGCCAAGACGGCAAGCACGGAGGACGAGATCTGGTACGCCTGAACGTCCATGTCGACCAAACGGGTGATGGCGCTCGGCGCATCGTTCGTGTGCAGGGTCGAGAGCACGAGATGGCCGGTCAGCGATGCATGGATCGCGATCTCTGCGGTTTCGTGGTCGCGAATCTCGCCGACCATGATCACGTCCGGATCCTGACGCAGAAAGCTTCTCATGCCCGCGGCGAACGTGAGCCCGATTTTCGGCTGGACCTGCATCTGGCCGATGCCGCGCAGCTCGTACTCGACCGGATCCTCGGCGGTCAGGATGTTTTTTTCCGGAGTGTTGATCTTGTTGAGGCAAGCATAGAGCGTCGTGGTCTTACCGGAGCCGGTGGGGCCCGTGACGAGCAGAATGCCGTTCGGGCGCTGGATTAGATGCTCGAGCTGGTCCAACTCCCGGCGGGCGAAACCTAGGTCGATGAGGTCGAGCAAAACCTGCTCCTTGTCGAGGAGACGCATCACGACCCGTTCGCCCTTGGCCGTGGGAATCGTCGAGACACGCACGTCGATCACCTTCCCGGCGATCTTCTTGGTGATGCGTCCGTCCTGCGGAAGGCGTTTCTCCGCGATGTTGAGACCGGCCTCGATCTTCACCCGGCTGACGATCGAGGCGAGGAACCCCCGATTCGCCTCTTTTCTGGGGATGAGACGCCCGTCGACACGATACCGAACGACCACCTTTTCGTCGGTCGGCTCGATGTGAATGTCCGAGGCGCGCTCCTTGACGGCGGTGTAGAACAAGTTGTTGACCCAGCGAATCACCGGGGCCTCGTCCGTCATGTCGATCAGATCTCGAAGCTCCTCGACCGCTTCGCCTTCTTTTGCGTCGGCTAGCGCGGTTTCGTCCTCACGCTCGTAGACGCGGTTGATGGCGTCATCGATCGTTTCCTCGGACGCCGCCACGGGCACGATCGTCTTTCCGAGCAGGATGCGGAGGTCGTCGACCGCGCAAGGGTCGAGTGGATTCGCCACTGCAACGCGGACACTGTCGTCCGTTTGAGTCAGGGGAAGCACTCGGTTCTGTCGAGCAAAATTGATTGGAACCGCGTCGATGAGGTCTTCGGGAATGAGCTCGGTCGCAATCTTCTCGACGAACTCCATGCCCACCTCGTCGGCCAGCGCCCGAACGACTTTGTTCTCCTCGACCACGTGGGTCGCGACCAGGAAATCCGTGAGGTCGAGTGCACGGCTCGCCGCGACCTGGAGCGCATCCTCGAGCTTGTCGGGCTCGAGCGCACCGCGCCGGACCAAGATCTCACCGATGTATCGTTGTTCGAAGCTCATTCGGCGGCTCTCTCCGGTTCTTCGCCGGTCGGCTCGGCGACTTCTTCGGGAGCCTCCACGGCGGGGCTGCCGTCGGGTGCGGTTGCGGCTTCGGCGGGAGCGGGCACCGGTTCGTCGGGCTCGATCACCTTCTCACCGTCTCCAGGGGTCGCCGGCGCCTCGGAAGGCGTTTCCGTCTCGGCGGGCGCTCCTGGCGCGAGGTCGGTCGGTGGGGGCGGCGCACCACCGCCCTCCTGCACGTCTGCGGGCGTCGGAGGGATGCGCGTTTCAAGCTTGGGCGCTTCCATCGGTTCCACGCCGTTGGGTCCGATCACCATGTTTTCTTCTTGGGAAGCCGCTGGCCGACGGTACGCGCCAATCGGCTCGCGTGGAACGTGGTCGGGCGCGGGCGCGAGCTCGGCGGCCTTCGCCAGCAAGATCTCCTCTTCTACGCTGTCGATCTCGTTGATGATTTCGGACACCAACCCGCGGGTGCGGGAGTAGTCGATGTGCGGCTCGAATTTCTCTTCTCCGAACACGAAGTAGCGGTCGATCATCTGCTGCCGCTCTTGCATCTTGCGTTCGAAGATCTCGCGAAGGTCGCCAGGGTCCCGAATGATGTACGGAGTCAGAATCAGCAGCAGGTTGGTTTTGCGTTTGTTCTTACTGGTCTTCCGAAAAAGGGCACCGAGAATCGGGATGTCGCCGAGAACGGGAACCTTGTCTTCCTTGTTCTGGATGGCGTCGCGCATCAGACCGCCGATGACGATCGTCTGTTGATCTCGGATCATGACCTCGGTTCGTGCGGTGCGCCGGTTGATCGACACGACCCCCAAAGTGCCCGAAGTCGCCCCTTGCTCGGAAATCTCCTCCTCGATTTCGAGCCTGACTTCGTTGTTCTCATTGATGTGTGGCACGACTCGAATGGTGGTGCCGACGTCCTGACGGGCAACGCTGCCGAGCCCGCCTGCCAGACCGGCGAGGCTGCCCAAATCCTGGCCGCCGGCAGATGCTTGCGCCAAGGCGCCCAAGCTCCCTGCGCCCGCAAAGGTACCGGGTGCGACACCGTTGGTCTGGAGCGGGATGTTCTCACCCACGCTGATCTCCGCCTCCGTGTTGTCGATCGCGATGATATGCGGCGTCGAAAGCACGTCCGCATCGCCCGACGAGGCGAGCGCCGTCACGACCACGCCAAACCCAGGAACCGAGAATCCGACCAACTGCTGCGAGTTTTCGATCGTCGGTCCCCGAACCCCGAGCGCCAACCCTGTCAGATTGTTCTGCGTGATGTCGATGGAGGACGGAGCATTGAACCCGAACAAGGAAAGCGATCCATCGGTCGGGAAGTTTCCGGCGCCGCCATGGAATGCAAAACCGAGATCCGAGGTGCGTTCTACCCCGAGCTCCATGACGACCGCCTCGATGAATACCTGCTTCCGGGGTGCATCGAGCCGTTCGATCACGCTCTTGAGCGCGGTGTAGTCGTGAAGCGACGACGTGATGACCAGCGCGTTCGACGGCTCATACGCCGTGACGGCGATCGCGCCCTCGAAGAGAGTGCCCGCTGTGATTGGTGCTGCGGCGCGACGGGCCTGCGCCTGCGCCCGCGCGGCCGGGCTGGCGGTTGCCCCGGAGACGGAGGTTCCGCCGACCAGCGCGGTCAGTGCGCCTGCGATATCCGCGGCGGCGCCATGCTGCACGTAGTGAACGTGAATGCGACCCTCGCCCTCGAGCGGCAGATCCAGTTGACGGATCATTTCGAGGATGTGCAAATAGGCCCGCTCCGTAGCGATGATGATGAGCGAGTTCGTTCGCTCGTCGGCGATGATGTTGCGGATGTTCGGCTCCCCCGATACGCCGCCGATCACCGGCTCGTTGGCGTTGGGCTTGCTGGCCGCCGGCCTAGGGGTTGGGCTCGCTCCGCCCTGTGCCGTGTCGACCGCGAAAATCTCGAGAAGCCTGGCGGCGAGCTCCCCTGCGTTGGCGTAGTGAATCGGCTCGATCCACGTTTGCGTTCCACTGCGCGGAAGGTCGATTGCGGTGATCAGACGAAGCAGGCGCTGGAGGTTGGCTCCGGTCTCCGTGATGATCAGCATGTTCGTCGGGCCGTAAGAGGTGATGTTTCCGGTCCGGGATAGGAAGCGTTGGAGCAGGTTGGTGACGTCCTCGGCAGACGTGTGCTCCAGGTGATGGATGCGTGTGATGTAACGGTCCGAGCCCGGAATCACGCTTCCGTCCTCGTACATCGGAATCGGTTGCCGCTCGATTTGCGCGCTCTCGACGATCTTCAAATACCGTCCCGACGGTACGACGGTGAAACCGTTCACCTCCAACACCGACAAGAAGGCCTGGTACGCCTCCGCGACGGTCACCTTCGTGGGTGCAAATACCGTTGCTTTGATCGACCGAAGCTTCGTCGGCAGAATGAACCGACGTCCGGTCATGTTCGAGATCAGGCGCACCAAGTCGGGAAGCTCCGCATCCTCCAGATTGAACGTGACCCGTGTGCGCGGCGACATCGCTTGGAACTCGACCCCGGTCTCGAACTGCGGAAGCTCGTTTGCCGGCTCTTCGGGTGCTTCGGCCGCGGGTGTAGCCGTGGGCTCCACTTTGGGGGCAGGCCGCAGCGGTACGGGTGGTGTCGGGAGCCGAGTGGGCGGCGCCTTCGGTGTTGCGTCATTGTCCTGAGCGATGGCGCCATGTCCCGTGCCGAGCAGCAGAGCGCCGGCGATCAAGCAAATGAGCCTTTTTCTAGAAGTCACTGTTCATTCCCCGCCGTAAGAGCCCAAGATGGCGCCTCATTCGATGTCGTACTCGATGGTTGTTTCTTGGTTTTGTCGTTTCACCGCAAGTGTGAGCTTGTCCGCGCTTCTCAAGCGCGAGTACGCCTCGAGGGCGGTGTCCGGGCTCGTCATGTCGAACCCGTTGATCGTACGGAGCATGTCGCCATTGCGAACCCCGAGCCGGCCGAGCAAGCTGTTGCGTCGAATGCCATAGAGCTTGACCCCGACGACCCGACCGTCCTCTTCGTGCGGAATCACGCGCGCCGTTCTCATCAGGCTTCCCTGATTCGCGAGCGCCTTGTCGACCAGGCTGCGCTGGATGCGAAACTTCGTCTCGCTGATCTTCGTGATCCCATCATCGAGCTCTGCATCGCTGAGCCCGGCATTGCGTGCGGCTGCCGGGTCGGTCGCAGGCGCCGCGGGCGTCCGCGTCGGCATCGGCGCACGAGCGACGGCCCCCTCATCCTCTTCGAACATCTGAAGCTGACACGCACCGCCCGCGCTGCTCACGACGACTTTCGACGAGTAGACCGCCAACACACGGGAGCCATCGACGGTAGAGCCCTCGCGGTAGAGTAGGGTTTTTCCGTCGCTCGAACCTGCGATCGCAGCAAACGACCATTCCGGGTAACCGGGGCTCATGACCGAGCCGACGAGGCGCAGGCTGCCCGCGCACTTCGGAGGAGGCTTGCTCGGATCCCACGCCTCGACCGGCTCGCCGTCGGGACCGACCAGCCCCTCCGCAAGTGGGACGGCGGTCAGGTCCCCGAGCGCCGAATCGAAAATGTTTCTCTTGAGAATCACGGTTGCATCCCGCTTGCGCAGAAAGCTCGGCGTCGCCGTCGGACTCGGCCGCGTGCGGGGCGTCGCCGGCTCCACATCCGAGGCGAGCAACTCGGAAGCCAGAACACGCGTCGCCCCCTGCGCCAGGAAGAAAGCGCAGACCGCCAGCGTTGCGAGGATGATCGCAGCCGAGAATCGCCTCTGTTGGGGAGTATCCACCGAAATGAGCTAGAGCAACCCCCGTGCCGAACCGGGAGAGCTGAAAGGGCAATGATTTCGCACCCGAGGGGTCCGTCGGGGCCCGTGCGCCTAGACAACGTGGCGAGGCTGTCACACTGCAATTGACAAAATGACACCGAGAGGTCGCGCCGCTCAGGCGGCCTCGTCACCCTTCTCGGCCCCGAGCTTCCGATAGATCGTACGCGCGGAAATCCCAAGGAGTTGAGCGGCGAGCTGCTTGTCCCCAGACGTGTGTTGCAGCGTGCCGTGGATCACGCGTCTCTCGACCTCGCCCAACGGCGTCCCGACCGGAAAGCTGAACGCGTCGACCTGAGGCTCGGCACTCGCGACGGGATCGGGCAGATCGGCGAGCTTGATGACCCCCTCCTTGTTCAGCACGACGGCCCGTTCGATGACGTTTTGTAGCTCTCGAACGTTGCCCGGCCAATCATACGCCACCAGCTGTTCGAGCGCGTCCCGGTCGACCGCCAACGGCTGCTTCTTGTTCTTGGCACAATAGGTTTCGACGAAGTGTTCGGTCAGAAGGGGGATATCCTCGCGGCGCGCCCGCAGCGGCGGACTGGTGATCGCGATCACGTTCAATCGATAGTAGAGATCTTCACGAAACTCTCCGGCTTCCACTGCCGCGTGGAGGTCGCGATTGGTGGCTGCGATCAAACGAAAATCGGCTTTCTTCGTTTGGCCGCCAACGGGTTGATATTCGCCTTCTTGGAGGACCCGGAGAAGCTTCACCTGTACCGCTGCGGAGAGCTCGCCAATCTCATCGAGGAACAGGGTCCCCCCTTCAGCTTCCGCGATACGGCCGCCGCGCCGCGCCACCGCACCCGTGAATGCCCCTTTTTCGTGGCCGAAGAGCTCCGACTCCACGATGGTCTCGGGGAGGGCGGAGAGATTGACGCCGACGAACGTACCTCTGCCGCTTCGTTCGTGGATGAAGCGTGCGAGAAGCTCCTTGCCTGTCCCACTCTCCCCGAGGATCAACACGTTTGCAGACGAGGGTGCCGCTTGCGTCGCGATCTCCAGCGCGCTCCGAAGCGACGCCGCAGAGCCGACGATGCTTCGATCGCTCAGCTGCGACAGTTGCTGCCTCAGGTCCTTGTTTTCGACGACGAGCTGGTGTCGCTCCGCGGCCTTACGGACCGTCTTCACCATCTGGAGCCGCTTCAAGGGTTTTTCGACGAAGTCGTACGCACCGGCTCTCATCGCTTCGACCGCTTTCTCGACGGTGCCAAACGCGGTCATCAACACGACCTCGGCTTCCGGGACCACGGTCTTGAGGGCCCTGACGAGCTCGATGCCATTCATCCCGGGCATCATCAGATCGCTGACCACTACGTGCACCGGGTGCCGCCGGCATACGTCCAGTGCCCTCTGCCCGCTGGTCGCGGTGAGCACGGCGAATCCCTCTCTCTCGAAGATCCGCCGAAGGGACTCGACGTTGGGCGACTCGTCGTCGACGACGAGCACCGAGATATCGCTCGAATCGTTCATGATTGACTCTCTGGCACTCATTGTTGACATCATGTCACGAGATGACAAGTCGTCCAAACCTTGCGCTGTGATGTAAGTATTCAAAATCACTGATTTTATTTCCATCGCAGGGGGCGCTTGGGCGCGTTCACCGGAGATCCGTGCAATCTGTGGGCCAGCTTAGAAGACGAGGGGCAGCTGAGGGCCGCCACGGGTGCCTTTTCGTGGAGGCGGCTTGGGCGCTTCACCCGCTTGGTGGCTCAATCCCAAGCGGTCGCAATGGGTCGAAAACAACCGCTCGATGACCTCCCACCGAGGACCTCGACCCACCATGCGGGAACCGAAGCGGCTGTCGCTGGTTTGCCCTCCGCGGACGTCGCGAAGGGCGCCCATGACTTTCGTGTGCCGCAAAGGAAACGCTTCAGCCAACCGAGCCTCGAAAATCGGCCCCACCTCGAGCGGAAGCCGGAGCAGCACGCTGAAGGCGCTGACCGCACCCGCTTCGGACGCGCGTTTCAGGATCTCGGGGATTTGATCGTCGTTGAGACCGGGAATGATGGGCGCGACGGCAACTGCCGTTTCGATCCCCGCCTGCGACAGCAAACGCAGCGTCTCGAAGCGCTTGCTGGGAGAGCTCGCGAAAGGTTCGATCGCACGTGCGTGCCCATCGTCTGCGAAGGGAATGCTCAGCGCCACGCGACAGCCGGCGTTGCGCTGCAGCTCTTGCAACACGTCGATGTCGCGCCGGACCAGCTTTCCTTTGGTGATGATCGCGACTGGATTCGCGTGGTCGGCGCAGACCTGCAGGCATCCGCGGGTGAGCCGGTAATGCGCTTCAATCGGCTGATAGCAGTCGGTATTGCCCGAAAACGCAACCAACTCCTGGCGCCAGGACTTCTTTTCGAACGCCTCTTTCAAGCGCTCGACGATGTTCACCTTCACTACGATCTGCCGTTCGAAATCCGTCCCGGCACCAAAGCCGAGATACGGGTGCGTCGGGCGCGCGTAGCAATAGGCGCACGCGTGAAAGCAACCGCGATACGGGTTCACACTCCAGCGGAAGCCGACGTCGGGGCTTCGGTTCTCGGAAAGCGCGCTCTTCGCTTGCTCTTCGTGAAGCTGCAGGTCGGCGGGTGGAGGTTCACCTTCCCACTCGATGTAGGTTTCCTCGAAGCGATTCGCGGGGTTGCTCCGGTCACGAGGCACTGAACACCCGGATAGTATTCCATCTCGGTGGGTGGCGCCAGTGGCACCTAGTCCGCGTAAGGGATCGCTTCGCAGGGCTCATGGGCGCCTCGCCATCTCATGAGCGTCGTTTCCGGCCTGCCGTCGTCATCGTATGCGATGACGGCATACGTGAGGCCGCTGTGTTGGCCGAGATGTTGCAAGTCCAGGTTGATCATCTTCACCCACGTCCCCGTGTTCACCAGGATCCGATCGTTCGGGAGCTGGAGAAAGCGTGGGCCGTGGCTGTGGCCCACGATCAGGGTATGGGCGCCGCGGATCTTGTTGAGCGCGCGAATGGCACGCTCGTCGTAGCCTCCGCTCGTGATCTCTAGGATCTCCTCGCGAACCAGTCGTGGAAAGTGCACGATGCGCTCGCGCCATGCTTGGATCGTGAAAACCCGGTGGCGAAGAAAATAGACGGTCGAGCGCCAAAGAAACTTCAGAACGAAGCCCGGGTCCAAGAGCGCCGACGACCAAAGAAACCGCCGCAGAGGCTGAATGCGATCGACATGGCTCCGGATCTCTTTGAGTGGGTTCATCACCTCGAGGATCCACAGGCTTCCCCAAGGCAACGCCAAGACTTCGGTTCCGTCTCGTCGCGTGCGTGTCATCTGCGAGTAGTCCACGCGGTGAATGCGCTCGAATTGATGGCCGTGACGGATTTGGATCCCTTCAGGCAGGTAGTACGTGTCGGAAGAGGTGACGAAGTGCACCCGTTCCGCAGCCTCCCCGGGCGCGACGTACCGGAGAAAGAGCTCCTGCACCCCGGGGAACCAAAGCTCGAGGTCGTGGTTTCCAGGAAGATAAGTGAGTCGGTTCGCCGGGCTCTGAAGGAACTCGCGGATTGCGAGCACGACCTTCGGGTGTCCTTCGAGGCATTGTTGAAGCTTGGCGATTGCGATCTCCTCGGTCACTTCGGTCGGCCAGTGATCGGCAATTTTCACCTTCAACAGGTCGAAGATGTCACCATTCAGGATCAGCTCGATGCTTCCATCGATGCCTGAAAGACCCCGGTAGTGCGCAAGGAGCTCTACCAAACGGTCGTCGTGGATGAAATCCTCGAGCGGATTCAGCTGTCCACGTCGGGTTCCCGTCCCGAGATGCAGATCGCTGAGCACGAGCCGAACCAGAGTCAACTTTCGTTACCTCCAATTCAGGTTACGCAAAGCGGGGGGATGCGCCAGCTTATTACAAGCCGCTCGACTTGAAGCTCTGGTTTTGCTCTTCGGTCAGGGGAAGATGCAGCCCACACTCCCGTGTCTTGCCGAGTATTCGACCGTCTCGAGGATCCATGTCCGCGGTCGTGGGGATGGTCGAATGGTGGTCACCAATCGAACGGTAACCCTGGTCGACCATGGGATGATACGGAAGGTCGTGACGCTCCATGTAGGCGTTCATCTGTTTCTCGGTCCATTGCAGGATGGGGTGGATTTTCACGCGGCCATCTTGCCGATCGATCCGCCGGAGCCCCGAACGGTGCTCGGTCTGCTCGGCGCGCACGCCGGCGATCCAAGCCTCTGCGCCGAGCTCGCGCATCGCCCGTTGCATCGGTTCGACCTTGTTGATTTGAAGGTAGCGTTTGACCCCTTCATCTCCTTGCTCCCACAGCTTGCCGTACAGTGCCTCTTGACGCGCTGGAGACATCTGCGCCGAGTAGAATCGAACATCGAGCCCGAGGCGCTTGATCAGCTCTTCGGCGAACTGATAGGTCTCCGGAAAGAGATAGCCCGTGTCGACGCAGATGATCGGCGTTCGCGGAGCAACCTCGTGCACCAGGTGCAACATCACGGCGGAAGTCGCGCCAAAGCTCGTCGACGCGATCAACTTCTCCCCGAAACGATCCGCGGCCCATTCGATGAGCTCCTCGGGCGTCGATGCGCCGAGAGCTCGATTCTCGGGCTCGAGATCGAAATCGACTGAGGCGGCGACGCGGACGGCTTCCATGGGTCTGGACTAACTTGACAAGTCTGGTGCGGATTTGCAACGCGTCCAGCCTCGAGCCATGACTTTAGATGGAAGATCGCAAAAAATAAAGCATTTCCCGAGTCCGCAAGACGGCTAATTCTTGATTGAAATAATCAACAATTAACGGAGGGTCACGAATTCCTCCGCAGAGGTCGGATGGATTCCGATGGTCGCATCGAACTGGGCCTTGGTGGCTCCGGCTTTCATGGCGACCGCGAGCCCTTGGATGATCTCCGCGGCTCCGTGACCGGCCATGTGGCAGCCGAGGACCCGGTCGTTCGAAGCGTCGACCACCAACTTCACGATCGTGTGTTCCTTTCGGCCGCTCAACGCGAGCTTGAGCGGAGTGAAGACCGATTTGTAGACTCGAACGTCCTGGCAACGATGCCACGCCTCGGCCTCGGTCAGACCCACCGTAGCGAGCTCCGGCTGGCAGAAAACGGCAGTCGGGATGCTCATGTAGTCGATCCGATGCCCGCCTTCGCCGAAGAAGTGATGCGCGAAGTGCATGCCCTCGGCTACGGCCACAGGAGTGAGCTGAACGCGATCAGTGACATCGCCGACGGCATGAACGGATGACACTGAGCTCGTGAAATCGTCGTCGACGACGACACCCCCGCGCGGGCCGAGCGCGATCCCGACTTCTTCGAGGCCCAACCCTTCGATGTTGGGCTCACGCCCGATCGCGAACACGGGAAAGTCGGTTTCGAGGACTTCGCCGTCATCAAGCTGGGCTTCGAAGTGGGAGCCAAGACGTCGGAGATTCTCGACCCGAGTATTGAGGATGATCCGCATGCCTTTGGCTTCGAGCTCCTGGTGAAGGTGACATCGGAGGTCGCGGTCGAAGCCACGCAAGATCTCTTCGCCTCGGTGAACCAGAACGACATCCACTCCAAGAGCACGGAGTATCGATCCTAGCTCGAGCGCAACGTAACCAGCTCCCACGACCATCATGCGAGCGGGCAACTCTTTCAGCGAAAAGACGGCGTTCGAGGTCAGCGCATGCTCGCGACCTGGAATGTCGGGCAGGACGGGTCTCGCACCAGTCGCGATCAGAATCCGACCGGCCGAGTGCTGCGTTCCGCCGATGTCGACCGTATGCGGACCGAGCAGCCGAGCTCGACCTCTCAAGAGCTCTGCTCCCGCACGGGCGAGCAGCCCTTCATAGACGAAGTTCAGCCGTTCGATTTCTCGGTCTTTGTTTTCCCGAAGTGTCGTCCAATCAAACGTCGACTCGGTTGCCCATCCGTACCCTCTCGCGTCCGAGAGGTCGTACGCGAAGTGCGAGCCGTAAACGAAAAGCTTCTTCGGGATGCACCCGACATTGACGCAGGTACCTCCGGCCCGATCGCTTTCCGCAATCGCAACGCGCGCACCGAGCTCAGCCGCGACCCGTGCTGCCCGTACACCACCTGATCCAGCGCCGACGACCAGAAGGTCGTATTCGTGTTCAGCCATCCTCGCTACCCTCGAGCTTTCGGCCTCACCTATGGCTGAGGGTCGATACGGTTACCAGCTCGCAAATTCGCGAAGCATCGCCACCCCAGAAATTTCGGTGCATCCACCCTGTAACAGAGTCATCGCGCCTTCCTCGGTCACACCCAAGTAAAGCTCGCGCGATTGGTCGGGCACGAGGGATATGAGCCTCTGCTCCACGCCCGCCTTCGCCATCAGAGCGTTGAGAGCCCGCACCAGGGCCCGTACCGCCACGGTTTCCTTTTCTGCCCCCTCGTCGTCTTCATCGATGACCGCGCTGAAGTGCTCTCCCATTCTGAGCACCAGAGGACCGTCATCGGTACCGATGCGCTGAAGCTGCACGAACCCGATCTCGGGATTCAGGTTCGTCAGAGAGGAAACCAACTGATGGGCCGTCACGGAGAAGTAGTCGTTGTGAAGAAAAAACCGGTCACTCTTGCGACGTCGCAAAGCAACCGAGGCGTCGTCGTTGCCGCGATAGTACGCCTCGAGGATGTCCATTCGGCGCGAGTCGACGCGCGACTCTTCGAGCGACGACGTGATCGCGGCGAGCTGTCGCGTATCGAGCTCGCACGCCAGACCTGCAGCGTGCAGAAGTCGAAGGAAGTCCTCATCGCGCTTCGAGTAGGCTGCCCCCTGGTCCTGAGGATGAACATCCCCGGCCGGCGATTCGACCGACTCTTTCAGCGATGCTGTCATGCCCCCTCAGCAATTCAGTGTTCAACAAATGACAAAAAAGGTCGACCCTCCGACACAAATCGGACCTCGGCCCGGCTGAAGGGTCCGTTTTCCCTAGCTTTCACCGAGCCGGGCCGAACAGTTGTTCACTCGGCGGAGTCGGCCTCGGGGGGCCCGACGGCTCGTTCCCAATGCGTTCCCGCCGTCGGTCTCGCACCTATCGTATCGGGCGATGCCCATGGATGCCGACGAGCCTGGTGGTGTCTACTCGCAACGACAGCAGCAGCGTGAACAGGCGCCGGCACGCCTGCAAATCGTACCCTAGTTGGCGGAGCTCTCGCTTCAGCACGCGGCCAGCGCGGTCGTGGGTCACCTTCTTCGCCATGTCGAGTGCCTCCATCTGATTGACGCCGTCTGCGTTGGCAATTTGGCGAACGATGTCGACGTACTCCGTGATATGTGCGGACAAGAGCTCATGGGGGATGTCGACCGTGCCGAGCTCACGCCCGTCCGCAGTCCGAAAATCAAGCTCGAATTGCTGCTCGGTGACCGTGACGTGCAGTGCCGTGAGCTCCTCCGGGCCGCTCTGGGCGTCGGACAAGAGCTCCCGGATGTTCGCTTCCCACTCGGTGTGCTGGGCCGCGGAGCCCCGCTGCGAGGTACGCTCGTCGATCGACACCGAGCTGAGTGGCATCAGCCGAACATATCAGCTTCGAGGGGGTCTGCATCTTCGGTCCTTTGGCTGCTATGGTCGCTCGGTGGCAGCGGATCTGAGCGAGCGCAGGGACCAGATCGTCTATCGATGGGATCTCGACAAGACCTACCTCCGGACGGAGTTCGATACCCTGCGCGATCTGGTCCGCACGGCATTCGAGCCGGCTTCGCGAAAGCGCGCGTATCCAGGCGCGAGCACCCTGCTGCGCGAGATACGCGCCACCGACCCTGTCGCGATCTTCATTCTGTCGGGCAGTCCCGAGCAGATGCGTAGCGTACTGGAGGCGAAGCTCAGGCTCGACGGGATTCGTTGGGATGGTTTCACACTCAAGCCCAGTCTGCGGAACCTGTTTCGTGGCAAGTTCCGCTTCCTCCGAGATCAGCTCAGCTACAAGCTCACCGCATTGCTGAGGTCGCGCACCAACGTTCCTCCGGACACGGACGAGATTCTCTTTGGTGATGACGCCGAGGGGGATGCCTTCATCTATTCTTTGTACGCTGACATCGCGGCAGGGCGCGTCAGCCAAGAGCTTCTCATGAAAGTGGCGGAAGCGGCCGAGGTTTATCCGGAAGACATTCCCCAGCTCGTCCGCATTGCGGCGCGAGTTCCTCGGTCCGATGCGGTCCGCCGGATTTTCATCCATCTCGAGCGCGTCTCCTCGACGGCAAAGTTCCGCGACTTCGGGCGGCGTGTGTGTGCCTTCTACAACTACTTCCAGCCGGCATTGATCCTGCTCGAGGATGGCGCGCTCGATGCGCAGGCGGTCCTTCGTGTCGGAGCCGACCTGGTCGTCGCTCACACGTTCAACCCGGAGGTATTGGTGGCGAGCTTCGATGACCTGCGAAGGAGAGGCTACTTGAGCAAAGCGGTCGTCGACCGGATTGACGAGATCTCCGACACGATAGAGCAGGCCACGTTCGGACAGGCGTCGGGGCCTCTTCTGTCTCTGGTGCGCGCGATGGTCGCGGCGCGCGCCGAGCTTCCCGACGAGGTCGAGGTCGACGCCGTGAAAGACGACTATCTGACACTCTTCGCCAAAGATCGTGCGCGAGCCAAGGCCGCGAAACGGCGTGCGCTCTGGATCCGGGAGAGCCCCTAGTATCCGTCGCCGGAGGCCTCTCCCAGCATCTCCAAAGCATCCTCCGCGAGCTCGCCGAGGGTGGTCTTGGTTTCGTGTTCGAAGTCGTCGATGGTCACGACCCGTGGGTCTCCGACGAATCGTTTGAGATCGCGAACCGCATCGAGGTCTTGAAGCTGCGCAAGAGCCTCTATCGCTGCGGCCACGACGTCCGGGCTTTGATGGTCGAGAAATCGACGAATCAACGGAAGTGCGCTCGGCTCACCGATTTCGGCGAGCACCCATGGCAGCTCGGACATCGCGAGCCCACTGGCGTGACCGTCGAGAGCCCGCTCGATGCCACGCGCGACCTCGGCGTAGCGCTCGTAGCCCAAGTCTCGAAGAGCCTCTCCGGCGGCCACGCGCACGCGGGGCTCTTCGTCACTCAAGATGGCGATCAACGCATCGGTCATTCGTGGACCCGGAACCTGCGCGCAGAGGTCCGCTAGGCGCTCGAGGCGCATGGTGCCCTCTTTGCGATCTTCCATCTTCAGGGCCTGCGCGGTTTCGCGTTCGAGCAGCGCGATGAGCTCCTCGTGGTCGGCCCGGCGAAGCAAGATGGACTCCGCCTCTCGCATCGTTCGGTCTGCGTCGAATATGCGCGCTAGCTCATCTGAAAGTGACATCGTTCGAACCTTCCATTGGGGGCCTTTTCCCGCTCGAGCGGAGCGGCTCGAGCTCTCGGAGCAGGGATCGTACACGATCCACCGCATCGCCGGATTCCTCGTCTCGATACCGCCGAGTCAGCTTCATGTCGGGGGAAAGGCTCCACCCAGCATCCGGGGTGGCAACGAGTGGCATCAGCATTGCCGGGTCGAGCGGGGTGTCCTCCCGGAGGTGCAGAGTCACCCGTTTGAGCTCTGCCTCGCATCCGAAGGCACGAAGCTCCCTGAGCGGGGGTTTGAGGGACATGACGCGCAAGAGCTGGCGCGCCGGTTGGGGAGGTGCCCCGAATCGTTCCTCCATCTCGGCCGCGAGCTCTTGCACAGCCTGCTCGTCGGCGGCCGTGGCCAAGCGACGGTAAAACGACAGCCGCAGTCCGATGTCGTCGATGTACTCCTCGGGTAGGTAGTGCTCGATTTCAATCGAAAGCTCAGGGTCGATTTCCTGCTGGAGGGGCTCACCTCTCAGCTCCGACACGGCCTCGTCGAGCATCTGAACGAACATGTCGAAGCCCACGAGTGACGCGTTGCCGCTTTGCTCGGAGCCGAGAAGATTTCCCGCTCCCCGAAGCTCCATGTCGAGGGTAGCTACGCGGAAACCGGCTCCGAGGCCTGAAAACCGCTCGAGCGCCTCCATCCGAATGCGCGACTCTTCGGACATTTGATGCGGAGGCGGTGTGATCAAGTAACAATAGGCTCGTTGGTCGGAGCGGCCGACGCGCCCCCGAAGTTGATAGAGCTGTGCGAGCCCCAGGGTATCCGCGCGGTCGACGAAAATCGTATTGGCGCGGGGGATGTCGAGGCCGCTTTCCACGATTGCGGTCGAGCACAAGACGTCGTAGCCGCCTTCGACGAAATCGGTCATCGTCCGATCGAGCCGCTCGGGCTTCATCTGGCCATGAGCCACCGCGATTCGAGCGCGCGGCACGAGGTCTTGAAGACGCTGTGCCCGCTCGTGAAGCCCTTCGATGCGGTTGTAGACGAAGAAGACCTGTCCGCCACGGCTAAGCTCTCGTTCGATCGCCTCCTTGATCAAATGGTTGTCCCAGCGGCACACGAAAGTACGCACCGCGCGCCTGTCCTGGGGCGCCGTCGTGATCAGCGAAAGGTTTCTCAAGCCTCCCACCGCGAGCTGGAGTGTCCGCGGGATCGGTGTCGCGCTCAGCGTGACCACATCGACCTTGGTCCTGAGCTTCTTGATGCGTTCCTTGTGGGTGACACCGAACCGCTGCTCCTCATCGACGACCAGTAGGCCGAGGTTCGCAAAATGCACGTCTTTCGAGAGAAGACGGTGAGTGCCGATGACGACGTCTACCCGGCCGTCTTTCAGTGCACTTAGAATCTCGGTCTGCTTCAGCCGCGGGACGAACCGCGACAGCACCTCGACGCGGAGAGGGTAGCCGTCCAGGCGTGAGGAGAAGGTCCGGTAGTGTTGTTGCGCCAACACCGTAGTTGGACAAAGCATCGCAACCTGCCTGCCGCTCATCGCGACTCGAAACGCAGCGCGGAGTGCGACTTCGGTCTTGCCAAAGCCTACGTCTCCACAGACCAGACGGTCGGTCGGCTGTGGTTCATCGAGATCCGACATCACGTCCTCGATCGCCTTTTCCTGGTCGCGCGTCTCTTCGAACGGAAAGGTAGCCTCGAACTCTGCGTACTCGGCTCCTGCTGCTGCGATCGGCTCGCGGTGGGCTGCGCTCCGCTCCGCGTATAGCTTGAGCAGCTCCTCGGCCATCTGCTGAACGGCTTTCCGAACGCGCCCTTTTTTGGTTGCAAACGTGGTTCCACCGAGCCGATCGAGCTTGGGTTGGTGGCCCTCTCCGCTCTTGAACTTCTGGATGACGCCAAGGCGCGTGACCGGGACGAAGAGCTTGTCCCCACCCGAGTACTCGACGACCATGACCTCGACCGTTTGCGCCGCGCGGCCGTGGAGCCGGTCCATCGCCGTGAGGCTGAGCGCTTTATGCTTTAGGCCGAGATACTTTCCAATGCCGTGATCGACGTGAACTACGAAGTCGCCGGGGCTGAGCTCTCTCAGGTCTTCGAGAAAGCGCTGCTGTTGCCTACGAGTTTGCCGCTTACTTCGACGCTGACGGACTCGAGGTCCGAAGATTTCTTCCTCGGTGACGTAGGCGATGCCCTCGCTCCAAGCCACGAAGCCGTCCCTCAGCTCGCCCAACCTCACGTCGTCGAGGGCGCTCGGGCCCAAGCCATGGCCATGGAGGAGGTCGACCAACCGGTCGGCCTGATGCCGAGTCCTGCTGACCAACGAAACTCGCAGTCCCTGCTCGGTCCACTCCTGGATTCGCTCGGCCAGCGGACGCAGACTTCGGTCGCCGTGACCCTTTTGCGCGCGGAGCTCCGAGATGAGCGCCTGCTGGTCGGAGGCGTCGACACGGAGCAGCCTGTCCCCGGGCGGCGCGAGCGCGGCCGTGATCGGCCCTTCGTCCTCGCCCGCGGGTCCATGAACGGCCAATCGGTGCGCCACCAGCAGCGTGTGCGCCAAGAGGCGCTCAGCGAGCTCGTTCTCGGTCATGTAATATGCCGCGAGGTCGAATGTCGGGCGGTCTCGGCGTGCGGCGTGCTCCTCGCTCGCTTGGCGTTGCTCGGAGCGAATCGATTCAGCGATGGCTACGGGATCCACCAAGACCATGCGCGCGTCCTCGTCGATGTAGTCGAAGAGTGTGTCGAGACTTTCGAAGTACGCAGGCAGAAGCGCGGTAGAAATCAATGCTCCCGAACCACGGTCGAGCTCATCGATGAGCTCGCGGGCTCTGGAAGTCGGCATGTTGATGTCGTCGCAGAGCTCGCGGACGACCCTCTTCGCTCCCGCAGTTGCGGCGGGCACGTCCGGAACTTCACGCGTCGCCGCGAGCTGGACCGCATCGATTTCATCGACGGTCTTCTGATCGTCTGGATTGAAGCGGCGGATTCTCCCAATGAGGTCGTCTTCGAGCTCAATCCTGCACGGTAGCTCCGCGTCCCCACCGAACACGTCGACGAGTGCACCGCGTGCGGAGAAGGTTCCCCGATCCTCGACCAACGGGACTCGGAGATAGCCGAGCTCCGATAGATGCTGCACCAGCTCGTCACGCTCAATCCGTTCGCCAACCGCCAGCGACAACAGGCCGGACCGCACGTGACCCAACGGAGGAACACGGCGAAGTAGCGCAGAGGCCGGTACGATGAGAACACGCCACGGCTTTTGCTCGGCGAGCCGTGCCAGCACTCCCATTCGCAGCATCTCTGCCCGCCGATCCGGGACCACGTCGACCAGCGGGCTGGTGTCGGAGGCCGCGAACAGGAGGACATCTCCATCGTCGTCCGGGAGCAGAAACCGAAGGTTCGCCTCATGGCGATATGCGTCCTCCAGGTCTGCAGTCACCACGACGAATCGGCGTTCGGAATGATCCGAAGCGGCTTCGGCAATCGTCCAGCTGAGCGCACCCATCGGAATCGATGCGACGTCGACACGGTCATCGCTTCCGAGCGATCGCACGAGATCGCGAATTGATGCGTTCGCAGTCTCGAGTGCAGCCTCAAGTGACATTGGGCTGATTGCGTGTCACTTTTCGGATGCGCTGAGCGAGCCATGGCGGCGTGACGACCGTGCTGGCCATCACCATGAGGACGATGGCTGCGTAGACGCCCGCCGCGATGATGGGTTCGCCGCCGACGTGAATGCGCGCGCCGACGTTGGCAAAGATGAGACCGACCTCGCCCCGTGGAACCATCCCGATGCCGACCGTGAGCTTATCCGCCGTCCCGCCCCGAACGCCGAACCCGGCGACTAGCTTGCCTACGATTGCAACGACTGTCAGCGCCAGTGCCAAGACGAGAGGCTCGGTTCCAATGCCGCCGAAACGAACCATCATTCCGGTGCGCACGAAGAAGATAGGCGCCATCACGGCGACGATCGGACCGATCAGCTCGGTGATGTCGTGCGCCGACTTTCGGCCGAAAGGTCTGACATGAACCTCGTCTAGGATGAGGCCGGCGGCAAACGCGCCAACGATCGGGGCAAGGCCGGCGGCGCCCGATGCGCCTGCAAGGAGAAGACACAGACCTATCGCCACCGCTGCCAGGACATCCGGGGTCCGTAGCTTCGACGCGACTCGAAAGACGCCGGGCATGACGTAAGCGCCGAGCAAGAGTGCACCGAGGAGAAAGCCCACCGCCAGACCGATGATGACCGCAAAGTCCCGTGGACCCGGGACCGAGCCGAACTCCGCGATGCTGGCCACGACGGCGAGCACGATGAGACCCAACACGTCGTCGATGACCGCAGCACCGAGGATGACGCGGGTCTCGGGGCGTGCCATTGCATCGAGGTCTTTCAGGACACGTGCGGTGATGCCTACGCTCGTCGCGCACAGGGTGGCGCCAATGAAAAGGTGCAGCGAAAAGGACGCGTCCGGGAGTAACCAGAGACTGACTCCGTATCCCATCGCCATCGGTGCGATCACGCCGATCACCGCGACCAGCCCCGATGTCGGCGCGACCGCGCGCATCTCCGTGAGCGTGGACTCGAGCCCCACTTCGAACAGGAGAAGCACTACCCCGAGCTCCGCGAGGAACTCGACCGGGACGAGCTCCGCCGCGCCTTCGAAGGTGTGGATTCCAACGAGGTACACGTTGCCGAGGAGGATACCCATGCAAAGCTCCCCGAGAACCGCTGGCTGATTCAAGCGCACGGCGATCTCGCCGCCGAGCTTCGCCGCGAGGATCATGCCCGCGAGAACGAGCCAAATGTCGTAGCCCAGACCGTGTTCGTCGCCGCTTGCAAGCGCGGTTGCTGGAATCGCAGCGAACAAGACGAGAAGCAGGGGAAAGCGAGCCGGTCGGCGGCGCATG
The DNA here is from genome assembly GCA_963792825.1 of uncultured delta proteobacterium. Lineage (GTDB taxonomy): Bacteria > Myxococcota_A > Polyangia > Polyangiales > Houyiibacteriaceae > SG8-38. Next base: position 584,735 of record CAWBXS010000005.1, on the reverse strand, counting down.
GCGGGGCACAATAGAGAGGCCGACACCGTCCGGCAAGCATGCGAGGTGGCGCTGGTCTTGCCAGATGGCGCACCCTCCGCTAAATGAATGGCGATTCAGTCGGGGAGCATGATGGAACGAAGCCTATTTGCCGAAGAACACGAGATCTTTCGATCCAACTTCCGGCAGTTCGTCGAAACGCGAATCATCCCTCAGCAGGCGAAGTGGCGGGAGCGCGGCGTCGTCGACAGGGAGATTTGGGTCGAAGCCGGTGAGCTCGGATTTCTCTGCCCGTGGATGGAGGAAGAGTACGGCGGTGGCGGCGGTGATTTCCTTCACTCGGTCATCGTCATGGAGGAGCTTTCGCGAGCCTACGAGTCCGGCTGGGCGTCGAGCCTTCACTCGGACATCATCGTTCCCTACATCCACGAGTTCGGGAACGCCGAGCAAAGAGCGAAGTGGCTCCCAGGCTGCGCCAGCGGCGAAACGATCACCGCGCTTGCGATGACCGAGCCGGGCACCGGCTCCGACCTGGCCGGCATTAGGACTACGGCGAAGCGCGACGGTGACGGTTACGTCATCAATGGCGCCAAGACGTTCATCTCCAACGGGATGTCTTGCGACTTGGTCATCGTTGCCGCGCGGACGGAAAACTCCGAGGACCCCCATCGTAGCTTGTCGCTGTTCGTCGTCGAAGCGGATACCCCCGGCTTCATCAAGAGCCGAAGGCTCGAAAAGATGGGAATGGAAAGTCAAGACACCGCAGAGCTCGCCTTCGACGACTGTCGGGTGCCGGCGGACCACCTGCTCAATCGAGAAGGGGCCGGTTTCATGATGCTGATGCAGAAGCTTCAGCAAGAGCGGCTCTGCGTGGCGATCATGTCGCAGGCGAGCGCGGAAAAGGTGCTCGAGGATGCGGTTGCCTATACGCAGGAGCGGAAAGCATTCGGGCGGTCGATTTCCAAGTTCCAGAACACACAGTTCACGTTGGCTCAGTGTGCCACGGAGATCGAAGTAGGCAGGGCGTTCCTGGATGCTCTGATCGCGCAGCACGTCGCTGGAAAGCACCTGGTCAAGGAGTGCTCGATGGCCAAGCTTTGGCAGACCGAGATGCAGGGTCGAGTCGTCGATGCCTGTCTTCAGCTCTACGGAGGCTACGGTTACATGCTCGAGTATCCAATCAGCCGAGCGTACATGGATGCTCGTGTTCAGCGGATCTACGCGGGCACCAACGAAATCATGAAGGTCATCATCGCGAAGCAGATGGGGCTCTGAGGTCTCGATGCCGGTGAGCGGGACGCTTGACCCCGTCTGCTGAGGGCCGCTACTGTTCCACCGTGTCCGCTGAGTCTGATCCGAAGGATGGTCCCCGCGTCAGCCGAATGCGCGTGGGTGGCGAGAGCCTGCTCGTGCTGAGCGTGCCACTGCCCCAATTGCGCTATCCGGAGGGCACTACCTCCGCGGAGCAAGAGATCATCGACGCCGTCTTGCAAGGTCTGACGGTCAAGGAGATCGCCGAGCAACGGGGCGCCTCCCTGAGGACTGTGAACACACAACTCGGAGCGATCTTTCGAAAAGCAGGGGTCAATTCACAAGCCGAGCTGATCGCGATCATGACCGAGAACGCCGACGAGCGTTGATCGAATGGTCGCGGCGACTCAAAAAAGCGACGCGGCCGGTCAGCCCGTTTCCGACCGGCCGCATCGATGCTCGACCCGAAGGCCGAGCAGGTGGCTAAGCGCACGATTTCTTTTGGCTGCCTCGCCCCTGATCCGTGAATACGACGTTATGGGTTGCCGATCCATACGTAATTGTTCCCATTTGGAAAGAAAAGTGGCGCGGATGCACTCATCGCGTGACACATGATCAGCACAGACGTTACGCGCGGGCGAGCGCTGTAATGAATGCGGCCAACCCAGGCCAGGGCATGCCGGGCGGCAGGTTGATGATCGGCTGTTCCATCCCCAGCTCTCGCCGTCGCGCGATTTCTCTTCGGCAATGGAGCGGATCTCCCGAGATTGTGAGCACCTCGATCATGTCGTCGGTCACCGCTTCAGGGGCCATCTTCCGTGTCGCCTTGTCGCGATAGAGGCGCTCGATTTCGTTGCATTCATCTTCGTAGCCGAACCCGCTGAGTAGCTCCTTGTAGTAGTCCCCCATGCCGCCGATGTAGAAGGAGATGATCTCGCGCGCTTTCGAGGAAGCGCCTTTCCCCGGTATCGGAATCACCGTGGTGAACGGCGCGGTTGCGATCTCGCTGGGGTTGCGGCCAGCTTTCGCAGCACCTTCGCCAATCCATTCGCGGCCTTCTCCTAGACGATCGTACGGCCAGAAGATCGGCATCCAGCCATCTGCCATTTCACCGATGCTGGTGATGGCTTTCTGCTTCAAAGCCGCAACGTAGATCGGAATGCGCCGTCGCGTCGGCTCGAAGTCGAGCGTGAAAGGCCGATACTGACGGAGCTCCGCGCCGGCTTCGCTCAGCGGACGGCCCTCGAGGAGGGCCCGTACCACGCGGATCACGTCGCGGGTCTGCGTGAGCGGCTTGACGAAATCACGCCCATGGAGGCCCTCGATGACGTTCTTGCCGCTCGTACCGATGCCGAGGATCAGACGTCCACCGCTAATCTCGTCGAGCGTTGCCGCTTGCATCGCAATGAGTGCCGGCGAACGGCTGAATACGTTGATAATTCCGGTGCCGATCTTGATCCGCTTCGTTCTCAGAGCAATCTCGGTTAGCAGAGAAAAGACCTCGTATCCCCAAACCTCCGGCAGCCAAAACGAGTCGTAGCCCAGTCGATCCGCCAAGACCGCGGCCTTCACGTACGTCTTGCGATCGTAGTCGCGCCAGAAGGCCAGAAGACCGGTCGATTGCTTGCTCAACATGCGCTCCTCCTCGAAAAGTCTTGTAGGTCACTCCCGTTGCGAGCGCCAGCCCTACTGCAATCCCGGAGGACGGCTAGGGACGGGCGTGCTCGCGAGCGGGACCCGCTCCGCCGGCTCCTCACGCCACCCTACGTCTGGCGTCGCCCCCGCTCGCTGTGCTGCCCATCCCGAGCCGTCCTCCTCCGAAGAAGTCGACGTACGGAGGGGCGCGGGAGAACGCGACATGGGGTGGAGTCGGCGTCGCGAATGACAATCGGCCAGACAGCAACCACCCCCGATTGGCGTGAGCGTCGAGGGGAGGCTTGCGTGGCCGAACCTCCCCAGTCTATCCGGCCACCTTTGCAAGCCGACCCGTCCGGCGGAACCCCGTGTCGTGTTCTCCCGCGGCCCGGGACGCCGCGCCGAGCCGTCCTCCGGGATGCAGTCGGGCTTCTCGGGTCGTCAGTTGCCTTTGAACTGCGGCTTTCGCTTTTCGAGGAAGGCGCGCACGCCCTCTTTGAAGTCGTCGCTCTGGTAACAGCGCTCAATCGACTGCTCGATGCGCGCAGGGTCCCGCTCGGCTTCGAGCTTGGCCAGCTCCTGCAGCGTGATTTTCGCGCTGCGGATCGTCAAAGGGGCATTGGCCGCGACGGTATGGGCGATTCGAAGGGCATTTTGGTCCAAGTCGTCCTTTGGGAAAACCTCGTTGATGAGCCCGATCCGCCGAGCTTCTTTCGCATCGACCGATTCGCCGGTGAACAGCAGCCGCGCCGTTTCGGAAAAGCCGACGGTGCGGATCAGTGCCCGGATGCCCGCCGTGTGATAGCCGAGTCCGAGCCGGGCCGGAGGAACCGAAAAAAGCGCGTCATCGGCCGCGTACCGGAGGTCGGCCGTCAGTGAGATGGCTGCACCGCCGCCCATGCAGTAGCCGTGAACGGACGCGACGAGCGGTTTGTCCAGGTCTTGCAACGCGGAAAACGCCCGCGCGGTCATCGCATCGTATTCCCGCCCGGCGTTCCCGGTCCGGGTCGCTTCGAATTCCGAGATATCCGCTCCCGACACGAACGCCTCCGATCCAGCACCGCGCATGATGACGACGCGAATGCTCGAGTCCGCTTCAAGATTCTGCACTGCCCTCGGTATGGCCTTCCACATCTCAGCCGTGATGGCGTTGCGACGCTTCACGTGGTCGAAGACCAACAGACCTATGGGTCCGTCACGCTCGATTCTCACCTGACCACTCATCAAAGCATCCGGTTTATGGTGGCCTGGCGGCGGATCTCATCGAGGAAGATCTTCTCCTGACGATTCATCGCCGAGTCGAGCATTTCTCGATAGAGCTCTTGCTTCATCTCTTCGTAGGAAGGGAAGTCGGTGCCGACCTGTCGATCCTGCATGAAAAAGACGTGGAAGCCAGAGGTGCCCCTGATCGGTTGACTGATCTCACCGGCGTTGAGCGGCAAGAGCGCGCGCTCCAAGTCCTCGGGCAGGTCGCCCCGCACGATCCACCCGAGCTCGCCTCCACCAAGCTCCTCGGCACGCCCGGTGAAGTCGTCAGGGGTGAGGGAGTCGCGGATCTCCTGCGCCTCCCGGCGCACGGCTGCGACTTCAGTCACCGACGCTCCATCCTGCACGGGCATGACGAAGTGTGAGACGCGAAAGCGAAGCTCATTACCTTCTCCCCGCGCCAACTGCTCGTACCGTGCCCTGACCTCTTCCTCGGTCACGTTGACGCGAGATCGTACGCGCTCGTTGAGCACCTTGAGCCGAACGACCTGCCTCTTGAGGTCTTGGCGATACTGAGCCTCGCTCAAGCCCTGAGCTTGAAGAGCCTCCTTGAACTGCTCTTCAGTCATGTTGTTCTGCAAACGAATGTTCTCGATCGCACTGTCGACGTCTGCGTCTGTCGCGCGCACTCCGCTTTCCTTCGCCAGCTGGTTGATGAGTTGCTCGTCGACCAAGAAATTGAGCAGCTCGTCGTAGAGCTCCTTGAGCCGCGACATTCGTTCCGTTTCCGTCGATGCCTCGGCGACTTGCGGCAAGAACGGAACGGCGCGCTTCCGAAGATCGCTGAGAAATATCGCTTGGTTGTTCACCGTAGCCACCACTCGCTCGACGACGTCAGCCTGGGCAGAGTCGGTGGCCGCGAGCGCGAGGAAGAGGGCGGCGACTATCAGGCGCGTGATCATGGGTTCTGCGGCAAGCCCGACATCTCGACATGAACGTCCTTGAGGGCATCATAGTCGACTTTGACCTCGATCTCGGCGCGAAGTCGCTTGGTGAGGGCCTCCATCGCCGCGTCCTTCCTCTCGCGCGTCAGCTCGTGGCGAATCGCTCTCTTGGCCTGCTCGTAGGTTCGTTTCAGCGGAGCGCGCTTTCCCGTCAACATGACGATGTGATAGCCGTCGCCTTGTTTCACCAGCTCCGGGTACACGGTGCCCACCATGTCGAGGGAGAATGCAGCCGCGCGAATCGAGGCCGGCGGCTGACCTTCTCCGCTCGCTTCGAAGAACTGCAGGTCGCCACCGTCCTTGGCCGTCGTTTCGTCTTCGGATTGTTCTCGGGCCATCCTCCGGAAGCCGGCGAGGTCCGCCTTCTTCGCATCGGCGAGCAGCTTTTCCGCTCGGGCGCGGTCCTTGATGAAGATGTCACTCGCGCGAACCTGAGCGGGGCGATCGTATTCGCTCGGATTGGCGTCGTAGATGGCTTTGACCTCGCCTTCCGTGATCTCCACACTGTCGATCGGTTCGTCGATTTCCTTTTTCACCAGCTGTTGGATCATCGCGTTTCGTCGTGCCCGGACGATCTCCGGCTTGTCCGCGTAGCCGCGCCGCTTCGCTTCGTAGACCAGAAGCTCGAAGCGAACCAGATTGTCGAGGAACTCCCTCCGACGTTCCGGGCTTTCGAAGCGGGCACGCAGATAGGGCGATTGCGAGGCCAGGCGGTCTGCGAACTCGCCCACCGTAATCGTCTTGTCGCCGACCTTCGCGAGTACCTCGTTCGCCTGAGCTTCCGTGAGCCCGAGCTTCGGCCACTCCTCCGTGGGGCCTGAGGCTTGCTCAGCCTTCTTGGCGCAACTCGCGGCGGCCATCGCCAGCACGAGGATTCCTGCGCGTTTCGACCACATCGTCACCCCGGTAGCATATAGCGCCTACGCGGCAATCAGGCGAAAGTTCAGGAGTGTCGGCCCGCGAGCACCTCGCGAACCTTGGCCGTGAGGTCTTCGAGCTCGAAGGGCTTGTCCAGAAACCCGTCGGCTCCGTAGAGGGGCGACGTCATCTCATTCAAGCGTTCGCCGATGCCAGTCAGCATGATCACCCTGGTGCCTCCCAGGGACTCGTCCTCCCGGATTGCGCGACAGACCTCCCACCCGCTCATGCCCGGCATCATCACGTCGAGCACCACGAGGTTCGGCTTCTCGCGTCGCGCGAGCCGAAGCGCCTCCTCTCCGTCGGAAGCCTCGACGATTTGGGCCGGCAGCGAGCTCAAGTGCCGCGCCACCAACGCCAGTATCTCCAAGTCATCGTCAGCGACCAGGATCTTAGTCGCGGCGTCCGTCGTCATCGTTGCATCGCTCCTGGATTCGAGATCCGCGCCGCATCCTCGTTCCGTTGAGCGGCATTGTCAATGGACACCATGGTCTAGATCAATCAGACCGACGCCGGAAGCCGGGGTCCAACCTTCGAGACCGTTAACCACACGCAATTTCACGAAATCGCCATCCCGAGCGATCACCTCCGCCCGGTCACCCCCCCTTGCTTCTCCGCGCTCACGCGCTCGCGTATCGGGCCCTTCGCGCAGCACGATGCGATCGTCCAGCGCGATCGCACGCGGGCCATCTCGAAAAAGACCCGCTTTGGCGCCGAGCCCAACTGCACAAAACAGAAGAACGGCGCCCGAAGACAGGAGCAGAGGGAAGAGCCAACCATCTCTCCGGTGCCTGACCAAGGCCCATCCGAGACCGACGAAAAACACCAAGTTGGCGAGCAGCAACCCGAACGCGAGCGCGTTCTCCGAGAGGCTTCCGTAGATCGCATCGCTAATCGAGCTGTCCCGCCGTATCGTCGCTTCGCCCTCTGCCTCGGCGCGACGTTCTTCCAGGACTTTTTCGGCGTCCCGCAGGTTCTCGGCGGCCTTGCGGTCGTTCGGGTCCACTGTGAGGGTGCGTTCGTAGTTTAGAATGGCGCGAGCGTAATCGCCGGATTCCGCAAACGACGTTGCCAAGTTGAAATAGACGTCGGGGTCTCGAACACCCGCCTCGGTCAGCTTGCTGTAGTTGGCGATTGCATCTGCATAGTCGCCACGGGATGCAGCGACGTTTGCTGCTTCGAAAATCTCCACCAATGACGATGGCTCCTGAGCCGCGGCGCCTGCAGGCACGACTAGAATCGCGAAGAAGAGCAGCCGTGCTCGCATCAAACCTTCCTCCGCGAGCGCTCGATGCGTTCGACGATGGCAGAAGTGCGCTGCAGACATCGTTCCATCTCCTCTTTCTTGACCCCAGAGGCCGCGAAACGAGCGAAGTCGGCACCCTCGAGCTCGTTGATCACTCGTTCGATCAGGTCCTCGTCGAAGTCCTCCGCGGCCAGTCGTGTCCGGAGCGTGGCATGTGGCAGTGCGCTGACCGGTTCGTCCAGCTTCGAGTCGAGCGCATGGGTAATCGCTGCGACGATGCAGTCGTAGAAGGATCTCGGGTCGTTGGCATGTAGCGCGCCTTCCGCGCGGCGGATGAGCTTGCGCTGGACGGCGCTCGCCGTCGTGCTGCGTTGCTCTCGACGCCGCGCGATGCTCGTCCATAGGATGACAAAGGCGAAGAGCAGCGGCGGGAATGCGAGAGCCCACGGGAACCACGGCTGTTCACGCATGGGGGGCTCGCCACGATTCAACGCGCTGTACATCCGAAGGGGACCGAACGTCGCAGCGCTCGATTTCGGTGCGACCTCGGCCGGTTCCATCGCTTGCTGCGATGGCCTGCCTGCGCCGCTCGAAGTGAAGGAGAGGGCAGGGGTTGCCGCGACACCGTACTCCCCGATTTCAGGGTCGAAGAAGTTGAGCTCGATCGGCGGGACCGTGTGTACTCCTGGAGTCTCTGCGATCAAGATCCATTCCCAAGACCTGGTTCCGGAGAGCTTGCGGTTTTGGAATTGCTGCTGATCCCGGATGACGGGCTTGAGCGTGCGCACGCCGGCGATGGGCGGCAGGTCGATGCGAAGGTCCTGCACGTTACCGGTGCCGGTGGCATCGATCCGCAGGGTGACGGCGTCACCCGTGTTGGCAGCGTCACGGTCCAGCCAGCCGCGGACACTGTAGCGCCCTAGGACGGCGTCGGAAGGACCAGGTTTTGGGAGCGGCTTGACGTCGACCGTGATCGGTATGCCGACACGTTCGATTCGTTGAGGTGCATCGAAAAGGCTTCCCATTCCTACGTCGAAGCTGACTTTCGGGGGGCCGATGGTGAGCTCGCCCGAACGCTGAGGGAAAGCGGCCGAGCGTTGAAGCAAATAGGCGCGGTAGTACGCGCCGCGGACGGAAACGGTCTCAGACTGCAAGCTCGTGACGGGATCCTCGTATACCCAGAAGCCGTCCATCGATGGCTTGCTTGGAACCACCGATTGCGGTGAAAGACGAAGTTGCGTATACAGATACACCGCCACGTCGACTTGTTGACCGATGTAGACTTCCTTGGGTTCTACGACCGTTCGCAGAAAAACCTGGGCGTCGTACTGAGCGCCCGACAAATCCGAATCCTCGATGATGTCCGGAGTCGGAGCGGATGGGGACGTGTCTCTCGCGTCACCGGCCGACCGCACGACGAGCGTCAACGGGCCGCTCGTGTAGGTCTTCCCGTCGACTCGAGCGACGGCAGGCGCGAACGCGTAGGTACCGGGAACCGTCGAACGCAGGACGTAGATGTCTGCGAGGCTCGATTCCATTTGTACCCCTGCGCCGAGTCCAAAGCTGAACTGCATCGGCCGCATCGTCTGGTGCGAGATGATCTCGAGTTGGGGGTACTTCTGCAGGTCCCCCAGCTCCAGGCCCTCGATCCGCGCTCCGCGCGCCCGGACCCGCACCTCGAGGCGGATCGAGTCGCCCACCCGCACTTCGGTCGGGACCGCATCCAAGGTCACCTCGACCTCGGGTCCGGCCTGAGCTCCTGCCGCCCAAGGAAGAATTCCCATCGCGACACAGGCCAACGTGAAGAGGCGTCTCACCAATCCTTCTCCGGAGGCCTGCGGCCGGCGCTGCGGCGACGTGCTTGCTCAAGGGGAAGGTTTTCCTCGTTCTGCTCGAGCGCATCGAGGAATCGCTGCACCTCATCTCGCGGCATCGGCTCCTCCGCTCGTTCGCCCTCCGCCTGATTCGGCCTCTGCCGCTCCTGGTCTTGCTGCTGTTCCTCGCCCCGCTCCTGCTGCTGGTCTTGCTGCTGGTCTTGCTGCTGGTCTTGCTGCTGGTCTTGCTGCTGGTCTTGCTGCTGGTCTTGCTGCTGGTCTTGCTGCTGGTCTTGCTGCTGGTCTTGCTGCTGGTCTTGCTGCTGGTCTTGCTGCTGTTGGTCTTGCTGCTGTTGGTCTTGCTGCTGGTCTTGCTGCTGGTCTTGCTGCTGCTGGTCTTGCTGCTGTTGGTCTTGCTGCTGTTGGTCTTGCTGCTGTTGGTCTTGCTGCTGTTGCTGCTCCTCCTCTTTGCGAATCCGATCCATCACGTACTCGAGATTCCATGCCGCATTGCGATCCCCCGGTCGGACCCGGAGGGCCCGCTTGAACGCGTCGGCGGCCTCACGAAAATGAGCGGAGGCCTGCTCGTGCTCGTCCTGCTGCGAGAGGGCGTCCCCTTCGCGCGCGTAAGCGATGCCGAGATCGTAGTACGCATCCGCACGCGTGCTCTGCGGCGCCGAGGGGTCGGCCGCGGCTAGGAACGCCTCCTTCGCCGGCTCGCCGAGATCCTGAGCGAGCAGAGCCAGACCACGGTTCAGTTGGATGCCGCGCGCATCGGGCATCTCGCGCGCCGCGTCTTCGTAGGCCTGTAGAGCGGGGCCGTACTCTTTGCGGGCCATCAGATCGTTGCCCTTCTTGACGTTGGTATTTTCCGAACGAAGAGGGCTCCACGCAGACGCGCCCGCAGGCCAACAGAGAGCACCAACGCACAATAAGCACCACGACACCCTTGTCATGCTCGCCTCCTTCGCCGGCGCACGATCCAGGCCTCCGGAAGAATCGCCTCGAGAAGGATCAGCAAGAAGCCTGGTAGCAGGGCCAGCGCAAAGCGGTTCTCGTGAACGGTGACACGCCTTGCTTTCTGCTCGGAGGCCTGCAGCTTCGCGAGCTCTGCGCGAATCTCCGTCACCCCAACCGTGCCTTCTTCAGCCCTCACGTACTCTCCCCCGGTGATCGATGCGATCCGTTTGAGTATGTCTTCGTTCTCTGGGCTGAGCGACGTCATCACGAGACGGCCGTTCTCGTCCTTCATGTGTCCAGCAAGCGTGCCGTCGGCAGTGTAGCTCGGAATCGGCTCGCCGCTTCCAGAGCCGATGCCCACCGCGTAGACTCGGATCCCGGCTGCTTTCAGCTCCTCCGCCGCCGCGATGGGATCGCCTTCGTGATCTTCGCCGTCGGTCAACAAGAGCACCACCTTGGCACGGTGATCGACCCCGTTGTCGTCGGCCCGACCCTCGTTGGAGCTCTCGATCAGACGCTTTGACGCAATGAGCGCCTTGCCGATGGCCGTCCCGCCTACCGGCATGTCCATGGGGCCGAGGTCGCGCAAGAACAGACGCACCGCCGAGTAGTCGATGGTCATCGGGAACGCCATAGCGTCCCCGGCGAACGCAACGAGGCCGACTCGATCCCCATCGAGGTCGCTCAACAGGCGTTCGAGCTCGGCTTTCGCACGCTTGATGCGGCTCGGGTGAACGTCCTGAGCGAGCATGCTCTTCGAGAAATCGAGCGCGATCACGATGTCGATCCCACGCTTGCGAAGAACCCGTGTGCGGCTGCCGTACTGTGGCCCGGCGAAGGCGACGATCACGAGGGCGGCTCCGAGGATGACTAGCCCGGCCCGCAAGAGCCGCCACCACCGCGCCTTTCCCGCGATCAGGGTTTCTACGGTTGCTTTCCTGCCGAACATCTCCGTGGCGCGTTCCCTTCTAGTTGCGCCCCACCAGAGCGCACCCACCGCGATAGGCAGTGCCGCCAAGAGCCAGAGGGCGTATGGATCGGCCCAACTCACGGCCACCTCCTCAACCACAGGAGGGCCAGCAGCTCGATCAACAGAAAGACCAGGGCAGGACCGACGAACGCCGGAAAAAGCTCCGTATACATGCGCCCGGCATCTTCGATGTCTGTCTTTTCTAGTTGGTCGAGAATTTGGTGAAAGCTCTGCTCGAGGGCCTCGCGGTCACTGACCAAGAAAAACTCGCCGCCCGTCTTTTCGGCCATCTCCTGGAGCAGCTCAGGATTCACCGGGTAGTTTGCGGTGCCGAAAATCGCTCGTCCGAATAGACCGGTGCCTCGCTGAACCGGCGCCGCAGAGGAGACACCCATCAAGATCGGATAGATCTTGACGCCCATGGCACGGGCGAGGTCTGCGGCTTGCGACGGCGAGACGTTGCCGGCATTCGACTCGCCGTCCGTGAGGAGGATGATCACCTTGCTCTTCGCTCGGGACCGTTTGAGGCGGTTCAGGCTCACACCCACCGCATTTCCGATCGCGGTGCCTTGGCCGTCGATCTGATCGAGCTCGAGGCCGCGAATCGCAGTTCGCAGTGCTTGCCTGTCGGTCGTGAGCGGGAGCAGCGTGTAGGCGTCGAGCCCAAAGACCACGGCGCCTATCCGGTCATTCGGGCGGCGCTCGATGAAGTCGCTCACGACCGCCTTGGTCGCATTGAAGCGCGTCGGCCGAATGTCCGCGGCCTCCATCGAGCGCGACATGTCGAGTGTGACGATGATCTCGATCCCGCTCACCTCGGCTGTATCTCTGGCATGAATGCTTTGAGGTCCTGCCAAGCCGACTACAAGCAGAACGAGCGCAACGGCCCTCAGTGCGTTGGGCAGATCCGTGAGACGACCTCTCCAGCTGCCCTTCGAGGTTTTCAACGCCGATCCGCGGCTGAACTGCAGCCGGGGCCTAGACATCCTTTGTATGAAAACCCGTGAGAACCACGCAATCGGGGCAGCGAGAAGCAACAGCGCGGCCCAGGGGCGTTCGAACCGAAGCTGTTCATCGGTGATCAAGAGCTGGTACCTCGACTCGAGGTACCGCAGGCTGAAGACGAACCCGGCGAAGAGAGCCAGTAAGAGCCAGCCGATGGCCCATCCCCGGCGCTGCATTCGATTCACGATGGGCCTCCGTTCGGGCTGACCGCGCTAGGTCGCGTTCGGTCCACAAGCCCGAGCGCCTCCTCGATCAGGGAGCAAGACGCCGCATCGGCGAGTGACGCCTTCGCGAACTTCACCAAGTCGCACTGACCGAGAAACTCGACTGCGTCCTGCGGCTCGATGGTGAGTGACTGCGCGCTGCGCAGCTCCTGCGCGATCTCGTCGGTGGTGCTCTCGAGACCGTGAAAACCGAAGCGGCGGCCGAGATAGGCGCGGATCGAATCACTCACCGCGTCCACCCATTGTTCGGTGCGCCCCTCCGAGATCGCAGCGAGCCGGCCGCGTTCGAGCGCTTGCAGCTCCGCGAGCGCAGTCACCCAGGGCGGTGGGGGTGCTGGAGGCGTAGCCTCCGGGCGTTCGCGCCGCCGCCACCATCGCATGGCCAACCACGCCAGCAGCGCGCCGAGAGCGAGGGCGATCAGTGCACCCAAGGCGATGAGTAGCCTGTAGTCGTCCTGCTCGACCACCACTGGATCCGTAGGCGGTTTCAGCTGCGGGTCGGGCTCGTTGCCAAGCACGGAGCGAACCTCGATGCTGCTCGTGTTCGACGCGAGGTCGAGGAGCTCTCCTGCGGCGGTCGTAATGCGCACGTGGATCGGACCGAGCTCGTGAGCACCGAGGTCGAAGCACAACAGCTGAAGCTCGAACGTGAACGTCTTTCGCGCGCCGTCGGGCGACGGCACGACCGTGAGCTTCTTGGCTACGATTTCGAAGGGGCCAAAGGACTGTTCTGGCACGGCGGCTTCGTCCGACGCGGCCACCGTCACAGTCACGATCGCGTCGATCGGATCCCCCAAATTCGTTTCGGGTGGCGCGTCGAGGGTGACCGTACGCTCCTGCCCCGACCCCGAGGCGGTCCACAACAGTGATGCGATGAGGATGGCAACGAAGCGGTTCACCGATAGCCCGTGAGTCGCCGCTGCCGGAGCCGAAAGAGCTCGGTCAGCGGGCGAACGAAGTCGCGGTCGGTGCTCACCATGACGTGATCGAGCTGCAGGCGGCGAAACAGGTGCTCTCGCGCCGCGCGTAGACGCTGTGCCTCGCGAGCGTAGTCTGCCCGCACGTCCAAATTGGACGTGTCCAGCTCGACGAGCTCTCCAGTTTCCAAGTCCTCGATCAGCGCCAGCCCGACGTCCGGCAGCTCGTCCTCACGCGGATCGACGATTTGGATCGGGATCAGGTCGTGTTTCGCCGACACGACCCTCAGGGGCTTCTCGTATCCGTCCGCGATGAAATCGCTGATCAGAAAGGCAACGGTCCGGCGCTTGCCGACACCGCCGAGGAGGTCCAGCGCGACCCTCAGGTCAGTCCCCTCTCCCTCGGGATTGGCATTGAGGATCTCCGTGACGACTCGCATGACGTGCGAGCGGCCCTTCTTCGGAGGCACGAAGCGCTCGACGCGATCCGTGAACAGGATCAGCCCGACGCGATCGTTGTTCTTGATCGCGCTGAATGCGAGCAGAGCGGCCACTTCGGCCACGGTTTCGATTTTGGGCTTTTCGACGGAGCCAAACCGCTCGCTCGCCGAGAGGTCGACGAGCAGCATCACCGTCATTTCACGTTCCTCGGTGAAGATTTTCACGTAAGTGTCATTCATGCGCGCACTGACGTTCCAGTCGATGAAGCGCACGTCGTCACCAGGCTGATACTGGCGCACCTCGCTGAACGCCATGCCGCGCCCCTTGAACACGGAGTGGTAGCTTCCCGCCAGCTGATCGTTCGCCAGCCTCGACGTGTATATCTCGATCTTCTTGAGTTTCTTGACGAGCTCTCGAGAGATCACGATTACCTCTATGGAACTTCCACGGTTTCGAAGATCCGACGTACGATGTGGTCGCTGGTGATTTCCTCTGCTTCGGCTTCATAGGAACGAATGATGCGATGGCGAAGCACGTCGGGGCCGATCGCCTTGATGTCTTCTGGAGTGACGTATCCGCGGTGGCGCATGAAGGCATGCGCGCGAGAGGCTACGTTCAGCGCGATCGATGCCCGCGGTGAGGCCCCGTGGGCGATCATGTCAGACAGATCTCCGAGGCCGACGCGGACCGGGTGCCGTGTGGCCGTCACGATCTGAACGATGTAGTCCTTGATCTTCGGGTCGATGTAGACGTGCCCGATGGTCTTGCGCGCATCGAGCAGCTTCGAGGTCGTCGTGACTTGCTGCACGCCCCCGCCTGCGCCCGCGTCTCGGCCGAGTAAGAGGTAGTCCGAGATCTGGTCCATGATCTTCCGCTCTTCTTCCTGACTCGGGTAATCCACCCGAACGTGCAGCATGAAGCGGTCGACCTGGGCTTCGGCGAGCGGGTACGTGCCCTCCTGTTCAATCGGATTCTGCGTTGCCATCACCATGAAGGGCGCATCGAGCCTGTGGGTCGTGTCGCCGATCGTCACCTGCAGCTCCTGCATCGCTTCGAGCAGCGCGCTCTGCACCTTGGCAGGGGCCCGGTTGATCTCGTCGGCGAGGACCAGGTTCGCGAAGATCGGGCCCTTTTTCGCGCTGAACTCACCCTTTTGTTGGTTGTAGATCACCGTGCCGATGACGTCGGCCGGCAGAAGGTCTGGAGTGAACTGAATGCGCTGGAACTTGGCGGCAATCGCCTTGCACATCGTGTTGACCGTCAGCGTCTTGGCGAGGCCCGGGACACCCTCGAGCAGGATGTGCCCTCCCGTGAGCAGTCCGATCAAGATGCGCTCGATCATCACCTCCTGACCGACCACGACCTTGTGCACTTCGTGGAGAATCGTATCGATGAAAGCGCTCTCGCGCTGAACCATTTCGTTGATGGCACGGACGTCGTTCGACATGGAATTTCCTTTGGATCGAGGGGCTAGCATGCAGCCGCTCCCCCCACCAACAGGTGAGCCGAAGGAATTATTCAGCGCCAGCGCCAGCGCGCCGGGGCTCGGGCGAGCGCCCAGGTCCCGCGAGCGAGCACGCCCGTCGCGAGCCGTCCTCCGGGATTGCAGTCGCTGCAGCCGCGCGGTGGAGGCATCGGCTTGACAGCTTGTGCGCGGGTCGGAAGGCTCCCGCCCATGTCCGACCCCATCTCGAAAGAGCTGTTTGCGCGCGCGTCGAAGGTCATTCCCGGTGGTGTGAACTCTCCGGTTCGCGCCTTTCGTGCGGTGGGCGGGGAGCCGATCTTCGTCAAGGACGCGCATGGCCCCATTCTCGTCGGGGCGGACGGCACGGAATACGTCGACTACATCGGCTCCTGGGGGCCTATGGTTCTCGGGCATGCGCATCCGGACGTCGTGACCGCGATCAAGCGCGCTGCGGAAAAAGGCTCTAGCTTCGGTGCTCCCACCGAGGCGGAGATCACGATGGCCGAGCGGATTCGCGACGCGGTCCCGTCGATGGAGATGTCGCGGTTGGTCTCGAGCGGCACGGAAGCAACCATGGGCGCGCTTCGCGTCGCCAGGGGCCATACGGGGCGCGATCTGGTCGTGAAGTGCATCGGCGGTTATCACGGAGGCGCCGACTACTTGCTCGTCAAAGGGGGTAGCGGTCTAGCGACCTTGGGCGAGCCGGACAGCGCGGGAGTTCCCGCCGCGATTGCGGGCACCACCCTGGTCGTTCCCTACAACGATGCCTATGCCCTCGAAAAGATCTTCCGGGAGCGGGGCAAGGACATCGCCGCGGTGATCTTCGAGCCGGTTGCGGGCAACATGGGGTGCATTCCGCCGGACCCCGTCTGGCTCGCCGCGCTCCGCACGCAAACCCAGAACCATGGTGCGCTCCTGGTCTGCGACGAGGTCATGACTGGTTTCCGCGTCGCGTGGGGTGGCGCTCAGGCGCTCTACGACATTCGCCCCGATCTCACCTGTCTAGGGAAGATCATCGGAGGCGGGCTCCCAGTGGGCGCGTACGGGGGGAAGCGCGAAATCATGGAGAAAGTCGCGCCAGTCGGGCCTGTGTATCAGGCGGGTACGCTCAGCGGTAATCCGGTCGCGGTCGCCGCGGGCCTCGAGACGATCGAGCAACTGCTGCGGCCCGGCGTCTACGAAGACCTCGAAAACAAAGGCGATCAGGTCCAGGCACTCCTCGAGCAACATGCCGGTGCAGCCAACGTCCCCATCACGGTCCAGCGGGTGGGGTCGATGCTGACCGCCTTCTTCCGGGGCAAACCGGTTCGCAATTGGGACGAAGCCTCCGACACCGACCGCGAGGCGTTTGCGCGGTGGCACGCGGCGCTGATCGACCACGGCGTCTACTGGCCTTGCAGCCAATTCGAGGCAGCGTTCGTGTCCCTTGCCCATGATGCCGAGGCCCTCGAAAAGACCAGCCGGGCATTCGAGGCGGCGTTCGCCGCGCTCTAGCGCCCTCGCGATCGCCGAATTTCGCGGACGAAGTGGTCTTGAACCAACCTTGACCCTACTCCTCCCCATGCTATACGCCGCCCGCTCCTCGGGCGCCGATCCTTGGAGCTTTAGGAATACGATGTGCTGGCAATGCTCCTCAACCGGGAACAGCGGGAGCAGCTCAAGCAGCTGGGAAGCTTGTCGACGATCGGCCTCGAGCTCGGCCTCTCGGTTGCACTCGGCTATCTCGGAGGTCAATGGCTGGACGGCAAGCTCGGCACGGATCCTTGGCTCAAGTGGATCGGGCTCGGATTTGGGCTTGCCGCGGGCGCTCGGAGCCTCTACAGGGTCGTCCGCCGCGCGCAGCGGATGATGGAAGACGAAGACGAAACCCAGTGATCGACCAACTCAAAGCGCAGACTCCTCGCCACGTCGCGGTCGCAGCGATCATGCTCGCCGGACTCGGGCTCGTGCTGGGCGGCGTGCGCGTCGGGGTCGGAGCCGCGGTAGGCGGCGTGGTTGCGACGTTGGATGCCTGGGCGATCACCTGGCTGGCCAGCCGCATCGTGGGCGGTGCCGGCTTCATTGGCCGCGGATTCGCAGCGGCGCTTCTCGGCGCCAAGCTCGTCGTGCTACTAACGGTGTGTTGGGCATTGCTCGCTCGCTGGGGCGTCGACCCGCTCGGTTTTTGCGTGGGTCTCGGTGCACTGGTGCTCGGCCTTCTCTACAGCGGAGCGGACCTCGCCATGCGCGAGGCCCAAGCGGCCCGGCAGGCGCAAACCGCAGGGGAGGGCTGAGCCATGCCGCACGGCGAATCCTGGTTCAGCTTCCTACCGTTCTACGAGTCCTTTCAGCACTGGATCTCGAACGTGTTTGGGCCGAGCTACATGGAGCACTCCGCGCATCTCGGCGTGCAGCACGTCATCGCGTACGCCGTGGTCGTGCTGTTTTTGCTCGGAGTGGGTCTTTACGTGAGCCGTCGGCTGAAGCATCGCGACGACAACATCCTGCCCGAGGGCAAGGTCACCCTTTACAGCTTCATCGAGATGATCGTCGGCGCGACGTACAAGATGTCCGCCGACCTCATGGGCCCGAAGCCTGCCAAGTACTTCTTGCCGTTGGTTGGCGCGTGCGCCCTCGTGATTTTCTTCTCTAACGCCCTCGGTTTGATTCCGGGCTTTCTTCCACCGACCGACAATCTCAACACCACTTTCGCCATGGCGATGGTGATCTTCGTGACGACACACGTCTATGGCGTCAAAGAGCACGGCTTCGTCAAATACTTCTCGCACTTCTTCGGACCCAAGGTGCCGTGGTGGATCGCGTGGTTCATCAACCCGCTGATGTTCGTGATCGAGCTCATCAGCCACGTCGTCCGCCCGGTTACGCTCGCGATTCGTCTGATGGCCAACATGACCGCTGATCACCTCGTGCTGGGAATTTTCGTCAGCCTGTTTGCAGGGATGGGGCTGGTGCTTTTGCCGGTGCCCGTCGTCTTCTATCTCATGGGCTGTCTGGTCATCACCGTCCAGACTTTGGTCTTTTGCTTGCTGTCGGTGATCTACATCACCCTTGCGATTCAACACGAAGAAGAACACTAGGTTTCCCTCTCGTAAGAGAGGTTTGAGGAGGCTCCGAAAAATGAAGAAATTGGCTCTTCGACTTGTCAGCTTTGCTGCACCACTCGCTCTCACCGCGACGGCTTTCGCACAGGACGCGGCGGACGCAGAGGGCCAGGCCACCGCGATTGCCGGCCGCGCGCTTGCCGCGGGGCTGGGCATCGGAATCGCAGCATTCGGCTGCGGCATGGGTCAAGGTCGCGCCGCGGCCGCAGCCCTCGAGGGCATCGCTCGGAATCCGAACGCTTCGGGCAAGATCCTCGTTCCGCTGATTCTCGGCCTCGCCCTCATCGAGTCCCTCGCGATTTACGCGCTCGTCATCGCATTCCAGGTCCAGCCATAGGTCGTGTCTCACGTCGGGGCGGCCTAATGAGGGTGCGCCCTGGCGGGGAACGGCTCTGGGTAGCATACTTCCGATGATGACCAGCGAGCAGGATGGGGCGGCTCCGGTAGAACCCGCGGGCAAGCGAGGGGTTTCCGGTGCCGTCAAGGTCGGCCTCGTCTTCGTCGTGCTCGTCGGTGCGGCGGCCTGGTTGCTGTCGGGCAGCGACAGCCCGTTCGTCTACTCGAAGTTGGTCCACGAAGTGATGAGCGAGCCGAAGGCCTTCGAAGGGCGCCGCCTGCGCGTCGAAGGCGAGCTGCGGCAAGGCTCGATCCAATTCCGCGAGGAGCCGTGCGAATGGCGTTTCGTCCTTCAGAAGGAGGG
Source organism: uncultured delta proteobacterium (assembly GCA_963792825.1). GTDB lineage: Bacteria > Myxococcota_A > Polyangia > Polyangiales > Houyiibacteriaceae > SG8-38. The sequence continues at coordinate 565,899 of CAWBXS010000005.1, read as the reverse complement.
CAAGGAAATGCCTGTTCGTTTTCCGCAGTGCGTCGTGCCGGACACGTTTCGGGATGGGATGGGCATCCAAGTGACGGTACAAGGCGAGCTCGGTAACGACGGAGTGTTTCTCGCCAACCAGGTCATTCCACGCTGCCCCTCGAAGTACGAGATGCAGCAGCGGATGGATGCCGGCGAGAAGATGCCCTACGACCCGAACGCGTCACTGCCCGGCCAGAGCTAGAAAGCCCGCCTCCAACGGGGAGACGGGCTTTCGATCCGAACGCACCGAACGCGTGATTATTGGTTGATCTGCTCGACGCGCTTCTCGTGCCGTTCCTTTTCTCTGGCCTCGGCGGCATCGATGTTTTTGAGTTGCTTCTCATGCAGCTCCGTCACGCGAGCTCGCCGCCCCTCGATTTCCTTCATCTGGCTTGCGTGCCGTGCGTCCTCCTGCTGAAGCAATCGCTCCTTTCGAGCGGCTTGAGCTTTCTCCGCCTTGGCTTTCTGCTCCGCCTTGCGAGCCTCGGCCTTGGCCTTCGGATCCATTGCGGCCGCCCCGGCTTTGGCCTTCTCGGCTTCGCCCGCGGCCTTTGCGGCGCCCTTGTTTGCTCCGGCTTCTGCCTTGCCCTTGTCCTTCATCTCGTCGGACTTGCTCTTGGCCTTGTCTTTGGCCCCGACGGCTTTGGCTTCGTCGGCTTTGCCTTTGGCTTCGATGGCTTTGCCTTTGGCCTCGACGGCTTTGCCTTTGGCTTCGTCGGCTTTGCCTTTGGCTTCGTCGGCTTTGGCTTCGCTCTCAGCTGCCTTCTTCGTCACCCCACTCTTCACTTCTTTGGGTTCGTCAGCGCTCGCGGTCGGCATGGTTGCGGCGGAAAGGCCGAAGCCGAGTGCCAAGGCCATCCATAACGGTGAAACGATTCTCATTGTATTCCTCCTGAGGCATGCGGGCCTCGACGGTCGTGCCCGCGCCCGCATGGATCCCCTACTCAACGACCATAGGACTCAATTCGGCCGTGCCCAAGTCGTTTCGGGATTCTTGACCTGATCGACTAAACAACCGTACAGTGCTGTGCATGAGCGCAGTGGGGGGACCTACAAGTCCTGGGATACAGCCTTTTCGGCGAGCCGATGAGCCATGGTCGAGGCCTCGTGGGGTGGCGGAGGTCCTCGAGCGTTGGCGCTCCGATGGCACTTGGCGAGACGTGACGTGGAGCCACGGAGTCGAACGGCACCCGGCAAGGCTGCAGCCGATGCCCGTGGATCTGGCGCCAAGCGTCGAGCGAGCGCTGCGGGGACGGGGCATCCGAGAGCTCTACGGTCATCAGGCCCGTGCGTTTGGCGTGGCGTCGCAGGGCAAGCACCTCGTCGTGGCGACCCCGACAGCATCCGGGAAGAGCCTTTGTTACAACCTGCCGATTCTTCAGGCGTTGGCCTCCGATCCGACTGCGACGGCGCTCTACCTCTTTCCCACGAAAGCGCTCTCCCGAGATCAAGAAGAAGCGTTGCGTGCGGTGATGCGAGAGGCCGATTTGAGCGTCGGGGCGATCACCTACGATGGTGATACTCCAAACGACGCGCGTCGGGCCGCGCGTCAGCGTGCCGGGGTGCTGCTCACGAATCCAGACATGTTGCATGCCGGTATCTTGCCTCATCACACGGGATGGGCTCGGCTCTTCTCGAACTTGAAGTACGTCGTGGTCGATGAGCTCCACACCTACCGCGGGGTATTCGGCTCACACCTCGCCAACGTCATGCGCCGCTTGGTACGCATTGCGCGCTTCCACGGCTCGTCACCCGTGTTTCTGTTCGCTTCCGCGACGATTGGTAACCCACGCGAGCACGCATCTCGAATCTGCGGTGAGCCGGTCGAGCTGATTGATGAAAGTGGCGCACCGACCGGGCCCCGGCAACTCGTCGTCTACAATCCACCGATCGTCAATGCCGAGCTCGGCATCCGTCAGAGCTACATCAAGACGGCGGTGCGGTTGACTCGAGACCTGGTGCGCGCCGGAGTACCTACGCTGGTCTTTGGCAACTCCCGCAATGGCGTCGAGGTGATGCTCAAGTACCTGCGCGATCGGCTGGCGGAGGATCACATCGACCCGTCGGCGATTCATGCGTACCGAGGCGGGTATCTGCCGCAGACGCGGAGGCGCATCGAGGCTGCGCTTCGAGAGGGGGAGATTCGTTGCGTCGTGGCGACCAACGCGCTCGAGCTCGGCATCGACATCGGCGCGCTCGATGCGGTCGTTTGCGCCGGATATCCGGGCACGATGGCGGGGCTCTGGCAACGATTCGGGCGGGCAGGGCGCCGCCGGGATCTGTCGTTGGCCGTGCTCGTGTCGTCGAGCAACCCGATCGACCAATACATGGCGCGTCATCCGCGCCAACTGGTTTCGGCCCCCATCGAGCACGCCCGAATCGATCCCGACAACGTCGAGATTCTCATTCAACACCTCAAATGTGCGGCCTTCGAGCTACCTTTCGAGCCTGGCAACGTATTCGGTGACGTCCCGGAAGAGGCGCTTGGTGAGGCCCTCGACTACTTGGCCGACCACGGGGTCGTCCATCCCACGTCCTCGGCGGCTGGCTCGATCTATCACTGGGCGTCGGACAGCTATCCCGCGAACAACGTTTCGCTCCGGAGCGCCAGCTGGGACAACTTCGTCATCATCGATGTCGATGGGCACCGGACCATCGCCGAGATGGACTGGCGCAGTACTCACACGATGCTCCACGAGCAGGCGATTTATCAACACGAGGGAGGCCAGTACCAAGTAGAGCGGCTCGACTTCGAAAACCACAAAGCGTTCGTGCGGCGCGTGAAGCCCGACTACTACACCACCGCCATGACGCACAGCCGCGTGACGGTGTTGGAGCAGGATCGAAGCGCCGCCATCGACCTCGGTGAGGTGCCGCTCGACGCCGGGCTCGGCGATGTGAGCGTCATCGAGAAAGTCGTGGGCTACAAGAAGATCAAGTTCCACACTCATGAGAACGTCGGGTATGGCGAGGTGCATCTGCCTGAGATGCAGAAGCACACCACCGCGTTTTGGCTGACGTTTCCCGAGAGCTTCGTGCAACGCCAGACCGAGCCGCGGGCGGCCGTGGTCGACGCGTTGCGCGGGCTTTCGAAGGCGATGCACGTCGTCGGCGCGGTCGGATTGATGATCGATCCCCGAGATCTCGGCCGCACGCTCGGCAGTCGCGACGAAGATGACGCGCAGCCGGGAACGGGCAACGGACCAGGCTTCGATCCGACGATCTTTCTCTATGACGCAGTGGCAGGCGGGATCGGCTTGGCATCGCGGTTGTTCGAGGATCGGGAAGACTTGCTGCGGCGGGCCCGCCAGCTGATCGAGAGCTGCGAATGCGTCGAAGGTTGCCCAGGCTGCATCGGCCCCGACGCCTCCGGTGACGACGAGCCGCAGGCCGCTCGCAAGCGGTTGGTGCTGGGTCTCTTGGATGCGGTGGGCGTGAGCGCCACTCACTGACAGTCATGTCGATCATACGAGGCCTAGCGCGGCTTGCGCAAACGACTCCACGCCAACTCGATGTTGCGAGCATTCGAGGTGCGCTACCAGGACAGCAGCGCGATACTGAACATGGCGAGCTTCATCTGATCGACGAGTACCTCGAGCCTCATCACCATCACGGGCGCACGCCGATTGCCAAAGCGCTTCGCGTGTCGGTCGAGCGCCTCGCCCAACTTGCCTTGGATCCGACCCTCGAGAAGGTCGATCTCCAGAGTGCCCTGTTTCTCGACACGGAAACGACCGGGCTCGCGGGTGGGACGGGAACGGTCCCGTTTCTGATCGGGATCGGCTGGTTCGAGGACCAATCTATGCGGATCCAGCAGCTCTTTCTTCCGGAGCTCGGCCGCGAGGCGCCGATGCTTCACTGGCTGCGAGAGCGTGTGCAGGAGAGCTCTTGCGTGGTGTCGTTCAATGGCAAGACTTTCGACTGGCCGCTGCTCACCAACCGTTTCGTGCTGAACCGCATCCCGGCGCCGCTCTTGCCTCCACACGTCGATTTGCTGCATTGCGCTCGCAGGGTTCTTCGCTCGAGGCTGAAATCCGTCCGGCTGGTCGAGCTCGAGCGCAAAGTCCTCGGCATGTATCGGGAGGGCGACATCTCCGGGGCCCTGATCCCGCAGCTCTATTTCGACTACCTCGACGGGGGAGACGTCTCGCCCCTTGCCAAGGTGATCGAGCACAACGCCAATGACTTGATCGCCCTCGCAGCCCTGGTTGCCGAGCTCGTCAGCCATTTCGACGAGTTGCACAGCGGCGACGACCCCCGCGACCATCTGTCCTACGCCAGGGTCGCTGAGCGGACCGGGGATCGAGCGCGTGCACGCCTCTTTGCGGATGCGGCCGCGCGAGGCGGGGGAGAGCCCGCATGCACAGTCGAGGCTTGCATGCTCAATGCGCGCATCGCGCGCCGCTCCGGCGATGTCGACGAAGAGGAACGTGCGCTCTGCAACGCGATTCAGGCCGCCGCCGACGATGAGCTTCGCGCCGCCGTCCAGCTCGAGCTAGCCAAGCTCTACGAGCACCGACGCAAGGACTACCGGCGCGCTCTCGAGCATGCTGCAGGCACGAGCGCAGCCGAGGGAAGGGACGCGACCGAGCGAAGAATGACCCGGCTTCGGCGTCGCCTGACTCGCGCCAGCTGAAGTTTTTGCAGCGATCCGAGCGTAGCTGGCACGGCCTGGCACACCGGCCCAGCAACTAGGCCTGCGAAATCACTATGTTTTTCAGTAGCGAGCGTTCTGGCACCGAAGTTGCGTGTAGAAGGGAAGAACCCTCGGGTGTGGAGATGAAACGATGGCTCGATTCTGGCTGGTTTGTTGGGTGCTCGTCGCCGCCAGCGTGACGCTGGTTGGCTGCGGCGAGAGTAACGGTAGCGGCGCGGCCCCCATCGAGGGGTTTGTCTGCGGCAAAGACGGAAGGACCTATTCCGTGGAGGAGGCTGCGCAGGGCGAGCAGGACGTCGAGCACCGCGGCCGTTGTGATGAGCCGATGCATTGCGTCTCGCCCAACGACTGCTTCGTAGGCGACGTCTGCGTACCTGAGTCCCAATGGTGCATTCCGGGGCCGACTCATTGCAACTGCCCTGGCGTCTTCGAGCCGGTATGCGGCGGTGACGGTCGCAACTACATCAATGCATGCGAGGCCGCATGTGCCGGCGTTGGCATTCGCCATGACGGGTACTGCGAAGAACCGCCCGGCGAAGGTTGTGTACGAGCAGGCTGTAGTGGCCAGCTGTGCGTCGAAGAGGGAATGGACATCGCGAGCACCTGCGAGTGGCGCCCGGTGTACGAGTGCTATCAGCAAGCGACCTGTGAACGTCAGCAGAACGGACAGTGCGGCTTCACGCCAACGTACGAGTTGGTGGAATGCCTCGAGCGCTTCGGCGAAGGCATGTGCCGGATCGACCCCCGGTGGCAGGACGGGTTCCAAGCAGAGTGCGAAAGCCCCCAGGTTCCCGGCATCACAGGCATCGTCGAGGTCCATCCGCGCACGATGCTGCGCCTCGGCGAGTGGTTCGCGGCGAGCTTCCAGCTGCTCGAGCCGCCCGTCTTCGGCGATCTCTACGAGGGCGAGGGAATGCTCTCCTGTGACGGGGAGCGCACGATGCTCGAGGGCCTCATCATGATGACGCCGATCGGCGATCTCGAGGTGACGTGCACGGTTTTGCCGGAGACGAACCCAGGGGAGTGCTACGACGACGGAGACTGCCCACCGGGGCACTACTGCCAGCATCTCGCAGGTTGGCCGGCTGACGGTATGGACCCGAGCATTCCAGATCCCGTGCCGCCCGGGGTGTGCGTGGATCTGTGCGCAGTCATCGATTGCGCCCCGGGGTATGTCTGCGAGGCCGGCCAGTGCCTTCCCGGTTGCCCGGTAGACACCCACATTCCCAACTTCGAAGGGCAGTGCGTGCCCAAGTGCTATGGTCCCGAGCAGTGCGGCGATGAGCAGCACTGCAATGCACCGGAGGTGTGCCGCCAGGATCCGGCTTGCCCAGAGTGCGACGTATGCGTCGGCTGGTGCGAGCCGCCCGCCGGCGACTGCCGGACGAACGGCTGCCAGGCAGGCTGGACTTGCGACTACTGCCAGACACCCGACGGCGGCGCGGAGTGGATCTGCCTGCCTCCGAACGCCGGTGCCTGCCTCCCACCGGACGAGTGTCGGCCGACAGGCTGTAACGGGGAGATCTGCGCGAGCCAGGACGTGGCGTCTCCTTGCGTCGCTCTACCCGAGTTCGCCTGTTATCGAGAAGTCGGCATTTGCGAGCTACAGCCCTGGGGCCAGTGCGGCTGGACTCCGACGCCCGAGCTCGACGAGTGTCTCTCCCAGTTCGATTGCCGCGCCAAAGGCTGCGGCGACGGTCTGTACTGCGGGTTCTGTTGGACCAGCTGGGAGTGCATCCCCGAAGGCGCCGTTTGCTGAACACTTAGCCTTGTTCGCGTCGCCAGCCTGACGGTACCACCATCGCCGTCAGGCTGGCGGCTCGACACTGATCGTCGTGGTCACCGAGTTGGCGATGAAGCAGTGTTTGTGCGCGTTCGCATGGAGCTCATCGAGCTTTTCAGAGCTCGGAGGCTCAGCTTCCCAGGTGACCTTCGGGCGCAGCACGACGCGAGTGATCGCCACCCTCTTGTCGGCGTTGCGTTCCATGAGACCGACCGCCTGGTCTTCGTAGTCATCGACGACGAGACCGTCGCGAGCGGCTAGAGCAAGAAACGTCAACATGTGGCAGCTCGAGATGGCGGCGACGAAGGCTCGCTCCGGGTCGACCAAGGCCTCGTTGCCGAGGTATTCCGGTGCCGCAGATGCGCGAATCTCGTTTCCCCCCTCGAGCTTCCACACGTGATCGCGCGTGTATTTCTCGTACGTGAAATCGGTTCCCTGCCGATTCCAATGAATGGTCACTTTGTGCTCAGACATGCGATTGTTTAGCCCACGGACGGACTCCGTGCCTCCCTAGCCGCCGCCGATGGCTTCCACGTGGGCGGGGGGCGTGTCGTCGGTGAGACGATTCTCGAGGAAGCCCTCGGGAAGGGAGACCCGTTGCCGGCCGGAGGTCTTGCCGCGAGCCACTCGCATGGCCTCCGGCGGAAAGGGCTCCACCGGGTCGGCAGAGCGGAGCACCTCTTCGAGCTCGGCGAGGGCGGTCACGCGCATGAGACGGGCGCGCAGCTTGGCGCTCCCCCGGAAGCCCTTGGTGTACCAGCTGCTGTGTCGCCGGAACATACGCATGGCAGCGGCTTCACCGGCCCACTCGCTGAGGAGCGTCGCGTGCTCGATCGCGATGCCGGCCACTTCCGCAAAGCCCGGCGGGTTCTGGGGCTCGCGCCCCTCGAAGACGTCAGCGAGATCGCGGAACAGCCAGGGCCGCCCGAGGCAGCCCCGACCGACTACGACGCCGTCGCATCCGGTCGTGCGCATCATTCGAAGCGCGTCGTATGCTTCCCAAACATCCCCGTTCCCAAGCACTGGGATGGTTCGGACGCGTTGCTTCAGCCGCGCGATGGCTTCCCACTGGGCTTCACCGTCATAGAGCTGTGCGGCAGTGCGAGCGTGCAATGCCACCGCAGCGCAGCCTTCCTGTTCGGCAATCCGGCCGGTGTCTTCGTACGTCAGCAATCTGTCGTCGATCCCCATCCGGAACTTGATGGTGACGGGAACCTCGCCCGCGTTCTGGACGGCTGCGCGGATGATGTTGGCGAGCAGCCGTGGCTTGGCTGGAATCGCGGAGCCCCCGCCTTTGCGCGTGACCTTGGGAACCGGGCAACCGAAGTTCATGTCGATGTGATCGACGTGACCTTCGCCCACCAACCACTTCACGGCCTCGCCGACGTAGTATGGATCGACGCCATAGAGCTGAAGACTTCGCGGCGACTCGTCCGGCCCGAACTCGGCGAGCATCAACGTCTTGGCCCGCCCTTCGACGAGCGGACGCGCGGTGACCATTTCGCTCACATAGAGACCTGCTCCAAACCGTCTGCAAATCGAGCGGAAAGGCCAATTGGTCACACCGGCCATCGGAGCGAGCACCACCGGCGGCCAAACCAACAGGGAGGCGATTCGAACCGGGGAAAATTCGCCATCCCATGCCACGGGCACCGCGCGATTCAGCTCGCTCTTATAGACTTGCTCCATCGGCCGATCGATCTTGAAAAAACGGACTCTCCGCCAAGTGCTCAGTTGACTACCGCAAGATGGCGGTGCCCGCTCGTGCGCAGAAGCTTCATGCGCCAATCGACCCCGATGAGCTCGCCGGATTCGAGGGGAAGCCAGATGTTCTCCCCTCGAATCACCTCACTCGAGAAGATGAGGTGGTTGACATAGCCGCTCTCGGAGGGCGCTTCGCACTCCGGCGAAAGGCTCGGACACGTATCGCGGTCTCCGCAACGAGTCTTGTAGGTCGACCAGAAGAGCTCCTTGCCGCCTTCGGCAGCCACCATCGTCGTCCCGTCCGTCACGATGGTCGTGAGCAGTGATGCCTCCTTCGCCGGATCCAGATCACAGATCGCACGCACCTGTTCGAGCGTCGACTGAAGCGCCATCGTGGTCTCTTCGACTCCAATTCGCCCGGACAACGGTCCGTGTCGGGAGAGGTGCGTGAGAAACAAGAAAAACACCACCTCGCTGTCGGTCTCCCCCAAGATGTAGCGCCTCAGCACTGGCGCAACGCGCTGCACTAGCTCAGCTCGGTGCTTGGGGAAGTCTTGAATGTCACCGTTGTGGGCCATGATCCACTTGCCGTACTGGAACGGGTGGCAGTTCAAGACCGAGTTCTCGCCCGTCGTGGCCCTCCGGACGTGGGCGAGCACGGTCTCGGAGGCCACGATGCCGCTCACGCGGCGAAACAAGGCGCAGTCGATCGCCGTCGTCGGGCTCCGGGTGATGTGAGGTGCGCCGTCCACGTAATACGCCACGCCCCAACCATCGGGGTGGTCGGCGCTTTGAGCGCCGAGCGCGTTGTCGGCGTCCATGAGAGAGCGATGCACCTGACTTTGAATCACGCTCCGAAACCCGAACAAGCGGCACATAACAGGTGCATTTTGACACGAAGCGCGGCTGAATGCTCACTCCGCTGTTCACCGGGCAGGGCCGGTGTTAAGGTGCGCGGCCGTGAAGCGATTTCGGCGCCTTTTCATCGCAAACCGCGGCGAGGTCGCCGCCCGCATCGCGAGGACTTGTGACGCCCTCGGAATCACACCCGTGTTTGGCGTGTCCGAGGCAGACGAAGCTGCGCCGTACGTCCGGGGACGTGAATCGATGGTCCTCGGCCCCGCGCGCTCGAGCGAGAGCTACCTCGCCCGAGAGCGGATCGTGCAGGCGGCGGTCCAGGCCCGGTGCAGCGCGTTACATCCCGGGTGGGGGTTTCTCGCGGAGGACCCGGTCTTTGCCGCGCTGTGCCGGAGCCACGGCGTCGCTTTCATCGGACCTCCTGCTGCCGTGATGCAGGCCCTCGGTCGTAAGACCCCGGCCAAAGCATCGATGGCTCGAGCAGGGCTGAAGCTGATTCCGGGCAGCGAAGGTGTGCTGCGGAACGTCGAGCATGCCCGACAGGTTGCAGAAGCGATTGGCTTTCCCGTCTTGCTGAAGGCCGAGAGCGGGGGTGGGGGCCGTGGGATGCGGATCGTCCAGAACAGCGCAGCCTTGAAGAAGGCATACGATTCAGCCCAGGCCGAAGCGCTCGCTTCTTTTGCGGACGGACGGCTTTACCTCGAAAAGCTGATACAGGGAGGGCGCCACGTCGAGATTCAGCTGTTGGCAGACAAGTACGGCGACGTCGTCCATCTCGGAGAGCGCGACTGCTCGGTGCAGCGCAAACATCAGAAGCTGATCGAGGAGTCGCCCGCCCTGGTCTTGAACGAGGAAGAGCGTGAGCAGACGCTTGCGGCTGCCGTCCGCGCGACCCGCGCGATCGGTTACGTGGGCGCCGGAACGATGGAGTTTCTCCTCGATCGACACGGAGAGCTCCGCTTCATGGAAATGAACGCTCGGTTGCAAGTCGAGCATCCGGTCACGGAGATGCGGACCGGCATCGACCTCGTCGAGGCGCAGATTCGGATCGCGTCCGGCGAGCCGTTGTGGTTCTCCCAACGGGATGTCGAGCTTCGGGGGCATGCGATCGAGTGCCGTATCAATGCCGAAGATCCATCGAACGGGTTTTCGCCGAGTCCGGGCGTGATCGAACGATGGGAAGCTCGGGCTGACGGCCAAGAAGGCATTCGCGTCGATACACACGTCGAGTCGGGCTACGAAGTGCCGCCTCAATACGATAGTCTCATCTGCAAGGTGATCGCCTGGGCTGAGGACCGCGACGCGGCATGCGACCGTTTGGCTCGGGCGCTGCGGAGCATCCGTTGTGAGGGGATCGCCACGACGATTCCCATGCATCTCGCAGTGCTCGGTTCGGAAGACTTCCGAAACAATCAATACGACACGCGCGCCGTGCCGGGGTGGGAGGGCTGATGGCACACGTTCCTGTCGTTCCAATCGGGAGGGCTCGTGAGACGGTCGTCGACCAAGCTACGTTCGAGCGCGAGGCTGCCAAACACGAGCCGTTGGTGTCCCGTCTCGAGGAGCGCAGGACCGAAGTTCAGGCCGGGTGGGGTCGGGAGTACGTCGATCGTGTGCACGAGAAGGCCAAGTTGACGACCCGAGAGCGGCTCGAGCGCCTCAAGGACCAAGGCTCGGACATCTTCGAGCTCGGCACCTTCGTCAACTACGGCGTCGATTTCAATGGCCTTCGTTCGCCAGCTGCCGGGGTCATCACGGCGTTCGTCCGCGTCGAAGGCCGATGGTGCGTCGTCATCGCGAATGACAACACGGTCGCATCGGGTGCCTGGTGGCCTAAGACGCCAGAGAAGATCCAACGCGCTCAAGAGGTGGCGCGCCGCTTACGATTGCCGGCACTCTATCTAGTCGACTGCAGTGGGCTCTATCTGCCCGAGCAGAGCAAAAGCTTCGCGGGGGCTACCGGAGCTGGACACATCTTCAAGATGAACAGTCTGCTCTCGGCCGAAGGCGTACCGCAGATAGCAGGTGTCTTTGGCGATTGCATCGCGGGTGGCGGATACATGCCGATCATCAGCGACCGGGTCTACATGACCGAAGAGGCCTACATGGTCATCGCTGGCGCTGCGTTGATCAAAGGAGCCAAGAGCCAGCACATCACCTCTCTCGACATCGGCGGGCCCGAGGTGCACGTTCACCAATCCGGTTGTGCAGATGAGCGTGTGCCGGATGACGAAACCCTGATCGATTGCCTCCGTCGCGAGGTGCTTCGGCTTCCGAGCTCCGGCGCGGCATTCTATCGAGGTGGCGTCGACTCCATGGAACCTGCGTACTCTCCCGCAGAGCTTCCGGGGTTGCTTCCGGTGGATCATCGGCAGGCCTACGACGCAATCGAGATCTTGGCGCGCCTCTGTGACCAGAGCCTGTTTTGGGAGGTGTTGCCGGCGGTCGGCCGAGAGATGATCTGCGGCATTGCCCGCGTGGGGGGGTTGTATGCGGGCTTCGTCGTCAATCGGCAGGGATTGATAGACGACCCCGAAGCCGCCGACGAACAGCGTCCGGGGGGCATTCTTTACCGGCAAGGCATCGCCAAGATCAGCGCCTTTAGCCGAGCCTGCAACAGCGACGGCATTCCGCTGATCTGGCTGCAGGACATCAGCGGTTTCGACATCGGCGCCGAGGCCGAGCGGCACGGGCTTCTCGCGTATGGCTCGAACCTCATCTACACGAATAGCACCAATGAGACTCCGATGTTCACGGTGCTTCTGCGCAAGGCGTCGGGTGCAGGCTACTACGCGATGGCCGGTCTTCCCTACGACCCCGTCGTGCAGCTCTCGACGCCATTCTCGCGGTTGAGCGTGATGGAGGGTCGCACCCTGGCGATCGCCTCCTACAACAGCAAGCTCGACGACAACTTCGAGATCATGTCCACGGATTCGGCAGAGCGCCTCCAAATCGAGAGGCGGATGGCCGAGGTCGAAGCTCGCATCGAGGCGGACATGGACCCGTACGTTGCCGCTAGGCAGATGGATACCGACGAGATCGTGCGCCTCGACGAGCTCCGCGATTGGCTGAAAGTGCTGGTGGAGATGAGCTATCAAGCGGTCGGTTATCGCCGAGTCAAGAATCCGCGGATCTGGACGATGCATGATCTCGAGGTTCTGGTGACCGGGGGGCGTGCGTGAGCACGAGACTCGTTCTTCGCGCGCGTCCGTCTGGAGCACGGGCGAGCGACATGCTCGCTCCGAGCGTCGGCATCTTCGCGGCTGCGGTCTCGGAGGGGATGCTCGTGTCGCCGGGCCAGGTGATCGGCAGCCTCGAGATCCTCGGTGTGTCGGCAAAGCTCGTCGTTCCCGAAGGCGTCGCAGGCCGTGTGACTGAGCGCGCGGGCGGCGGGCGTGCACGCGTGCCCGTGCAGTATGGCGAAGTGCTCGTGAGGGTTTCGGCCGAGTCCCTGGCTGAGGTGCCGCTCGGCGCATCTCACGATGTCGTCGATAGCCGAGGCGCCTCGTTCTTCGTTGCCCCCATGAGCGGCCGCTTCTACGGCAGCCCATCTCCGAGCGAACCGCCCTTCGTCAAGACGGGCGATACGGTGCAGGAGGGGCAGACGGTCGGCTTGCTCGAGGTGATGAAGACGTTCAACCGCCTCGTCTACAAGGGCGACTCCCTGCCGAAGCGGGCAGTCATCGAACGGATCGTACCGAACGATGGCGACGACGTCCTGAGAGGTGACCCGATCCTCGCGCTCCGATCCGTAGCCGAGAGTTGAAGTGTATTCACAGACCTACATCCGCAGAACGTGTTGCCTCTTGGTCTCTTTATTGACCGCGTGTAGCGCGAAACCGTCTGCGAGCAGGAGCGAAGACGCGCGGGAGTCGAAGAGCTACGTCTTCAAGCACGAGGGAATCCTGCGGGACGTCGGCGTCTTCGATCCTCGCACGCGCGCGGACGAGGGCCCGTCTCGGCCGATGGTGCTGGTGCTGCACGGCGGGCTTGGCGACGACGACGACACAGTCGCGCTGACGTTCGGAAAGCTCAACGAGCTTGCGGTGGGGGATGACTTCCTGGTGGTCTATCCGCAGGGCATCGGCGGTCACTGGAACGATGGGCGCAACGTCGATCGTTACGTTGCGCAGCGCGAGCGCGTCAACGACGTCGGTTTCCTCACGACACTGATCGACGACCTCGTCGAGAAGCGTAACGTCGACCCCGAGGCAGTCTTTTTCGTCGGAGTGTCCGACGGTGCGATGATGACGCATCGCTTCGCGTGTGAGCAGACCAAGAAGTTGCGGGGCTTTGCAGCAATCATCGGTGCGATGCCGTACGACGTCGCACGCAGACGCTGGCGTTGCGGCAAGGAACCGTTGTCAGCTTTGATGATCAACGGAACGGAGGACCCGATCGTCCCCTGGGACGGAGGGATGGTGCAGTTCGATGGTCAGAAGCTCGGTCGGGTGCTTTCGGTGGAGCGGACGTTCTCGTTTTGGAGGAGCCATGACGGCTGCACGGACGTCGCCGTGTCGAAGATCCCCGATTTCGTTCCAACCGACGGAACCCGAATCGAGCGGCACAAGGCGACGGGCTGTGCGGGGGCCACGAAAGTAGAGCTCTTCGCGGTACAGGGCGCGGGCCACACTTGGCCGTCCGGTTGGCAATACCTGCCCGAAAACATGATCGGGCCGACCAGCCGAGACATCGACGCCGCTGTAGCCTCCTGGCGGTTCTTTCAAAGCACGCTCTAGCCGTGATCGCGATGATGCTAAGGTGCTCGCATGGTCGCGCCCAAGCTCGGTGACCGTTCGCTGTTTCCCGAACTGGAGGGGACGGCATACCTCGCGCATGCTGCGATTTCGCCCCTCTCCGCGCCGGTTTGCGAGCGGATTCGAGAGGTCACGGAGGACTATGCACGTGGAGGTATGACGGGATTCCTGCGTTGGGCGCCTCGGCTTCAACAGGTTCGGCAGCAGCTCGCGGATCTGATCTCGGCCGAATCGAGCGAGATCGCGTTCGTCGCCAATACGTCGCACGGTGTCATCGACGTGGCCTTTGGGCTTCCCTGGCGCAAGGGCGATCGGGTGGTGCTCTTCGAAGGGGAGTTCCCCGCAAACGTCACACCATGGCAGCGGGCCGCCGAGGAGTTTCATCTCGAGCTATGCTGGGTGTCCCTCGAAGGATTTCATCGTTCGGCTGAAGAGGGCCTCGCCCACCTCGAACCCGTTCTCGAGCGGGGAGCGCGGCTCGTCGCGGTGAGCGCGGTGCAATACAAATCGGGTCTTCGAATGCCGCTCGCAGAGATGGCTCCGCTCTGTCACGCCTACGGCGCCGAGATCTTCGTCGATGCGATTCAAGCGCTCGGAGCCACGCCAGTCGATGTAGCGTGGGGCATCGACTATCTCAGCTCCGGTAGTCACAAGCATCTCATGGGCCCCGAAGGTGCGGGCTTTCTGTACGTTGCCGAGCGTTGTGCCTCGGCTCTGAAGCCGCGATTGGCCGGATGGCTGGGTCACGAAGAACCAGCCGCGTTCCTGATGGGCGACGAGCCGCAGCTGCGATACGACAATCCCCTCAAACGGGGCGCCCCGGCACTGGAGACCGGCACGAGCAATGTCATTGGTCTCGGCGCGCTCGGCGCCTCGGTCGAGCTGCTCGGCCAGCTCTCGGTCCCTGCCATTCACGAGCACGTGGACCTATACCTCGATCAGCTCGAGGCCGGTCTGGTCGAGCGCGGCTTTCGCAGTCATCGCGCAGAGGTGCCGGCGCTTCGCTCCACTTTGCTGAGCGTGTCCCTGCCGAGCGATGTCCGCTTGTCCAGGCTCGCGGCGGCGCTCCGCCATCGAGGTGTCGTCTGCAATACACCGGATGGATTGATGAGATTCGCGCCTCACTGGCCAAACGCACATGAGGAGGTCAGCGGGGTCTTGGAGGCGATGGATCAGGCGCTGGCCGACCTCCATGGTTGAGCCTAGGCTCACCGGATGCCTAGGGGGAGCGATCGGAGCTTCTGGATCTTCAACGCGTTGATTTCGACCTCGGCGGTCGGATTTCTCGGTTGGCTCTTGGTCGTCAGGAAAGGTGGCGGAGTCGACGCGGACCTGAGCTTCATGCCAGGCGTCAACGCGGCGCTGAACGCGGCCTCGGCGACGTTACTCACCCTCGGGCTGGCGGCAATTCGGAGCGGGCGCCGTGAGGTCCACAAGCGGCTCATGGTGTCGGCCTTCGCGGCCTCGGCGGTCTTTCTCGTAGGCTACGTCCTCTACCACTACGCGCATGGCGACACGCCCTATCGAGGGGTCGGCGCGATTCGGGTCGTGTATCTCGGCATCCTGCTCACACACGTGCTGTTGTCCATCGTGATGCTGCCCATGATTCTGACGACCTTCTACTTCGCCGCGCGCCAGCGTTTCGCCGCGCACAAACGGCTCGCCAGGTGGACCCTGCCGATCTGGCTCTACGTGTCGGTCACAGGCGTGGTCATCTACTTCATGCTGCGCCCGTAGGGGGGCAACGGCAGCAAAGCCTCCTGAAGACGATGCCGCGCGTCGTCCCAATCCCGGAGGACGGCTCGCGAGCGCCTAAGCCGACCCGTCCGGCGGAACCCCGTGTCGCATTCCCCCGCGCTCCGGAACGTCAGCGCCACCCGTGAAGACGATGCTGCGCGCAGTGGATTGGCGGGCTTTTTGGCTGTCGGGGTCGGCCACAAACCCGCTTTCCTTTGCAGCCAAAAACGCTAAGGTTCGCGCATGAGTGGGCCCTTTCGACCTCATGGCGTCTGGACCGCCCTGGCGACTCCGTTCACGACGGACGGGGAGGTCGATTACGAATCGTTGCGTCGGCTGATCGAGTTTCAGGTGCGGGAGGGAGTGGATGGTGTTCTCCCGTGCGGCACGACGGGCGAATCGCCCACTCTGTCGTGGCAAGAGCATGACGGGATCGTCGATGCTGCGGTGCGAGCCGTGGAAGGACGTGTCGGGGTCCTCGCGGGTGCGGGCAGCAACAACACGCAAGAGGCCGTTCGCGCGAGCGCTCATGCGAGGGAAGCCGGGGCCACGGCCGTGTTGCTCGTGGACTGTTACTACAACGGCCCTTCGAGCCTCGAGCTGCGCACGGAGTACTACGAGCGGATCCTCGGGCAGGTGCCAGACATCCCGATCATGCCGTATGTGATCCCAGGGCGCAGCGGGTGTGCGCTCGCCGCAGCCGATCTCGCGATCTTGCACCTCAACGACCCCAAGCGGGTTCCGGCCGTCAAGCAAGCCACCGGCGACCTCGATCGCATGCGCCTCGACCGAAAGCTCGCAGGGCCCGCACTGAGCATTCTATCGGGTGATGACGACCTCACACTCACCATGATGCGCGACCAGGAAATCGCTGCTTGCGGCGTCGTCAGCGTCATCTCGAACATCGCGCCTGGCGCCATCGGCTCGCTGGTTCGCGCACAGGGAGGCGGTGATTCCGAGGAGGCCGACCGGATCGCGCAGGCGCTTGCTCCGTTGCTTGGGCTCGTCACGTGCTCAGTCACCGGCGTGCGTACGCTTCCGAACGGACAGAGCGCGGAGGTCACCGACCGATTTCGAAACCCCGTGCCGCTGAAGACCATCATGGCGGGTCTCGGCATGATCGGAGCCGCCAAACGGCCGCCGCTCGGGCGAATGAGCTCGGTCGCAGTCGCTCACTGCCGAAGCGCGCTACGTCAAGTTCACGCTGCCGATCCCGCGATCCTCGGCCCGATTGAGGACTCTTTCGACGTGCGCATCGACAAGTGCCTCGCAGACGACGCAACATGGTCGACGCTCAGCCGCTAAGGGAACCGTGTATCGAGCGCTGATTCGCCCACTGCTCTATCTGCTGCCGGCAGAGCTCGCCCACCATCTGGCGTTTGGCTGTCTACGTCTGGTGGCAGCGATTCCGGGTGTCCTCAGCCTCCTGCGGCGGGTCTTCGCCGAGAGAAGCAGCACATCGCACGTTCGAGCATTGGGCCTCGACTTCCCGAACCGAATCGGGTTGGCCGCGGGCTTCGACAAGGACGCGATCGGGTACGAGGCGTTGGGCGCCCTCGGGTTCGGTTTCGTCGAAGTGGGGACACTGACGGGACGACCTCAACTTGGGAACCCGAAGCCGCGGCTCTTCCGGCTTCCGAGAGACCGGGCGCTGGTCAATCGTATGGGGTTCAACAACCGCGGCTCGATGGATGCCGTTGCACGGCTGCGGAGGCCCCACCAGACCATCGTCGGGGTCAACATCGGAAAAACGAAGGTCGTTCCCGAGCACGAGGCGATCGATGACTATGTGGCGAGCGCACGACGTGTGGCACCGCATGCCGACTACGTCGTCGTCAACGTGAGCTCCCCCAACACGCCTGGGCTCCGTGATCTGCAAGCGACCGAGAAGCTGCGACCTCTGCTGAGCGCAGTTCGCGAAGCACTTAATGAAGCGTCGCCGGCGCGACGCGTGCCGCTGCTCGTGAAAATTTCACCGGATTTGGCGGATGAGGAGGTCGATGCCCTCGCTGCTCTAGCGATCGACCTAGGGCTCGATGGGATCATCGCCACCAACACGACGACTCGCCGGGACGGGCTTACGAGCAACGCCGCCACGATCGAACACTGCGGCGGCGGTGGTCTCAGCGGCCCGCCGCTTCGGGAACGCTCGCTCGAGGTGTTGAGGCGTCTGCGCGCCGGGGTCGGCAGCCGGCTCGTCTTGATTTCCGTCGGCGGGATCGAAACAGTCGAGCAGGCTTGGGAACGCATCGAATCGGGAGCAACGCTAGTGCAGATCTATACGGCATTCGTCTACGAGGGCCCGATGCTGCCAAGCCGTCTTGCAAGAGGCATAGCCGAGCGCTCGCAAGTGACCTCCCTTTCCGAGTGAGTGGGGTCGGGCTTGCCTTCCGGGGCGCGGGACAACGCGACACGGGGTTCCGCCGGACGGCTCGGCTTAGGCGCTCGCGAGCACGCCCGTCGCGAGCCGTCCTCCGGGGATGCAGTGGTCGCAGCGACGCTGGTCAGCCGCTGGGGGTCGGATCGGGAGTTTGGGGAGGGGCTGGGAGTGGCTCCAGTGCGCTCACCACTGCTGCGGCGACCGAGTCCGACCACACGTTGACGGTCGTTCGGCACATGTCGAGGATGCGGTCCACGGCCAGGATCAGGGCGACCGCACTCGTGGGAAGCCCGACCGCGTTGAGAACGACGACCATCATGACCATGCCGGCGTGTGGGATGCCCGCAGCGCCGACGCTTGCGAGCAGGGCGGTCAGGGCGACTAGGCCTTGCTGCCCGATGCTGAGGTCGATGCCATACACCTGCGCGATGAAGAGAACGGCCACCGCTTCGTAGAGGGCGGTTCCATCCATGTTGATCGTCGCGCCGAGAGGAAGCACGAAGGAGGTCACCTGTGGGCTCACACCGGCTTCCTCCACATTCCGCATCGTCAGGGGCAACGTGCCGTTGCTGGAGGCCGTGCTGAAGGCGGTTACCAATGCAGTGGTGAGAGTGCGTGCGTACGCGATGGG
Source organism: uncultured delta proteobacterium (assembly GCA_963792825.1). Classification (GTDB taxonomy): domain Bacteria; phylum Myxococcota_A; class Polyangia; order Polyangiales; family Houyiibacteriaceae; genus SG8-38. Next base: position 547,371 of record CAWBXS010000005.1, on the reverse strand, counting down.
CGAGCGGCCAGAAACGACCTTGAGGATGATCGGAAGGGTCACCGTCGCGTGAACCAATAGCCCGGCGAAGACGGTCAGTGCGTACCAGCCGAGGACTCGAAACGCGCCCGGCCCCTTTCCGGCTGCGGCATACAACGTGAACCCGAAGACGCCGAGCGGGGCGAACTTCACCACGAAGAGCGTCATTTGCATCATCACGTCGAACAAGCCCGAGAAGAAACGCCTCACCACCCTCGCATCCTTCGATCCCTCCCGATGCTCGGTGAGGCTGATGAACACGCCGATGAGCAGAGAGAAGAAGATGACCGGCAGCATGTCGCCCTCGGCTGCTGCCGCGAGGGGGTTCTTGGGAATGAGTCCTTCGAGCTGCTGCCAAAGGACGACACCGATGCCGCTCGGTGCCTCGGGGAGCACCAGGCTTCCGGCGGCGCCTTCTTCGAGCATGGCGAGCTCTGCGCCCTCGCCAGGACGAATGAGGTTGACCATGAACATGCCGGTCAGGATCGCGATGAGGCTGGTGGTCAGATAGAACACCATCGCACGGCCCCCGATCGAGCCCAACGTCCGGAGGTCGCCCATGCCAGTCACCCCCGTGATCAACGACGAGACGATCAGGGGGACGACGAGCATCTGCAGCAGCCGGAGGAAGAGGTCGCCCATCGCCTTGCCCACGGTGGCCGCCTTGGCGACGACGTCTGCATCGACCATTCCCTGGCCGCCCGCCCAGTTGAGACCCAGCCCCAGCGCGGCGCCCAGCCCCATCGCGATCAGGATCCAATGATGGAGTTGCAGTCGCCTCACCGGCGCGCATTATGCGAACGTCCCTCTTCGATGTAAAACGAACCCATGACCGAGACGAATTCAGGCGAAGGACCGCTTTCCGCGTTGCGCGGAGAGGTCGACGAGCTGGACCATCAACTGCTGGAGTTGTTGGTTCGGAGGATGGAGCTCGTGGGGCAAATTGCGGCGCGCAAGCGGGAGCACCGGGTCCGGATTCGCGATCTCGCACGCGAACGGCGAGTATTGGACGATCGCTGCGCCCGGGCCGAGGAGCTCGGCCTGCCGCCTGGAAGCATCGAATCCGTGTGGCGGCAGCTGATGCTGATGAGCCGAGAACGACAGGCAGCCCTGCGCGCAGAGGTGCCGCTCGACGTGGAGCCCAAGACGATAGCCATCGTGGGAGGCGAAGGAGGGATGGGGCGCTCACTCTGCACCTTGTTCTCCGATCTCGGCCACCTCGTGCTGAGTGCGGATCTGCAGACACAGCTTCGGCCCACCGATGCGGCTGCAAGGGCAGATGTCGTCGTCGTCAGCGTGCCCATTCGCGAAACGCAACAAGTCATCGAGCAGGTCGGACCCTTGGTTCGCAAGGAGGCGCTCCTGATGGACGTCACGTCGATCAAGAGTGATCCGATGAACAGCATGCTCGCCTCCACCGAAGCGAGTGTGCTCGGAACCCATCCGATGTTCGGCCCTGGCGTCAACACGTATCAAGGTCAGCGGATCGTCATCTGTCCCGGCCGCGGCGACGCATGGCTCGATTGGGCACGCCAGATGTTTGCCGCTCGGGGTCTAGTCATCACCGAAACGACTCCCGCCGTGCACGACACCATGATGGCGATCGTTCAAGTGCTGCACCATTTCAAGACGCAGGTCCTGGGGCTCACATTGAGTCGGTCCGGGACGCCGCTCGAAGAGACGCTTCGCTTCACTTCGCCCGCGTACCTGCTGGAGGCGTATGTGACCGGCCGCCACTTCGCTCAATCTCCGGAGTTGTACGGGCCGATCGAAATGCTCAATCCCCACTCGAAGCGGGTGATCGACCAGTTCCGCGAAGCCGCGGCCGATCTTGCAGAGATTCTCGCCACCGGCGACCAAGACGCCTTCGATCAGGTATTCGCCGAAGTGCGGAAGTTCTTCGGTGCGTTCACGGACGAGGCCCTCGAGCAAAGCGGTTTTCTCATCGACCGTTTGGTCGAGTTGAGCGCGGGCCGGTCGTCGAGGTAACGGGTCGATTGACCCCTGCCGCCGCATCTGCGATGCCCTGCTCATGCTCCACGTTGCGATACACGGGGCCGCGGGTCGGATGGGGCAGAGCATCGCCTCGGTCCTCGCTCATGACACAGAGGCGAAGCTCGTCGCAGCCATGGATCGGGAAGGTTGCGAGTCGTTGGGTCGAGACATCGGCACGCTGACCGCGGGGGCTCCTTCGGGAGTCTGCATCACTTCTGACGTCGAAGAGTTTTTGAGCAACGTCGAGGTGGTCATCGACTTCAGCACTCCGTCTGCGACCGCAAAGCTTCTTCCCCTGTGTGCAGGGCAGCACGTTCCCATGGTGATTGGGACCACGGGACTCGATGCCAATGCTCGTGCCGGTCTCGAACGCGCCGCCGAGAGGGTTGCCGTGGTCTTCGCGCCCAATTTCAGTCAGGGCGTCAACGCCTTGTACTTCCTCGCGGCGCGCGCGACCGAGCTTCTCGGCCCGACCTTCGACGCAGAGATTATCGAAATTCATCATCGGAACAAGGTCGACGCGCCGAGCGGAACTGCGGTTCGTCTCGCGGAGACGGTGGCCGCGGCGAAGCGGCTGGACCCCACACTGGCCGTCACGCATGGCCGAACCGGGGAGGTCGGCGCAAGGCCTCTCGAGGAGATCGGCGTCTTGGCGCTGCGAGGCGGCGATGTCGTCGGCGAGCACACGCTCTACCTGGTCGGGGAGGGCGAACGCATCGAGCTCACGCACCGCGCGACCGACCGCTCGATCTTCGCGAGGGGGGCGGTGCGCGCGGCGCACTGGGTCATCGGCCGGCCGGCGGGTTTATACGACATGGCCGACGTGATGGGAATTCCCCATTAGGCGCAACTGAGAAGGATTTCTGATACGGTAAGGGCGCGTCATGGATTGTCCGCAATGTGGAGCTGAGGTCCCATCCGATGATGCGTTCTGCGGCAAATGCGGTTACGCGATGCGCGATCACGGGCCGGACCGGCTCGATCAGTCTCGCATTCGAGTTCACGAGGAGCCCGACCCCACCACGATGGAGCGGCCCAGCAGCGTCTCGTCTCAACAACGAATTCGCAAGCACACGGTGCTTGGGATGCCATCGCTCCCGGCGGCAGCAGGTCGCGCCAGCTCGGCGACTCCGCCGCCACCGCCTCCGACCTCGCTCCCTTCGGTGCGATCTGAGAGCTCACGAAAGCCGCAAAAGACGATGATCGGCATTCCCCGCTCCGAGCTCCTCGAACCGCAGCTCACCGAACGACCGGAACATCCCGCCGAGATCGAACCGAGCACGCCCGCCGCCGGTGAGAGCGGTGCGCGGCCCGAGCCCGCGGTGCGGAGTCATCGTGTCCGGGCTCGCGTGCGCTACGACAGCGCGAACGAGCCACTCTCGGTGACGCAACGAAGACGGAAAGCGCTTCGCTCCGTTGCCGTCCTCGTCCTTCTCGCGGCATGCTGGCTCGGCTACCGCCTCTTGACGGTGAATGGCTAGCACGGCTCGAGACGACCAGGTGCGGTGCAGCGCTTGCGGGGAAGACAACCCATCCGAAGCCAAGTTTTGTGGGAAGTGCGGAAGGCCCGTGATGTCCGCCATGCCAAAGCCGGGTGACATCATCGCGGACCGTTACCGCATGGTCGCACGCATCGGGCAGGGCGCGATGGGGACCGTCTACCGGGCCGAGCACGTACAGATCAGCAAGGTGATGGCGATCAAGCTCTTGCACCCTGAGCTCGAGCAAAACCCCGAAAACGTGATCCGATTCCATCGCGAAGCCGAGTCTGCCTCCCGTCTAAACCATCCGAACACCGTCCATGTGTTCGACTTCGGCCGCACGAAGTCAGGCGCGCTCTATCTCGTGATGGAGTACGTCGATGGAAATGACCTAGGCAAAATCATCCACAAAGAGGGGCCGATGCCGTTCGGCCGCGTGGCGTATCTATGCGCGCAGGTCGCCGGGTCCGTCGCCGATGCGCATGCCGCGGGCATCATCCACCGCGACCTCAAGCCCGAGAATGTGGTCGTCGCCGAGAGCCGCGATGGGGAGATCGCGAAGGTATTGGACTTCGGTCTGGCGAAGCTCTTCGAGGGGACGATAGGGACCCAGGTCACCAGCAGTGGCACGATCGTGGGCACGCCGTACTACATGTCCCCCGAGCAGATTCAGGGACAAGAGCTCGACGGACGAAGCGACGTCTATGCGATCGGCGCCATCATGTACGAGTGCGTCGTCGGCAAGCCGCCTTTCGAAGCGCCGAATCCGGTTGGCATCCTCTCGAAGCATCTTTCGGAGGAGCCGCCGCTTCCTTCCTCCCGATCGCCGTTGTCCGTCCCGGTCGAAGCCGACGAGATCATCATGCGTTGTCTCGACAAGGATCCTGCGCGGCGGTACCAAACAGCCGAGGAGCTCCGCCAGGCCTTGATAGAGTATCTGACGACGGTCGGCTCCGGCGACTGGCGGCTCAGCCGAGTCGGGCAGCCGCGGGTCGGGAGCGGCACCCGGCGCGTCGACGAGGTCGATTCGCGTCTCAAGCCGCGGGGGAGGCTCTGGTGGCTGATCTTGCTCTTGCTCTCGGCCGGCGGTGGCGTCGCAGCGTGGCAGCTCGCGAACCGTGCACCTTCGGAACGCGAACCCAACCATACGGTCGACGACGCGACGAGTCTGCCGGAGAACACCCGGATGGAGGCCCACCTAGGCCGGCGGCTGAGCGAGGTTTCCGGTGACGTCGATTTGTTTGCGATCGAGAACCCAGGGACCGAGCGTCGTCGGGCCGAGCTCGAGGTGAGCTCTGTCCCCAACATGGATGTGGTCGTCGAGCTGTTGCGGCCCGGTCTCACCGAGCCTCTCTTCGTAGCGGACGCGAAGGGCTTGGGGCAGGCCGAGCGCCTGCCGAACGTTCCCCTCGATCCCGGCCAGTACCTGATTCGCGTGCACGAACGAACCGTCGAAGGCGAGCTCCCCACCGAGAACGTTTCCGATTCATACCAGGTTCGATGGCGAGTGCTCGACGACGACCCGGGCTTCGAACGCGAGCCGAACGACTCACTCGAGCTCGCGGAGCCCATCGGGCTCGGTGCCGAGCGCCGCGCTTGGATCGGTTGGCGCGGGGATGTCGACACGTTTTGCCTCGACCAGGAGGGCGAGAGGGTGGTTGCTCAGGTCAGCGCGCTCGGTGAGGTCGACTTGGTTCTTCGCGTCGTCGACCGGCGCACCGGCCGTAGCGCAGCCTACGATGAAAAGGGTCCGGGCCGTGGTGAGTCGAGCAAGACGTGGCGTAAGGCCGAAGCCGGACAGCTCTGCGTCGAGGTCTCCGCCGACGCGCGAGACGAGGTGGGTCAGGTCGCGCAACCGACCGAAACGTACGGTGTGCGCTTCATCACGGCTCCGGGACCCTGAATGCGGCTTTCCGACCTCGAGTACGATCTGCCACCCGAGCTGATCGCGCAGCAGCCCTTGGCGAGGCGAGATGCATCGCGTCTCCTATTGCTGGATGTCGAAGCTGATCGAGTGGAGGACCGTCTCTTCACCGAGCTGCCCTCGTTGCTCCCGCCGAGCCTGTTCGTCTTCAACGACACACGCGTCTTCCCCGCCCGGCTACTGGGCCACAAGACCACGGGAGGCAGAGTGGAGCTCCTGCTGCTCAACAAGATCCGAGAAGGCACCGACCGCTGGCTCGCGATGGGCCGTTCCTCGAAGGGCCTGCGCGCAGGAATGAAGCTCTGGTTTGCTGACGGACGGCTCACCGCGAGCGTCTTGAGCGCGCTCGATCACGGCGAGCTGGAGGTCGAGTTCACGGCCGATGGAGGGGGCGGTGTCGACGCAATCATCGAGGAGGCCGGTGAGGTTCCGCTGCCGCCCTACATTCGCCGGATGCCCGGCGCGGAAGACCGCGCGCGCTACCAGACGATCTACGCGCGCAAGTCGGGTGCCGTCGCGGCTCCGACAGCCGGCCTTCATTTCACCCACGAGGTGCTCAGCGCGCTCGAAGAGGCAGGACACCGCATCGCCCACGTGACATTGCACATCGGACCCGGCACCTTTCGCCCCGTGCAGGCCGATAGGCTGGACGAGCACGAGATGCACGAAGAGGCGTACGAAGTTCCCGAGGCGACGGCCGGAGCGATCGCGCGGGCGCGTGCGGAGGATCGACCGGTCGTTGCGGTCGGTACCACGGTCGTCCGTACGCTCGAATCATCGATCGATGCCGAGGGCAATACGCTCGCCGGGATCGGCACGACCAAGCTCTTCATTCGTCCGCCCCATCGGTTTCACGTCGTCGACCATCTGGTCACCAACTTTCACCTTCCACGCTCTACATTGTTGGCTCTGGTGATGGCCTTCGCGGGGATCGACCTCACGCGCCGCGCCTATCGGGAAGCCGCCGAGCGGCACTATCGGTTCTACAGTTACGGCGACGCCATGTTGATTCGCGGGAGGGCTCGATGAGCCTCCCGACGCCTGGTTTTTCGTTCGTGGTCCGCGAGGTCGAGGGTAACGCGCGGAGGGGGGAGCTCCGCACTCCGCGGGCGACGATCGAAACCCCTGCCTTCATGCCTGTTGGAACCCAAGCAGCCGTCAAAGCGCTCACCCCGGAGGAGGTGGCGTCAACTGGCGCGCGAATGATCTTGGCCAACACGTATCACCTCTGGCTTCGTCCGGGCGCCGAGTCGGTGGCCGCATGCGGGGGTGTCGTCCAGTTCATGAAGTGGCCCCACGCGCTGCTGACCGACAGCGGTGGTTATCAGGTGTTCTCGTTGGCCAAGCATCGGACCATCGACGACGACGGAATCACGTTTCGCTCTCACCTCGATGGGGCGCTTCATCGTTTGACGCCCGAGGAGGCGATGCGTGTACAGTCGCTGCTCGGTTCAGACATTGCGATGGTGCTCGACGAGTGCCCTCCCGCGGGCGCTCCCCGGGAGGTAATCGAGCGCGCCATCGCGCGTACGACGCGGTGGGCTCGGCGTTGCCTCGAGGCCGAGCCCGTCGAAGGCCAAGCCCGGTTCGGCATCGTGCAGGGAGGGACCGAGCTCGGTCTGCGGCTCGCACACCTGCAAACCATCGCAGCGCTCGACTTCGACGGGATCGCATTGGGCGGCTTCTCGGTGGGCGAGCCGGTGGAGCAGATGTATGAGCTCGTGGCCCGGATAGGCCCCGAGATGCCGGCGGATCGCCCCCGCTACCTCATGGGCGTTGGAACTCCGACCGACTTGTTGCGGGCGATTCGAAGTGGCATCGATCTCTTCGATTGCGTCTTGCCGACCCGCAACGCCCGCAACGGCCAGGGCCTCACCTGGGGAGGCCGCGTGAACCTCCGCCAAGCGAGACATCGCGATGACGAGAGCGCCCTCGATTCGCTCTGTGACTGTTACGTGTGCACGACGTACTCGCGTGCATATCTCCGCCACCTCTTCAAGGCCGACGAGATGCTGGGGCCACGACTTCTCTCGCTTCACAACTTGCATTTCTATGGGGCGCTGATGCGCAGAGCGCGAGACATGATTCGCGCAGGTGAGCTCGCGCCTTGGGTCGAAGCCACCATCAGCCAGATGCAAGAGCTCGACGAAGTCGCAGATCTGGACACCTGATCGGAGAGGAGCCGGAATCGATTGACGATATTCGGGCTGCGCGGTATGGGCCGACCCTGAGCGGTCGATGGGGCGGCTCGAAGGCAGGGCCATGACACAGATCAAACGCGCACTGATATCGGTCTCCGACAAGACGGGCATCGTTGAATTTGCAAAAGGGCTTGCCGACGCGGGCGTCGAAATTCTTTCGACCGGCGGCACCGCTCGGGCGCTCCGCGACGGTGGCGTCCCCGTCGTCGACGTCTCCGAATATACGGAGTCGCCCGAGATCATGGACGGTCGCGTGAAGACGTTACACCCACGCGTCCACGGGGGCATTCTTATGCGCGACGCCGCGGAAGACCGCGAAGCGCTCATCCGAATCGGTGGCAAGCCGATCGATTTGGTTTGCGTCAATCTCTACCCCTTCGAGCAGACGGTCGCGCGTGGCGCGTCTCACGACGAGACCATCGAGAACATCGACATCGGCGGGCCGTCGATGGTCCGGAGCGCGGCCAAGAATCAGGCGCGCGTCACCGTCGTCACCGACCCGGGCGACTACGGCGAGGTGCTGGCCGCCGTCAAGTCCGGTGACGGACCAAACCCATCCCTACGCGCTCGTTTGGCAGCCAAAGCCTTCGCTCAGACCGCAGCGTATGACGGTGCGATCTCGTCCTATCTCACCTCCCAAGGCAGCCAGTCGAAGTTCCCCGGTGCGCTCACCCTGAGCTTCGAGAAAGCGTATGACGTTCGTTACGGTGAGAACCCACATCAACAAGGCGCCTTCTACGTGGAGCGCAGTGCCATGCCTGGAAGCCTCGCTTTGGCCGAGTCGCTCGGTTCCGGCGGCAAAGAGCTCTCGTTCAACAACCTCGTCGACGTCGATGCGACGATCGAGGCGGTACGCGAGTTCGAAGAGCCTGCGGCGGTCGTCGTCAAACACACGAATCCCTGTGGTGTGGCCACCGCAGCCACTCTCGAAAAGGCCTACCGCATTGCCCGCGAGGCCGATGCCCAGAGCGCGTTTGGCGGGATCGTCGCCCTCAACCGTGAGGTCGATGAGGACACCGCTGCGGCAGTCGCAGAGACCTTCATCGAGTGCATCATCGCGCCTCGGTTCGCCCGTGCGGCGCTCGAGCGGCTTCGGAAGAAGAAGAACCTCCGCATCCTCGCGACCGGCCAATGGCTCCCCGCTGACTACCCCGCGCTTCAGTTCAAGCGAGTGGGTGGCGGTCTGGTCGTCCAGGATCGTGACGCGACCGGCCCAGGCGAGGTGCGCGGCGGGAAGGTCGTCACGAAGCGCCTGCCCACCGCTGACGAGATGCGCGCTCTCGATTTCGCGTGGCGCGTCTGCAAACACGTGAAGTCCAACGCCATCGTCTTCGCCAAACCCGATCGCACGGTTGGCGTCGGTGCCGGTCAGATGGCTCGGGTCACCGCTGTGGGCCTTGCAGCGCAGAAGGCCGGCGATCTTGCCAAGGGCGCCGTCATGGCCTCGGACGCGTTCTTTCCGTTCCCAGACGGAATCGAAGCGGCGGCCAAGGTCGGGATCACTGCGGTCGTTCAGCCCGGCGGCTCCAAGGGAGACGACGACGTGATCGCGGCCGCCGATGCAGCCGACATCGCCATGATCTTCACCGGCGTTCGCCACTTCCGGCACTGAGCATGCGCATTGTCATCGTCGGAGCAGGCGGGCGGGAGCACGCGTTGGCCTGGAGGCTCTCGCAGGATCCCGGTGTGGAGATTGTCGGCGCTCCCGGCAATGCGGGCATCGCGGCCATCGGCCGAACGGTGAACGTCGACCCGACCGACGCCGATCGAGTCGTTGCCCTCGCGAAACGGGAATCGGCGGATCTGGTGGTCGTCGGCCCAGAGGCACCGCTCGTTGCGGGGGTGGTCGATGCGCTCCGCGCCGACGGAATCGACGCGTTCGGCCCCGATCGTGCGGCCGCCCAGCTCGAGGGCTCCAAGATCTTTTCCAAGGAGTTCATGGCACGCCACGACATTCCGACCGCCGGCTTTGCGGTGTTCGCGGATCCCGACGAGGCTACGGCCTACATCGAGGACGCAAACCGCCCACTCGTGGTGAAGGCCGATGGGCTCGCCGCAGGCAAGGGCGTCATCGTCGCGCGCAACGCGAGCGAGGCCATCAGTGGGGTCGATCTCATCATGCGTACACGCGCCTTCGGGAGCGCCGGCGACCGCGTCTTGATCGAGGAGTGCCTCATCGGACAGGAGGTCAGCTATCACATCGTTTCCGACGGCGAACGATTCGTTCCGCTTGCCCCGGCCCAAGATCACAAACGCGCGTTCGACGGCGATCGAGGTCCGAACACCGGCGGAATGGGTGCCTACTCACCGCCGCCGGTCGTGACTCCCGGGGTCGAACGAAAAATCCTCGACCGTGTCGTCAAACCAACGCTTCGCGGGATGGCTGCCGAAGGTCGTCCGTTCCGCGGCGCGCTTTTCGTGGGGCTCATGATCGTGGACGGCGAGCCGTTGGTGCTCGAATACAACACCCGATTCGGCGACCCCGAATGCCAGGCTCTGGTCACGCGATGGAAGGGTTCGATCCTACCGTTGATTCGAGGCTCGGCGCTCGGGGACTTGGGTGGGTTGAAGCCCGAATGGGAAGCCCCTGCCTCGCTCTGCATCGTGCTCGCGGCCGGCGGCTATCCGGGAAGCTACGAAAAGGGCAAGGTGATCACCGGCCTAGAGGAAGCCGGAGCGCTGCCTCAGGTGACCGTGTTCCACGCCGGCACTGCGCTGGTCGACGGTGAGGTGGTGACCGCCGGGGGACGGGTGCTCTCCGTCACCGCCGTGGGGGAGACCATCGACCAGGCAGCCGAGCGCGCCTACGAGGCCGCTGCGAAGATCGACTTCGAAGGCAAGCAGTTGCGCCACGACATCGGGTGGCGCGCCCGCACGCACTGATGGAGGACCTCACGAGGCTCGTGCGGGTGTTGGGTCGAGGCGGCGTCGTCGCGTGTCCGACGGAAACCTGGCTCGGCCTCCTGGCCGATGCCCGAAACGACGAGGCCATCGAGCGGGTCGCCGAGCTCAAGGGCCGGCCGGCCGACATGCCAATCGCGCTTCTCCTCCCCGACGCTGAAGCGCTCGCGGAGGTGGCCTTCGCTCCCTGCGGCGCGGCCTTGGCGTTGATGCAGGCCCACTGGCCCGGGCCGCTCACGATCCTCCTCCGAGCCAAGCCTGGGTGCAGCCCGCGGCTCGTTCAGGACGGCAAGGTCGCTGTTCGCGTGCCCGGTCCGAGCCCCGCAGCGGTGTTGGTCCGAGCGTTCGGCCATCCCTTGACCGCCACCAGCGCGAATCGCACCGGTGAGCCCCCGGTGCGGAGCGCGGAGGATCTCCCCGCTGCGCTTACCGATGGGCTCGACGCCATCGTCGCGGGCGCTTCACCGGGCGGCCCCGCCTCGACCCTGATCGACTCCACGACGACGCCCATGAGGATCCTCCGCGCAGGCGCCATCGCGGTCGACCCGGCCGCGCTTTGACAGGGGCAGGCCTACTGCGTCACTCTGCGCCTACGGAGGACCGATGGCGCTGATTGAAACCGAAGAAGCTGCGCGTCGCTTGGCACGAGCGATCTCGAGTGACCTTGCGCTCTACAATGAGGACAAGATCACGGAGGGTGTTCGAAACGACAATCTTTTCGACGTCATGGACGCGGAAATTCAAGAAGGTCGGGATCTCTATCAGAGCCGTGTCGCGCCCGAGTTGATGCCTCGCAACCTCTACGACCGCGCGATCGTCGACCTCCTCGTCCGCTCGAAGGCACACGTCGAGTCCCCGATGTGGTAGGGCTCACGTCGCGATGACTTCAAGATACGCGGGGCGGCTCGGCGCAGCAGGCTGTGTAGCTCTGCTCTGCGCGGGTTGTTGGGTGGCCGTTCCTGACAACACCGGCGGCGCCGGCGGTCAAGGCGGCACGGGCGGTATCGCGCCAGACGTGCTCTGGGAGACTCAGGGCAATGGCGCCGACGTGTGCTTCAACGTGGTGGGCGACGGAGAGCGGCTCACCCCGAGCCCCGGGTGCGACCTGGCCTCTAGGTCCGAGGCCAATGCTTACCAGATCCGTGCCGAGCTCATCGGAACCGACGGCAATGGGGACGGCTGCAGCTTCGAGTTTGGATTCACTGGCGATGTCCCGATCGATCCGGTGACCCATGGTTTTCGAGTATCGGGCTTCCAGCCGCCCGGCAGCGACGCCAGACTTTCCTTCTCGGGTGGCATCGACGGCACCCGCGCCACGGGCGTGGCGCGGTTGGAGACCGATGGCGCGTTCTGCCAAGTCGGATGGGCGGCTCAAATGGCGACCCGGTGCGACGACGACTCAAGGGAAAAATGCCGCGAGCTTTTCGAGTGCTGTAGCGCGATCCTCATCAACCCCATCTTCTTTCAGAGCTGCAATGCGGTCGTCCAACAGTGTGACCGGTTGGCGTGCCAACGGCTGCTCGACGGCTACCCGCAGTGCGCGCCGCCCCCGCCGCCCGATGCGGGCGCTGGAGATGCCGGCTAATCCGACCGGAGTCGCAGCGCGGTCAACGCTCGCTCGAAATCCTCAGGGGGCTCGGTTTCGAATCGCATCGGTAGGCCCGTGATCGGATGGTCGAACTCCAGGAGCGCAGCGTGTAGCGCCTGACGCCCGAGCCCCGTCGAAACGCGCCGGAGCTCGGGGTCGCCGATCGACTTCCCGTAGAGAGGGTCGCCGACAATTGGATGCCCGTGCTCGGCGAGGTGCACGCGGATCTGATGGGTACGCCCCGTTTCGATCGAGCAGCGAACCAAAGCGCTCGCGTGCAAGAACTCGAGTGTTTCGAGGTGCGTGATCGCTCGTCTTCCCCTGTCGACGCGCGACGTGAACTTCTTTCGGTGTCCTGGGTGTCGTCCGTGAAGAGTATCGTAGGTGATCGATTGTGGCGGCCGTCCGAACGCGATCGCGAGGTAGGCGCGCTTCAAACGGTGCTCTTGGAACATCTCGACCAGTCGTTCGTGCGCCAAGGGGGTCTTCGCGACCACCATCACGCCGCTAGTGTCCTTGTCGAGGCGATGCACGATACCCGGCCGAAGCGGATCGGGTCCGCCCCGCACCTCCGCATGATGGAGGAGCGCGTTGACGAGCGTCCCGTCGGCATGGCCTGGTGCGGGATGAACCACGAGGCCTGCCTGCTTGTCGAGCACGATCAGGTGGGCGTCTTCGAAGAGAACCTCCAGCGGAATCGGCTGCGGCTCGGCGCTCATCGTCTCCGGCGGCCCGGGGTAGATCCAGACTTCGGCCCCGGCCTGAGCCTTGGTCTTGCGCGAGACGATGCCCCCTGCCTGCTCGACACGGCCTTGCTCGATCCATCGCTGGATCGCGCTCCGAGAGAGCTCCGGGCAGCGGCGCGCGAGGACGCGATCGATGCGCTCGCCTGCATCCTCCTCTCCGAGCGTGATCACCGTCGGCATCGGTGCCGATTCCGTCATCGGTTACTCGAGCTTCTTGATGAGCTGGTGGGCGTTGGTCTGCATGTCGATGTTGCGGAATACGCAGATGCCGAGCTCGGGCTCGAGTTGGTTGCAATGGTGGGCGATCCTCGCGATCGAGGCCTCGTCGTACCGCGACCGATGCCCCGCCGGTCCGGGGAGGCGGATGTAGATCATCTTCGATGGGGGGGGCGGGTCGTCGTTGAGCGGGTCGTACGCCGCGATGGCCGGGCGGTCCCCACAGGCGGCGACGATGTCGCTTGGTTTCCAAGCCTCGAGGTCGAACACGATCGGAGGCAGGCCCGATGGAAGGAATCCGAGAAACGCCCGAATGGCTGCCCGGTTCGCCTTTCCGTGCTTGAACGTCCCGTCGGCGCGGAAGACGACCGCCTTGGCTTTGAGGTCTCGGGCGAGATCGGCCACCGCCTCGACCGTGGCTTTGTTTTCTTTGGTCCGCCGGAACCCGGAGTCGCTTACCGACTTGGGCGCGACGACCGTGAACAGAAAGCCCTTGGGAGACTCCCGAATCCAACGCCTCACGGTACCGGCGCCTGGGATGGCGATCTCGGTATCCGAGATTTCCACCGCATCGAACTCCCGCCAGTATCGGCTGACCGGCACGGGGAAACCGGAGCACGCGACCACAAACATTGCGCGCGAGTATACAAGCTTTGGCGCAGAAGGCCCGGGGTCACGCCGGGATTGGCGGGAATTCATCGATCCGAGGGAGGCTCTGATACCATCGCCGGCGTGTCTGACTTTGGGTTCGACGCCTATGAGCTCGATGACGTAGATGCCGGCGGGGACTCGCATCCGTTGGAGATCGCACGCGATCTGATCGCAATGGGCAAGGCTCGCTCGGCGCTCGAGGTGCTCAGTCTTCATCACCACGAGCTCTTCGGCGATCCCGAGTACCTGCTGCTTTGTTCCGAGGCATGGCGGGCCACGGGTGACGTTCTTCGCGCGCAGCAGGCGCTGTTGGGAGCCGCGCGACTCGTGCCGGACGACCCGAGACCCCTGCAGTGGCTCGGCGAGCTCTTGGGCGAGCTAGGGGAGCACGCCAAGGCCGAGCGCGTGCTCGCCAAGGCCCGTTCTCTCGCGAGCGCCGGCGAGCCGGCCGAACCGATCGATGATCCGGCGCCGGACGACCTGATCGCATTCGCGGAGCAGCGGGAACGAAGCAATCGGGCAGCCTTGAATCCCCGGCAGATTCTGCTCGTCGTGGCCGCGTTGTCGTCCGTCGCTCTCCTGGTCTCGGGCATCCTCTTCTTGGCTTCTCCGCACCCGGGGGAGCCGTTGGCACCGAGCTCCCCTACGGCTCGGGTGGTCTCGCCCCCCGCGGCTTCGGTCCCGTCTGAAGCGGCCCCGCTCGTGGAGGCGCTTTCTCCGACGTCGATTGCGGAGCAGCAGGTCGAAGACCTCTCCGAGACCGAAGGCGATTCGAGCGCGTCGTCGCCGGCACCGCTCGCGGCTCCGGTCACGCCGGCCGCCACGGAGTCACCGGAGCCAAGCCCTCGAACGCCCGCGACCATTGCGGTGGTGCGAGCCGCAAGGGCCACCGCAACACCGGAGACGCGAGCCCGCAAAGCGGCTCCGGTACGGGCTCGTCGCGTGGCACCGCCGCCCCCTGAATCAGCGCCTGCCGCGGACTCAGAGCCCGACGAAGAGGTCATCCGCGCGGAGCTCGCTTCGGCGACTCCCGCCCAGCTCACCACGCGTGCGGATGCGCTCGATACACAGGGGCAAACGGCGCTTGCCGCGGTCTACTACCGACGCGCGCTCGAGATCGATCCGGACTATGCGCCGGCTCTCGTCGGAATCGGATCGAGCATCTTGCGTGCCAAGAAATACTCCGAGGCGATGAGAAACGCGACCCGGGCCCTGCAGCTCGCCCGGGGCGTCGATGCGCGTCCGGGCCTCGAAGCAGCCGCGATCTATCAGCTAGGCCGCCTCCACTTCGAGCGAGGCGACCGGGATGCAGCGCGGCGCCTGCTGCGCCAGTCGATCTCGCTACCAGGCGCACCGGCCGAGGCCTGGTTCTATCTCGGCGAGGCGCTCTCGAGCGACAACTCACCGGCTGCGCGCGAAGCCTACGAGAAGTACCTCGAGCTCGAGCCGCAGGGAAATCTCGCAGACCGGGCTCGCCGGGCGATTCAGTAGTATGCTCGCCCCATGGCGAACAAACCGACCGATCGACGCCAGGCCCGAAAAGAGAGGGCCAAGGAAGCGAAACAGGCCAGGCGTGAGGCCGAGGCTCGCATGCGGCGTCGCCGCCAACTGCAGATGCGAATGGCCTTGGGCGTCGCCATTCTCACGCTGACGGTGGCGGGGCTTTGTTATTGGGTCTTCGACAACCGCCAGTTGATGGGCGTCACGCTTCTGATTGGAGGCGTGTTGTTTCTTCTGCTGGCTCTTGGAACGTTGGCATCGGGCGTTCAGCCGCGCGATCGTACGCGCGCTGGCTCGATCGATTATGGCAAGCGTGACTGAGGCGGCGGCGATGAGTGAACAGCAATCCGAGCGGTGGGAGGCGGCTGAGGAAGGGGTCGAGCTTCTGCGCGTGGGCGAGCTCGACGAAGCGATCGACGAGCTCCTGAGGGTCGTGCACGAGGATCCCATGAACGAGTATGCCTTCTATTTTCTCGGGCACGCTTATTTTCAGAAGAAGGCCTATCCGGAGGCGCTCAAGAGTTACGTCGAGGCGCTGAAGCTCGCTCCCAAGTATCTCGGGGCGATGGTGGGCGCGGGGCAGACGCTCCGGATGATGGGTGAGTATGATCGGGCGATTCGCATGGGTCTGCGCGTGCTTGAAGAGCAGCCAGACGACGGCGACGGATTGTTTCTGGTTGGTGCCGCTTACTTTCAGAAGGGCGAGAATCAGGCAGCGAAGCGTCATCTCGAGAGGTTTCTCGAAAGCGGCCCCGAGCTGGAGGTAGCGTTGGAAGCCGAGGGAATGCTGCAGATCATCCGCGGCGAGGTGTTGCCTTTTCTGGGGACGCAGGACACGGTAGAAAGCTGACAGGAGGTATCCGTGACCGCGGATCCGGCGAAGAAGCTAGCGGCCGACCGGGACTCGGACGACGAGAAGACGCGCTTGCGTCAGGAGATTGCGCGATGGCGCGCCCAGCGCGTGAACGCTGCTCTGCGCCGCCATCCCTCGCGCAAGGAGCATTTCGTCACCCATAGCGGCTTGGAGGTGCCCGACCTCGTGACGCCTGCAGATCTCGAAGATCACCGATACGCGCGCGACATCGGATTGCCTGGCGAGTTTCCTTTCACGCGCGGGGTCCAGCCGACGATGTATCGGGGCCGGCTCTGGACGATGCGCATGTTTGCGGGCTTTGGCACGCCGCGCCAGACCAACGAGCGGTTTCGGTACCTGCTCGAGCAGGGGCAAACTGGGCTTTCGACTGCCTTCGATTTCCCCACCCTCATGGGATACGACAGCGACTCGCCTCGCTCGCTCGGCGAGGTAGGCATGGTCGGCGTGGCCGTCGATACGCTTCGGGACATGGAGACCTTGTTCGACCAGATTCCGCTCGACAAGGTCACGACGTCGATGACGATCAACGGCCCCGCCGCCGTGCTGCTCGGTTTCTACGTTGCGTTGGCCGACAAACGTGGGATTCCCCGCGACAGAATTGGCGGCACCGTTCAGAACGACTGCTTGAAAGAGTTCATCGCGCAGCACGCTTGGGTCGTGCCTCCGCGTCCTGCCATGCGCATCGTCACCGATTCGATCGAATTCTGCACCAACGAGGTGCCCCGATGGAACAGCGTCAGCATCAGTGGCTACCACATTCGCGAAGCAGGCTCGACCGCCGCCCAGGAGCTCGCTTTCACCATTGCTGACGGCCTCGAATACGTGAAATGGGGGGTGGAGCGTGGCCTGAACGTCGATGATTTCGCACCGCGTCTGTCGTTCTTCTTCGACGTGCACAACGATTTCTTCGAAGAGATCGCGAAGTTCCGGGCGGCGCGTCGCATGTGGGCGCGGCTCATGAAGGACCGTTTCGACCCGAAAGATCCCCGTTCTCTGATGCTCCGAACGCACGCGCAGACCGCCGGTGTCTCGCTCACCGCTCAGCAGCCCTACAACAACGTCGCACGTGTGGCTCTTCAAGCCCTTGCTGCAGTGTTGGGAGGGACGCAATCGCTTCATACGAACAGTCTCGACGAGACCTTTGCGCTTCCAACCGAGGAAGCCGTCACGGTGGCGCTCCGCACCCAGCAGATCATTGCCGAGGAATCTGGCGTAGCCAACACCATCGATCCGCTGGCCGGAAGCTATTTCGTCGAGTGGATGACCGATCGCCTCGAAGAGGAGGCCATGGACTACATCCGCAAGATCGACGACTACGGCGGCATGGTGGAGGCCGTCGAGGGCGGCTATCCCCAGAGAGAGATCGCGGGTTCGGCCTACCGCCTCCAGCGCGAGGTCGAGAGCGGCGAGAAGGTCGTCGTCGGCGTCAACAAGTACGAGCAAGACGAGGAGCCCGACATCCCGACGCTCCGAATCGACGAGTCGATTCAGAAGGAACAGGTCGAGAGCCTCGCGAGAGTCAAGTCCGAACGCGACGCTGCCGCAGTCCGCAGCGCGCTTGGCGTGATCGCCGATGCGTGCCGTTCAGACCGCAACGTGATGCCGAGCATCGTCGAAGCCGCGAAGGTCTACTGCACCGAGCAAGAGATCTGCGACGTCTTCAGAGAGGTGTTCGGGCAGCACCAGGACCGGCCGGAGTTTTAGCGGGGCAAGTGTCCGCCTGAGCGACCCTTGCGAGTCAAGGCTTCGTCATCGTCAGCCACATGGCGGCCAGCATCGCTCCAACCAGGATCGCGAGGACCAGGGTGCCAACGACGTCCTCGACACGCTTTCGCCGCTCGCGGTTCGCGAGCCAGCCTGGAAGGGTCGGATCTTCCGTCGAGGTCTCGGACGCCAAGGGTGCAGGCGGAGGCATCGGCCGGTAAAGGAGAGGGTCCGGAAGCGCGGGAGCTGGGTTGACCACTTCGCCCCAGTGCACGTGGCGCACCCGGCGACTGTGCACGACGTGATTGTCGTCGAGCTGCTCGGATTCGCGTACCCGCGCAACACGGACCAACTTGGTGGTCGTATCCTTTCGCTTCTTCCGAAAATGACTCGGGCGACGCCTCGTCTTCGCAGGGAGCTCCGGGTCTTCGTCGGGATGGGGCACGGGTTCTTTCCTTCGACCGCCCCCTCCGGCTTCGCCTTCGAGTATACCGATCAATCGTTCAGTGTCATCAGCGGCTCGACATTCGGAGAGTTCCCTTACAATTCGGTGGATGGTGACGTTTGAGCCCGTAGAGGAGATCGATGGCGAGCTTGCGGGTCCATTGGTATTCACCTGTGAGCACGCCTCTGCGGAGCTTCCGGCACCTTGGACATGGCCCGAAGAGGACCATTGGCTCGTCGATACGCATTGGGCCAGCGACATCGGCGCCGCCGCCTTCACCCGCAGGGTCGCCCGATTGATGAATGCACCCGCAGTGCTTTCCCGTTTCTCGCGGTTGTTGATCGACCCGAACCGGCCGCTCGATTCAGAGACCCTGTTTCGGCGGAACGCCGAGGGTAGAACCGTGCATCTGAACGAGGGGATGCTGCAGGCGGAGCGCGAGCGACGCATCGAGCGCTTTTACCACCCCTATCACGCGGCTGTACGCGCGATGGTACGACGGAGCCGAGGTGATACGGTGTTCTCGATCCACACCTTTACCGACAACTACGAGGGGCAGCCCAGAGTGCTGGAGATCGGGGTGTTGTTCGATCACGACGAAGAGCCTGCAGGCAGGCTCGTGGGCCATTTGCAGAAGGCAGGCTTTCATGTCGCACCGAACGAGCCTTGGTCGGGCAAAGACGGCCTCGCTTATTCGGCAGTCCGGCATGCGCGCGAATTCGGAAGGTGCGCGCTCGAAATCGAGGCGCGCCAAGACTTGATCGTACGGGAATCGTTCGCTGCGCGGCTTGCGGAAGCGCTCGTCGGCTTCTTCTCGTAAGCTTTGCTGCATGCACACACGGCGCTCCGTGTCGACCGGGCTTTCGTACCACTCGACGGGAGGGGAGCACGCGCCACTGGTCGTTTGCCTCCACGGTTTTCCCGACATTCCCCGCACCTGGGCGCCTCTGACGGAGCATCTGTGCCGAGCGGGGTACCGCGTCGTCAGCCCTTGGCTCCCGGGCTATGCGCCTTCGTCGCTCGAGGGGCCCCTCGATCCTCCGACGCTTGCTCGTACGATCCTTTCTTTCGTGGACGAGCTGTCTTCTTCGGTGCCGGTGCGAATCGTAGGCCACGATTGGGGATCGATCATCGTACAGTGTGCGTTGGCCCTCCGACCGGACCGCTTCCATGCGGCCGTCATGCTTGGAGTTCCCCACCTCTTGGCCTTCGAAGCGAACCTCGAGCGCTATCCGCGCCAGCTCCGCCGGAGCGCCTACATCGCGCTTTTTCAACTACCCGGCGTGTCGGACCGAGTCGTGCAGCTGCGCAACTTCCGATTCATCGAGTACCTATGGCAGACGTGGTCGCCAGGCTTCCACCCGGGCGAAGACTATTTCGACGAGGTCAAGCTGTGTCTGCGGTCCAGCATGCCCTCACCACTCGGCTACTACCGGGCGCTCACGTCACCCAAGCTGATTCGCGAGCTACGGCGGCTCCTAGGCGCCGATTCCATCGTGGTCCCCACGATGTACCTTCACGGGGAGCGGGATGGCTGTATCGGACCCGAGATGGCCAAGGGGCAGGAAGGCTATTTCTCGGCGCTCTTCGAGACGCTATTCTTCGTCGATGCGGGCCACTTCGCGCACTTGGAAACGCCCGACGAAGTGAACACCGCCATTCTACGTTGGTTCGAGAAGGTATGACCTAGACACCCACGAGAGGTAACTGCCTTCTCGGCGCAACGTCGGCCGTGACGGGGATGGGATACCGTCCGCTGAAACAGGCGCTGCAAAACCCCTCGCCCCCGACTGCTCGCTTCAACCCGTCGAGCGACAAGTAGCCGAGGCTGTCTGCGGTGATGTACTCGTTCACCTCTGCGACCGAGTTGTGGGCGGCGATGAGCTCCTCCCGCGTAGGAGTGTCGATGCCGTAGAAGCAAGGCCATCGAGTCGGTGGCGAGCTGATCCGCAGATGGACCTCCTTTGCCCCCGCATCCCGGATCATCTTCACGATCTTGCGGCTGGTCGTGCCCCGTACGATCGAATCGTCAATCACGACGATGCGCTTTCCCTCGAGGAGGCTCTGCACCGGGTGCAGCTTCAAACGAACGCCGAAGTGGCGGATCGATTGAGTGGGCTCGATGAAAGTACGGCCGACGTAGTGGCTGCGGATGAGGCCGAGCTCGAACGGCAGTCCAGCGGCCTCTGCATACCCGAGTGCTGCAGCGACGCCGCTGTCGGGCACCGGCACCACGATGTCGGCCTCGACCGGCTGCTCTTCTGCCAGCACTCGGCCCATTCGCTTTCGGGCGTGATAGACGCTGATGCCGTCGAACGATGCGTCGGGGCGAGCGAAGTATACGTATTCGAATATGCACATGTATCGGCGTTCCGCGTCGGTCCGAAAGGGCCGAAGGCTTTGAAGCCCCGAGCGGTTGATGACGACCATCTCGCCGGGATCGATGTCGCGGATGAACTCTGCGCCGATCAGTTGAAACGCTGGCGGCTCGGATGCGAGGACGAACGCGCCATCGAGCTTGCCCAAGCACAGAGGGCGGAATCCGTACGGGTCGCGAACGCCGACCAGCTCCTCTGGTGACAGGAAGACCAGCGAATACGCGCCGCGGACCTGATGGAGCGCATCCGCGACACGATCTGCCGTCGTCTTGGCCCGCGACCGGGCGATGAGGTGAACGAACACCTCGGTGTCGCTGTCGGATGCAAATATGGAGCCGTCCTTCTCGAGCTGGTCCCGGAGAGCGAGGCCGTTGGTCAAGTTGCCGTTGTGAGCCACTGCGATGGCACCATGGCCGCAGTCGACCGCTAGCGGCTGCGCGTTCTTGATGTGGCTACCGCCCGCGGTGGTGTACCGCACGTGTCCGATGGCACTGCTCCCCGGAAGCTTCCCGAGCTGTTCGGCAGTAAAGACATCTTGAACCAAACCCATCCCTCGATGGACGAAGAGCTGCTCGCCGTTGCTCGAAACGATGCCTGCGGCTTCCTGCCCTCGGTGCTGGAGAGAGTGCAAGCCGAGGTATGCGAGATTCGAGGCTTCACCGGCCCCGTACACGCCAAACACGCCACATTGATCGTGAAAGTGATCGTCGTACATCGCCCGCACAGCGCTTTCATAGCGCTCGCGCTGCTCAGCGTCCATGCCCCCCGCATGCCCCGGGCCCGGGCGTGCGCTAGAGACCCACGGTCGAAATGCCCAGGGTGTTGAAGCGAATCGAATCTGTCGTTCCCCGTCGTGCGTCCGGCTATGGCGGAAAAGCCCGCAGCCTGGCTACGCTTGCCCGTGCAGGCTTTCCGGTTCCCGCCGCCTATGCGATGCCGGGATGGGTTGGTGACTCGTTCTTCTCGACCGTCTTGGAGATCGCTGACCGCCCAAGGGCGCTTCTGCGCACACCGCACGTATCGGATGCGCGGCTGCAAGCGATTGCAGAGCGGGTTCGCGACGCAACCCTTCCACAAGATGTCGTTCGCAGCGTAGGTGATGCGCTACTCGCGATGAGGGGCGAGGGCGCCATCAGCTTCGCCGTTCGCTCGTCGGCGATGCAGGAGGACCAGGAGGGTGCGTCCGCTGCGGGAATGCATTCGACCCACCTCAACTTGATGCGCGACGACGACGTACTGGGCGCTATCAAGTCGTGCTGGGCCAGTATCTTCCGGCCTCGAGTTCTCTCGTACCTACGCGCGCTCGGTGAAGAGGTTCCCGTCTCGGTGGGTGTCGTGATCCAGGCCATGGTCCCAGCCGAGGTCGCGGGTGTGCTCTTCACTGCGAATCCGCTCACGGGCGATGCGGGGGAGATCGTCATCAACGCCGCGTATGGGCTAGGGCCCTCGGTGGTAGACGGCCGCGTGACGCCGGATACCTATCGTATCGACAAAGCCACGGGGCAGCTGCGCGACCAAATCCTCGGTGGCAAAGCTCAGCAAACCGTCCTCGACCTCTCGGGTGGGGTGCGTGAAGTCGAAGTCCCCGCGGCTCTACGCGATCGCCTCGCATTGAGTGATCAGCAGCTCTTGCACTTGAGCGAGCTAGCGATGCGAGTCGAGCGGCACTTCGGGGATGCGCGCGACGTCGAGTGGGCGATCGCCGAACAACAGGTGTACATCCTTCAGGCACGTCCGTTCTTTCTTCCGAGCACGGGGGGCCGTCGTTCCTCGCGCCGAGATCGCCCATGGGATCGGCGAAAGATCGTTTGGAGCAACGCGAACGTCGGAGAAGCGCTCCCTGGGGTCATCACGCCATTCACCTGGTCGGTCCTGAGCCACTTCAGCGACCTCGGCTTTCGTCGCGCCTTTGGTGCCATGGGTTGCACGGTTCCGCGGGACGCCGAGCTCGTGGGCGATTTCCGTGGTCGCATTTACCTCAACCTGACCGAGTTCAGCTCGATCCTGTCTCAGATTCCCTGGATTCATCCCTCCTCACTCGTGAGACTCGGCGGCGGCGAGTACGCGTCGGAGCTCGACGAGGTAGTGGCGGAACGCAGCTCGATCGGATTCCTCCTACGGTTGCCGCAAACCGTTTCTCGATACGCCCGCGAGAACTTCCGACTCGAATCGCGGATAGACGATTTCGAGATCTACTTTTCGGACGAGCGCGCGCGAATAGATGGCGTCGATCCGAGGCTTCTCGAGCCGAGTGGGCTCGACCGCATGCTGGGCGACGTCGAGCACCTGTTGGATGAGACCGGCTCGATCTTGCTGACCGCCTACGCGAATTTGCTTACCGCCGTGCTCGTGCTGATCGGAGTGCTGCGTACGTTCAGCCGAGATCACGGCTCGGGCTTCTACCGCGAGCTGCTCTCGGGCTTGCAGGACGTGGCGAGCGCGCGTCCGGGCTTTGCGCTCTGGCGAATCGCCGAGCTCGCCCGGGGAGAGCCTGAGGTGGCAGAGCACATCCTGAACACCGAGCTGCGTGGGCTCACGGTCGCCGGCCTGCCCGTAGGCCGCACGCGGGACGAGCTGAACCGCTTCCTCGAAGACTATGGATATCGAGGCATTCGCGAGGCCGAGATTGCGGCGCCGCGATGGTCGGAAGACCCGACGCTCATGTTTGCGGCCTTGCGTTCGCATTTGGCGGCCGCCGTCGACCTTGCGGAGCGCGAACGGGAATTGCAGCACGCGCGCCTACAGGCCGAGGCCAAGCTCGCGAAAAGCGTTCCGCTCCCGTTCCGCCCTCCAGTCAAGAAGCTCCTGGAGGTGGTTCGCCACTTCACGAGGATGCGCGAGCACCTACGTGGGCACGTCGTCGAGGTGCTCGGCATGTTTCGCCGCGTGGCTCTCGAGGCATCGCGCAGGATCGAGGCGCGCGAGCCCGAAGCAGGTCCGGAGGCGGCATTCTTCCTCACGCTGGCAGAGGTTCGTCGCGTGCTCCTCGACGAGAACGAACGTGTGGCGATGCGTGTACAGCGGCGCCGCTTGGAGTACGAGCGCAACCAGGCGCTTCCCGAGCCGCCCTCCACCTTCGTCGGGTTCCCACCCGACGGTCTCCCCGCTACTACGACCTCGAAGCGCTTGCGCGGGCTGGCTGCGAGCCGCGGCGTCGCAGAAGGCAAAGTGCGCGTTCTACGTGATCCTTCTCACGCCGACGACTTCGAACCTGGCGAGGTGCTCGTCGTGGCGGCGGCAGACACCGGCTGGGCCCCACTGTTCTTGGCGGCCTCGGGCGTCATCACCGAGCTCGGGGGTCCTCTTTCTCACGCCGCAATCATTCTGCGAGAGTACGCTGTGCCCGCTGTGGTCAACGTGAAAGGTGCGACCCTGTCTCTTCATGACGGCGATGTCGTTCGAATCGATGGGGACGCTGGGACCGTCGAGGTTCTCGGTGCTTGACACGACGTGCGCCCAACCCGAGATCATTCACCACGACGCCCAACTGCTCGTCGTACACAAACCGCCAGGCCTGCCGACGACGGCACCGACCTCCTCGGAGCCCTGCCTCGTTCGTTGGATTCGCGAGCAGTTCCCCGATCTCGAAGCGCACCCCACCTCGAGGTTGGACTCCCAAGTGAGTGGTCTCGTGACCTTCGCTCTGACCCGCGACATGAATCGGCACCTGCTCGCTGCCCGGCTGGATGGCTCGTATGACCGAGTGTACCTGGGCATTACCCTTCACGAGCTCGACGACGAGCGAGGCAAGTGGACGTGGTCGATCTCCATCGATCCCCGAAATCACAAACGCAGAGTCGCGGGCCCGGGTCGGGGCGTTCGCGAGGCGCGGACCCGTTATGAAGTGGCCGGGCATACGGCGAGCGCAACGCTCCTTCGCCTGATTCCCGAGACGGGGAGGACCCACCAAATCCGTGTACATGCCGCTCGGGCTCGGGCGCCGCTGTTCGGCGATCACGCGTACCAGGGAGAGCGGCGCAAGGTTTTGCCGGATGGGCACGTGATCACGGCGCGCCGTGTGATGCTTCACTGCGCGCGGGTGGGCTTTCCATCACCGTCGGGCGGGGGCCGCATCGAGCTCGAGGCCCCGGTTCGCCATGACATGCGAGAGGTTTGGCTCGCGCTGGGTGGGGCACTGAGCGAGCTTCAGACCTGATGCGTCGGCGACGACTTCGAGACGGGAGTCTCGTTGCTGGGTTTGTTGAAATGCGCCTCTAGCTCCCGATGAAGAATGTCGAGCACGTCTTCCTGAAGTGAGAGCGGATGGCGGATAAGCCTTTCGATGTTGCGCTGGTAAACGAACAGTCGCCGCTGCTCCTCCCCCCCGGCGGTGGTGCCCATCTCGTCGAGCAAGAGCGGAGTGCGCGGGTCGACACCCTCCGCTACGACCTCGAGGCCAGGCAAGTCGGTCACCATGATCAGGTTGCCTTCGAGCCGCTGCGCGAGCTCTGCTGGAAGCTCGCGGAGCGCGTTCTGCACGAGCTTCTCGAAGCGGTCGTGAGAGGGCGACCAGGGGGGCCGCGGCGCGAGACCGTCGAGGTGACGGGTCTTGAGGAACGCCAGCGGCGCCTCGTCGGTACGTCCTTGTCGATCACGCAACAGGCCGAGGTAGTACAACACGTCGGAGGACGCGTCAGAGCGCGAAGCCGCGCGTTCGATCCAAGTCGCGGCGGCGTCGACCTGATCGAGCTCGAAGTGCGCCCTCCCGATGAGGAAGTCCAGCTGCTGGTTTTCAAACGGGCCCTCGGGAAGGCCCAAGAGAAGCTCTGCAGCCGCGGCGCGGTCGTTCTGCTGGAGCAGCGCGTCGACCTTGAGAACGGAGGCGTCGGCGATATCGTCCGCCGTCTGGCAGCTTTCGAGGGCCTGGTCGAGCACCCGAATCGCCTCCGCGAAGCTTCCAAGCGGGTGAATCAGGAGCTCCGCTGCGTTGAGCATGGCCTCGAGGTAGTGCTCGTCGAGGTCGATCGCCTGACGGTAGTGCTCGAGAGCCATGTCGAGGTTTCCGTTCGCAGCATGAATGTAGCCGATCAAGTTGTGTGCATCCGGGGACTCGCCGTCGAGCTCGAGGGTCTGCTCCGCGGAGGCCATGGCGCCACTCAAGTCGCCTTGGGTGACGAGCTCCCAACCGCGGTCGAGATGAGCGCTCAGGCGGTCCATGAATCCTTCGTTTTGCTCGGACATTCGTCAATTTGCAAAGTTACGTGGCCGGTTTGGTACGTCAAGTGGAAGCCTGCGCTATTCTGTAGGGCAATGGTCAAGCTCCTCGCGGCTCTCGTAATCATGGGGATCTGCTCCTGTGTGACCGAGCCTCTGCCTTCCGGGCAGACGATCTCGGTCGGCACCGCGAGCAGGGGATACCTACATGATGCCGTACCGCTCGCAGACCGGGGCATCGGATATCGAAGGCTGAGGCCCGGAGAGCGCACTCAGTTCGGGACGCCGACGTTGGTCGGCGCGATCGAGCGGGCGGCGCGTGAGGTGGCCAACGCTTTTCCAGGCGGATACCCGCTCCGCGTTGGTGATCTGTCCCACCCATACGGCGGCGTGCACTCGCGGCATCGCACGCACCGCGCGGGGCGGGACGCTGATCTATTGTTCTTTGCGAGAGACGCGGGCGGCCTGGCAGCCGGGAGTGATGGCTTTCTGCAGTTCGACCGCTTCGGCCTCGCGATGATGGGCGACCGCGTCTTGCAGCTCGACGAACCGCGTAATTGGCATCTGGTGCGCGCGCTCTTGCTCGACGAGCAGGCGCGGGTGAAGTGGCTCTTCTGCTCTAACGAGGTGAAGGCGCGCCTTCTGCGCTATGCAGCCCGTCACGAGCGTTCACCGCAGGCCGTACTTCGGGCAACTTGGGTTCTTCACCAACCGGCACGAGGTGATTCGCACGACGATCACTTTCATCTTCGGGTCGGTTGCGGGGCCGCCGAACAAAGCCTCGGATGCCAGGAGCAAGCTCCCCACTGGCCGTGGTTGAGCGACCCGGCAAGCAAAGAAGACATCGGCGCCGGGGTAGTGGAAAGCGACGCGCATCTGCTCGGTTGGCTACTCACCGAGGAGCATGCGGATCAGCGAGGCGATGTCGCTCGGACTCGCCTCGATTCCGCAGCGAAGCCAACCCCGATCGCTCGTCGCTAGATCGGTCAGATCTCGATCGTGCTCGGTAGCGCCCCAGATCAACACGGCTGAGCCTCTGGGCAGCTCGTGTTCCAGGGTCGCTATCGTCGATGGCTGCACCGAGGCTTCCGCGCAGTCGATGACGAGCAAAGGGCTCAAGGAGGCAGTTGCCTTGAGGTTGTCGAGAAACGCGACGACATCCTCGATCTGCTGAACGGCAGCTATGGCACCGAGGTGCTTTGCAATTCCAGCGCATCGCTCTCGACTTCGGGTCGCGACGAATACCATGGGCAAGGCAGAGCCCAACGGCTGCACCGTCGGGTACTTCGTGGTGTCGGTCTCCAGTGCCTGCAGGGGGTCTCGACGTGTGACGCCAGAGCGCTGCCGGTCACGACCGAGCTTGCGTGTTTCGTCCGCACGGACGGTCTTGTGCGGTGGCTGCGAGCTGATTTTTTCAGCGAACGAAAGCATGGGTTCGAGGTTCTGCATCACGGCCTCGGCGGCTTCGGCGCCCAGGTAGAACGCCATCGCGGTGCGAAGGTGCTTGTCGACGAATCGGTGCAGCGGCTCGCCGGCCGCGGGGATCTCGTGCTCGCGCGACATGTGGAACGCGCGGTGGAGGATCTGGACTCTCACCTCGGGCGTAGCGACCGTTTCGATCGCCTCGCGCACCATGCGGGAGATGGGGGTTTCCCTCTGCATCCGATCCTCGTTTCCAGAGGCAGCATATCTCTTGGCTACCACGACATCATAATATTACCGTGAATTCGCGACACGGCCAAGCGGGGCAAAGCTGGTGTCGCCTCCGGCGCGCGTGGTACATGCCGGACATGTTCGTCATGGGGGTCGACGAGAACGGTCTGGGGCCGCGGCTGGGGCCCCTCGTCGCGACGTCGGTGGTCCTCGAGGTGCCCCGTTATGCCCGCGCCGCGCTCTGCAAGAGGGGGGGCGACCTGGGGCTGACCGACAGCAAGGAAACCGGCGGCTTCGGACGAATGCGGTTCACCGAGTCAGTGGCCTTGGCGCTGCTGAAACGGAGCAGGGCGGGGGTTCCAGGCTCGGCGGATGGGTTGATCGACCGACTGTGGCCCGACTCCCGGCAAGGCCTCCGCGCACGCTGTCCGGACGGCCCGACCGCGGAGCAGTGTTGGGGTGTCGATTTTCCGCTGCCCGCGTTCGGTGGCGGTGTGTCCGATGGGGAGGCACTCCTCGACAGGCTCGTGGGTCGCTCTGGCCTCGGCGTCACGGACGTGCGCAGCCGAGTGGCGTGCACCGGCCTGCTCAACGCGAAGCTCGCGCAAGGCAAGGGCAAGCTCGCGGTCGACCTCGGGCTCTTCGAGGATCTCATTTCCTCGGTGCACGAACGCTACGGCTCACCGTTGCTCGTGGTCTGCGGGATGATCGGAGGAATTCGCGACTATGCGCCCCGACTCACTCGCTTTGAGCGTGATGGCGTCACGCTGCTCAACGGTCGCCGCGGCCAACGCCGATACGCGTTCCGAGGTGTCGGAGAGGTACGTTTCGAGGTCGACGCGGATGCCCGGCATCTCCCCGTCGCGTTGGCGTCCATGGTCGGAAAATACGTTCGCGAGATCTGCATGCGGCGCATCGGGGAATTCTACCGACGAGACGATCCGCGGCTCCAGCTGGCCAGCGGATATCACGACCCCGTGACGACG
This sequence comes from uncultured delta proteobacterium, assembly GCA_963792825.1. GTDB lineage: Bacteria > Myxococcota_A > Polyangia > Polyangiales > Houyiibacteriaceae > SG8-38. The sequence goes on along the minus strand of CAWBXS010000005.1, from coordinate 518,956 downwards.
CGCTTCATCGAGGCGACCGAGCCCGCGCGCCGCCGGCTTCGCATCGCGACCGATTGCTTCACGAGGCACGCGTGATGCGCACGTTGGGAGCTCTGCATGTCTGATCGTGACAAGGCGCCTCGTTGGGTCCTATGGCTCGGCGCGTCGATCACGATGGGTTGGCTGCTCTACACCCTGCGTGGGGTGCTGGCGCCCGTATTCTTCGCGTTCCTCATCGCCTACATGCTCGACCCGCTCGTCGACCGCGTCGAGAGAAGCCGGTTGTTGCGCGGGAAGCCCATCGCCCGCGCTGTCGGTATTGCGGTGCTCCTTCTAGGCGTGTTCGCCTTGGCCGCCGTTGCCATTCTGGTCATCGTGCCGATGGTCTATCAAGAGATCGCGAGCTTCGTGAAGCGACTGCCTGGATTGGTCGCGCGCGGCCGCGCGGAGTGGGAGCCCGTGCTTGCCCAGTACGGTTTGGAGATTCCTTCCTCCGTCGGTCAAGCGTTCGAGGAGCTCCACCTCGACCTCCAGTCCGTCGTCACCAAGGGCTACACCCCTGCGACCGCTACCGTGAAATGGCTGCTCGGCGGCACGGCTTCGGCAGTCGGCACGATCGTCGCGGCGCTGATCGTGCCGGTGTTTGCGTTCTATCTCCTCTACGACTTCGACGTCTTGATCGCCAAAGCAGCCGATCTGATCCCTCCGAGACTTCGCCCGGAGGCGGAGCGGTTCTTCGGCGAGGTCGACGCGGTCCTCGGCCAGTTCTTTCGAGGCCAGTTCACGGTCATGGCAGTCCTCGCGGTACTCTATTCCATCGGCTACGGCGCCGTGGGCGTGCCCCTCGCGCTGCCGATTGGAATCATGGCGGGCGTGCTTTCGTTCATCCCATACGCAGGAAGCGCATCGGCGCTAGGCGCCGCGCTCTTCATGACCGCTCTCGACTGGCAGGGCTGGACGCAGATCCTCTGGGTGCTCGGCGTCCATGCATCGATCCAGGGCTTGGAAGGCTTCGTGATCACACCCAAGATCATGGGCGATACGGTCGGGATCTCCTCGATCGCAGTCCTGTTTGCTCTGTTGGTCGGAGCGGAGCTCCTCGGCTTCACGGGCGTGTTGCTCGCGGTACCGGCGGCGGCGGTCGTCAAGATTCTCCTTCAGTGCATCGACGAGCGCTACCGCAGGTCCGAGTTCTTTGCCCGAGGGCGCTCAGAGGCGAGCCCCGCTATCGAGCCGCCGAAAGACTAGAAACATCCAGGGTTACCACGATTCGCTTGCCCAAGACCTCGAGGCGGGCGGATCGCAAGATGTCCGTCCAAGGAGGCTCCACCGAGTCAGGCGGCGAGGCAGCCCAAGTCCGGATGAGCTCGGCATCGCGGGCCGCAACCTCGGCGTCCGCAATGTCGAGGAATAGCTCGATGGTCTGTTTGCTCCTGGCTGGGATCGCCAGGGCAACCGTTCGCACCTCCCGAAGCGCGGAGACGTGGCCGCCGAGCTTGCCCATCCGTTCTAACGCCGACCTCCAGTGCTCCGGAGGCTCGAGGACGGCCGCGACGCTGGCTCCTGCGCTCACCTCGGGCCAGAGCGCCGCGATCTGCGACCGCTCGACGAGGGCAGACACCGTACCGCGCCGGACTGCCATCGCCTCGGCGACGGTGCTCACCGAGCCCGTCACGATGGTCCGATCGTCGAGCAGGGCGACCGCGCTCCGGCGATCCTGACTGGCGAGAAACGCACCAGCCGGACCGTCGAGCCGAACGACCGAGCCCCCGCGTGCCTCGACCAGCAAACGATGACACTCGGCCAGAGCGACCGCATCCACCATGCGTCCTCGCAACATCAGGCCGATGGATTGCAACGGCTGGTCGTCGGACCCTCGCACCCAAATCGTGACATCGCTCAGCGCAGTCAGCGGGTCGAGACCGCATACCGCTTCGATCTCGCTCAGCTGTTCTTTGGGGACGAACGTGCCGATCAGGGTGTTGGCCGCCTCCGTGCGCTCGAGCGCGCGGGTGTCGATCCGAAGCACCGCCCGCGCCGTGCTCGGCAACTCGCGAAGAGTCCGAGTTCCCTGAAGCACCCGTCCGCGCTGTACCGTTGCGAAGAGCAGTCCGGCCATCGCCATCGTGACCACGGCAGCCACCTTGATCGAACGAGTCACCGGTCGAGGGTAGGAAGTTCTTTTCATGGAGCAAGGCCTCGTGCTAACGCGTGCCCCATGCCATGGCGCCGCATGCGATTGCGCAAAGCAGAGGTCTTCGCCCGTTGTGACCCGAGCGGGGAGCTGATTTCGAACGGGGGCCGAGTCGAGGTCCGGTACAAGCCCGGTGACGGCCGCGCTTACTTTGCGAGCGCGTCAAACCTGGAGCCCGTGGCCGAGGCCTCGCACATCGAGCCAGATTCGTTTTGTGGGCCGGGGGAGGCGGTGCAAAAAACAGGAAAATCGAAGAAGGATTCCAACACGTCGAGCGCGGGCTCGCCGCCTGGTCCCCTGAGGCCTGAGGGCGACGAAATCCTCGTCTACGCAGATGGGGCATGTAGTGGAAACCCCGGGCCGGCCGGCGTGGGCGCCATCGCGATGTGGGCGGACCAGACGCGCGAGTTGAGTGAATACATCGGCGAGGCGACGAACAACATCGCCGAGCTCACGGCGATTCTCCGGGCCACCGAGCTGGCGCTCGAGCTCGGCAGACCACTGCGGCTGTACACCGATTCGCAATACTCGATCGGCGTGCTCACCCAGGGCTGGAAGGTCCGTGCCAACAAGGAGCTGGTTGCCAAGGTCCGCCAAGCCCTCGAGGCACATCCCGACGCGAAGCTCTTTCACGTTCGCGGTCATCAGGGGGTTCGCCTCAACGAGCATGCCGATGAGCTCGCAGTCCGGGCCGTTCAGAGCAGAACGTCTACGGGGTGGCTCGCGATCTGAACCGGCGTGCCGCGTCTGCGAGCGTCACGATCTCGTACCCGGCTTCGCGGATGATCCGCACCGCGATGCGAAGGGAGCGCATCTTGTGAAGAGCGGTTCGTCGCAGATCTGCTCGATGCGGCGCCAATGTCTCCAGCCCGTCCGAAACCGCGTCAGCCACGTCGAGCCCGTGAAGCTCGAGATTGATGAGCTCCCTTCCGAGCATCTGCTTGGTGAGGTGTGCGGCCACTCGTTCGCCGCCCAGGGCCAACGACGTGCCGATGTAGGGCAGCTGCCGCGGAGTCACTCCGATCGGCAGCTCCAACACGCCGTCGCCTCTTCGCCAGTAGGGACGACCCACCCGATACGGCTCCTTTGGCGCTCGCAAGACCGCCGGGTTGCCGAGGATGCTCGCGCTCTTGCCCCTCCGTGCGGCGATTGCCACCAGCGCCACCGCCTTGGCTGCGTAGTAGCTCGCACATGGAAAGACGCTGGAATCGTATTGGACGTTCGAGGCTTCGAGCGCGCCGAAAAGGGTGTCGGTGACCGTGTACCCCGGCGCCCGAAAGCCAACCGGCCGCTTCCCACAGACCTGCTCGATGATCGCTGCGCCGCGCTCCACCTCCGCGGCAATGTCCCCAGTCGCTCGGCGCGTGAGGTCGTAGTGGTGGTGGTAGGAGTGATTTCCAATCTCGTGGCCGGACCGGTGGAGGGACGCAATCGTCGATCGGTTCTGGTCACGTTCGAGATCCTCCCCCACCACGAAGAAGGTTGCCCGAATCGATTCGTCGTCCAACCACGCCTCGATCCTCGGCACGCAGCGGTCGTAGACCGCGTGGGCACTCGGGCCTGGTGGGATCTGAAGTCCGTGGATCGCCGCGTACCGAGGCACCTCGTCCAAGTCGATCGATATCGATGCCAGTTTCAGACTCACCGTTTGATTCGTATCGCAACGAAGAGCTTTGCCAAGCCCCCGAGTACGTGGGGGACTCGCCTTGCCAAGCCGACGGTCGGGGGCCGCTTCTCCAATATCCGGACCGGGATCTCCAAGACTCCGAGCCCTGCACGTTCCGACCGGATGACGAGCTCGGAGGCGAAGAGGTCGCGATCGACCAAGCACGCGCGGGCAATCGGTTGAACCACCTCTCGCCGAAAGGCTTTGAGCCCATGGGTGTCGGTTCCCTCGAACCCGAGGATGATCTTCAGCAGGCCGTTGATGACGACCGTACCGAGCCGCCGGGACAGAGGCCGCTGATCCAAAGCCCCCACCATGGCCTTCGAGCCGACGACGAAGTCCACGGACGGGTCTCCGAGCGCTGCTATCGCGCGCTCGTAGAAGTCCACATCACCCAGGTCGATCTCGTCGCAGATGACGATCTCGCCCCTGGCGTCGAGGATGCCTGCCCGCAGCGCCTTGCCGTAATTGGGCTCGTCGGTGTGTCGGAAAACGAGCTGATCGAAACGTCCAGCCAGATTGCGGGCAACCTCGAGCGTTCGGTCGGTAGACCCGTTCTCTGCGAGGACGATCTCGTACGACCATGGCAGACCGTTCAGCCGATCGATCAGATCGACCACCGCCGCACGCAGAATGGCTTCCTCGTTGTAGACCGGAATGACGATCGAGAGGAACGGCGCAGTACCCTCTTTGCTGACCCTCGCCAAGGCGCGGCACTGTCTTACGCGGGCCTGTCGGCGTCAAGTCAAGGAGCAGAGCAAGGCGTGTGCCGCATCGAGCTCGGCCTGCAGTGTGCCGAGACACGCCGGCAATGCTGCCGTCTCGCCGCTGGTGAGCGCCATGCGCGTCTCGCCGTCGTCCAACACCAGATTCCCGCCGAGGACCGTCAATGAGCGGAGTCGATCGACGACAGGAAGCTCGAGCCTACCCGAGCCGGCAAGGCGTTGCAGCGAGAAGACCTCCGAGCGAAGAGGCCCCGACCGGCTCGTCAAGACTTCGAGACTCGCTGCGCCGTCGGCGGGAGCGGGCCCCGCTTGGTAACGCACCCGCTCCAGCAACCGATCGCCTCGCGGGGCTTCCCAGCGCGTGACGTCAAGCGCCCGCCTCCGGTGGAGCTCTCGGGGTCTGCCGTTTGGGTCGAGCTGTCCTGAGGCATCGTACTTCCGATTCCAGTCCCAATACCGGTAGGTGATGCCACGCTTCCCGGGGGAGACGCGTTGTGGCTCGAGCAAGAACACGCCCTTGCCGATCGCGTGAGGCGTCCCCGGTTCGATCAGGAATACGTCTCCCCGCGACACCGGGACGAAGGTCATGAGCGCGTCGACGTCTCCCTGGCGATCGAGGGCGTGCTCGAGGTCTTGCCTGGACACGCCGTCGGCAAGACCCAGGTACAGCCCCGCGCCCCGATCGACCTCGATGATGTACCAGGCCTCGGGCTTGCCGCTCTCGCCCGGCGCAAGCTGAGGGTCGTCGTCCGTGGGATGAATCTGCACGGAAAGGTCGTCTGAAGCATCGACCAGCTTCACGAGCAGGGCGGTTGAACCGAGTGACGCCTCCACCCCGAGGAGCGCAGGGTCCGCACGCAGCGCGTCGTCGAGCCTAGGCCCGCCGACGATCCGGCTCGGAAAATCGGGCTCGACCGACAGCTCCCAGGCTTCGCCGACTGGCCCCCTGACCTCGAGGCCCGCGTGGAGCTTGAGCCCGTCGACGATGCGACGACCTCCCCAAGGGGTACGGGCCGGCGGGGTGAAGTTATCCGGCTGCAGAAGGAGCGGCCGACGCCAGTTATTTGGTCGTACTTTATCCCACATGTAAGGTGGCTCGGAATCTTATGGTAACGCCCGAGGAGGTTTTGGGATGGGCTATTTGGGTAAAGAACGCCGAATTCATCGAATCTTCGTGACTCGCAACAGTGAGTACCACGTCCGCCGCAACGTCTGTGTGGGCGTCCGCGATCGGCGCAGCGGGGAGTGGCTCAGCGGCCACCTCGCGCTGCGGAGCACCGTCTCGGGCGGTCTCAAGTTTCACGACAACGGCGCGATTAGCGCCTCCGAGGGTCTCCCGACAGTGGGAGAGTCGTTGTTCTTCATCGCGGCCGGCCGAGACCTCATCACCAGCCCCGTGCTGAACGTGGAGCGGCCTCCCCGCGACGTCGTGCACGGCTACCCGATGTAAGCACCCCACGATCGGATGCTATACCCTCACAGATGAAGACCATTCGCGTGGTTGCGGCTCTGGTCGAGCATGGCGGGCGCTATCTCATCACCCAACGTCGCGACACGGCCGTATTGCCGTTGCTGTGGGATTTTCCTGGCGGTCGCGTCGAAGAAGGAGAGAGCGACGAAGCGGCATTGGCCCGTGAAGTCCACGAGAGACTTGGCGCGCACGTGGAGGTGGGCCAGCTGATTTCGTTCGTGAACCATCCCTACGAGCGATACGCGGTCGATCTATACCTCTACGAGTGCACGCTGTTGAGCAAAGAGCTCCATTGCCGTGCAGTCAAGAGCTACGCCTGGGTCACTTCGAAGGAGATGGAGTCCTATCCGTTCACCCCGGTCGACGAGGCCTCGATGACCAAGCTTCTCGGCGAAGGCTGAAAGGACCCGGGCGCTAGACGTCGTAGAAGATCGGCGGGCGCTTGCGGATGAAGCGAAGCACCAACTCCCGTGCCTCGTCGGGCAGGCTCTCGAACTGTAGGCCCATGCCGGGCTCGGACTCCGAGGTGAAGTCCATGGGATCGCGGACGAAGCGAACATAGGCGTCGCATTCAAACTCGAAACCGCCGGGCAAGGTGACCAGCATCCGGACCGATGTGTCTTTCGGCAGAGCCTCGTAGGTGGCGAGGAATACGCCACCGTGGGCGATCTCACCGCTGAATCCGACGTAGAAGTTCGACTGTGTCCTGGCGCCGAGGTTGGCCTCGATCGGGTGCCGCTCACCGGTCGGAATGGGCGCGGGGGGAGGCAGCATCGAAGTGGGCACGACCGAGGGCCCACCGGAAGCCGGCTTGCTGGATCCACTCGGCGCGCTCGCCGGAGGGCGCTGAGAAGCAGGTGGGCTCGCCGAAGGGCGCTGAGAAGCAGGTGGGCTCGCCGGAGGGCGCTGAGAAGCCGGTGCGCGAGCCGAAGGGCGCTCCGATGCAGAGTTGGGCCGGACGCTCGGTTTATTCGTCAGCGGGAAAAGGACGCCGACGACTTCGGCGATCGTCTCGATCGCCTTCTGCACGCTGACGTGCGTGCTCTTCACATCCTGAAGCAGAGCAAGCGTCTGGCTGAGTGTGCCGAGCGCGTTCTTGACGCAGGTCTTTCCGTCCGGCTCCGTCGACGCCTGCTCCGCCTCGAAGAGGGCAGCGATGGCTTGGGCGACGTTCTGCGTGATCCCGAGAGCTTCTCCCGGAACGTCTTCCTCTTGCTGAAGCGCCTCGAGCGCTTTGCCGAGCGTTTCACGAGCTTGGCGTGCTTCGCCGGCTGATGAATAACCCATGCCTGGCTTTCCCCCGTTTACCTGCCCCTCAGGATACCGGGAGTCGCCATCAGGTCAAAGCTCCTTGACGAAAACGACCCGCGATCGGCCGGGGCCCGCGTAGTCGGGCACCTCGTTGCTCTCAAACCCCATCGCCTCGTGAAACCGCAGCGGTCCCTCGTGGCCTGTGGCGGCCAGCGACTTGATTCGCTTCATGCCGGCAGCCCGGCATCGTTCCGTAAACTGGGCATAGAGCTGTTTTCCGACCCCCCTTCGCCGATGATCGGGGTGGATCCCAACCAGGTGCACGTAGCCGGCCGCCAAAGGTGCCGGCACCGTGACCCCGAGCAAAAAGCCAATCACCTGGCCGTCCTCCTCGGCGACGAGCGCATGCTCGCCGAACTCGTAGAAGAACATGGGATCGGCGCGTCTCCCCGCTGGCCCGCCCCACCACTGGTCCAGCACGGAAATGATGTAGTCGAAATCGACCTTCGTGAGCCCCCGGATCTTCATCACGCGGCAGAGCCGATAACACGAACGCCGCAATGATGCACGGAGACCTCCCTCAAAGCGCACTGCAGGGCCTGCTAAACGGGGGAACCCTTGCGGATGCTCGGGCCGCGAGCCCCTCAGGCAGCGCCAGGCAGCGAGGGGCGGAAAATATAGCCCTGTTGTTGAACCACGCAGACGCGGTTCGAGCCGGAGACCCGTGCACGCGCGACCGCGATGCTCGCCGCGTCCAGCAGCTCGCTGTGTGAGCGGATGTTGCCGCTTGGGTAAAGACCGACGCCGATTGAAATGCTGATCTGAATGCTCTTGCCGTTCACCTCGACGCGTCGAAGCGCGACCTCGGATACGATTCGATCAGCCAGGGTGAGCGCTCTTGCAGGGCGCGTATTTCTGAGGAGGAGCCCGAACTCGGCTGCTCTGAAACGCGCTGCGACATCGGTTATGCGGATCGTGCGCTGCACCCGATCAGACATCTCGTGAAGAACCTGCGCAGTGAATTCCGCACCCTGCTCCGAGACCAGCTCTCGGAAGTCGTCGACTGCGATGATACAGCAAGCCAACGGATCCAAATGCCGCTGGGCCTCTCCGAACTCCTTCTCGAGGCACTCGTGAAAGTAGCGATGGTCCGGCATCGTCCGAAGCTCCTCGTGCAGAGAGCTGTAACGGAGCTCCTCCTTCGCAAGCTGCACGTCGTCGTGCGCGCCTTTGACCCGTAGCATGGTTTCGATGCGCGCCAGGAGCTCGGCGTCTGCGAACGGCTTGGCGACATAATCATCGGCGCCCATCCGAAGGCCCTGAACCCGCGCGTTGAAGTCGTCCGGCGCGATGAGAAGAATGACCGGCACGAAGCGATCTTTCGTGATGGTCTTGACGACCCGGCAGGCATCGATGCCGTTCAATCCCGGCATGTCGACATCCAGGACCACGAGGTCGACCGCTCGCGCTCGTACCGCGTCGATGGCGTTCTGGCTGTTGTTCACGGGAACGACGACCAGTCCGCGCGCTCGAAGCAGTTGGGAGATGTGCTCACGCGTCCCGAGATCGTCGTCGGCGACGACGACGACCGCCTTCGGAAATGGCCGTAGATCCCCCATACGGTCAGGATAACCGGGCAGGACAGGATTCGCGAGCCTCACCCGCGAGTTTCCCCAGGCCCAAGAGGCGTCTATACTGCGAGTCACGGCAGGCGTGGGGCCTCAATGGAGCTGAAGCAGCAACTCAAACTATCGCAGCAGTTGATCATGACGCCGCAGCTGCAGCAGGCGATCAAGCTGTTACAGATGTCACGTATGGAGCTCAGCGACCTCGTCCAAGAGGAGCTTCTCGAAAACCCCGTCCTCGAAGAGGGGCTCGAGACACGCGATTCCACCAGCGCAGGGGCCGAGGAAGCACAGTCCCCCGAAGTCACGGCACACGAGGCCAAGAAAGAGGAGATCGACTGGGAGCGCTATCTCGAAAACCAGTCCAACGAGGCTCCGATGCCGTCGATGCGCCGCGGTCCCGACGAAGAGATGCCCGGGCTCGAAGCGACGCTGTCGACCTACGAAGGCCTGAGCGACCACCTCGGATGGCAGCTGCGTATGGGGGATTTCGTGGAGGACGAGCGACGCTTCGCTGCTTTGGTCATCGGGAATCTCGATGACAACGGTTATCTGAAGGTCGAAGGCCTCGAACCGCAGGACGTCGTGCCACGGCTTGCCGCCGAAGCCGACCTCGACCCCGAGGATGCGGAAGAAGTCTTGGCGATGATCCAGCAATTCGATCCGCTGGGGGTTGCCGCACGATCCCTCAAGGAGTGTCTGAGCATCCAGGCGAAGCACTACGGCATGGACGATCTCGTGCTCCGAGTCATCTCCGAGCATTTGAGCGACCTCGAGAAGCGGCACTACCCGGCCATCGCCAAGGCCTGCGGGTGCTCACTCGACGAGGTGTATGACGTCGCACAGATCATCGGTGAGCTCGAGCCGAGGCCGGCTCGGCGGTTCCAGACCGAAGAGCCCCGCTACATCATCCCGGACGTCTACGTGCACAAGGTGGGGGACGAGTATTACGTAGTCGCGAACGATGACGGCATGCCTAAGCTCAAGATCAGCGGCTTTTACCGTTCCGCCATGGCTGACAACCCCAAGGCCAAGGAGTACATCCAAGACAAGCTCCGGAGCGCCCAGTGGTTGATCCGCAGCATCGACCAGCGACGCAAGACCATCGTCAAAGTCACAGAGTGCATCGTAGAAAAGCAGCAAGACTTTTTCGACAAGGGAATCGAGCACTTGAAACCGATGATTCTCCGGGACGTGGCCGAAACCGTCGGGATGCACGAGAGCACGATTTCTCGCGTAACCAGCAATAAATACGTACACACGCCCAGGGGCACCTTCGAGTTGAAGTACTTCTTCAACAGCGCCATAAAGCGTGACAATCAGAACGACATTGCGTCGGAAAGCGTGAAACAGGCCATCAAGGGCATCATCGGGGGCGAAGATTCCAAGGCCCCATTGTCAGATCAACGAATCGTTGAAATACTCGGACAAGACAACATCCAGATCGCCCGCCGGACAGTCGCGAAGTATCGCGAGATGCTGGGGATACTGAGCTCATCAAAACGGAAAAAGTACTTTTAACCGCTGGAGGTTCGATGCGTATTAGCTACACCTTTCGAAACATGGAGTCATCCGACGGAATCAAGAACTACGCATCGGAGAAAATCGCAAAGATTCAAAAGTACATGCGTGCACCTCTGCACGCGGAGGTCACTTTCTCGATGGAGCGGCACCTTCATCGAGTGGACTTGAATCTGACGGGTGACGGCCACCAGTATGCTGGTCACGGTCAGTCCGAGGACATGTACGCCACCATCGATCAGGTGGTCGACAAGATCGACCGGCAGGTCCGCGACACCAAGGCTGCGCAGACGGATCGCCGGCGGCACGGCGCCGATTCCCTCCGACGCCCCGAAGACTGACCCGCATTGCGCCTCGCTTGCGGTTAGGGTATCGCCAGCGCGTCATGTTGGCCGATCTTCTTCATCCGAAGCGCGTTCGAGTCGGGCTGATGCTTCGCGATAAGGAAGCGGCTCTTCGCGCGATCGCATCGCTCCTCACGATGCCGGAGGGAACCGCAAACGAAGAGAGCGTGTATGACGTGCTCCTCGAGCGCGAGCGGTTGGCGAGCACGGGAATTGGAAGTGCGGTTGCGATTCCTCACGGGCGCTACGACGGTGTTCGTGAGCTACGGGCAGCGGTCGCCGTATGTCCTGCGGGCGTCGACTTCGACGCAGTCGACCGCCTGCCCGTGAAGATTCTCGTCGGCATCGTCGGGCCGCGGTCGATGCCCCAAAAGCACCTGGCAGCCCTGGCCGGAGTGTCCCGGGTTCTGCGAAAAGACGAGAAGCGCCACGCGCTCCTTCGAGCCGCTGACGACGCCGAGGCCTACCGCTGCCTCATCGACCCGTGATGGGCAGACAGTGACGGCGCACTCGCGTATGATGGCCCAGTGACGCAGTCCTCCTCTCCGCGCCGTGGCATCCCTGCCAGCATGCGCGCCGCACGTGGCATCACCGTCGCACATTTGCTCGCCGAGCCACGGCTGAGCGCGATCGTCGGCCTGGTGGCAGGTGAGGATGGTCAGGACCGAGCGCTCGATCATCCCCGAGTGCAGAAGCCGGGCCTCGCCCTCGCGGGCCATACGCACGGCGTGGTTCCCACCCGAGTTCAAATTCTCGGCGAGACCGAGATCACGTTCCTCGAAGGGCTCTCTCCCGACGAGCGAGAGGAGCGTGTGCGTGCGCTTTTTGGTTTGGGGCTTTCGCTCGTCGTCGTCACGCGAGGCGTCGATCCACCTCGCGCGCTGGTTCGAGCAGCACGGGAAACCTCCACTCCGCTCGCAGTTGCGGAGCTCCGGTCCAGTCGCACGATTCAGGCGATCCATCTGGTGCTCGACGAGATCCTCGCACCATCCGAAACACGTCACGGTGTCCTGATGGACGTGCACGGGATCGGAACTCTGCTGCTAGGCCCGAGCGGGATCGGAAAGAGCGAATGTGCCCTCTTTCTAGTCGAGCGGGGACACAGGTTGGTGGCGGACGATCAGGTGATGCTGTCCCTGCTTCCATCCGCGCAGATTCTCGGCCGAGCGCCACCCTTGCTGCGTAATCATCTCGAGGTACGCGGGATCGGGATCATCAACGTACGCGATCTGTTCGGTGCAAATGCTGTCCGTGTCGAGAAAACGGTGCAGCTCGTGGTCGAGCTCTGTCCATGGAATGACGAGGAGCCTTTCGATCGACTCGGACTCGATGACTCCGCGCTCGAGATCTTGGGCCTTCCAGTTCCCATGTTGCGAATCCCGGTGCGCCCAGGCCGCAACATGGCGGTGATTCTAGAGGTCGCTGCCCGCAATCACATCCTCAAGGCCACCGGTCATCATGGGGCGCGGAACTTCATCACTCGTTTGATGGGAGATGCCGAAGACCCGAGCTCGGGTTCGGCGCCATGAGCGAGACTCCTAACGTCGTCGTCATCACTGGCCTTTCTGGCGCGGGCAGAAGCACTGCCCTGCGCGTGCTCGAAGACGCTGGCTTCTTCTGCGTCGACAACCTACCTCCTGGCTTGGCGCCTCAACTCCTCGGACTGATCGAGCGTGAAAGGAAGCTCGGCCGGGTTGGGCTGGGCATGGACGTCCGTACCGGCATGTTCTTGAGCGAAGTGGAGAGCACACTCGCGGAGCTCGAAGCATCGGGGCACCGAGTTCAAGTGGTTTTCTTGGACTGCGCGGACGATGTTCTCGTGCGCCGTTTCAGCGAGACTCGGAGGCCCCACGCGCTTTCACGCACTGGGGATTTGCAGAGCGCGATTGAGCTCGAGCGCGTGCGGCTCGGCGTGCTTCGCGACCGCGCCGACATCGTCATCGACACCACCAGCCTCACCGTTCATGACCTCCGGCACCACTTGATGGACTACATCGGGCGCGATTCAGATCGACCTTCGATGGTGGTTCGCTTGGTCTCTTTCGGTTTCAAGTATGGGATCCCGGTGCACGCCGATTTGGTTTTCGACCTTCGGTTCTTGCCTAACCCGCACTTCGTCGAATCGCTTCGGCCAAAGACGGGAATGGACCCGGAGGTATCGGCTTACGTGCTCGGGGCGCCCGAGACGAAGGAGTTTTTTCGACACCTGCAGTCCCTGCTCGATTTTTTGCTCCCTCAGTACGCGCGTGAAGGAAAGGCGTACTTGACCATCGCGCTCGGGTGCACCGGCGGGCGGCACCGGTCGGTGGCCGTGTCGGAGCAGCTCGGGCGTCAGCTCGAGCAGCGTCACGAGGTCGTCGTCTCCCACCGGGACGCGGAGAGGAGCACGTGAGCGACGCGCTCAGGGCGACGGTTCGCGTGCCCAACCGCCTCGGGCTGCATGCGAGAGCCGCTGCGAAATTAGTCCATCTCGCGAATCGGTACCGATCTCACATCGAAGTGAGCAAGGACGGCCAGGCGGCCGACGCCAAGAGCATCATGGGCGTGCTGCTGCTCTGCGGTCAGCAGGGTGCCACCATCACGTTCTGGGCCTCGGGCCCTGACGCCGAGGCCGCGCTCGAGGCGCTTTGCGAGCTAGTCGCGGGCGGCTTCGGGGAGGAGCAATGACCCGCCGAGCGCGGCTCAAGGGTGTCGCCGCATCGATCGGTGTGGCGGTGGGCCCCGCTCGAGTGATCGGTCGCGAGCGTCGTCGATTCTCCCACCGACGCATCGAGGAGTCGGCCGTGCCGTCGGAGCTCGCACGCTTCGAGCAAGCAGTGGAAAAATCGCGTACGGAGATCGAAGCTGCGAAGCGAGAGCTCGCGCAACAACATGGTTCTAGCTACGCGGCGATTCTCGACGTCCACCTCTTGATGCACGGCGACGCGCTCCTGATCGACTCCATCTATGAGGCCATCCGCAACGACGGAATCAACGCCGAGTGGGCCCTGTCACGAGTGACGGAAGAGCTCAAGAAGCCGCTTCTCGAGAGCCCATCTGCCTATTTTCGGGAGCGCGCCGAGGACATCGAGCACGTCGGACAGCATTTGCTCCGCCACCTGCGCGGTGGGCAGCGCAGAGAGTCGCCCCCCGACGAGCCGACTGTGGTGATCGCCCACGACCTCACGCCAGCCGACGCGGTCCATGCACTGGCCCCGCCGACGGTGGGATTGGTGACCGAGATGGGCGCGGCAAGCAGTCATACCGCGATTCTGGCACGCACCTTTGGCGTGCCAGCGGTGGTCGGCGTTGGCCCGCTTCCGAAGATCGCCGACGACGAGGTGGTTCTGGTCGACGGGTTTTCCGGTGAGGTGACCGTGGGGGCTACCCTCGAGGAAAGCCGTGAGGCGGGTATGCGCCGCGATCGCTTCACGTCGCTTCTGATGGCAGAGCGTGCGACCAAGGCCGTCACGCGCGAGGGTATTCCAATCTCCGTTGCCGCCAATGTCGAGCTGAGCAGTGAGTTGCACGCCGTGCTCGAGAGCGGAGCCGATGGGATCGGTCTCTATCGGACCGAATTCATGTGTCTCGGTCAGGCTGAGCCGCCCTCGGAAGATGCGCAGGTCGAGCTGTATCGCGAGGTCGTTCATGCGATCATTCCCAAGAGAGTCGTATTTCGTACTTTCGACTGGCGTGGCGACAAGCGGCTCGACGCACACGACCTCCACGACCGAGAGCGCATCTGGTTGAAGACCCAGCTCAAAGCGTTGCTGCGAGCGTGCCGCGCGCAATCAATTGCACTCATGTTTCCGATGGTGGCGACCCTGGAGGAGCTTTTCTACGTGAAAGGGCTGGTCGACGAGTGCCGAAGCGAGCTCGGCAACGAGATCGCGGGTTCTGCGCAGCTTTCGGTTGGGATGATGGTCGAGGTGCCTTCAGCCGCGTTGCTCGCGGATCGTTTCGCGGAGCACGTGGATTTCTTCGCCGTGGGGACCAACGACCTGGCACACTACACGCTCGGGCTCGACCGACACCATGGGCGCCCGTTGGCCGATCCGCTCGACCCTTCCGTTCTGACGCTGCTAGAACGGGTCATCACGGTAGCGAGCGATGCAGGGGTGCCGTGCTCGGTCTGTGGCGACATGGTTGCCGATCCGATGGCCCTGGCCTTGGTGCTCGGGTTCGGCTGCCGAGAGATATCGGTGCCGGTGAGCGTCGTCCCTTTGGCGCGTGCCGTCATTCGTCGGATCGATCTCGAAGTCGCCGCGAAGGCCGCCCGCGATGCCCTCGAGGAAAGGTCGGCCGAAGCGGTTCGTGCGCTGGTGGCCGAGCGCCTCGGAGCGACCCTCGGAGCTCTTTGGAAGGAGCCGCGTTTCGTTTAGTTGGTGCCGGTGGAATAGGGCTCTACCAGCCGGGTCAGCTCGCCCTCCGTGAGAAGACCCGTCGTGCGTGCCACCTCGTAGCCCTTGGCATCGTAGAGGATGTAGGTCGGTACGATCTCGATCTTTCCAAGCGAGCTCTCCCCGTTTTCGACGCGGCCGTACGGATCCGTTCCGACGACGAAGGGCGGATCGAGGGCATAGGCCCATGCCTCGACCAGCTGCTGTGCGCGCGGCTGGGCGGCGACGCCAACCACGATCAGGCCCGGATGCTGGGGTACGAAAGGCCGCAGAGACTTCAAGGATGCCTGACTGACCGCATCGAAGGTCGCGAATACGAAGAGTAGAACGGGTGTGCCTCGAAGATCGGCAAGCTCGAGCCACCGCCCGTCGGACAGACGAAGTCCGAGGTCGAGCCGCTCACCGCTCCCGACGGAGCGACCACCTTGCTGTGAAGCGATCGTGCCATGCCCGCAACCCAAGGCGACCACCAGGAGGATCGAGAGAACACAAAGGCTGCGCTTGGAAAGACTGCTCGTAGTCATTGCAGCTCGCTCGACAATATAGCAAGAACCCAGGCGAAGTGGACGCCACCCGCAAACGACTCGACGCGTTACTCGCTGGTTGCGACGCTGAGTCTACTCGCAGCCGAGATCCTGTCGACTTCGTCCACGACTACGACGCGCCCCGTGACCAGGAGATCGTGGGTCTGGTCGCAGCGAGTCTTGCGTTCGGAAATGCGCTTGCAGCGCGTCGGAGCATCGAACGTGTGCTGGCGGCGCTAGGCCCCGCACCGGCCGCAACTGTCGCGGAGGAGAGCGAGGACGAGCTCAGCCGCCGCTTGGACGGATTCGTCCATCGGATCTATCGGGGCGAGCATCTCGCATCGGTGCTACGGCGGGCGGGAGACCTCCTCCGCGCGCACGAAACGCTCGGCGACGCGTTCGTGCACTTTCATCGGTCCTCCGATGGCGGCTTCCGCGAGGGTTTGGCGCGCTTTGCAGATGCGCTTCGCGGGAAAACGAGCGATCGCAGCTTGCGTCACCTCATCAGTGACCCTCGCGCAGGAAGCGCATGCAAACGCCTCGTCCTATACGCACGGTGGATGATACGGCCCGCCGACGGGGTCGACCTCGGACTCTGGGCGATTTCCCCCTCCGAGCTCGTGATCCCGGTCGATACGCATGTCCATCGCATCAGCCGCCACCTCGGGCTCACGAATCGACGTACCGCGAGCTGGGCAACCGCAGAAGAAATCACGGCCTCCCTGAGGAGGTTCGATCCCGAGGATCCCGTGAAGTACGACTTCGCGCTCTGCCACCTCGGAGTGTCGAGGGAGTGTCCCAGCCATCCCGACCCGGCCAAGTGTGAGCGATGTGTTCTGCAAGACGTGTGCAACGTCTGGACGTCTCTGCCGAAACTCAGGTCAGCGAAGAAAGCCCGTGAGCTTCGGCTCGAGCGCGTGTAGGTCGCTCACGCTCTCGACCCCTTCGCCACGCTCGAGGAGATCTCCGTTGGACCGGACGAGCTGATAGTCTTTCAGTGCTTTGAGCGCCGTCTCGAGCTTTAGCTTCGAAAGTGATTCACGACGTTCGATTTCGCCGGCTAGGTACATCTGTTGCCCGAGTGCGAGCGTTCGTTTGTACCAGTCCTTCTGAGGAATTGGGCCGTCGAGGACGATCTCGGCGCCGCGCAGTGCGAGCAGGTAGCTCTCGAAGAACGTCTGGAGCATGGTCGCATACCGCTCCAACCGGTGACGCATTGCACCCTCCGTGGCCTCCACGCGCCCATCGAGGAATTCGACTTCGCCGTCGCGTGCCATCTCGCGGAGCGCGTCGTCGAAGATCTCATCGAACGTCGCGTCGGTTCGATAGATGAACTCATGCTTGAAGAGCCTCGACAGTTGCCGGACCCGATCGTTGAGACGCGCGATACCGACCCACTGTGCGTTGTCCACCAGAAGCGCTGCCGAGATCAAGGCCCGCGGCACGAAGAAGTGAATGATCGTGTTCTGGTAGTACTCCAATGCGATCCGATGCTCCGAGTCGATCGTATAGATGGGTTCCGGGCCCGTGTCGTGGGCGACGATGAGGCGTGCGTCCAAGAACAAACGCGCTGCCTCGTCGATCGTGTCCTCCCTGATCCGACCGTCACCGATGCGCAGCTGAGGCGCGATTCGAGCGTGCATCGTGTCGAGAGTCGCGAGTAACTCCTCGCAGGCGCCAAGCAGAGACCCTCTGGTCATTCCGCGCTTTCGGTGAGTCAGCAGCGCGGTGGCGACGAGCGCTGCAGGGGTTACTACGGTGGCCTCATTGATCGAGAACATCACTCTGTGCGCCAGCGCATGGACCTCGGCCCGACGCCGAACCGGAGCGGCGTCGGACCTCGAGGGCTCGGGTCGAGATCGTTGCGTCGACTTCCGTTGATATTCGTCGAAATCGATGATCTCTCCGAACTGGACGTAGAGCCGGCCCCATTTCGACCGCAAGACGCTGGAGCTCTTGATCAGATCCCCGACGTTTTCCGACTGCTTGTCCCCGCCGGAGAGCTCGTGCACGAAAGAACGCTCCTCGATGATGCGTTCATATCCGATCGAGATCGGTACGAGCTTGACCTTCGTACCATGAAGCTTGGTCGCCGATTCGAAGACCATGGACAAGAGACCGATTTTCGGCGGTAAGGACTTTCCGGTGCGCGAGCGGCCGCCCTCCAAAAAGAACTCGATGGTGAAGCCTTCTGCGAGCAGCTTGCGAATGTACGCTGCGACGAGGTTTGGGTAGAGACTGTCCCCATGGAAGCTACGGCGGATGAAGAACGCGCCGCCACGACGCAGCACCATTCCGATCGGCCAAAAGCTGAGGTTCTCGCCGGCCGCGATCAGCGGTGGCATCAGCGCATTACCATAGAGCATGTCGCTCAATACCAGATAATCGATGTGGCTCTTGTGGCTCGGCAGAAGGACCAAAGAAGCGTCGCGGGCAGCCTCGCGGACCCGTTCGAGACCCTCTTTGTCGAGCATGACCCCATCGTACATTCTGGACCAAACCCACGTCAGAAAACGGTGCATCAGGTCGACCACGAAGAGACTTTGCTTTGCACAAAGACGCCGCAGCTGCTTTCGCGCGACATCCTCGGCCTTGCCGTACGAGATGCCTTTCTCGCCAGCGTAACTCTCGATGTGCGCTCGAACTCTCGGGCTTCGCAAGAGCTCGTCTTGGAGGCGTGCCGTCGTTTTCTTCATCGGGCCGAGGATGACGGCGCGATCGCGTTCCATGCGTCTGAGCAGCGCGTACCGCACCTTGTCGGCGGCTTCGGTGTCGGTGAGCCGGGGATTCTTTTCGAGAAACGTCTGAAGGTCGAAAGGCTCTCCGGAGCTGAGCTTCGCGTCGCGGTAGTTCAGGAGGAATTGCAAGAGGACGCGCACCCGGCCGGGCCACTGCACCGGGCCGAACAGCAAATCGAGCAGTCCTGGGCTCGCTGTTCCAGCTTGTTTGCTCCAAATGAAGGTCTGCGGGACGAGCAGGATTGGCTGAGAAGAGGTCCGCTGCCTCGCGACCAGGGTTCGAATCAGGTCGACCTGGAGGCCGCGGCCTCGGCGTGCTTGGCTTCCAAACCTGGGCGGACGTCTCAAGAACAGCAACGCGCTGTAGCCATCGCCGACCGTTTGTTCCAACGCTTCTGCCTCCGGTATCTGACGCCGCAAGCTCAACCGGCGCTCCCCTTTGCCGAAGGGTTCGAGGATCCACAGCCCGAGGTCGTTGACGAACCGGACGAGCGGCAGACCAAACTTCTTGAGGAGGAAGTCCAGACAGATGAAGTCCAAGAACGAAAGGGACCGCATCACGTAGACGACGACGCCTTTGCTGGCCGCCTCCCTGACGCCGCGACTCCAGTTCTCGTCGACCCGAATGTGGGCGAAGAAGCGCCGATAGAGCCAGCGTAGAATCGCGTTGGGCGAATAAGGCGCCGGCGTGGGTGAGCGGCGCACAAGCTCCGGAATGTCCGTCATGGCAGCATCAGAATTGTGCGCGAATGACCCGGTGCTGCCCGGGCTGCAAGTCGACAGAGTAACGTCGTTCCTCGCCGCCGAGACGTACCGCGATCTCGTAGCTGCCAGCGCTCAGACGTGCAGCCACTCCGCTTCCCAACGTACCGACGCGCTTCGAGCCTCGGCTGACGGTGACCATTGCTATTCCGCGTTGACCTTTCGTTTCGATCCGTACCTCGATGACCCCGGTTTGGAAGTCGACCGCGATCGGGGTCGTTTTTCCGGACTTGACTTCGACATCGATGCTCTTCGAGGGGTTGTCGAGCGCACCGTCCAACCGTACCGTCACCTCGCATCGTCCTGCGGGCACCGAAACCGTGCCCCCACTGCAGGAACCGCCGCCCACTTCTCGCCCCTTTTGGTTGACGACGACCGTACCTCGCGCCGGAGCGCCGTTCTCCGTGACGGAGCATCGAATCTCGCCGCTTTGGGCCGCCGCCGCCCCAACCCCCGAGAGCCACACGGCTGCGGCCACCGCGGACCAGACCGCCCGCGGACCCCCGAGGCCGTTTGAGCTACCTCTTGGAAGAAGAATTCTCACTTCTCATGCTTCTTACCTCAATTCGGCGTCTCGGTGGACGACTCAGCGGAATTCCCCGGAAATCCGCGATCTTTCCACCAAGGCATCGTGCGCGGCCGCTTGACACTTCCAGAGCCGGCGGCTACGAGACGCGCCCTGAAACGGGGTCTTAGGAGCGAACTCATGGCCACCCATAGTGCCAAAGCGTCTGAAATCGAGCGCAAGTGGTATGTCGTCGATGCCGCGGGTCAACCGCTCGGCCGGCTTGCAGCCAAAGTGGCCCACGTTCTTCGTGGCAAGCATCGGCCGCTCTATACGCCTCACGTCGATACGGGCGACTTCGTCATCGTGACCAACGCCGCCCAGGTGCGCCTCACGGGCAACAAGCTCGAGAACAAATTCTACCATCGCCATTCCGGTTATCCGGGAGGCCTGACCTCTGAGAGCTATGGCCATCTGCTTCAGCGCAGACCCGGGTTCGTCATCGAACGAGCCGTCAAGGGTATGCTCCCGAAGAACAGCCTCGGCCGACAGATGTTTCGCAAGTTGAAAGTTTATTCGGAAGGGACCCATCCCCATGTGGCGCAAAAGCCTGAGCCCTTTCCACTTTGATCTCGAGAGAAATGGTTAATGACGCACTCTAAAGTCATCGATGGACGTTACTACGGCACTGGGAAGAGAAAGAACGCAATCGCCCGCGTCTTCCTGAGCCCGGGGGCCGGCAGCGTGACCGTCAACGGGCGCACGTTCGAGGATTACTTCCCGCGTGAGATCTTGCGCATCATCGCGATGCAGCCCTTCGCCGCGCTTGCCAAGGAGGGCCAGTACGACGTGCAGGTCAACGTTTCTGGGGGCGGGGTGTCGTCACAGGCGGAGGCGGTTCGGCACGGGGTCGCGCGCGCGCTCGTGGGGATGGACGAAACCAGCAAGCCAACCCTCAAGCGGGCCGGCTATTTGACCCGCGACGCTCGCAAGAAAGAGCGAAAAAAGCCAGGCCAGCCCGGCGCGCGCAAGAAGTTCCAGTACTCCAAGCGCTGAGAGCTTCTGACTGCGAATCTCGAGCCGCGGCAGCTTCTGTGCCGCGGCTTTTTTGCTTGATGCCGTGGACACCGTTCATGTCAGTATCAGGATGGAGGGAAGCACATGACCTCGAAGACCATACGCGCAGTCGTCGTGGGAGGCACCGGTTACACCGGAGCGGAGCTCGTGCGTCTGGTGCTTGGGCATCCGTCGTTGGAGCTCGTCTCGATCGTCGGCAATACGACGGCCGGCGAGAAGGTGGCTGACGTTCTCCCGAGCCTTCGCGGAATCGTCGATGCGACAGTGCAGCCCTTCGACCCTGACGCCATCGCCAAGCAGGGAGATGTCGCGTTTTGCGCGCTACCGCACGCAGCTAGCGCGGAGGCGGTCGGCGCATTGAGACGGTGTGGGCAGAAGGTGCTCGACCTGTCCGCCGATTTCCGCTTCCAAGACCTCTCGGTCTACGAGAAGTGGTACGGCAAGCACCCCGTTCCGGAGCGTTTGTCCGAAGCGGTGTACGGACTGGTGGAGCTTCACCGAGAAGCGCTCCGCAGTGCGGAGCTGATCGCGGTTCCCGGCTGTTACCCGACCGCGGCAACCCTGGCTCTTGCGCCGCTCGTGAAGAATCGCCTCGTGCGAACCGATGGCATCGCCGTCGATGCCAAGAGCGGCGTTTCGGGAGCCGGGCGGGGCCTTTCGGGCGCAACACACTTTCCCGAGGCGGCAGAGGGAGTCCGCGCTTACAAGGCGGGCACGCATCGGCACGGGCCCGAGATCGAGCAGGAGCTGAGCCGGCTTGCCGGGGCGCCGGTGAAAATCGCTTTCGTTCCTCATCTCCTACCGATGACTCGAGGGATTCTCGCCACGTGTTACGCGCCTCCGAGGAGCTCAGACGTGACAGCCTCTGCCTGCACCGAGGCCGCACGCGAGCTCTATGCCGGGTCGCCTTCCGTCCAAGTGCTCGACGAGGGGCAGCATCCCGATACCCTCTGGGTACGGGGATCCAACCGGGTGCACGTCGCTTACGTTCAGGACAGCGGTAGCGGGATGATCATCGCGATGAGCGCGATCGACAACTTGGTCAAGGGCGCGGCCGGGCAGGCGATTCAGTGTCTCAACGTTCGCTTCGGGCTCGACGAAGCGGCTGGACTCCAGGCTCCGGCAACGTGGCCATGACCCGAATTTTGCACGTGAGCGACGTGCATCTCGAGAACGGCTTCCCCGGCGTGCCGGTGAGAAGCTTCATCAACAAGCGTCTCGTTGGTCTCGCGAATCTTCAATTCCGGCGTCGCAAGGCGTTTGCTGCGGCGGCGCGAAAGGTCGAGGCGCTCGTGGCGTTTTCAAAGGAGCAGCGGATCGATCTGGTCATCTGCACGGGAGACTTCACGGCGCTCGGCACCGAACCCGAGATCGCCTATGCGCGCGAGGTCATCGAACCGCTCACGCATGCCCCTCTCGGCTTCTTTGCAGTGCCCGGAAATCACGACCTGTATCTCCGGGACACCGTCGAGGCAGGATGGTTCGACCACCACTTCGGCGAGTTCATGAGGACCGAGCTTCCGGAGTACGCGGTTGACGGCGTGTGGCCCCAAGTCTGGTTTCCGACGGAGGACCTGGCGGTCGTGGGAATCAACAGCGCGCGTGCGAACCCCAAGCCCACCTACTCGAGCGGGCGCATCCCGGAGGGGCAGCTCGACGCCCTGGCTCGGATTCTCGACGATGCGCGGCTCCTCGATCGTTTCGTGATCATCGCAACTCACTATGCGCCGCGCCTCGCCAATGGCAGGCCGGACCGCCCCGCGCACGGGCTCGAGAATGCGGACGACCTCCTGTCGATCAGTGCCGCGGCGAGAAGGGGAGTGATCGTGCATGGCCACATCCATTGGCGCTATCACGTGCGCGTGCCAGAAACCCCGTTGACGTTGTGCTGCGCCGGAAGCACCACGCATGCCGGTCGGGAAGGGCTGTGGATCTTCGAGGTCGGGGAGGGACGCGCGACGGCCACCCCAGGCGCCTGGGATCAAACGCGCTACATCCTCGAAACCGATGGAGCAATCGACCTCGACGCGTAACTTGCCGCCCGAGGGTCGGCTCGAATACAAGCAAGCGTATGGCAGCTCGCCAGTTCGGGGCCAAACGCGAGGCGCGCAGGGCGGTCCGACGGCTCGTCGACCTCGAGTGCGAGGTGTATACCGCGCTCTGGGGGGAGGCGATCACCCACCGGGTCACCGACCTGAGCGAGGAAGGGCTCTGGATTCGAACCGATCTGCTGCTCGAGATCGGGACAGAGGTCACGCTGACCTTTCATCCCCCCGACTGGGAGGAGCCGCTTTACGTGGCTGGCCGCGTCCAGCGCGTGGAGCTTCGGACGAAGCCCGGGAACGGTAGAGCGGTAGGCATGGGCATCGAGTTCGAGGCTCTACGCGCCGACGAACGCCGCAGCCTGACGCGCAGCATGCGGTGCCTGCGGTCTGAGGAGGCCTTCATCTTGGATCAGCGCACGCTCTGCGGCGTTCCGGTCGGCGTCGGTGACTCGCCCTTGCCGGCGCCTGCCCAGAGGAGGACCGTCGCAGGATGGGCTGCGCCATCACGGTCCGCCGCCCGAGAAGACCGAGCATCGCGCATCGTCCCGAAGCACTCCGAGCCCCAAGCGGCTGCTGAGCCATCGGATGGGGCGTTTCTTGGGGGCCTCGAGCTGGTAACGTCGCTGTTCGCCGATTGACGCTCGAACTAACGTACGCGCAACACACCGGCGTTCACCCGATTGTCTCCATCGTTAGAGCCGGCCTTCACCTCGAGGCGTTTACTTCCGCTGAACAGGCCGACGTATATCGCATAATCACCGCTCGGATAGTTGGGGGGGACGGTCAGCTGCTGGGTGTCGACGACCACGTCGCCTGTTTCCCAGAACTTCGTGGGAAACCGGCCGCCGACGGGCACGTGGTCGCCGTTGAGCCGCAGCCCATGACCATCGATGTGCACGAAGATCTCGTAACCCGGTGGAGCCTTGCCGACGACCCGCCAGTACCACGTCACTTCGAAACGTTGGCCGGCTCCAACCGCGTCTTCCTCGGGGAGCCGCAGGTCGAATCCCACGAGCTCGATTTGGTCGTCGTAGCTCGCGCCCACGACGTGCTGCATCACTGGGACCACGTTCACGACGTGGCTCGCGATGAAGCTTTGGTTAGGCCGTCCGTCGACCGGTTTTGCAGCGAGCAAGAGCAACCGCGTGCTCTCCGCCTCGGCGACGTACAGGTGCTCGCCGGTCTCCCGACGATACGCGCGGTCGAGCGATGGCAGCTGTTCAGCCTGGATCACGGCCCATCGTTGACCGCCCGCCCGTAGAAAGCTCGAGAGGTCGGCCTGTTTGTTGATCTCCTCGATCGGCGTGTCGGTGTAGTAGCGCGCTGCGGTCGACGACAGCTGATACGAGGCCAGTGGCTCGTGGCGACCGCGGGTGAGCTCGGTGTACGCGTCGTATACGGGTTTGGGAGAGAAATGCTGACTGAGCGCAGGTTGAAACCCGAGGACCACGAAGGCTCCAACCGCCAAGCCCCCCGCGAGGGCGGGAAGCGCGCGTTGATTGCTCAGCCGCCCGTAGGCATACCGGATCCACGGAAGCCCGAACACCAAACCCGCCAGCACGAAGGGCACGAAGAAGGCGATGCGGCCGATCCGGACTGCGACCGACGCGAGGCGGAGGTCGAGCACGAAACACATGAAGCCAAACGAGAGGCAGAAGCCGAGGAGCAGCGTGCCGAGCAGGAGCCAGGTGCGCTCCGCGGACCCAGCGACCCACTGAGACCGAAGCCATTGGACGGTGCGGCGTGGACGAGGCCTTTCGAGAGCTTCGTGACTGACCAGCGTCAGCATGAGCAGCGCGCTCGCGACCACGAGCCACAGCGCCCATTGCGCCTTTGCGTCGTAGGACTCCGGGACGTTCAGCCCGTCTATCGCAAGCGCATGAAGCGGACTGTCGGGGTAGAGCGTATAGTCGCGGATCAACAAGCAAGCCAAGAGGCCGACGACGACGGCGGCAGACCACCGGGCCACGGGCTCGCGGCTCACCTCGCTCATCCAAATCGCCACCAGGCCCGCGAGGGGCACCAGCCCGAGATAAGGAGGCGTTCCGTAGCGCGATGCGAAAAGAGTCCATGCTACGAACGCAAACACGGCCCAGAGCACGAGAACCCACGCGAGGCGCTGCGCTTCGGCGGTGCGCGTAGGCCGAGGAACGAGGACCCAAATCGCTGCGACCGGAAGCGCGGCGCTCCAGGGCGCGAAGCCGTGAAAGATCAACTCCGCGACCTTGTCGAACGTCGGCGGGTTACCTCCGACGGCGCCTCCCCCGAGCCAGATGCTGAACCCCGGATCGTCGAGCGACACGGCCCTGATCACACCGAGGCTGAGCAGAGCCGCTCCCGCCGGCAGCAGCCAGCGATCGACGCGGAAACCGCGTCCGTCGTCTTCCGACAGGAGGCCCAACGCCGCGACCGCAAGAATCGGCGGCAGTGGTCCCAGCAGGACCCCACTCGCGCGCGTGCTCAAGGCAATCCCGAGCACGAGAAAGAGATACCGTGTCAGAGCGCGGCCGGTGGACACGCGGCGCGAGGAAGCGCCGATGACGGCCAAGCCGACCCAAGCCTGCGCGAAAACCTCTATTGCATCGCCCATCATCAAACGGGTGTTCAGCAAGAACGCAGGGGTCGAAGCGATCACGGCGACGGCGATCGCGCCAGTGCGCGGACCGCAGGGCGTTCGGAGGAGCAGAAAGGTCAACACGCAGCTGAGCCAACCAGCCACCACTCCGGGAAGACGACCCGCCCATTCGCCAACACCGAACGTGTCGAACGCGACGCCGATCACCCACGTCGCCAGAGGCGTGTGGGCGAAAGTGTCATGGCCGGCTTCCGACAAAGAGCGTGCTGCCTCGGCCACGACCAGCTCCCACGGATCCCAGATCCCGAACGACCCGATCCCCCAGACGGTCAGCAGCGCAACAACCGCAATCCCCAACACTTCTAGGGCGATGGACCGGTCCGACACCGCGCGCAGCCTAACCTCGGGCGCGACCTCAGTCCATGATCTCATCCACTTGCTCGACGAGCGGCTCATCGGCGCCTTGGACGAGCGTCGGAGCATCGCCGATGCTGCTCATCTGCACCTGCAGCTCGGTCATGGCGTTCTTGTACGATGGCAAGTCGCGTGCACTCATGCGTAAACCCGGGCCGTTGAGCTCGGTGAGTGGATCGATGAAGCGGCTGTACTTCTTCAGACCGAAGTGCAGGTGTGGACCCGTGGATCGGCCCGTCGATCCCACGAATCCAATCAGCTCGCGCTGCTTGACGAACTTGCCAGGGCGAATGCCTCCTCTGATGCGATAGAGATGCGCGTAGGCCGTTTCGAATCCAGCGCTGTGGCGGATGATTACCAGGTTTCCGTTGGGGCCTTTTCGCCCTGCGAACACCACACGGCCGTCGGAGGCCGCCCAGACCGGCGTTCCCGTCGCCGCAGCGTAGTCGATTCCGAGGTGAGGAACCGTTCTCCTGAGGATCGGATGAAAGCGACGCGGGTTGAACCGAGAGGATATGCGATCATAGCGAAGCGGAGTGCGCAACCAGCCGCCTTGCATCGCTCTGCCAGTGTCGTCGTAGAACTGCCCGGGTGCGTTGCCAGTTTCGTAGTAGAATGCCTGGACCTTGCCGGTGCGCTGGCCGTCGTACTCGAGCGCATGAACCCGTCCATAACGCAGGAACTCGCCGTCTACCCGTTCCTCATCGACGACGATCCGAAAGACATCACCTTGGCGCGCTTCGAGCGCGAAATTGATCCGGCCCTCGAAGGCTTCGACGAAAAACGTGGCGAGGCCCGCGGGAAGCCCGATCCCGACCAAACCATCACCGATCGAGGTTTGCACAGAAGCAGCCCGCGCAATCGGTGTGCGCTCGACTTTCACCCGAATCTGCTCGGCTCGAAACACACCGTCCTCGCCTCGGGTGACCGCGACGAACTCCGTTGCGGATGGGTGATATTCGAAGCGCTTGAGCTCTGCATGCTCACCTCGCTCGACGATGAGCCTGTGTTCGGGCCGGCATCGGCGGAAGTCCACGATGTGCTGCAGGGCCTGCTCGATCGCCGCACACTCGTCCTCCTCGAGCCCGGCCTCGAGCAATGCGCCCCGAAAGCTGGGCACGGTTCCGAACTGAGTTTCGTAAAGAGCGTTGGGTTGCGAGCGCGAGAGCGCGAGCTTCTCCTCGTCCGTGAGAACTGCCTGGATGCCGCCGCCATCTGCGAGTGCCGGGGCGATGGTTTGGGCAGAATCGAGATCGGCTGCCAGTTTGGCATTCTGGTATCCGAGGCTCTCCTCCATCCATGCCCAGGTCTGCGGGATCACGGTCCGAGCGATCAACAGCAACAGCGCGCCCAGCACGACGGCGCCGACCAAGGTTCCTATCCACAGTCGTCGCGTACGGCGCGCGCGGAGCTCGCTCGGAAGCAGAGCCATGTTCACCGACGGCAGAGGTCGCAGCGCTGCGGGCTTCTCGTCACTCGATCGATCGGCGCTCATCGAACGGTTGGCTTATCAGCGGGCCGGAAGCCACGCAAAGTCCCGCGGACGACGCATGCCGTCCGCTCCAAGGGGTTGACACCCCTGTGGGTCAGGGTTAATACGCCGCTTCCACCGCCGGTGGACCAAACGCACAGGCACGTAGCTCAGTGGGAGAGCACTACCTTGACACGGTAGGGGTCGGCGGTTCAATCCCGCCCGTGCCTACCAGGGGATTGCTGAGCTTCGGAGTTCCCTCGCGACCCGTCGGTGTGTCGTTTGGTGTGTCGAAAGCCGAAACGAGCACCTTGAATCGCGAGACCGGCGGCGAAGCCGGGATGGGTGTAGGCCGCCGTGGTTGCCGTCCTTCGGTGCCCGGCCATGTACGCGGCGCCCGCGATGTTCTGCGACACCTCTTGGGCGTGCGTGATCGCTGCGTGCCGGATGTCATGGGCGCTCAGGTGCTTGCGGCGCTCCTCGTCGAGATGCCTGCCTTCTTCGCCGCCGCGCGGAGCGTGCGCCGGTAGTCGTAGGTACCGAACAGCAACCCCTCGTTCGGGCATGCCTCGTCTAGCAGGGCCCGCGAACGGGCCGTAAGGGGGATTCTCCGCGCATATCGCGCTTTGTCCACGTCGGCAGTCAAGCGGAGCTCGGTCGCGCCCTCGCGATAGTGCTCGGGGACGCGAAGGCGGCTCATGGTGCCGATGCGAAGCGAGGTCTCCCAGATCGACGTGAACAGGGCTTTCACCCTATGGCCGTAGCGAGTCTCGTCGGGGAGGGCGGCGATCAGCGCCTCGCATTCCTCCGCGGAAAGCTCCACCGTGACATTCTCGAGCACAGGGGTTCCTAGAGCATGGCGAGGCGGATCTTGGATGTCGACGGGCTCGGGCAGGTAGTTCCTTCGATCGGCCCACCGCACAAAGGATCGAAGCGCGGTCAGCTCGCGAACCACGGTGTCGCGGCGGACTTTGCGAAGGCGATGTCGAACGTAATCGTCGACTGCTGAAGTCGTCAGGATGTCCGACGCCTCGAAGAACGGGAGAAAGACGCGGGACACCAGGTCGGTGTAGAAGCGCAGCGTGTCGGCGGACACTTCGGCTTCCTTGTCGACCAACCATTCGGCAAACAGCAGCTCGATCGTCTTGAGGGCTACTTTGGCGGTTCGCCCATTCGAAACGACCTCGGCGTAGATTCTCTCCGCTTCAACCTGAGCTTGGCGAGAGTCTTTCTGACGCGTGGATCGGTGGATTCGCTGACCCTGGTACCGGAAGCTGACCGTATAGTTGCCGGTCCGTGGGTCTTTACGTAGGGACCAGCCTTCTGGTTTTCGAGCCATGTGTAGAGCTCCTTCCACTCGTAGAATACGCGCCCGCCCTGCCGGATTTGTACGAGATACCCGCGCACATGTCGATCAAAGCTCTTCCGACTGAGGCGCAAGTACGCCCGAGCTTCGGCAGGCGTGGCGAGGGGAGATGCGTAAGCGTCCGTCATCTTGCAAACCCTGTTATCGGTTTTGCCCCTCGAAAAGTTGCTCAGGCTTCGGTGTGCGAGGTCACGGGAACCCTTTTCTGGCCCTCGGCGATAGGAATCGCGTCTGCGCGTTGCGTGGCGTTGCCCATTCTTGCACGAAGTGGCGTGGTCCGCGCGACCGCTTGCACGATCGGTCCAATTGTTGCGCTCCGTTGCGCACTGTTCAGCCACATACAACGACATTGATGCAGTTGAGCAGGGCAAGATGTGGGATTGTAAGACATCAAAGATGTCTCAATCCCCGCATGCCGTGCTCAACGCCTTCGGCTTGTTCGCATCGGAACGCAAGAAGACCATGGATGCAAGAGCTCGCCGGGGAGCGCGACTCCTATCCGGCTGGGTTTCTGATCGTGGGGCTCGGCTTCTGGTAAGAATAGCACCATGAGTGCCGACCCCCACAAACCCCAGTTCACGGCAGTCAAGAACAGCCGCCGGACGCGCGTGGAGATTCTCCCCAAGCGCCGGTGGGGTCTCTGGGCTCTGCTGACGGTCTTCCTCGGGGGCTGGGCCCTCGGCGAGACCCTTACGCTGATGTCATTCCTGCGGGACGGCACGCCCTCGCAGCCCGTGTTCCTCGCTATCTGGCTCGTCGTCTGGACCGCAGTAGGAGTCTATTTCCTGTACGTTTGGGCATGGCACCTTGGGGGTCGGGAGATCATCGAGCTCGAGGATCGAACTCTGACGAAGAAACGAGAGCTCTTCGGCCTTGCCATCCCAAAGATGTTCGACGTTTCGGAAATCAAGAACCTCCGCGTCCTGCCGCAAGATCTTCCCATGCGCGACACGCAAGAGCGGGTCGATGCCATGATGGCTGAGTTCTGGGGGTTGCGTGGCGGCACCATCGCATTCGACCATGGCACCAAGACCTACCGGTTCGGCTTCGGGGTCGATGACGCGGAGGCACAGCAAATCGTGGAATTCCTCGATCTCGGTAGGGTATCCACGTGCGAATAAGCCGAAGGCGTTGAGCGGGCCCCTCACGGCCGAGCTCGGGACGACGGCCCGACGCGAGAGCCTTGCAGTTTTGTTGGCAGACAAAACTCCACCTTGCCCGAACGAAGTCCAGCTCCTTTTGACGCATGATGAAGAACTTTGGAACTTGCTGCGCAACTCTGAAGCAAAGCGACTCCTATTGCCGAGTAATCACGCAATCTGCCGCACGGTGAGGCAGACCAGACTACTTTTGCGCAGAAGGATTCAGTGTGAAGCAGAGAAGAGCAGAATGATCTATTTTGCGTCAGTAAGCGTAGCGAAATGTCGCGAAGGCTACCGCGTCAGACACTCAGTTGTTGTGTCCCGGCATATCGATGGGAATGCCCAGGTTGATGCATTCATCCAAAGCCATTCCATACTCCTCCGCCATGCGTGAGGTTTCCTCTGTCCAGGCCGCATCCGTCTCTGGCGGAATGTGGAGCACGTAGGCCGCATCCCCGAGCATTGACAACGGTCCAGTCGAGAGGACGATGCCGGGCTCGTAGCAAACCGAGGTGCCCTGAATGCACTCTCGTACGCTGCCCGGTGGCTG
Source organism: uncultured delta proteobacterium (assembly GCA_963792825.1). Lineage (GTDB taxonomy): Bacteria > Myxococcota_A > Polyangia > Polyangiales > Houyiibacteriaceae > SG8-38. The sequence goes on along the minus strand of CAWBXS010000005.1, from coordinate 488,632 downwards.
CGCATCGACTCGATATCGATCGACCAGTCCAAGGTCGTCCACAAGAGCCACAAGTCGGTCGTGGCGCTCGGGTGCGAGTGCGTACCGCTTCCACTGCCCCGGCGCGTCGACCGCAAGGTCGACCGACAGACAGTAGACGTTGGGAGGTTCCATGACACTCAGACTAGTGCGGTCGCCGTCGGCAGTCATCGAGTAGAACGAATACGCGACCAAAGTCCCGCTTCCGTCCGCGGTCGTGTCGGAGCACGCCATCAGCATCACGAGGAGGCTCAGAAGAATGACTCGTCCCATGTCGACTTCCAATCGAGCCTGCCCGCCCAGCAGCCTACCACGGAGGCTCCGCGACGTCCCGGGCGAGCTCGTCGGCCCTCGTGCTAGGCTAAGGAAGGCGGTCGCGCCAATAGCTCGGCTGGCGACTGGTATGGGCTAGAGCGATCACCGCACGGCGACCGCCAACGATCGCTGTCACGACCAAATACGGGAAGCGGTTCATTGCGAAACGACGTACGTGGCGCGCAGGGTCGAGGTCCGGGACCCGCAGGCCGCTCTTCGGGAACTGGGCTGCCCGTTCGACACACACTCGGAGCTCCGAAACGAATAGCGCACCGTAGCCGGGTCGCTGGCGCTCGTACCAGCTTGCTATCGCCTCGAGCTCGTCGGCGGCATCCGCCTCGAAAGGCAGGCGCATCAGATCCTTCGCAGCGTCTCTCGGATCCTTGCTTCCACCTCGTCCCAGGGGATGAGGCGGGACTCGCCCCGCTCCACGGCCTCGATGCGCCGGGCGATTTCGGCCTTCCACTCGGGGCTCAGATCATCAGCGGGCGTCTCCAAGCTTTCGTTCAGGGCGCTGACCAATGCCGCGCGTTCTTCCTCTGGAAGGGCGAGGGCTTCTTCTAGGATCTTCTTGGTCGCCGATGTCATGACACTTGAGTATACGAGCCACGGTGCCGAGCTGCTACTGCTCGCGCTGAACATGTCCGGTCGACCAGGATGGCCAACTCAATCATCATCTCGCTTCTCGAGCTCATGCAAGACCCAGCCAGCCAGAGCCGCCTCTCGAACGGTGGCGGCGGGGTCGCTGAGGACGTCGCGAGCGAGCCTTGCAATCGACACACCGTGTGCCGAATGGCTCCCGTCGGTGCCCCTCTTGACCGTGTTTGACCCTTCCGCATCTTCGTTTTCGGTAAGCAGACTCGGGGACGGCGGATCCACACGACTTCTTGACACGGTAGGGGTCGGCAGTTCAATCCTGCCCGTGCCTACTAAGGGAAACGGCATCGCGCCGTCCCCTGGTTTGCGATCGGTGGCGAGCGCGATCGACGCCGTCGCTGGCGACACCGCCAGGAAGCAAGACATCTCGTGTGCTTCGCGCACTCGGCGTCGGGCGAAGCTCAGCCCCGCTCTATTCTGGAACGTCGCAGGAGAGGTGCAGCCAACTGACGTAGCCGGCGCGGATCGGCGTTCTGACGCTGTTTTCAACCTTGCCCGGCCAACCTGAAAATACGACGCAACGCTCGGCGTTTCCACCGATTTCGATCTGGACCTCACCGGGGCTGACCTCGGTGAAGCCGCCATATCCCCAACAGGTCGTCGCGGTGAGGTCGGCGCGCCAATCCGCTTGCTCGTCGTAGTAATATACCTTGCCTGCCGCATCGCCAAGACCGAGTGTTATCCCTGCGGTACCAACGCAACCGGTCGGTATCGTCGAAAACATGGGATCGAAGGCGATGTTGATGGAACCGGTGCCCTCCATTGGGTACGGTGACATCACGAGCTCATGCTGGTGGGCTATGCGCGGATATTCGCCCATACCGAAAAAACGGAATATCTCGGGGTCTGCCGGCATGAAGCCTGACAGCAAGAACGAAGCATAGCCTTCCTTTTCCACCGTGAAGCTGAACTCCCGATCAATGGGCACCCGCACGGTGGCCCGCCCGTTGTCGTTGGTCAGTACACAGTGGTCGGTATCGGTCTCGCAGATCTTCGCCCCTTCGAGCTCTCCCGTGAAGCCCTTCTGCGGGTTGTATCCTCTGATCACGACGATCCTCGTGGAGGTGCTCACGCCGCCCGTGCCCCCGGTTCCCCCTGAGCCGCCGGTTGCACTTTCGTCGTTGCACCCAACTAAGGAAACCGCGCTGAGCGCGATCAGCACGAGAAATCCGAGAAGATAATGCATCAACACCGTCCTCCCCGACGCCTTGCGGAGCTCAGTCATCGAAGAACTCCGGATGGGCAGCTCGGTACTCCTCAAACGTGTCGAGCGCCGAGTTGCAGCTGCAATTCTCGACGATTTTCTCTTCCGGCAGAACGTCCGGCCCCTCGGCAGTCGTTGGGGTTGAGTCAACGAAGTCGGCTGCAGCTGGCGTCAGGTCCCCCGTGAGGCGTAACAGTGGATCCCCCATGAGGACCGTGCCCAGTTGATACTCGTCGCTGCGCTTGCCTTCCTCGTTGTACCATTCCTTATAGGCTTCGCCCCAGCCGCGGCCGAGAGCCAAGGCTTCATTGAAGACGCGCGGGTTTAGCATTTGCCCTACTTTGGTGGAGCCGACGATCGCAAGCCCGTAGTCGGTCGCAACGGTGTAAGCCTCGGCCAGGTTGGGACCCGTATACCTCGCAGCCGTGCAGTTACCGACGATGTAGAATGACGCTTTGAAGTTGTACCTGGGGATTTCGGTCAGCAGCAATTGGGTGTGGTTTTTCCCACCCTGTTCGTCGAGCTCGTCGAATGTGAGTGCAAGCGAGCTCCCGTGAATCACCTGGTAGACGAGCTCCGCACCGCGACCCGTGAGCCTAGCGAGATAGTTGTCACGTGTGCTGTCTGCCGCGTCCTGGATGACTTCGACCGAGCTATAGAGCTTGTTCAGGTAAAATGTGTCCGTCGTGTTCGTTCTGGCCCAGTCGTCATCGAGGAAGATGAAGGCTGACACATCGACCAGTGGACCATCCTCGCGGTAGCGCTTCGCACGCGCGAAATATTTCTCGAGCTGTTCCACCGTTCCGTTGAGGCGCGATGTATAGATATCGAGATTGAGCTCGGAATGATGGTCGAGGAGGCCATTGTCGTCTTCGTCGGTCCACACCGCATCGCGGTCTTCGAGATAGAGTTCGATCGGGAATGGGTCGTAGATGCTCTGTCCCTCGTCGATCATTTCGTACCACGCGGTGGGCAAGTCGCCGATGAGGAGCGCACCTTCGATGTGATGATGGTCGACCTGGTCGAACAACAAGGCCTTGAGATCGTCGACGGTCCCCGGGGGGCTCCAGGGTTCCATGTAAACCTCAAAGCCTTCGCTTCGCACCGATTGCGCGTATTGATCCAGGCTTGCTTGTAGCGGCTCGTAGAGGGAGCTCTCGACGACCACCAAGAAACCCCTCGGATCGGCGCCGCACCCAACCACGGGTAGGAAGCGCAGCGCACAGATACACAGAAACCCATGTAAGCAACGCATGACCCACCGCCAGGCTTCCAGAACTGAGTCCTACCAACGCAAATGCGAGGTGCATCAGCCGTGCCAAGCGAAATCCGCGCTGATCACAGCCCACTCTGGAGTACCGTGAACGTAAGTGCTCGCTGTTGCCCGTCTAGGCGGGTTCGCGGCTCGGCGCGACGATGAGCACATGGCAGAGACCGAGGATCGCGCCGAAGCGCTGCGATTGAAGTTGGTGAGCCGCCGCGACAGCCGCAGGCGGGTACCCGAAGAGCTGCGAGCCGAAGCGGTCGCGTTCGCGAAGGCGGAGCACGCATCAGGAAAGCGCTACAAGTCGATCGCGTCGGCGCTGGGGGTGAAGGCGGAGACGTTGATGCGCTGGTGTCGCGCAAGCCGTGAGCCGAAGTTCGCGCGCATCGTGGTGAAGCGCGCCGCGCGGCCCGAGCTCACCGTGCACGGCCCGGCAGGGACACGCATCGAGGCGCTGAGCATCGCGCAGGTCGTCGAGCTGTTCGGGGCACTCTGTTGTTCGGACTGAGTCGAGCGCTTCAGGTCTGGGTGCACACCGAGCCGACCGATATGCGCAAGTCGTTCAATACGCTGAGCGCGTTGGTGAGCGAAGAGATGCACCGAGAGGTGCTGAGCGGGGACCTGTTCGTGTTCATCAGTAAAGATCGCAAGCGCATCAAGCTCCTTCACTTCGACGGGACCGGGCTCATCGTGTGGGCCAAGCGCCTGGAGCGTGGTCGGTTCGCGCCGCTCTATCACAAGAAGCGGGACGGCGGGCTCGAGCTCACTCCGAGCGAGTGCGCGCTCTTGCTCGAAGGAAGCGAGCGCGTGGGAAGATTTGCGTTGAGCCCGCCGCTCTTGAAGCACCGGGATTTGTCGAGTCGAATGACGCGCTGAGGTTTTTTCTTTTAATCGCGTCGGCCCTATGTTAAGGCACCGAGCGTGCCGACGTTGGCCGACCTCAAGCGCGACCCCGAGCGCCTGCATCAAGCCGCCACGCTGCTCGAAGCGGAAAACAAAAAGCTCATCGACAAGGTGCTTTCGCTTCAAGCCCGCATCGATGCGCTCGAAGGACGCGACCCGGGGACGCTGCAGATGCGGATCGCCGAGCTCGAGCAGCAGCTGAGCGTCCGCAATCAAGCGCTCTTCGGCGACAAGAGCGAAAAGCGCAATCGCGCAGCACGCCGCGCCGAGCAGAAGCAAGCCCAGACGGGGCACGGCCCTCGCGAGCAGGCCGAGCTCCCGCGCATCGCGCAGGTGCACACTCTTGATGAGGCCGATGAGATGTGCCCGAAGTGCGGAGCGCAGCTCCAGGAGTTCGCCGGTCAGTTTGAAGAAGCGGAAGAGGTCGATGTCGTCGAGCGCCGCTTCGTCGTGGTGAAGCACAAGCGGCAGAAATACCGGTGCGACTGCGGCTGCATCGAGACGGCCGAAGGCCCGCCCAAACTCCAGAAGTCGGGCCGCTACTCGATCGGTTTCGCGACGGCGGTCGCGGTCGGAAAGTACGCCGACCACTTGCCACTGCAGCGGCAGGTGGTGCAGCTGCGCCGTCAAGGATTGAGCATCGATTCGCAGACGCTGTGGGATCAGCTCTTTGTGCTATCGGCACACTTGGAGCCGGCCTATCAGGCACTGCACAGCCACGTGTTGAGTCACCCGGTGGTCGGCGCGGACGAGACGACGTGGCGGCTGATGGGGCAAAACGCGGTGACGAATACCAAGCGCTGGCAGGTGTGGGCGCTGAGCGCGCCCGACGCGGTGCTCTATCAGCTTCATCCAAGCCGCGGCGCGGAAGCGGCGGAGCAGCTCTTGAAAGACTTCGCGGGCACGGTGATGTGCGACGGCTATAGCGCGTACCAGGCGCTCGCGAAACGGCGTCACGGTTTCAAGCTCGCGCATTGCTGGGCGCACGCGCGAAGAAAGTTCGTGGAGATTGAAGACAGTTTTCCGAAGCCAAGCGAAGAGGCCATCGCCCTTATCTCTGAGCTTTATCGCATCGAACGCGAGATCGAAGACGAGCCCCCGGACGTGCGCCTTTGTATTCGACAACAGCGTGCAGGACCCGTGGTGCAAGAGATTCACCGGTGGGCGCTTCAGCAACGAGCGCTTCCGCAAAGTCCGCTCGGAAAAGCGATTGCATACCTGGGCAAGCACTTCGACGGCCTCCGGGTCTTCTTGACCGACCCCGACGTGCCGCTCGACAACAACCGTACCGAGCGCGCTCTACGCGGCGTTGTCCTCGGAAGAAAGAATCATTTCGGCTCTCGCTCTGAGCGCGGCACGAAAGTGGCCGCCATGATGTACTCGCTCGTCGAGAGCGCGAAGCTCAACCGGGTCGACCCGGAGCTCTATCTCAAGCTCGCCGCGCTCGAAGCCATCGGCGGTCGGTCGATCCCGCTCCCTCATCAGCTCGGTTGATCCCTCGAAAATCCCGCGCTCCGCGCTTTCGCACTTCGATCAACCCGTGGGACAGCGAGCACTTACCCGTGAACGCAAGTTCTGCGTTTCGGGTAACAGGGCGCAAAACGTGCGCTACCTGGTTGGAAGATGGTGAAGCGCCGACCTAGGTCCAGCTCCGAATCGGCGGCCTGCCAAGCGTCGGGAAAGTCTTGAGCGACGTCCTGTCCGTCTTCGTTCAGCGCAGCGATGAAGTTGGCATCGCGGTGTCGCCATCAACGAGTCCCCATTCACAGAAGCAGGTCAACCGGTCGGGCATCACCAGTCTTCCCCTTCGGCGACGTCGAGCACCGAGCCCCGCAAGCGCGGCCACGGCCTCTTCGTCCTCCTCTGTTCACGGCTGCCCCTCAGGCTCACCCACCTCTGGGCCGCTCGGCGGTGTGGCAACGCTCCGGCGACGCTTTGGGCGAGTAAAGCCGATCACCAGTAGTCGGCGCATGTTTCCGACTCGACCTCGGGTACGATCTCGCGAATGGCAGTGAAGACCTTCTCGAAATCCGGGCAGCTCATAACCGGTCCCACAAAGCTGTGGTCGTTGTCAGCACATTTGCTGTCGCTCACACTCAGGACCAAACGGTCTTGTGCGTGCACGACAGACAGCATCGGCGGAAATGGTACATAATCCACCGCCCACATCCCGCAATCCTCATTGATGCGGTAGGAAACGCCCCGTACGACACTCACGAGCTGGTCCATCGCTTTGCGGGTCGGAGGGGGAAGCGACTCGGGTGGAACGGAACTCCGCAACCACTCGTGCGTGACCGTCAGCTCGGCAACCTGGAACGTGTACTGTTCGTCACCCCGTTGATCGCCGTCGTCGTACACCCTGTTGAGTGTGAGCACCAACGTGTCGATCGCAGGAAACTGATCCCCGATTTCACGGCCGCCCGCCGCTCCCGAACCGCCGTCGCCTCCCGAGCCGCCGGTCCCAGCAGAACCACCACTGCCACCATCTCCCGTGGTCTCACCGCACCCAACCATTGGCACCACGCCCAGCCCGCAGACGCATAGAAATCCGAATAGATAACGCATGACACAGGGTGCAATGAAACGACGGGCGTCAATGCATGCCGTGTGCCAGCGCAGATCTGCCGGATTCTGGGCGGTATTACAGAACCGTGACTGCAAGTTCTGCGTCTCGGCCGGGGGGAGGCGCAACGGGTTCGCATCAAGTCAGCGCGGTGACTTCTTCGTGCACCGCGACCTACCATGGCGTGGAACTCGGATCGCTGGACGGACTCAGGTTACGGCTGCACCTCAAACGCCCCGAGGTCGCACAACGTGCACTGCCCGGCTAGTCGAAGCCTCTAACGGGCATCTGACGTGCCGACCGCTACGACGACCACGGCCCCGAAAAAGGCGGCAACTACAATGGGGACCCCGATCGTGAGACCTCTTCGCCTCCTACGCTCGAGCTTCTTCGTTTCTTCACTCTGGATCTCGTAATGCTCAATGGCTCTCTGACTGAGGGTGTCGATGTCAGGCACTTCAGTCCCTGGTGCAGGGGAAGACACAGGTTCCTCTAGGTTCGACTCGGAGGTTGCCACTTCCTCATCCGCTTGTGCGCTCTTGGGCTCTTGCGCCTTGGCCTCGGTCTGGTCAGATGTGAGGCCTTTGTCCTCGAGGTATAGGTAATAGCTCGCCCGCAACATGAGCTGTGGCGGAAGGAAGCTATGGACAACCAACGGAGCGCTCGTCGGATCTGCCTCACCAACGTGTGCGTTCGCGGTTGTAGGCAAAGCCACCATCGCCACCACGCATACCAATCTGAATGCGCAACGCACCATAACCTCCCGGGTTTCAGTGCTCCCCACCGGGGCGCCACCAAGTCGAGCCATGTCAGTGCATACGGTGTGCCAGCGCAGATCTAATGGCTTTGGGGCGGGTCTCACAAAACCGTGACCGCAAGTCCTGCGTCTGTCGGGGCGGTGGGCGCAAGGGGTGCGCGCTGCGGGGAGGGCGCGGAACCAGGTCAACTCCAAGGAACGCCGCCACGCGGAGTGATTGGGTACGCGGTCTTAGCAGCCACGAACAAGTCCCCGAACGTACTCAGCCAGCTTGGCGATGCCGACACCGTCGGTTCAATTCCGACCGTGCCTACTAAGGGACTGGCTTCATGCGACATCGCTCGTCTTCGCGGCGTGGCGGCCTATAACGCCGTGCAAACCGCGTAGATGATCGTGAACGACTTGGCCAAGAGCGGGTAGGTCGTATTCTGAGACTCGTCGACCTCGCAGTCGGTGACTCCGGCAACCCCAGTTACGGTGGCCGTGATGGGTCCATCGGCAGGGTTGACACCCGTGAAGATCAGCTCTCCAAATCCGCCCTGATCGACGATGATTCCCGGCTGAAGCTCGGGAAGGCATTCGGGATCATCGGGATCGAAGGTGAACGGGTCGTCACTGCCCACGCTAATCGTGCCAGTCTCTCCGCCTTGGGCACCTTGATAGAAGACGATCACCACGATGCTGTCGTTGTCGCTGATGGTGCGGGAGAGCTCCGATTCGTAAAGGGCAATCTCTTCCTCTGGGATGACGCCGAGATAGACGTCGTCTCCTGTCTCTTTGGGTACCACGTAGTAGTCGATCATGCCCCAATGTCCGCTCGCCGAAGTAGTGAAGAAGACATCGCCGTTAGGCACGCCTTGCAGTGTGAACTCCGCGCCGGGATCGCTTGCTACCGTCCGCATGCAGCTGCGGCAAGCGCACACACTGCCAGGCCGAAGATCTTGATTGAATCTCGCATACACACCTCCGTTGGCGTTCGCAGACAGGACAAACACCATGCATCAGACGTGCCAAGCAATGGCAAAGCCCGTCACGGCGGGCAAACCTTCGAGGCGCTGGGAGCCGACAAGCTCACACAAAGGAAGCGTGCCCGAGACTTCCGAGAGCAACGGCGTGCGGCGAAGGGATCGGATTGCAGTGTGGCCCGGTAACCGGGTGAAAAATCATCTATTCCGCAGTTCCTGCAGAGACCTCTGATGCCATGCAATTCCTGCGTCAGCGGTTGAGCAGACCGCGAATAGATCTGACTCAAACGCCGCCCGCTCTGCGTTGGCACGCCTGATGCTGCTCCGGAACTGCGCTGAGACGCGCAGTGCGCCAAAACGCCGATGAAACGAGCCCGACGGTGCGTCCCCACTGCTGCCCGTTGAGAATCCAGCCGTCCGCCCCCGCTTCGCGAACCGTGGCGTTCGGATCGCTGAGGACGGCCCCGGCGAGGGTTGCGATCGGCGCACCATGTGTCAGAAAGGCCTCCGGGGAGGCCATTCTTGCCCTTGTCTGACCCTTCACCGCTGTTGTTTTCGACGAGGGACGCGGGGCTGGCGCGGTGGCGCGGGGCCGTGAAACGGTAGAGGCCGAGCGACTCTAGATGCGAGATCGGCGCAAGATGTTGGCCCGGGTCGATGGTTGGGTGCTGCGGGTCGTCCGCTTCTCGACACGCGCGTTGCTCTGGCCGGTCCTCTACGCGATTGCGTGGGCCGCCGCGATTTGGCCGCTGACCCATCCCGATCGAGTTGCCGCGTTCGGCAAGAATGACCTGGACCGGGCTGAGCGGTTTCATCAGCTCTTCTATGTTCTCGGCTCAGCGGGGTTGATCGCGCTCCTGATGTTCGGATTTCTCTGCGTCGGCCGTGCCGTGTATGGGGACTGGCGGGTGGAGGAGCGGGCTGTGCGCTTCAACCGCTTCTTTGCCTTCTCCCTCGCTGGTCCCTTCTTGGCGGCGCTCACCCTCCCAGGAGTCGAGTCCTCACGACCAATCCATACGATGTTCTTCATCGCGTGCGCAACCGTCTGCCTGATGCCTACTGTCGCGTTCGGCTGGGAGGTGTTTCGCCGTGCCCCCGCCACGGAGGCGTCGGGGTGGACGGCAGGCCGTCGCAGCGTCGGAGCGTTCATCGTGGTCGGCGGATTGTTCGTGGCCTACAGCGTGTGGTTTTCGCACCTCGCGATCAACAACCACCATGCGTTTCAGACGCGTCTTCTCGATCTCGCAATCTACGACAACATCTTCTACCACTCGAGCCACGGGAACTTCCTCGGCAGCAATTTCATCCCGACGAACAATCACGCGAACGCTCATTTCGACGCGATCCTGGTTCTGCTCTCGCCGCTCTACTACATCTATCCCCGGGCAGAGTTGATCTTGGTGCTTCAGTCGATCTGGTGTGGCTTGGGAGTGATACCGGCCTATCTGCTCGGGCGGCATCACCTCGGCTCGGTAGGGGCAGGCATCGTCATGGCCCTCGCGTGGGCTCTCTATCCGGCTCTGCACGGCGCGAACCTCTACGAATTCCACTCCTTGACTCTGCTTGCGATGCCGCTGCTCTGGATGTTGTATCTGCTCACGGCGGGCCATTTGCGCGCCTTCTTCATCCTCTTGCCCTTCGTGCTGTTGATTCGAGAGGATGCGCCCCTGGCGATTGCGTGCGTGGCATTTGCCGGAATCCTCACCCGAGAGCCACGGCTTGTGCGCACCGGGTGGATCACGATCGGGATAGCCGGTCTCTACTTCATCGCGATCAAGACCTTCATCATGGGCGCCGTGGATCCCCTCGGCGGTCAATACGGCTTTGCCTGGTACTACGAGGACATGATCCCACACAAGCTCGGCCTCGGGGATCTCGTGATTTCTCTTCTCACCAACCCCGCATTCGCCATCGAGCTTGCACTGCGTGAAGCGAAGCTGGTCTTCCTGCTCGAGCTTCTGCTCCCACTCATGTTTCTGCCGGTTTTTGCCAAACATTGGCGATTCGCGGCCGCTTTCGGACTCTTTTACATTCTACTGGCGACTCGTGAAGCGGTCTTCTCGACGCACTTCCAGTACTCGGTCGTGCTCTTTCCGGTGCTGATCGCGACCACGCCGATTGGCTTGCGCTGTCTCAGGGACGGCGATTTGGCCAAACGCATGGGACTCGCCAAATCTCAGCTCGTCACGGTGCTGCTCGCAAGCGTGTTGGCCTCGAGTCTACTGATGAGCTGGAAGTTCGGCGGCGTCATGCCCAATGCTTCCTTTCGGGGTGGATGGGCCCGGATCCCGCGCACGTTGTCGGCTGCGCAAGTGGAGAACTACCAGAAGTTCCGCGCGCTCATCGAGCAGATCCCTCTAGACGCTTCGGTCATCGCCACCAGCCGGGTCGCGCCGCACGTGAGCAATCGCGCAGAGGTCTGGGACTACCGACACACGGGGCCGACCGAGTATCTGTTGCTCGACACGCGAGACCTGCAAGGCTGGGCGAAGAACCACCATCGAGACAGGGTCGCCGCGGGAAAGGTGAATCTGATCGGCTCCGAGGGAACGGTCCAGCTGTTTCGCTTCAAGGACTGAGGAAGTCTCAGAAACATGAAGAAGCGACTCCTCGTCCTGGGCCTGAAGCTCCTGTGGGGCCTGGCGATCGTCGCAGCGGTCGCTTGGTTCAGCGACGTCGGTGAATCGTGGAAGGTGATCGAGAGCGCGCTTCCGATCCCCCTGGCCCTCGCGACCTCGTTGGGCCTGCTGTCCGTATTCCTGGCTGCCGTCGGGGTGACGGTCGTCGGCCGAGCAGTCACGGAGGAGCTCCCGTGGGGGGCCGGCATGAAGGGCTTCTGCCTCGCCTGGGTCATGGGCTTCTTCTTTGGACGCGTTTCCGAGTTTTCTTTGCCCGTATTCTGGCGCCCTCATCTTTCCGTACCGCAGGCGGGGGCGGTGGTCTTGGTGGACAAGCTCGTCTCACTCTCGTGGATCACCATCTTGGGCGCGCTCGGTCTCGGATTGCTCGTCGACCCGTTGGCAGGCCTCCTCGCTGGTGGGTTTGGCGTTGCGGCGCTCGGCGGGGTTCTGATCATCATTCGATCGGGGTCGGCTCGGCGGCTCGCGCGCAAGGCCCTGCCGGCCCGCTGGATCGATCGGCTGCGGGAGCTACCCGAGACGTTTCATCTGGTGACCCAACGTCGGCGGGGCGCCGTCGCGGCGAACGTGGTGATTACGGGTCTGCGCGCCGTCCTGCACGGCCTGATCCTCACACTGCTGATGGAGGCCGTCGGCAGAAGCTTGAGCCCAGTCACCGGGACCGCCATCCAGGCGATGGTCAGCCTCACCTCGCTCATCCCCGGCAGCGTCATGGGGCTCGGCTACTGGGAGTCCGTTTACGTGTTGGCGCTCAGCCGAACGGGCATCGGGACTGCCGATGCGCTGGCGGCCGCGTTGATCTGGCGGGCCTTGAACTTCCTCATCATCGCGCCTGTCTTCATGTTCGGTTGGAGCCAGCGGCGTGGCGGCGCCGTCGACAGCAAGACGAGCGCCGCGTGAGACGGGGCGTAGCGATCGATCTCGACGATTCGCTAGTTGGACGACACCAGCTTCTGCAGCCGGGGCAGCAGCTCGGTCTCCACCAGAATCCGCGGCGTGCAACGCTCGCGAAAGAGCTTGGCGCCGTTCTCACCGAGGCGCTGCCGCAGTGCGGGGGATCGCTTCAGCTCGAGAATCGCACTCGCGATCGCCTGACCGTTCCCCATGGTGCAGAGCAAAGCGTGCTCGTGGTCGACTAGCAGCTCTTCGGCTGCCGGCGATCGACCGGTGATCACTGCGGCCCCCGCGGCCAGGCACTGGTAGACCTTGTTCGGAATCACGCGCTGTGCCTTGGGCGTGTCACCGAAAATACCGAGGCAGACGTGCGCCTCCCGAATGGCCTGGGGCAGCTGCTCCGGCTCGAGCCAAGGAATGAGCTCGAGATTGTCGAGACCCATCCGCTCGGCGTACGCCTTGCTTGCGTCGAAGGTCTGGCCGCCGCCGACGATTTTCAGCACGATCTCCCGATCGTCGCGCAGCAGGTTCGCTGCGTCGAGGATGTAGGGCATTCCATGCAACGGTGCGAACTTGCTGTAGTGGAGTACCACGAACCGGTTCCGGTCGCGCAGTGCCGGCTGCTCCGTCGCGTAGGCCGGGTCCGCACCGACGAGCACCCGCTGGAACTTCGACGGATCGAGGTCGAATTCCCTACAGAAGTATTCGATGTGTTGGTTGGTGTCGAGCAACACCAGATCTGCGAGCTTGCACGACCACCTGTCGATGAGCCGGAGGAGCGTGGCACCTGCGCTGGCGCGCTCGAACACCTTGCGGTCCTCCACCGATGTGTCGTACAGGGAAATGAAGGCGTCGAAGACCAAGGGCTTGCGGCGCAACCAACTAAGTAGGCGGGCCGGGAACACATCGAAGTGGCCGAGATAGCCTACCAAGACGATATCGTGGGGCGGGGCAGCCAGATAGCGAAAACAGAGTCGCGTATAGGCGAGGCCGAGCTTGGCCAACACCGCGACGTATTGTGCAAGCCCACTGAGTGCGTTCGTCTTGTAACGCATGGTCTCCCAAACCGGCAGGTGGCACTCGAGCACCTCCACACCGGCCTCGCGCAAGCCGCGCATCAGCACCTGATTGCGATCGTACCGAGCCTCATAAGTGCCAAACATGCAGACGCGCACGGCTACGACAGCCCCGGCTTCGTGATCGCCACGACCACACGATAGTCTGGATCAACCTGAACCGTCACCTTCGGGCCGCCCCTACCGAGGATCGCCGATGACCTCGCGCACCGGGAGATGCTCGGGCTCGGCCCTATGCTGGTACTGGAAGGTCATGAACTCTCCCAGCAGGCCAATCGAAAACGACTGTGCGCCGACCAGAATGAGAAGCACGCCCAGCAGGAGCAGCGGCCGAGAGCCGATGGGCTCCCCCTGGAACCAGAGGATCGACAAGTACGCGCAAATGAGCACGCCGAGGAAAGTGAACAGAAGACCGAACAAACCGAAGAGGTGCATCGGCTTGCGCGAGTACCTGGTCAGGAACGAGACGCTCAACAGATCGAAAAACCCGCGAAGAATTCGCTCGAGGCCGTACCGCGATCGGCCGAACTGCCGTGCTCGGTGGTTCACCGGAATCTCCCCCACGCTGAACCCCTGCCACGACGCCAGCACGGGAATGAAGCGAAACAGGTCGCCGTAAATCGGAATCGCCTGTAACACCTCACGCCGATACGCCTTGAAGCCGCAGTTCATGTCGTGGAGGCGAACCCCGGTCACGACGCCGACAGTCGTGTTGAAGATGCGGGAGAAGATCCGGCGGTTGAGCGGGTCGTGCCTTTCGACTTTCCACCCGACCACGACATCGAGGCCGTCTTTGATCTTTTCGATCATCCTCGGCAGGTCCGCCGGGTCGTCCTGAAGGTCTGCATCCATCATCACCACGATTTCTGCCCTGGCGCGTTCGAACCCGGCCGCCAACGCCATGGCCTTGCCGAAGTTGCTTCGCAGCCGAATGCCTCGCACCGCAGGATTGCTCTCATGCAGCTCCTCGATGACCTTCCAAGTGTCGTCGGTGCTCCCGTCGTCGACGAAAATCAACTCGTATGAAGCCTGGGGTCCCAATGCCTCGTCGACCTGAGCTGCCAGCAAGGGAAGGCTCTCGGCTTCGTTGAGGCCTGGCACGACCAAGCTCAGATCCGGCCGGGGCTCCGGCACGATCGCGTCGAAGGCGCCCTTGAGCTTCTCTCCCACTCCCATCACCGCAGCGTTCTAGGCTCCCCCGCCCGGACGCACAAGCCGCGCCACGGCCCCGCGGCGCGCCACTCTGCAAGTTGCATGTCTCGACGCCGTGAGCTAACCCCGTGGGCCTACTTGGGTGCCCACCACGGAGATAGCTGGTCTTGAGCTCGCGCGACAACTTTCGGTCCACTGACCGATGATGAACGAAGAGACAGCGCGTACGGCGCGCCTCGTGCTCGAAGAGCGCGGCGAGCTTCGCAGCGACACGGTGGCGGCCCGAGTGAATGGAACGGTGTACGATCTGCACACGCCGATTCCGGAAGGGGCCGGGGAGGTCACGCCCATCGCAGCGCACGACCCCGATGCTCTGGCCATCATTCGTCATTCGAGCGCCCACGTCATGGCCGATGCGGTGCAGCGTCTGTTCCCTGGCACCAAGGTTGCGTTCGGCCCTGCTACCGAGGACGGCTTCTATTATGACTACGCCCGGCCCGACGGGAGCTTCTCGGAAGAAGACCTCCGCGCCATCGAAGCGAAAATGGCCGAGATCATCGAAGCCGACAGCCCGTTTCGACGAGAGGTGGTGAGCCGTGGCGAAGCTCGCGCCCTGCTGCAATCGCTGGACGAACGCTTCAAGCTCGAGCACCTCGAGCGCCTTCATGATCCCATCTCGCTCTACCGGCACGGAGAATGGGTAGACCTTTGCGAGGGTCCGCACGTCCCATCGACCGGTTTTCTCAAAGCGGTGAAGCTCACGAGCGTGGCTGGTGCCTACTGGCGCGGGGACGAGCGGAACCCGATGCTCCAGCGGATCTACGGTACCGCGTTCGCATCACCGAAAGCCTTACGCGCACACCTCAAGCAGCTCGAGGAAGCCAAAAAGCGAGACCATCGAAAGCTCGGCAAAGAGCTCAAGCTGTTCGCGTTCCATCCTCACGCGCCCGCCTCTCCGTTCTTCTTGCCACGCGGTTCCATCATTTACAATCTCCTCGAAACCTACGTTCGGTCGCTGTATGCCCGTTACGGCTACGAGGAGGTCATCACGCCCCAGATCTTCGACAACCAGCTGTTTCACACGTCGGGGCATCTGCCGTCCTACGCCGAGAACATGTACATGGCAGCCACCTCGGAGAACCTGGAAAAGCTCCAGGAGAGAATCGAGGAAAAGCGGCCGGTGGGTTCCGACGAATGGAGAGAAGCGTTCGGCGAGTCGCTTCGGTTCGGCGTCAAGCCGATGAATTGCCCGAGTCACTGCCTGATTTATGGAATGACCAAGCGGAGCTACCGAGACCTGCCCATGCGAATGGCCGATTTCGGGCGGCTCCATCGGTTCGAGCGAAGCGGCGTCGTTCAGGGGCTCACACGCGTTCGCACGTTTGCACAAGACGACGCGCACATCTTCTGCACGCTCGAGCAAGTACAGGACGAGATCAAGAGCTT
Organism: uncultured delta proteobacterium; assembly: GCA_963792825.1. GTDB lineage: Bacteria > Myxococcota_A > Polyangia > Polyangiales > Houyiibacteriaceae > SG8-38. The sequence continues at coordinate 472,779 of CAWBXS010000005.1, read as the reverse complement.
TCTCGACCTCGTCTACGATGCATATCGGGACTTCGGCTTCACCGATGTCCGCATCGTGATTGCAACGCGTCCGGAGAGCCGCCTCGGCGGCGACGAGATTTGGGACCAAGCGGAAGATGCGCTCGAAGAAGCGGTCAAAGCCAAGGGCCTGCCGTACGAGATTGCCGAGGGCGAGGGCGCGTTCTACGGCCCGAAGATCGAGTTCCATCTCAAGGACGCGATTGGGCGTCCTTGGCAGCTCGGGACCATTCAGGCGGACTTCAACCTCCCTGAGCGCTTCGATCTGACCTACGTCGGGGAGGACAACACCACCCACCGGCCGGTGATGCTGCACCGGGCGATTTTGGGCTCTATCGAGCGGTTTTTTGGTGTCCTCACCGAGCACGTGGGCGGGTCTTTTCCAGTCTGGCTCGCTCCCGAACAGATCGCACTATTGACGGTGAGCGAGAAGTTCAACGAGTATGCTCAAACCGTGCAGCAAGAGCTCCAGCAACGAGGCTTTCGGGTCGCCGTCGATCTCAGCAGCGACAAGCTGGGCGCCAAGATTCGCCAAGCGCGCCTGATGCGGATTCCGTATCTCGGCGTCATTGGTCAAAAAGAAGTCGAGGGACGGGGTCTGGCACTCCGTTCGCGGGACGAGAACAAGGACCTCGGATTCATTCCGTTGTCCGAGGTCATCGACCTTCTCGCCCGGGAGAGCCACCCGCCTTCGACTGTGGATTCAACAAGAGGAGAGAGTCATCGCTAGACCGAACTTTGGATCACGCGATCGCCCGCGGAACTTCGGACCCCGCATCAACGATCGCATTCGAGTACCCGAAATCCGTGTAATCGGAGCCGACGGCAACATGTTGGGTGTCATGGACACCGACGAGGCGCGGCGGATGGCACGAGGCCTCGACCTAGACTTGGTCGAGGTGAACCCGAAGGCCACTCCGCCGGTCTGCAAGATCATGGACTTCGGTCGCTTCAAGTACGAGGAAAAGAAGAGGCAGGCGGAGGCGCGCAAACGCCAGACGCAAATCGAGCTCAAAGAGATCAAGCTCCGTCCGAAGACCGACGAGCACGACCTGGAGTTCAAGACGAAGCACGTCCGCCGCTTTCTCGAAGAGGGCAACAAGGTGAAGATCACCGTCCGGTTTCGCGGGCGGGAGATCACGCATCCCGAGACCGCACAGCGGCAGATCGACACGATCGTCGGGGCTGTCGCGGACCTGGGCATGGTGGAGACCTCTGCCCGACTCGAGGGCCGGACGATGACGGCGATCCTCACACCGCGCGTCAAGGTCACACAGACCCGCTAAGCGGCATGCAGTCGTCGCAGCTTGGGTGTTGGCGCCAGTGTGAGCATGCCGGGGCTCGGGAATTCGCACGACACGGGGTTCCGTCGAACGGCTCGGCGCGGCCGGGGGCTCTGGCTGAGGCAGTCAGGTATTTGAAAGCCGGAAGGGACCCCGCTTGACTGCCCCCCTCACCGCGCTACACCCGCTGCTCTCCGCTCTCCGGCCGCGGTTGCCGCTGGCCTGGGAGCTTCAAGTGAGGACAGTCAAATGCCCAAGATGAAGACGAAACGTGCTGCTGCAAAGCGGTTCAAGGCCACGGGTGGAGGGCGGATTCGCCGTTCCACGGCCGGCAAGCAGCATTTGATGCGTGGCAAGTCCGCAAATCGACTGAGGAAGCTCAAGAAGAACTCCATGGTCGATCCCGCTGACGAAACGCGCATCCGGCGTTTGCTTCCTTACGAGCTCTAGGACTTCTAAGGAGAACGCCCATGCCGAGAGTCAAACGAGGCTTCAAAGCCCGCCGCCGCCGCAATCGCTTGCTCCAGCACGCCAAAGGCTATTACGGCGCCCGCCGCAAGGCCTTCCACGTCGCGATCGAGCAGGTTCACAACGCCTGGGAAGACGCGTACCGCCATCGCCGGACCAAGAAGCGCGAGTACCGCCGCCTCTGGATTGCACGGATCAATGCCGCCGCGCGGATCAACGGCCTGAATTACAGTCAGCTCATTGCCGGTCTCAAGCGATCCAACATCGGCCTCGACCGCAAGGTCCTCGCGGAGATCGCCGTCGCCGATCCGGGCGGATTCAAGGCCGTCGTCGAAGCCATCGACTAAGCTCGTCGGGACGCGCCATGGCAGAGCCTGATGCGGTTCAGACGTTTGAGAACGGGCTCGCCGAAGTCCGCGGTGCCTACGAGAAAGCACTGCGCGCTGCAGAAAGCGAGCCCGCGCTACGTCTGATCAATGCCCGGTACGTCGGATCGCAAGGGGAGCTCACCAAGCTGCTGAAGCTCATGCCGAAGCTGCCGGGTGACAGGCGGCGTGAGCTCGGCCAGGCTGCCAATGCGCTCAAGGAAGAGATTCAGGCGACGTTCGACGATGTGCTCGAACGCATTCATCGAGACGCCCGCGAGGCTGAGCTCACCGGCCCGGCGTTGGACGTGACGCTGCCAGGTCGATGGCAGATGTCGGGCCGACTACACCCCATCACCCGCGTTCGAAACGACGTTCTCGACATCTTCGTTTCGCTCGGATTCGACATCGCCGACGGCCCGGAGGTCGAGCTCTACGAAAACTGTTTCGACAAGCTCGGGTTTCCTCCAGACCACCCCGCAACTGACGAGCACGACACCTTTTTCGTGACGGCCCACGGCTCCTCCGGTGCCGAGAACGTGCTCCTCCGCACCCAAACGTCGACCATTCAGATTCGCGAGATGATGAAACGGCAGCCGCCCCTCGCAATCGTGTCTCCAGGAGCCGTCTATCGACGCGACGACGACGCCACGCACTCACCGATGTTCTTCCAGCTCGAAGGATTTCTCGTCGACGAAGACGTCACCTTTGCCGAGCTCAAAGGTGTGCTGACGCTCTTTCTGCGTCGCTTGTTCGACGAGCACGTAGCTGTCCGTTTTCGGGCGAGCTACTTTCCGTTCGTCGAACCCGGAGGCGAGGTCGACATGAGCTGTGTCTTTTGTCGGGCATGGGAAGGCGACCGAGCCCGCACCGCCGGGTGCCGCATCTGCAAAGGAACGGGATGGATGGAGATCCTCGGTTGCGGCATGATTCATCCGGTGGTGTTCGAGAACGTCGGATACGATCCCGAGCGGTACACGGGCTTTGCGTTCGGCATGGGTCTCGACCGCATCGCCATGCTCAAGTACGGCATTCCCAACATCAAGCTTCTCTACGAGAACGACGTTCGGTTCTTGTCACAGTTCTAGGAACGGCGATGTTGGTCTCATTCCGGTGGTTGCAAGAGCTCAGTCGCGTCGACGCGGATGTCGCCGAGGTCGCGCATCGCATTTCGCTCGCGGGTCTCGAGGTCGAAGGGATGGACGAGAAGCCGAAGAGCCTTGCCGGCGTCGTCATCGGCGAGGTGCGCAACAAGGCTGCACATCCTCAACGCGACAAGCTCACCCTCGTGACCGTGTTCGACGGAGAAAACGAGCACCACGTGGTCTGCGGTGCGTCCAACGTCCCCGAGCCTGGAGGCCGAATCCTCTTCGCGCGGTCGGGCGCCATTCTTCCGAACGGGATGGAGATCGCCTCCCGCAAGGTCGGTGGTGTCCAGTCGCACGGGATGATTTGCAGCGAGTCTGAGCTCGGCATCGGCACGGACGCGGACGGCATTTTCGTGGTCGAGCCTGGCAACGGTGCGCTCCCGGGAACCGGCGTGGCGGACGCCCTCGACCTGCATGACGTGATCCTGGACATCAGCCTGACCCCCAATCGTCCCGATTGCCTCGGTCACGTCGGTATCGCGCGTGAGATCGGGGTCCTCTTCGGTGTCGGCTACAAGCCTCGCAAGGCCGCCGGCCCACCTTGCACCTTTGCGGGCCGGGACGCGTTCAAAGCCGGCGAGCCGACGACTGCGCTCACCCCTCTGTGGGACACCGAGGGTGAGCAAGCCAAGCCTTCGGAGCTCCCGGTGATCTCGATCGAGATCGCCGACGGCGACCGCTGCCCGCGGTACGGCGCTGCGCTCGTGTCGGGTGTCAAAGTCGCTCCATCGCCGTTCTGGCTCCGATATCGGCTACACAATCTCGGGCTCAGAGCCCTTTCCAACGTGGTTGACGCGACCAACCTCATCCTTCTCGAGTGGGGTCATCCGATTCACGGCTTTGATCTGGCCCGCCTTCGCGGCTCGAAGGTGCTCGTTCGGCTTGCTGCCGAGAGTGAGAAGATGGCGACCCTGGACGGGATCGAACGCACCTTCACGGCCGATGACCTTCTCATCTGCGATGGTGCGGGCCCGGTCGCGGTTGCGGGCGTCATGGGCGGCCTCGACACTGAGATTCGAGACGACACCAAGGACGTCCTCATCGAGTGCGCATATTTCGATCCCCGGTCGATCCGGAGAACGTCGAGACGCCTCGGGCTTCACACCGACTCCAGTCATCGTTTCGAGCGCGGCGTCGACCAGGAAGCCATACCCCGTGTGCTTGCGAGCGCTACGTCCCTGATCGCAGAGCTCGGCGGTGGGGCGGCATCGACGACAGCCATCGATCGCGTGGCGATGCCGTATGAGTCGAGGTCGATCGAGTTTCGAGCGAGCCGGGCGAGCCGGCTTCTCGGGACGCCGGTGACGAAGAAGGAGAGCCTGCGGATTCTCGAGTCCCTGGGTTGCCGCATCGTCGAAGAGACGAAAGACATGGTCACGGCCACGGCGCCGAGCTGGAGACCAGACCTCAGCAGAGAGGTGGATCTCATCGAGGAGGTTGCACGGGTCCGCGGCTACGAAACGATTCCTACGGCTGTTCCCCGCGTTCACCCATCGGAAACCGGGACCTCGGGCCTCCTGAGGCTCATCGACGCGCTACGTGACGCGGCAGTGGCGTCGGGGCTCTACGAGGCCGTCAATTACGGGTTCTTGTCCCTCGACGACCTTCGGATGGCGAGGGTGTCGTCTGAGGCCGTTGCGCTCGCGAACCCGCTCTCCGAAGAGCGAGCGGTCATGAGGACCTCGTTGCTGCCGGGCCTCGCGGGCGCAGCAACGCGTGCGCAACGTCACGGTGCAACCGAGGTCCGCCTCTTCGAGCTCGCCAGAACGTTCCATCCGAGCGGGGGTGTGCTGCCACAGGAACAAACCGTGCTTGCGATCGTTCTAGCGGGGTATCGCGGAGGTTGGATCGGAGGAGAGCAGTCGTATGACCTGTACGACGGGAAGGGCGTCGTCCAAGCCGTCGTCGATCGTGTCTTCGGCCGAGCACCCGAGCTCGTTCAGGGCGAGGTGCCCGGCTTCTTGCACCCAAAGCGATCCGCAATCGTGAGCCTCGCATCGCGGCCCATCGGGTTGGTCGGAGAGATTCACCCAGCCGTTGGTGACGACCTCGGACTGATCGGCAGGGTGATCTATGCGGAGCTCGACGTGCCCGGCCTCCACCGGTTGTCCGAAGAGCTCGGTCCGATGCAAGCGCGAGATCTGCCGAAGTTTCCGGCGGTAGCGCGAGACATCGCCATGCTGGTTCGGGATCACTTCACCGCCGGCGAGATCGCCGACGCGCTCCGCGACGCCTCGAACGGGCTGGCGGAATCGGTCAGGCTGTTCGATCTTTATAGGGGTGATCAAATCCCGGAAGGGCATCGCAGTCTCGCCTTTCGCGTGACCTATCGAGACCCGGAGGGGACGCTGACGGATAAACGGGTGGACAAAGTGCATGCTTCGCTTGCAAAGGTCGCCACCGATCGCTTCGAGGCGACCATCCGCTAGAGAGATCTGCCGGTGTTTGGCCATCCCCACCTTTTCTGTGCGAGAGCCCACGCCAAACCCTTGAGATTCAAACCGATTTGTGGTTCTCTCCCGCTTACCGGGCCTCTGGAGGAATAGACCGAATGACGAAAGCGGAAATCATCGACGCCGTCTACGAAAAGGTTGGGGGCTTCTCGAAGAAAGAGGCTGCAGAGGTCGTAGAGGCGGTCTTCGACACGATGAAGGACGTGCTTGCCGAGGGCGAGAAGATCAAGATCTCGGGCTTTGGTAACTTCGTGGTGCGGGCCAAGAAGAAGCGCGTCGGCCGTAACCCCCAGACCGGCGCCCCGATTCCAATCAGCGCCCGGCGCGTATTGACGTTCAAGCCAAGCCAAGTACTCAAGACAGTGCTCAACCCGAACCGCTCGAACGACGACGGCGCGGGTTCGCACGAAGGTTTCTGAGCCAAGCCATGACGAGGCGCACACAACTACCCGACAAGCTGTTCTTCAAAATCGGAGAGGTCGCAGACATCGTCGGTGTCAAGCCGCATGCCCTCCGCTACTGGGAAACCGAGTTTCCCGCGCTGCGTCCGAAGAAGACTCGCGGCGCGCATCGCCAATACAGCAGGAGGGACGTCGAGCTTGCGATGCTCATTCGCCAGCTCCTGCACGACGAGGGCTACACGATTCCCGGCGCGCGCAAGCGAGTGCGTGAGCTCGGGCGGCATCAGCAGAGCAGTCCTCCGGAGCCCCGTGCGCAGCGTGAGGTCGCACTGCGAGCCGAGCTTCTGGGAATCCGTCAGCAGCTCCACGAGCTGCTCGAAGAGCTTACCGAAGCTCAAATTCATCCGGCCGAAGCTCCGCCCGTTCAGGTCACGGTTCACAAGACGGTGCCTGTGACGGTGAGCCGCGGGCCGGAAGCCTGATCGTCTTCTTTTCCGGCTCGTGGTTTGCCTTTTGGGAGTCCTGGGCTAGAGTCGCGTGCCCTCGACGAGAGGGTGGACGGGGCGTAGCGCAGCTTGGTAGCGCACCTTACTGGGGGTGAGGGGGTCGCTGGTTCAAATCCAGTCGCCCCGACCATGGCGGACCGGAGGGCGAAAGCCCGCCGGCCGTCCCTCAATGCTCGGCCCGCCGTCTTCGGTCATCCCGTTGCTTGGCTTGGCCTTCCAGGATAGGTCGTTCACAGCATGTCCGATCGCCCACTGCTCTTGGTGTCCAACGACGATGGAGTCGATGCGCCGGGTATCGTCGCGCTCCGCAAGGCTTTGATGACCTTTGCGGACGTGTACACCGTGGCCCCCCAAACCGAGCAGAGCGCCAAGAGCCATTCGATCACGCTTCACCATCCGCTTCGGTTCCACGAGGTGGAAGAGCGCGTCTGGGCGGTCGACGGCACACCTGCGGACTGTGTATATGTCGCGTTTTTTCTGAAAGACCTTTTGCCCCGCCGGCCGGACCTGGTGGTCTCAGGCATCAACCATGGGCCCAACTTGGGCAACGACGTACACTATTCGGGCACCGTGGCCGCTGCTCGGGAAGGCGCCCTTCGAGGAGTAGCCTCCGTGGCTTTGTCGAACTCCTCTGCTGACATGGAGGGCGCCGCGCAGTACGCCAAGCGTTTCTGTAAGCAGCTCCTTCGAACGACTTTGCCCGAAGGGCAGGCGATCCTCTTGAACATCAATTTCCCGTCGGTCCCGCCAAAGGGCATCGTTGCAACCCGGCTAGGGCTTCGGTTGTACTCGGACGACGTCGAGGTCCGCGACGATCCCAGAGGGCGTCACTACCTTTGGATAGGTGGTCCAGGGGGGGCAACGAGTGAGCCGGTCGAGGGCGCAGACACCGAGGCGCTCGCCCAGGGGCTAATTTCGATTACCCCGCTCAGCATCGAGGCGACGGAGCCAGAGCACCTGGGCGTCGCCTCTTACGTGGCCGGAGCCGTGGAGGACCGATGAGAGACGAGCGCTTGAGCTTGTTGCGGAAGCACATCCGAGATGTGCCCGATTTTCCGAGCAAGGGAATCGTATTCAAGGACATCACACCACTGCTCGCAAACGTCGACGCGTTTCGCACCAGCATTCAATTGATGGTCGAGGGCCTCGATGGAGAGTCGGTCAGCGCGGTCGTCGGTATCGAGTCGCGAGGCTTCATGTTTGGCGCCGCTTTGGCCGACAAGCTCGGTGTGGGGTTCGTGCCGGTGCGCAAGCCGGGCAAGCTGCCAGCGCCCACCTTCCGTGCGGAATACGACCTCGAGTACGGGAGCGATGCGGTCGAGATTCACCGGGATGCGCTCAGTGCGGGAGACCGAGTCGTCGTCGTCGACGATCTGATCGCCACCGGCGGGACTGCCGTAGCCGCCTACGAGCTGGTTCGGCAGTGCGGCGCAGAAGTGGCGGCCTTCGTTTTCACGATCAACTTGACCGCGCTCGGGGGCATCAAGAAGCTACCTTCGACTCGCGTCATCACAATCCTCGATTATTGAGGCCCACGACCCCAGTCGGCCGACGCTAGATGGGGGTAGGATCCATCGCACGAAGCTGCTGAGCGAGTTTTCGAGCCCGCGCTACCAGCAAGTCGAGCTCACCACCGAGCCACCGATCGCGCACTTCTCCGACGAGAGCGCGTCGTTCCGTTTCGAGGCGAACATGGAGCTCGACGAAGCCGCCCCATTCGCTCAGCGACGCCTCCCGTCGGGCACGTTCGATGTCGCTCCGGCGCAACGACTCCCGGATCCGTTCCGCCTTCTGTTGCATCGAGGTTTCGAATGACTGATCGATGAGGCGCATGAGGACGTGCACGTCGTTCAAATCGCCAAGCACGTCTTGAAGCCGCTTGGTCTGCTTCACCACGGGCTGAGCGCCACCGGCGTACGCTCGGATGGGCTCGAGCAAGTATCGCAGCCGCTTAGCCGTAATCCGGGACCGGTGAAGTTGGCGAGCATCGTTCATGCTCGCGATCTGGCCGAGCTTCACCAGAAGGTCGGTGGCGTGCGCCTCGGTGAGGTTGGCGAGCGTTCGCGCAAAGCTCACGTGTGCCCGATCGGTGAGCAGATTCCGTTCACTGCGCATGATCGCCAGCCGCTCCTCCAACTGCTCGGCGGTATCTCTGAAACCGGCGCGAACCTCCCGATCGAGATCCTCGGTGCACTGCCGACTGCGCTCGAGGAGCGAGCGCGAGAGCCAGTTGAGACCGGCGAGGTGCTCGGGTGCCAGGTCTGACTGCTGCTTGGTGAGCCACTCGAGCGCGACCTCAGCTTCGCGGCCTTGGCCGGTCGCCCTCTGAACGGCACGGAGCCTCTTCTTGTCTTTTTCACGCACCGCAGTGTCGAGCTGAGGCCCGTAGGCTCTCAACACACTGCGAAGTCGTCGAACCGCAACCCGAAAATCATGCAAAGCTTCCCGGTCGAACCGATCACCGAGCCGGCGCTCGGAGGCACGAGCGGCGGCCAGGGCCTTGAGCGCCAATCGACGTGCGGCCTCCTCGTCGCTGCGAAGAAGCAGATCGTCGGGCAGGCTGCTCGGGCGTTTGGGCTTCACATGCTCCCTCTGAGCAGGCTCGGACCCGTGCGTCTCCTGCGGCGGTTGGGCGTTCGACACCGCAATGAACGGTGCTGGGTATCGTCGCTCTGAAGAAATGGTCGTGCTCCTCACTTCTCGAGTCCGCTCGGCGCATCGAGCTTGGGGCCTGAACTAGTAGTATGGCCGGCTGGGTCGGGTCAACCGCTCGCACTTCTCCGCTCGTGCGTGCTATACGCGCCGTCCAAAGTCCTCGTAGCTCAGTAGGATAGAGCAGTGGTTTCCTAAACCGAAGGTCGGAGGTTCGAATCCTCCCGGGGACGCCTCTCGCATCGCCCGAGGCCTGACGATCAGATTTTTGCAACTTCGCCACACGAGGCCGGTTCACTTCTTCGCCCGTTCGCGCTATACGGACCTTCGAAGGGAATGCGGACGCTTGTCTTAGATCGAGGCTATCAGCCCCATCGGATCATCAGCTGGCAGCGTGCGGTGTGCATGATCTTCGACGGCAAGGTTGAGGTCGTGGAGGAGTACGACGAGGACGTCCGCTCCGTCAGCATCACCATCAAGATGCCCGCGGTGGTCCGGCTGCTGCGCACGATCGTCGGCCGCAAGCGCGCGATCAAGTTCTCCCGGATCAACGTCGCGATGCGGGATGACTTCAAGTGCCAGTACTGCGGCATGCGCCATCGCCTGCGCGGGCTGACTTACGACCACGTGATTCCGAAGTCCCAGGGCGGCAAGACCAACTGGGAAAACATCGTGATGGCCTGTTATCCCTGCAACGAAAAGAAGGGCAATCGTATGCCCGAGCAGGCCGGGCTCCGTCTGCAGCGCACGCCGACCAGGCCGCGGTGGTTGCCCGTGGTCGCGTTTCGGGTCGACCCCGCGAGCTCGGTTCCCGAGGCCTGGGCCAACTGGGTGTACTGGCACGGCCGCCTCGACAGTGACCCCTAAGCGTCGAGCCTTCACCAACTGCTCGAGGAGCCTCCCCCTCCGAAGCTGCCCCCGCCCCCTGAAAAGCCCCCGCCTCCGGAGAAGCCTCCGCCTCCGGAGAAGCCTCCGCCTCCGGAGGACCAGGACCCGCTCGACCAGCCCGAGCGCCGCCTCCCGCCTCGGGCCTGCTTCTTCCGCCGTCGACCAAAGACGAGCCAGACGAGTGGGGCGCCGATCAGCCAGGCAGCCGCGAAGAACGGCCCCGCCCCCGGCCCGACCGCGGACAAGCCGCCCACGAACACGAACGGCACCAAGAACAGGTAGAGGAACCACTGAAACGGGTTGGTCCCCACGACCACCAAGACGAATGGCATCAGGAACAACAACCAAAGCCCGCCGAAAATGCGCGGCGGGAGATCGCCCAAACCGATGCTCGAACTCGGAGGAGGCAGTGTGCTCGTGCCCCGAATGAGGCCGTCGATTGCTTCGACCGCACGCACGACGCCTTCGTCGAATTCACCAGCGCGAAACTTCGGTCGCAGAACCTGATCGAGGATGCGGCTGCAGAGCACGTCGCTCAGCACCGGCTCGAGGCCGTAGCCAACCTCGAGGCGCATCTTTCGGTCGTTCTTCGCGATCAGGAGGAGCACCCCATCGTCCTGTCCCGCTCGGCCGAGTCGCCACGTCTCCGCGACCCGGTGGCTGTACTCCTCGAGCGGCTCTCCATCGAGGCTGTCGATGGTCAGCACCACCACCTGTGCTCCTTTGTCCTGCTCCAGCTTGGACGACAGGTCTTCGATCTGCGCTTCCGCCGTCGGTGAGATCAGGTTCGCGTAGTCGTTGACGCGGCCGCTCAGCTTGGGCACGTCGAGTGCGTGCGCGGTGAGTGACACCCAAAGCAGCGCCAGCGCAGCGAGGAACGGCCGGACGCTACTCACGGCGGAACCTCGGCTCATCGGAAAGCTCGTTCGTGAGGTCGGGCGTCGCCATTCCGTGCTCATGCAAGAGGTCGGCACACCGACCCACCGCGTGAACCAACCCTGGCGCCGGTCGCCCGCGACGAATCGCCTCCGCCAGCTCCTCACAGATGCCGTTCCACGCCTCCTTTGCCACGTGTGCATGGATGCCCGCATCTGCAAGCACGAAGACCCGATGTTCGAAGAGAGCGACGAAGATCAAGATCCCCGTCCGGTTTTGCGTCGCGAAGATCTGTTCTTCGAGAAACGCCCGGGCCGCGCGGCCCTCGACGCGGCTGTCGAGCGCAGTTGCGTCGATCAAGAGACGCGCAGGCCCGTCGACAAAGCTCGTGATCCATCCGGCGAAAACCCCGAGCTGGACTCCGATCAACATCCAGAAATAGTCGGGCGCTCCCCAACCCCCGAAGCGCCAAACCGCGAGGGCCGCACCCAATGCGCCCACGGCTCCGCCGATCAGAGCCGCCTTCCACGCCACCTCGGGATGAGGATCACAACGCTCGGTCACATAGACCACGAGCTCTCCTGAGGTGGTGCGCTCGACGGCGGCGGTGGCGGCGCGGATCGCTTCCCTGTCGGACTCCGAAAAGAAGGTTTCAATCCCCGACGACACGACGGGCGTTAGAACTCGACCTTCGGGGGCGCTTCAGCACCCGGGGTCGACTCGAAGTAAGGCTTGTCGCCGAAGCCCATGATGTTCGCGAGAAGTATCGTAGGGAACTGGCGACGAGTCTTGTTGTACGTCAGCGTCGCATCGTTGAAGCGCTTGCGCTCCACGGTGATCCGGTTCTCGGTGCCCTCCAGCTGCGCTTGGAGATCGCGGAACGCCTCGGTGGCCTTCAGCTCCGGGTAGCGCTCCACCACGACGAGCAACCGGGACAAGGCCGAGGATAGCTGAGACTGCGCCGCCTCGAACTGCTGGAGCTGTGCGGGGTCGGGAGCGGTCGCGAAGTTGACCTGACCGACTTTTGCGCGCGCTTCCACCACTTGGGTCAACGTTTCTTGCTCGAAGTCCTTCGCACCTTTGACGGTTGCCACCAGGTTTGGAATGAGGTCGGCGCGCCGCTGGTAGACGTTCTCGACTTGGCTCCAGGCGTTGTCCACTCCCTCGTCGAGCTGGACCAGACGATTGTAGCTTCCGATTCCACTCAATACGAGCAGCAGCACAATCGCTGCGACCACCCCGATCCCGATCAGACCCTTGCTCATAACCACTCCTTGGCTCGCGAGTCGCGCGAGAATGTGCGCGTGTCACCCGCGAGGTCAAGGCCTCATATCACACATCGAGCCGATCACCTTGGTTCGGGGCGTGGACGCTCGGAAACCCGCGCTCTTCGAGCAGCGCTTTGAGCGCATTTCGCGGTCCATCTTCACCATGCACGAGCGCCACGTGTCGAAGCGGCCCGCCTGCGCGAACCGCCTCGGCGTACTCCAAGAGGTCGTCCCGACCCGCGTGCGCGCTGAAACCATTGAGAACGGCGACCTCTGCTCGCCGTTCGCGCTCGACACCGAAGATCCGAACTCGGGGCCGCTGCTCGACGAGCCGACGCCCGAGGGTGTGCTGGGCCTGAAAGCCCACGATGAGAACCGTATTCTCGCGGCTTTCGATCGTGGCTGCCAAATGGTGCACTACGCGTCCGAACTCACACATTCCGCTGGCTGCAATGACGATGCACGGGTCTTTCGTCCGATCGATGGCCTTGGAGTCCTCGACCGAGGAAACATAACGCAGCCCGGCGAAGTCGAACGGCGAGTCGCCCCCGATCAAGAGCTTCCGAACGTCGTGATCGAAGCAGTCCGGATGCATCCGAAACACGTCGGTGAGCTTGACGGTCAACGGGGAGTCGACGTAGACGGGAACGTCGGGGAGCCGCCCCTGGCCCTTGAGCTGCTTCAGAGCGTAGATGACCTCCTGCGCGCGTTCCAGCGCGAACGAGGGGACGACCACCTTGCCGCCGCGCCCGATGGTCCTCGTGATGACGTCGTGGAGCTTTTCATCCATCTGCTCGATTGGATCGTGATTGCGGTCCCCGTAGGTACTTTCCATGATCAGACACGAGGCTCCTGGAGGAATCTCGGGGTCGCGGAGGAGCGGCATGTTGCGCCGTCCGACGTCGCCCGAGAAGACGAGGCGCCGCTCTTCTCCGACCACGTCCACGTCGAGTGCCACCATGGCGCTGCCGAGCACGTGCCCAGCATCGTAGTAGGTCAGAGTCACTCCCGGTGCGATTCGTTGGGGACGGTGGTACGGCACGCTGATCATCATCCCGAGCGTTTCCACGACGTCGTCTTGGTCGTAGAGGGGCTCAACGGGCTTCATGTCGGCGCCGTTCTTTTCGATCTTGCGATTGATGTAGGTGGCGTCCTGAGCCTGGATCTCGGCCGAGTCCTCCAACATGGCGGCGCACAGATCCCGTGTGGCGGGGGTGCAGTAGATCGGCCCGCGGAAACCTTGTCGATAGAGTCGGGGTAGGGCGCCGGAGTGGTCGATGTGTGCGTGGGACAGGACCATCACGTCGATGTCTCTCGCGCGAAACCCGAGCTCGCGGTTGCGTTCGATGGTCTCCGCCCGGCGCCCCTGAAACAAGCCGCAGTCGAGCAAGATGCACGCGTTCTCGGTACGGACGATGTGCCGTGAGCCCGTGACGTTTCCTCCTACGGCGCCTACGAACTCAACTTGCACGCAACACTCGCATCATGCGGTCGCCGATGAACTCCCGAACCACCGGGTCTTGAGACTCGAGAAATGCACTCGGGGCGCCGGTGGCCGCCACCGTCCCGTCGTGGATGAGGGCGAGCCGGTCGCTGATTGCGAAGGCAGCCTTGAGGTTGTGTGTCACTACGACCGAGGTGACCTTCAGGTTGTCTTTCAAGCCGAGAAGCAGCCGGTTGACGCGAGTGACGTTGATCGGGTCCAAACCTTCTGCCGGCTCGTCGTAGAAGACCACCTCGGGACGGACGGCGACCGCGCGAGCGAGCGCGACGCGCTTGCGCATGCCGCCCGACAGATCCGAGGGAGACATCGCTTCGATCCCGGGAAGCCCGACGAGCGCGAGCGTTTCGCCCACCCGGTTCGCAATCTCTTTTTCCGTCATCTCGGTCTGCTCGCGCAATGCGTAGCCGACGTTCTCGTAGACGTTGAGCGAATCAAAAAGCGCTGATTCCTGAAACAACATGCCGATGCGACGTCGCGTCTTCGTCCAGTCGCGCTCGTTCTGACCCGCTACGTTCTCTCCGTCGAAACGAATGATGCCGGCGTCTACTTCGATGAGGCCCATCATCGCCTTCAGAAGGATGCTCTTCCCAGAGCCTGATTCCCCGATGATCGTGACGACCTCACCAGCGACGATGTCGAGGTCGAGACCGTGGAGGACGGTGTGTCTCCCAAACGACTTGACCAATCCGCGCACCTCGAACAAGGCCATGATTCTGGAGGCTCAGACCTTCGCTGCCCATGAGTTGCAGTACCCGAGCGGGTTGATGGGGCCTCTCACCAGCGTGCATTGCCCGCACTCGTCCTTCTTGCCCGCTTTGAAGAACGCACAGCTGGAGCAGCTCTTGTTCTCCCCGTGAGGCGAGCGGTCCTGGTATTCGAGACTCGCTCGCAGCTCTGCATCCTCTTTGCTGAGCCCGCTCACGTCGTCGCAGTGGAGCTCTGGCTTGGTACAGGCCTGCAGGAGGGCCGGCGTCGCCGCGAAGACCGCCAGGCGGACCGTGTGGCCGAGGATCGCGCGTCTGCAGAAAACGTTTCTTCTCATCCTTTCCTCCCCGGCGGAGGCTAGCACGACCCGATCGATCAGCGAACCGAGCTCATGATTTCCAGAAACTCGGCGCTTTCCAAAAGGCCGGTCACGCGCGCTGCTTCCGATCCGTCACTGTGATGGAGCACCACGAACGGGAGGCCAGGCTGATCATACGTCTTGAGCAGCGCCCATTCTTCGTCGGTGGCCTTGTCCGTGCTGAGGTCGACCCGAACGGTGACGAAGCGACGTGCCTCGGCAACGACACGCGGGTCGCTCAGAACGTCGCGTTCGAGCTCCTGACAAGCGCCGCACCAGTCTGCACCGAAGTCGACCAGCATGGGCCGCTCTTCGGAGAGCGCTTGGTTCTTGGCAGCCTGGAAGCTCTCGAGCCAGTCGATGTGCACACCAGGGGGGAGAGCCTCCGCCCAGCCGACGATCCCGAGAATGCCTGCAACCGAAGCCACCACCCCGATCAGCTTGCGCGCGCGCACCCTCCATGCACGACTCTTGAAGGACAGGTGAACGCCGCCAACGATGATGCCGCCCGCCAAGAGTCCCAACGCCGCCGCGATCCACGTGTCGTCGCGCACGGCCGGACGCGGAAGGGGCAACACCCCCCGTAGGTAGTAAAACGCGAGCGCAAGCATCGCGATCCCGAACACACTCTTGGTCCACTCCACCCACCGCCCAGACCGCGGCAGCGTGATGGCGAACGTCCCGACGAACCAAAACAGGACTCCGATCCCGATGGAATAGACGAACAATGCGAGTGCGCCGAAGACGACGTGACCGGTCGTGGCTACCCAGGTGAGCAAGACGGCCAGAACTGGGCCGGTGCACGGAGCAGCAATGAGACCGTTGACGAATCCGAGCATGAATGCCCCTCGAAGGCCGAACCCGCCTGCTTGTGCCAGGCGCCCCTGTAGACGCGACGGCAAGGCGAGGTCGAACAGGCCGAACATGCTGAGCGCCATCACCGTGAACAGCGCGGCGAGCGCTCCGACCACCCAGGGGCTCGCGAGCGCGCTGCCAAATGCGCTTCCGGTGAGCGCAGAGATGATGCCGAGCGGCGTGAAGAGCATGGCGATGCCCATCACGAACGAGGTGGACAGCAGGGCGGCCCGCGCGCGCGTCTCGGCATGCTTCGCGCCGAACACACTCACCGTGATCGCGATCATCGGGTATACGCAGGGGGTCAACGAGGTTGCCAGCCCGGCGACGAAGACGAGCCCGAGCGCGCCGGCGTAGCTGTCGTGTTGGAGCGCCGAAGCGAAGGGTGCGGTGAGCTGGTTGAGCGCGTCGGCGAACGCGTGCGCCTCAGCGAGCAAAGCCGCCACAAAGCCGAGCAAACCCACCCAGGCACGCCTGCGCATTCCTCAACTATGGTGCCCGTTTGGTTGACCGTCCACGGACGGGGGACGTAGCCTGCCGATGGAGAATACCTTGCCTCTCCTTTTCCTGCTGCTCATCGCCATCTGCACGGGGGCTCTTTCAGCTCGCGCTGGCCGTGATGAGGTTCGCAACAGCGCCGATCCCGTTTGGCGCATGGAGTCCTTCATGGCTTATGGGCTCTTCGTTGCATTGGTGCTCTTTCCAACGACCCTCTATTTCTACTTGTTTCACGGCGATTGGTTTCTGTTTTACTGGGTGGATACCCGCGAAGTCCCTTGGCTGTGGGGCCTGCTCGTGGCCCTGCTGCTGCTTGGCGCTGCCTCGTCCGGTTTCGCACTTGGCGCGGCGCTCTGCAGGGCATCGCGGGATTGGTTGGTCCGCCGCATGACCATCGGCGCGCTCGTCCTCGCGGTCATGGTGTGGCCGCTGGCGTGGCAGAGGCTTTCCGTCGTCGGCTCTTACCGGCAGTTCAAGCGCGACTACGGTCTTACTGCGTTCTTCGCAAGTCCGGCATTCTATTCAGGACTCATCATGCTCGTCATCTCCGGGGTGGCATTTGGCTGGGTCGTGTACCGCATCGACCGGCAGACGCGTGATGGAGCTTAGGCGACCGTGCCGTCAGCGTGCCGTGAGCAGTCCCATGTGCTCGCGTAAGTGCATCGCTGCCGGCGACGCCCAGAACTTGAGGGCTTCGACGTAGGTTGGGTGCCGGTCGAAGGTCTCGCCGTCCGCCTCCCGCTCCGGGGCGATGCGACTCCGAATGTCCTGCACGAGGGGATCCAGATCGTCGCACAAAAGGAGCGCGACGCGGATGGCCGTGCGTTGCGCGGCATGCACCCATCGGTCGAATTTCACGCGATGGGCTTGCGCATAGGCCAGCGCTGCGTCGCGCACGAGTCGTCGGTCACGCCTTGGGATTGCCCGTTGCAGGCGCCTCGTTTGCTCGTCCAGGAACTCCTCGCTGGTCAGCCCCGAACCGAAGTCGGGCCTCACGGTCCGGGCAGCGGACGCCAGCAAGACATCGAGCTCTCGAGGCGTCAGTTTCTCGATGGCCTGATATCCGCGAGCAATTTGCGTCATCGGCTGGGCGAGCATGAAGGTTTGCGTGCCGGGGTCTTGCTCCATGATCGTTGCCGGCACGAGAATGGCGGGGTGGAGACCAAACTCGATCGCGATGCCCCGATTCCGGACCCGGTGCAGAAACAAATCGAAATCGCGAATATCGAGCGCTCGAGCGATTCGGTTCGCGATCTCGCGCAGCGGGTGGTTTGCTTCGGTCGGGAGGCGATCTCGAGTTGCAAGCCCATAGCTTTCGAGCTCTGGGGGATAAAGCTTTGCAAGTGACGGGCTCAGCGCCGCGAGGAGCGCACCAGCCGCGGCGTCTTCAGCTCGCGGTGTTCCCAGTTGATCGAGCACGCTTCCACGGAGCGACTTCGGACGTGCCTGCGAGGGTCTTGGCTCGACCGAAGCAATCCGCTGCCGATCTGCTTCGTCATCGAGACCGAGCGTGAGCAGCGGCAAAGTGGCGATCCTCGCCTCCCTCACGCCGCCGTCGGCCTGATACGTGATCGCAAGCTCACGCCAGATCTCCGACCGCAGCGGCTCTCGAGAGAGGACCATCTGGAGCTGCTCGACAGCTCCCTCGTGCTCGCCGCGCGCCCGCAACCGAACGGCCAGCTCGCGTCGGAGGTCTGCGTTGGTGGCGCCTTCCTCGAGGCCGCTTCGAAGGGCCGCGATGGCTGCATGCTCGTTGCGGCAATGGTCCGAGAGGATTCGTGCGACTTCGAGCGCGGTAGTCACACGGACCACTTCATCTTCGGCCTGATGACTGCCGAGAGCGTCTGCGTAGGAGCGCCAGTCGTCCGGGGTCTCACAGAGGTCTTCGAGGGACCGGGCCGCATCGCTGCCCGGCCCGTCGAGGGCGACCGCGAGTCGGAGCGCTTCCTTGGCGTTGCCCCGGTCCCCCGCTGCGTGCTCGAGGTGTCCGAGGCGAACCAGAGCAGGGGCTCGCTCTGCATGGTCACTCACGTCGAGAAGCTGACGGGCAACCTGCAACGCCTCGGGCAGCTGGCCAAGCGCCTCGTGAACCAGTGAGAGCTCCCGCAGCGCCTTGGGATTGGTCGGCTCCGCCCCGAGCGCAGATTCTACGTGGCGCAACGCCCTGTCGGGCATGCTCAACCGCTCCCGGTACAAGCGCGCGAGTCCAAGCTGAACCCGCCGCAGGCGGCTGGTTTCCGGCGCGGCCGCGATGAGCTGCTCCATCGTTGCGGCAGCCTCGTGCCAGGACTCATTCTTGCGGAGGAGCTTCGCCAACCGCTCGAGCGCGTCGAGATCGCGCGGCTGCACCTTGAGCACACGCTGCAGCGTTCGAATCGCCGCCGGAAGCTCACCGAGCTCGTCGCTCTGAATGCGTGCCACCACCAGCCAGAGCGCGCTCGCCCTCTCGACCGAGCTCGCCCCGGATGCGGCGTGCGACAGCCGATCCACCAGCGACGGCCAGCTCGAGTCGATGGTCAGAACGTCGATCAGGCCGTCCGCCGCACGCTCCGAGTCGGGCCACAGCTCGAGAGCCTGCTCGAAGTCCCGACGCGCGCCATCGTGGTCCCCCATGCGTTCCAATCGAACCGAGGCGCTTTGCACCAGGAGCTCGGAAGCGGCTTTCGCATCGTGCTCCGCGTCTGCCTCCCGTCGGAGCGCTTCGACGAGTGCGGAGGGGTCGTCGGTTTCTTGCGCGACGCGCGTGAGTCCCCGAGAAGCGCCGATGTGATGTGGGTCCGCGACTGCCGCAGCGCGGAACTGCTCGATGGCCGCGGTATCCTCTTCGCCCTCGATCAGCTCGGCCAGGCGGGCATGATGCGCGGCCGCGACCGTGGGATCGTGCGCAGACCGCGCAATGAGGATGTCGACCTCGCGCAGCAGGTCAGCATCCCGGCGACCTGTGGCCAATCGCTCGAGCTCGAGCAGAGCCCCGAGGTCCGAGGGGGCGGCCTCCAAGATGCGCCGGTAGGCGCTTACGATTGCGTCATAATCTCCAAGACCCTGGTGCTCCAACAATCGTGCTAGCTCATAGAGCGCCGCCACTCGGCCAGCCGAATCTTGGAACGCCTCGGCTTGGGTCGAATAGATCCGGCACAAGGATTCCCAGGCGCCGACCTGTCGATGCAGCTGCTCCAACGCCAGTAGCGCGCCAAGATGCCTCGGGTCGATCGCGAGCAGGTCTTCCCAGGCTTGAATCGCCTGGCGGTGCTTGCTTTGTCGTTCCAAGACCTGTGCTTTTCGCGCCAACAGAGCGACGTGCTGCAACGGCTCCTGGACGAGCCTCAGCTCGCGCTCGAGGTCGGCAAGGAGCTTGGTCCAATCCTCCCCTTCCGCGCGCACGCGGGCGAGGGCATCGACGGCAGGACGATAGCTGGCGTCCGCTGCCACGGCCGTCTCGAAGGACGTAACCGCTTTGATTCGATCCTCTAGGTGCTCTTCGTAGACCTGTCCGAGCAAGAAAGCGGCTCGCGCGCGAAGCGCGGGGGTACCCGAGTTGCGAAGTTGCAGCTCCAACACGTCGACGAGCTCGTCCCAAGCAGCGCGCTCGCGTAATTGACGGGCCAGCTCTTGAAGCGAGGGCGCGTGTCCGGGATCCACTTTGATTGCTTCGCGGTGATAGCGGAGCGAGTTCTCGTCACTTCCGAGACGGTCTTTCGAGATTTCGGCCATCTTTTGAAGAAGAGCGACACGCCGGCCCTTGGTGGATGTGAGCTTCAGCTCCTGCTCATAGATGTCGAGCAGGTCGTTCCAGCGGCCCGCGGCGTAATAAAGGCGTCCGAGGCTCGAGAGCGTCGGCACGTGACGCGGGTCCTTTTCGAGGGCGCGACGATAGCGCGAAATGGCCTGGTCAGAGTCGCCGAGCTGTTCGTCGAGCACCTCCCCCGACCGGTGCAGAAGGGCGACCAGTCGATCTCGCTCCACGGTCAGCTCGATCTCGTAATCGAGAGCCTCGACGAGCTCGCGGGCCCGGTTTGCGCGCGCCGCAGAACGCTGCCACGCCTGCACAGCCGAGAGGTGCCCCGCGTCCTGCTGTAAGATGCGCTTGTAGGTTTGAGCCGCGAGGGCATGCTCTTCGAGGACGTCCTCGTAGACCTGCGCGATCTTCAGAAGATAGGACACGGCCCGGGCGCCCGTAGCCCGGTCCAACGCGTTTTCGTAGAGTTGGATGAGCTCCTTCGGTTTGTGTACGTCCGAGAGCAGCCTTGTGAGCGCCTTGAACGCCGTGGGGTGGTCGGGTGTAGCCTGAAGCGCACGGTGATAGTGATCGATTGCATCATCGACTGCGTCGAGCTTGGTTTCGAAAATCTCCGCCGCACGTGCATGTGAATCTGCGCGACGCTGTGCATCCGTCGTGTAGCGCGCCTCTTGAAGGCACATCTCGATGAGCTTCGGCCAAGCGCCGCGAACCCGGTAGAGCAGGCTCAACGCCTGCAGGCTCGAAAGCGAGGTGGGGTCGCGCCCGATGGCGCGCTCGTGCCAGATGATTGCCTGGTCTGCGTCCTGCAGCTCGTCTTCATACAAGCGGGCGATACGCTGTGTGAAAGTCAGCTTCTCGGCTTCGTCGTCCGTGGCTTTGGCTAACGCCTCCAGCGTCTCGACCAGAGCTTGGAGCTGCTGCCCGGCCTCGTAGTGCCGCGCCAACTCACCGAGGATGAGAGGATCGAGTGGCAGCAGGCTCCGTGCTTGCTCGAGGACCCGGATCGCCTCGTCCCGGTTGCCCAAATGCTCAGCTTGGACGCGAGCGGCCCGGTAGAGCGAGGAGGCTTTCACGCTCGGGTCGACCGCAAACTGTGCCTCCGTCTCGAGTGTGCGGATCAGGTCGCGCCACCGGCGTTGGCCGTAGTACAAACGTTTGAGAGCCTGCAACGCGATGATTGCGCTTGGATCGAGCTGGAGCGCGGTTTCGTAGAGCTCGGCCGCCTGCTCCGGACGCTGTTGCCGGCTTTCGAGCAGCTGGGCACGACGGATGATCAGCGCCGCCCGATGCGCATCATCCGATACGGCAGCGTTTGCAAGCTCGGCGAGGGTGCGATCGACTTCAGGCCAGGTCTGTTTCGCGAATGAGCGCTGCTCGGTGGCTCGAAGGATCGCCGAATGCGAGCGATCGAGCGCACGCGCAGTCTGATACGCTTCCTCTGCTGCCTCACGATTTCCGATCACGTCTTCGAGCAGACGCCCCTTTAGCAGGAAGAGCGTCGCCTTGTCGCGAGGCTGTCGAGTGACACGAGCCTCGGCGTCGAAGAGCACGAGCGCTTCGTTGAACATACGTGCGCCGAGAAAAAGGCGGCGCGCTGCGCGAATCGCCGGAACGTAGTCGGGCGCATGCTCGAGCGTTGCCCGGTAGTACTCGAGGGCGCGTCGTGAGTCTTCCAATGGGCCTTCGCAGGTACGCGCCATCTCGAAGTACAACCTTGCGACGCGGCGGCCGTCTGGTTGCTCCCGGAGCTCGCGTTCACATTGTTCCAGCCACTCGCGTGCACGGCGCAATCGATCGACTGCATTCCCTCCACGCTTCGGCGACCTCCGATTCGGAGGGGTGGGGGGAAGTGTCGGCGGATGCGCGACAGCTGATTCGAGGACCAGATCGTCTTGGGCTAGCTCCTGCGTGGCTTCGCGGCGGAGCGCCCCAATGTCCCCTTCCTCGAAACCCATGGTCTCTCGTAGGGTACCCTGGCTCGGCCGGGAGCGCATGGGGTCGCTCGGGTGCGGAGACACCCTACATTTGAGCAGTTGGCTTACGCCGCAGGGGCCAAATCCCTGAGCTCGTCCGCCAGCTTCTTCTTTGCCCGGGCTTCAAGCTGTCTGGCCCGTTCGCGGCTTACGCCAAGCTCGCGGCCGAGAGCTGCCAGGGAGGCCGAATCATCGCTCAGGATTCGACGCTCCACGATGAGACGCTCGCGGTCGTCGAGCACCTCGAGCGCGTCTTGGAGCCGCAGCCGGATTCCGCTCTGACGCCGTTCCCGCGCAACTGCGACGTCCGGTGCCTCGGATGCGCTTGGCAGCATCTCGACGAGGGTTACATCCGAGTCGTAGTAGGCTGGCGTATCGAGCGAAATCTCCCGCTGGTCGAGTCTACGCAGAAGATCGGTCATCTTCTCGCTGGTCGTATCGAAGTCCTTCGCGAGGGTCGCGATCAGCTCCTCGGGGTCGGAGATGACGTTCGAAAGCCGTGCGCGCTCACGACGCAACCGAAAGAACAGCTTCGATCGGAAAGGACCGGAGCCAGCGCCGATCATCGTGCTCGAGCGCACGACCGCCTCGAGCACGAACGCCCGAATCCAGTAGCCGGCATACGTGACGAAACGCGTGCCGCGTTCCGGGTCGAACTTGCGTACAGCGGTCACCAGTCCAACGCTTCCTTCGGCGATGAGGTCGCCGAGCTTCACCCCGTACCGGCGGTATTGAAGCGCGATGGCGATCACATATCTCAGATTCGCTTCGACGAGGCTGTCCGCGGCGTCTTGGTCTCCGCCGAGGGCGGCAAGCGCCAGCTCGTGTTCCTCTTCCCTCGAGAGCTTTGGAATGGCACGGACCTGCTGGATGTATCGGTCGAGTGAAGATGATGATTGCATGATGAGATCCCCTACGTCTGGGCTTTCGTTACGTTACGGCACGTGTCCTGTGTGTCAAGCCCTTTTGTCTAGCTCTTGTCTAGGAACGGTCTCCCATAAAGGCAAGGCTCATGCAACTTAAATTAGACAAGAGCTAGACAGGCATCAGCCTGTCGCTCCGGGATCCCACGAAATGATGGAGGAATTAGGTCGCGAAGCTCGAGCCGCACCCGCAGGTCTGCTTGGCCTGTGGGTTCACGAACTTGAAGCCGGCGCCCTGAAGCCCCTCGACGTAGTCGATCTCGGTTCCCTCGACATACTGAGCGCTCATCATGTCCACGTAAATGTCGATCCCTTGCGATGTGAACGTCTGATCGACATCCGTGGTCTCGTCCTCGAAGAAGAGATCATACGAAAACCCTGCACAACCGCCGCCGATGACCCGCACGCGCAAGCCCTGTTCGGCCAGACCTTCGGCTTCTCGGATTTCCTTCACTTTGTCCGCAGCTCGTGGGGTGAGAGTCAGCATGGTGCTCCTTGTCGTCGTAATATAAGGTCGTCGGCCGGCCCGCGCCAGCATTGTCTGTGCCGTTGCGTCAGGTGGGCACGGAACCCACCCCCGGACCGTCCAGTACCGGACCGAGCGCTCGGGCTTGGGCGCCTTCAACCAAGAAACCTCCGCCGTCCTCCGATTCGCAGCCGCGCTTGAGGAATCCGAGCGCTGCGACCCCTCCTTCCTCGACCACCGCCGAGGTGATCTCGCCCACCTCCGCGCCGCCCGAGGTGATGGGTGTTCCTGCCCCGGGCGGCTCCGAGGTTTCGATCGTCCAACGCCAGAGGACCTTCGGCGCTTTCCCGCGATTCTCCAGCATGACCACGGTTTCCTGACCGATGTAGCAACCTTTCGTGAACGACACGGCGATCGGGGTCAACCCACTCTCCTGCGGGTAGGTCCAATCCCCGAAGTCGACCCCGAAGCGCGGCCGCCCCCGCACGACGTGCGCATAGCTCCATGACTCCGCGCTCAGCGCACCGCCGCCGAGGTCGCGAGCGCGTGCGGTCCATGCCTCGAGCGTCGATGCGAGCTCCGTCTGTGCGATGATCCATTCGCGCCCGCCTGTCCCCAAACGATCGGCAGGCCAGCCTTCGTCTGCGACTTCGTCGGCCCGGGGACCCTGCGCGGTGATGATCCGCAGGTTCGGCAGGGGCGTGAGGTCGACATCCTCCATGATGATGTAGCGATCGAGCCGCCCGAGAAGCGCATCGACCTGACCTGCCGGCACGTCGAGCCAGACGTCGTCCGCTCGCACGAGCGCAAAGACGTCGGCCATGATCCGTCCCTTCAAGGTGAGCACGAACCCATAGACGGAGCTACCGGCCTCGAGCCCTTCGACCTGGTTCGTGAGCTGCCCCTGCAGCCACTCGCGGGCGTCATCCCCGCGAACCGAAATGATAGCGCGATCGTGGAGAGCGATCACTCCCACCGACTGCTCCAACCAACCGAGCTCGGGTCGATGCGCCACGCCGCAGTTGTGCTGCGCAACCTCGCTTCGAGCAAGCACAGCGCTCAGCGAGCGACAGGCTCGATTCGCGCCGCATGTAGGGAGGCGACCCCGGCGACCGTCCGCACGCGCGCGGCACCGTCGTTATCGAGGCCTTCGAAGACTCCGTGACCGTCTTCCCAACGAACCTGCTCTCCCACGAGGGCCAAGCTCCGCCTCAAGGCATCGACGACTACCTCTGCGCCATCCCGAATGAAGAGCTTGACCCACCGTTCCATGTGAGAGAGGACGGCGGCCAGAACTTCGGCTCGATCGAAGGGCTCGCCGTCCGCGCGCTCCATGCGCAGAGACGTCGCTCCGCCCTCGAGCTCAAGCGGCCATTGCAGGCGGTTCACGTTGAGCCCCACACCGATGACCGCGGTGTCGATCCGTATGCCGAGCGTCCGGCTCTCGACGAGCACGCCGGCACATTTCAGACGCTCGATCCAGATGTCGTTCGGCCACTTAACCAGAACGGACGATTCGGGCAGCAAGGTCGCCACCGCATCGCGGACTCCGAGCCCCGAGGCGAGCGTGACCAGCGGAGTCGAGGCCGGTTCGACCTCTGCACGAACGACCACCGAGAAGTAGAGGTCTGAGCCCCCCGGGGACAGCCACTGCCGCCCATGTGCACCCCGTCCGTGGGTCTGCTGATCCGCCACGATCACGTGGCCGTCAGGTGCGCCTCTCGCCGCCGCCGCCGCGGCATCGTCCATCGTCGAGGCGGTGCTCTCCAACACCGTCATCGAGCGACCCCAGTCTCCCGTCAGACGTGGGAGCAATCTTTCCGGCCGTAGGTCTCCCGTCATCGCCTAGCCCCAATCGAGACCGAGGTCACACGAAGGCGACGAGTGCGTGAGGGCGCCAATGCTGATGACGTCGACGCCGAGCGAGCCGAGCGCGGCGACGCGATCGAGCGTGATACCGCCCGATACCTCGACGAGCGCGCGGCCATCGACGAGCCGGACCGCGGCGCGCACCTCGTCGTCGTCGAAGTTGTCGAGCAAGACGACGTCGGCTCCGGCACCAAGCGCTTCTTCGAGCTGGGCTGATGTATCGACCTCGCATTCGATGCGGCAGGTGTGAGGGGCGTACGCCCGCGCGCGCTCGATGGCACGAGCGCACCCCCCCGCAGCGGCGATGTGATTGTCCTTGATCAAGACGGCAGCTCCGAGGTCTGCACGGTGATTGTGGCCTCCACCGCAACGAACGGCGTAACGTTCGAGCGCTCGCAACCCCGGGGTCGTCTTTCGGGTATCCGTTATCCGAGCTCTCGATTCGTCGGGCAGCGCATCGACGAAGCGCCTCGTCATGGTCGCAACTCCGCTGAGCCGTTGCATGAAGTTCAATGCTACCCGTTCACCGAGCAGAATCGATGTCGCCGGTCCGCGAAGCGTGGCGAGGCTCGTGCCCGCATCGACCCGATCACCGTCCTGTACGTGAACCTCGACGTCCACCATCAGGTCGATCTCCGCATAGACTTCCTCGAGAATCGGGATCCCGCACACGACCAGGCGCTCGCGGGCGCGCAGCGTGGCGGTTCCAATCGTCGTTGGCTCGACGCAGGCTTCGGTCGTGATGTCGCCGCGATCGATGTCCTCCGACAGAGCGCGGCGCACCACTTCCGCAATGAGAGTGGGGGCGGGCGGAGTGGCCTGCATGCGTGAGTTATAGCCAACTCCGCGTCAGAATCTCGGAATAAAGATTGCTCATCGCGTGAAGTGCGAGCGCCGCGCCGATTCCCCCACGCCATGCTCTGGTCCATCCGAAGAGAAGAGCAGGAAAAAAGACCGCCAACCGGGCCGGGTGTGCCTCGACTAGGAAGTGCACCACGGCAAAGAGGCCTGCCTGCAGCAACCACGCCCTCGGTGCGAGCTCCACCCCGAGCACGCGCATTCGCTTCTCGTCTAGATCGGTGAGCGCGGTTTGGAGGTAGCCTCGGAAAAACGCCTCTTCGGGTAGTGCAACGACGATGATCTGCGCCAAGGCAACACTCACGAAGCTGGGAGGTAGGGAGAGGGCGAAACTGCGTGCGGGCTGGTGCCACCCATAGAAGCCGAACGCAAAGAGAGGGAATACCAGCGCAGCGAGTGCTCCTGCCACGCCAAGCTCGACAGCAGCCGATGGGAGGGCTCTTCGAATCGCCCGCCCGAGGTCGAGCAGCCCGAGCGGTCCTGCGGGGAGCCCGTCGGTCGCGGGCTCGAGCAGACCGCCGAGCGCAACGCCGTAGTGTGCGGGATCGCTTCTCGTCAGACGGATCGCCGTCAATAGAAAGATCGCCGCGACCAGGAGATGGATGTACTGGCCCACGAGGGGAAAGAGCTCGAGGCGAGTCACGCCGAATACGGCTCCACATACCAGAGCGTAGACCCACGAGATCCGCCGGAACGTCGGGCGCGCTGAGACCATCCCGCCACCACTACAGCGGCCGGAGGCGCTTGCCAAGAAGCAGACGAAGTCTAGACTGCCTTCGCTCCGAGGGCGGCAAGCACGGGTGAGGCGCGGCGGTGATTTCCGAAGAAAAGATTGCTGAGATCCGCGAACGCGTCCCCATTGCCGAGGTGGTTGGCAACTACGTTGCCCTCAAGAAGTCCGGTAACAGCCTCAGAGGGCTCTGCCCGTTCCACAACGAAAAGACCCCATCCTTCTACGTGCATCCGAGCCGCGGCTTCTATCATTGCTTCGGGTGCAAAGCATCGGGCGACATCTTCTCGTTCCTGATGCACGTCGAGGGCAAGACCTTCCCCGAAGTCGTACGGGACCTCGCCGAGCAGACCGGCGTGCAGCTCCCGGTGTACGATCCGCAACGCGAGGCGGAGTTTCAGCGCAGTAAGAAGCAATCGGACCGGCTGGCGTCCTTGATGGAGCAAGCCACCGAGTTCTACTGCGCGCAGCTTCACGAGCATCCGGACGGCATCATTGCTCGAAAGGAGCTCTCGGACCGCGGCATTTCCGAAGAGTCCGCTCGCCACTTTCGGCTCGGTTATGCGCCGCACGGATGGGATTCCCTCGCGGGTTTTCTCGAGCGAGTGGGAGCCTCTCCCGGCGATGCGGAGGCGGCCGGGCTCATCGTGCCGCGCCGCTCGAGCCGGGGGCATTACGATCGGTTCCGCCATCGCTTGATGTTCCCCATCGCCGATGTACATGGCAAAGTCGTCGCGTTCAGCGGACGTGCGTTGTCGCCTGCGCCATCGATGGAGCAGCAGAAGGAACCGCCCGCCAAATACCTCAACAGCCCTGAGAGTCCCCTGTATCACAAAGGTGAGGTGCTCTACGGGTTGCACGAGGGCCGCGTCGAGATCCGTCGCGAAGATGCCACCGTCCTATGTGAAGGCAACTTCGACCTCGTCTCGCTCCACCAGGCTGGATTCACCAATGCGGTGGCGCCCATGGGCACCGCGTTCACCGAGGGACACGCCCGTTTGATCAAACGCTTCGCTCGAAAGGTCGTGTTTCTGTTCGACGGCGACCAAGCCGGTCGAAAGGCAGCCCGGGAAGCGTACGCCGTAGTGAGCAAAGCCGGCCTCGATGCGCACGTGGTCGCGCTCCCCGAAGGCGCCGATCCAGACAGCTTCCTGAGAGCGAAGGGCGCCGAGTCCTTGCGTGCCCGAATCGTGAGCGCCCCCACCATCGTCGAACATTTAATCGACGACGCTGCATCTACGGCGGAGGCAAACCCGCGCGAGAAGGCGGAAGCGATCGCCAAACTTGGTCCGATTCTTGCCCGGGTCGAAAGCCCCATCGAACGACGCCTCTACGTCGAACGCGTAGCGCGCAAATTCGGGATCACCGACCTGGGTTTAGTAAGGCGAGAGCTGCGGCGAGGATTGGGTCGAGGTTCTGATCGAGCGACGACGCGTCGTGACGCAGTGCGGCAGCCGATTGCAACTGCAGTGTCGCAGTTACAGTCGAAGTTGATTTCAATTCTCATCGACCACCCAACGTTGATCGTGCGCGAGGGGGTGGAGAAGTTGCCGGAGCTTTTGACGAGCCCTGATCTTCGCGCCATCTTTGATTCTATCTTGCGGATGGTGGATAAGCAGGGATCGCTCGAAGTCACGGCCTTGCTCGATGAGTTGCACGACAATCAACTCAGGCCGTGGTTGGAAGCGAAGTTGGCCGTGCAGGAGCACAGCCTAGAGGAAGCACGCGAGATTCTCGACGAAGGTCTTCCAATTCTAGAGCGGAACAACATCGAACAAATCGAGCTCCCCCGATTGCAGCAGCGCATCGTCGAAGCCCGCCGGACCGGCGACGATGCGTTGGCAGCAGAGCTCACGCGAGAGTTTGTGGAGCTGACGCGCAGCGCACACAAGCTCAGATCGAACACTAAGTAGAGGTCAAGATGGCGAGCAACAGCTCAGTAAGTGACGAGGAATCGATCGCATCCAAGTTCAACACTGAACCTGTTTCCCGGGTCGTTCCGAAACTCAAGGGCCGTGAACGCAAAGAGGTGCAAGTGTTGCTGGAACGAGGTCGCGTTCAGGGCCACCTGACATACGACGAGCTGAATGACGCGCTGCCGCCGGACATGGTGACATCGGACCAAATCGACGATCTCATGGTGTGGCTGCGGAGCGAAGACATCGACGTAGTCGATGGCGCTCCAGAGGGGCAGAGCCGAACGAGTGAGGTACCGGTGGCTGCGACTCGCAGCTCGTCACGCCGTCCCTCCACGATCCCGCCCCCGGCTGACGACAACTACGCCCAGAAATCGAACGACCCTGTTCGCATGTACTTGCGCAAAATGGGCTCAGTTTCGCTTCTCACGCGCGAGGGTGAGGTCGAGATCGCCAAGCGCATCGAAGACGGCGAAGACAAGATTTTCGAGGTCATCTTGAACTCGCGCGTGGGTGTTGCGGAGATTCTAGAGATTGGCGAGAAGCTCCGGAAAGGGAAGCTTCGTGTGAAAGATGTCGTCCGCGACCTCGACAAAGAAGAAGAAGTCGACTTCGAGGCGGCGAAGATTCGAGCGCTCAAGCTTTTCGACAAGGTCAAGCGTATCGAGTCATCGGTGTCGAAAGTCGAGACCGAGCTCGAGAGCAAGCGGCGGGTCTCCGACCGAAGCAAGAAGCAATACACGGCGCAACTCGACAAGCATCGACACGAGCGCGTCGCACTATTGCGGGAGCTCAACCTCACGAAGAAGCAAGTCGACCGCGTGGTCGCGCGCATCAAAGCCTACATCAGGCGCGTCGAACGTGCCGAGCGAGACGTCAACGAAGCAGAGGCACGCGTTGGTGGGCTCAAGTACCAGGACATGAAGCAGGTGCTCCGCGACATGCAGGAGAGCAAGGCGTTCGAAAAGCGCGTTCATAGGAAGTACGGCTCCGAAGAGCAGATCCTCCTTTCCGAGGAGCACATCCGGGATGCACACAAGACGATAGTCGACATCGAAGAGGACATGGGGCAGCCCATCGCGAGATTGCGCAACACTTATCGAGCTCTTGCGGAAGGCGAGCGGCAGTCCGAGCGTGCCAAGGCAGAGCTGGTCGAAGCCAATCTGCGTCTCGTGGTCTCGATTGCGAAGAAATACACGAACCGTGGTCTGCAGTTCCTCGATCTCATCCAGGAGGGGAACATCGGGCTGATGAAGGCCGTCGACAAGTTCGAGTACCGGCGTGGCTACAAGTTCTCGACCTACGCGACGTGGTGGATCCGACAGGCCATCACCCGGGCGATCGCGGACCAGGCCCGAACGATTCGAATTCCCGTTCACATGATCGAAACCATCAACAAGTTGATTCGTACCTCGCGCTACTTGGTACAGGAGCTCGGCCGTGAGCCTGATCCCGAGGAGATCGCGGAGCGCATGGAGATGCCGCTCGAGAAGGTCCGCAAGGTCTTGAAGATCGCCAAGGAGCCGATCAGCCTGGAGACCCCGATTGGCGAGGAAGAAGACAGTCATCTCGGTGACTTCATCGAGGACAAGAATGCGGTCTCCCCGGTCGAGGCGGTCATTGGTGGTAACCTCGAGGACCAGACGCGCCGCGTCCTCAAGACGCTGACGCCTCGCGAGGAGAAAGTCCTACGCATGCGTTTCGGCATCGGCGAGAAGAGCGATCATACGCTCGAAGAGGTCGGCCAAGACTTCGAAGTCACGCGTGAGCGCATACGCCAGATCGAGGCAAAGGCCCTTCGAAAGCTCCGACATCCGAGCCGTTCGAAGCAGTTGCGAAGCTTCATGGACAACTGAACGGGCCCGCGACACGCCTGAGTCGAGCCCCAGGCGAGCACGCCCGCCGCGAGCCCGGCCTCCGCGGATTCGGCGTTTCCAGGCCGGTATTCGGATTGGGTCCGTCTTTCATTCGCGCTCAGCCGGTGAACACGCTAGAAGTCGACCAAGGGCCCATAGCTCAATTGGTTAGAGCCCCCGGCTCATAACCGGGTTGTTCCTGGTTCGAGTCCAGGTGGGCCTACCGCACGCTGCGGTGTCTCGTCTTCGCCGCTTCGCAGGGTTCTCTTGCGCCTACCGGGCATGCACGCTACACGCCCGCCAGCGTTGGCTGATGACGACGGAGGGAATCCTTGCGCGAAGAGCTCGTAGCGCTCGCTAGACTGGCGGCCATGGACAACTCGGCGCGCGACATCGACGCCGAGCTCGAGCAGATTCCGCAGCGTGTACAAGAGCTGCGGAGCAGCGTCCAGATGCTGGAGAACCTCCTGGCGCAAGAACGCCAGCAGCTCGAGGAAGCCGAGCGGCTCAAGGAGCAACAAGGCGCCGAGCTCAAGGAAAGGAACGAGGGTCTGCAGCGGGCGCGCAAGAAGGCCGCTCAAGCTTCCAGCATCCGGGAGGCCGATGCATCTGCCCGAGAGGTGGATGCGAACCGTCGTGCGATCAAAGAGCGGGAAGAGGAGCTGAATCGTATCGTCCAAACGATTGAAGCCAAGACCGAATCCCTTGCCGAGCGCGAGAAGGATTTCGAAGAGGCCAAAGGCGTTCTGCGGTCGCAGGAAGAGGCCTCGAAGGTTCGGATTGCCGAGCTAGAGGAGCAACGTAGCAAGCTGCTCGACGGCCGCGAACAACTGGCCGCGAAGGTTTCTAAGTCCGTCGTCAAACGCTACGAACGCCTCAAGTCTGGGCTTGCGAACGCCGTCATCATCATCACGGACGGCAACTGCACCGCGTGCCGGATGGCCTTGCCCCCGCAGCTGACCATCGAGCTTCAGCGCGGCAACGAGCTTCACCAGTGTCCACATTGCCGGCGCATCATCATCCACAAGAGCGTTCTCGACGACTAGCCCCACCGTCAGCATGCCGGGGCGCGGGAATTCGCACGACACGGGGTTCCGTCGAACGGCTCGGCTTGCATTTGTGGTCGGATGGGTTGGTGAGCTCTGACTACGCAAGCCTCGCCTCGGCGCTCACGCCAATCGGAGGTGGTTGCAGTCTGGCCGATTGTCATTCGCGACGTCGACTCCACCCCATATCGCGCGAATTCCCGCGCCCCTGCCGTACGTCGACTTCTACGGAGGAGCATGGCTCGGGATGGGCAGCACAGCGAGCGGGGGCGACGCCCGACGTAGGGCGGCGTGAGGAGCCGGCGGAGCGGGTCCTGCTCGCGAGCACGCCCGTCCCGAGCCGTGGTCCGGGATTGCAGTCGTCGCAGCGTCGGTCTTCGCGCCACCGTCAGCATGCCGGGGCGCGGGAATTCGCACGACACGGGGTTCCGTCGAACGGCTCGGCTCAGGCGCTCGCCAGCACGCCCCGGCGGCTTTAGAGGTGCCGGGCTAGACGACGGCCAGCCAGGTCCTGTCGGGGACCTTCACGCCGCGCACTGCGTCGAAGTAAGCATTTTGCACCTTCTCCGTGAGCGAGCCTCGAGACCCCTTGCCGATCGTGCGGTCGTCCAGCTCGCGGACGGGGGTGACCTCCGCCGCGGTGCCGACCATGAAGACCTCGTCGGCGATGTAAAGCTCGTCGCGAGAGATCAGTCGTTCGTGAACGGTGATCCCGAGATCCTGCATGATTCGAATCACCGAGTTGCGAGTGATGCCGCCGAGGATCGAGACGCCCATCGGAGGCGTGGCGACCTCGCCGTCTCGGACGACGAAGATGTTCTCGCCGGACGCTTCGGAGACATAGCCCTGAGTGTCGAGCATGATCGCCTCGTCGTAGCCGACCATCTGAACCTCGCGTTTGGCCAGGATCGAGTTGACGTAGTGGCCGTTGATCTTGCCCTTCGACATCAGCGTGTTGACGCCGGCGCGTTGAAACGAGCTGACTTTTGCTCGAATGCCCTGCTTGAGGCCTTCCTCACCGAGGTACGCGCCCCAGCGCCACGCGATCACCGCGACGCGCGTGGGATTCTTGGCGCCGAGCCCCATCTCGCCATCGCCCATGAAGGCGATCGGACGAAGGTAACATTCGTCGAGGCGATTGGCCCGGACAGTCTCCAGGCATGCCTCGGCAATCTCTGCTTGGGTGTGCGGCATCGGAAGCATGCAGATGTGCGCCGAATCGAACAGCCGCCGAACGTGCTCTTCCAAACGGAAGATCGCGCTTCTGCCATCGTTGAGCTTGTAACAGCGAATGCCCTCGAAGACGCCGAGCCCATAATGAAGCGTGTGAGTCAATACGTGGACGTTCGCCTGCTCCCACGGAATGAGCTTCCCGTCGAACCAGATCTTGTCCACCTTGTCCACAGCCGATTCTCCTGACGCCCCCACCCATTGGGGGTCGCGCGGTTGTAGCATAAATCCGCAATTCCGATGAGTTGACCTGGTTCGGGCCATGGAGTAGAAACGCCCGCGCTTCCGCAGACTGGATCGCAAAGTGCATCCGGGCTTCACGAGCGTCGAGGGTTTGTTGTGCTGTACTCGTTGTTTCACATCTTGCTTCAGCCTGAGGTCAGCGGCGGCCCGGTGACGCCTCCGACTGGTGGGGGTGGTCCCCCGCCCGGCCCTTTGGGCTGCGGCGGCGGCGGAACCGAACAAATCGGTCTGCTTCTTCTGATGTTCGCGGTTCTGTACTTCTTGATGATTCGGCCACAGCAAAAGCGCGCCAAGCAGCACGAGACGATGATGAGCGCGCTCAAGAAGGGTGACATCATTCGGACCAATGGAGGGATACGCGGAGAGATCACTGCCCTCGACGAGCGCGACGTGACGATCGAGATTGCCGACCGCACGCGCATCAGGGTGTTGCGGAGCCACGTGGCAGGGCTGGACCAACCGTCCCCCGAACAGAAGAGCTGAACGGTACAGGCGAGCATCATGGATCGAGGATGGTACTTTCGTTTGGCAATCGTCGTCGGCTCGTCCGTGCTCGGCTTTCTGGCCCTGTGGCCGAGCGTGGATCACTGGGTGCCGTGCCCGGACATCGTCAAAGAGACTTTCGACAATCAAATCAACCCCGGACTCGACATCAAAGGTGGCCTTCGATTGATGTATGAAGTCGAGGTCGACGAGTACATTCGCGACCGTCGCGATAGGCTCGCGGAGCAAGTGCAGCGCCAATGCGGCGTCTTGATCGGCGTCGTTCCCGAGGAGGGTGTCGACGACATCGACAAAGCCACGCTCGCGGAGATTCAGCAGCGGTGCAAAGTGGAGCGCGTCGACAAGGACGGTGGCACCATTCGGGCGATTCGGATCACGTTTTCGAACGATGAGGACGCGCAGAAGCTCTCCAAGACCTGGGTGCAGGACTATTTCCGCGACCTTCGCGTGGCGAGCGGTGTCGGCGGTCGAGTGGTCGATCTCCACATGCGTGAAGAGCAACTCGCGAACATGCGAGAGACCGCAGTCCGCCAATCCGAGCGCACGATCACCAATCGCATCGATAGCCTCGGCGTTCTCGAACCCACCGTCATCGCTCGGCCGAACGACGGCGACATCATCATCGAGGTTCCGGGAGCGCAGGAGAGCTCGTTCGAGCGTATCAAGTCGATCATCAGCCGCACTGCTCAGCTTCAGTTCCAGATCGTCGATGACGAGTCGGATTCCCGAGCCGTGTTTACCGCACCGCCCGAGGGCATTTTCCTCGATGCGGACTCCCAAACCTTTGCCGAGGCCTTTGGCGAGGATGCGCGCGATCGACTCCGTGCCTATGTCGCGACTCTTCCGGTCCCGGATGACCACGAGATCGCAATCGGCCGTCAGGATGCCGACGCCGAACGAGGCGGTGAGGGCTGGCGCACCTACTACGTATACCGCGTCGCGGATGTAAGTGGTGAAGATCTCGATGACGCCTCGGTGGGGTTCGACTCGCAGAGCGGCACGCCAGAGGTGGACTTCACCATGAATACTCGAGGCGCCTCACGCATGTCGGACCTCACCGGCCGTAGCATCGGCAAGCGTATGGCGATCGTCCTCGACGACCGCGTCGAGTCGGCTCCCGTCATTCAGGGCCAGATCGGCGCGCGCGGACGCATCACCCTCGGAGCGTATCTCGACCGCGCCCAGCTTCTGCAAGAGGCGAAGGATTTGGTCGTCGTCCTTCAGGCCGGCGCGCTTCCAGCCCCACTTCGGCCGGCGAACGAGCAGCTCATCGGTCCGACTCTCGGCCAAGATTCGGTGCGCAAGGGCTCGATTGCCGCATTCGTCGGCATCGCGCTCGTGATGCTCTTCATGGCGCTCTACTACGAGGTCGGAGGCTTGATTGCCGACGCCATGGTCTTGCTGAACCTGCAGCTGTTGCTAGGCACGATGTCCGGCATCGGTGCGACCCTCACGTTGCCGGGCATCGCGGCGATTGCCCTCACCGTCGGCATGGCGGTCGATGCGAACGTGCTCATCACGGAGCGCATCAGAGAGGAGCTGAGACTCGGCAAATCGCCACGCTCCGCGGTCGAGCAAGGGTATGCCCGGGCGTATTCCTCGGTGTTCGATAGTCAGCTGACTACAGCCATCGCAGGAATCGTGTTGTGGCAGTTCGGTACGGGTCCTATCAAGGGGTTCGCCACCATGCTGCTCATCGGCATCGGCACCTCACTCTTCACGGGCACGTTCTGCTCGAAAGTGCTCTTCGATTGGCTCGTCCGCGGTGCGCGAGTCCAGAGACTTCGGGTGGGCTGAAATGGAATTCGTCAAGCCCGGTACGTATATCGATTTCATGAAGTACCGAGGGCCGGTGATCACCGTGCTCGGTCTGCTCGCGACACTCAGCCTGGTGTCGCTCTTCTACCCCGGGCCAAACTATGGCATCGACTTTGCGGGTGGCACCGAGATTCAGCTCGCCTTCAAGGGCGACACCACGCCGAACGAGGTCCGAACCGCTCTTGAAGACGCGGGCTACTCGCGCCCCGACGTCATCAGCGTGGAGGACAGCCCAAACGAGTACATCATCCGCGTGAGCGAGGTGTCCTCTTTGCCCGAGGATCAAGTCGAGAAGATCCGTGAAGCCACCGTCGCGGCGCTCGGTCAAGACGTCGTGCGCGAGATGAAAGTCTCGCCAGGCGGGGACAAGATCACGATTCGCGTCTCAGGGGCGGGTGTGCACGAGCAGCAGATCGAGGAGGCACTCGAGGCCGGCGGCGCACACGTGCGCTCGGTCGGCTTGCTCGCGGGAAGCCGTGATCCGCGCTACGAGGCGCAGCTCGTCGGTGTCGCGGACGAGCTCGAAGCCCAGCTTCGCGAGCGTTTCGGCGACCGCGCTCCCGATGCGGCGCTTCGTGTCGAGTGGGTGGGGCCGAAGGCTGGTCAGCAGCTCCGCGACGCGGCGATACAGTCACTGCTGTATGCCATCGCCTTCATCATGCTGTACGTCGCTTTTCGCTTCGATCTTCGATTCGCCCCTGGTGGCGTCGTCGCGATGCTCCACGATGCGCTGATCACGCTCGGCGTCTACGTGCTCCTGCAAAAGGAGGTGAATCTCACCACGGTGGCGGCGCTACTCACGATCATGGGCTATTCCATCAACGATACCATCGTCGTGTACGATCGAATTCGTGAGAACATGGTGCGCGTCCGGGACAAGAGCCTCCGCGAGCTGATCAACATCAGCACGTCGCAGACTCTCTCGCGAACGATCATCACGTCGGCGACCACGATCTTGTCGGTCTCTGCGTTTTTCTTCCTCGGCACTGGGGTCATTCAAGACATCGCCTTCGCTCTCGGCATTGGCATCACGATCGGCACGCTCTCATCCATTTTCGTCGCCGCACCGATCACGGAGTTGATCGACCGGCGTTTCTTCAGTCGTTCGTAGGGAACATTCGATGAAGGGATACAGCGTGCGGCCGTCCGATGAGCGGGCGGCTAGCGCACTGGCCGGCGCTTGTGGCTTGGGTCTGACGGCGGCCCAGATTCTCTTGCTGAGGGGCATCCGGGACCCGGAGGAGGCTCGACCGTTTCTCGACGCCGAGCTGCGCGGTTTGACCTCTCCGGAGCCGATGGCCGATCGTGCATTGGCCGCGGAGCGAATCGCGCGTGCGATCCGTTCCGGCGAGCGGATCGCCATCTTCGGGGATTATGACGTAGATGGCACGACCTCGGCGGTCATTCTCAGCGAGGTGATCTCTGCTCTGGGCGGCGAGGTGCGAACCCTCATTGCTGACCGCTTCCGCGGTGGCTACGGCCTGAGCGACCCAGGGCTCGATCGCTGTCTTGCCGAACGTCCGGGCCTTGTCGTGACCTGTGACTGTGGGTCGAGCGACCACGAGCGGATCGCCCGAGCCAAGGCAGCGGGTGTCGACGTCATCGTGGTCGACCACCACTTGGTGCCGGAAGAGAGCCTTCCCGCGTTTGCGTTTCTCAATCCGCACCGGCCCGACTGCGACTTCGCCTACAAAGGCCTTTGCAGCGCCGGTCTCGCCTTCTCCTTGGGGGCCGCCCTTCGGTCGAGCTTGAATCCCCGGCTCGATCTTCGGGCATGGCTCGACTTGGTCGCCATTGGAACCATCGCCGACGTTGCGCCGCTGACCGGGGACAACCGGCGACTCGTGCGAGCAGGGTTGAAGGCACTCGCCTCGCCGGCCGTGAGACCTGCGCTTGGCGCTCTTCGGCAAGCGGCGAAGCTTTCGGGATCGTCTCAACTCACCGCGCAGGATGTGGCGTTTCGCTATTCACCCCGCCTGAATGCGCCCGGAAGGCTCGGGGTTGCCGACCTAACGCTCCGATTCCTGACGTCGAAAACCCCGAAAGAGGCATTGGACATGCTTCGGGACATCGAGGCCCAGAACGAAGAGCGCAAAGCGCTGGCCAATCGTGCGACCGAAGAGGCTCGCGTGCAGGTGCGCGAGGTCTACGGGGAGACTCCGACCGAGGGGGTGGTCGTCGCGAGCGACGCATGGCATCGCGGGGTCGTTGGAATCGTGGCTGCTCGGCTGGTCGATGCGTTCGCGGTGCCGGCGGTCGTGATTGCCTTCGACGGTGATCATGGTCATGGCAGCGCTCGAACGACGCCGGACTTCGACGTCCACCGTGCGCTCGCCAAGTGCGCATCAGACCTGAGCGCGTGGGGCGGCCACCGCGCGGCCGCCGGGCTTTCACTCTCTCGGCAGGCGCTCGATGCGTTTCGTGCGTCGTTTCTTCGTGCGACGCAGGGAGGGGCGTTCGGCAGACCGCAATCATGCGAGATCGACGTCGCGCTCGGCGGAGCGTTCGGCGTTCCGACGGTCGAGGAACTACTGCGGCTCGGTCCGTTTGGCGAAGGCAACCCCACGCCAACGTTCTTGGTCGATGCGCAAGTCGTCGAAGCCACGGGGGTCGGGGAAGGGCAGGTCCACGCGAAGCTAAAGCTCCAAATAGGCCGAGACTACGTTCGCGCGTTTGCGCCGGGCCTGTTTTCTCGACTCGAGGGCCGTGGCGAAGCTCGCTTGGTCGGCGAGCTCCAGCCGGACCACTGGGTCGGCGGAGGGGCGGTCGAGCTCCTGGTGAAGGAAGTTCTCGACTAACGCCCCGTCCAGCGAGGCTCGCGCTTCTCGAAAAAAGCCGCGAGACCTTCTCTTGCGTCCTCGCTGTTGAGAACCGCGTAGAGCTGCTCACGAAGGTAGGGTAGAGCCTCTTCGACCGACATCTTCCGTTGCTCATTGAAGGCATGGAGGCCCATGCGCATGGCGGTCGGTGACTGCTTCGCCAGCTGGCCGGCGAGCTCCGCGACTCTCTCATCCAGCTCGTCATCTGGGACGACTTCGGTCAAAAGACCAATTTCCTTGGCCTTCGTCGCGGTGATCTTCTCCCCGAGCAACATGAGCTTCAGCAGCTCGCGCGGATGAATCACCCGTTGCAGGACGGCCATGATCATCATTGGGAACAACCCGCGTTTGATCTCTGGAGTCGCGAGAAGCGCGCTCTCACAGGCGATCGCGAAGTGACAGCAAGCGACGATCCCCATAGCGCCACCCATCACGTATCCTGGGATTCGTGCGACGATCGGCTTCTTCAGCGTATCGAAGCGAAGGAGGAGGTCGTCGAACTCGCCCTTCTTGGCGAGCTTGCCACGGTCCGCCGTCATCCCCTTCAGGTCGGCTCCCGCGCTGAACGCGCCTCCTGCCCCGGTCAAGACGATCACGTGCACATCGTCGGCGGTCTCCGCGTCGTCGAGAGCCCACAGGAGCTCGTTCACCAACTCCTGGCTGAGCGGGTTCTTCCGCTCGGGGTTGTTGAAGGTCAGGGTGAGGATGGGTCCGTCCTGCCGAACGAGCAGGGCTTGATAGTCGCGCTCCTCCATCGTGCGAGTCTTGGGCGGTCGTTTGCCGAATTCAAGGCGAATGATTCCGCTTGAAACATCGCGCAGTTGCGGTCGTTTGGGCCTCCGTGTAAGGTAGGATCTGACGCGGTTGGAGGGGGATGTGCGCTCGGAACGAATCGGATGTGTGGTGGCGCTCGCGGCGGTGATCTCGCTCTGCGCACCGCTTGGCACGGCCGACGCGCAGGTCGAGCCCACGGTCTTTCCGGAGCTTCGAGCGACACCGAAAGGGACGATTGGACTCGGCCTGGTGGGAGCCGAGCTGGGGCTCATCATTCCGTCCGCGTCGGGCCTCAATCAAGCCTGGTCCCTCGCGGTGTTTCCGGTCGTCGGCGCCACGGGAGGCGCCTTGGCTGGCTACTTCGCTCTCGACAAGCCCGGCCGCGAACGCGGTTCGGTCGCCGCGCTCGTCGTAGGCTTGGCCGGCGTGCTTCCCGCGATCCTCGTCACGGTCAAAGGGGTGCGGAAGGAGCGGCAGGATCGTTGGGAACCGGTCCCTCAGATAGAGCTACGCAGTGAAAAGGAGCAGCGAGCCTTCGAGACGGCCGAAGCCGGGCCGGGGCTTCTTCGCCGGTCGCGATCGGGTTTTCGGGTGAGCGTTCCGAGCGTCTCGTTCTCTCGGCGAGCCCCTCAGGACGCCGAAACGGCGCGAATGGGTGGCCTCCGGGAACGAACGGAGATGCGGCTTTCCCTCGCGTCGGGCGTGTTCTAGCGTCGTTTCATGATCGTCTCGACGGTGCGGAGAACCCTGCAGGAGCGTGGGCTCGTGTCCGCAGGAGATCACGTGCTGGTCGGATGCTCTGGGGGCCCGGACTCCACCTCTTTGTTGCATGTGCTGCACCGGCTGCGCAACGACCTCGGCATCACCCTGAGCGTCGCCTCGATCGACCATGGCTTGCGGCCGGAGTCGGCGCTCGAGGTCGAACAGGTGGGCGCGTTCGCAGCGACGCTCGGGGTGCCGTTCTATTCAGCACGCGTCGAGGTACCGAGTGAGGGCAGCTCGATTCAAGCGCTCGCACGCGATCTTCGATATCGGGCCCTCCATGAGATCGCGAGCCGCCGTGCCGCCGCACGGATTGCGGTGGGGCACACTCGAGACGACCAGGCCGAAACGGTGCTCGCACGCGTTCTTCGAGGCGCCGGGCTCCGAGGCCTCGGCGGCATCGAGCCCCGGAGGTCAGATGGCGTGATCCGCCCGCTATTCGATTGTCGCCGATCCGACGTGCGGGCATACGCCGTCGGACAGAGGCTTCCGTTCGTCGATGACCCGTCGAATCACCAGCGGGCGTACGAGCGGGTTCGGATTCGACACGAGGTTCTGCCGGTGCTCGAGGCAGAGGACCCGCGAGTGGTCGAGCACCTCTGCGCCCTGAGCGAAGAGACGGCTGAGCTCAATGCATACGTGGATGCCAATCTTCCTGAGCTCCCCCCGACCGGCGATCGCATCGTTGCAGTGGAAACCGTCGACGAGATCGTGCCCGCCCTCCGGATTCGCTGGCTCCGGACCTGGATTGCGAGGGAAACGGGCTTGCGTCTCACCCGCAAACACCTGACGGAAATCGGTCGCATTCTCACGAGTCGAGGCGAGGTTCTGCTAGGATCAGGGTGGTCGATCCGCCGACAGAGTGGCAGGCTTCTATTGGAATATCGTGAACATCGCCGAACCCGAAGCACTCCATTCTGAGCCCCTTCTGGCGACGAGGTTGCCAAGCGGGCTCCGTGGCCTCACAAAGATGGAAGGAGGGGCGGCCTTCAGCTGTTTCCCATTCCACTTCGCATATCGCCTTACCCTATGAAGCAAAGCCAAAAAACACTGCTCTTCTGGGTCCTCGTGATCCTGATGTGCATCGTCATATTCAACTTCGTCGCGCGGGAGGAGCAACCTCGAAGCGTGCCATTTAGTGAGTTCGTCACCGACGTCTCCGCCGGCAAGGTCCAAAAGGTCAAGATCCGGCCCCAAGACAACAGCGGCGAGTACACGTATTGGCTGAAGGGTGCCGACGAGAGCGCTCAGCAGGGTCAGCGCGGCTCCCGCAACGAAAAGGTGACCGTGGGCATCATGGGCGAGCAGATCAACCAACAGCTGCTCGATAATGGCGTCAGCGTCGAATACATGCCCGAGGATCAGAACAGCCTGTGGACGAGCATCCTCGTCACGTGGCTTCCGATGATCTTCCTCGTTGGCATTCTTCTGTTCTTCATGCGTCAGCTGCAGGCCTCGGGCGGCAAGGCAATGAGCTTCGGAAAGTCACGCGCTCGCCTGCTGAACGAGTCGCAGAACAAGGTAACGTTCAAGGACGTCGCCGGCATCGACGAGGCCAAGGACGATTGCGAAGAGATCATCGCGTTCCTGAAGGATCCAAAGAAATTTCAGCGTCTCGGCGGCCGGATTCCGAAAGGCGTGCTGTTGATGGGGGCGCCCGGTACCGGAAAGACCCTCCTGGCGCGCGCCATTGCGGGTGAGGCCGGCGTTCCATTCTTCAGCATCTCGGGCTCCGACTTCGTCGAAATGTTCGTCGGTGTCGGTGCGTCGCGCGTGCGTGACCTCTTCGAGCAGGGCAAGAAGCACGCACCCTGCATCATCTTCATCGACGAAATCGACGCCGTAGGACGTCATCGCGGTTCGGGCCTCGGCGGCGGTCACGACGAGCGCGAGCAGACGCTCAACCAGCTCCTCGTCGAAATGGACGGCTTCGAGTCGAGTGAGGGCGTCATCATCATCGCGGCGACCAACCGGCCTGACGTCCTCGATCCCGCCATCCTTCGGCCCGGTCGCTTCGACCGTCGCATCATCGTTCCGCGACCGGACTTGAACGGGCGGCATGGCATCTTGGCGGTCCACACACGCCGGGTTCCTCTCGGCGACGACGTCCAGCTCGACATCATCTCGCGCGGTACACCTGGCTTCTCCGGCGCAGACCTGGAGAACCTGGTGAACGAGGCCGCCCTCCTGGCTGCTCGGCAGGACAAGGACATCGTGTCGATGGCCGACTTCGAGATGGCAAAGGACAAGGTCATGATGGGGTCGGAGCGCCGCTCGATGGTCATCAGCGAGCACGAGCGCAAGACGACGGCCTACCACGAGGCCGGTCACACGCTCGTTGCCTGGATGCTCCCAAACCACGATCCGATTCACAAAGTCACGATCATTCCGCGCGGCCCCGCGTTGGGCCTCACGATGGCGCTCCCCGAGGAGGATCGGCAAAGCTATAGCTCGGAGTGGCTCCTCGACCGCATCGCCATGGCGCTCGGTGGGCGTCTGGCGGAGGAGGTCGTATTCGGACAGCTCACCACCGGGGCCGCAGACGACTTCAAGAAGGCCACCCAGCTCGCTCGTTCCATGGTGACCGAGTGGGGCATGAGCTTGAGCCTCGGCCCGCTTTCATATGTGGAGAAAGAGGAGTCTGGCTTTCTCGGTCAGACCTATCACAAGGACTACTCGGAGGAGACGGCCAAGGAGATCGATGACGAGGTTCGCCGAATCATCAGCACGCAATACGATCGCGCGAAGGCCGTCATCGAGGCGCATCGCGAAAAGCTCGACTTGATCGCCGCGGCACTACTCGAGCGCGAGACCCTCGGGCGCGAGGAAATCGAAGCGATCATGTCCGGCAAGGACCTGCCCCCACCGGTCATCGTGAGCGTCCCGACCTACGCAGAGAAGCGCCGCGAAAGCGAAGAAAAGCGAAAAGGCACGATTTTTCAGCCCCGTCCCCGAGAGGTCCCGAGCGCGGGCTAGTTGACGGAGGTCCCCATGTCCGAGCTGTGGGGCGTCATCAATGTGACCCCGGATTCGTTTAGCGACGGAGGCCGGTACCTCGACCCAGCCGCGGCAGTCGACCATGGCCGGCAGCTGCTTCAGGAGGGCGCCGATGTGCTGGATGTCGGGGGTGAGTCCTCTCGGCCAGCTGGCCGAATCTATGGGGAGGGGTCCGAGCCGGTGTCGACGGCCGAGGAGATCTCACGCGTGGTTCCGGTCATCCAAGCGCTGGCGGGAGAGCTCGGAGCACGGGTTTCGATCGACACCGTCAAGCCCGCAGTCGCGGCGGCCGCCCTCCGGGCGGGTGCAAGCATCGTCAATGACGTGCGTTGCGCCCAAGATCTAGGCCTCGCGGCGGCCGCGGCATCGGCGGGAGCAGAATACGTCATCATGCACAATCGGGGTCGAGGCGAGGTGCGGTCGCCCAACACCGACTACGTGGACATCGTTCGGGAGGTTCTCGACGAGCTCTTGGCCGCCGCCCGGCGTGTCGAGCGGGCGGGCGTGCCGAGCGCTTCGGTCTGGCTCGACCCGGGCCTCGGGTTCGCGAAGACTGCTCGTCAGTCCATCGCGTTGCTAAGTTCTCTTGGGCGTTTCCGAAAGACCGGATACCGTATACTTGTGGGGCCTTCGCGAAAATCCTTCATTGCCGAGCTTGCGCCAGACCGGAACGGTGAGCCCCCGTCCGCGAGCGACCGACTCGGTGGCACGGCTGCGGCGGTGTCCGTCTGCGTTGCAGCAGGGGTCGACGCAGTCCGCGTGCACGACGTGCGCGTGATGCGTCAGCTCGTTCGAGTTGCCGAGGCCCTGCGCGCATCAGGTGAGGAAGCGCGATGATCGAAGTCTTAACCAACGCGCTGACTGCGGTCAGCGACGGTTTCTTCGGGTTCTTTCAGCGCAACCCGTCGGAAGTGCTGCACGACTGCTTGGACATCGGCTTGGTTGCGGTCTTGATCTACTGGGCGTTGGTCATCTTGCGTGGCACACGCGCGATGCAAGTGGCAATCGGCCTGTGCTTGGTGTTCGTTGGGTATCTCTTCGCGCGCCGCATCGGGTTGGTGACCGTGACCACCATTCTCGACTCGGTACTCGCCTATCTCGCAGTCATCGTCGTCATCATCTTCCAGTCCGACATCCGGCGCGCGCTGGCTCGAATGGGAAGACGACCACTGCTTCGCGGACAACGGACGGCGAAAGAAACACAAACGATCGAAGAGGTGATCAAAGCCGCGGGGACTCTCGCAAACAAGCGTATTGGCGCGTTGATCGCATTTGAGCGCGCCGCCGCCTTGGACGAGTTCATCGAGCGCGGCACCGAGGTCGATGCGGCGGTGAGCAAAGAGCTCCTCCACAGCATCTTCGTACCGAGCTTCGAGAATCCAATGCATGACGGCGCCGTAGTGATTCGTGAGGGGCGGATCTGGCAGGCAGGCGTATTTCTGCCCATGGCTGGCTCCGCAGGGGGGGACCGTTCGTTGGGGGCGCGTCACCGAGCCGGTCTCGGGATAACCGAGGAGACCGACGCAGTCGTGGTGGTGGTGAGTGAGGAGCGCGGCGCGATTTCGCTCTGCTTCGACGGCAACATCGTGCGCAATCTCGATGCCGGCTCCCTCAGGGACGCCCTCTACGGCTTGTTCTACGCGCCCAAGCCGAGCCGGCGCAAGATGGGCGACCGTCGAAGCACCGCGGTGCCTCCTGAGCCCAGCCGCGCCCAGAATCCCGATGGGGTCATGACCGTCAAGAAGGCCGAGAAGACGTCATGAAGGCGATGTTCGATGGCCTCACCTCGCTCCGTATTTTTCTTACATCCAACCTCGGACTGAAGGCAAGCGCGCTCGGCATTGCAATCCTCATGTTCTCGCTCGTGCACGGTGCCGAAGACGTGGAGCGCAACGTATACGTCGATGTCGTGGTCCAGCCCCCGCCTGACGCCGAGAACATGATTCTCGTGACCGAGATTCCAGATCGTGTTCGCATACGACTAAAGGGAAGCCGGGCTCGACTGAACTCGATTCGGCAGGAAAACCTGCCACCGGTCGACGTCGAGCTGAAG
Source organism: uncultured delta proteobacterium (assembly GCA_963792825.1). Classification (GTDB taxonomy): domain Bacteria; phylum Myxococcota_A; class Polyangia; order Polyangiales; family Houyiibacteriaceae; genus SG8-38. The sequence goes on along the minus strand of CAWBXS010000005.1, from coordinate 427,957 downwards.
AGCGCCGAAGAGTCGCAATACTATCTCGAGAAAGAGATGTTCGATCTGCCGACGGGAGTTTCGGTGGTGCAGGTCGTACCACCTTCTTTGATCTTCAAGTGGGTACCGCGGGCAGTTCGGTCGCTCCCCGTGGAGGTTCTCATCCAGGGCAAGCTGCGCGATGGACTCGAGTGGGCGAGCGAGCCGGAGGCGTTCCCAGAGACTGTGGAGGTCCAGGGCCCGCGGGATGTCGTCAACTCCATGCGCACCGTCCGCTCCATGGAAGTCGACGCATCCGACCTGCGCGAGGGTGTGGTACGCCGTGAGCTCCCGCTAGTGGGGCCACCAGCCAATACGACCTTCGACACCCAGACGGTGCTGGTGACGCTCCACGTGCAGCCCAAGATGAAAGAACGCGTGTTGTCCCCGCTGCGAGTCGATGCCGAAGGCATGGTGCCGCGCGCCATACGTCCTCGTGCAGTGACAGCACGCATCCGTGGTCCCGAGACGATGATCGACGAGCTGAACCCCGCGTCGGTGCTGGCGATCGTCAAGCTCACTGATGCGCCGACCGGCAAGGGTTCTATCTCCACACCCGTGGAGCTCCGTGGCTTGCCCCTCGGCATCGAGGTGCTCGAGCTCGATCCCGCTACGGTCACCGTCTCGCTCGACAGTGAAACGCGTTCCCCGCGTTAGAGGACCGTCAGGACCTCCGCTTTGGCGGCGTCCGCAATGTCGTTGGCCATGGCCTCGATGCGGTCGTGTTTGGGGCCTTCGATCATCACCCGCAGCTTCGGCTCGGTCCCGCTCCAGCGAACCAAGACACGGCCGTCGACACCGAGACTCTTTCGTGCGCGGGCGATGGCACGTGTCGTCTTCGGGAGGCTTTCGAGGGGACGGCGATCGGGTAGGGTCACGTTCACCAAGACCTGAGGGACGCGCTTCATGACGTCGGCCGTGAGGTCGGAGAGAGACCGTCCCTCGCGTAGCATGATGGCGAGCACCTGCATGGCAGCCACCAGGCCGTCGCCCGTCGTTGCATGGTCGAGGAAAATTAGGTGGCCGGACTGTTCGCCCCCGAAGTTGAGCCCGCTCTTTCGCATGGCCTCGACCACGTACCGGTCGCCGACGTCGCAACGCAGCAGCTTGCCGTCGTCATTCTCAATCGCTCGCTCGAGGCCGAGGTTGCTCATCACGGTGGCGACCAGGGTCCGGCGACGCAGGCGTTTGGCGCGCAGCATGCGAGTTGCGCAGAGCGCCATGATCGCATCGCCGTCGATCTGACGGCCTTTCTCGTCGATCAAGATCACGCGGTCCGCGTCTCCATCGAGGGCGATGCCGAGATCTGCACCGCGTTTCCGAACCTCCCTCGCACAAGATTCCGGGTGCAGCGCTCCCACCTTGTGATTGATGTTCTTGCCGTTGGGTCGAACGCCGATCGCGTGCGTAGTCGCTCCGAGCTCGGAAAAGACCAGCGGTGCAGTTCGATAGGCGGCCCCATGTGCGGCATCGACGACGATCTTGACGCCCTCCAGTGTGAGCTCCGTCGGAAACGAAGCCTTGACGGATGCTACGTAGCGTCCGGGAGCATCGTCGAGGCGCTCCGCTCGGCCCACTCGCGTTCCGGTCGGGCGCTTCCGATCGAGACGCGAACCCGAGATCAGCGACTCGATTTCCTTTTCGGCGTCGTCGGGGAGCTTGAAGCCATCGGCCCCGAAGATCTTGATTCCGTTGTCCTGATACGGATTGTGCGAAGCGCTGATCACCACGCCAGCGTCGGCTCGCATGCTGGTCGTCAGGTGGGCGATGGCGGGCGTGGGCAGAGGCCCCGATAGCAGGACTTCGCCGCCGAGAGCACAGATCCCGGACGCCACCGCCGTCTCGAAGAGATAGCCAGAGAGCCGGGTGTCCTTACCGACGACGATTCTCGGCACGTGCTTGACGCGTTGGCCCGCCTGATGAGCAATCGCGGCGCCGATGCGAAAGGCGACCTCAGGGGTCATGTCACCGCGGTTGGCGAGGCCGCGGATACCATCGGTGCCGAAGAGGGTCCGAGTCATCTGTTCTTCATGGCTCCCACGTGACGTCGATACTCCAGTTCGACGGAGGCGCAAACGTTCCCGAAGTCACGAAGTTTAGTGGCCACAGCGCTTCGATCAAGAAACCCGGACGCTGTGCCTGCGCCGTCGTGTTCGGGCCGCCCTCGTTGCGCCGTGCGACGAACTGCCCCTCGACATACAAACCTCGGATGGGAATGTTCTCGGGAAGTATGCTGTCGACGTTGAAGCCGACCTGGACCGAAGTGTCGCCTTCGGTGTCGTCCGATACAGCCTGGCCTTGTTTGATGCCGAACGTTGGTGCGAGACCCCCAAACTGGGACTGTAGCGACGCCGAGAAGAGGCCGGCGGCGACTCCGCTCAAGAAGTTCGTCGTATCCTGTGAGGCCTGCGCAGTGGACGTGTTGACGCCGCGTTGCTGCTGGCGCGTGCTGCCGGTGACCAATAGGGCGATCACCTGGCTCTCGCCGGTGGTCGGAATGCTGGACGTGAATTCGATCGTGGGGTTGCTGAATCGCCCGGACACCGTCACGGTCACCGTGTCGTTGGTTCCGCGCAGGGCATGCTCCGCGACCAGGTCGATTTTCGCGTCCATCTCGGGGTCGCCATCGAAGAACATGCTTCCGGAGCGTACTTCGAACCTTTTGCCGAAGACCTGGAAGCTCCCGCGCTCGAGGTTGACCGTGCCAGTGACCCTGAGCTCTTTGCCGAGGCTGGTAGTCAGCTTGGCGTTCGCCTCCACATAGAATCCCTGTTCCTTGCTTCGAACGACGAGCTTGTCGTCGGAGATGATCTTCAGCTGAAAGCGATAGGCACCCGTCCGATCGACGGTTCGATCGGGTTCGCCGATGAAGAAGACCTCCGGATTCGGCGCGAGGTCCAGCGGGGTCGCGGCGCTCTGGGGGATGTCGAGCTCGAGCTTCGCTAGCCTCAACTCTCCGTCGAGGCCCTCATCCTCGAGCTTCGCCCTCAATCGAGCGCTGCCTTTGAGCCTCGCCATGATCGAACCCTCTTGGCGCAACGGAAAGTCTTTGGCTCGGACCGTCAAGTCTGCGCTTTGGAGCTTGAGCTTCCTGAACCCAATCTGGCCGTTCAACTCCGCCGTTCCACCCGTGTCGGTGGCCTTGACGTCGGAGAGCGTGACGCCGTCCTCGTCGAAGATCGCCCGTCCAGTCACGTCCTCCAAGGTCTGGCCGACGCTTCGCAAGTCGACGCGCCCGTCGGAAAGCTCGACGCTGCCCACCAACTGAGGGTCCGCTATACGGCCCTGCCCGGTCACGCTGCCCTGAAGGATACCCTCGACGTTGACCACGCCAGCGATCCAAGCGAGCACGGCCTGCAACGGCATCCTATCGAAGTCCGCCTTGAGGCTCACGTCGCCCTTCTTGGCCATTATGGGAATCTGATTTTGGCTGTTCCACACCAGCGGCACTCTTGCCGAGATCGCCGTCGAGCCGCCATTCCACCACTGCATGTCGACGTCCATTTCGCCCATACCGTTCTCGTAGGCAGCAGAGATATGGTTTCGGGAGGGGGGCGTTTCGACGATCGTGTTGACCATCCCTCCTCCGCGAGCCGGCTCGAGGCGCCGGGCCCGAAGCTCGTCCGAGTCGAGTGACAGGGAGAGCTTTGGATCATCGCCGAAAAGGCCCGTAGCCCGGAGCCGAGCGTTGAGGGCGCCCGCAGCATAGCGGCATATGTAGGGTATGTTTTCCGTCGGCGCGTCGTAGAAGTCGGCGCTGACCCGCGTCACCGGCCACGCAGGAATTTCTGCGGCCCGCAGCCACTCGTCGAGTGGTGTCGGCGCCGAGGCCTCCAGGTCGACTACTTTTGCATTGCCGACGACTCCATCCATCGTGAGCTCGCTGAGGCCGTTCTCGAGGCTCGCTCTCACCGTGGCCCGCGGGTTTGCCTCGCTCCCACAAAGGCCTTCCGAAGAATCGGAAAGCCAATCGACGCTCGCGAGTAAGTTGCCGCGAGTTCGAAAAGCACCGCCCGCGATCGTCAGGCTTGCCGCGAGCTGGAGGCGATCGGCATCCGGGACGAAACGCTCCCTTAGCTTTCGGGGAAACGCGCTCAGACGGCGCGGCGGCAACCGCAAGGAGAGACGCCATGGCGACGTTCCGAGCGCCTCGATCGCTTCGCTCGGATGCCGTGCCAAATTGACCAAGTCGACGAGCACGCTTCCCTCGCCCTCGAACAACTCTCCCTCGTCGTCTCCAAGACGCACCTGGGCCAGCAGCGCGCCGTATTCGTACCGGAAGCTCGACCCGAGGCTTACCGGACCCCAACCTTCGAGGACGAGCTGCGGAACGGTGATGCTTCCATTGAACGAAGGCGCGTCGATCGGGCCGGAAAAGCGAACGCTTGCATCGGCATAGCCGCGCACGTCGGGCTTGTCTTCGTCGAAGAAGAGATCGAGTAGCGTGAGGTCCATCGCGCCCGTGCTGAGCGTCGTTTCGTAGATGCCCTCGCGCAACGACGGACCGATGCCGCCGGGCATGGGCTCGACGAGGCCCGACGTGCTCAGCGTGAAGTTGCCTCGTCCCCCGAGGTCGACCTGCGCGTCGGCCTCCAGGCGTCCCTCGTCGTAGTGGATCAGATAGGCGGCGGTGACGGGCGCGATATCCCACAGCTTTGCGTTGGTGAGTGTGCCCTCCGCGACGATGGTCGGCTTCTTGTCGAGATCGCCGCGAAACTCGAAGTGGAGATCGACGCCGCCCGCTACATCTGGAGCTTGTTCGGGGTAGAGAATCTTCAGGACGGCCAAGTCGAAGTTCTCGAGGTCGGCTTGGATGTCGTCGGGTCCGTCGAAGAGCCAAACGCCCTTGGCGATGAGACGCTGAGGTCCTTTGCCCATCAGGATTCTGTCGAACGAGAGCCCCTTCTTCGGGTCGAGGGTCGCGTTGTTGACCGAGCCTTTCCATGACAGGTCGCCCACCGCGAGCTCGACCGTGTCGACATCCAGCCGATAGACCCCCTCGCTCACCGCGACACGCGCCTGGAAGTCCGCATGGCGCTCATCCGGTGCAGCGAACTCGCCCGTTACGGTGTACTTTGCCGGGCCGCCCTTCAGAACCGCCTTTCCGTTCCCGATTGGATAGCCGGCAACGCGGAGGGCCGCTCCATCGAGCTCGAGGTCGACGTTCGGCTTCGTTGGGTCGCCCCAGACCCGTCCTTCGAGGATCAAGAAGCGCGCGCTCAGTGCCCCGTACTCGAGGCGGTCGAACCGAACCCAACCCTTCGTCTCGAAGTCCCCACGCATGGTCTTCAAGATGTTCACGTCGAACTCGGCGCTCCCTCGAACGCCCGGCGCGTATCGCGCGAAGTTGGGGTCGGCACTCACTTCGGGGATGTCTCCGCGGGCGTGGATCTCGGTAATCCCGGTATACTCCACGTGCCCTTCCAGGCGGAGGTCTCCGCCGGCGTACTCGGTCTGGATCGAGTCGATGTCGAGACCAGTATCTCGTGCCCGAAGCTTCGCAACGAGCGCGGGGATCTCGATGTTGTCGAAGCGAAAGGCGTCGCTGTCGATTTGGACACCCAACACGTCGGGGTTGGCGGGGTCGCTCGTGAGCGCGATCTTGCCACTGACCTCCACGTTCGGAGCCCCATTCATGATTTCCCCGAGCTTCGCGCGCGAGCTGGCGATCTCGATTCGGGTGACGCCCTCGCTTGGGAGCTCGCCCTTGATGCGCGCCAGTCCGCCTGCAGTGTCGAGGTTTGCACGGAGGCGATACTCGCCCGCAGGGCCCCATATTCGCACCCATCCCGTCGCTTGTCCTTTGAACGACTCTGCCCAATCGAAGCCGACGTCGTACAATGTCTCCGCACGGACGGGCTCCACCCGGACGAACAGGTCTAGGTCGTAGGGGTCTTCCGGTGCACTGTTCTCGCGTGGACGGTAGACGACCTCGGCGGTGACGTGCTCCTCGTTGCGACTCGCTTCCGCGGTGACCTGTGTGCCTCTTGCGTCGGTGTGGACGCTCCCGACCACGTTGTCGAGCGTCGCCTCGAAGGGGAACGGGCTCACGATTCGGCCGTTTGCGGACCAGATCTCGATGTCGGTGATCCAGTGGAATTCCATTCGGCCTCGCGTGTAGAGGTCGACGACACGGAGATTCTCCAGCCCGAGAAACTCTCCGGTCAGAACGAGGTTGCGAAGGTCCATGTTGTCGACGATGGCGTGGAAAGGCTCCCCTACGGTGGGCGTTTGGTCGGCAGCCTCGAATGCGGCGAGAAAAGTCGGCGCGCCTTCACCATCATCGATCAGATCCACCCAGCCATTGGTCAAGAGGCCGTAAGTGAATCGCAGCCGTCCGCGAAGCGCAGCGATAGGGTCGATGCCGATCTCGACCGTCTCCCCGTAAATGATCGCGTTGCCGTCGGGATCGTACACGAACGTATCTTTGACGATTGTTCGCCAAAGCCGAAGTTGCGTGATGTATCCGGCGTGGAGGGTGCCCACCATTTGGCCCGAGACGAACTCGTTGAGCATGTCACGACCCAGCCTGCGGCCGAGATCCGTGTCCAGATGAAACAGAACGCTCGTGAGCAGAGATAGGATTGCGATGAGCGGCCAGCCCAAGAACCAGTTGAAGAGGCGATAGAGCCAACGCATCAAAACGCCTCGCCGATGGTGAATTGGAAGGCGCCTGGTACGCCGCCACGAATGAAGCGAAAGATGTTGAACGCGTTCGGGGGAGGTTCCTGGCCCACCACTTGCCATCTCGGGATGAGGAAGCCGAAGTCGAGACGAATGGGTCCGACTGGTGTCATGTAACGGAATCCAAAGCCTGCGGCGGCCCGAATGTAATTGAAACGAAACTGGCTACCTCTATTGACGTCGCCGAAATCCATGAAAAGAGCCGTCGCGAGGGCCTGCGTCACGGGAACACGCCACTCGACACTCGCCTCCCATCGCCTGAGGCCGCCGTCGTTGCGGGCGTCGACGCCCTCTTGACTGAGCGAGTCGATGCTGCCGGGGTCGCCGAGGAAGCCACCGAAGAATCCACGATGGCTCGTCGGACCGCCGGAGCGCAGACGGTAGTTTTGCGGGCCGAGTTGTTGACCGATCAGATCGAGACGCTGTTGATCCCGTGAAAACAGGAACATGGCACCGATCCCGAACCGAAATGCGAGCGTCGACGAGAGTGGCAACGGCGCGTAGCCACGCACCTCGGGCGTGACACGAACGTACTGCCAGGAGCGTTTGGGCTGTGCCGGCGACTGCTGACTACCGAGCTGAAAGTAGAAGCCGGCGCGAGGGCTTCGAGAATCGTCTCGAAGATCGACCACGACGCTCTCGTCGACGAAGACGACCTGGTAGCTCGTTGGGAATCGAGGGTCCTTGTCGACCGTGAGGTAGGTGTCGTAGTTGAGGCCCCCGACGAGCAGCAGCCGGCCCCCGAAGAACGGTCGGGACAAGCTCCCGCGAATCTGAAGGTCGTGGCGGCGAAAGAGCTCGTAGGGGTCGGGGCCCCAGTCGTGGCGGAAGCTGATCGAGGCCGTGGTGCGGGGTTCGATGAACGCGGGTCGCCGGTACTCGATTCGGAGCTCATTGCCGAAGAGGAAGCCTTTGGCGAAGCGGAAGTAGGGGTCACGGGCGACGATCTTCGGACGGTCCTCGATGCGCAATCGCCGGAAACCCCCGATGAAGTTGCGGTGCTCGAACAGTCCGAACAAGTGAACGTCGGAGATCCGGGTGTCCTGCTCGAGGGTCAGGGTAGTGATCGTGCCGCTTTGGGCACCCGCACCAATACCCCAGCGGATCTCGCGTCCGGGCTCCACCGCGATGTCGATGTCGACGACGCCCGTGCAGCGCTCCTCCTCGTCGAGGCGCGGGGTGGGGGTCACGTTGACCGACGCGAGCGCACCGAGGGCATAGACCGCCCGCTGGGCGTCCGCGAGGATGGTCGAGCTATAGGTCTCCCCGGTTTTGAGGTCGGCGACGTCGAGGATCGTCTTGGCAGGAAGCTCTTCGTTGCCGCTCACCGTGATGTTGCCAAGGACGCACGACGAACCTGGCTCGATGGACAGCTCGACGAACGCCTCCTTGGCCTCGCGGTCGACTTCGACGCGACCCGCCACGGCACCGCACGCGTGGCTCGCGTCGAGGAGCTGACGCCGGATTGCACGCTTGGTCCGCTCGTAGACCGATTCATCGAACGGCTTGCCGACCTCGAGCTCGACGGCCTTGTCGATCTTTCGTTTCTTTTCGGAGCTCCAATCTTCGTAACCCGAGATCTGGATCGAACGCACCAAGACCGGGGTACCTTCCTCGACTTCGATGCCGATGGATACCTTGCAACCTTCGCCCTCGCCCTCCCTGGTGCACGGCGCCTCACCTCCGGGGGGGACGATGATGCGATCGTCGGCCGCTGCCGAGGGCGGGTCGAACACCGTGCTGACGACCGCTGCATCATAGTAGCCGCGCGCTTGATACCAGCGTTCGATCCGCTGTAGGTCGCGGTCGAACACCGCTGAATCTAGGGTCGGCCAGCCTTTGCGGAGCTTCTTCCACAGGTCGAAGGACACCCGTTTGCCATCGAAGGGCGGTACCCCGCACTGCCGATCCGGGCTGGTCCCGAACGCGACGGTCACGCGGTCGCGCTCTTGGGAGGCCAGGCACGCTCGCAGGGCCTCGGGGTCGAGCTTTTCCATCCCGCTGAAACGGATCCGATCGATGCCATAAGCATCCTCAGGGATCGTCTTACAGCCGCCCGCCAGAACGAGCAGGAGGAAGATGCATCGCCGGCGAGCCATCTACCTAGGGCTTGTAGCGCGGAGAGGCCCAATTCCGCCAGCGAACAGCGTGATTTCGGCTGTTTGGCGGCCGTCCCGCCGGCTGCTACAGGTAGCGTCTTCCCCGTCATGAAGCACTACTTCGTCCACACCTTTGGCTGTCAGATGAATGTCCACGATTCCCGCAGGATGGAGGAGGTTCTGCGAGCGAGCGGTTATCGGGAGGCAACGGAGCCGGCGCTGGCCGATCTGCTGGTCGTCAACACCTGCAGCGTGCGGGAGAAGGCGGAGCACAAGTTGATGAGCCTTCTCGGGACGTTTCGGCCCTTCAAGGAGGCTCGACGAGGCACCGTGTTGGCGGTTGCAGGCTGCGTCGCCCAGCAGGAAGGCGAGCGTTTGCTCAAAAGGGCGCCTTTCGTCGACATCATTCTCGGCCCGGACAACATCCCCGAGCTCCCCGCCCTCATCCGTGAGGTCGAGCAGGGCGCTCCTCCGATCGCGCGGACGGTGTTCGACATGGATGATCCGCAATTCTTGAGAGCCAAGCCTCGCGCGGATCGCCGCGAGGTGACGGCATATGTCACGGTGATGAAGGGCTGCGATGAGCGCTGCACGTTTTGTATCGTTCCGTATACGCGCGGGTTGGAACGATACCGCGCCGGAGACGAGATCGTCGGGGAGATTCGAGATCTGGTCGCGGGTGGCGTGCGAGAGATCACCCTGCTCGGACAAACCGTCAACTCTTGGCACGAGCCCGCTCGGCGCTTCGAGGCGGGCAGGGCCGAGTCGAAGGTGGCGCCGTCCGTATCTCAGTTCGCCAGTCTGCTCCGGCGCATCGCCGTCGAGATCCCGGGCCTCCGGCGGCTCCGCTACACCTCCCCGCATCCGCGCCACATCACCCCGGAGCTCGTCGCCGCGCACGCAGAGCTCGAGGTGCTCCCGTCACACGTCCATCTACCCGTTCAATCCGGCTCGGATCGCGTGCTTCGACGAATGGCGCGCCGCTACACGGCCGAAGCCTACATCGCCCGCACGGACGCGTTGAAGCGGGCGAAGCCCGGTCTGACGCTTTCCACCGACCTGATCGTCGGGTTTCCGGGCGAGACAGAGGAGGACTTCGAGCGCACGCTCGAGCTCGTCCGGCGAGTCGGGTTCGTGGCGGCGTTCGCGTTCAAGTACTCACCCCGGCCGTATACGCCTGCGCTCAAGCTCGGCGACGAAATCTCGGAGGAGCTCAAAGACGACCGTTTGGCCCGCCTGTTTGCGCTGATCGACACGCAGCAACGGGCGCACTTGCAGTCGCTGGTTGGCTGCCAGCTGCAGGTCCTCGTCGAGGGCCCGTCTCGGGGTGACACCGGACGATTCGTGGGCCGGAGCGAACGCAACGAAATCGTCCATCTCGTCGCGCCGACGGGTTCTGACCCCACGGGCCAGCTCGTCACCGTGACGATTGACGAGCCGTTTCGCCACAGCCTTTCCGGGTACATGACTGGTGCCGAGGCAGCACCCGAACGAAGCCAGCGCACGCGCCTCTCGGTGCTCGACGCGGGAGGCGCAAGCTGAGTGTGGACTCTCGGTGGGAGCAGGTGCGCCCCTGGCGCTTCGCTCTCTTGTACATGGCTCTCATCTTCGTGATTTCGTCGTTCGAAGTGCACTTCCCCGGCGTCGAGCACGTGCCGCTCCGCGACAAGGGGGTCCACTTCATCGAATACGGAGTGCTCGGTGGGCTTTGTGCGGCGGCCTCATCGCGCAGTTGGCCGTCCGCATCGGTGTGGCGGACGGCGGTGTTCGCGATCCTCGTGTCGGTGCTCTGGGGCCTTTCCGACGAGATCCATCAGGCGTTCGTTCCAGGGCGATCGTCGGAGGTCGCCGATTTCGTGGCGGACGTCGTGGGAAGCGTCGCGGGCGTTGTGGGGTGGCACCTCTTTTCGAACCGAACTGTGAGCTAATGTACGGGAAAAGACGACGGAGACGCAAAGCTGCCATTGACCGTCCTTGCCGCGCTGCGTAGCCTTTAGAAGAAGAGGACGCACGCGTTCTCATCGATCGAAGACAACGAATTTCGCCGGCGGACCCCCCCATGACTCCGCCGGTCATCCCCCGCCCGGTCGCGTCTCCCCCCCCTCCAAGCGACCGGGCGACCCTTATTAAGCGCCAGTGCCGGCGAGCGGGGAGCCGAGCGAGCCTGCGAAGCCCGGCCCCTGGAAGGGGCCGAGGTGGCTGGACGCGTGCGGGGCCCCCCCCTACAGTCCGCGCCATGAAGCTCGCCGGAATCCACGCTTGCGTCCTTGGTTTCGTCGTGTCCGCCCTGCTCTCGTGGAGCTGTGCAGGCTCCCGGCAGCCCGGCGCCGAGGAGCCGAAGGCCAACGGCAAGGTCGCCGCGGTCGTCGATCCGCTTCCCTCCTGGAACGACACCGCGGCCAAAGCCCGCATCCTCGATTTCGTGCGCGTGGTCACAGACCCGGACAATCCCGCCTTCGTCGAGCGGAGCGAGCGTATCGCGACCTTCGACAACGATGGCACCCTCTGGGTCGAACAGCCCGTCTATGCGGAGATGGCCTTCGCTCTTTATCGCGTAAAGGACCTGGCCAAGGTACACCCCGAATGGACGACGCAGCAGCCCTTTCAAGCGGTGCTCGAGGGTGACCGTGATGCGCTCATCGCAGCCGGTAATCACGGGCTCATCGAAATCATCATGGCGTCGCATACCGGGATGAGCACGACCCTCTTCGAGACGATCGCAACGGAGTGGATTCGCGACGCTCTTCATCCGAAGTTCGAAAAGCCCTATACGGAGCTCGCATATTTTCCCCAGCTCGAGCTGCTGCGCTACCTCGAAGCCAACGGCTTCGAGACCTTCATCGTTTCGGGCGGCAGCGTCGAGTTCATGCGAACCTATACCGAAGAGACCTATGGCATTCCGCCCGAGCGTGTGATCGGTTCCTCGATAGAGACTCGGTACGAGGTGCAGGGCGGCAAGCCGTCCCTTCTGCGTCTTCCCGAGATCAGCTTCATCGACGACAAGGCGGGTAAGCCAATCGGGATCTACAAGCGTGTCGGCAGGCGGCCCATTCTCGCGTTCGGCAACTCCGACGGCGACTTCGAGATGCTGCAGTGGACCACCATGGGTAGCACGGGACCCCGGCTCGGCCTCATCTTGCACCACGACGACGCCGAGCGTGAATACGCCTACGATCGTGACAGTCGCGTAGGCCAGCTCAGCCGGGCGCTCGATGCCGCGCCAGACGCCAGCTGGGTGGTGGTCTCGATGAAGAACGACTGGAACACCGTGTTCCCCGAGGAGTGACCCCTAGCTGTCGACCTTGAGAATCGCGTGAAAGGCGTCTTGCGGGATGTCGACGTTGCCAACGGCTTTCATCCGCTTCTTCCCCTCTTTTTGTTTCTCGAGTAGCTTGCGCTTTCGTGAGATGTCACCGCCGTAGCACTTTGCGGTGACGTCCTTGCGTAGCGCGCGCACGGTCTCCCGAGCAATGACCTTCGATCCGATGGCAGCTTGAATGATGACCTCGTACTGCTGCCGCGGCACGATCTTCTTGAGCTTCGCCGCGAGGGCGCGACCGAGGTAGTACGCTTTGTCCTTGTGCACCACGGCGCTGAGCGCGTCCACCTTCTGGCTATTGAGCAGCATGTCGAGGCGTACGAGTGGGTTCTCCCGATAGCCGGCCAGCTCGTAATCCATGGACGCGTAGCCCTTGGTCGCGCTCTTCAGCTTGTCGAAGAAGTCGAAGAGCACCTCGGCGAGGGGCATCAGATAGGTGATGATGACACGCTCGGGCGACGCGTATTGTATACCCTGTTGCTCGCCGCGGCGCTCTTGGCAGAGCCCGATCACGGCTCCAACGAACTCCGCAGGGACGTGGATCGAGACCGTGAAGTAGGGTTCTTCGATTCGAATGCGTCCATCGGGGATCTGCGACGGGTTTTCGATCTCCCTCGTCTCGCCGTGTTCGGTGTGGACACGATAGACGACGCTCGGCGCAGTCGTGATCAACCCGATGTTGTACTCGCGCTCGAGCCGCTCCTGGATGATCTCCATGTGGAGGAGCCCCAGAAACCCGCACCGGAAGCCAAACCCGAGCGCCTCCGAAGTCTCCGGCTCGAACATGAACGCCGCATCGTTCAAGTTGAGCTTCTCGAGCGCGTCGCGAAGCTCGGGGTACTGGTCGCTGTCGGTCGGAAAGATCCCGCAGAACACCATCGGCTTGACCACCTTGAAGCCGGCGAGAGGCTTCGATGCGGGCTTCTTCGCCAAGGTGATGGTGTCGCCGACCTTCGCATCTTGTAGCGACTTGATGCTTGCGGCGAGATAACCGACCTCTCCCGGTCCCAAATGGTCGAGCTCCTTTTGAAACGGGGTGTAGACGCCGAGCTCGGTGACCTCGTACTCCGCGCCGGTTGCCATCAAGCGGATCTTGTCGCCCTCGCGAACGGTGCCGTCCTTGATTCGGATCATGCAGACCGCCCCGCGGTAACTGTCGTACCACGTATCGAAGATCAGGGCGCGCAGAGAGCTGCTCTCGTCGGTTTTCGGCGGCGGAACGCGCCGCACCACGGCTTCGAGAATCTCCGCCACGCCTTCGCCCGTCTTCGCGCTGCACGGGAGCACCTCGGCGCAATCGAGGCCGACGATGTCCTCGACTTCCTTACGAACGCGTTCGACGTCCGCGCTCGGCAGGTCGACCTTGTTGAACACCGGGATGATTTCGAGGTCGTTCTCGAGTGCCAGATACACGTTTGCGAGGGTCTGGGCCTCCACGCCTTGCGTGGCGTCGACGACCAGGAGGGCGCCCTCGCACGCCGCGAGCGATCGGGATACCTCGTAGGTGAAGTCCACATGCCCGGGCGTATCGATGAGGTTCAGTTGATACGCCTGCCCGTCTGCGGCCGTGTAGGGAAGCCGGACCCCTTGGGCCTTGATGGTGATCCCCCGTTCCTGCTCGAGCTCCATCCGGTCGAGCAATTGCGCCTTCTGCTCGCGCACGGACACCGCCCCCGTCATGTCTAGGATTCGATCGGCGAGCGTGCTCTTGCCGTGATCGATGTGCGCGATGATGCAGAAGTTGCGGATGTGCTCGATATCTTGCACCAAAGTGCGACCTGTCTAGCCTTGCACCGGGCGCGCAGCAATGCGCGGCGCCTACCCCTTCTTCGAGGGGGTGGCGTCCAACGTCATCTGACCAGGGAGATCGTCTTGATGGCGGTCCAACACCAGATCGATCCCTTCGCGGATGTAGACCGCCACGGGTACTTTCGTGCGCTCGTGCAGGAGCTTGAGCCGCTCATTCTGCTCCGGCGTGATGTAGACCGTGGTCGAGATCTTCTTGCGCGCCATCCAGGCCTCAAAAGTTGCCATGAAACTACATGGCACCATATATATTGTCAATCGGGACTGCCGTGGACTTGCGCCTCCCTGCCGATCACCTCTATCATCATAGAGTTCTGCTTTCTGGGGTCAGAGTGGGCGCAAACGTGAGTAATTTCGCGCATGCCACCGTTGGGCTTGCCGCGCTGGCATTCTTGCCGTCGATGGCCTGTCGTGGAGGCTCCTCGGCGACGGTGCCCACGGGCTCGCGGGCCCGGACGGCCGAATGTGGCGGGAATCAGCTCACGGCGACCGATGTCGACCAGGATGGGCGAGTCGACGTTGAACGTGTCCGGCGCAACGACCGTCTGTTTTGCACCACGGCAGACATGAATTTCGACGGCAAAGTCGATGCGGTGCGCTTCTATGCGGGCGACGGAATGCAGATCGTGCTGGAGCGGTATGATTTCGATTTCGATGGACGCCTCGATCAGCTGTCGTTCTACGAGGACGGGCAACTCGCGCGCAAGGAGCTGGACACCAACTTCGACAACACGATCGACACGTGGCTCTGGTGCGGCAACGGCTGGGTGACCCGGGCCGAGCGCGACCGGCAGAACGACGGGAAGGTCGACGTTTGGGAGGTCTACGAGCAGGGGGTCATCACCGAGGCGCGGTACGATGACAACAACGACGGACGAGTCGAAAAATGGGACACCTTCCGCGGTGGCAAGCTCGTCCTCACTCGGTATGACGACAACGGGGATGGCGAGCCAGACCGCAGCCACGAGATGCCGCTGCAAAGCATGGGGCCGGCCGAGGACGCGCTCCGGTGCGAAGGCGCGGGTGACGCAAGAGCTGCATCCTTGATGGCTGGAGCCGCTGCGCAGAGCGGGGCCCCGGAGGAGCGACCATGAAACGGCACCTCATGTTCCTGGTGTTGAGCCTCGCTGTGGCGGGCTGCGGTTCGAAGGATCCCAAGCCCGTGACGAGCCCCGGCAGCGAGGAGGCCGAGTCGACCAGTGGTGGCGAGAAGGCCGACGCGGGGCGTTGCATGCCAGATGGTCCGGGCTACGAGGTCACCGAGTACGACACCTCGGGGGACAACATCCCGGACGTGCGAAAGCTCTTCAAGACGATGGGACAGGGAACCCTCGCGCGCCTGGTTTTGGTGTGCCGAGAAGCCGATCTGAACGGTGACCGCCGAAAAGACGTCGTCCGGCTCTATACCGACGAGGGCAGGCCAATGCGCGAGGAGGCAGATCGTGACTTCGACGGCCGGATCGACGAGATCACCCTCTTCACCAACGGCCGGGTGAGCCTTCAAGAGGTCGACACCAACGGTAACGGGGTGATCGACACCAAGATTTTCTTCGAAGGCGGTCAGCCCGTCCGCGCTGAGCGCGACATGGCCAATCGGAGCACGGCCGCGGAATGGCGTCCGGATCGGTGGGAGTACTACGTCGATGGCCGCACCGTCCGCATCGGCAGCGACCTCAACGGCGACGGCAAAGTCGACCGCTGGGATCGGGACGAGGAGCGGCTTCGCACATCGGCGCTCGCAAACCAGCAGTCCGCAGACGACTCGGTCAGTCAGTAGGCCGGGCAAGAGCGGCAGTGACAGAGGGTGGGCGCCTGCTAGGGTCTCCGCGTGGAACGGCTTCAGAAAGTGCTGGCTCGGGCCGGCGTCGCCTCGCGGCGTGCGTCGGAGGAGCTGATCGCGGCTGGGCGGGTGCGGGTCAACGGGCGCGTGGTCACCGAGCTCGGAACGAAGGTCGATCCGCACAAAGACCGCGTCGAGGTCGACGGCCGGCGGCTCGTCGCGGAAAAGCCGGCCTACTATCTGATCCACAAGCCTCGCGAGATGGTGACCACGCTCGATGATCCCGAGGGGAGGGCCACCATTGCGGACCTGCTCCGGGAGATTCCCGAGCGGGTCGTTCCGGTCGGGCGCCTCGACTACCACACGAGCGGCGCTCTGTTGGCCACCAATGATGGAGACATGATCGACGCGCTGCTCCGGCCCGTTGCGCGCGTGCCCAAGGTATACGCGGTGAAATTTCAGGGTCACCTCGACGTCGAAGAGCTCGATGCCCTTCGTAACGGCGTCAAGCTCGATGACGGTTACCGAACGAAACCCGCGGAGGCGTTCGTGTTGCGGCAGGAGCGCAACCACACCTGGGTCCAGCTCACGCTCACCGAGGGGAAGAATCGACAGATTCACAGGATGGGCGATGCGATTCACCGCCGTGTGATGCGGCTCGCGCGGCAGTCGTTTGCGGGCATCAGCATCGATGGCTTGAGACCGGGCGAGGTGCGAGAGCTCAAGCGAGACGAAATTCAGAAGCTCAAGAAGACGTATCTCAATCCGTCCCGCCACGTCCGCGGAGCCGCCAAAGAAGCGTGAATGCGCTCGGCACCACGAAGAGCGTGAGCACCGTGGAGAGCAAGAGCCCTCCTAGCACGATGGCGCCGACGCCGCGGTAGAGCTCGGAGCCGGAGCCCGAGAAGATTACCATCGGCAACAGGCCTGCGAGCGACGTGGCCGTGGTCATGAAAATCGGCCGCACACGGGCTTCGACCGCGAGCGGCACCGCTTCGCTGAGGCTCGAGCCCGCCCGTAGGCGCGCGAGCGAGCCGTCGACCACGAGGATCGCGTTGTTCACGACGACGCCGATCAGAATCAGGAACCCGAGGGCGGTCATCAAGTCGAGCGGCTGCTTTCCGAGGAACGCGTTGACCAGCCAGAGCCCGCCTGCGCCGCCCGCTGCTGCCATCGGCACGCTCATCAACACAGCCAATGGAGAAATGAAGTCCTCGAAGAGCGCGGCGATTAGAAGGAAGCAGATGACGACGGCGAGTAGGAGGATGTTTGCAAACTGCTTCTGGGCGAGCTCGAGCTTTCCGGCGGCGCCGCTCAAGCCGAACTCGACGCCGGCCGGGACCGCGCCCTGCTTTTCGAGCCCGCCGATGACGTCGTTTCGAATCGTGTCGATCGCATCTTCGAGGGCGACGTCCTCTGACGGGGAGACGTTGAGGGTGATCGCGCGGCGCCGTTCGAGGTGGCGAATCACGGAAGGGCCGAGTCGCTCCTCGATGTCGGCAAGCACCCCGAGAGGAACGGCGCGCCCACTCGGGGTCGAGACCGGCGCGGAGAGCAAGGCAGGCGCGTCGGGGAGCATTTGGTCGCCTTCGGTGACCGCCCGCATCACGACGTCGAGCTTGGGCTGCCCGGCGGGGGTGTATTCACCGATGATGGCCCCGTCGATCAAGGCATCCACCACCAGGCCGAGCTCGGCGCCCCCCATCTGAAGCTGGGCGGCTTCCCTGCGCCTCGGGATCACGTGCAGCTCTGGAGCGCCCGGGTCGAGGCTTGGCACCGGACGAATTTGCGCGCCTGGCAGCGCTTCCCGGAGGTCTCCAAAGAGGCGGCCGCCGATCTGCGTCAGCGTCGGCAGGTCCGAGCCTTGGATGTCGATCTCGACGGTGCGCCCTCCGCCGATGCTGCGCCCGAACAAGGAAGCTTGGGTCGCGAACGAGATCATGCCGGGAATCGTCGACTGCACGCGGCGGAGCAGGTCGAGCATCCGGCCGACATCTTGGTCATGCTCCGCCACGGCGCCTGCGAACACCCGGTCGGGACTTCCGACGAAAAAGCTCCGCTTGATGTTGGGCTCGCCGTCGGTCTCGACCCCCGTGTACCGGCCCATCTCGTCTTGAAGCCGAACTCCCGTGGCCTCGAGCTCTTCGATCGAGTAGCCCGGAGGAGGCACCAAGATGCCGAACACGAGGTTGCGATTGCCGGTGGGCAGGTACTCCATCGGGGGCAAGAGCCACCACGTGACCAGCACCGACCCGACCATCGCCAGGAGGACCGTTGCGAGCGCGCGCGGTGTCGAGCTGCAGAGCCAACGCACCTGCTCGGTCACGCGCGAGCGAAACCGTCGGCCGAAGTCGGTGAGACCGCCGATGTCGAGGGTCTTGCCCTGCGAGAGGAGGCGGGCGGCCAGGCTCGGGATGACCAGAACGGACACCACCAAAGAGACCGTGACCGCCAGCGCGATTGCGACCGCCACATCACGCAGAAGCTCGCCGACCTCGCCCTTCCACAAGACGATGGGAATGAAAACCGCCACGGTCGTTGCGGTGGACGCAATGAGCGCACCCCAGACCTCGCGGATGCCGCGGTAGGCGGCGAGCTTGGTACTGGGAGCGCGGGTTCGCCAGGTATCGATGCTTTCGAGCGCGACGATCGAGTTGTCGACCACCATGCCGATTGCAAAGGTGATGCCGGCGAGTGATACGACGTTGATCGTCCGGCCGAGTGCCTGCATCCCAAGGGCAGTTGCAAACGCGCAGACGGGGATGGCCACACTGATCACGGCCGAGGCGCCGAAGGTGCGCAGGAACAGGAAGAGGACGATGACCGCCAAGATCGCGCCAAGGAGCAGATTCTGCTCGACCAGGTCGAGCGCGCCTTCGATGTATTCGACCTGGTCGGCGAGGACTTCGATCCGCAGGCCCTCGCGGTCGAACTCCTCGCGCTGGAGCCGGGCGATGACTTCGTTGACGTTGCGGGTCACCTCGAGCACGTTCGTCCCGGCTTCGCGCGACAGCAGCATCACCATTGCCGGCCGGTCTTGGACGAACGCCACGCCACTCGGCTTCCGAAGCGCGAGCTTCACGGTGGCCACGTCGCCAAGCAAAATGGGTGTACCGTCGCTCGTGGCTCCGAGCACGATCTCCTCGAGCGCCGAAGGCGTGTCTGGGGCGATCTCCGTGCGCACGAGATAGCGACGCTTGCCGAGGGTCACGTCTCCTCCCGACAAATCCCGGAGCTCGCCTCTCACGCGGTCGGCGACGCCTTGCACCGAAAGCCCGCGGGCGGCGAGTGCCTGTGCGTCGAACAGGACGTGCACCTCGGTGTCCTGCCCGCCGATGAAGAAGATCCCCGCAACACCCGGAATGCGATCGATCTCTGGGAGAATCTCATCCTCGACCCAGGTTCGATAGGCCGCCACGCTGCCCTTCTTTGGATCACGAATCGCGAGGACCGCGAGCGGCGGACCCGCGCTGTCGGCCGTCTCGACGACGGGCTCCCGAACCGCGTCGGGATAGCTCGCCACCTGGCTGAGCTTGTTCGTCACCCGCACCAGCGCTTCCTCGATGTCGGTGTCGACCTCGAACTCGAGCGTGATGCTCCCGCTGTCCGTGCTGGCGTTCGACTCCATGCGGGTGAGCCCCTGAACGTTCTTGAGCACCTCTTCTTGCGGCTCCAGAATCTCGCTCTCGATCTCGGCCGGCGCGGCGCCAGGCCAGACCGTGCTCACGCTGATCGTCGGGGTCGCAATGTCAGGGGTTAGCTGAATCGGCAGGTCGACGACTGAGAGCGCACCGAACAACACCACCAGCACGATGCCCACCACGACCGAAATCGGCCGTTGAATGGCGATCCACGAGAGCCCAGTGGGCTGTTCTTCGTGAGGATGAAGATCGTCCGGCATGAAGCGTTCAGTCTTGTTCCAGCACGATGAGGGGCTGCCCCGGAAACACCCGCTCGTTGCCACGCGTCACGATCACGTCGCCTGGCGCGAGGGCCTCGCTTCGCACGAGCACCTCGTCGCGCCCGCTCGCCACGACCTGCACGGGCACCAGCTCCGCCTTACCATCGGCCGACTTGACGACCTGGACGTTGGCGATGCCGTAGACCAGCGCGTCTCTCGGCACCACGATCGCGCCTTCCTCGCTTCGTTGGATCGTGAGCAGCACGTCGACCGCGGCGCCGGGCAACAGCCAGGGCTCCGGCTGGTCCGGCACCAAACGCAGTCGCACGGTGCGCGATTCGGTGTCGAGCGCGGGGACGATTCCCTCGATGGTGGCCGCTGTCGTTTCGCCCCGGCGCTCGAGGGTCGCCTTGTCGCCGACAGAGAGGAAGCGCGCCACCTCCGGTGGCACCGACGCCAGGACCTCGACACCCGTATCATCGACGAGCTCGAGCACCTCGACCCCTGGGTCGACCCAATCGCCCGGGTCGACGTTCCGCGCTCCGACGACACCATCGAATGGGGCCTTCACGCGATGCCGGCCGAGCTGTGCACGCGCTTCGGCCTCGGCCGCCTTGAGGCGCCCGCGTTCAGCGGCGGCGCGTTTGCTCTCCGAGGTGGCCTGCTCGATTTCCGCCAGCGCCGCGATGTCCGGCCCCGCGCCGCTCAGCCGCTCAGCATCCCGCTGCGCGCGCTCGAGCTGCGCCGACCCTGCTTCTTTCGAGGCTGCCGCCGCGCGAAGCCGTGCCGATGCGAGCGAAGGGTCGACCTCGACCAGCAAGTCGTCCTTCTTGACCCGATCTCCAACGCGCACGAGCACGCGCCGCACCTCGCCCGAGGCGCCTGCTGCAAGCTGCGCGCGCCGAAGCGCGGTCACGTCTCCCAAGTACGACCACTGCGCTTCGATGCCTCCCGACCGGACCTCGCCGACCCAAACCCGCGCGGGCGGCGGCCCGTTCGGACCGGTCTTGGCGGGCGCCTCGCCCTCACAGCCCCACGCGGTCAGCGAAAGCCCGAAGAGCAGCCACACCCGAGATCGGAAACCAGCCGGAATCACGGAAAAATATTAGTGCCCCCGCTCGTTTTGACAAGTCAAAGCCCCTGACTATAACTGGCCCGCGGGGTGGAGCAGTCTGGTAGCTCGTCGGGCTCATAACCCGAAGGTCGTCGGTTCAAATCCGGCCCCCGCAACCCACAGCGTTGACCGCTCTTCAAGGCCCTCGGTTTGCACCGGGGGCTTTGTCGTTCCGCCAAAGAAAAGGGCGCCTCCGCGGACGGTCCAGCGGGCCCGATAGCGCCCGTCTTCGAGGGGGTGGAGCTGAATGCCATCGTCGAGCAGATGCTTGAGCGCTTCTCGCGCGTCCTTGGGGCTCTTGTCGAAGAGCGCGCCGAGGTCACGAATCCTTGCGACGACGTCCTTGGGCCCAGGTAGGTCGAGTGGCGCGAGCATCGCTCCCAGCTCTTCCACGCGGCGAATCTGTCTGCCGGCGAGGACTTCGAGCTCACGGATCTTCTCGAGGATGCTTGCCGGCGCCGTCCCTGTGGATGCGAGGTCGACGAGGTTGTCGATCTTGGCTTGAGTCGCGGCGAGCGCCTTCTCGGCCTGGGTTCGCTCACCGGGAACGGTTCGCTGCGCCGTCGCGAGCTCGGCCTTCGAGCCGCCTCGATCAGATGCCCGACGACCTCGGGTCGGTCGAAGTATCGGAGCATGGCAGACGTGAATGCTTCTCGAAGAGCCTCTTCCATCACGGTGCGCGAGTTCTCGCAACTGCCGCCGTTGCCGCGGCTCGCATCGCATCGGTAGCGAGGCTTCTGCGTCTTCTCGATGACCATCGGGCCGCCGCAAACGCCGCAGCGAATGAGGGTGGACAGCGGGTAGACCCGCCGGGCGGTACTCGCTCCGCCCTCGCGGGCGTACGCCGAGGGTCCCACGGCGGCATGCCGCTCCCGGGCTTCCTCGTTGATGGCTTGCACCCGAGACCAGGTCTCCTCGTCCACGATGCGGAGCTCGGGCAGCGCGACCTCGACAACCGGAGACTCGGCCGGCCGCACGACGCGCTTGCCCGTCGTGGGGCTCTTCTTCCAAGAACGAGCCCCGAAGGTCCAGCGGCCTGCGTACTTCGAGTTCTGCAGCATCGAGCGGACTCCAGACATGGCCCACCCATCGCGCCGCTTTCGCGAATCCTTCTGTCGCCCGCGCGGTGGCTCGACCCCTTCGTCGTTGAGGGTCTTGGCGATGTCCCGATAGCTCCGCCCAGCCGCTCTCATCCGAAGATGCGTTGAACGACCGCCGCTTGCGCCGCCACGATGACCGGGACTTTCCCCTGACCGTCTGGGGCCGTCGCCGACGTGTACCCGTAGGGCAGGGCTCCCGTCACCCGTCCGATCTGGGCCCGGTCTCGGAGACCCCGGCTCGTCTTGTCCCCCAAGTCTTTGAGGTACTGTTCGCTCAGGATGGATTTCACGCCGTAGAGGAGGTCGCCCCCGTTGCCGAGGGTGTCGATGCCGTCGGCGATTCCGATGAGCCGCACGCCCGAAAACGCGAACCGCTTCCGCATGGACGCGGAGTGCTCGATGTCCCGCGAGAGGCGCGAGAGGTCTTCGACGACGACGACGTCGAGCTCCCCGGAGTCCACCGCCGCCATGAGCGAAATCAGCCCGGGCCGCTGATTCGTGGCTCCGCTGATGCCTTCGTCGCGATAGGTGTGCCTGAGGGAGAGTTGGCCGCCCCGTGCCTGCACCCACTGCTGCAGACGCGCAATCTGCGCGGTCGCGCTTGTCTCCGATTGCTTGTCGGAGGAAAAGCGAGCGTAGGCGCCGATTCTCAGTCCTGCGAGTTGCCGGTCCATCGCAGGGCGCATCCTATCGTTCCTTGATCAGACTTGCCACCGCCGCGCGCACCAGGATCGTCAGCGCGTGCCGCTCGGGCGCGGAGAGCCGCTCGTGTTGACGTCGGGCCTTGAATCGGTGGCCTTGCTCGCCCTGGTGCTTCGACAGGGGGCGCGATGTATGCGCAGGTTGGCTTGTGCGAGGCGTTCCGGCCATTCCTTGTTATCGGTTTTGCCCCCCAAAAAGTTGCGCGAGCCCACTGTGGGCGGGCGCTCGACGCGGAGCGTGCTCGATTCTCCCGACCGCTGATCCGTTGGCGCTGTGTGGCGCTACTTGTCGCTCGCGGTGCACTCGTTGTCACTCGCGCGACACTAGTTGGCGCACGCGCGACACTTCGTGTCACTTCTTGTCGTTTTTGCCAGAAAGTGTCGCGGTAATGACAGAAAGCGCCAGGTTGTGACTCACCGGGGACAACCAGCGTCAGTTTGTGACTCGCTACCGGAGGGCAAGGTGGAGTTTTGTTAAACAAAACTGCAAGCGCTGCGCGCGAACTCTTCGACGTTCGCCGCGTCTGCGCTTGATCGACGCGCTCAACGCCTTCGGCTTATTCGCGCGCGCACAGAAGCGATTCCTCCTCGACAATGCGATCGCGATGCCTATGCTCGTGAGGTGGGGGAACTCAAACATCGAATCACGGTGCGCCTGAGCGATCCGCACGTGACCCACCTTCAAGAGCTCGCAAACGCGAGCGGCCTCACGCGCAACGAGGTGATGCGACGCGTGCTCTCGAACACCGACATTCCGAGCGCCCGCACTCGGAAGGAGGTTCAGGACATCCTCCGAATCCAACGGGAACAGAACCGGCTCGGCGGGTTGCTGAAGAAGGCGCTCAGGGAGCGGCAGAAAAGACCGAGCTTCGTCGCACCCTCGGTGAGCTAGAGCGAAACGCGGCCGACCTCCGGCGAATCATCGATCACCTCGTTCGCTCGCGATGATCATCACTCCGAAGCAGCCGCGGGACGGCAGGACCCATCCCGTCTCGGGAAGCTCGTTCCGTACATGCTGCGAGAGAAGGGCGCAGAGCGATCTCCCGCTCCTCCTCGAGGGTGCGGACCCGGCGGCGGAGCTTACGAAGCTCTTCACGCTCGGCCTCACTCAGTGCCTCCGAAGCTGCCCTGCCTTGCTCGGCCTCGGCGGCTTTCACCCACTTGCGAAGCGCCGATATCGACAGGTCCAAGTCCCGGGCCACCTGGCTCACATTGCCATCGCTTTGCTGAACCAAGCGGACCGCCTCTCGCTTGAACTCGTCGGTGAGCTTCCTTCTCTTCCGTTTCTCCATGGACCCTCTTCCGGCGCGTTGTGCGCCAACTTCGGTGTCCTAGCACCCGCCGAGCCAACCGCCGCAACCGCTCCAGAGGGGTTCTGGTGGCACAAACTCGCCTCGATACGACAGCTCCTTCTCGAAGCCGGCCGCCTTGACCAGAATCCGTTCTTCAGGCGCGCCGGGTTCGTACTCGTAGGCGAACGTTTCCATTCCTTGAGGACCGAACTCTGCCTGCATTCCGTAGACAAGTGTCCCCTCCTTGGTAAGTCCAGCCGCGATCACACGAATTACGTCGCCGGGCTCTGCTTGTTCTTCTTCCGTCCGAAGCAATAGGAGGTCGACGACGTCCTCTTTGGGCACCGAACCCGTGATGATTCGTTCCTGTTCCCCTGCGACGTCGATGTTGATGACGCGCAGACCCGGCGCGAGAACCAGGCAGAAGACGTCGAAAGGCCCCGCGACTTCGGCTTCACATTCCTCGCCTCGTGTTGCAAGCATCGACTTGGCCAACCCGCTTCCGAGGAGGAGCCCTTGCGAGTCGTAGTAGGCGACGACGATCCGTTGCGGCGCGCCCGCTAGCAGAGCCTTGTGCTGAGGTTCGACGACGGCAATCGGACGCAAGTTCAAGAAACCACGTTCGACGAGGAGCACCTCGTGGCGGTCGTGTGCCCCAACCTCAACAGCGTACTCACGCCTCCTGCCATTCTCCTCAACGAACAGCACTGTGTTGCCAACGCCAATGGTCGTCAGCTTGACTCGATCCGCGCCGGTGCGCTCGACGGCCAGGATCTCAGGGTCTATTGCGGCAATCCTGGCCTCCGGACCAGCTAAGATGGCCTCCGCAAAGGCGGTCGTTCCGAGCGCAAGCCTGCTTGGAACATTGCGAAGCTCCGGCCCACCGAAGCCGAGGTCGAAGTCCAACTCGCTGAAGTCGTAGTCGCAGCCCGAGAGACAGGTGATCACGAACACTAACGAACACAATGTCGAGCGCACACCGAACACAGCGCACCTCCCTTGCTTGTTATTCATACCAAGCAACTAGCATGCCATCTGCGAAAACGCTCCACCCTCCTCTTCAAACTGTAGACCGATCGGCTGGCCCGTGACGCAGCGAAGTCACATAGCGTGAAACGTTGCCACATCGTCCCATCCGCCGCCTTCTCGCCATCGCGGGGCCTCGCTCCCAAACTCCAGCAACGCTCAACCGCTTCGTCAGGCGACGAAGGCGCCGGCACTGCACGAATACGTCGGATTGGCCCGCCCGCTTTCACTGCCGTCGTATCGGGAGCAGGAATGAAGTGCCTAGGTGCGCCGTAAATCTTCCGAAGCTGCGGAAGGCCGTCGACGGACAGGCGGCATAGACGCCGCGACGAAATTGAATTGCTGCGACCGCGCCGAGCTTGGGCAGCCAGCGTCGCAGCGCCGCACGCTGCAGAAAGCCGTGCTAGACTGCTCGGGCTGCTCGTGGGTCTTCGGACCGATTGGGGCTTGTATTTAGGATCTGCCTGTGAGCAACAGTTTCCCCAAAGCAATCGCGTTGCCTCTGTCTACCACACTCTGTCTTGGCGCGCTCCTGTGCCCGCAGACCGCGCAAACTCAAGACGTCAAAGGATCACAAGACGAGCAGAGAGCGGCATCTTCGGAGTCTTGTGAGCGGCCCGGGCTGATCGCGCTCGAGTCCCACGCCCTTACGCCGCGATTAGCACCTCCATCGGCACCCCGAGATCCACCGGACAACGCTGTGCGTATCGGGCCCCCGCAACTAATCATAACGAGCAGTTAGCGATCATACGCTCTCTGCTCGTTTTTTCTTTTTGACGCGTATTTGACATCAGCAATGTCAAACGTGCGTCCAAACGCAGTCTGCATCGCGCAGCTGCGACCAACTCTGCAAGCTTTGTCGCGACTGAGGTTCGGCGATCGCGCGTCCTCCCGGGTGCATAGCCCGAAGGACGGACGGGTCAGCAAGTGGTGTGATTTGCGGGAAACGAGACGCGCGAGTTCCGCGACCTGCGGGCAAGAGACTCGAAGGTCGCGGACCGGACCGGTAGTCAGTCGTCGCGAACGTCCGCGCGTATGGCCAAAGGTATCAAGCTTCGACTCGTCGATGCCGCCGTTCCCGCAGGTCTCGACTAGCCGACCGGCGTGCGACCGCGTGCCTTTTCTGGGTCGCGCATGTCGAGGAGAGACACACCGACGCCGTACGTGGCGAAGTGGCCGGTTGGGCGAATTTCGATGATGCAGTTGTCGTCATCGTTCGCGTGATCGATCATCCGTCCCAGAAGCGCTTCGAGAAGCTTCGGTTCGACCTCGCTCATTTGCAGCACTCGCGCGGTGCCGCTGAACGCGATCGTCGCGTCGGGGATGTCGATCCAGGGCATGAACGGAACGCGTTTGGAAATGGTCACGTTGAGCGCGACGTGGGGGTTCTGCCGGATGTGCTTTGCCTTCCACGAATCCTTCGCGACGCGAACGTAGAGCACCCGGTCGATCGGGACGTACACGATGCCAGAGGAGCGGGCCTGGCCTTTGGGGTTCACATAGGAGAGGACGGCGAACGAGCGCTTTTCGATTTCTCTCCAGACGAGGTCCGTGGTGACGGGAGCTGGCATGGAGCTGTGGTAGATCCTAGCGTTGGCTCCCGTCAAGGTTGGTTCCACGCGCAAAGCTTGCGCGACCCTCAGAGGCATTGACGCGCCGCCGCGCTTGCGGTTAGCTGACCGTCCGGCCCTTTCTCGAGCAGGGCTCGGAGGAGCACCAATGAGCGAGTTCGATGTCATCGTCATCGGGTCGGGCATGGGCGGCATGACGACCGCGGCTGCGCTGTCCCGGTTGGAACACAAAGTCCTGCTTCTCGAGCAAGCGCAGTCGATTGGAGGGCTGACCCACTCCTTCTCTCGCGAGGGCTTTAGCTGGGACGTGGGCCTTCACTACTGCGGGACGTTTGGTCGCGACCAGTCCGCAGGAAGGATTTTGGACTGGCTCAGTGGCGGGACGATCGAGTTTCGCTCGATCGGCACGGTCTACGACAACCTGCACTTTCCGGATGGCTTCGACATCGCGGTGGCGCGACCGGAGGCCGCATACAAGATGGAGCTCAAGGACCGGTTCCCGGACAACGCGGCCGAAATCGACGCCTACTTCGAGGCGTTGGAGTCGGCGGAGACGACCGCGACCATGGTCGCCGGTGGGCGTTCGGTTCCCGAGCCGTTTCGCTCAGCGCAGCGCTGGTTGAACAAGCGCAAGATTCAGCGTTGGTGCGGTCGTACGACCGGCGAAGTCATCGCAGACACCATCACCGACCCGAAGCTCGCGTCGGTGTTGTCGGCGCAGTGGGGCACCTATGGCGGCAAACCGACGGAAGCGAGCTTTGGCGCGCACGCGATCGTCATGCGCCACTACCTCGACGGCGCGGGTTATCCTGTGGGCGGCGCGAGTGCCATTGCGGCGGGGCTCGTTCCGGTGATCGAAGCAGCGGGCGGAAGCGCCCGGCCTGCAACGCCCGTGAGCGCGATCCTGTTTGAAGAAGGAAAGGCTATCGGCGTGCGCACGAGCGCTGGCGAAGAAATCAAGGCCCCCGTGATCGTCTCGGCGATCGGAGCCGGCGAAACGGTGAAGCGATTGTTGCCCGAGCAAATTGTCGAGCAGGACTGGGCTCGTGAGATCGCTTCGTTCAAGCCGGCGATCTGCCACTTCGAAGTCTACCTCGGCTTCGAGGGAGACATCGCTCGGTATGGAGCGACGCGCTCAAACCATTGGTTCTACGAGAGCTGGGACACCGATGAAGGCATATGGGCAGCCGACGGCGGTGGGCCGATTCCGATGATGTTCGCGTCGTTCCCGTCACTCAAGGATCCCGAGCACGACCCAGGCCCGTCGAACAAACACACCGGCCAGGCCATGGTTTGGGCTGATTGGTCGTCGGTGGCCGAGTTCGCCGACCGGGAGCCCGAGGAGCGCGCCGCCGAATGGACAGCGTTCAAACAGGAGGTCGAGGCCAAGTTGATGGCGTTGTTCAATGAGAAGTTCCCAGCGCTGGCGCCGCTCGTCGTCTATCGTGAGCTTGGCACCCCGCTCGCGACCGCGGCATTCACCCGCCACGAGAAGGGCGGGTTCTACGGCGTCGAAATAACGCCGCGCCGAATGTTGTCGGAGGCGCTCGCCGCCCGCACGCCCGTCCCCGGCCTGTTCTTGACGGGCCAGGACGTCATGGTCCCCGGGATCGCCGGAGCCCTTGCGGGCGGTATGCTTGGCGCCGCGGCGGTCGATCCGCGGGTCTACAAGGAGTTCGTCTGGTGAACGAACGCGTTCCAGACGAGATGATCGCGGTCGTCTTGCACGCATACGAGGGTTCAGGAGGCCTTCGCGTCGAACGGCGCCCAATTCCGAGCCCGGGGAGAGACGAGGTGCTCGTGAAGGTGGCCGCTTCACCCATCAATCCCTCGGACTTGGCCGTCTTGCGCGGCCGATATGGGTTTAGGCCCGACCCGCCCTTCGTCCCAGGCGGGGAAGGCTCGGGCACGGTGGTTGCGGTCGGCCCCGGAGCGATGGGTAGGTACTTCCAAGGTAGGCGCGTGGCGTGCCTTTGGGATGGCAAACGCGACGGTGCCTGGGCGCAATACATGGTCGTGTCGACGAAGGGCGGTGCGCTTCCTCTGCGCGACTCCGTGAGCCTCGAGCAAGGGGCCACCTCCGTGATCAATCCCCTCGCGGCGAGCGCGTTCATCGAAATCGCGAAGGAGGGCGGTCACAAGGCTGTCGCGCTCTCGGCTGCCGCGAGCTCCCTGGGACGCATGGTCAATCGTCTCGCGTCCGGCGAAGGGATTGAGGTGATTAACATCGTGCGCCGGGACGCGCAGGTCGAGCTACTTCGGCAGCAGGGAGCCTCGATCGTCCTCAACAGCAGTGATTCCGGCTTTGACGAGGCGCTCCGCGAAGCCTGTCATCAGCACGATGTTCACCTGGCCTTCGATGCCGTCGCAGGGGAGATGACCGGACGGCTGCTTCGTGCGCTACCATCTCCTAGCAAGGTCACGGTGTTTGGCGCTCTTTCCTTCGAGCCTCCCCAGGTAACGCCCGGTCAGCTGATCTTCGAGAGCAAGTCCGTGGACGGGTTCTGGCTCGGCCCCTACACCAGCAGCAAGAACCTGGTGCAGACCATGCTGATGTGGCGCCACGCGCAGAAGCTCCTTTCCACCGATCTCAGAAGCGACATTCGAGCGGAGTACCCCCTCGAAGACGCGCCAAGAGCTGTCGAGGAGTACGTCAGTCAAATGACCGGCGGCAAGCTCCTCCTGAGGCCAAACGAATGAATGCTTTGCAAGCGGCTCGTTCGCTTCGCCACCGGGTGGCTGCCTGGATCTACACCGGCATCGCCCTCCCCAGCCTGGCACTTGGCGCGATCTATCTCTTTCGGCCCACCTTCATGCCGTATCACGCGGTTGCCTTGGGAAAGGACTGGGCCGAGCTCGACGCTGCGACGCAGGCCCTGATCAAGGCTCTCATGGAAGTCGCCGGCGGCGGCTGGCTGGCGCTCGGGACACTGATGTTGCTCCTCGTTGCGTTTCCGATTCGCCGCGGCGAGCGCTGGGCACGATGGGCGGCGCCTACTGCGTCGCTGTTGTTCTACGTGCCGACGCTCCTCGCCACCCTGAGTGTATTTCAACAAACCCCAGCCTCGCCGCCTTGGCGCGCCAACCTCGGCATGTGCGTGGCTTCGGTGCTTGCTTTCTTGCTCGACGCACCTTGGCAGCCCGGCCACGGGCGAGATCCAAGCGGCCGCGGTGGCGACGCCCCCTACGCGCGGTAAGTCTACGCCTGCACCCATCCCTGCTGCGTCCGTGAACATTCTGGAGTCACGGCGGCGCATTTGCGACAGCGGTGATAGCACTCATGGTTTGCTGAGCCGGTCGAGTGCAAGCGCGACAGGATTCACCTCGGTTTGCCTCCATCCTCGCGCGGCGAGCCTGATGCCGCGCGGTCGTGAGGCGTTCCCGGAGACGATCGGCTTGGTCGAAGTACACCTCGTCGGGTGTTTGTCGACCGAAAGCATTGTGCGGCATTCGGGTATTGTGCTCGTTGACGTAGAAATCGATGAGCTGCTCGAACTGCGTGAAGCTTTCGAGCGAATGCAGGTACAGCCACTGATGGCGTCCGCTGCAGGTTCTTCCCAGCGTCCTTCAGGATCTCACACGTCGTGATGGGATCGAGCCGTTCTGAAAGGCGCCACGACAAGATCCGGCGCGAGAAGTTGTCGATGACGGCATGCAGGTAGCATTTCGTGTCATCGAGAAGTCGGATGACCGTCACGTCGATGTGCCAGTACTCGTTGGGGTGCGTTGCCCGGATACCCGTCTAGGTCTTCTCGGGTCTCGATTTCGTGGATGAGGTACACGTTGCATTCGTCCGGTTCGATGTCGATGTTCGGCTCCTCGACAACCGGATCGCCTTCGTTGATCCACCGGACAAAGGGTTCCTGGTAGCGAAGAATAATGGCGGTTCGATTCAGCATTCCCTACCTGGTTTCATTTCAACCGGCGCTCGACGATGTCATAGATCTCGCGACGGTGCCCGACGGCCACTACGAACACGAGTACCCGGTCGACATACACCTCGTAGACCACGCGGTAGCTGCCCACGCGGATCCTACGCGCGCTCGTGCTGCCCTTGAGTGTCTCGGCGTTTTGCGGATAGGGGTCGCTGCGGAGGGCGTCGATCACTTTCGCGACGCGCTTTTGCACGCTCCGTTCGAGCTGCGCAAACTCCTTCGCCGCCGCCTTGTGAAACGAGACCTCGTAGGTCAAAGGTCAAGGCCAGCTTTGAGGTCTTCCCACGATACCCACGGGCCTGCTCGCCGCTCCTCCACTAGGGCGAGGTCTTCGGCGTCCTCAAGGTAGGCCGCCAGTGCCGCGTTCATCACGTGCTGCTGCTTTAGGCCCCGGGCCTCGCAATGACTCTCGAGCAGACTCTTGAGCTCGGGTTCGATAGGGAGGGTGATCTTGGTCATGCCCCTATTGTAAGGCTCAATATCGACCATCGCCAGGATTTACCATCTTTTACCATAGCATTGTTATTATGGAGTTTTTCCGATGTCGTGTGCTACGATCCCTTCATCGAGGAGCCTGTGGCAGGGCGCCGGCGACATCGCCATGGCCTTGGAGGTTCATGAAACATCGTGAGGAGGAGGCGAGGCTGCTCGAGGCCATCAAGGCAATGCTTCCGAAGCTCGACGCGATCCTCGCACAAACGGAGGAGCCTTGGGGATGCGAAGACGGCGTCTATCGCTTCTACCACCAGAGTTTCAAGGTCTATGGTCTGCAGCGTCTCACGAAAGACGTCGTAGAAGCCCTCCAAGCGATCGCCCCAGAACGGAAGCTCGACGCCTGGTTCCTCGAGATCGTGAGCGAAGGTACGAACCGAACGTTTTCAACCGCCCACAACGAACGGTGGTTGCAGGAAACTCGCCCGATCCTGGAGGCCTTTTTCATGCCCACTATATGCTCTCGATGGTCTGCAAGTATGGCCGCGAGCTCGCGAGCCCACCGAAGTTGCTCCCAAGTGGTTGGGCGGCGGTCCTGAGCTTGTATGGCATGAGGTGATCTGCCCCCAAAGTCCGTCCACTCATGAAGTGAGTCGCTCGGCGAATTCGTTTCCTCGAGCTCGCTTAGCCGCTTCGCGTCGCTCGCCTCCATCCCGCCGTACTTCTTCTTCCAGCGGTACAGCGTTTGCTCGCTGATGCCGTGCTCGCGGCAGACTTCATGGCCCGTCCGCCCCGATTCGACCTCCTTCAGGATGCCGATGATCTGACTCTCCGTGAACCTGCTCTTTCTCATGGTGTCCTCCTTTGTAGACCCGGAGGACTCACTTCTTCAATGGCTCAGCTTTCGGGGGCTAGATCAACTCGGCCAACGACCAGCTATGCGGCAATCACCGCCTCCATCGACACGCCGAACTCCACCGGACAACGCTGTGCGTATCGGGCCCCCGCAACTAAGGAAGTCAGGCACTTAGCGTTCACGTTGAGTGCCTTTCTTTTTGGCTCGGCGCCTTGACGGTGCCATGAGATCCCGCAGCGGAGCGCACTTCGTCGCGTGCGCGTTGCACGGATCGCCCGAAAACGTTGGTTTTTCGATCTCGAGTAACGCGGCGACGCCGCGACCTTGCGGGTGCATGACCCGAGGGTCGTGATGTGGATTCGCTCTGGCTCGTTTTCAGGGCTTCAGCTGCGTCACGTGTGTGTCGATGCGTCCATCGGCCCGGAGTTGGATTCGGCGGTAGCCCGGGCCGAGACCGTCGAGGGCGAAGTCGTCGCGGCCGGGCGCGAATTGATAACAGGTCGAGGGGGTGCCCATCAGCCGCAGGCCGTCGGCGTGATGGTCGTAGCGCTGGTGGACATGACCCCAGAGCAGGCCGCACACGCGAGGATGCCGGCCGATGACCGTGAGCAGCTCGTCGCCGTCGTCCAGACCGACGGCATCCAACCAGGCGCTTCCGACCGGGACCGGATGATGATGCAGGCACACGAGCACGTGTTCGGCGTCGCTGCTTCCGAGCTCCGCGTCCAGCGCGGCAAGCTGTTCCTCACCCACGCGACCGCCTCCACGCGGGCCGTCCCAAGTGCCGAGCATGCAGAGCAGCCAGTTCTCGTATCGCAGGTTCTCGCAATAGTGGAAGTGGCCGTGGCCGAGCTCGCCGGCCATCAGCTTCGGATCGTCGTGGTTGCCGGGAATACAGAAGACCGGTACCTCCAGCGGCTCCAGCAACTGCCGAATCCTCGCGTAGGTCTGTGCCAAGCAATCCTGAGCTAGGTCTCCCGTCAGAAGAATGATATCCGGATCCAGCGCCGCCAGCGCGTGTTGCAGGGCGCGCCGAAACGTCTCTAAGGTCTGCACACCCTTCAGCCGCGCCGCCGGATCCGCGAACAGATGGGGATCGCTGAGCTGCAGAATGTCAAGAACCGTCGTGGCCGTCGTCATCAGTGCAAGACCTCTGTGCCGCCTAGTGTAGCGGCAAGGCAGCCGGGCGCGTACTCGCGCGACGTTGGCACCTCGCTTCGCGTCGATCCTTTTTTCAAGATTTCGCCGATGATGGCCGTGCTAAACATGAAGGAGCTCTGTCTCGCAAGCTCATTGTAGCCAGTTGCAGCACGATGTGCGCGATCTCCTGGAGCGCGCGACTTACGAACATGGCGGCGCATGCGCAAAAACGCTGCGTCTTCGACGGTTGGATGTCATCCTGGCGCGTCTCGGCCAGTCATGCTCCAGACGCGATCGGGTGGTTGGCCTGCGAGGTCCAAGCGGTGTAGCCTCCGTGGGTGCCCGACGAGCCCAAGGAAGCGCCTGATGTCGATGATCTCGTGCGAGAGGCTGCGCGCGAGGTCGACCGCACGCTAATCCAATGGGCGCTGTCGCTTTCGCCTCTGGACCGACTGCGTGCCTCGATGCGTTCTGCCGCTTCGCTCCAGGTCTTGAGAGATGCCAAGTCCAGGGTACGCTGACGTTGGCGAGCTTCTTCGGCGCCTCACGGATGCCGGGGTGGAGTTCATCGTAGTGGGCGGCGCTGCTGCAGTGCTTCACGGTGGCAAGGGATCCATGGAGAATGCATCGGTCGCTCCTGCGGGCCGGAGGCAGCGGCGCAAGGGCCGCTCGACACAATCGTAGAGGAGGAACACATGGGGATACTTTCATGGATCTTGTTCGGATTGCTCGCCGGAGCGTTGGCAAAGCTGCTCCTGCCCGGGGACCAGGGTGGAGGAATCATCATCACGACCCTACTCGGCATCGTCGGAGCCGTCGCGGGCGGTTTCGTAGGGACCCTGGTCGGCTTTGGCCCGGTGACCGGCTTCAACGCGCGGAGCTTCGCCATCGCGGTCGCCGGAGCGCTTCTGGTGCTGTGGCTCTATGGAATGATTCGGAGGCGCGCTCGCTAACGAACCCGGAGCACGACGATCCGCCAGGACGCCCGCTGAGAGCAAGGTCTGGCGGCTCACGCCAGAGACCGACTCGTATACGATAGCGTCGGCATGAAACCATTCATCTTCTCGTACGTTCTACTTACGAGCTTGCAGGCCTCTACAGCTCCGGCGCGAATCCTACTTACTTTCGATGATGGACCGAACGAACCAGCGACGACCGCTATCTTGGAAGAACTGGGAAAGAGAAAGGCCAAGGCGGTCTTCTTCATCTTGACCGGGTCGGAAACTCTATTCGAAAAAAGGTCGTTTCGAGAGCCAGCCTCCGGCTCGTCGAACAACTCCTCGCTTGACGAAGCCTCGTCACCACTCGATCTGTGAGCGAGCGCACAACCAATCGTAGCCCTGCCGCAACGCGTCAGGGTCCGAGAAGGCCCCCGTCCTGCAGGCTGTCGAAACTCTCGTGATGCGGCCTCGGATCTGCCGAAGATGCTTGTCCACCATCCCGAGACGGTGTTAGCTTCTCCGTTCCCCCTTTTGCCTTCGGAGGCCTACATGCCTGGTTCCCATCCCGTGCGTTGGATCATTCTTCTTTGTAGCGCGCTTGCCGCGTTTGGCTGCGCTGGAACCGACACGCCCCAAGGAGCGACCGGTTCTCTGTCGCTCGACCTCGTCCTCGCTGGCGGCGTCGAGATCGACGTCGTCGATTGGGAGATTACAGGCAACGGGATGGACATGGGGGGCTCCGTCGACGTGAGTGCGCCCGGATCGACCGCTTCGGTCGAAGTGTTCGGGCTTCCCCCAGGAGAGGAGCCGTACGTCGTCGAGCTGAGCGCGATTTCGGTCGACAAGGAAGTCACCTGCAGGGGCTCCGCCCAGTTCGACATTCAGGTCGGCGTGACCACAGACGTGATGGTGATGCTCAGCTGTAAGCTTCCGCAGGAGCTTGGCGGCGTGCGGGCGAACGGCAAGTTCAACATCTGCTCGCAGCTCACCAAAGTGGTGGTCTCACCCCTTCAGACCTCGGTCGGAAACGACATCAGCCTCTTCTCCGCTGCGACGGACGAGGAGGGCGACCCCATCGCCTACTTGTGGACCTCGAGTAGCGGCTCTATCGCCGATCCGACGGCTGCCTCGACGACCTACACCTGCACGGAGGTCGGAGACGACGACATCACCATCTTGGTGACTGATGACGGCGGAAGCTATTGCATGAGCATGTGGACCGTACCGGTGACCTGCGTGGCAGGCGAAGGAAACCCCTGCGATGACGTCATCTGCGAGGACGACGGCAACGAGTGCACCTCCGAGGCTTGTAACCCGAGCAACGGCGTGTGCGAGAGCACGCCCGTCAACGACGGAACGGACTGCGACGGTGGCGCTGGGATGTGCATGGCGGGCACCTGCGTTGCGAAAGACCTTTGCATGGACGTGACCTGCGAGGACGACGGCAACGAGTGCACCTCGGAGCTCTGTAATCCGAGCACCGGCGAATGCGAAACCTCGAACGTCGATAACGGGACCACCTGTGATGCCGGCGGCATCGTTGACTTGGCCGACGATGGCGGTGTCGAGAGCGGAACTCTCGATGCCTTCGTGCAGTTCTGTGACGGGCCCAACAATGGAACCTGCTCGGCGACGACCGATCAAGCCAACACCGGCTCTTGGTCGGCGAACGTGGCCACCGGCGGCGCTCCCGCGAACCCGCTCATCAAGCAGGCCAATAAAGGCATCGGGATCGTTCAGCCGAACAGCCAGGTCACCGTCAAGTTCTTCTTGTTCGGCTCGACAGGGCCTGGCGGCGTGGTCTTTGCGGAGTTCTTCTCCGAGCTCGACGGCGGCGGCACGAGCAAGAATGAAATCCTAGGCGGAGGCCCGCTTTTCCCAACCGGTGCATGGACCTCCTATGAGTTCACTGTGACCACCGGACCTGACGTCAGCGGCGGGGTGACCCTTCAGCTGGCGGCCGTGTGCGGTGCGGTCGAGGGCTGCTCCGTGAATGCGTACTTTGATGACATCTCAATCACCGTCGAAGGCGGCGGAGCCGGCACCTGCCAAGAAGGCGTCTGCGTGCCGAGCGCAGAATGCGTGGCGAACGCGGACTGCCCGGCCACTGGCAACGAGTGCATCGACGCGGTGTGCAACGCAGGAACCTGTGGTACCTCGAACAACACCAACGCGTGTAACGACAACACTGGCACCTGCAACGCAGGCGTCTGCGAGCCAAATGCAGAATGCGTGGTGGACGGGGACTGCCCGGCCACTGGCAACGAGTGCATCGACGCGGTGTGCAACGCAGGAACCTGCGAGACCTCGAACAACACCGACGCGTGTGATGGCGGCGCCGGCACCTGCGACGGCGGCACCTGCGTGCCAAACGCCGTAGTCTTTTACGAACAGGACTTCGAGTCGCTCGACCAGACGAGCGGGACTGCGTTGGGAACGGCGTCAGGCGGTGCTGGATTCCAGGTCTTCGGCAACGAGTTCCAACCGGATGGAACCTTCATCCAAGGTTACGGCCCATTTACCGCACCAAACGGCACCCCCGGCTTCTGCAGTATCGCTCTGGGTCAAGGCGGCACCGAGCAGGGCGCTCAGCAGTTGGTGATCTACAGCGACTACAACAACAATGCGAATCAGACCGCAGGCAACCTCGTCGAGGCAAATACGTTCCAAGAACCATTCGCTAATCCAGCCAGTCTGATTACGGCGGCGGATCTCGGAACCTACACGTTCAGCTTCGACGCCAAGCGCGGCGACATCAACAACCCAGCCGACCCGGTGTGCGCGTCGCCGAACGTGTGTGACAGCACGGCGCGGGCGTTCATCAAGACGCTGGACCCGGGTGCCGGCTTCGCGACGACCAACGACATCTCGGTGGACACGACGGCGATTCCGGATACCTGGAACCGCTACTCGATCCAAATCGTGATCGACAACGCCCTCATCGGTCAGATCCTGCAGTTCGGATTCGCCGCCACGGCGACCAACTTCGAACCTTCCGGCGTATTCTACGACAACCTCCTGGTCACCGTTGAATAGGCCGTAAGGCAACGGCCGTCAGGTCAGCACGCCCATCTGCGCATTCGCATCTCGGACGCAGACGTAGTCCAGGAGCAACATGCGTTACGCGATCAGAGTCGCTCTCACGGTCGCGCTCGGCGGCTTCCTCATGGGCTTCGACGCGTCGGTGATTTCCGGCGTGGTGACGTTCATCGAGCCGGAGTTCGATCTCACCAAGATCGAGCTGGGCTGGTCCGTCGCGTCGCTGACCCTCACGGCGACCCTGGCCATGATGGTGTCGGGGCCGCTCAGCGATCGCCTGGGTCGGCGCCCGGTTCTCAAGATCGCGGCGTTGCTGTTTACCATCTCGGCAGTCGCGTCTGCGATGGCGCCCAGCTTCGTGGCGCTGGTCGCCGCGCGCATGCTCGGTGGCTTCGGGGTCGGCGCGGCACTGATCATCGCGCCGATGTACATTGCGGAGATTGCGCCGGCCGCAATGCGCGGCCGCATGGTGTCGTTCAACCAGCTCAATATCGTGATCGGCATATCCGCTGCGTTCTTCACGAATTACCTGATTCTTCGCTTCGGGCAGTCGGACCTCGCGTGGGCGGAAGCACTTCGCCTCGGTGAATGGAATTGGCGCTGGATGCTAGGCGTCGAGGCGCTGCCGGCCATCTTCTATTTCCTCGCCTTGTTCGCAGTGCCCGAGAGCCCTCGCTGGCTGGTGATGAACGGCAAGGACGAGGACGCGCGGCGCGTCCTCGAAAGGGTAAGCGACAGCGCCCAGGCGGAGGCGGACATCGGGGCCGTGAAAGCGACGCTGCACGCCGAGCAAAGCACCGAACGCGCAGCACTGCGTGAGCTGTTCCGACCCGCGATGCGTCTGGTGCTCGTGATCGGCATCTCGGTGGCGGTTCTGCAGCAGATTACCGGAATCAATTCGGTGTTCTTCTATGCGCCGATGATCTTCGAGCAGTCCGGCATTGGCACTGATGCCTCCTTCATGCAGGCCGTGCTGGTGGGCCTCGTGAACCTGGTATTCACCGTGCTCGCGATCCTGTTCATCGATCGCCTCGGCCGGCGGCCGCTGCTTGCCGCCGGACTGACGGGCATCGCCGTGTGCATGCTGCTCCTGTCCTACGGCTTTGGCTCCGCCGACATGAATCCGAAGATCATCCTCGTCGGAATCCTCGGTTTCGTCGCGAGCTTCGCCATTTCTCTGGGCCCGGTGATGTGGGTGCTGTTCTCCGAGCTTTTTCCGAACCAGCTTCGTGGGCTCGCGATATCCTTCGTCGGCCTCATCAACTCCGCCGTCAGCTTTTTCGTGCAGCTCATCTTTCCCTGGGAGCTGCAGAATTTCGGCAACAGCGTCACATTCCTGATCTACGGCGTGTTCGCGATCGTCGGCTTGATCGTCGTCGTGCGCCTGTTGCCGGAGACGAAGGGCAAAAGCCTCGAGGAGCTCGAAGCCGAGCTGGTGGGCCACTGAGCGACGTGCTCTGGGGCCATTACTTCCGGACGAAGCGGATGCTATCGAGATAAACGGTCACCGGTGAGCCCTGCCCACGAAGGGTTACCACCAAGCCGGTCTTGATGCTCGACAGGTCGAGCTTCTTCACGCGAATCCGGAATCGCTGCCAATCGCGGGTCAGGCGGATCTCCTGGGGAGCGGTCTTGCCCGAATCCGGGTGCGCCTTGTCGCGGCCGAGAAGACCCACTGCGACGCTGATCTTCTCGGTGCTGTATTCTCCGCGGGCCCACAGCTCCAGATATTTCGCTCCGGTGAGATCGTAGCCGCCTTCCTGGTCGCCCCAGTTGTTGGCGGGGTGCTGCCAGGCGACGCCGACCCAGGTGCCGACCTCGCCGACGAAGCGCATCTTGATGCAGGCTTTGCCATCATGGGGGTTGCCCGCGTGGTCGCCGTCGAGGGTCAGCGACTCGATCGCGCCCATCCAGCCCGAGGGGGCCCAGGGCATGCCTTCGAAACCGTCCCGGTAGACGTAAAAAGGCATGGGCGTGCGCACCTCGCCCTTCACCAGCAGCGGCACATTCGCCGTCGCCGCACTGCCCGCCGCATCATAGGCATGTAGGAAAAGTCGATACCGCCCGGGATCCTTGGGCATGCGCACCGTTACGCCGTTGGCGCGACCATCGAGGACCGCGCCCTCCACCTCCGGCGGCACGGGCCGGAAGTCGCCGCCGGTCGCGTATTCACCGGACTCGCGGCGCAAGACCCAACGCACGCGGATCGCGGCCCCTTCGGGATCGTTGACGATGGCGCGGACGCGTACCTCGCCACCCGGATCCAACTGCGATTCGCCTTCGACGACCAATGGCTCCACCGTCGGCGCGAGGTTCGCCGGGGCGCGACCAGACCACAGCTCGGTCATGACATCGACCGCGCCGAGGGGGGCGCCATCTGCCAAGAACATCCCGTACCACGTCGGGGTGGCTTCCATCTTGAAACCCCAGGTGAAGACGTACGAACCGAGGGCGAGAGCCGGAGCGTCGATCACGCCGCTCTCGTAGCTGCGCCGGTAAAACGCCGCTTTCTCCGTGCTCGTCGGTTCGATGGGCGCACCCCAGTCGTTCTTCGGGATCTCCCACACCCCCGGGGGCCCGAACTCGGTGAGCACGTAAGGCTTGGTCGCGCCGCCGGCACGGTAGCGCTCGGCCACGGACAGCGCACCGCCGTAGGAGTTGATGCCGTGAATGTCGATCGCCGGGCAGCGCTTCTGCACGCTCTCGATGCGGCCACCACCAAGCTCGGCGGTGACGGTCATGGTCGGGTGGAATGGGTCGAGCTTCTTCACCATGGCGGCGATGTCGTTGACTGCCGTCCAGATGGCCGGATTATCGCCCGAGCCGAAGCCCTCCATCTCGTTGCCGATGCCCCAGAGGAGGACTGCCGGATGATCCTTGTAGCGCAGCACCGTCTGGCGGGCGCGTTCGAGCTGCTCGCGGACCTGGGTCTCGTCGCCGTAGTCGAACCCGTGGCGCTCGTGGCCGAGCCAGATGCCTACCGTCACCGACAGGCCAAGAGCGTGCGCCGAGTCGAGAAGGGACTCGATGTCATCGGCGCCCCAGGTGCGCAGCGAGTTCGCGCCGGCGGCTGCCAGTTTCTCGAGCGAGCCATCGCCGCCCGCGCCACGGATGAAATACGGCTCGCCGCCACGGAGTAGCTGCCACCCCTGCTCCGTTCGGCGGAGCTCCACGGGGATGGCCTTTGCCGCGGCGGCCGAGGGCCACAGCGCCACACATGCAGATGCCAAGAGGAGCAAGGGCGCGGTCCTTCTGAGTAAACACATGTGCTCAGCCCGTGTTCTTGAGCCCGGCCGCGATGCCGTTGACCGTGGCCAGAAGAGCGTCCTGAAGCTGCACGTCGTCGGCATTTCGCTGACGCCGCAGCAACTCAGCCTGAATCAGGTTGATGGGATCGAGATAGGCGCGCCGAAGCTGAAGCGAGCGTTGAAGGGTGGGATCGGTTTCGAGCAGCTCGTCCTGGTCGAGGACCTGGAGCAAGACCGACCTCATCTGCGTGAGTCGCGCGCGAAGCCCCTCACCGATCTCAGCGAGCTCCGGCGGAGTGAGTAAGGTGTCGTATCGAGCTGCAATTCGCTCGTCGGCCTTCGCGAGCGCGAGCTCCAAGAGTGAGAGCGTCGAATGAAAGAAGGGCCAGCTCGCCGCCATGTCGCGCAGCTCCGCGAGCCTGCTGTCGTCGAGCGCCTCCTGCAGCGCAGTCTCGATGCCTAGCCATGCGGGGAGAAGCAACCGGGTTTGGGTCCATGCGAAGATCCAAGGGATGGCTCGCAGGCTGGAGAGCCCTTCGCCCGACTTGCGACGGGCGGGGCGCGATCCGATCTGGAGTGAACCGAGCTCGAGTCCGGGCGTTGCGACATGGAAGTAGGGAACGAATCTACTTTCCCGCGTCACCCCGCGGTAGGCCGCCATCGCACGCGCGGCGAGCGCATCCATTCGAGCTCGAAACGCAGGACTCGGCGCCGCAGGTGGAGTGAGCGTCGCCTCCAACGTCGCCGTCGAGTAGAGCTCGAGGCTGCGCACGGCGATGTCTGGAGTCCCAAACTTCCATTGGATCATCTCCCCCTGCTCGGTCACCCGAAGCGCTCCGTCGATGGATCCGGCTGGCTGCGAGCGGATGGCGATGTGAGTGGGCCCGCCCCCCCGTCCGATGCTCCCTCCGCGCCCGTGAAACAAAGTGAGGTGGACCCCGCGCGAAAGGCAAAGCGCGACTAGGTGCTCCTGCGCTTGGTAAAGCTCCCAGGCCGCGGCGAGCCTACCCCCATCCTTGGACGAGTCGGAGTAGCCGATCATGATCTCGAGCCTGCCGCCGATGCGAGCCCGGTACCAAGGCAGGTCGAGGAGGTCCGCCATGACTTCTTGGGACGCCCGCAGGTCCGAGATCGTTTCGAACAGGGGAACCACGCGAAGCGGCTCGGCGACGTGTGCCTCCTTTTGTAGGAGCTCGACCGCCAGCACGTCACTTGGCGCATGGGCCATCGAAATCACGTAGGCGCCGAGAGAATTCCGGGGCAGGCTGGCGAGCACGCGGAACGTGTCGAGGACTTCTTGGACCTCATCCGAGACGGGCATGTCCTCCGGAATCAGGGGCCGCTTCGAACCCAGCTCGGCAATGAGGAATTTCTGACGCTCCGCTTCGTCCCATTCGCCGTACGCTCCGAGCTCGAGATGTCGAGTCACCGCATCGAGGACTTCCGTGTGCCGGGCGGCCTCCTGGCGAATGTCGATCCTAACCATGTGTAGGCCGAAGCAGTGAAACCGGCGAATCAGATCCAGAAGCCGGCCCTCTGCGACGACCTGCTGCCCTGTCTCTTCGAGGGAGCTGCGCGTCAGCATGAGCGCGTCGATCAACGGCTGTCCGTTCGAGGCGGACGCATCGCGCGGCGGCGGCTCAGCTCTACCCGACTGCAGGGCGTCGAGCTCCTCCTCGATTTGACGGAGCACTTCGGCAAGCCGAGAGCGTTCCCTTCGGAGGAGCGCGCGGTAGGGTTCCCGGTCGGTGCCGGCGCGTTCGCGGAGCGCCGCGCTCGCCGTGTCCATCGAGAGCTCCTGGCAGAGGGCGTCGACCTCGTCGTGGAGGAGCTTGGCGGCGGTCCATCGGCAGAGAAAGACCGCCTCGCGGGTCACCTTCGCGGTGACGTTGGGGTTCCCGTCGCGATCTCCGCCCATCCACGAACCGAACCGAATGGGGCTGGCGTCGATGGGGAGGCCGCGTCCCGTCTGCGACCGGAGCGCGCTGTCGAAGCGCCGCAGGAACCTCGGCACGGCATGCCAGAGCGACTGTTCCAAGACCGCGAGCCCGCCGCGCACTTCGTCGGTCGGCGTAGGTCTGCTTCGATGCAGCTCGTCGGTATGCCAGACCGTCGAGATCTCTCGTCGAAGCTGCGATCGTACTGCTTCCTGCTCGTCCGGGGTGAGGTCCTTTCGATCGCCGTCACGAAGCGAATCCGCAATGCGATTGTATCGCTGAAGCAGCGTGCGCCGCACCACCTGAGTCGGATGGGCGGTGAGCACGAACTCGACGTACTGCGTGCTGGCAGCCTCGTGCACCCGCGCCGGGTCGATGCCGGCCGCGATCATCTTCGCGATGGCGTCGCTGCAGGAATCGAGTCGAGGCTCGACCGCTTCGCCCCGAGCCGCGCGCATCTGGGCGGTTCGTCGTTCCCGCACCTTGTGACGTTGCTCCGCGGTGTTTGCAAGCGTGAGAAAGAGAGAAAAGGCCCGAACGACTTCGCCCACTTTCTCGGGCGGGAGCGCCTCGACGATCGCGTAGAGCTCCGCGAGGGCCGGGTCCCGATCGCTGGCGTGTGGTTCCCGCAGCGCCTTGCCCTGCTCTCGTATGCGCTCGACGGTCTCGTACACATCCGGACCTGCCTGCTGCCTCAGTACCTCCCCGAGCAGGTCTCCGAGAACGCGGACGTCCACTCGGAGCGCTTCATCGAGCTCCGCGGGTGGATTGGAGGAGATGGAGTGGGCCATCTGGGGTTAATAGCGCTCTCACCGCCGGGATGCCCGATCGTGCTAGGCTCGCGGGGTCGCCTGTCCAGGGAGATTGACGGTGTCGAGAGAGACGAACAAGGATTTTGCTGTGAGCTCGCGGTCGAGCGCCGCCGTAGGGCTCAGACGATCGGGTTACAAAGTGCCGGGATTCCCAGGGCTTCTCGGTACGGATTTCTCGCAAATGCCGGGAGCGAAGAAGATCGAGCTCCTCCGGATCATCCTGCGGCAGAAGATCCATGGAATGTCGTTTAGCCCCTACATCGAGGGTCAGTCTCCAGGGACGGAGATCAGCCAGCAGCAGATCCGTGAGCGGCTGAGGATCATTCGGCCCTACACGCACTGGATTCGAAGTTTCTCTTGTATCGAGGGCCACCAGGAAACGCCGCGCATCGCGCATGAGAGCGGTCTCAGGACAATGGTCGGGGTGGGGTTGTCAGAGGACCTCGATGCGAACGAAATCGAGCTCCGCAATGGAATCCAGATCGCCGGTGCAGGGCATGCCGACATCCTTGCAATCGGCAACGAAGTGATGTTGCGGCAAGACCTGACCGAGGATCAACTGATCGACTACATTCAGCGCGCGAGAGTCGCCGTGCCCGGTGTCCCGGTGGGCACTGTCGACGCGTATTTTCTCTTCGAAAATCATCCCCGCGTGACCGCGGCCTGCGATACGCTCCTAGTCAACTGTTATCCCTTCTGGGAAAGCTGTCCCGCGGAGTACGCCCTTTTGTACATGAAAGAAATGTATCGACGGGCGCAGAACGTCGCGGAAGGGAAGAAAGTCATCATCAGCGAGACCGGTTGGCCGACCGTCGGGTCTCCTTTCGGTGCGGCGATACCCTCCTACGACAACGCGTTGGAATACTTCATCCGGACGTACCAGTGGGCGAATGCAGAAGGTGTCGAGGTCTTCTATTTCTCGTCGTTCGACGAAGCCTGGAAAGTCGGCGATGAGGGCGACGTCGGCGCCTACTGGGGACTGTGGGACAAGGATGGCAATCCCAAGTATGGCCAATAGACCCAGCCTGTGTCTCGTGGTCGCATTCGCCTTGCTGCTCGTGCCAGCGATCGCTCTGGCCGAACGGCCCACTCATTACCCGCGACGCAGCGAGTACCGTGCTCCCAAAGCAAAGCGCGCGCCCACGATAGATGGCGTCGCCGATGAGGCCATCTGGCAGCAGGCTCCCTGGCAGGAGATCACGCATCGCTGGCTCGGTCCCGAGTATTCGCCGGAGGATTTTCAGGGTCGCTTCAAGGTGGCCTGGACTCCGGAGAGAATTTACATCCTCGCCGAGCTCGTCGACGACATCTTGTTCGATAGTCACCGCGACCCGCTCGTCCAGTACTGGGACGACGACTGCCTCGAGATCTTCCTCGACGAAGACTACTCGGGGGGCGATCACCAATACAACCACAACGCGTTCGCCTACCACGTGTCGCTCGACAATCAGGCGATCGACATCGGTACGGATAAGCTACCGCACAGCTACTCCCATCACGTGCAGAGTCGTTGGCGACAGCAGGAGAACAAGGTCGTCTGGGAGCTGGCGATCGACATCTACACGGACGACTACGTCGACGGTTCGGACAAGAACGTCCCGGTCAAGCTATCCGTCGGCAAAGTGATGGGCCTGATGGTCGCCTGGTGCGACAACGACGGCAGCGAGCTCCGCGAGAGCTTCATCGGCTCTGAATTCGCGCCGGGGGAAAAGAAAGACCGAGGCTGGATCGACGCCGGACTGTTTGGCTCACTCGTTCTGGTCGAGTGAGGCGCCGCGCGTTGATAGACCTTCAGTGCGGCTGGGGGGTTGCAGCCGAACGTTCCTGAATCAACTGCTTCGGGGTTCTGTCGACGTTGAATAAGCCCCAGTGCTTTTCGGCCCCGAGCGGAGCATCCGAATCGCCTTTCCAGGGCTCGTCGAACGCCTCGAAGAAGAAGACGGTCGTGTTCGTGGCGCGTGCCCACTCCTGCAGCTCGCGATAATGACGCGCCTGGCTCGCCTCGGTCGCCCGATCGCCAAATTCGATCGCGATGGTCGCCCAACCCGCTTCCAAGATTGCAATGGGTTTGTCCGGCAAGGCCCCTCGCACG
The DNA here is from genome assembly GCA_963792825.1 of uncultured delta proteobacterium. GTDB lineage: Bacteria > Myxococcota_A > Polyangia > Polyangiales > Houyiibacteriaceae > SG8-38. Next base: position 383,114 of record CAWBXS010000005.1, on the reverse strand, counting down.
CCCTCGACATTTTCAACCGTGTACGCAAGCGCCTCGTCGATGGTCTTTCCTTCCCACTGGGGATAGGTATGCACGCCGAGAAAATCGACCTCGGCTGCGAGTGCCGCGCCGTCGCGTATCCACCATGCATAGTTTTCTGCAACGGTCACGGGCTGTCTGATTGCCTGCTTCACCCGTCGAACGTAGGCGATCACCTGTTCCACTGGCACCATGTGGTCGTTCCAATCGACGAGCGCTTCGTTGCCGACGTTGACGGCGACGACGACGTCTTCGAACCGCCGCGCAAGGGCGATTCCGCGTTCGAGCTCGGCCGTATTTCTCGAGGCGTTTTCCTCCAACGTCTTTTTCGGGATCGGGTCGTGCAACCAGGGGCAGCCCTCATGATTGCTGAGCTCGGCCTCGAGCCACATCCCCAAGAGCACTTTGATCGGGAGCTGGTGCCGCCGAATCAGATCGAGGGTAAGCGCGGAGTTCTCGCCGGAATCGTATAGGCGAATTAGATTGAAATCGTGCGCGACGAGAATTTCGAGGTCGTCGAGGATCTCGTCGGGGCTCGGATTCACGGCGCCGTCGCCGCGGTCGGGATACTGGCCCTCCCGAAACCCCGAATACGCCACCGCCATGACTTCGCCAGCCACCAACGCGCTCGGCGGCTGCTGCAAGCGCTCGACATCGTTCGGCGAACGCGCTCCGCCCGATCCGGAGTGGCATCCGGCAACCGTAATCGCGATCGCGGCCAGCCCGTCGGCAGGTTTCATGGATAAATCGATGCGCGGTCCACTGCGGTGGCTGAAACGGCACCGCGCCGCCGCTCAAGCTCGGCACGCACCTCGTGGGCCTTTTCTTCGGTGATCTCGTAGGACGCGACGATCCAAATGGCGACCGCCGAGGAGATCGCCGGAACCAAGATATCGAACAAACGCATCCACAGGATCGTGGCGCCGGTCTGGGCCCCCTCGAGCGCTACGTCGAAGCCGGTTGCTTCGAGAAGGAATCCGCCGCCGGCGAGGGCTCCGGCCATTCCGAGCTTGACCACCCACCAGTAGATGGACCCGAACATTCCCTCTCGCCGCTCTTTCGTTTCGAGCTCATCGAGGTCGACGACGTCGGCGATCATGGACCCCATCAAGGTGAAAAGCCCGCCGAGGCCGAACGCCATCAAGGGTGCCGGCAGAAGGAGAAGCCACGGAATCTCGGGGTCGTAGCACCACCACTTGAGACAGTAGCCGAGAATGGAGACTGCGGTCGCCACGAAGAAGGCACGACGCTTGCCGATCCTGGTGGCGAGCCAGGTGATGAACACGATGACGAAGAAGGTGCCGGCCGCCGACAGAGTGCCTGAGTAGCCGACGTACTCTGCGCCCAACACCTTATCGCCCCCAAATACGTAGTAGATGATGACGTAGAACTGGAACGAAGAAATCAACATGAACCCGTTGAACACCAAGAAGGTGGCGGCGCACAGCTTCAAGAACGGCCGGAAGCGGAGGGTTGCCGCGAAGCCCTTGAAGAAGTCGAGCATGCTGGCGACGATGGGGCTTTCTTCGGTTCTCCGTTTCTGCCTGTCGGTTCGCTCGGGCTCGTAGAGGTGGGCCACCGCGTCGGCGCGGTAGGGCTCCTTCAAGAAAATCGCCGGCAGGATGCCGATGCCCGCGGTCAGCACACCGATCGCGATGGCCAGCCCCGCCGCCCCGGTGACCATGTCGTCGAAAAACGGCTCGTACTGCATGGCGAGCAGGAACCACGGAGAAATGACGTAGGCGAGCTGGCTAAAGAAGTTCTGCACACCCATGAGGCGGGTGCGCTCGTGATAGTCGGGGGTCAGCTCGAACCCGAGTGCCACCCACGGCGTCGCAAAGACCGTGTACGCGAGGTAGAAAATCACCGAGACCACGAGAAAGAACCAGAAATAGAAGCCCTCGCTTCGCCCTTCGGGGAGCTGCCAAAGCAGGGCGTAGATTAGGCCTGCCGCTATGGCGCCCACGAAGATATACGGTCGTCGCCGTCCCCACTTCGTCCGCGTGTGGTCGGAGATGTAGCCCATCAGGGGGTCGGTCAACGCGTCCGTGAGCCGCGGTAGGGCGCCGAGCATACCCACGAGCCAGGGGCTCATCCCGAGCCCGAGGTTCAACACGATGATCATTCCGCCGCTCGCGGCTGCGAGGAGGTTGTTCACGAAGCCGCCCAAGCCGTAGATCAGCTTGTGCGGAAGCGAGATGCGGTCTTCGGGCGCGGTCTCGTAGCGCTTTACGGAGGAGGATGTCACCGGGGACGCTCGAAGACTCGGACGTAGTCGATGAGCATTTCTGCCGGAAAGACCGTGTCCGCTCCCACCGGACCGCCGAGGTTCCCCCCAACGGCGAGATTGAGGATCACAAAGAAGTCGTTGTTGAAGACCCAGTCACCCTTCGCGCTGACGTCCGCGCTTCGGACGACGTGGTAGACCTGCCCGTCGACCGAGAACGTGATGCGTCCCGGATCCCACTCCACCGCAAAGACATGGAAGTCGTCCGCGAAGCTCTCGCTTTCGCCTAACTCCAAATCGTTCGAGATCGCCTCGCCACCGGAGTAGCCCGGCCCGTGGACGCTGGCGAATATCCTCTCGGGCCGTTGACCTTGGAACTCGAACACGTCGATCTCGCCGCAGCCAGGCCAAGGCACCTCGTCGACGTTGGCGCCCAGCATCCAGAACGCCGGCCAGAGGCCCGCGCCTTCCGGGAGCTTGATGCGCGCCTCGAATCGACCGTGCTCTTGTTGGAAAAGCCCCTGGGTCTTGATGCGGCCCGAGGTGTATTCGTTGCCCATGAACGACTCTTCCCGCGCCACGATTCGCAGGTTGCCTTGCCCGTCGAGCGATACATTTTCCACGCGATCGGTGTTGAATTCGAGCTGATTGTTGCCCCAGCCGTCTCCGCCGACGTCGTAGGTCCACATCTCCGGGTCAGGCCTCGTGCCCTCCTCGCCTTCGAACTCGTCGGACATGGTGAGCGCCCAGCGCTCGGGCGGGCTGACCACCGCATCGGAGGACCCGCAGCTGCCACAAAGGGCGCCAACTAGGACAGTGGTGATCAAGACGCGCGAATAGAGTGTGTTTCGCATCATAGAGCTCCTCTCGCTTGTGCGGGGAACAGGGAAGGTTCCTCGAGGGCAGCTTCCAAGGCAAGCGTTGCGGCGCCCACTGCAATGCCCCACTCGTTCAATCCAGTCGTCCGGATCTCCGCATTACAGATCGAGGCGGGCAAAGACAAGCCGACGATCGTGTCTCGGACGGCGTCCAACAAGAGGTCGCCAGCCCGGGCGATGCCGCCTCCGAGTATCACCATCTCAGGGTTGAGGAGGTTGAGCAGGTTCGCGATCCCGACGCCGAGCTTTCCGGCGGCATAGTGAATCAACTCGACGGAAACCGGATCGCCATCCAGAGCGGCGCTGACCACTTCATCGATATTGCCAGGCGGTCGGCGATCCGAGCCGACTGCGCGCAAGTCGTCTTTCGCACGTTCGAGAAGGGCGGGTGTGCCAATTAGGGTGGCGAGGCAACCCCTGAGACCACAGATGCACTCGGGCCCACTGGGGTCGATCGCCGTGTGGCCGATTTCTCCAGCGACGCCGGCACTACCTCGAAAGATGCGGCCATCGATGATCAGGCCGGCGCCAATCCCCGTGGCGACTTTGATGTATGCGAGATCTTTGACGGAAGATCCGACGCCCCACCAGAGCTCCGCCAAGGCTCCGAGGTTGGCGTCGTTGTCGACGAACACGGGCCTCTGGAATTCGTCTCCTAGATGGTCGGCGATGTTGTAGCCGGCCCACTTGGGGACGATCAGCGGTAACAGCTCTCCCGGTCGCTCGCGGTCGACGGGGCTCGGAACGGCTACCCCGAGGCCGAGCAGGCTGGATTGCGGCACGCTGCCCGCCTCGAGCACCGAGCGGACGGCCATCGTCATTTTCGTCAGAGCGACCTCTGGCTCCTCACGCACTGGAACCGGCGCGGACCAAGATGCCCGAAGGTTGCAGCGCAAGTCCGTCAGCACGCACGAAATGTGCGTTGCGCCGAGCTCGATCCCGATGATGAAGCTCGCTTGGTCTTGAAACTCCAAGATGATCGGGCGGCGGCCACCGCTCGAAATGCCAGGGTGGGTTTCCTCGACCAGACCCGTGCTCAGCAAATCGTTCACGATGGCCGAGACCGTCGAACGACTCAAGCTCGTGCGTCTAGCCAATTCCGCACGGGAGATCTGCCGTTCCTTCCAGAGCAGGTTCAGGATCAGCCGGCTGTGTTGCGCCCGCATCGCGGATGCGCCGAGTATTTCGTGGGTGGTTTGCACGGCGCTCTTCATCGGAGATCTGGCGTCGGCTCTTCCGACGAATCGGCGTCACAGGGGGCGGAAGCTCGCAGGCTCGAAGCAACGATCTTGGACTTCGTCCATTCATCGAACGAACTACGCGGGCGGCCGAAAGATGTCAAGATCATCATGAAACCGGGTGCGCCGAGGGACATCCGGCCGGTTCGCCGTCTCACGGGGAGTAGAAGCCCGCGCCCTGATACAGGGGGACGTTGCAGGCGGAATCCGCAGGCGTGCCGCACAGCGCGTAGTTTGGCGTCCGCAGCTCGTCCCAAAAGCCCCAGCCGTCGTCCGTGAGCTTCCAGGCCTCGTCGAAGGCGACGAAATCCATGACGGTCACGGGCCCGCCGGGCGACCGTTCCCAGGTTTGCATCAGGTCCTTGTACCACTTGGCGTTCACGGGATTCGCCGCGTAGGTCTCGATTTCCTGGCTTGGCGTGGTTTGCCGCCACTTCCAGCCGGTCTCGCCGATGACGATCGGCCGCGTCTCACCGACGGTGACGGTCACCCCCGACGCATTGCGGTACCGGTAGTCGTAGACCAACTGGTAGTTCTGCTGGGCTTTGGCGAGCGAGGCGTTCATCATGGCTTCCGCCCGCAGAGGACCGGCCGGCACCCCTTCCTGCTTCCAGTCCCATTGCTGGTAATTGAGGAACGGGTACGTGTGAATGGACACGAAGTCGATGAGCCGCAGGACCCCGTCTGGGCTTCTGCCGAAAAGGTTCGCGTAGAAGGTATAGTCGTCATCGGCCGTGACCGGCTGCACCACGTTGTCTCGAGTCTGCGTGATATACCCCTCGAGACAGTTCAACGGCATGAACCCGGCGAAGAACGATGTCTCGTTGCCGACGCTGACCGTGACGACGTTGGAGTAGGTGTTGGCCAGTTGGATGGCAGTTGCGACTTGGGAGTCGTTGCTCGCTCTATCGCAGTTCGTGGCAGCGGCGCCCGAAAGGCCCTCCAAGTTTAGACCCTGCTGGAACCGCATTTCTGGGAAGTTCGCCTCGGCGAGCTGCAGGATCCTCTCGTGCACCGGGTCTGCGCCGAACAGGCGGATTAGGTTGTAGCCGGCGGTTTGCAGCAGGCCGAGGTCCTCGAGGATGTCAGCGTCACTGGGGAATTCCCCGGTGCCCGGTCCCCCGGCCCGATACGGACCGTAGTTGATCGCCGTGCCGGTCGTGTAGATCTCCGGCAGGGGCCGCACCTCGATACCAGGACCACCGCCACCACCGCAGCCTTCGACTCCGAGGGTGATGTTGTCGTAGAAGATTCCGGAGCTGTTGAAGTTGGTTGCCCTGCTCTGGAAGCCGATCTGCAAGACCTGGCCGACCAAGTCCGTGATGATCGGCAAGCTGATCGTGAAGGTATTCCAGGTGGCCGGAAGGTTCGTCGTATCGACGAACAGGGCGTTGGTCGTGTTCGTGCCAGCGATCGTCTTGATGAACGCCGCGGCGGTCGTGGGCGGGACGATGTTGCCCTTCTTCGCATCGAATGTGAACACGATCGTCGTTCCGACATCGCTGGCTTCGATGGTGCGCTGACGGAACACGATGGCTTCGATGATGTTGCCGGCCCCGTGATCCGCGTTGTTGTAGTCGTTATAGATCGACAGTTGCTGTGCACCTTGGTCGGGACCGCCTTCCCCTACAGCGACTGCAGAGAATGCGGGGCCCCCGTTCGGAGCAGGGAACGCGAAGTAGTTGTACAGGAACGTGGTGCCGTCTGGCCCGAACACGTTCGCGCCGACCAACCATCCATCCTCGGACAACGAGTTCGGTGCAGGGTCGGGTGGGTCCCCTGGCGTGAGCGCCTCGAAGTTTTGCTCGTAGAGGCAAGCAATGACCACTCCCTCACACACGTTGTTGACGCAGCTCTCGCCGCTCGCGCACTGCGCATCGATGTTGCACTGGACGCAAGCACCCTGGCCGTCGCACACGCCGGGGCTGCCACCGAGGTCACAACCCGTGTTGATGCCGTCATTCTGCGGCTTGCACTGGCCATCGGCCGGATCACAGACCTCGGTCACACATTCGACCGAGCTCGTGCAGGTGACGCCGGTGCAAAGACCTTCGCAGCTACCCGCGTTGCAGGTGCCGGGGAGGCCGCCCGTCGTGCACTGGTTGGTGTCGTCGTTGGTGAAGACGCACGCTCCGGCGACGCACGCGTTGTCGGTGCAGGCGTTGTTGTCCTCACAGTCGCTGTCCAGCGTGCAGGCCACGCAGTTGCCCTGACCGTCGCAGGTCCCGCCTGCGGGCGGCGAGCAGGCGTTGCCCGCTGCAGAGCCGGGGTCAGCCGTGCAAAGCGGCTGGTTGTTGGCATCCGCCGAACACACCTCGGGGCTGCACACGTTGCCCTGGTTGCAGGGGTCGGGCGAACAAGGGTCGATCGCCTGACAGTTGTCGTCACAGAAGATGCCGTCGGGTGGATCGCAGTCCTCGCCGGGCTCCAGCTGTCCGTTGCCGCATCCTGAGGCCACCGTACAGTCGACGGCGATGGTCGAGCGGGCTGCGTTGTTGTTGTTGCCGTTGGGCAGAAAGCCGGTGCAGCTGCTAAAGCCGTCATCGGACACGGCGACGATGATTTCACAAAGCCCCACGTCGGTGCACTCCACGGTGTTGACCACCGCCTCGCATCCACTGACCGTCGTGCAGCTCGCGGCCGTCGTGCCGTTGCTGCTCTGAACGTTGCCGCATGCGCCCGCGGTCGTCACCTGGACCGTCACCGGATCGCCGTCCGGATCATAAACCTCGGTCCGAACGTCGACGAGATTGCCGATGGCTTGCGTCGTCGGGCTGACGAGGATCTGCCGGTACTCCGCGCACTGGTTGAACGTGCCGTCCGGGCGGACGCCGCCATATCGCGGCGTGTGAATGCAAGCCAGGACCACTTCGCCCGAGGTGGTCGCGTTGGTCGCGACCACGAGCGTGAGCTTGCCCGTGCACTCCGTGTTTCCGCTATTCGACACGGCCGAGAAATCGAAGTGGCAAGGTCCTGCGGGAAGACCCTGCTTTTCAAACAAGCCGATCGTGTTCTTCGGCTCCGGTCCTTGCGAAGTGGACGTGTTGATCGTGAACGTTTCAGGTGAGCTCTGCGGAGGACGCGGCACACCGAGCACCGGGTCGACTCCTTCGCAGTAAAACGAGACGTCGACCGTATCGACCTGCTCGTTCGGCCCCGACGGCGGGGTCGCCAGCGTCACGGCCATATCGACGTTGCCGATACCCGCTTCGGGTTGGCCCGAGCTACAGCCCGCAAGTGCGACAGCAAGCATGACGGTTGTGGATAGCGCCGATACGTATCTCATGGAGTCGCCTCTTTCATCACACGAGCATCAAGAAAAGCTAGGTCGCGCCGGGGTTTCTTGGTTGCGCCTGTTGGCGTCGCCGCATCAGAGGTGTGGAGCCCACCCCCTCCGATCGGTGATCGGAGGGGGGCTCCGTCGTGCCCTATGGGGCTATAGACAGATGACCGAGACGTTGTCGATGAACGCATCGACCGTGCAGCCTGGGTTGGCTCCGCAGTCGGTCTTCAGCTGCAGTGTGACACCGCCGCTGACGTCGTTGCCCGTGGGCGTGGTGAAGGCATAGTTGGTCCAAGTTCCATTCGGAAACAGCGGGCCGCCGCCGAGTATGACGCTACTGGACACGCCACCGCCGCTGAGCTCGGAGAAGAACTCGGCAAAGAACACACCGCCAGCTCCCGAGACCGATCCAAACAGGTCGAACGAAATGTTGCACGAGCTGTTCGGCTGCACGGTCCCGATGCCGATGTTGGCTTGTTTGATGACCGGGAAGGAGGGTGGACCCCCGCCAGCGGGAACGCTGGCGACCAGGTTACCCGACCACGCTCCGCCATTCGACTGAGCCTGGGTAGCGTTGAAGGTTCCATCGTTGGCGAAGAACTGCCAACCAGTGGTGTCACCGGTTTCGAAGTCCCCATTGTTGGTGAGCTCACCACTGGGACCGCCACCGCCACCACCGCAGCCTTCGACTCCGAGGGTGATGTTGTCGTAGAAGATTCCGGAGCTGTTGAAGTTGGTTGCCCTGCTCTGGAAGCCGATCTGCAAGACCTGGCCGACCAAGTCCGTGATGATCGGCAAGCTGATCGTGAAGGTATTCCAGGTGGCCGGAAGGTTCGTCGTATCGACGAACAGGGCGTTGGTCGTGTTCGTGCCAGCGATCGTCTTGATGAACGCCGCGGCGGTCGTGGGCGGGACGATGTTGCCCTTCTTCGCATCGAATGTGAACACGATCGTCGTTCCGACATCGCTGGCTTCGATGGTGCGCTGACGGAACACGATGGCTTCGATGATGTTGCCGGCCCCGTGATCCGCGTTGTTGTAGTCGTTATAGATCGACAGTTGCTGTGCACCTTGGTCGGGACCGCCTTCCCCTACAGCGACTGCAGAGAATGCGGGGCCCCCGTTCGGAGCAGGGAACGCGAAGTAGTTGTACAGGAACGTGGTGCCGTCTGGCCCGAACACGTTCGCGCCGACCAACCATCCATCCTCGGACAACGAGTTCGGTGCAGGGTCGGGTGGGTCCCCTGGCGTGAGCGCCTCGAAGTTTTGCTCGTAGAGGCAAGCAATGACCACTCCCTCACACACGTTGTTGACGCAGCTCTCGCCGCTCGCGCACTGCGCATCGATGTTGCACTGGACGCAAGCACCCTGGCCGTCGCACACGCCGGGGCTGCCACCGAGGTCACAACCCGTGTTGATGCCGTCATTCTGCGGCTTGCACTGGCCATCGGCCGGATCACAGACCTCGGTCACACATTCGACCGAGCTCGTGCAGGTGACGCCGGTGCAAAGACCTTCGCAGCTACCCGCGTTGCAGGTGCCGGGGAGGCCGCCCGTCGTGCACTGGTTGGTGTCGTCGTTGGTGAAGACGCACGCTCCGGCGACGCACGCGTTGTCGGTGCAGGCGTTGTTGTCCTCACAGTCGCTGTCCAGCGTGCAGGCCACGCAGTTGCCCTGACCGTCGCAGGTCCCGCCTGCGGGCGGCGAGCAGGCGTTGCCCGCTGCAGAGCCGGGGTCAGCCGTGCAAAGCGGCTGGTTGTTGGCATCCGCCGAACACACCTCGGGGCTGCACACGTTGCCCTGGTTGCAGGGGTCGGGCGAACAAGGGTCGATCGCCTGACAGTTGTCGTCACAGAAGATGCCGTCGGGTGGATCGCAGTCCTCGCCGGGCTCCAGCTGTCCGTTGCCGCATCCTGAGGCCACCGTACAGTCGACGGCGATGGTCGAGCGGGCTGCGTTGTTGTTGTTGCCGTTGGGCAGAAAGCCGGTGCAGCTGCCAAAGCCGTCATCGGACACGGCGACGATGATTTCACAAAGCCCCACGTCGGTGCACTCCACGGTGTTGACCACCGCCTCGCATCCACTGACCGTCGTGCAGCTCGCGGCCGTCGTGCCGTTGCTGCTCTGAACGTTGCCGCATGCGCCCGCGGTCGTCACCTGGACCGTCACCGGATCGCCGTCCGGATCATAAACCTCGGTCCGAACGTCGACGAGATTGCCGATGGCTTGCGTCGTCGGGCTGACGAGGATCTGCCGGTACTCCGCGCACTGGTTGAACGTGCCGTCCGGGCGGACGCCGCCATATCGCGGCGTGTGAATGCAGGCCAAGACCACTTCGCCCGAGGTGGTCGCGTTGGTCGCGACCACGAGCGTGAGCTTGCCCGTGCACTCCGTGTTTCCGCTATTCGACACGGCCGAGAAATCGAAGTGGCAAGGTCCTGCGGGAAGACCCTGCTTTTCAAACAAGCCGATCGTGTTCTTCGGCTCCGGTCCTTGCGAAGTGGACGTGTTGATCGTGAACGTTTCAGGTGAGCTCTGCGGAGGACGCGGTACACCGAGCACCGGGTCGACTCCCTTCGCAGTAAAACGAGACGTCGACCGTATCGATCTGCTCGTTCGGCCCCGACGGCGGGGTCGCCAGCGTCACGGCCATATCGACGTTGCCGATACCCGCTTCGGATTGCTCCGAGCTACAGCCTGTAAGTGCGACGGCAAAGGCCGCGCAGGACAGCAGGGCTGAACCTGCTAATCGTGTCAGTGACATGTCTAATTCTCCTTGTGGGGTTTTCACGCGTTCCGCTTCTCAAGCAGCGGTTGATGGCTTGCTTCGTTTGTTCGGACAACGAACAAACCAAGGGCTTCTCAATACCCCAACACAATTTGGAAGATCAACCCCCAAGTGAATGGGACGTGACGATTATCGTAGAGATGCCCCAATTGGGTGAGCGACGGGGTAGGCAAACGCTCGCGCCTCGAGGCGCTCGAAGCATCGCACAGCGCCATACACCGATGTGTTGGTGTTTTGTCTACAAAAAACAGCCGCTCCGGGACGAAACGCGCCGGGCCTGGGGACGTTCAGCGATCTTGCCAACAGAGCCTCACGGTAATTGAGCGCGCCAAACTGAAAGGAAGAGCCGCCTTTGATCGTGACCTCAGTAACCTCGGACGACGAAGGGCTCGGCTGCGACGTTGCCCATCGCCGAGAGCCGCATGTCCGAAAAGCGCCAACCTGCCTCCGGGACGGCGAATGCCCTGCGAGACCCAATCGCACCGACCTCGCCGCCCCTGGTCGATGTCTGCGAACGAGAGCCCCCGTTCGAAGTTGCGTCCCCTTCTGCCCGAATGCCCACTCGACGCGGCGCGCGTCCTAACTCATTCTGTCCGGAAAGTACTCAGGAGTTGCCGCGTGGTTTTGCGCTCTCCGTCATTTGCGGTGCGTGGAGCGGCTCATGAACCGGGAGATAGTTAGTGCGTTCCTTAGCTCGACTTCATCACATCGCCTGGTTCGCCGTACTGTTGGCTGCAAGCTGCGGAGACGCCGGGAGCGATGCCGACGTCCAGTGCGTAGAGAAGGTATGCCCGTGTAGCGAGGGTGGCATTCGGGCGGCCATCGCCGAAGGTCTGGGAACCTACACGTTCGACTGCGATGGTCCCACCACGGTCGTCACCAGGAGCGAGATTGTCATCGACAACGACGTCGCGTTGAACGGCGGCGGCGATCTCGCGGTGGACGGAAATCGGGCACATCGTGTGTTCTCTGTGCCGGAAGGTGTGACGGCGGAGCTGATCGGGCTGACCGTGACCAACGGGCGCCGAACCGATGAGAACGGCGGAGGCCTTCGGAATGACGGAACCCTGACGCTACAGAACAGCACCGTCTCCGGGAGCTCCACGGGCGATGACCGTGATTGCAGAACTGACGACCTTGCGTTGCTTTGTTTGGAAGGCGGTGGGATTTGGAACGCTGGGACGCTGACGATGATGAACAGCGTGGTGTCGGAAAGCTCAGCACACTTTGGCGGCGGCCTGGCGAATCGCGGGGGCAACCTGACTCTCATCGACAGCGACGTCAGGACGAGCTCCGCGGCAGGATGCCGGGGCGTTGGCACCGTCGTTTGCAGCGGCGGCGGCGGGATATGGAACTCCGGGACGCTGACGATGCGTAACAGCACCGTGTCTGGAAACACCGCGGACTGGGGCGGCGGCATCTACAACCGGGGGGCGCCAACACTCATCAACAGCAGTGTCCTCGGGAACTCTGCTGGCTTCGACGGTGGCGGCCTTTTGAACTTCGAGACGCTTACGCTGATCGACAGCACCGTAGGCGACAACATGGCCGGCCAAAGCGGTGGCGGCATTGCCAATGAGGCCGGCTCACTCGAGGTGACCAGCAGCACCTTGTCGGGAAACACGGCAGCCGCCGCGGGCGGAGGCATTTTCAATCCGGCCGGCGCGGCGGCCGAGCTCCTGAACACGACCGTGTCGACGAACACGGCAGACACGGGGGGTGGCATGTACACCGGCGGCGATGTGCTGATCGCAAGCAGCACGATGGCGGGAAACGTAGCGCCTACCGCAGGCGCCATCTATGATCCCGGGACGTCCAACGCGGACCGACGATTGATCAAGAACACGTTGGTGCAGGGCGACTGCGCGGGATCGCCGCTGGACTCTGACGGTTACAACATCGAGAGTCCCGCGAACACGTGCGGTTTCGACCAGGAGACCGATCGGCCTGCGGAAGCTCAACTGAGCCTGGGTCCGCTGGAAGACAACGGCGGACCGACGAGGACCCACGCGCTACTCGGCAACAGCGTCGCTCTGGACCGAATCTCAGAAGCGGAGTGCGTCGACGGAACCGGGGAGCCATTGACCGTGGACCAGCGCGGCGAGCCGCGTCCGGCGGGTGTGGGCTCGGCCTGTGACGTCGGCGCGTTCGAAGCCCAGCCCTAGGGAATGAGGCCCGGTTCGGCGGCCCGTACCGCGCTTGACAGTCTTGGTCGGAATTGATACTTCGTTCGTCAATCGAACAAACGGCCGGGTCTGCGCCACAGCCCGGCATTCGTTGGAGAACCGTTCCATGACCGGTGAAGTCTTTCCCAGTGGCTTTGTCTGGGGTGTTGCCACCTCGGCCTTCCAAATCGAGGGAGCCCACGAGACTGACGGCCGAGGGCGGTCGATTTGGGACACGTATGCAGCGCGACCCGGGCTCATCGAGGACGGAAGCAACGCCCACGTCGCCTGCGACCACTACTACCGTTACGACGAGGATGTCGCATTGATGAAGTTCCTCGGCGTAGGGGCGTACCGATTCAGCATCGCCTGGCCTCGAATCTTTCCGACGGGACGTGGAGCGGTGAACCGGGCGGGCCTCGATTTCTACGACCGACTGGTGGACCGGTTGTTGGAGGCGAGGATCACACCGTGGGTCACGCTCTATCACTGGGACTTGCCGCAGGCGCTCGAAGACGAAGGCGGATGGACCAATCGCGCGACTGCAAACGCATTCGTCGAGCTGGCCGATGTCGTGAGCGAACATCTGGGGGATCGCGTCCAGCATTGGATCACTCACAACGAACCGTGGTGTGTGAGCATGCTTGGATACGCCTTTGGGACGCAAGCGCCGGGTCGCACCAACTGGCATGATGCCTTGGTCGTCTCGCATCACTTGTTGCTGAGCCACGGGTGGGCTGTGCCGGTGATTCGGCGCAATGCCCCGGGCGCTCGAGTGGGCCTGACGCTCAACGCGTCCGAATGCGAGCCAGCGTCTCCAAGTGAGGCGGACCGGATCGCGACCCGGCAGTTCGATGGCGAGCTCAACCGTTGGTTCCTCGATCCGATTTACTTCGGCCGCTATCCGGAGGACGTCGTCGAGTACCACGAGCGTGAAGGCAGGTTGCCCGGTGGCATGGATTTCGTGCGCACGGATGACCTGAAGGAGATACGAACGCCGATCGACTTCTTGGGGGTAAACTATTACAGCCGGGCCGTCGTGCGGAGCGCGACGATTCCCGAGGCTGAGAACGAGCCGAGAAGCATTCCGCTCCCTGACCCCGCCGAGCTGACGGACATGGGCTGGGAAGTCCACCCCGAAGGCCTCACTCGCACGCTATCGCGCTTGCATTCTGATTACAGGCCCGGCTCCTTGGTCGTGACGGAGAACGGGGCGGCGTATTCGACGGGACCGGGGCTGGACGGGTTGGTGCAGGATACGCGTCGGTGTGACTACCTGAGACGCCATGTGCATGCATGCCTCGCGGCGATCGACGCGGGGGTTCCCCTGCACGGATATTTTTTGTGGTCGCTCCTCGACAACTTTGAATGGGCGTTCGGTTTTTCGAAGCGATTTGGTATCGTCTGGGTCGACTTCGAAACCCAAGAGCGAATCATCAAGGCATCGGGGCACATGTACCGCCGCATCATCCAAAGCAACGAGCTTCCAGGAGACCAGGCGGCATGAGAATTGCCATCGTGATCCTCTTCGTGTTGTGGTCCGCAGTCGCCGGTGCACAGCAGTACGAAGAAGAGACGATGGTGCCGACGCCGTCAGGCGGCCCCACGGCGCCCGGCGTGCCCCCACCGCCCGGCGCACCCCCACCACCCGGCGCACCCACGCGACCGGGCGACGACTTCGCGCCGCCACCCGCCTCCGAAATGCCCGCGGCTTACCAACGGCCAGAAACGCCCCCACCGGGTTCGGCACCGACCATTCGCAAGACCGACGGCCCCAATGTCGTCAAGGTCCACAAGGACGAACGCGGATACCAGCTCCTCGTCGACGGCAAGCCTACGATGGTGTTCGGCATGAACTGGGACTACATGCCGATCGGCCAAAACTACACCTACGACTTTTGGGGCAAGCCCGACGAGGTGATCATCCAAGCACTCGACGCCGAGATGCGGTGGCTGAAGGACATGCACGTCAATGTCATTCGGCAGTACGTGACCGCCCTCGGGGGCATTCCTCCCCGATGGATCACCTACATCTACGAGAAATACGGGATCTATACGGTCATCAACCACGACATGGGCCGTTACGGGATGAACATCGACGGCGTCTGGGTCAACCCGGTCGACTATTCCGACGAGCGCTTTCGCGCGCTGATCAAAGAGCAGATCACGGAGCTGGCTGCCCGGTACAAAGACACGCCCGGCTTGTTGATGTGGCTGCTTGGCAACGAGAACAACTACGGGCTCTACTGGAAGTCCAGCGAGATCGAAGACCTGCCCGAGGAATCGCAGGGTGATGCACGCGCGACCTTCTTGTACTCCTTGATGGGAGAAGTCACCGACCTGATTCACTCGCTCGACCAGAACCACCCGGTGTCGATGGCCAACGGCGACCTCGGATTTCTCGAGGTCATCAAGAAGGAATGCCCGAACATCGATGTGTTCGGCACCAACGTCTATCGCGGCATGTCGTCGGGCGACCTTTTCGAGCGCGTGGACAAGGAGCTCGGCCGTCCGCTCATGTACACCGAGTTTGGCTCCGATGCGTTCAATGCCAAGACCGGGCGGGAAGATCAGGTTGCCCAGGCGCAGTATCTGCGATCTCTTTGGCAGGAGATCTACGAGCAGAGTTACGGCAAGGGCAGGGTCGGGAACGCCATCGGCGGCATGATCTTTCAATGGAGCGACGGCTGGTGGAAGTACCAGCAAGAGATCAACCTCGACAAGCACGACACCACCGCGTCCTGGTCGAACCAAGCGTACCTATCCGACTGGGTCGAGGGCCAAAACAACATGAACGAGGAGTGGTTCGGGATCGCGGCGAAGGGGAAACCCAATGTCGACGGGATCTACACGGTGTATCCGAGAGCCGCGTACTATCTCTTACAGGACGCCTTCACGCTCGATCCTTACGCCTCGGACACCAGCATCGAGAAAATCCGCCAACACTTCGGGAGGCTCGGGCCGAGATCGTACGACGATGCGGAGTCCAGGCTCACGGAGCTAGGCTGGGCGCGCGTCAGCAAGCTGCGGGTTGACTTCGATACCTATACGACCGGCGGCCGCCAGCTCAACAACCCACTCAGAGAGGAAACTCGCTTCGACCATACCGAATCGTTCTATGTTGGCGTGGAGGTCAAGCCGTTTGCCGGCGTGCGAGCCGAGGTGGTGGTCAACGGGCTCGGGAACGTGGCCCTGAATCCAATCAACGAGATCTTCTACGAAAATCGGGGTATTCCCGTCGGGATCGTAGACGAGTCTGGCGTCGTCCGCGACCTCACGGGATTCAACCGCTTCCAGGTCTACGAGGCCTCCTTCGATTGGGACAGCAAGTACTTCTTGCTCGAGAGCTTCTTTCGTGGCGAGGGGCACTACCACTGGGGCTACGAGGGAGACTTCTTTGGCCTCTACCCCGAGGTGCACCAGCAGTACGACATCGACATCTACAACGCGAACGCCCCGCTCGGCGTCGTGTTCTCCGGGAAGGACAAAGTCGACGGACTCAAGGTTGCGTATGGTCCCCAGCTTTGGTGGGGCGCCAACCCGACGGTCATGGGCAAGTACTACCGCGTCTTCGGCGACTTCAAGTTCGCGGTGATGCACCAAGAAGACATCGCCCAGCAAGCATCGGGCATTGCGAGCTCGGTCATTCCACAGCCAAAGAGCCGAAAGAGCACCTTGTACTTCGGCTACGCGAGCCGTCGGGTCACTCTGGAGCTCGGCGGCATCACGGCGCGTTCGAACTTCATCGGCGATGCGTACCAAACCGCGCGCCAAGCGGACGGGCCCACGTACCTGGACTCAGGTTACTACATCCGCAACCACACCGTCGATTTCGCCGATACCCTTGGCGGCAAGGCCAAGCTCACGCTGAACGCGGCACCGGTCTTTTGGTACGTGCAGGGCGGCTACCGAGGGCTCGTCAGCGATGCCGGTGCGGACCAGACGATGACGATTACCGGTTGGTCGCTCAAGGAAAGCGGCCAAGGCAATCACTGGGCGGTGTCGACGGGGCTTGGGTACTACGCCGGCAAGTTCGTGATAGGACCGAATTTCTTGGTGCAAAGGCCCCTCGAGGGCCCGCTTCCAGTCATCCCCGATCTCTTCGATCCGGTAACCGGCACGTACTATCCGGGGGTCAAAGGCAGAAACCAGCTCGAGGATCCGTTCTGGGTTCGCTCGAATCGGGAGACGTATGGTCTCGAGCTGCTGCTGGGCTTCGACCCGACGCCGGCGACCCAGCTCTGGGCTTGGGACAACCTGGAGCGCGAGGACGCCAAATTCAGCGCGGCGCTCGATTTCGTTTACAAGATTTTGCCCACGGCCCAGGACTCCGCCGTGGCCATCAACCAGGACTTGATCCTGTTTGCGTTCTTGACCAGCGCGCCGGCCAGAAACCTTTGGGACGTGAGTCTGCGGACCGTCACCAACTTCACCTACAAGATGCGCTTGGTGAACTGGATCTACGTCGGGCAAGGCCAAGCCAACGGCGACAGTCCTCGCACGGTGACGCGCTTTGGCACGTACGGCTGGTACAAGTACGGCACGTTCAACATCAACTACCACCTCAAGTTCAACGATTGGGGGCCCTACGACTACTACAAGGACTTCAACCTGACGTTCCCGCTGCAAGCCATGCTCGATTTCTCCTACGCAGTGGAACCGCCCCGGATGTACGCCCCCGCCTCCACGAGATTCGGCGTGCGTGGGCAGTTTCGAAATCTCGACAAATTCTCCGGTCGATACCTCATCGATCCTCGAAATCCCGGCCGCAAGGGTCGCGAATGGGAGATCAAGACTTATGTGCAGTTCGTATATTAAATCGTCGTTGCTAGGGCTCTTGCTCGTCGCCGTTGCATGCGGAGATGACCCTGTTTATGAGTTCGGCTTCAATACGACCGGCATCGAGTTCGAGCTCTTCGACCCGACGGAGGGCATTCACCCGTCCAAAGTCACCCTCAACAACCCGCGCAACCCGTTCCGCGAGTCTGGGGTCAGCGACGAGACGAAGTTCCAAATCCTCGGTGATGGGGGCAACGCGGGCGCCTTCTACGCCTGGGCGACGGTGCTGGCGAAGATCCCGATCGGAGAAAACCAGTTCTTCACGGCGGTCAAGCTCCGTGATCTCTACGACTCCAACGAGGTTGCGGAGGAAGACCGAGAGACGGTCCGACGAATGGCCGTCGCTGGGTTTCAGGCCGTGCTGGACTGCTTTCCCGAATCGTTGTTGTTCGATGCCTCCGGGACGGTCCCGATAAGGTTCGCGACGCTCGCGTATGAGCAAATTCTGGACCTCGGAGGGGTGGTTCAAGGCGACTGGGTCGTGGTGGAGGACAGCTTGGGAAATCCCACTGCGGTACGGAGCACGGGGACCGATCCCCTGGATCGAGATTTCAAATGCCGCTAACACGGAGACACCTCGTTTGGACCGACCTGCTGCTCGCCCTCAGCCTGGTAGGCGGCTGCACCACCGACCTCGGAACGCCCGACTACTCGGGTCAGGTCGGCCTTCGAGATCGCATTCAAGGGCCATTCGACCCGTTTCCGCCCGTCCCGCCCGACCCCTATCAGCCTGGCGAGGAGCGGCTGTCGGTGGGCTACTTCTACGAAGGTGGCCGTTCGGAGACGATTCCGATCAACAGCGTGACCACCAATTATTTCATCTTCGTCGTCGATTTGAACCGGCCGGCCGGGACCTTGACGGGCTCTCAGTTCCCATCGCGGGATCGGCTCGAAGGGTTGATCTCCATCGAGTTCTCGACCAACACTCAGCCGTTTTGGGGTGCTGGCATTCTCTGGGGGGAGGCCATCGACCTGTCGGAATGGACGACGATGTATGTCGGTTTCAAGTCGAGCGACGCTTCCTTCGAAAGGTTCGATCTCACGCTTCAGTCTGCGACCACCCGACCGAACGAGCCGCCCCCGGACCCCAGAAGCGTCACCCTCGATCCGCGGAGCTACGGCTACGCCAACGACGGGCAGTGGCATTTCCTTCGGATCCCGCTTCAGGACGCCATCGATCGTGGGTGGGATCCGAGCAACGTTCGTTCGCCCTTCATCATCAGCGCGCCGACTCGTCGAGCCGGAGACCGGATGCTGATCGACAACCTGTATTTCACGAAAGAAGATAGCTCAGGTGCGGGCGGCACTGGCGGGACCGCGGGGACCGGTGGCACGGCTGGCACCGGTGGCACGGCGGGGAGCGGTGGCACGGCCGGCACCGGAGGGTCAGGCGGGGTATCCCAAGTACTCTACGAACAAAATTTCGAGTTGCTCGACGCCAACAGCGCCACGGCGCTCAGCGATGACGGCTGGGTGTTCTTCGGCAACGTGTTTGACGACGGCGGGACCCTGCTGTTTCCCTATGGTCCGATCGACGCACCCAACGCCACGGTAAGCCCGACCGATACGTTCATCTCGGCGGTGGTGACCGGTGAAGGCGATGCACCGCAAGGCACGCAACAACTGAGCATCTTCAACGACTACAATTGTTGCCAGCCCAATAGTGGGCACCTCAATGGCACCGACCGGGTCGAGATCAACGTCTTCCAGGAAATCAATCCGATTCCGAGCTCGTTCATCGGCCGGACGCTCGAGTTCAGCTTCGACGCGAAGCGAGGCAACATCGAGGGCGCCACGACTGCGTCGGCGTTCATCACCACGCTGGACCCGAACGCGGGCTTCTCCCAGACCAACTTCGTGCCCGTCGACCTGACCAGCGTGCCTACGACCTGGGACCGCTACTCGATTGAATTGGAGCTGACCGACCCGCTTCTCGAAGGTCAGATTCTGCAGGTTGGCTTCCGGAATACCGCGTCGAGCTTCGAGGGTTCAGGCATCTTCTACGACAACGTCGAGGCTCGCTTGCTTGGTGGCGGTGGAGGCGAATTGCGACCGCTCCCCGAGATCTACACGACCGGCAAGGCGACCAACTACAGCCCCTACCGGGCCGGCGGGCCAGGTGCCGGGGAAATCCCAAGCGATGCCGACATCCTCGAAGACCTCGGTCTGCTGCAGACCGCGGGCTACAACCTCCTGCGCCTGTTCGGCGGAGACGCGGTCTCCGAGAAGATCCTGCAGCTCGCCGCTGCGAGCTACCCCGACATGCAATTTCAGCAGGGTCTCTTTCTCGAGGGCCTCGCTGGCGCCGCTGCCCAGAACTGCGACAGCATGCTCAACGACTCCCAGGTCGAAACCGCCATCCGCCTGGCCAACACCTACTCCAACGTCGTCACGGTCAGCGTCGGCAACGAGACCTCGTTCTTCGCGGGCTTCATGCCCTTGAACTGCCTCGAGGGATACATCACCGAAACCCGAAACAACGTGACGCAGCCGGTCACGGCCGACGACGACTACACGTTCTACGCGGGCCAAACGCTCGGCGGCAGCAGAAAGCCGGATACCGTCCTGCCGCTGCTCGACTTCGTGGCCATCCACATGTACCCAATCACCAATTACCGGCAGTGGGACTGGAAGCAGGAAGGGGTGCCGGCCGGCCCTCTTCGCGCGGAAGCCATGATGAACGAGGCGCTCGCCGTGGCCCAGGCCAACTACCGAGCGGTCTCCGACTACCAGTACGTCGATGCGTCGGGGACGACCGTGACGATCGGTGAGTCCTTGCCGATCGTGGTCGGCGAAACCGGCTGGAAGTGGCGGCAGACCAACCTAGCTCAAGAAATCGAGACCTATGCCGCGAATCCCGTCAACGCCAAGTGGTACTACGACCTGATGCGAGGGTGGGAACGTTCCCCGGGCGGGCCTTTGACGCTCTTCATCTTCGAGGCCTTCGACGAAGCCTGGAAGGCAACGGACGATGGCTGGGGCTTCTGGGACGAGGACCGGATGCCACTTTACGTGCTGTGCGACACGCCAGCGGGCTCGGCCTGCAACGACCCCTTATATCAAGGTGCAGGCTATTTCACCCCTTGAACCAAAGCGATCGGCGGATGCGTGAGCGTGCATGGCGTTGCGCGGAGCTCCCTGTGGCTTCAGAGGTTCTGACAGGTCGGGCAAGTCTAATGTTTCGCATGGCGAAACCAGGTAGGAGATGAGGATGAAGAAGACACTATTCATGATTCTGTTTGCGACGCTCGCAGTCTATGGGTGCGGCGAAAGTAGCGGCAATGGTACGGGAGGCTCGGGCGGCACGGCAGGCACGGGCGGTAGCGGCGGCGCTGGCGGCACCGGTGGCAGCGGCGGCGCTGGCGGCACCGGTGGCAGCGGCGGCGCTGGCGGCACCGGCGGCGCTGGCGGCACCGGCGGTAGTCAAGCGAATGTAGTGTACGAGCAGGACTTCGAGTCGCTCGACCCTGCAGGGGCGACAGCGCTCGAGGATGACGGCTGGCTCTACTTCGGCAACGTGTATCAGGGGGACGGAACGTTCAAATTCGGCTTTGGTCCATTCGCCGCGCCGACCACCTCCGGCCAAATCTCGGGCATCCCGACCGGTGAAGGCGGCCCCGATCAGGGCGCAAACCAGCTCGTCGTGTTTAGCAACTACGAATGCTGCGGAAACCCCGACCAAGGACATAGGAATGGCACCGACCTGGTCGAGACCATCGTCTTCCAACAACTCACGATTCCTGCGGATTTCATCGGGCAGACATTCACGTTCACCTTCGATGCCAAACGCGGCAACATCGGGGGATCCACGACGGCGCAAGCGTTCATCAAGACGATCGCTGGCTCCGACACGACCAACAACGAGGTGCTGGATACAACGAGCTTGCCGGTCAGCTGGGCCTCCTACACAGTTACTTTGGACCTGACCGACCCGGCTCTCGAAGGCCAGTTCCTCCAGTTTGGGTTCCAGACGCTCGCGAAGGACTTCGAGGACTCGGGGAACTTCTACGACAACGTCGTCGGAGCCACGGCGCCCTGAGCTGCGTTCGCATCGTGGCTGGGCCGGCGGCTCTTTGAGTCGCCGGCCTACGCGCGTTTTCGACGAAGCGAAGACCCTGAGACATGAATCGATCCTCCAGCCCCGACGATGAGGTGTCCGGCGAGTTTCTGACTCTGGCCGGGGAGCGGTATTACGCCATCCGAAACGTCGACGAGATGGCCCCGTTCTTCATCAGCCTGGTCTCCAATTCCGACCACTGGCTGTTCATTTCCTCGACTGGCGGGCTCACCGCGGGCCGGGTGTCCCCGGAGACCGCGCTGTTCCCATACATCACGGTCGACAAGATACACGAAAGCCATTCGCACACGGGCAGCAAGACGCTGATCAGCACGGGCGCAGACGGGCAGCGGCATGAATGGGAGCCATTCAATCGAGCGCACCAAGATGGCTATTCGACGAGCCGCAACCTCTACAAGAACGTCTTGGGAAACAAGCTGTGCTTCGAAGAGATCAACCACGATTTGCAGCTCTCGTTCCGGTACTGGTGGTCGACCAGCGACGCTTACGGGTTCGTACGCGAATGCGAATTGCAAAACCTCGCCGGGCAAGAACGCAGCATCGATCTGGTCGATGGGTTGCAAAACATTCTACCGGCCGGGACTCCGCGATTTGCGCAGACCAATACCAGCAATTTGGTAGACGCTTACAAATGGAACGAGCTGATCGTGGACAAAGGGCTCGCTTTGTACACGCTTTATTCTGGAATCACGGACCGAGCCGAGCCCTGCGAGTCGCTCAAAGCTACGACGGTATTTTGCCTGGGCCTCGACGGACACGAGGTGCTGCTTTCCGAAGCCCAGCTCGAACGCTTTCGCCGCGGAAAGCCCCTGATCCAGGAGCTCCACACACGGGGCGTCCGCGGGGCTTATCTGGTCCATGCATCACTGAACCTCGCACCGCAGGCATCTCGGCGCTGGCAGATCGTGGCCGACATCGAGCAGAGCCAGGCGCAGGTGGTGAGCCTCCTCCACGAGCTCAGTGACCCGGCGGCATTGACGGAGGCGATCGCCCGATCGGTAGGCGAGGGCTCGGACGAGCTGGCCCGCATCATGGCTGGCTCAGACGCATTCCAGGCGACCGCCGAGGAAAACGTATCGGCGCACCATTATGCCAATGTGTTGTTCAACGTTCTGCGCGGTGGCACCTTCGACGATCAGTATCAAGTGTCCTCACGGGATTTCCGCCGCACCCTCGAGATGTTCAATCGGGATGTGTTCGGACGCCATCAGACAGCGCTCGGCGCACTGCCCGAAAAGCTTCGCTACACGGACTTGTTATCGGCCGTCGAGGCTTTGGGCGACCCCGAGCTGGAGCGCCTGACCCGAGAGTACCTTCCGATCACGTTTGGACGCCGTCACGGCGACCCCAGTCGACCCTGGAACCAGTTCGAAATTCAGCTGAAGGACGACCGCGGCGACAGGTTACTGTCCTATCAAGGCAACTGGCGTGACATTTTTCAGAATTGGGAGGCGTTGACGTTCAGTTTTCCGGAGTTCGTCGAAAGCGTGATCGCCAAATTCCTCAACGCAACGACGGTCGATGGTTACAACCCGTACCGGATCAGCAACGAAGGCATCGATTGGGAAGTCGAAGAGCCGGACGACCCATGGAGCTACATCGGCTATTGGGGCGATCACCAGATCATCTATTTGTTGAAGCTGCTGGAGCTTTCCAACCGGTTCCATCCAAAGCGTCTCGTTGCCTTGTTGAGCCGGCCCGTGTTCAGCTACGCCAACGTTCCTTACCGAATCAAGCCGTTCGAAAGCTTGCTCGAGAATGCCAAGAGCACCGTCCTCTACGACGAGGAAGCGGCGCAGCGGATCGAACATCGGGTGGCTGCCAAGGGCGCCGACGGCAAGCTGATTTTCGATGCCAACGGTGAGGTATGCCAAGTCAACCTCTTCGAGAAGCTGTTGGTGCCGCTGCTGAGCAAGCTCGGCAACTTCGTGCTGGACGGAGGCATTTGGCTCAACACGCAGCGTCCGGAGTGGAACGACGCCAACAACGCCTTGGTCGGTCATGGACTTTCCATGGTGACGCTGTGCTACATGCGCCGATACGTCGTCTTCCTTCGGCGGTTGTTGGCGCAGGCGCCGCCCGGGGTGAGCATGTCGCGAGAAGTCAGTGGATGGCTCGAGGAAACTGCCGCGTCGTTGAGTGAGGTACGACCGAAGCTAGGGGCTTCCCCGGTGAGCGCCGAGACGCGATACCGGTTGCTCGCTCGGCTCGGACGGGCAGCATCCGACTACCGGCAAGCGGTGTACCGACAGGAGAGGTTCTCCGGCACGGTGCAGCAACCACTTCCGCAGGTTTGGCAGATGCTGGACGATGCGCTGGCCGCGATCGATCACAGCATTGGGCACAACCGGCGCGAGGACGGCATGTATCACGCCTACAATCTGCTGGGCTTGAAATCAGGCGCGATCGAAATCGAACGCCTCTACGCGATGCTCGAAGGTCAGGTTGCCGTGCTCAGCTCAGGCGCCATCGCACCGGCAAAGGCAGCCGATTTGCTCGAGACCCTGTTCGAGAGCGAGATGTATCGGACCGACGTGCGCAGCTTCATGTTGTATCCCGATCGTCCGTTGCCGAATTTCCTAGAGAAGAACCGAATCCCGGCTGAACGGTTTCGGTCGATTCCGCTGCTCGAGCAGATGCTCGAAGGCGGCGATGACAGCATCGTTCTGCGAGATCGAGACGGGTGCTACCGCTTCAACGCAGACTTACGCAATGGGAGCGATCTGATTGCGCGGCTCGACGAGCTAGCACCAGTGTATGGGGACGAAGCTCAACGTGCCCGCCAACCTTTGCTGGAGCTCTACGAGCAGGTGTTCAACCACAAAGCGTTCACCGGGCGCTCCGGTACGATGTTTGGTTATGAGGGGCTGGGCTGTGTCTATTGGCACATGGTTTCCAAGTTGTTGCTCGTCGCACAGGAGAATTTTTTCGTCGCCCTGGCTGACGGGACGGACGAAGAAACGCGGCATCGGCTGGGTCGGCTGTATTATCGCGTTCGTGAGGGCCTCGGATTCAACAAGACCCCGGACCAATACGGCGCCTTCCCGACGGACCCCTATTCGAACACGCCGAAGCACGCCGGCGCCCAGCAGCCGGGAATGACCGGCATGGTCAAGGAAGAGATATTGACCCGCTTTGGTGAGCTGGGCGTGCGCATCCGCGACGGTGCGGTGACCTTCGAGGTGGGCTTGCTGCGGGCACGCGAATTCGTCGCAAACCCGCGCACCTTCCGCTTCCTCGACGTGGATGACCAGTGGCAGGAGCTCACCGTTCCCGATTCAGGATTGGCATTCACCTGGTGTCAGGTACCCTTCGTGTATCGTTTGGACGATTCCGCTGAAGCGTCGGTGATCGTCACGAAAGACGATGGCAGTGAGCGGAAGCTGACGGAACCGATGCTGCCGATCGAGCTGAGCGCGGAGCTCTTTTTGCGCAGTGGGCGCATTCGCCGAGTCGACTTGGTCGTGAAAAGACGCCAGCTGTTTCCTGAGTGAGTCCGCGACGTCCCTCAGGGAGCGGGACAGCCTTCGTTGATGTTTCCGCGTTTGGCGTCGAAGCTGAAGGTGATGGTATCGCCGATGTCGGCCGCCGTAATCGTGCGTTCGCGGAACGTGTTTGCCTCGATTCGGAGCCCGAGAGATTGGTCCTGGTTGTTGTAGTCGCTGATGATGACCAACACCTGATCGCCCTGGTCGACCCCACCTTGAAGCAAAGCGATACCCGAAAAGCCCCCCGTGTTGTTCGGTGCGGGGAAGGGACCATAGGGATAGGCCAGAGTGGCACCATCCGCCTCGAAGGCATTGCCAAAGACAATCCATCCTCCGCCCCAGAGCGGGTCGGGATCATTGCTCAGCGCATCCGAGGCTGCCTGATCGAGGGACTCGAAGTTCTGCGTGTACTGCGCAGCGGGATCGATCGAAACGTTGTCATAGAACACCCCGGACGGCTCGAAGTTCGAAGCCGTGGCGGAAAAGCCAAATTGAAGGAGCTGACCCTCGAGCAGGGGGTCGGTCAGATCCAAAGAGATCGAATAGCGATCCCAAGTGTCTGGGAGATCCGTCGTATCGAAGACTACGTTGTTGGTCCGGCTGAAGCCGGCGTTGGGATCCAACGTCTGGATGTACGCCCTGGCTTCGCTGTCACAGGCTGAGCTGCCGCCCGTGCCTCCTGTCCCGCCGGCGCCTCCTGCCCCGCCCATGCCTCCTGTTCCGCCCATGCCAGCGGTGCCGCCCATGCCTCCCGTGCCGCCGGTCCCGCCCATACAAAGGTCGCCCGTTGCGTCCGGTATGGGATTGGTCTGGCAACTCTTTTGGTTGGAGCAGGTGACGAGCTGGCACTTCTCGCCGTCGCCGCAGTCCGTTGCCGTGTCGCACAGCCGAAGGCAGACTTGACTCGGTGTCACGAGGTCGCCAGGGTTGAGTGGCTCGGGGCGGCCCGTGAAAGTGCAGATGAGCCCCGACGCACACTCTCCCGTGGAGCCGGCCGTCTCACAGGGCTCACCCACCCGGTCGCAGCCGGCCAGGCAAGCCAGGCCAGCACCAACCGCAATGAAGGCCAACCAAGTTCGCATCTCGACCCAACTAAACCACATTGGGGAGCAGTAGAAAAGACCTGCCGTCCACTTTCCCCTGGAGGTACAATCCTCGCGGTCTGGATGGACTCGCTCCGGCTCGAGCGCTCCGGCGTCGTCACCAGGCTTTCCAAAAAATTAAGTGGCGCAGAAACCGGTGGAGCGCCCCGAAGGACGCGCTACCGAGTGGCGCGTAGCTTGCCGACGCTTTGAACCGTCTTTCTGAGAACGGCGGACAGCACCAGGCCTCCGAGGCCGCCCCCGAGCAGCGCCACGAAGAGTGCCCCGATCTCCTGTCGAACCGCCACATCCGGGGTCGCAACGCGCGATACGACGAGGCCGAAGACGAGCGCACATGCGGTGGCTCCGACGCCGACCCCGCTTCCTCGAAATGCGACGTCGATCAGCGCCGCCAGCACGAGCAACACGCCGGCTGCCCAAAGCTCCGCGCGCAGCGGAATCCGCTCGACGAAGACACTGATCTTCAACGGCCCATCAAGGTCACCCCTGATGCTGTCGAGCACGATCCGGTCGACCGTCGAGGGGATGCGCACGGACACGTATTCACTATCGCTTTCCATCGCAACGGTGGCACGACCGCGCCGCCCGACCCTTCGCTGGGTGAGGTCCCGTTCGACGTGGGCGTCGAAACGCTGGTCTCCGACTTGCAAGGTCGCCTGGACATGCGCCGCTGCATGACCAGCGGGGACCCCGTGCACCAAGATCCGAACTGCCCCGCGCCCCGACTCCGGAACGAGGATGGAGTCCCCGGGTGCTGCAAGCGTGCCTTGAACGACGGGCGACCCGGGCAGGAGCGCAGTGACGACTGGCACGAAAGTCAAAGCCAGGGTGGCGAGGCCGAGCGTGACGGCGACGCCGACTTCCCAGCCGCGGGGAGCGGACTCGGAAAACGACTTCACTGCATAGAAGCAGCACGCGCCGAGAAAGACGAGTGCGAACAGCAACGCGGCGACCCGCTCCGAGATCAGACCCAGCGTGTACGAACCAACCAGGAGACCGGCGGCGGCGGTCGCGATGATGGGCAGCAACGGGCCGCTGAGATGCTCTTCGTACCACGACGGCACACGCAAAGGTTTCGGAGCTCGAGGTGGGAGAGCCATCGGCGCCTACGCTAGCGCATCCCCCCGGCCGGGGCGAGCTTACCCGGTCTCGACCGCACGCGGCCCGGTGATGACGAGTAGCCCGTTTCGTCCGCCTCGGTAGCGGCGTGGAGAAGCTATTCGGCTTCGCACCGGGTGTCTTCGAGCTCGTGCCGCGACCGGTCGCGCTGGTCGATCAACACACAGTCGTCGCCGTTGATCACCAAGCGAAACTGGATGGGGACGTCCATGTTGCGGCCTTGGGAAGGCAGGCCCTGGATGTTGCGTGGTGGGCTCCGCTCGATGATTAGCAGACTGCTCTCGGTCAAGGCGTCGTCTGCGAGCGTGACATGGGTCTTCAGCGCACCATCGACGGCTCGCTGAAGTGCCGCACGGCTTGCATCGTCGGCATCGATGATGCGCGCTGCCTTGTCGTGTTCCGTCGCAACGGTCTTGCAGCAGGCGGCGACGACTCCGAGCGCCGCGAGCAGCAAGAGCTTCGTCATCGTCCGGCCGGTCACGGCAACATGATCCGATTCGTCAGCCACGGCGACTTCGGCAGGATGCCGTCGTATTGCTTTGCGGCCGATTTTGCCTGCGCGCCCGCTGCGAGCGCAGGTGCCTCGGGGCAGGTCTGGGTGTCGCGATACGTCAGCGCAGCCGCGAGGCGCGGCTCGTTGTCATCGCCAAGCTCTGCGGTGAAGTCATCCGCGACGGTACATCCCGGGAGGAGGACACCCGCCGGGGCCTCCGCATTGGCGGGCGAGAATCCATCGCTGTAATCTCCGAAGCCTTTGTCGTTCACCCCTCTGAACTGGATCGTGAAGTACGTCGTGCCGCAGTTGTCTGTCGGGTAGAATCCGTACGGCTTGCCACAGGTGGTGGAGCCGATCTGAATGACCTCGACATCGACACCCCGCAGGCCGTTCATGATGGCTTCACTGGCCGAGCACGTCGACGAACCGGTGAGGACGAAGACTCGAGGCAGGTTCAGTGTCGGCAGCGGCTGGTCGGCCGGCGCGCTGAAGGGTGGGCCGAGCGTCGTGTCGTAGAAAGGCGTCGGCGATATGGTTCGGCCGCTGATCGGGTCCTTGACCGGATGCTTGTCGTTGAACTCGGTGAGCTCGAAGGTGCGCTGCGCCGTGGTACTTGGCCCGGCGATCATGTATGCAAGCTCACTTGCGAGATCCAGGAAACCACCACCGTTGTATCGAATGTCGATCACCAAGTCGTCGATGCCTTCGCCCGCATTGAGCAAATTCACGGCGTCGATGAGCGCGACCTCAGCGGTGGCGATGTGGTCGTTGAAGAGCACGTAGCCGACGCGCCCCGTCGGCGTCTCGACGACATGCACGTTCTGGACGGGGCTCGATTCGACCGCCGCCGAGGTCATCGAGATCGAGCGGCTGCTCTCCGAACCCGGGTCTTGGACCGTGAACGTGTGGGTTTCGCCGACGACGGAAGGGAACAAAGCGGCATTCAAGGCATTCACCCCCGTTTGGGTGACCGTGTCGACATCGACGCCGTCCGCAGCGAGGACCTTGGCCCCGCGCACCAAGGCGACTTGAGGGTCCGTCGCAGGTGAGCTCGGCTCGGTGTAGGCGACGAGCACCTCGCGCGGGGGGAGTGCGGAGAGAAAGATCCATTGCGCCCCGTAACCCACGGAGACGCCGGACTGGGAAAGGCTGAACCACTCCTCCGAGTCCACGGTGAAGTGGAACTTGTCTCTCGGTTGGCCGGAGGGTGTGAGCGCGTTGGTCTTCAACACGTCGAAGTATTGAATCGGGCTAGGGAAGAGGGCCGGGTTCTGATCGAGGATCTCGTCGTACCAAAGGTAGGTGTCGTTGCTGTAAGAGCGGAGGAAGTTGTTCTCATCGGTCGTCGTACCTTGGACGTCAGGGTATGGCCGGTTCGTCGCCGGATTGGTGCCGGTCCGGGGTTGCTCACAAAGAGCTTGAAAGCTCGCGGCGGGCTCGAATACGCCGAGCTCCCAGTCCGAAGTGCCTCCGACCCCAGGTGGAGGTGCGGCGCCGTTCCCGCAGGCGATCAGCCACCCCACCAACATGGCGATCGATATGTGGCGTGCCGCCGTGCTCAACGCAGCTTCGACTCCCCTCAGTGCTTAAACTAGGTGCATCGAGGCCTCATGTCGACATTCCTCTTGGAAATGAACGAATACATCGCGAAAGGCGAAGATTTCGCCGCGAGCGCCACTCCGAGCCGGTATTCGTGATCGGCCATACATTTCCGGCGACGACGCTCCTACGAATTCTTTCCTTTCGAGTGGCATTGCCCTCTTGCCCGTTAGTGTTCGATCGCCGTTCGTGTACTCTCGGCGGAGGACTACGCCGATGACGAGAGCTTGCCTCATGGGTTCGATGTTCTTGCTCATCGGATGTGGAAACAGCACGGCGGTGGAGGGTGATGGCGGCATCGATGATGCCGGAGCAATGCCAGATGCCGACCTCTGCGACACGATCGAGTGCGAATGCAACACCGACGGCGACTGCGGATTGCATGAGGTGTGCGAGTCATCTCCCGACCTCGGACGAGTCTGCGCTTGTGCGCCGGCCTATCAGGATCTCGGAGGCGGATGCCAGTTCGCAGGCGCGCCCTTGGCGCCCGGTTTCGACGACACCGGGCCCTGGGCCACGTCAGGCGGTGCGGTTGTCGATCCGGGGGCGGCGGGAAGCGACGATCCGGGCGAGGCACATTGGTCTGGCGACGCGATGTGCGACAGCTCGCGCGTTTCCCAGACATTTGCAATGCCACCCTTGGAGAGAGCCGAGCCGCTGGCTTTTGCGATCACCTACCGCGGCCAGAACACGGTCTTCGAGGCGCGCCCCCAAGTCGGGATCAACGGATACTGGGCGCGTTTCCCGAGGCGCGATGCGTTCTTCACCCAGGTGAGCTGTCTCGGCGAGGCCGGCTTCGGCGGCGAAGTACGGCTTTGGATCGATGGAAACAGCAGCTTTTGCCCGAGCTCGGACAGCTCCGACCAGCTCATCGTGGATCGGTTCGAGATCGTTCGCGCCGAAGAGGCCGGGCTCGACTGTCCCATGCCGGGCGTCGTGATCGATGGAGACTTCGAAGGGGAGGGCACTTCCTGGACCCCGCTCGGCGGTGCCTCGGTGCAGGACGGGGTTGGACAAGGTGGTACGCGCGCTGCCCGGCTTCGAACGGAAACCCTTTGCAGCACTGCTGCAATGACCGGTACCCTCTCACTGCCCCTTCCATCGACGATGCCAAGCCAGGCCGTGCGCTTCTACTGGAGCGGCACGGCGGGCCGCTCTCTGCAGGTGCTGGTGGCGGATGCCTTCGTCGCGGAGCTCAGCGCGAGCGGCGAGGGAACGGTGACCTCGGCGTGCTTGCCTCCGCACACCCGAGGCCTCGCGCGTTCGATCACGTTCAGCATTCCGGTCACCAGCGGTATGTGCGGAGACCCCGATGTGCGTGATTTCGTAATCGACTCGGTGGAGATCGTCTCCGAGGCCAAGTGCGGCAACGACCCGTTCATCCTGGATGGTGACTTCGAGCTCGGGGTGAACGGGGAGAGCAGTTGGCGCCTGAGTGGGGGTGGTCCGCGAGGCACCATCGGAGTCGTGACTGGCGTTGCCCAAAACGGCAGCGCCGCGTTGCGTTTCACCGCCCAAGAGCAGTGCGCGTTCCTTTCAGCCCGCGCCACGATGGTGGTCCCCGAGCCCGATGAAAACGGCGGCCCCGCGCTGAAGTACTTCTACCGCGCCGGCAACAATCCCGAGACGTCGCTCGAGTCGCGACCGGGAAATGGGCCACTGTCTGAAGGAGCCGCGGGCTTCGTCGAAGAGACGGTGTGTCTGGCCCCTGCGCTCGCGACGAAACCCCACGAGCTCGTTTTCACCATGCAGCGAAGCGGCCCCTGTGGCGTCGCGTTCCCGGAGGAGCAGGCTTTCGTCGATCACGTGAGACTAACGACCGACGCGGCGTGCCCGACGGAATGAACGCCACTGCTCGGGTGTTCATCCGCCAAATGTATTCGCGAGCGGACTCGAAACCTGAGAGGTCACTGGTTGTTCTGACTGCTAACTTGATGAAGGTGCCGCGTTTTCGACTTCGATATCAGGCGACCCATCTCGAGCTGCCACTTGGGGAGTTTTCCATCGGCCGTAGCTCGAAGTGCAGTCTCTCCATTACGGATGACCTGGCTTCTCGCAGACATGCCGTGCTTCACGTTGGGCCGACTGCGGTGTTCCTCGAAGACCTGAAGAGCCGCAACGGTACCGTGGTGAACGGCGCGGTCGTCGAGAATCGATGCCGCTTGACGCACATGGATCGCGTCTACATTGGCTCTCAGGAGCTCGTGCTCATCGATGCGGCCAAGATGACGGATCAGCAGGAGACCGCTCCGCATGTCCTATGCGTCGCCTGTGGAGCTGTGAACGGATCGGGCAGGCGTCATTGCGGGGAGTGTGGCAAGCGGCTCGACTCCAACGCTGGCGCAACAGTCAAGGATTCGCACCCGCGCAGCTCGGCTGCCCCGGCTACCTGGGACGACCCCGAGGACACTTGCACAGCCAAGACTCGCGACGTCATCGGAGGCATTGCGGCAAAGGCCATCGTCATGGGTCGATACGAGGAGGCCGAGCGCATGTTGCTCCCGCACTTACATGGGCTGCTCGAGCGCGCGTTGCGCCAGCAGCCTCTGCACAGCTCCAAAGAGGACGACCCTGACAAAGTGTTCGCCAATGCAATCGAGCACGCGCTCGGGCTCGCAAAGGGGCTCCGGGAGCCGCAATGGATCGACTGGGTGTTTCGGATGCACATTGCCACCGGTCGCCTGATGAGCGCAGAGACCATCGAGGCGCTGCACGACCTCGTTCGCAGTCAGGAGTACAAACGGCGAAAATACGTCGCACCATACCTGCAGGCGATCCAGAGTCGAGCGCACGCCTACGGCCCGTCGGAGCGTTTTCTGGCCCAGCGTCTGGAGGGCCTCTCTCAGGTCATCTTGGCACGACGGTGACCTGAGCCGATCCACAACTCTTCGAGGAGCATCATGCCGCGAGCAGCTACCAACCGCGTTCCCCATATCCTCCTCGCCTACTGGATCATCAAGATTGCGTCCACGACGCTCGGTGAAACCGGGGCCGACATGTTCTCCATGAGCCTCGGCCTCGGGTATGGACATGCGATTCTCGCTTTCCTGGCTGTCTTCTTGGTCCTGCTCGGCGTCAAACTGGCGCTTGGACGCTATACCCCGCTGTCGTATTGGGCCGTGTTCACGGCGTCGGCGATCCTGGGCACGGTCATTTCCGACTTCCTCGATCGAACCTTGGCCTTGGGTTATGCCGCCGGGTCGGCGTTGCTGACCGGGCTGCTGTTGGTCACGCTGGCGGTCTGGTACATCAAGGAGCGATCGTTGTCGGTCGAGCGCATCGAGAACGCAGGCGCGGAGCTCTTCTATTGGCTTGCGTTCTTGATCGCCAACACCCTCGGAACTGCTGCTGGGGACTTCCTATCCGATGATTTGGGCATCGGCTTCATGTACAGCGCCGTCCTGATCGCAGGGCTCTTGGCTCTCACAGCGCTTGCGCACTACTTCACCAAGATTTCAGGTGTGTTCTTGTTTTGGGTTGCCTTCGTTCTCACGCGCCCGTTTGGCGCCACGTTCGGCGACCTGCTCACGAAACCCCTGGATCACGGGGGCTTGAATCTAGGCACCTACGGCGCATCGGCCTTTTTCGCCGTCCTGATGGCGATCGCCCTCTGGCGCGAGGCCCGAGTAGAGGCCGCCAAGGCGCTTGCCGTGGCCTAGTGCGGGCGACCCTTGCGTCAGGTCGCCGTGGTCGTCGCGGACTTCTGCGGCACCGGCCCAAACACCGAGCCCAAATGGGCCGAAAGCCTCGGTACGATTCGCTCGTAGGCGTCCTCTTGGAGGTAGTGCCCAGCGTCGGGCAGCCGCAAGACGTCGGCGTTCGGAAAGTCGCGAAGCCAAAGCTGATCGAGATACTCCGGCAGGAACGCGATGTCTTTCATCGCCCAGGCGATCATCGTGGGCTTGCCCTTCAACGAGCGGAGGCCGGCCTCGACCTCGCCCATGAAGTCAGCGACGCGTCCGGTCGGGCCTGCTGGGATCTCACGCGGAAAGACGAGAATCGAGGTGCGAGACGAATAGCTCGGATGCGGTGCGAGGTAGGCGGCGCGCATCTCGGGCGTGATTCGGTCCTTGTGCATGATGCCCGCTTTGAAGAGGAAACCGCGGACGAACATGTGAGCACCCTTGACCATCGCCTCGCCGATCCCCGGAGTGCGGAAGAGATGTAGCGGAATCGGTAGCTTGACCTTGCCAGGGGGCCGGTGAGCGAAGGTGTTGAGCACACACAATGCGCCGATGCGTTCGGGATGACGGGTTGCCCAGTAGAACCCTATCGGACCGCCCCAGTCCTGCGATACGAGCGTGGCGTCGTGAAGATCGAGCGATTCGAGCAGCGACTCGAGTCGCTGGGCATGTCGCGGCACTTGGTAGAGCTCGGGCTCGTCGGGCTTGTCCGATCGGCCGAAGCCCAAGTGATCGGGGACGATACAACGGTAACCGGCCTCGACGAGCGGCGGAATGAAGTTCCGATAGAGATATCCCCACGTGGGATTCCCGTGAACCATCACCACCGGTTTTCCGGCTCGGGGGCCCTCGTCGACGTAGTGCATCCTACCGTCCGGGGAGTCGAACCACCGTGGCGCGTACGGCCAAGTGCCTCCAAAGGTCCAGTCTTGTTTGGCCATAGTGTCCTCCTTGGGCACAACTATCCCACACTCGTGCTTCTAGGGCACTTTCGCCGCGGCAAGAACCGGCATTTGAGCCTATGATCAGCCCATGACGAGCTCCCCGAGCGTCTGCATCATCGGTGCCGGCATCTCCGGCATCGCCACGGGTCGCGCTTTGAAGGAAAAAGGCGTGGCCTATGACTGCTTCGAAGCTTCGCCGGTGCTCGGCGGCAACTGGGTGTTCGAAAATCCGAACGGGATGTCCTCCGCCTATCGCTCGCTGCACATCGACACTTCCAAGAAGAAGCTCGAGTTCGAGGGCTTCCCGATGCCCGCCAACTACCCGACGTTTTGCCACCACACGCACCTTCGCCAGTACTTCGAAGGCATCGTCGACCACTTCGGGCTCCGCGATGCCATTCGCTTCGAGACCCCGGTCCGCAAGGCCGAGCGCACGCAGGGCGGTACTTGGCGCATCGAGCTCGACGACGAGGTGCTGCACTACGATCACCTCGTCGTGGCGACGGGTCACCACTGGGATCCGAAGTGGCCCGACTTTCCGGGTCGGTTCGATGGACCGGTCATTCACTCTCATCAGTACATCGATCCCTTCGAGCCGCTGAGCTTGAAAGGCAAGCGCGTGTTGGTGGTTGGCATCGGAAACAGCGCCGTCGACATCGCCTCCGAGCTCAGCAATCGGGGGCTCGCCGAGAAGCTGGTCCTGTCGACCCGGCGCGGCGCGCACGTCGTGCCGAAATACCTTCTCGGCAAGCCGATCGATCAAATCGTCGAAACCAATCCGTACATCCCGCTTTCGCTGCAGCGGAAGGCCGCGGCGCTTCTCGTGCGAGTGCTGGTCGGGAAGGTCGAGAGCTACGGACTGCCCACCCCGGACCACGAAATCCTGACCGCGCATCCGACCGTCTCGAGCGACCTGCTCCAGCGCGTGGGAAACGGTGACATCACGGTGAAGCCGAACGTGGAAGAGCTTCAGGGCGATCGGGTGAAGTTCGTCGATGGGAGCGTAGAGCCTTTCGATGCGATCATCTACGCGACCGGCTACAACATCTCGTTTCCGTTCTTCGACCCGGCGTTCTTGTCCGCGCCCGACAACGTGCTTCCGCTCTTCAAGCGTGTCTTCGTCCCGGGCCTCGACAATCTGATGTTCGTCGGATTCGCGCAGGCGATTCCGAGCATCATCGGGTTCGTGCAGGACCAGGCGGCGTGGGTTGCGGCGTATCTCGCCGGAGAGTACGCCTTGCCTTCGCGAGAGGAAATGGAAGCGGCGATCCAAAAAGACGAGGCACGCATGATGGCACACTACGTCAAATCGACGCGCCACACGATGCAAGTCGATCACGTGCTCTACGCACACGACCTCGCCAAGGAATGGAAACGTGGACGCAAGAGGGCACGGGCGCGGCGGCAGCCAGAGCATCTCAGCGCGCCATCCCAGAAGGTAGAAGCCGATGGCAGATAGAGGAATCGTGGTCATCACCGGCGCGTCGACGGGAATCGGAGCCGCCTGCGCCGTGGGGCTGGCGAAGCGTGGGTACACCGTGTTTGCGGGCGTTCGTAGGCCAGAAGATGCGAGCGCTGGCAGGTCGAGGTCAACTGCGTCGGACAACTCGCGGTGACCTAGGCATTCCTCCCCATGATTCTCGAGTCCAAAGGTCGCATCATCACGACCGGTTAAGGGCCGCGAGGGCGCAGAGGAGATGATCAGCGATGCGCCACCTGGTTTCGAGGAGCGCTACGGCCGTTTCGTTGCAGGGATTCGGAAGTTCGCGCAGGAGGGCCAGGACACCGCGGCCGATCCCAAAGTCGTTCTCGACGCCGTCATTCATGCGCTCGAATCTCCAAAGCCCAAGACGCGTTACGTCATGGGTACGGGCGCGGGTCAGCGGAAGTTTCTGAGGATGCTGCCCGATCGGCTCCGAGACCGGGCCCTTCTGAAGGCGTTCGGCGTCTGAGCCGACCTTTGCCGGGCCGCGGTTCCGATTCGGACTCAGTGAGCGACGAGCTCAGCCAACTGCCGATCGTGTAGCCGCGACAATAGAAGCTGAGCGGTCGTCGCGCCGATGAGCGCGAGAAACATATCCCACTGAGTGTCCCAGGGGTCACCCTGTGTTCCAAGAAACGCTTCCGCGGCAGAGCCGGTCGCGGCAGCGACCCACCATTCGACGAGCTCGTAAAAAGCGCTGAATGCGAGGCAGACGCAGAGGACGAGAAAGAAAAGCCAGTTACCGACTCGAAGCGGGGTCAGTCGCAGCAGGAGCTCGCGAGCGAGGATCGCGGGGACGAACCCTTGGGCGAAGTGGCCGATGCGATCGTAGTGATTGCGCGCGAAGCCGAACGCGTCCTGAGCCCAGAATCCGAGGGGAACCTCCGCGTAGGTGTAGTGACCTCCCACGATCAGCACCCCCGCATGGATCGCCAGTAGCGTGTAGAGCAGCGGGGTCAACCGAAAGCGGGCATACGTACCGAGCAAGACCGGGGCTCCGATCAAGACGGGCGCGACTTCGAGAAACCAAGTGAACCGGTCGTGCGGCACGATTGCAGACCAACCGAGAAGCAACAGAACTGCCCCGAGTAGAACGGTTGGGTAGGCGGCGTTCCGCATCACCCTACGCCTCTTGCATGGCGGCCTTGAGCCGAGCCGGGGTCATGGGCATGCGCACCGGGCGCGCGCCGGTGGCGTCGTGGATCGCGTTCGCGATGACTGCGCCCATGACGACGATGGCTGGCTCTCCGCCCCCTTGCGGCGGAATGTCGTTGGCTTCGACGATCACCGTATCGATCTTCGGTAGTGTCGAAAAGCGTGGGATTTCGTAACGGTCGAAATTCGTATCGAGAATTTCCCCGCCACGGAAGTGGACCTCTTCGGAGAGGGCGTAGCCGAGACCCATCGTGACGCAGCCTTCCATTTGAAGGGTCGCGCCTTGGGGATTGATCACGATCCCCATTTCCTGAGCGCACACGACTCGCTTCACGTCGACCGTGCCGGTGCGCGCGTCGACTGCGACCTCGGCCATCGCTGCCACGTAGGTTCCGGCATCGATGCCGCACGCAACACCGCGACCTCGCTTGCTCGGCGTGGCCGCCCGCGGCCACCCGAAGCGTTGGGCTGCGGCTTTCAAGACGCCGATCATTCTCGTATCCGTGAGATGCTTCAGGCGGAAGTCGACCGGGTCTGTGCCCGCAGCAGCCGCCATGACGTCGATCTGCGATTCGCGAGCGAACGTGTTGGTGTTGTTCCCTGGTGCGCGCCACGCCCCAGTTGCAAAAGGATGCGTTCCCGGACCGCCTCTCGGGCCAGGCGGTCGCGCAATCTCGCGATGATGAGGGACTTCGTAGAACAGCTCGGAGCCGCGTTGCCCCGCGAAGAGAACCTCGTAGTCCCAGAACGTCATCCGGCCCGAGCCGTCGATGCCCGAGGCAACGTGGACGATCGCAGCGGGGCGAAACGTATCGTAGAAGAACTCCTCCTCGCGCGTGCGCATCACCTGTACAGGCCGCCCGACGGCCTTGGCAAGGCGTGCAGCCTCGACTGCCTGCATGTTGCTGCTCTTGCCGCCAAATCCCCCGCCGACGAACGGCGTGATGACGCGCACGTTGGGTGCCCGGAACCCGATCGCGGCCGCGATTTGATCGCGCGCCCCAAATGGGTTCTGCGTCGAGGCCCACACCGTGCAATGGCCGCCCTCGATGTGAGCGAGCGCTGCGTGGGTCTCCATCGGTGCATGGGCGACGTAGCCGTCGAAGTAAGTCGTCTCGAACACGCGCTTCGAAAGCTTGCGACCTTTGGCGAGGTTGCCGCGCTGGGTCTCCGCGCCGCCTCTTGGAGCGACGCTCTCGAGATGCTCGTGGATGTTCGCGTCGTTCACCGTCGCCTGGGGCACGTCGAACTCT
Organism: uncultured delta proteobacterium; assembly: GCA_963792825.1. Taxonomy (GTDB): domain Bacteria; phylum Myxococcota_A; class Polyangia; order Polyangiales; family Houyiibacteriaceae; genus SG8-38. The sequence goes on along the minus strand of CAWBXS010000005.1, from coordinate 345,277 downwards.
GCATGGATCCGACCGAGCGCCTCCTGAGCCAGATCGGGCAGCGGGTGGAGCACCGCGATGAGGTCTCCATCCTCGACGACTGTTGCTCCGGCCACCTTGCGCGCGCCGGAGGCGTCGACCTTCTTCAGCTTCGCGCCGTGCGCCGGCGGCCGCAGGAGCTTTGCGTAGAGCATGTTCGGCAGGCGGATGTCCGCCGCGTACTTCGCTCGACCGGTGACCTTCTCCAAAGAGTCCCGGCGTAGCTTAGGCTGACCCATGATGCGGAACTGCGAAACGTCTTTGAGCTCGGGCTTTACGGTCAGCGCGCGCGCGATACGCTTTCCTTTCGCGAGCGCGCCGTAGGTGATGCTTCGCTTCTCGTTCCGCGGGTCGAAGATCACCCCATCTTTGGCTTCGAGGCGCGATGCAGGAACCCCGAGCGAGTCCGATGCAAGCTCGAGGAGAATGCTCCGTGCCTCGGCCGCTGCGGCACGCAGAAGCGGACCGAACGCACGGGTAGTCAGCGACCCCCAGGTCCCCATGTCCCAGGGACACAGATCCGTGTCGCCCATGAGCATCTCCACCCGTTCGTAAGGGACGTCGAGCTCGTCGGCGAGCATTTGGGCAAGCGAGGTGATCGGACCCTGCCCCATCTCGATCTTGCCCGTCAGACAGGTGACGCGGCCGTCCTCCGCGATTCTCAAGAATGCGTTGAAGTCACTCGGTGCCTCGCGAGCCCGGGCCCGGGCCGGCTCGACCATCACCAGCTTGCCTCCGAACGTGACGAACACCGCGATGCCGCCGCCGATACGCTTGAGAAACGTCCGGCGCGAGTGCGCATCGAAGACATCACCGGCCTGGGTTCCCTCGAAGCTCGGCGTCAGGTCGTCGCTGATGTCCATGCCGTCCGCGTCCCTCTACTCCATGTCCTTGGAGGCGGACTGAATCGCGTCGAGGATGCGCGTGTGTGCGCCGCAGCGGCAGAGGTTGCGGTCCATGCCTTGGATGACCTCTTCGCGCGAGGGCCTCGGCTTTTCGCGAAGCAGCCCATAAGCGGTGAGAATCATGCCTGGCGTGCAAAACCCGCACTGCAGGGCGTCGTGTTCGATGAACGCTTTTTGGAGCGGGTGCAGGACGCCATCTCTTGCGAGGCCCTCGATGGTGACGACCTTTCGGCCCCGAACGGTGCCGACCGTCGTCATGCACGAGCGAACCGGGCGGTCGTCGACGAGGACCGTGCAGGCGCCGCACAAGCCGCGTGCGCAGCTCGGCTTCGGGCCGGTGAGCGCCAGCTCCGTACGAAGCACCCAGAGCAGCCTTCGGTTTTCATCCGCCTCCAGACGGACGGATTTACCGTTGAGCGTGAAAAAGATCGTATTCGGCATGAGCGTGCCGCCTTGCGTGTACGGAGCCTATCTCAGCATGGCCGTCGATGCGAGCTCCCGATTGCGCCCAAATGGTCCGTGGCCCCTTCGTCCGGGCTCCGGTAGGATAGCGAGCGATGGACCCACACCTGCTCCGAATCGCAGACGGCTTCTGGAACATTCGAGGGTCGTTCAAGATTGGCGGCGTCATCGATGTTGGAACACAGGTCTCGTTGGTCCAAAGAGGCAGCGGCGGGTTCGTGTTTCTAGATTCTTATACGCTCACGGGTGACGTCGAGCGGGAAGTCCGTCAGCTGACCGATCAGGGCCGTAACGTCGAGGCAATCTTGAATCTCCACCCGTTTCACACCGTTCACGTCAGGAAAATGCGGGAGAGCTTTCCGCGGGCTAAGCTCTACGGCACGGCCCGTCATCTGTCTCGCTTCCCGGAGCTTCCCTGGGAGGCGGCTCGCAGCGAGGACCCGGAGCTGCACGCGATGTTTGCCGACGACTTCGAGTTCTCGGTCCCGCGCGGCGTCGATTTCATCTCTGCCGACGAGAACGTACACTTTTCGTCGGTGCTTGCTCTTCATCGGAGATCGAAGACGATCCATGTCGACGACACCGTGATGTACATCCGTCTGCCGAAGGTTGCACGGTGGCTCGGGCGGCCGGATGTGACGAGCTTTCACCCCACGCTCGGCAAGGCTTTGCAAAAACGAGCGGGCGCCGCCCAGGATTTCCGGGGCTGGGCCGAAGGGCTGGCGAACCGCTGGCGTGATGCCGAGAACCTGTGTGCAGCCCACACCGCCGCGCTCACGGCGAAGAAGAATCGTGGGGCGTCGATCCACGAGCGCATCGTCACGGCGCTTCGGAAAGTCGACCGTACGCTGAAGGCGCACGAACGAAAATACGGCTAGTCGAAGATCCCCGCGAACTCGTCTTTTGGCTCGCGGCTCATGAGCCGGGTGGCCTCCTCGCTCAGCGATGCTCCTTCGTGGCAGACGCTGTAAACGGCCTCGCAGATCGGCATGTCGACTTTGAACCGTGCTGCAAGTGCGTGAACTGCAGCCGCCGTTCGATAACCCTCGGCCACGGCCTTCTGGGATGACACGATTTCACGCGCGCTCTTCCCGGTCGCCAGTTGCTGACCGAGCTGCCGATTGCGGGAGAGCTCGCCGTGGCAGGTGAGCGTCAGGTCCCCGACGCCGGCCAGGCCCAAGAACGTGAGGGGCTTGGCGCCGAGTGCTACGCCCAGGCGCACGATCTCGGAGAGGCCGCGGGTCATCACCGACGCCAACGCAGAGGCGCCGAGGCCGAGACCAAATGCGACCCCGCAGGCGACCGCGATGACGTTCTTGAGCGCCCCTCCGAGCTGGACACCGATCACATCGTCGCTGGAGTACACTCGAAAATGCGGCGAATGAAGGATCGCCTGGACGCGGCGCGCGACGCCGATGTCGGCCGCGGCAAGGGAAATGTCCGCCGGCAGATGGGATGCGAGGTCCTTGGCAAAGCTCGGGCCCGAGAGATACGTAGCGCTCGGCGCATGATGGGGCAGTGTCTGCTCGAGGACCTCGCTCATCAACGCGAGGCTGTCTTGCTCGATGCCCTTCGCCGTCGATGTGATGAGCGCCTCGCGGGGCAAATGCGGTGCAGCCTGCGTCGTGACGGAGCGCATGAACCCCGAGGGAACCACCAGCAATACGAGCTCCGCGCCCTCCAGTGCTTCCGCCATGTCGTTCGTGAAGATAACCTCGGGCGGCACGGCGAAGCCGGGTAGGTACAAGGCGTTCTCGCCCTCGGCGGCGACGCGCTCTGGAAGCCCCTCGTCGTACGCCCATACGCGCGTGCGGTGAGCCGATTCGTTGCAGTGCAGTGCGAGGGCAGTGCCGAAGGCCCCTGCTCCAAGAACGCAGACGTTTGTCATGGGACTCCTTCCCTAAAGCCGACGGAGAAGGTAACGCGCCACCACGCCAAACGGAAGAGTTTACTTGCAGAGACCGAAATCGCGCGAACCGGGTGCAGTTGCAGCACTGCAGTGGTAGAAACGGCTGTCGAGCAAGGGAGAATCGAATGCGGGCGGCTATCCTGGAGAGGAATGGATCGATCGAGAGCGTGCGGGTCGGCGAGCTCGACCCACCCAAGCTGACCGCCGATGCGATTCTGGTTCGGGTCGTTGCATCGGCGGTCAATCCGGCCGACCTCAAGGTGGTCAGCGGCAAGGAGGGCGGCGCCTTCCTGCACGCCAAAAACTTTCCGACGGCCTTCGGCTTCGACTTTTCTGGCGTGATCGAGGCTGTCGGCGCGAACGTGGGTGTGCGTTCGGTAGGCGACGAGGTGTTTGGCTTCCTCCCCTATTCTCCGTGGACCAAGCAAGGTAGCTTCGCCGAGCTCGTGGCGGTCAAACCCGAGAGCGTCGGGAGCAAGCCGCCGGGCGTGTCACACGAGGATGCCGCGGCCACGGCGACGGTCGGATGCTCCGCGCTTCAAGGCCTTCGAGACAAAGGACGCCTCCAGCCTGGCCAGCGCGCGCTGATCAACGGCGCATCGGGGGGCGTGGGTAGCCATGCGGTTCAGATTGCTGCGGCGCTCGGCGCGGAGGTCATCGGGACGGCCAGCGCGGCCAAGGCCGACTTCGTGAGGAAGCTCGGAGCCGAACGCGTGATCGACTACCGGCAGACCCCGCTTTCGACGTTGAACGAGACATTCGACGTGTTTCTCGACGCGGCCGCGACGTCTTCGTTTGGAGAGGCCAAAGCGCTGCTCAACCAGGGTGGGGCGTATGTCACGCTTCTGCCATCTGCTGCGCTTTTCGCTGGAATACTCTCCAGCCTCTTTTCGAGCAAGCGATGCAGTGTCATCACCGTGCAGTCGCGTTCAGCCGACCTCGATCAGCTCGCGACTTGGCTCGTCGCCGGCAAGCTCGAGGCTTCGGTGGAGCACACGTTCCCGCTGTCCAAGATCACCACCGCGCTCTCGACCCTCGCGTCCGGCAGCGTGCGCGGCAAGATCGCGGTTCGCATCGCCGAATAGCCGGGTGGCGCCCGCTTCGCCTAGCTTCGATCGACCCAGAGCACGGCTCCCCGAGCGCCCTGCAAGGTCACGGTCACGACGTTGCCGTCGAGGCTCGTCGGGAGAGGAGCGCCGGTCTCCGGATCGAGCAAGCGCGCATCGCGGAATTCTCCCTCGATGAGCGCTCGGTCGGTGCGCGGTTCGTAGCTCTCGTTGAAGAGAAAGTAGACATCGCCGTTCTCGACGACACGCCGCAGCAGGGACATCTGGAGGCCCGTCGAGTCGACGGGGCTCAGCGAAGGCGTGATTCCCGCGTTGGCGAGGGCTCCTGGGATGTCTTCGACCGAGTTTACGACGCTCACGGTCGAACGCAGGTTCTCGACGAGCGTCTCGACCTCCACGTCTCGCGTTTGGGCGTCGACCAGTCCGTCCGCGCGCTGCGGGAAATCGCCGATCCAAATCACCGGCACTCCGGCTTGGGCAGCGCGTTCCATACCTGCGAGCATCTCGGGCGCCCCAGCGTCGATCCCGTCGACGAGGAGGGCTCGGAAGGAACCTTGGCCCACTTGAAGCGCGCCGTCTCGACTCGTGGAGGACGCAAGCGCCGCGCGGCTGATGCGATCGTAGGAAAAGCCAGCGTGCCGCAGGGCCTTGCTGGCATCGGACTCGAACGCGCCGGGCGCGACACCGGCATTCGGGAAGTTCTTCGCCTCCCACTCGGGGTAGAGCCAAGCCACTTCTGCAGCCGCCGAGCCGCGGCTCAGAGCGTAGCTCAACCTGGCCGCCATGCGATTCAGTCCTCCGAGCGACGCCCAGATCGCGGCACCGGGGTGGATGTCGAACGTGAGGTCGAGCGGTCCCGTCGTGAAGGCGCTGTCCTCGAGCGGGTGAAAGGGAAACCAACGCTGCCCATCTTGGTGAAGGTAGGGATAGGCGTTGCCGTGGTGCACGAGTCGATTGATTCCGGCGCTGAATGCTCGGCCGATCACGATGCGCGCCTCTTCTTCGGTCAACTCCAACGCGCCGACTGACACGAGGGTCTCGCTGCTGACATAGCGCTGGCCTCCAACGTGTGCCGCGGACGCGGACAGCCGAAGGAAGTCATGAGAGCCTCCGCCGTACAGGCCCTCCGACTCGGGCACGTCGGCCAGGCCGTAGGCGTCGAGCACGTCGGCATATCCCCCATGCGCCTGCAAGCGAAGCGCGATGCCTCTGTCTTGCAACCAATCATGAAGGGTTTCGATGAGCTCCCGAGAGAAGAGTGTGCTGCGGAACGCTTCGTAGTCTTCGCGTGCGCGCTGACCTCGTTCATCGAGGGCACGATAACGGGCGTCACCTCGACCGCGGACGATGTTCACGTACTCGGACTCGCCGCCCTCCAAGAACAGAAAGGGCAGCATCGGCTCGATGTCGTAACCGAACGAAGCGCGGAATTGGGCCCCGAACGCCGTCGTCCACGGCAGCTCGGCCACGAGCTCGAAGCTGTCGACGAACACCGCGCGCGGGGGACAATCGGCGACCGCGTCGAGCCACGCACCAAACTCGGACTCGAGAAAGGCCTCGATGCCCCTGCGATCCAGGTGATCGATCACGCGAGCATCCCCGAGCTCGCCGGGATAGGCGCCGCCGGCGGGGAAGTGAAGCGTCCGGTTCTCGTAGATCGCAAAGACGCGATGAGCTCCTGCCGGCACGTCCCACGTCAGCGCGCCGTCCTGTACTTGCGCCATCAGGTCGACGACCTCTCCCAAAGTCGTGGGCGAGCTTGCACGCTCTTCGATGATCTCAGCGCCGAGAACGGACACTAGCGCGAGCTCTTCGTCGAAACCGTCGATGGCGGGCAGGATGTCGTTCGTCGCTGCAATCCATTCCGGTAGCTCCGCTGCCGGGAGCGGGCCGCTGTAGGTTGCGGGACCGTCCAAGCTGAGCTCCGCTGCGATCAGTTGCCTCGCTCCGTCGTCATCGATGCCCACGCCTCCGGTGGACCAACCGCTTCCCAAAGTCAGGTCCCATGAGAGCCCGAGCCCGTTCGCGGCGCAGGCGGCAGCGTGGAGTCGCTCGAGAAACGCGGGATCCCCGACGGTTCGGATGCGGGCATCGTTTCGAAGGTCCGCGTTGGTGACCGCAGACATGAAGGGCTGGACCTCGACGGCGCCATACCCGAGCTCTGCAAACTCGCGGAGCTGCGCAACGAGGGTTGCGTCCTCGACCGCGCCTCCCGGCCACCACCACCGGGTCTGCGGACCGAACGCGGCGGGAGGATCGGCGAATAGGGCGGGCGAGAACACCTCGTCGTCGACGGTGGCCTGGCCGTTCGAAGCGGTGCAACCGAAGGAGCTGACGAGCAGAAGAACGAGGATCGACGTCCGGACCATCGTGCTTCTCTAGCAGCCATGCCCCAGGAGCCCCAGCAGCAGCCTGCTCCCCCAGCCGCTAATGCCAAGGCGCCGAAATTTCCTGCTCCTTGGATCGTTCTTGCCCCTCGCGCGTCAAAACGAGCATGCCAACGAATTCCAAGTTTCAGCTTCGCATTGCGAGCCCGTGTAGGGCACCGTGGGAGAACATGGACGGCGATGACCGCGTCCGTTTCTGCCGGGAGTGCAATCGAAACGTCTACAACCTTTCGGCGATGCCCGAGCCCGAGGCCCAGCGCGTGATCGCAGAGCGGGAAGGGCGGCTATGCGTGCGGTTCTATCAGCGCCACGACGGCACGGTGCTGACTTCCGACTGCCCGGTCGGTCAGAAGCGTTCGCTTCTTCGCGCGGGAGCTCGCGCGGCGGTCGCCATCGCAGTCGCTTCGACGGGGTTGACCAAGCTTTCCGCGTGCGGCCCCAGCGAGGACGAAGCGTCACCAACCGGTGAGCCGCTGATGGGCACGCCGCCCGTTGACCTCGGTTGGGACGCGGGGACGATGGATGACGAGCCGGAAGACCCCGAGAGGCCGATCATGGGTGAAATCGCGATTGAGCAAGGCCCAGCGCGGATGGGAAAGATCGCCGCGCCCATCGCGGACGATTAGGCCCGAGGGCTGCTGGTCGCCGGGAACGACCGGCCGCGATGGTGGGGTCGTCCGATCCTCATGATATCATTTGAGTGGGGGCAAGGATGGACAAACAGGACCTCGAACGGCTTGCGGGCTTGTTGCAGGAGCTCCGCGAAGGGCAGCGGGAGCAACTCGCTCGGCAACATGAGGCACTTTCGATTCAGCGCGAGCATTTCGAGCTCGCCAAGACGCAGTACGACCGAGCAAATGCCATCAACGATCGCGCGGAGCGGATTCAAGCGAAGAGCGATGCCCTCATCGATCGATCGGGCCGCCTGTTCAAGGTCGTGCTGCCAATTCTCGTCCTCCTGATCGGCGCGGCCGCATGGCTGCTGTTCCGCACGTTGCGATGAGGTCGTCAACGACCTCGCGGGGCGAGTGACTAGGAAAGCTGGCGGCGAGCCGCAAGCCTAGGCGATCCGGAGCTCTTCCCGAGCCGCCGGTTTCTTTTTGGCGCCTTCGCTTTTGTGTTCTTCCCGCTCCGCCAAAATCTCGTCCATCGTTTTCGGGCGGAGCTCCTCTGCGGTGTAGGGCAGGTCGGCGATTCCGCGTTCGAGCCACGTGTGCTTGCCGTCGAGCAGCTCTTGGCCAACCCGCGTCGCGCGGGCATCGTCGTTGCTCCAAAGCTGGTGGAACAGGGTGTTGATCTTTCGCCGAGTCTGCCGTGCAAAGAAATCGGCGAGCTCGACCGCCTTGCTTGCCTCCTCGGTGCCCTCCTGTTGGAGCTTGTGCGCGTGGCGAACCGTGGTGGCCAGGGCGAAGATCTCGAGGCCGATGTCCACGATGCGGAACAGGAACCCCTGACGACGTTCGAGGCCTGGTCCAAAGCGAACCATGCCATGAAAGGTGTTCCGAGCGAGCCGAGCGGAGGCTCGTGACGCATAACGCAGGTGCTTGGCGAGCTTCCCGTATCGGGAGAAGCTTGGCCACATGCTCCATCGGAGCCAGCGGGTCGGATACCACCAAGCGTAAAACGCGATGATTTTGGGCAGCGCGCCGAGTCGCTTAGCGATGCTCGCTTTGGGATCGACCAGGTCACCCGCCACTTGGAGGTGTTTGTCGACCGCCTCGCGCGCGATGAAGAGATGCATGATCTCGCTCGAGCCCTCGAAAATCAGGTTGATGCGGCTGTCGCGCATGGCGCGCTCGATGCCGATTCCGGGCTCGCCACGCGCGAGGAGCGAGCTTTCAGTCTCGTAGCCGCGGCCGCCTCGAATCTGCAGGGTTTCGTCGGCGAGCTCCCAGTTTCGAACGGTGTTCCATTCCTTGGCTGCCGCCGCCTCCAATCGGATGTCGACGCCCTTTTGGTCCGCAAGCTCGCCTACGGCGTACGCGATCGACTCCATGGCAAAGGCCGAGGAGAGGATATAGGCATTCTTGTGCGCGATCGCCTCGTGCTGGCCGATCGGGATACCCCACTGGACGCGCGCGTTCGACCACTTGCGGACGACTTCGACGAAAAGCTTTGCCGAGCCCGAGGTCGCAGCAGGCAAGCTGAGCCGGCCAGTGTTCAACGTGACGAGCGCGATCTTCAGACCATCGCCATCCTTGCCGATCAGGTTTTCCTTCGGAACCTTGACGTTGTCGAAGCTGACCACGCCGTTCGCGAGGGCGCGAAGCCCCATGAAGTGACTTCGATGTTCGACTTTGACGCCGGGCCAGTCCATCTCTACCACGAGGCAGTTGATCTTCTTGGTCGCCGGGTTTCGCGCCATCACCACGATGAGATCCGCGAGCGTGACGTTGGTGCACCAGAGCTTCTGTCCGTTGAGCACGTAGTGCTGTCCGTCCTCGGAGAGCTCTGCTGTGGTGCCTAAACGCGCCGGATCGGAACCGACCCCGGGCTCGGTGAGCGCGAACGCGGAGATGGCGCCTTTGGCGCAACGCGGCAGGAACCGCTTTTTCTGCTCTTCGGTTCCGAACAGCTTGATCGGTTGCGGGACGCCGATGGCCTGGTGCGCGGACAACAGGGCAGTCACGTTGCCGTCATAGCTACCGATCAGCTGCATCACCCGGACATATTCGGGATGCGTCAAACCGAGCCCGCCGTACTCCTTCGGAATCTTGAGGCCGAAGGCGCCGAGCTCGGCAAAACCTCGAACCACCTCGGGAGGGTACTCCCCTGTCGCGTCGATCTTCACCGAGTCGACGTGCTCTCGAAGGAAGCTCTCGACCTTGCGATAGAACTCGAGAAACTCGGGACGGTTCGGCTCATCGAGCGAAAGTCGTTCGAGCAAATCGATGCGAAAGTTTCCGAGAAACACATCGCGCATGAAGCTCTCTCCGCTCCAGGATTGCTCTCTCGACTCTTCCGCGACTCTTCGTGCTTCTGCTGCGTCAACAGGGTCTACCATCGTGGCCTCCGAAAACTTTGTAACAGCCGCCGTCCGATTGAGGACGAACATGAAATATTGACAAACCGACGCCGTTTCACAAGGCCCTAACGGCGTATCCAACCTCGAGTTTGCCTTATGGTTGCAAAGTTACAACGGGACTCCCTCTTGGGCCTCCGACAGGAGGTTGGTGAGGCCCGTGACCGGGCCGGCGACGCCGCTACAGTCGGGCGTCACCGAATACAGCCGCAGGTCTGCGCCGCGTCGGCTCGGTCCCGTCGCTGATGCCGACCTTGGCCGAAAACAAAGGAGACCACGCGCCGAGGCAGTTGACGACGAGATCGCAGTCGATCCGTTCCCGTGACTGCGCAACATCGGGCGGCACGACATGCGTCGTGAGGATGTCCCGAATCGAGCCCTCACGGTCCATCGGATCGCGGCCCGCGATCTCGGTGACTTCGACCGCCCGAGAATATCACGCGCTCACGAGGCCGATTCCAGCTCGGGGCCGACCCGGCGGTCTCATCGAGCCTCTTGCGACCGATGGCGCGGATGACTAGAGTCTTCGGCATCGGGGCGTGGCGTATTGCCCGCCCTCTGAACCCGCTCGGGAGCGATCAGCCCCGGGCCGACAGGAGAAAAACAATGCATCCAGGTTTCTATTATCGATGGAAGCGGTCTCAAGAAGATCGCGGCGGTGAACAACGGGTTTCGGCGTGTGGACGGGAGGGTTGGCGGCGACATCGACGCGCGCACGACGACTCGGCCTATGACGCATCGGGCTTCGGGGTCCGCAGGCCCCTTCGCTACATGGCCCACAAGCTCGATCTCGACGACGAGCAGATCGACGCGTTGGCCGGCATTTTGAACGTGCTCAAGACCGAGCGAGCCCAAGCCCGGCTCGACGAGCAACGCAGCATCGCTGGTATTGCCGATGCGGTCCAGGGCGAGCACTTCGACAAGGAGGCAGCTGCCGAAGCGCTCAATGCGCGGGTCAAGGCGGCAGAGCGCGTGAAAGACGAGGTCCTCACCACGTTGCAGAAGACGCACGAGATGTTGGATCCGGAGCAACGCAAGCGCTTGGCGTACCTGTTGCGATCCGGTCAGCTCACCATCTGAAAGCAGCTTCCTAAACCAGGATTTCGTTCAGCGGAAGCGTCGCTTCCATCGAGCGAGTGCCCCAGCGTTCCACGTTGAGGCCCATCACCTGCTGGACGGTGAGCCCGACCCGCGTCGTCGGAGCAGCGTTACCGACGACGTGGACACCGGGCCTCACCCGTCCGCCGGCTCGGCCTGCGATCATCATCGGTATGCCCGTGATGCCGTGAACCTTCGCTAACGAAACGTCGGAATGAGCCAGCACTAGGCAGTTGTCGAGGAGCGTGCCATCGCCTTCGGGGATCGCCGCGAGCCTCTCCACGAAGTCCGTCCACGCTTCCATCGAGTCGAGAACGAACTCCGTCGCCTCCGGTTGATAGCCGAGAGTCGGGTCGATGGCCTCGTCGTGAGTCAGCTGGTGGTGCTCCGAGCTCGAACCCGACTGCCTCAGACCTGAAAGCCAAAACGAGAACATCATGCTGAACACGCGCGTCTGATCGCAGGCGAGCGCGAATGAAAGGAGGTCCACCATCAATCGGTTGGTGAGCTTCGATTGGCCAACCTCTGCGCCGAGGCTTTCAGCGTCTGGCTGAGGTGCCTTCACGCAGCTTGCGAGATCGGGCGGCCCGGCCAAGAGGACATCGATCTGCTGCTCCAGCTGTCTCACGGACGTGAAGTACTGATCGAGGCGCTGCTTGTCGTGCGTTCCGACTTGCTGCACCAAACGGTCACGGTCTTCCTTCACGACGGAAAGCACGCTTTGCCGAAGTAGCAACCGAGGGTCAGGGACGAAGGGCCCTGCGTTCGGATCCGCGAACTCCGGTCCGAAGACCCGCGAATAGAGCCCGGCCGGCGAGAGCTCGGGCGCATTTGGAACCCCCTGAGCTTCTCGGCTGTACGCTTGGTTCGGGTTTCCCGTTGCCGACATCTCGATCGAGCGAAATCGAGTCGCGCCACCGATGTGGCTGGCGATGACGGTGTCGAGCGTCGGTTGGACGAACGCGCCATCTTGCTCGGGAACGGTGCCGGTGATGGTCGTGATCAAACCCGCGGTGTGTGGAAAATTCGGACGGCCGTCGAGAATGACGTCGAAGCCGCTCAACACGCTGATGTGGTCGCGCACCTTGCCGCCGCTCGCTAGCGGGCGATCGAGAGCGACGAGCTCAGGCGGAAGCTCCCATCCCTCTCCAGCGGTGGTGGGCGCCCACCTCGCCGGGTTCATCCCGCAACCCCACATCCAGGCGCCAAAGCGCAAGGGAAGGGGAGCACCTTGGGCGAGCGCCGTGCCGTTGTCGTCGAGAAAGCAATCGAGAAGCGGGATTCCCATCGACACCGCGCCCCCGGCGAGCGCGCCTCGAAGCATCGTCCTTCGGTCGAAGCGCTTCGTCATGGCCCGGCTCCAACCGCCTCGGCCTCGCGAGGTCCCGAAGTGGTGAGAAAGCCGTCGCTCAGCACGATCTCCCGCACGAGGTCCGAGACCTGCAATCCCGACTCCGCGAAACGGGTTCCGAGAAACTGCAATAGCGGTTGCTCCTGCGAGGTTGCGTCGCGTCCCACGGCGTATCGGAACAGCGTTCGAACGAAGCATGGGCCGAGCTGTGGGTGGTTCCGGAGCGCCTCACCCATTCCGACGGCGTCGTCGTACGGGACGCCGTCGAGCTCCCCGGAGGTGTCGATCGGGGCGCCGTTCTCTTGCTCGCGAAATGCTCCGATCGCGTCGAAGCTCTCGAAGGCTAGCCCGATCGGGTCCATCAGGTCGTGACAGCCCGCGCAAGCATCGTTGACCACGTGAGCTTCGAGACGGTCACGTGCCGTCCGAAGCTCGCCGGTCGTGTTCTCGACGATCGAGAAGTCGACGTTCGCGGGCGGCGACGGGATGTCCTGGCAGAGCAGCACCTCGCGAACGAACTTGCCGCGAAGGGTGGCCGAGCTTCGGCCCGTGTGCGCGTAGAGGGTCATCATGCTGAGGTGAGACATCAGACCCGCGCGAGGACCGTCGGGGTCGAACTCGTAGGGTTCCCACCCATTCTCCGTTGCGACGGGAAGGCGATACACCACGCCAAGATTCCTGGTCAGGAACGACTTTCGCGTCGTGAAGAGATCCGGGTAGCCTCCGCCGCCCGCAAGATGAGCGACGATGGTGCGCAAGGTCTGCTCCTTAGCCTCTTGAGCGACCGTCTGTGTGTAGGCCGGGAACAACGCAGCATCCTTCTTCACGAGGCCGTCGTCGAACTGCTTGAAGTCGTAGAGATCGGAGAAGAGCGCCCGAAGACCGATCTCGGCGCGCGGCGCTCCAACGAGGCGGTCCACTTGCGCGGCCAGGACGTGCGGGTCGAGCAGCTCACCGCTTTCTGCGACATCGAGGAGCTCGTCGTCCGGGGTCGAGTTCCACAAGAGAAAGCTCAGCCGAGACGCGATCGATGTCGCGGTGAGACGAAGCCGGGCCGGATCCTTTGCATCGGGTTCGGCTGTCTCGACACGAAAGAGGAAATCAGGGGAAACCAGAAGGCTCGAAAGCGCGAGCTCGAGACCCTGGTAGAAGTCGCCGAGCACTCGGGATGCGTTTCGGGCGACCTCGACCCGGCCGTCGATCTCCTCTCGCGTGAGCGTGCGGCGAAACAGACGGCGACCGATCTGCTCGATGAATTGGAGCGCGCACGCGTCGTCACTCGATGACGTGGCCGCGGGCTCGCAGGGGACCAGCTCAGCGCGATGGCCGGCGTCGAGCGCTTGCTCGGCGACCGCAGCCGCTGCGGCTTCGTACTTCTCGAAGCCCGACGGCGTGACGGTGGCAAACGAGGAGCCAACGGCAAGAAGGCCCGACCGGCGTTCGTCCGGATCGATGCGGCTCGGGACCGTGATGTGCTCGCCGAGGACGTCGTGAATGCTCCGCGAGAACTGCTCGGTCGTGAGTCGTCGTAGCGCGATGGGTCCGGCATCGACCGCAGGTCCGCTAGGGCTTTGGCCGCCGTTTCCACCACTGCTACAGCTGGCGAGCAAGCCAACCAGCGCGGCCGCTGCGCAGGAGTGATAGCGCGTCATCGCAAGCACCACGGCGTCGACAGTATGCTGATTGGGCCCTCGCGGCAACGGTGCAACGTCTCGAAAGCACGTTCTTCGCCGGTCCCGTTTGTGCTGTTTCAGCGACTGTCGTAGCCTTACCCGGCCGATGACCGCCAACGGAATGAGCTGTGGGATGATTCGTTGGGCCGCTCTGGGCCTCGCCCTGGGGGCGTGCGACGGGAGCGTCGGCGGAGGTCCGACGGGCCCCGGTGATGGCGGGGGCGGTACGGGCGGGGCGCAGGCGCCAGTTGTGGTGACGTCGGGCTACGTGACCTCCGCCTTCGGGTTCTTCTATCCGGACAGCTTGGAGAGCACGTTCCCTGGGTTCAATCTCGACGGACGCGTATCGAGATCCGCATCGCCGGCGCCAGACGAATGCGCGCATGACGACTTCGTCGGGCCCGGGGCAGAGGAAGGCATCGACTACAATCTCCTCCGAATCATCTTCGACGAAGAAAAGAAGGAGGACGGGGAGTACGTGTTCGGTGGATTCCGTCAGGGTCAACTGGTCGACGGGGTGATCAACGGCGCGGTCAAGAACGGCTCGATGACCATCTTGCTCGACATCCAGGGCGTCGACGATCCGCAGAACGACGACGAGGTGACCGTTCAGATGTTCGGTAGCGACGATTCGCCCGTCAAGGGCACGGACGAGAGCGTGCTCCCCTATGCGACGCTGAGCGTGCATCCCGATCCGCGGTATCACACCGCGGTCTTCACCGGATCGATCGTCGATGGGATCCTCACCGCGGGGCCCTTCGATTTGGTTCTCCCGATCAACATTCAGATCGTGCAGGACGAGTTCGTGGTCCACGGTAGTTGGCTTCGGTTGGAGCTCGGAGACGACTCGTTCGAAGGGCTCATCGCGGGCTATTGGGACGTGAGTAACATTCGCGACATCGTCGGAAAACCCACTACGGACAACGGGAACGCCGCCAACTTCACAATCGAGCAGTTCGAGGCGGCCATGGCACTCCATGCGGACGGCGACTACGACCCGAGCGCCAGGGTCTGCACCTCGTTGACTACGATGTTCACCTTCGGCGGAGTCCAGGCCTTCATCGCACGCGCAGGTGGGGGCTCGGGCGAGGGTGGCTCGGGCGGCTCGGGCGGGCCGGTGGATACACCGATCGATCAGTGTGTCGGCGCCGACGACCAGGCGGCGCTCGAAGCGATCGGCGGCGTTGGTGCAATCGGACCGGTTGCGTCCGAGTGTCCCACGAGCTCGTGTGCGCCCGAGCTGACCGACGTCTTGACCAGCGGAGGCTCCGATGGCGCGCGAATCGCGCTTGGTGACTGCATCGCCCAGTGCATCAGTGACGCTACAGGGCTTTCACGCATGTGCACCGACTGCTACGGCGCGATCGCCTCGTGCTCCGTGTCGTACTGCCTGCAGCCTTGCGCCGCGGATTCCGGATCCCCCGAATGCGCCGAGTGCGCGCTCGAGAACTGTGCCGACCTCAACGCCTGCACCGGCCTCTGAGGGGAAGCTGTGAAGGAAGGACAGGCCAGCCGCACAGCGGAATACGTGGCGCTGTTTCGCGCGATCGAGTCGGCCCTTCCAGCTCGGAGACGGCTGTTCGAGGACCCTTTTGCACGGAGCTTCTTGAGGCCGTCTCTTCGCGCGGTCGTGGCGCTGTGCCGCGTGCCAGGCGTCGCGGACCTCCTCGCCTGCTTCATCGATCGACGCTGGGCGGGCGCACGTTCCTCTGCCGTCGCACGCACGCGTTTCATCGACGACACGATCGAGGCCGCGCTCGGCCGAGGAATCGAGCAGCTCGTGATTCTCGGCGCCGGGTTCGACTGCCGCGCCTACAGACTGGACGATTTGTCGAGGCTGAGTCTATTCGAGGTCGACCACCCTGATACGCTTGCGAGGAAGCAAATCATCCTCGCCCGTGCTTCGGTCGACGTTCCTTCCGAGGTTCGCTTCGTGGGGATCGATTTCAAGTGGGGCGATCTCGACCGCGCGATGGAGGCCGCCGGCTGGTCCGAACAGGCACCAACCTTCATTCTCTGGGAGGGGGTGACCACTTATCTGACTGAGGCGGCCGTCGATACCACGCTTCGATGGTGCGCCCGGGCAGCCCCAGGGAGCATTCTCCTCTTCACCTACGTCGATCGCGCCGTGATAGACGAACCGCGGGCGTTTGCCGGGACGGAGCGTCTCCGCGCGACGTTGAAAGCAGCCGGCGAACAATGGACGTTCGGCCTAGACCCGGCCGCCTTGGCAAGCTTCCTGAGCGGTCGCGGCCTGCAGCTCGAGCAAGACATCGGAAGCGCCGACTACCGGGCGAGGTATATCCCTCAGGTCGACCGCATCATGCACGGCTATGAATTCTACCGGATTGCCATCGCTCGAGTGCCCTCGCAAACCGAACGGGAGAGCGAAAGAGGTTAGACGGAGAAGCGCTGGCGGTAGCCTTCGAATGTGCCCTCGATTCGGTCTTCGGTGAGCCCATAGTCGGCGATGTCGTAGTCGTGCTCGCCAAGTTGGGCCGTTGGCTCCTCGGCGATGCGCGCCACCAGTCGCCGGGCGAGGGCGCCATCGAAAGGCAGGCCGAACCTCGCGTAAATGTCCTCGGTCACGTCGAGTGGGCTGGAAAGAAAGTCTTTGAGACGCACGTCGTAGACCTGCGATTCAGGAATTGCGCCCCTCGCCCGAAGGCCACGCTCGATGCCTATTCGAGAGTAATCCAGCCAGAAGCTCCCCAAGTCATCGAGGCTCAAGGTACGCTGAAACTTCGCTGCGATGCGTGCGCTCAGGCTGCACTGAGAGCCGATGGCGTCGACGAGACCTCGATGCGTCTGGATCACTTGCGCATCCGGGTAGACCGCGAAGAGCGCATGCAAATTCCAGAGATGCCAGGGGCATTTCAAAAGCCACCGCTTCGCCGATCGCTGCTCCCAGAGGATCTGAAGCTGCCGCTTGTGCCACTGGTACGGTTCGACCATGTCCCAGGCGAGCATCCGTTTCGCGTACTCGAAATCGCCGAGGCCGACGAAGAGCTTCATGATGGCCATGTCGTTCTCCAGCAAAAAGAAGTCCTCCTCGTAGGCCTCTACGGTGACGACGTGTGCCTCGGCTTGCTCTGGGATCATGATCTCGTCCATCGCGACCTCGTGCCCTGCGCGCCAGCGCCGCCACTTCGCGTCGCCCAGCAAGTCGTGCTTGCGACCCACGGGATGAGCGAGCTCCCACATGCGTCCAACGCGATTATTCGGGTCGGCTGCCAAGACGTTGTGGAGAAACGTGGTTCCGGTTCGGAACAAGCCGGTGATCACGAGCGGCCGTTCGATCTCGATCTCCTCGAGCTCGGGCCGTTGCTTGAGGAGCTCTACGATGCGCAGACGGTTGGTCAGGTGCCAGTGCAAGATGTAGCGAAGCCCGAAGCGGCCGAGCGTGTTCCAGTCGGTTCGAAGCGCGGTCTCGATCGTCTCCTCCAATCGTCTACGAAAACCGCCATCGCCGTAGTCGTCGAGCCCCGTCAGGCGCTCTGCGAGTCTCATCACCCGTTGCTCGTCGACGCGAAGGAGCTGTTTTCGGAGGGGGTCGCCAAGGAACGTGACCATGGAGAGCGGAAACGCCGGACCGAGGGATTTCCTTGATTGGCTCATGTCGCGTCGGGACGGTATCAGCGATCCCCGGTTAGGGGCGCAGCGGAAAGCTAGGCGCTCGGGGCGAATCGTTTTGGCCGAAATCGTCCCTGCGCTCTTCCGACCGGTCTAAAACCGCCTCGAGTGGGGACCCACCGGGCCCATTCTCCCCCGCCACGGACGGTTTGGAGCCTGCATCGCGAAGCTCTTCCGAGACTCGGTTTCGGCACGCCAAGAAAGTTCAATCTTTTCAAGAGGATTGAAAGTCGACCAATTCGTTCGTATTCTCCGCTGAGTGGCGGACCTCCTGAGCACAGCGCAAGCGGCACGGTTCATGGGGGTCGGGCCGACGAGCGTGAAACGTTGGGCGGACACCGGTCTGCTTCCCTGTGTCCGCACCGCGGGCGGACACCGAAGATTCACGCGTGGGGCGTTGGAGCATTTCGCCCGACTTCAAAGCCACGAGGAGCCGGCGATCGACGGGGTGGCTCGTTGGATCGACATCCTCTTGTCCGAGATGAGTCACGAGCTTTCGTTGTTGCGGGCGCGTGGACGCGTGGCCTCCTGGCGCCAGGTCGCCGAAGAGCTCGATCCCGTCCTGACCGAGATCGGCCTCCGATGGGCGAGGGGTGAGCTGACGATCGGCCAAGAGCACATCGCCTCGGAGCGCCTGGCGCGCGCGCTCGCGCGAATTACCGAGTCACTTCCGTTGTTGCCGAACGCCCCCATCTGTCTTCTGGCCTGTGTGCAGTCCGAGGGGCACACGCTCGGCCTCTCGCTCGCGGAGCTTTGCCTTCGCGAGTTGGGCTGGACATCCAAGTGGCTCGGCGCGTGGACTCCGACCGAAGCGATCACAGACGAGGTGCGCTCAGACGAACGCATCCGAATGGTAGGTCTGTCCGCGTCTGAAGGCTGTCTCGACCCGGCTTTGCTTCGTCAAGTCGAAGCGGCCGTGGGCGGCGTCTGCCGTGAACGAGACGTCGCCCTGGTGTTGGGCGGGCGTGGACCGTGGCCTCAAGCGCCGAAACACGGCGTGCGATTCGGCGGATTCCACGAGCTCGGCGCATTGCAGAAGCAGTCCCGGCGAATAAGCGGAAAGCGAGCGCCACGATGACCACTCGAGCTGAAGGATGGAGAGGCCCAAGACGTTCATGAGAAAACTACCCGTTCCGGACGATGCGATCGCTGTGATAGGACTCGGCTGTTGGTACCCCGACGCCCCCAGGCCCTCCCGGCTTTGGGAAAACGTCCTCGGCCGCCGACAGGCGTTTCGCCGCTTGCCGCGGGCGCGGCTTCCGCTCGAATCGTACTACGACCCGGAGGCGCGTGCGCCCGACAAGACCTACGGGCGCAACGCGGCGGTCATCGATGGCTTCGAGTTCGATTGGATCGGGCGGCGCATTCCTCGGCGAACCTTCGAAGGCACCGACATCGCGCACTGGCTTGCGCTCGAGGTTGCGTTGCAGGCGCTGAGCGACGCGGGGTACGGCCGGGAGACCCTTCCAAGAGATCGCACCGGAGTCGTCGTCGGCAACACGCTGACGGGCGAGCAAAGCCGTTCGTCGAGCCTTCGCGTGCGATGGCCCTTCATCGAGCGAACGATTCGGGCGGCGGCGCGACATGAAGGTCTCGCCGCGAACGCGACCGACGATCTCGTCAGCTCGACGCAATCGTATTTCAAGTCGGTCTTTCCACCCGTCGACGAAGACACTCTGGCGGGCGCGTTGTCGAACACGATCGCGGGGCGCATCTGCAATTTCTTGGATCTTCGAGGCGGAGGCTACGTCGTCGATGGCGCGTGCGCCTCCTCGCTTCTGGCAGTGACCACCGCTGCAAGCGCTCTGCGGGACGAAGACCTCGACGTGGCATTGGTCGGCGGGGTCGACATCAGCCTCGACCCGTTCGAGCTCGTGGGCTTTGCCAAAGTCGGCGCGCTGAGCCCGACCGAGATGCGGGTTTACGATCGCGCCGCCAACGGCTTCGTGCCGGGCGAGGGCTGCGGCTTCGTCGTGCTCAAACGGCTCTTCGACGCCCGTGCCGATGGTGACTACGTCTACGCGGTCGTGAGGGGGTGGGGGGTTTCCTCCGATGGCAAAGGCGGAATCACCGCGCCGAGTGTGGACGGACAGGCGCTGGCGATTCGGAGGGCCTACAAGCGCGCGGGCTACTCGCCCGAGCTTTTGCACTTCGTCGAGGGTCACGGCACCGGAACCCCCGCGGGCGATCCGGTCGAGCTCAAAGCGATCGCCCAGGCGATGAAGGCGTACGGCGCCGAGCGCCCGAGAAGCTGCGGGATCACCTCCTTCAAGTCGATCGTGGGTCACACGAAGGCGGCCGCGGGGATCGGAGGCTTCATCAAAGCCGTCATTGCTGCGAACAGGCGCGTGGTGCCACCGACTTCGGGCTGCATCGACCCGAACCCGACCTTCGATGACGAGGCGCGGGTGCTCTACCCGCTTCTCGAGGGGCACGTGGAATCTCCGGATGCCGTGATTCGGGCTGGCGTGTCCGCAATGGGCTTCGGGGGGATCAACACCCACGTCACCCTGGAGTCTGGCGATCCGCCGGCTTCGCGACTCACGCCATCGGTCGATGAAGAAGCGTTGCTTTCCTCCGCCCAGGGAAGCGAGCTGTTCGTCATGGCTGCAGACGGAATGGATGCATTGAAAACGCGCGTGGGAGACGTCATCAGGCGGTCGGAGGGGCTGAGCATGGGCGAGCTCGCCGACCTCGCGGCGGAGCTTTCAGCGGAAGCAAAGTTCGACGTGAGTGCTCGGGCTGCAGTCGTCGCACGCAATCCGGACGAGCTCGAGCAGCGTCTCGCGGAGGTCCTCGACGCTCTTCGCCGCGAACCCCCTGCCCGAGGCGTGACGCGTTGCTGTCCGGAGGGCAACGCTCGTGCATGGGTCGCGAACGGAGCCCCACGTGCGAACGTTGGGTTTCTGTTTCCGGGCCAGGGCTCTCAGCAGCTCGGCATGGCGCGCCAGCTCGTTCGGCGTTTCGACTGGGCGAAGCGCTTCGTAGAACGGGCCGACGAGTGGCTAGCCGAGCTTGGTGAGCCGGCGATCACACCCTTGATCTTCCGGCCGCTCGAGCGCGCCCTCGACCACGAGCAGGTTCTCGGTTGGCGCCGTCTGCTTCGTCAAACGCAACATGCGCAGCCCGCGATCTGTCTTGCGAGCGTGCTCTGGTTGAAGCATCTCGCACGGCTCGGCGTGTCCCCAGCCGTAGTCGGCGGCCACAGTCTGGGCGAGCTCAGTGCCTTTCACGCGGCAGGAGCGTTTGACGAGCGGTCGCTGATCCAGCTCGCAGCGAGACGAGGTCGCCTGATGGCCGACGCCGATGCTCCCGGCGCCATGGCCAACCTGTCGTGCGGCCGCCAGGAGGCCGAAGAGTTGATCGAGGAGGCCTCCGGTTACTGCGCGATCGCCAATCTCAACGCGCCCTCGCAGACCGTCGTCTCCGGGGATCGTGACGCGGTCGAACGCCTCGTCCGCGCGGCGAAGGCGCGGTCGATTGTCGCCGTGCTGCTCGACGTCTCTGGCGCATTTCATTCGGCGCATTTCCGTGCTGCATCGACCTCTTTGCGTGAAGCCGACGACTTCCCCGATGTCTCCGACCCCCTCCACACGCCGATGCTGAGCGCGATCGACGGCGCCGAGATTCGCGCCGGGGTATCGATTCGAGACTACCTTTCGCGTCAGATGTGCGCCGAGGTCGACTTCGTCACCTTGGCGCGCGAGATGTCGAGTCGGTGTAGCCTCGTTCTCGAGGTAGGCCCCGGGCGCGTGTTGAGCGGACTCGTGAAACGCATCGTCAGCGAGGAACGGTTGCGCTGTTTTCCTATCGAGTCTCGCCCTGCGGAGGACCAGGATCTCAACGTGGCCGTCGCGGCGCTCTTCGCCCATGGTCACCGGCTGCGTTTGGAGACACTCTACGAAAACCGGTTGTGCAGGCCCTTCGTTCCCGCGTCGGAACGGAAGTTCATCGAAAATCCGTGCGAGCGACCGTTCGCCGATGAGATCGCCCCGTCGGTGACGGCCATTCCTTTCGAACCTACCCGGCCTGCGCTCAGGTTGTATCCTTCGCCGTCCGGCGCTCCCAACGCGTCGCAGGAGTCTCCGAACCAGCAGGTTCGGGAGTCGCAGGTCGTCCCCAAGTCCGCTACTCGCTGCGCAGTGCTTGCCGCAGTGGGCGAGCAGACCGGCTTTCCAGTCGAGAGCTTGACGCTCGAGCTGCGGCTGGTGGACGATCTGCATCTCGATTCGATCAAGACCGTCGAGCTAGTCTCCGACGTGGCCGATCAGCTCGGAATTACCGAGACGTTCGACGCAGCGCAGTTTGCCGACGCGACTCTCGGGGAGCTCGTCGAGCGTTTGGAGCAGCTCGAAGCTTCTCCCGGGTCGGTGGTCGTCGCCGACTCGAAAAGCGATGGCGCGGTGGCGAAGGACGGACGCAAGACCAAGCCCTGGGTGGGAAACTTCGCGCTTCAATGGGACGAAGAGCCGTTGCGCGCGGGAGGAGAGGGCCGCGGTGTGCAGGCCGGCCGCACGTTGCTGTTGGCTCGTGATCCACATGACGCCCTCGTTCTCGACGTATCGCGCGAGCTCGTGGCCCGAGGCGTCGACGTTCACGTGTCTGACGCGAGGGCTGCCTCGAGCGACAACACGCCTTTTGACCATGTACTGATCCTCAGCACGAGAACGGCCGCTCTCCGTGACGTCGACTCATTGCACGAGGTGGTCGAGCTGCTCACGAGCGGTGCGCGAGCACTACCATCGAGAAAGGACGTACGCGAGCAAGTCGGGAGCGTCGCATGGTTGCGGGTGTACTCCTCAGAGCCGGCGGGGGAAGGCCGCTACGAGTGGTCGCCGGACGCGTTTGCGGCAACGGTTCACCTGGAGCGCCCGAGGCTTCGTGTGCGTTCGATCGAGGTCGAGCACGCGGAGGCACTGCCGGCTCGCATCGCGGATGCAGTCATCGGAGAGCTCGCAGACGAGCGGGCGTTCGCGTCGGTTCGTTACGATGCCGAGGGGCGGCGCCTCGTCGCCAAGCCGCGCCTGCAGAGCCGCGCGTCGTACCGGCCTCGCAGGACCGCCATCGGCGCCGATGACGTGGTCTTGGTCACCGGCGGGGCAAAGGGCATCACCGCCGAGTGCGCCCTGGCGTTGGCTCGCGAGACTCGTGCGCTCATGGTGCTGGTCGGAAGCTCGCCCGTGCCAGACCAGGAGTCACGAGCGGGCGACGGCGAAGAAATCCGTGAGACCCTAGCCAGGTTCCAAGCCGAGGGTCTTCGGTGCGATTATCGTCAGTGTGACCTCAGCGAACGGCGGGAGGTCGCGCGGCTCATCACCGGCATTCGCCGCGACTTCGGCGCGCTCGACGTCGTCGTTCACGGTGCTGGGCTGAACCATCCGCGACGCGTCGAAGAGCCCGATGTCTCGGAGGTCCTGCGCGAGATCTCGCCCAAGGTGACTGGCGCCATGCATCTCTTCGACGCCCTCGACGATGCGCCCCCCAAGATGTTCGTTGCCCTGACCTCAGTCATCGGCGTGATCGGAATGCCGCACAATGCATGGTACGCGTTCGCCAATCAGAGCCTCGACCGCAGCCTCGGCCGGTTTGCGGCCCGACATCCGTCGCTGGAAGCTCTGTCGCTCGGCTACAGCATCTGGGACGAGGTGGGGATGGGAGCCAAGCTCGGCAGCATCGAGCGACTCGCCAAGCTCGGGATCGAAGCGATTCCCGTCGCAGAGGGCGCAGCACGTTTCGTCGAGCTCGTGACGCGGGACCCAGGCGTGAGGGAAGTCATCGTCACCGCGCGCTTGGGCAGCGTCGATACGTGGCAGCCGGTGCTGCCTCCATTGCCAAGGGCGCATCGGTTCATCGATAAGATCCTCGCACTCGAGCCGGATCGCGAGCTGATCTGCCGGACCAAGCTCGACCTCGAGCGAGATCCTTACATCCGCGATCACGTCTACGAGGGCTCCCATCTGTTGCCGGCGGTCTTCGGCCTCGAAGCGATGGCCCAGGCAGTCGCGCACGTCATCGGCCGATCCGTGCTTCCGTTCCCGCTGCGGATCGAAGACGTCGAGCTCGCACGGCCGCTCCTCGTGCACCCCGATCGCGGCTTGGTGATCGAGGTCCAGGCGCGTGTCGAGGAGGCAGCCTCCGATGGGCAACGCGTCCGAGCCGAGATCCGATCCGAACAGACGGGCTTCGGACAAGCGCACTTCTCGGCTTGCTTCGTCGTCGGAGGGGTGACGGCGCCGTCCTCCCGGACCGCGGAAGCACTCGGTGAAGCGCTACCGATTCGACCGAGGAGACACCTATACGGGTCAGTGCTCTTCCAGGGCAAATCCTTTCAGCGCATCGAGGAGGTTTATGAGCTCGATGCGAAACATTGCAGGTTCGCGGCGACGCAAGGTTTCTCCGGCGAGACATGGCTGCTCGGCGACCCCTATTTCCGCGATGCGCTGCTGCAAAGCCTTCAGCTCTGTGTGGTTCCCGATCAATGCCTTCCCGTTCGAATCGATCACTGGAGGATCGAAGAGTGCAGTCCGGCGCCGATGGTCAGCCGAATCTGCAAAGCGACCATCGACGGCAAGGAAGGCGATACCTACGTCGGAACCGTGGCGTCCGTCAGCAGCGATGGCCTGCCAATCGAATCGCTTGGCGGCTACCGCGCCCGCGTACTTTCGAGGCGTCCGGAATGGCCCAGCGCCGAGCAACTCGCAATGCGCAGCTCGGAGCCGGTGACGTCGGTCGGGAAGATTGCGGCCCCCCGTGACGCACGAACCCAGGTGAACCGGCCGCAACCGTGGGATGGAGGTGTCTTTTACCGCGATGTCCCAGGTTACGGGCTCGAGGGACAGACCGCGTTCTTTTGCCGCTTTCCGTTGAGCGCCCAGGATTCTTCGTCGCCGAGCGGGTCGCTCAACTTCACGAGCTACTTTCGATGGGCAGGCAAGCTTCGCGAGTGGGGCGGAATGAACACCCCCGGCGTCTACCAAGGCATCCTGGAGATGCTCGGGTCGAACCAGGTGATGTCCGCGACCAACGAGTGCGAGACCCGCATCTTCAAGGTGCCGCAGCGCAACGATCTCATCGAAGGCCGATACTGGATGGAATACGTGAACAAGGGGGACGCCGGAAACATCTTCGAATGGTGGCGCATACCTTTTCCGACTGGCGAGCCGGAGATGGTCGCTTGGACTCGGATGCGCATCTCTGCCGTGAAAGCAATCCAACACGGCGTCATTGCCTCGACGCACTGGCCCGAGTTTCTGTATCGTTTCCTAAAAGACATGGGAGACGATGCGACTGAGCCAACCAAGGGTCCCGAGCCGGATCTCGATCTCGGCGAGCCTCTCTTCATCAAGGCCCCCGGACCACAGCCCGGAGCCTGGCTTACAGAGGAGACCTTTGCGACCTCGCAGGAAGACTCGAACGTCGTCGGCAACATCTACTTCGCCAACTACAGCGTCTGGCAGGGCCGTGTGACCGACCACTTCTTTCACTCCCTCGCTCCGCACCTTTTCGAGAACCGGGGCGCTCACGGGGAGCTGCACCGCGCAACCACGAGGATCAGCCAGCTTCGCGACGCGATGCCGTTCGATGCGGTCCGTGTCCTGATGAGCTTGGAAGAGCTCTACCAACGCGGCGCGCGACTCAGCTTCGAGTTCTTTCGGGCGGAGCCGGGTGGTGCCACCAAGATCGCCGCAGGTCAGAGCCTGGTCACCTGGGCCAAGGTCGAACGAGGTTCGAAACCAAGCGTGATCGACTGGCCGGACGAAGTACGCGAAGCAATGTTGGCGCTCGCCGATGGCACAGCCTTTGGTTACCGGAAACCAGCCTGAAGTGGATCGCGGTCTCCCAGACGCTCCTTCGTTCGACGACCTTCGCCGCCGAACGAACATCCAGGGCCTGAGAGCGGCATCCGTCGTCGCGTTCGTCGTCGTGTCGTCGTTCGCGGTGGTCGAGTACTACGTCGTCCCCGAGCATTTTTCGTTGCTCCAGGGCTTTCGAGCGATCTGCCTGCTGGTCCTTGCGGTCGTCGCAGTCCTCGCCTTCCGGGACGAGGCTTGGACGCGTCACCACGTCGATGCCCTCACGGTAGGGGCGTTTCTGATCTGTGGTTGGTACAGCATCATCTTGATGTCGCTTCACCAGGGCTATCATTCGGACTTCTTTCTCACGCTCGTATTCATCATCGTCGGTGTCGGCGCGGTCACGCTGTGGCCTCTCAAGACGGCAGTGCTCTACGTGGTGCTCATCTTCGCATCGTTCCTCGTGCCGCTCCTTTTTGGCGTGGTCGATTTGAAGAGCCGGAACACCTTCATCATCCACTTGGGCTTTCTCTTCGGAATGGCGATCATCAGCGTCGTGGCGCAGCAACTTCGCTATCGGATTCAACAGCGGGAGTTCGAGACCAACCGAAGCCTCGAGCTCACGAAGGTTTCTCTCGAGTACGCTTATGAGCAGCTCAAGACGCTCGATCAGCTCAAGACCGATTTTTTCGCGAACGTGTCGCACGAGTTGCGGACGCCGTTGACTTTGTCGCTCGGGCCGTTGGAGTCGTTGCTCAAGAAGGAACACCCGCCGGACGAGGAGCAACATCTCCAGGCGCTCCATCGCAATCAGCTTCGGTTGCTGCGCGTCATCAATCAGCTCCTCGACTTGGCCAAGATCGAGTCCGGGGCGATGCAAGCGGAGTTCAGCAAAGAAGATGTCGTCGAGCTCGTCTCCGACATCGTTGGCGAGGTCGAGGATGCCGCTCAAACCAAAGGGCTGAAGATCGTCATGGCAGCTCCGCCAGGACCACGTTGGCTCTACATCGATCGCGAGAAGTTCGAGCAGGTGATCCTCAACCTGCTTTCGAACGCGTTCAAGTTCACGAACCCTGGCGGCCGGATCGTGGTATCCGTGAGCGAGGCTGAGGAATCGACCGAGATTCTGGTAAGCGATACGGGCGTTGGGATCCCCGAAAACAAGCTTTGGATGATCTTCGACCGGTTCGCGCAAGCCGACACCTCCGAAACCCGCCAATACCCCGGAACGGGCATCGGTCTCGCCCTCGTTCAGAGCTATGTAGAGCTTCACGGCGGGACGATTGACGTGAAGAGCGAGCTCGGAGAGGGCACGACCTTCCGGGTTTCAATGCCCACGGGGAAGGCGCATCTGCCGCCGGGCCACGTCCAAGACAGTCCACGTGGGGCGCGCGCAAGGGGCTCCGAGGCGCCCCGTCGCGCCGCCTTTCGCTTCGAGCTCGAGGAGGCGTCCGAGCGTGAGCCGCCTCCCGATCCTGCGCCCCAGGGGACGGCCGATTTCGGATCTGCCGTTGAAGAGAGTGATTGGCTGCCAACGCCCCTGGATCTCGGCGGCGCAAAGGCTCGCGTGCTCGTCGTCGACGACACTCCGGACATGCGGAGATACCTTTCCTCACTTCTCAGCGTCGACTACGACGTCAGAACGGCCAGGGATGGCGCGGATGGGTTGCGCCAAACCAGAGAGTGGGACCCCGACCTAGTCGTGTCCGACATCATGATGCCCGTGATGTCGGGCGCCGACATGTGCAAAGCGATCAAGCGAGGGGGTGGCCGGCTCTCGCGGACCCCGGTCGTCCTGGTCACCGCTCGCGCGGGGGAGGAGACCAAGCTACGCGGGCTCGACTACGGGGCAGATGACTATTTGCTCAAGCCGTTCCTTCAAGACGAGCTCCTCCTTCGAGTCCGCAACTTGGTGATCAAGCGTCGTCAGGAGCGAGCGCTTTTCGACACGCATCTCAGGCTCCGCGCGCAGCACCAGCATCTGATGTCCGATATCGAGCTCGCTCGCGATTTCCAGACGGGATTACTCTCCAAGTTCGAGATGCCGGCTGGCCTCACCGCGCACGTCGAGTTCCGTCCTGCCGACGTCGTCGGCGGTGACTTCTATCACCTCACCTCGCTCGGCCCGAGTCGCGTGCGTTTGTTGGTCGCCGACATGGTTGACCACGGCGTGAAAGCGGCCGTGCGGGCAGCTGCAGCATGGCCTGAATACACCGCTCTCGATCACGGCAATTTAGATCCGGCGAAAGTCCTACAACGACTCAACGAGGTGGCGACGTCCAAGTACGACGATCTCTCTGGAAGCTTCCTCTGCATGGATCTCGATGCCGCTGCCCATGACCGTGTGTCGGTTCGATACTCACAGGCGGGAGAGATGCCGTTCACGATCGTGTCCGGAGGGGGCCTCACGACCCCTCCCGCCGCGGAGGGCTTCATGATCGGTCTTTTCCGAGGGATGAGCTACCAGCTGCGAGAGCTGACGGTCACTCCCGGAACACGCCTGTTTCTTTACTCCGATGGCCTGTATACTCAACATGACGAGGCCGGGCAGACTTTTCGCGGCGAGGCTCTGAAGGAGGCATGGGAGAAGACGATGCAGTGCAAGGGCATCCGAGCCGCCACCGAGGGAGTCCTCGGTGCGTTCGACGCGTTTCGCGACCGGACCTCACAGCTAGACGACGTCACGCTGATTGGCATCGAGGTGGGGAGCTGAGGAACGGGCGTGCAAGATAGCGGCACATTTCTCGTGCACGGGAACACGGATCTCCGGATCGACCACGAGCTCGACGGCCAGGGCGAGCTTTCGATTTGGTTCGTCGGAGAGCTAGTCGTGCGCCATGGGGACCGCTTCGACCGATACCTGCGCCACCTGGAGGGTCTCGAGCAGCTTTCCAACGAAGCCTCGGTCACTCACGTTCATTGTCATCTCGAAGGACTGGGCGAGGTCCTCTCGCGCGCGCAACACGCAATCTACAGGATGCTCCATGCCATGCGCGGAAACGGCTGCGCCATCACGATCTACGCCGCGGCCGAGCCCCCAGAGCAATCCGAGCACCTCAAGATGTCCCGGCTCTTCATCACCGGCATCGCCAAGAGCCCGGGCGCTCCCGTGAAGCTCGTAGAAACGCGGCGGGCATCATGACCATGGATACCCAGGTGATGTATGACTTGCTCCTCAAGCCACTGCGCTTCAACCCCGAGTTGACCGAGTCGGTCATCCTCGGGCTCAAGTGGACGCTGGGCGCAATGTTCGAGGACGCGTTCGCCATTCGCGATGTGATCGTGAGTGTTCGCGAAGTCGTGGACAACGTCGCCACCCATGCCGACTGGAACCAGAGCCCCGGCCCCTCGCTCTTCATCCGCTACCGGGTTCAAAGAGGCCGCCCCCAAATCTCCGTATCGTCGGTGAACGCGGTCAAGGACGTCGACGAGGCTGAGCGCGCGGCGCGCTTCATTCACGAGCACCTCTCCAACAAGTCTTCGCCTTTGCTCTACCGCGAGCTGACGGCGCGATTGATCGATTCTTCGAACATTCAGTCCTCAGGCGGCATCGGGTTGCTGCAGGTGGCGTCTTCACCACGCTGCCGCCTCGACGTGCGTCTCGAGGGGGCGCTCTTTCACGTGCGGGTCGACGTCGACGTGCCAGAGCTCAAGGCGCCAGCGCGAGTCCTCTCGGGCAAGACGGGGTCCTAGGAGCCTCCGCGATTCAGTCCGGCTCGAGATCGACGTGGCGGGCCTCGGGAGCCGCTTCGGTGAGTCGCTCCTCGATGCGATCGACTTCCTCGCCGATCGCGTCGGTCACCTCGGCGCCAAACTCGATCAACAGGTGTTCGAGGGCTCGTGGTCCGTCCAGAGCGCCCCACGTCGAGTCTAAGTCCCTGGCGGCCAAGAGCCGCCTCGCAAGCGCGCGACCGTCGAAGGCAACCTCAGCCTTGAAGCGAACTTCGTCCGCTCCGAGCTGCGACACCTTCACGTCGTGAATGCGCTGGATGACCGGGTTTTGCTCGAGCACGGCGACCATCCGTTCGATCGCCTCCGACGGGGGAGCAACCCCGAGCAAGAAGCGTCTGTTCCGGTTGATGAGAAAGACCGCGGTGACGCCAAGCAGGATGCCGACGCCGATGGACCCAACACCATCCCACGCCGGTTTTCCGGCGAGCTCCGCAAGCCCGAGCCCAGCCAACGCGATCAGGATGCCGAGCACGGCGGAGGAGTCTTCGAGCACGACTGCAACGCCCATGGGGTCAGGCCCGCTTCGAAGATATTGCCCGACGGACTGGTCCGAGGTCCGGGCCGAGCGTCGCACAGCCGATAACCCGATGGTCAACGACGCCGTTTCCATGGCCAGCGAGAAGAGAAGCACGGTGAATCCCCATCCCAAGTGATGAAGAGGCTCGGGCGCCAAGACCTGCTGCGCTCCACGGATCACCGAGATACCGCTACCGACGAACAACACACCGGCTGCGGACAGCATCGCCCAGATGTACCGGGAGCGACCGAAGCCGTACGGATAGTCAGCGTCAGGCTCACGTCCCGAGTGAACGATTCCGACGACCAGCAGCAGCTGAGTGGTGATGTCCGCCAGGGAATGTAGCA
Organism: uncultured delta proteobacterium; assembly: GCA_963792825.1. Taxonomy (GTDB): domain Bacteria; phylum Myxococcota_A; class Polyangia; order Polyangiales; family Houyiibacteriaceae; genus SG8-38. The sequence goes on along the minus strand of CAWBXS010000005.1, from coordinate 315,363 downwards.
GCTCCGCCATGATGGCTGTCGAACCGGTCAGCAGGAGCGCCACCGCTTTCGCGGCGCCGATCGCAAAGTCCACGATCAGCGCAACAGCCACTGCCTTTGTGCTCGTCGTCATCCACTCCTCTCCGACAGGCCCTCCAAGGGTACGCCTGGCCAGGCATGAGCGCACGACCGGTCTTTCGCCCTCTCGTGGACGCTGGTCGGCTGGCAGGGCATCCTTCGCCCGTGGTCCGGAACCAAGTCGGGCGAATCCTCATCGTGGAGAGCGATCCCATCCTCCAGGCGGAGATGGAGCGTGAGCTCTCCTCGGTTGGGCACATCGTCGACACGGCATCGGACGGCGTCGCAGCGCTCGACTTTCTCGAACGGTCGATGCCGGACGTGGTCCTGGTCGAGCTCGCCCGTGAGGGCATGGATGGCTTCGATTTCATGCAGAAAGCGCGGGCGCTTCTTCCGTCTGCCGTCTTCATCGCCATGGCGGAGTCGGGCGCCGCAGGCACGGCGACCGAAGCGCGGAGCTCTGGAGCCGATCGCTGCTTGACCCACCCGATCCGGCCCGATGCCCTCGTCCTCGTCGTCGAGGCTTCGCTTCGAGAACCTCTCGATGCCAGGGATGCGATGGACGCCCGAGCTGAGGCCAAAGCTTCGCTTCCAACGACTCGCGAGGACCACATCATCGGGGCTCACCCCGCGATGCAACGTCTCTTCAACCGGATGCTTCAGGCTGCCAAAAGCCGCTCTACCGTGCTGATCCAGGGCGAGACGGGAACGGGCAAAGAGCTGATTGCCAAGGCGATACACGAGCACTCGCTTCGGAAGAAGGGACCCCTGGTTCGACTGAACTGCGCAGCGCTTGCCGAAAGCGTGCTCGAGTCGGAGCTGTTCGGGCACGAAAAGGGGGCGTTCACCGGAGCGGTCACGCTCCGCAGAGGTCGCTTCGAGCAGGCCGATGGAGGCACGCTGTTTCTCGACGAGCTCAGCGAAATGCCGCTTTCGGTTCAGGTGAAGCTCCTTCGGTTCCTGCAGGAGCGTGAGCTCGAACGCGTCGGAGGTAACCAAACCGTGCGCGTCAACGTACGGGTCGTCGCAGCGACGAACCGTGACTTGAGATCTCTCGTCGACGACGGGAGATTTCGCGAAGATCTCTACTTTCGTCTGAAGGTAGTCGTGCTCGAAGTGCCTCCGCTGCGGGCGAGACCAAGCGACATTCCCCTGTTGGCGGACCACTTTCTGCGTCTCTACGCCGACGAGAATGGCAAGCAGGTGCACGGCTTCACGCCTCGCGCGCGCGAGGCGCTGCTTGCGTATCCCTGGCCGGGTAATGTGCGCGAGCTGCAGCATGCCATCGAACAGGCGGTCGTTCTCACCGACAAGGATGTCGTGAGCATGGAGGATCTACCCATCGGGCCGCACGATCTGCATGCCGAGCCTTTGAGCCTCCTCGTGCCAGGGGTCACCTTGGAGGAGGTCGAGCGATACACGATCATGAGGACGCTCGCGGCCGTGGGAGGCTCCCCAACGAAGGCTGCTGCGATTCTCGGGATCAGCAAGAGAACCGTTCAGTACCGACTTCAGGAGTGGGGGTTCACGAAGCGCAACCCCAAGGGCGAGGAGACCTGAGGCTTCACCTCCGCGCTCTGAACGGTGAGATGTCGTCCGGGCTCACGACGTCGAGCAAACCTTCCACGAGCAGAAGATGCTTTCGAAGGACCTTGCCAAGCTCGGCAGCGATGGGCGCTGCTTCGTCGAACCGTCCCGTTTCGATGCTGGCCTGTATGCTTTCCGTCGCGCGTAGAAGCGCTCGATTATCCAAGCGGATTTCTTTCAAGACTTCCGGGCTGACCAAACCGGCCCTCGGGGGTCTCATCAGATCCTTCTCCTCGTCGCCTCGACCAGCAAGCAAACAGCATGCCGACCCGCGCGCGCAAGACGAGCCTGAAGAGGGCCATGGGACGGGCAACTCCGGCAGGTCGTGTTTAGTGCAGCTTCTGCATCCTCGTTGAGAGAAGGCAGTGCAACTTCTGCACTCTCGAACCCACGCCGGCCGCCCATGAGGGAGTTTGGCACGATGGCACGCTACGTGCTCCTTGCCGGCGTGGTGACGTTCCCAAAGGGAAAGGGAGGACCATCATGCCGATGCGAACAGACAGAACGAAGCGCGGCCGAATTCGACCCTCACGAGGCGAGCTCGACTGGTTTGGCGAAGATCCATGGGGAGAGCCGGACGAGGCGATGTTCGCCGACGCCGACGAGGCCTGGGATCTGGAAGCCTTTGGTTCGGTCGAGGCCGATGTCGCCGACCTGGCTTTGAGTGCCGACGATGAGGAAGAGGAAGAGGACGACGGCTATGGCGACTGGGGACCTGTCCGTCGCCGGCAAACCCGCAATTCGGAGTGAAACCACCTCATGAAGCGGGGGGTTCGTCCTTGGGCTCGCCAACCCAGCCCTTCGAGCGAAAGAAGAGCACCAGCCCAGCCGCCGTAGCACCCATGAGACCGAGTGCGAGTGGATAGCCGTAACGCCAGTGGAGCTCCGGCATGTTCCAGGGTGAGATGCTCGCGTCGAAGTTCATGCCGTAGAGCCCCGCAATGAAGCCGAGGGGGATGAAGATCGTGGCGATGATCGTCAGCACCTTCATCACCTCGTTCATCCGCATGCTCATGTTCGAGAGATGAAGCTCCATCAAGCTCGAAGCGAGCTCACGGTTCATGTCGACCGCCTCGAGGAGCTGCACGGTGTGGTCGTGGCAGTCGCGTAGGAAAACGTGCGTGTCATCGCGAGGATCGGCGCCGTCTGCTCGGGCCAAGGCGCTCAAGACCTCGCGCATCGGCGACACCGCTCGCCGCAGGAGGCGCAGATCGTGACGAATGGAATGGATTTCGGAGACCACGTTCTCGGTCGCCCGCGCCAGCACTCGGCTTTCGAGCTCTTCGAGCCGGTCGGTGTAGCTCTCCACCACCGGGTAGAACGTCTCGACGATCGAATCGAGCACGGCGTAGGCGAGGTAGGCGCTGCCGTAGCGGCGGACCCGGCCCTTGTTGTTCCTGATTCGGTCACGCAAGCCGTCGAGGCAGTCCCCGGGCTTCTCTTGGATGGTGATCAGGAATCCCTCCCCCACGAACATGCTCACCTGCTCCAGATCGAGATGCGGGATCAAAGACGGCATGCGAACGACGATGAAGTCGACATCGCCGTAGCCCTCGAGCTTCGGCCTCTGATGGAGGTTGACGACGTCTTCCAAAGCCAGCGGGTGAAGACCGAAGAGCTCGCCTAGCTTCGTGAACGTCTCCGAGTCGCCGAGACCGTCGATGTTGATCCAAACGACTCTAGCACCCGCCTTCCGAAACGATTGCAGATCCGAAACGTGTTCCACCGAGCGCACGTCGAACCGGTCTGCATCATAGGAGATGACCCGAATGACCGGAGCGGGCTCGCCAGGAGGCGGCATGATGCTTCCCGGCGGAAGCCCGAGGGTCTGAGGTCGTCGCTGGCGCAAAGCCGCTCGCCTGCGCTTCCGTTGTGCCTTTCTGGCGATGGGAGCCTCCTCTTGGTCCGCTGTCTCATCTGACGGAGCATGAGCGGCGTTGTCAAGATCGTCGCAGCGCGGAGACGAAGATCGAGATCACGGTTCGCCCTCGAAAAGATCGCCTTGGCCTCCAAATCGGGCGAGGTAGTCGGCCATGCGTAGCTTTCGCTTGGTGTTTTCCGAGCTCATGTATCGGATCTTACCGAAGATCGCGCGCTCGGGTCCCCACGCGCGATCATAGCGACCGAGCACCCAGAAGATGCCCGAGTAGCTGTTTGGGTCTCGACCATCGACCGCGTACTTGTTGTTCAGCTCGACCATGGCGGTAAGCGCATCGCGCGGGCTGGGTGACCACTCGAGGATCTTCTTTCCCCACAGCATTCTGAGATAGTTCTGGAGTCTTCCGGTTTCACGAAGCTCGGTTTGAGCCGCGTTCCAGATCGGATCGTGAGTCTCGGACGACTCGAGCTGCTCGAGCGAGTAGAGGTACGGGCGAGGGTCGTCTTGGTGCTCTTCGAGCGTCTGGCGGGCCCAATTGGGAAGCGACTCGTATTGGTCGTAGTCGGCCTGGTGAGCGCACATGTTGAAGCCGAGCTCACGCCACGTGACGAGCTCGTCTAGGAAGGATTCAGCGTTGGCGCTCATCCCCCACCAGCCCTCGCGGGCCCCGTTGACCTTCTCGGAGGTTTGCTCCGGCGTCCAGCCTTCGTTTTCGGCGAGCTCGGCGAAGATCTGGTGCGCCGAGACGTGGCCGAAATGCAACCAAGGCGACAGACCGCTGGCTGCATCGGCGTCTGGGTGATTTCGTTCCTCAGCATATCGATCGATGCTCCCGCTGAGGAATTCTTGGATGCGGAGCTCGCCCGCCGTGAAGCCGCCCTCGAAGGCAGCCACTGGCACGGAGTGATCGAGCGGCAGGGAGCCTAGCGTCTTGCCGCAGAGTTGGTCCTCGGAAGCCAGTCCCCACGTCTCGCGTGCCACCGCAAAAGGAGTCCCACTCTCGTCTTTGGCCTTGGCGGTCAAGCCCTCGAGCGGATCGGGGAGCGGGCGTGTGTCGAGATGCTTTTTTAGCTCGCGCTGCAGGTGGCGACGGAAATCGAAGGCTCTGCTGAATACGCGGTCCGTGGCCCTCATTGGAAAGAGACCATTACTGTCGACGACTTCGAAGCGGACGCTGAGGCGCGCGGCGGCCGCCCGCTGCATCTTTGGGATGAAGAACGTCGGATAATCGTCACTCACCACGACGCACGCATTCGTCGCGAGCGCTTCGAGAAGACCCCGCCCGTCGCCCGACTCCTGCTCGACGTAGGGAAAGTACAACACGTTCTTCTCCGCAAAGTGCGCCGCGTGGGCGCGCATTCCATCGAGAACGAATTGGTGGAAACGGTCGCTCGCCCAGGAGTAACCGAGGCGCAGGGCTTCGAGGACGATGAGCGGTTTATCGAGGTCGGCCGCGTATGCCGCCGCGTGCTGTAGAGCGAAGTTCCAACCGGGTCTCCGAAATCCGACCATCCAATAGAGGACATGCCCTCCATCGGAGCGAACAGGCTCTTCGGTCAGGGCGCGAATGCGAATCGGGGGGGCGGCTTGCATCGGGCTCGACAGCAGCTTCTAGTCCTCGGAACCGTAGAGTTCAGACCGGCGGCGTCCAGTCTGCGTAATTTCCCTTGTCTAGGGATTGACTCGCAAAACCTCGACAACATATAGACAGAAACTCATCCCGGGAGGGTTTCCTTCCCGTGATTCACTGGAGAACAAAACTCATGCGATTACGCTTACTTCTGAGCCCCTTGCTCGTCCTGACAATCCTGCTCGGCTGCTCCAAGGATGCCACCAAGGAGACTACCACGGCCGCAAAGAGCACGGTGACCGACATGGCAGCGGACCCAGATATCGTGACCGTCGCGGTCACTGCTGGCGACTTCAACACGCTTGTTGCAGCTCTCAAGGCGGCAGACTTGGTGGCGACTCTGCAAGGAGAGGGGCCTTTCACAGTGTTCGCGCCCACCGATGAGGCGTTTGCCGCTCTTCCTGCGGGCACGGTCGACAGCCTGTTGCTCCCGGAGAACAAAGCCAAGCTCGTCTCCATTCTCACCTACCATGTCGTTCAAGGGAAGGTGTTGGCAGCCGACGTCGTCAACCTTTCTTCCGCAGATACCGTCGAAGGCGAGGCGTTGGCGATCACCTCGGACGCCTCCGGTGTCCACGTCAATCAAGCCAACGTCGTCAAGGCAGACATCATGGCATCGAACGGCGTCATTCACGTCATCGATGCGGTGTTGATTCCGTAACTGCGTGCACTCCGAGATGACTTGGCACCGATGTGTCGGTCATCTCAAACAGCTCGGTACAGGGCAGGTGTGAGCTCAAGGGAATGCGAAACATGGATGTATCACCACCACCTCATCCACTCTCAGGCGAGTTCGTGTTCTCCCGCAGCTTGACCTCCTGCCCTGTACCATCTCTTTTTTCACCATGACCACGACGGTATCAGAGCTTCCCGGCCTTTATCCGATGCGGGTCGTATCGCGTCTGACAGGTCTCACCGCCGACACCATCCGTGTGTGGGAGCGCCGGTATCAAGCGGTCAGGCCGGAGCGGACCGAAGGCAACAAACGGCGATATTCTGGAGGCCAGGTTCGGCGACTCGTGCTTCTCCGCAAAGCCGTCGAGCTCGGACATTCGATTGGGCAAGTCGCAGGGTTTCCAGATGAACGCCTCAAGCAGATCATCGGTAATCTGCCAACCGAGCCCGGCGACAGTGGCTCCCTCTACGACTCGATCATCGAGGATTACCTCGAAGCGATCTTCGACTTCGACACACGAAGAGCGGAGTCGATTCTGACGCGAACCGCGGCGATCCTTCCGCCCATGAAGCTCACGCTCGAGGTGATCGTTCCGCTCATGAGGCGCATCGGTGAAGCATGGCATCAGGGTCAGCTCAAGATTTCCCACGAGCATGTCATATCGGGACAGTTGCGGAGCTTGCTCGGCACGCTCATGCGTCACATCGAGCCGGTCGAAGGCGCCCCACGGATGATCGTCACGACCCCGCCCAACCATCTCCATGAGTTCGGTGCGATCATAGGAGCGTTCATGGCGGCGAGCCGGGGTTTCGAACCCATCTACCTCGGCGCCAACACGCCTTTCGAGGACATCGACGAGGCTGCGAAGGAAAGTCGGTCGGCCCTCATTCTGTTGAGCGTGGCGAGAGATTGCAGAAATCGTGAGCTCGAGTCCCTGACGGAGGGGCTCGAGTTGCTCGCGAAGAAACACGAGGTTTGGATTGGCATTCCCCACGGCCACGATCTCCGCTTGGCGGACTCTCCGGCGAGGCTCTTTCACCAGTACGAACAGCTGGACCGGGCACTGTGCGAGTTCCAAAGCAGCCCCGGGTGAAACCCAAGATTCGTCTCTCGTTGGCAATTCTTTCCTTTCTAAGTGCCTTGGCGGGCCTAAGCTTCCTCCTATGGAGAGGCGACCCCTTGGCCTATGAAAGTCCGAGCTATCGCGTGGTCGAGAAGCTCAGTGGCGTCGAGTTGCGCGCATACGAACCTTATCGGGTTGCCGAGGTGACCGTGGATGGGGAGCTCGAGACCGCCGGATCCCGCGGCTTCCGAATCCTGGCGAAGTACATTTTCGGTGACAATGAGGGAAAGCGAAAGATCGCGATGACTGCTCCGGTGAGTCAAGAGAAGTCAGAGGGATCCAGGGTCGCCATGACCGCGCCAGTCACCCAGGAGAAAGCCGGGGACCGCTACACGATTCAGTTCATGATGCCATCCGACTACTCGCGAGACGAGCTGCCAAGGCCTCGCGACAGGCGTATCTCGATCCGGGAGCTACCAGCCCGAACTTTTGCGGCGATCCGCTATTCGGGCACCTGGTCCGAGCAGAACTACCGGAAGCATCTCGAGCAGTTGATGTCTACGCTTCGCGCCGAAGGCTACGAGCCGGTAGGCGAGCCCATTTGGGCGCGCTACAACCCCCCCTTCATGCCGTGGTTCTTGAGACGCAACGAGATTCTGACCGCGTTTCGCGCAAGAGGCAGCGCGAGCTAACGGGAAGACGCTCGGCCTCGCTTGGACAGACCCGTGGGCGCGACGGTGAAGATCGGCTCTCGTTGAAGCCCCAGCGTATCGAAGACGATGTTCGCGCAAATCAGCCCCGAGGTGAAGGCGGCTTCCATGTGCGTCATCGGGTAGGGGAGGCGGGTCCAATCGCCCGCGATCAGTAACCCTTCGATCGGGGCTTTCGCTTCCGGCCTGTTCGCGTGCTGCCCCGGCGCAAAGGCTGGGAAATCGTGCCGGACCTGCAGAACCTCTGCCATGATCGACAGTCCCGTCAGCTCCGGGAAGTAGTAGGCGAGCTCCTCGAGAAAGACCCGCCGTACCTCTCCGTCGTCTCCGATGTCTCGGGGCAACGCATAGCTATGCAGCTCGAGGACGGCGCCTCCGTTTCTCTCCGTCCACTGACGCGCTTCATCGGTGATGCGGTGATAGAGGGTGACCGAGTCGAGCACCCGTTGGCGATCGACGTTAATGAAGGTTGGCAGTCCGGGGCGGACGTCGCGGTCGACCCAGATGCGCCATACCGCATAGCCAGACGAAGTCCTCAGCGCTTGCAACTTCGCGGCGAGCTCGGGATTCGCGTCTAGGAGCCACGGCGATCCTCGAACGATCGTCTGCATCCCAGGGATATCCGCCGCGATCACGACCCAGTCGTAGTCGTCGCCTCCGATTCGAAAGCGCTTTTCCGCCCCGCGCTCGATGCTGTCGATTGGGGTGCCGAGGCGCAAGTCGACGCCTTGAGCCGCCAAGTGGGCGCGGATCGGGCCGAGAAGGGTCGTTTCGTAATCGCCAGCAGGGTAGTCGTACATCAAGCCATGGTCATGGCTGAGGTAGTAGAAGTGAAACGCGCGGAGGACGTCGGCCGTGGAGAGCTCCGCTTCGTCCGAAAAGAACGCGCGTGCAAAGGTCTGAAACGACACTCGAAGCTCTTCTGGAAGCCCGGCCTCATCGCAAAACCGCGCGAACGACGTATCGTCCCACGTCTCATAGACCTCCTCCATGTCGAATCGCAGGAATGCCAAGAGTCGTCTTCGAGTTTGGCTCCGCATGACGTCACGCCATCGAAAGAACCCGCGCCGCCCGAGATCGACGATGTTGAGGGCGGGTATCGTCTCGACGTCTCCAAAGCTCAGCGGACGCCGGTCCGCATCGAGAATCAGGTAGTCCTCGATCTCGCGAAAGCTGGTGAGCAGCCCGAGTCGGTCGAGAAAGCGGTTCAAGTTGTAGTACTGACGAAAGAACGCGTGGAAACCATGCTCGATGGTCTGCTCCCCATCGCCGATGGAGACCTTCCACGCACCGATCTTTCCTCCGAGATATTCGTTTCGCTCATATAGCGTCACGTCGATCCCTCGCTCGCCGAGTGCCGCAGCCGCGCCGATCCCAGCGAGCCCGCCTCCGAGGACGGCCACGCGAGGTACGGTGCCTGAGGCCAACCTAGGCAACCGCACGTCGGCGACGTTGGCCGGTTGCCGATAGCCCCCGAGCTTCCACTCGAGGAGGCCCCGAAGGGTCGGCCGGACCACCTTTCGCGCGACGAGCCAAACGGCGAGGAAGGCGCCGACCAATGCGAATAGCCACCACGCGTTCACTTCACGGCGCTCCGAATCTCACAAACCTCATTGCTCAGCCCCGGATGCGTGTTGGGGCGCATCTGGGTCTTGTCAAGCGCCGTCCCCGGTCGCATAACCGTCGGGGTCGCGCTCCATGAAGGACGACACACACGACATCGCCGTGCTCGGAAGCGGTCCTGCCGCGCTGGCGATCGCCGCGGCCTGCGCCCGGCGCGGCGCAACGGTTGCGCTCATCGCGCCCGAGCCCGAGTCCGCCTGGCAACCCAACTACTGCCTGTGGGCCGACGAGCTGCCCCCTGGCATGGAAGGTTTGATCGAGCACCGCTGGCCTGAAGCATCCGTGGTGACTCCCTCTGGCAGCCATCTCTTGTCGCGCTCGTACGCCAAGCTCGACACCATGGGCCTCCAAGCGTTCTTCTGGGGTCCCCTGCGCGCAGCACCGGCGCGCATCATCGCAGACCGCGCCACTCGACTGGATCGCCGGGGTTCGGAGACCTGGATCCAGATGGACGGTGGCTCGACGGAGCGCGCCCGTGTCGTCATCGATGCGTCGGGCGGTGGTACCCCGTTCGTCGAGCGCGCCCACCGACGCGCGCCTGCCTTCCAAAAGGCGTTTGGACTGATGCTCTGGGCGCCTGGTCACGGCTTCGATCCTCAAAGAATGGTTCTCATGGATTTCCGTGCGGCATCGGCCGACACGGGTGAGCCTCCTTCCTTTCTGTACGTGCTTCCGCTCGGGGACGACCGTCTGTTCGTCGAGGAGACGTCGCTTGCGCGGCGCCCGGCCATGTCCTTCGACCTGCTTCGCCAGCGCCTCGAGGTCCGATTGCAGACGCTCGGCCTCGCAGCCTGTGAGCGAATCGGGGAGGAGCACTGTGTGATTCCGATGGGCTTGGGTCTTCCCGTCCGCGGGCAACCTTTGGTTCCGTTCGGGGCCGCTGCGGCGATGGTCCACCCCGCGTCGGGGTACCTGATCTCACACGTTCTCCGCAAGGCGGATCCCGTTGCTGCGTCGATTGTCGAAGGCCTCGCATCGGGCGACCCTGAGCTTGCGACCACTGCGGGAAATGCCACGCTCTGGCCTCGTGCGGAGCGCGCCCTGTGGGAGATCTATGCGTTCGGGCTCGAATCGCTGGTCGGGATGAGCGCCATCGAGACCGGCCGTTTCTTCGACTCGTTTTTCCAGCTGCCCGAGCAAGGATGGGCCGATTTTCTCGCAGGGACTTCCTCCCCTTCCGAGGTCGGCTCGGTCATGCTGCGCCTGTTTCGCAACCTGCCAGCATCGGTTCGATGGCGCCTCGTGCGCACCAGCCTCTCCGCTGGCGCTGCCCCCCTCGCGAGGTCCGTTCTTCAGCCGGGGGCTAGTTGAAAGGAAAAGGAGAAGCCTGTGAGTAAGAACGCGATCGTCATCGGAGCGGGCTTTGGTGGTCTCGCCGCTGCTGCACGTCTACGCGCCATGGGGCATTCGGTGACCGTCCTCGAGGCGGGCAGTCAGCCCGGAGGCCGCGCTCGTGCGTTCGAGCGCGATGGGTTTCACTTCGATGCGGGGCCGACGGTCATCACCGCCCCATACCTTTTCGACGAGCTCTTCGAGCTGTTCGGGAAAGACCGAGGAGACTACTTTCAGCTAGTTCCGGTCGACCCTTTCTACCGTGTCGTATTTCCCGATGGCCGGAGCTTCAACTACGTCGGCGACGACGAGCGCCTCTTCCAGGAGATCGCCGAGTTCAATCCCGACGACGTCGACGGGTACAAGAGACTCGTCGAGCACTCGAAGCGGATCTTCGACATCGGGTACACCGAGCTCGTCGACGCGGACTTTTCACGCTTTGGGGACATGATGCGAATCGTCCCCGACCTCGTGCGACTCCGTGCATACAAGAGCCTCTATGGGCTCGTGGCGCACTACATCAAAGACGATGCGCTCCGACAGGTGTTCACGTTTCAGCCTCTGCTCATCGGCGGAAATCCTTTCCGCGCCCCCGGGATCTACCTGTTGATCCATTGGCTGGAGCGGAAATGGGGCATTCATTTCGCCATCGGGGGCACGACATCCATCGTGCGTGGGCTGTGTCGCTTGCTCGGTGAAGTCGGCGTCGACCTCCGGCTGGACGCACCCGTGGAGCGAATCGAAGTGGTCAACGGGCGTGTCAAAGGTGTGTTGCTTGCCGATGGCACCTTCCTCGAGTCCGAGATCGTGGTTTCCAATGCGGACCCAGCAATGGTCTACACGAAGCTCATCGCGGCTTCGGCTCGTCGAAAGCACTCGGATGCCGCGATTGCCCGCAAGCGCTATTCGATGAGTCTTTTCGTAGCTTATTTCGGCACCAAAAAAACCTACCCGGATCTCGCGCATCACTCGATTCTGCTCGGACCACGTTACCGCGAGCTTCTGACCGACATTTTCGACCGGAAGAAGCTTGCGGATGACTTCTCGCTCTACTTGCATGCGCCCACGCGCACCGACCCGAGCCTCGCGCCCCCCGGAGCTGAGAGCTTCTACGTGCTTTCGCCGGTTCCCAATCAGCAAAGTGGGATCGACTGGTCGACCGAAGGGCCTCGCTACATGGATCGAATCCTAGATGCCCTCGACGACCATCACCTCCCTGGGCTTCGCGACAACCTCGTGACGCAGTTTCACGTCGACCCGAGCTACTTCGAGATCGAGCTTCGCTCGTACCGGGGGGCTGCGTTCGGCCCGGAGCCCACGCTGCGCCAGTCGGCGTACTTTCGCTTCCACAACGCCTCGGAAGACGTTTCGGGACTCTATTTCGTCGGGGCCGGCGTACATCCGGGAGCCGGTGTCCCCGGGGTCCTGTCATCGGCCAAAGTGCTCGAGAAGGTCGTACCACAGCCTGAAACCGAAGACAGCCTGGTGTCCGTACCCGATGCGGTGACCGCATGAGTGCTCGGGGGCGGCAGGAACGCGACATCGCACATTGGCAGGTTCTCGCCTTCCGTGCGCGTTCATTCCGGTGGGCGTCTGCTTTGCTGAGCGAGGCCCAGCGTCGCAGGGTTGCCGACTTGTACGCGTTTTGTCGCGCCATGGACGACCTCGCCGATGCCGAGTGCGTGACGCCCGAGGCACGGCAAACCCTCAGCGAGATTCAGACGGCACTTGCGGCGGAGCCAGAAGGCGAATCACTTTGGCCCGATGGCTATCTCTGGTTTCGGCAGCTTTGTCTCGATTGCGGCATCGATTTCAGCGTCGTCCAAGAGCTGCTCACCGGAATGACCTCCGATCTGGGTGTGGTTCGCCTCCAGACCGACCGCGAGTTGGTTCGGTATTGCTATCGTGCGGCGGGCACGGTCGGATTGATGATGTGCGCCGTGCTAGGCGTCCGTGATCCGCGGGCATGGCGCCATGCAATCGATCTGGGCATCGCGATGCAGCTCACCAACATCTCACGCGACGTGCTCGAGGATGCACACGCTGCACGCGTGTATCTCCCGGCTGAGCGGCTTGGTGCGTACGGAGTAGCCCCTGAAGCGCTGGTTCGCGGAGAAGCGGACACCCAAGCCGTGAGTCTGGTCGTCGGGGAAGTCCTCGAAATGGCAGACGGGTACTACCAAAGCGGCGATCACGGCATGCGCTTTCTTCCAGCTCGCGCTAGGTGGGCCGTCCTCGTGGCAAGCCGTTTGTACCAGGGCATCGGTCGACGGCTGCGTCGGCGCTACCAGAGCAATCCACTGCTCGGCCGCGTCGCCGTACCGTGGTTCGAAAAGGTGGCGCTCGTTGCCGGTGCGACCGGAACCTGGCTCCGCCTCACCCTCTGGCGAGCGAAGGAGCGCGGACCCAATCAGCTTCGCGACTACCTGGACGGATTGCCCTACGCGGGAAGGTGAGGTGCGCGTGCGCCGTCTGCGTGCGTGCAATCTCGGATGCTTCACGGAAGAGTCAGCCCGGAACCGAATGAAAAGGTCTGCCTTGCTTGCCTTTTCAGGATCTCGATGTGCTGCACCACGTCGGGCCGCCTCAACAGAAGCGTACCGAAGTTCGCGGCAGGCATGCGCAGCAGCAGCACGTCGCTCACCGCTTCGATCGTGAGCGGTGACGGTTGGCGTGTCAGCAGAGACTCCTGTCCCAACGCAACCCCGAGCTCGACCTCGCCGAGGAGCTTGCCGTCCTGCTTTCTAGCGACGATGCGACCGTGGAGCGGAAGATACATGCCGTCCGAGCACTTGCCCGCCTCGAGAATCCGCGTCCCTTTCAGCGCGCGGCGGACCTCGAACAGGCCAGCGATCTGTTTTCGCGTCATCTCGTCGAATGCGGTGAAGATGGGGTTCGTACGGAGCAGCGTTGCAACGAGGCGGCGCCCCAGGATCTCGAGGAGCACGTCGCCGAAGGGGGGATGTTGCCGGACCAACCGGTCGAGGGTGAGCTTGCTGATGCGAAGGGCACGCGCTCGGCCGCAGGCGATCACATCTTCGCCGTACCTCACGTTCGAAAGGAGGCAGGACACCCCTGCAACATCGCCCTCTCCAAGGAGCATGCTGCGAGTATCGGTTCCCCGTTGACCGACCACGTTCCCCTCGACGAGGATGTACAACGCCTCTGCGGCCGCGCCTGCCGTGACGAGACGCTCTCCATCCTCCAGGTCGACCAACGTCGATTCTCGCACCAGAGCTTCGAGAATGCCTCGAGGAACCTCCGCGAAGAGTGGCATCGAGGGCAGTTGTGCGAGCGTGGCGGCGCTCGGGCGCTGGCTCATCGTCGACTCCCGGCTCGACGGCCGCTGTAAGAGCTCGGCATCCGTGAGATCGAGCTTCACGTCCTTGGTCTTTTCGGGCTTCGTAAATCGGGTTTCGTCGTGCGGTGCGGTGTGATCCGAGATCAACGGAAGCGCATCCGTGATGAGGCTCTGCGTCTCGGTGATGGGACCCTCCGGATCGAGCGGCGGCGGCTCGTCCGCCGTCACGATGACGCTCCGGCTCTGCCGGTGGATCCGGCGCGCTGCCTCTGGATCCACCCGCGCGAGCACGTCACCTCTACTTGGGTCGATTGCGATGATCACCTTCGCCATCGCCGCGGCGCGGGCGACGAAGCCCTTGGCCGCATAGAGATCGACTGCTTGCTCATACGCGAGCACTGCGTCGGCCTTGCGTCCCATCCGCTGGAGAAGATCGCCTCTGCGATGCGACCATCTCGGTTCGTCCGCCTGTTGCTTCTCGATCAGCTCGTAGAGATCGAGCGCTTCGTGCAGCCGGTTGGTCTTGAGCGCGTTGCTGAGCTCCGCGCGAAGATTCGTCGTCTTACTAGGCTTCTTGAACATCCCCACCCCCCCAGGAAGAAGACATCCAAGTCACCCTAGCGGTTTAGGCGAGGCCCCTCCAAACTTGGGCGAAATCCTCAGCGAATCCGGGGTAACGAAGGACCGATTGACAATCTTGCTCCCGCGGTGTGCGATTCCGCCTCGGAGCGTCATCTCCATCCGAAAGGTTCGAAAACATGGCCCAATTGCAACACACCAACGGGGGTCCTCAGCAATCCCGGCTCGCGGCCGTGACTCCCGAGGCTTTGCCGAGCGAAGTCGAGCGGATCTTCGAAGCTCAACGCGCGCATCAAAACGAGGTAGCTCAGACCACGGCGAAGGAGCGCAAGCAGAAGCTCAAGCGGTTGCATCAGGCGCTGCTCGGCCATCGGCAAGAGATCCAAAAGGCGCTCTATGAAGATTTCCACAAGCATCCGAGTGAGGTGGACCTCACCGAGATCTACCCGGTGACGAGCGAGATCAAACACGCGAGTCGTCACTTGTCCGGCTGGATGCGCCCGCGTCGGGTCAAGACGCCGATCGCTTTGATGGGCTCGCGCTCGTACATCCACTACGAGCCAAAAGGGGTGGTCTTGATCATCTCTCCATGGAACTTCCCGGTGAATCTCACCTTCGGCCCGCTGACCGCGGCGATTGCGGCAGGCAACTGCGTGATGATCAAGCCCTCCGAGAACACGCCTCATGCGTCCGCGATCATGAAGAAGATCGTCGAGGAGACGTTTGAGGAAAACGAGGTGGCCCTCGTCGAAGGCGCCGTCGATGCCGCCCAGGCCGTCCTCGCGCGCCCCTTCAATCACATCTTCTTCACGGGGTCTCCCAACGTCGGAAAGATCGTCATGAAGGCCGCGGCGGAGCACCTCGGATCGGTGACGCTCGAGCTCGGCGGCAAGTCACCGACGATCGTCGACGAGACGGCGAACATCGATGCGGCGGCGCGCCGAATCGCCTGGGCCAAATACCTCAACAACGGCCAGATCTGCATCACACCCGATTATCTCTTCGTGCATGAAGCACGGAAAGAGGAATTCATCGATAAGGTACGGCAGAACATACGAGCGTTCTACGGAAGCGATGCGCACCAATCGCCGTCCTACTCTCGCATCGTCAACGATCACCATTTCCGACGCGTTGCGGGTTATCTCGAGGACGCGCGAGCCAACGGGGCCAAAGTCGTAGAAGGCGGCCACATCGACGAAACCGACAACTACATCGAGCCTACCATTTTGACCGACGTGGACCCGAGCTCGGACGTGATGACCAACGAGATCTTCGGGCCGATCTTGCCGGTGTTCAGCTTTCGCAATCTCGACGAGGCGATCGAGTCGATCAATTCGAGAGAGAAGCCACTAGCGCTCTACATCTACAGCAAGAGCAAGAAGAACATCGATCACGTGATTCGCAACACACGCGCGGGTGGCACTTGCATCAATCACAACGCCGTGCATTTCTTCAACAACAACCTCCCGTTCGGTGGCTCCAACCACAGCGGCATCGGAAAGGGCCATGGGTTCTTCGGATTCCAGGCGTTCTCGAACCCCCGGGGGGTGCTCAAGCAGATGGTTCCATTCAGCGCTCTCGAGCTGATGATGGCGCCTTACACGAAGCTCAAACAGGCGCTCATCGACCTCAGTATCAAGTGGTTTTGAGCTCGGGTCGCTGAGACCAAGAGGAGACCTTTGGCGCCGATTCCGCGAGGCTGCCGCGCAGGGTCGTCACGCAGGTTCCACGAAGCTTGACGCGGTCGCCCGCGAGGTCCAGCTCGAGCGCCCCGCCCCGCGGCGACAATTGCCGTGCGCTGAGCTTCGTCTTCCCGAGCCGGCCGGCCCACAGCGGCGCGAGGCAGCAGTGGGCAGAGCCGGTGACGGGGTCCTCGTCGATACCGCATCGGGGCGCGAAGAATCGCGACACGAAGTCGACTTCCTCTTCATCTGCGACGGCCGAGATGATCACGCCTCGGGTTTCGACGGCACGCAGGGCCGCGAAGTCCGGTTTGCAGCTCGCAACGGCATTCTCGTCCGCGAGCAACACGAGGTAATCATCAGGGTCGCGACCGATCCAACTCGCCGTGACGCCAAGCGCATCGAGCAGCCCTCCTGGGTCTTGCGTTTCGGACGGAAGACGCGACGGAAAGTCTAGCTCGATCTGACGACCGAGAGGGGAGGCCGTCAGCTCCCCGCTCGAGGTGGAGAAGCGCGCGACCTTGCGAGATTCGAGCCACCCCTCCTCCCAAAGCACGTGTGCAGTGGCGAGCGTAGCGTGACCGCACAGGCGAACCTCGGCCGTCGGCGTGAACCAGCGGAGCTCGAAGCGCCCGTCCCGGAGCGGGACGCAGAACGCCGTCTCGGAGTGCCTCATCTCTTGTGCAACCGACAGCATCCACGCGTCTGAGGTCGGCTGATCGAGCACGCAGACTGCTGCGGGATTCCCCGCGTAGGCAACGTCTGTAAACGCATCGACCACCGTAATGCGCTGGCCCATTCGACAGGCCTAGCATCCGGGCGCACACAAGGCCTCTGCAACCGTCGAGCTAAGCCTTATGGCTACCCTGTGGCGAGCAGGCGTGGCTGCGACTTCGGACCCCTTGCTTGCTCCGCGCCCGCGTGTTTTCTTGCCGTATGGGTGAAAAAAAGAGCATGCCCGCGTTGGGCCTTGGAACTTGGAAGTCCGAGCCGGAGGCGGTCTATCGGGCGGTTCGCACCGCCATCGAGGTGGGCTATCGGCACATCGACTGCGCGGCGATCTATCAAAACGAAGAGGAGGTTGGGCGCGCGCTCGCCGATGCCGTCAAGGCCGGCGATGCGGCGAGAGAGGAGATGTGGATCACCAGCAAGCTCTGGAACGATTCACATGCCCCCGAGCACGTGCGACCTGCGCTCGAAACGAGCCTCCGAAAGCTCCAACTCGACCATCTCGACCTCTATCTGATCCACTGGCCCGTTTGTCTCCGTCACGGGATCGACCTGCCGCGCAGTCCGGAGGACTTCCTGCCGCTGTCGAAGGTTCCTCTGGCCTCGACTTGGGAGGCCATGCTGAAGGTATCGGAGCAGGGTCTCGCCAGTGAGGTCGGGGTCTCGAACTTCAGCAAACGAAAGATCGAGCAGATTCGAGATGCGACGGGCCAAACGCCTGCGGTCAACCAGATCGAGCTTCATCCGTATTTGCAACAGAACGAGCTTTTGGCCGCGTGCAAGGCCCTCGGGGTCGCGGTCACCGCCTATTCGCCCTTGGGCTCTCCGGATTCCGCCGCGATGATGGGCCGAAAGGACGATGTCCTGCTCACGAAGCACCCGACCATTGCGCAGATCGCCGACTCCCATGGAGCGACGCCGGGGCAAGTGTTGATCGCCTGGGCGCTCTCCCGTGGGACGAGCGTGATCCCGAAATCGGTCAACCCGAAACGGATTGCGGAGAACTGGGCCGCGCGTGAGCTGAGCCTCACGCTCGCGGACATGACCGCCATCGCCGCGCTCGATAAGCACAGACGAATGGTCGACGGAAGGTTTTGGTTCATCAGCGAAACCTATTCTCCGCAAACCCTTTGGGACGAGTGACTCGCGATGTGCTTACATGCCCTCTGGGGTTTCGTACCAGATCGGCGAGGTCCAGGCACGCTCGCGGATGACGTCGAAGCGATTGGTGCCCGTGAAGCTCCCGGGTGCACCCGCGATGTCGCAACATCCTTCGTAGCCGGCGTTGCCGGACTCCTGCGAGAACGTTCCGTCGGCGGCATCGAGGGCGCTGCAATCGACACCTCGATCGACACACCGGATGGTGTTCCATCGGCAGGTCGGCTGCTCCAGCACACGCGCGTAGTAATAGCCGTCCTCGGCGGGGTCGAAGTCGGGGTCGGTCCACACGGCGCATAGAGTTTCGGGGCGTGCGACGGTGTTGATCGTGCAGTCGCCGTTCGGGGCCGGTCCGTCCGTGGCGCCAGCGATCGTGATCACCGAGGTTTGCACCTCGCCGGAGGACGTGAGCTTGCCCTTGATGATCTGAATGCGTTCGAGCGGCGCGCCGCCATTCTTGCCACCCGCGTCCTGCGCGGCCCAGACGGCAAAGCTCGGTGCGCCCGCGCCGCCCGGTGGCAAGACCGAACCCATCATGACCGCGCTCACCGTACCGTCCTCGACGGGCGTCGCCCCTGCCGTGAGCTGCTCGCAGAAATCAGCTGGGAAGGCATCGAAGCTTCCGTAGCTTCGCACCTCGATGCGGGGCCCGCTCGTCGCGTAGGTGCGCTTCGCTCTCAGCGCTTCGAAGATCGCGTCGCGGGTGTTCTGAGTGGCCCAGACCGCGGCGAGACCGCCTGGGTTGTTCGAAAACGCGACGGTTCGTTCGAACTGGCGCTCCGGACAATCCGGGTCACTCGGGTCGCACCATCGGCCGAGCTGAACCCCCGGAGAGTTATCGAGCACTCCGGCAGCGCCGATGTAGCCATCTTCGCCGACGTCGCCGGGGTTCGCGTTGTGGCTGTCGGTCGAGCCAACGACTCCGAACTGGTACGGGTTGACGCCGACGACTTGACGCGCCTTGAGGCCCTCGCCGAGCGCGCCGCGCATGAAGTCGTTGGGAGAGGAGCAGGCGAACGGAATCGCCTCTTCGGTCGGGTCACTCGTGATGCTGCTGCAGATCGTTTCTTCGGGCGGCAAGCAGCGGGGGCTGTCCTCGGGAAGGCCGGTGCAATACGGCTTGTTGTTCTCGAAGAAGCAGTCCATGTCCATTTCGTCGTTGCTCAAGCCGTCGAAGCCGAAGCCCGGCATGCACTCCGACTGCCCCTTGAGCTGATGCATCTCGACGACGACGTCGTTCTTGGCGCGAAGCTCGGCGTCCTGGCGCGTGAGCGGCTGATTGTCGCGGCCTGCGAAGAGCCCTGGGGTGCCCACGGGCAGAAACATGCGGCCTGCAGCGAGATTCGGGTTGTGGGGAATCGTGAGGTACTCGCAATTGCCCGAGCTCCCACACTGCGCTTCGAGGTGATCGAAGAGATCCCATTCGTCCTCGGTACCGGTGTACTCGAATACGTTCGTCGGCAGATCAGTGCCGAGGAAGAGAACATTTCGATGAACGGTCGAGCCATTGAACAAGGGGCTGAACTCGTAGGCGGCGAAGGTGGTGAACTCGCACGGGTCGTTCTCGGTTTCCGCGTCCGCGATGATTTGCGCCCAGATGCCGGAGCTAGGCGCGCGGTTTGGAAAGAGCCCTTCGAGCAGGTCCACGATGTCGTTGTTGTTGCCGTTCAGTAGCTGGTCGATGTTGTTCAGAATGAAGTCTTCCACCAAGCCGCAGCTCGCCGGAGGCTGGCCGCGGCGACACTGCTCGTCGAACAATCCAAGGAACTCGGCGTGGTCTGTGATGGCGGCGAAATCGAGCGGGCGGTCGAGCTGCCGCGTCTCGCACGCGACGGTTCGGTCGTCGCACGCGACGCCGACGGTGCCGCCCTTCGCAAACTGGTAGGCCTCACGCGTCCCTGCGAGCGAGTTGAACCAGAAGGCGTCGAGCGAGAGCCGTGTGTGCACGTGGGTTTCGCCCCAAAGCACGCGGAGGCCGGTGGTGAAGTCATCGCAGGTCAGCGACGTTCCACCCGCTCCGCCCGCTCCGCCGGCGCCTCCGCCGCCAGAGCCACTGCCGCACCCCAACGAAAGCTGCCCGAGTGCCCACACGATGAGCCAACGTTTCTTCATCCGAGCAACCATCCCAAGCTTCGTTCGAAGCACCAGTACGCAGTGAGACTTCCGATACCATAGATCAGCGACGTTTCGAAACGCGAAGCCCAGCCGAAAACGGGTTGGTACCGCCTGCCAATCGAGGTGGCCAGGAACATGGCTGAGCCCGCGGCTACGACGATGACCAGCTGTCCGGCCTCGACCCCCAGATTGAACAGCAGGAGTGGGACCGCGATTCCGCTGGGCGGTAGTCCGATCTCGGCGAGCGCACCCGCGAATCCAAAGCCATGCACGAGCCCGAAGACAAAGGCTACGACCCACGGAAAGCGCATCGTCAGGGTGGAGCGGTCATCTCCCGCTAGCTCGACCGCCAGGAGCAACACGCTCAGCGCGATGACGACCTCGCTGGGCCCGAAAGGAAGCCGAATGAGACCGAGCGTTGCTGCCGCCAGCGTGACGCTATGCCCGGCGGTAAACGCGGTGATCGTCGCCAACATCGTTTTCGCGACGGCGCGCGCACCGTTCGGTGAGCGCGTGCGCGAGACGAGGAGCATCAGGGCGAGAACGAAAAACAAATGATCCAGACCGGAAAGAATGTGCTCGACGCCGAGCGAGAAGTAGCCGGCGGCGTGCTCGAGGCCCCTTTCGGCTTCCGCGCCGAGTCGGATCGTCGACTGTCCGCGACGCACGATCGTGTTCCATTCCCCGTCGTCTGGGGAACGGAGCTCGATGAAGGCCTCGCCGAGGATGGCGTTCAGCCCGAGGACCTCGATCTCCATGCCACGAAGCGGGCTCTCACATCGGACCGACCAGCGTTCGATGGTGCCCGCTTTTCGCTTCACCCGCGTGGGGGCGGTGAGCTCTCGACACCCCTCGGCGAACCGGAGGGTCAGGTCGAGCGTCTCGCCTTCGACTTCGGGCAGCTTCACCAAGACGTCGGCCTCGTGCTCCTCCACGGTTTCGATGCTCACGAATGCCGCAGCAATGCCGTGCGCCAGGCCTCGAGCAGGGGTGCCGACGAGGATCACCACCCCGATCGTGAGCCAAAGCCGAATCATTGCGGTCCCTCGGGCGCATATCGGGCTCGCAGCTTGGCCACGGTCTCGTCATTGCGACGGGCGCGCTCGGACTGGAGCCAGTCCTGTTCGACCTCCTCGCGCACGGTCTGCAGCTCTGGCGTCGACGCTGGGGTTCGCGCGGTCACGCGCACCAGGTGAAGCCCATACGAGGAGGCCAAGGGGCCTTGCCACTGCCCGAGCGGTAGGTCTGCCATCACATCGGCGAACTTTTCCCCGAAGGCGCGTTTGATCTCGGAGGGAGTGGCCTGGTCGAACCGGCTTCCACGGAAGAAAGGGTCATCGTCGATCACCGCGTCCGGATCCTGGAGCAGAGTTCCGAGCGCGGCCTGTGCGTCGGAGGAGAGCGCCGCACCGCGCTTCCCGCGGCTGAAGAACCGTTGCGAAAAGCTGATCTTCGCCGGACGCGCAAATCGATCGGGGTGCGCCGCCAACCAGGCCTGGAGCTCGGCGTCCGTGGGCGGCTCGATCCGAGCCGTGTCCTCCAGGAGAAATCTCATCCGCTGGACCAAGCGCCGCCGAACGATTGTATCGTTCTGGTCGAGCCCTAGCTCGATCGCGCGACGGTACAGGATCTCGTCCTCGGTCCATTCGCGGACGAGCGCGGCTTCCTGCTCGGCAGAGGGGAGGGCGCCGTGAGTCGAAAGCCAGTCTTCCCGAATCTGTTCGATCGGCGCATCCTCGGGCGTCACATACCTCGACGAAGGAGCCCCGAAGAGAGCCCGGTGCAGCACGAAGGCGAGGCCCCCTAGAATGGCGAAGTGCAGCAGCGGCTCGCGCCACCAGGCTCTCCGGCTTTCGGCCACGGGTCGATCATCGAAACCAGATGGTGGCATGACTGCTCAGGGAGGATACGTTAGTCTAGGCGAAACCCGGGAGGTATCCATGGCTCCGGACGAGACTGAGGCCTACGCCATCGCGACGTGGGCTCGCTTCAATGCGAGCGTCCCAAATGACTTGCTCCGCGCCTTGTCCGGTGCTTTCGCCCTGGTGGCTGCTTCGGACGGCGAGCTAGCAAAGTCCGAGGTCGACGCCTTCGTGCAGTTGTTGCGTGCCAAAGCCGGTGTGTTTGCGGGGATCGACCTCGATTCGCTCGAGACGACGTTTCGGGACCTCGCCGATTCGTTGATCGCCGATCCCGAGGATGGGCGGCTGCGCGCCCTGCAGTGCATCGGGTTGGTGAAGGGAGATCCGGAAAAAGCCGAGATGGTGCGAAGTGGGGCGGCAGTCGCTCTCGCGGCGGACGGCCGGGCGCGGGCTCCTGAAGAGGCGACCATGCGAGCGATCAGGGCTGCCCTCGGTCTCGAGGCTTGAACTGTCCGGTAGCCTTGCGAATGGGTCTGGCTCGGCCTACTGGGCTGCCGCCTGTTTCCGTTCAGCGCGAGCGTAGAGCGCCTTGAGCTCTTTTTCCCCGAGGGTTTCTTTGTCGAGCAGCTGCCTGGCGCCCTCTTCCAGGATCTCCCGCTCCTCGCGCAGGATCGCAAGTGCCTTGTCGTAGGCGCTTTGAACCATCGCACGAACCGCCGTGTCGATCTCCCGCGCGGTATCGTCGCTGTAGTCACGGGTCCGAAACGGGGAGCTCGGCCCTCCCAAAAAAGCGGATGACTCGCTCTCGTACGAGATGGGTCCGAGCGCAGGCACCATCGCATAGCGCGTCGCCATGCTTCGCGCGATGTCGGTCACCTTGGCGAGGTCGTCTGCTGCCCCCGTGGACAGGTGATTGAACACCAACTCTTCAGCAGCCCGTCCGCCGAGCAGAACGGCCATCTTTTCCTCCAGCTCGTCGCTGGTCATCAGGAACCGATCCTCGGTAGGCCGCTGCATCGTGTACCCCAGCGCACCGACTCCACGCGGGATGATCGACACCTTGTGCACAGGGTCGCACTTCTTGCACATCAACGCTACGAGTGCGTGGCCCATTTCGTGGTACGCAACGACTTCTCGCTCGCGCGGATTGAGCAGGCGGTTCTTCTTCTCGAGACCCGCCACGATCCGCTCGATCGCGGCCGTGAAATCCTCCACGGTGATCGCTTCGGCCCCTCTTCGAGTCGCCACCACCGCGGCTTCGTTCACTAGATTCGCCAGGTCGGCGCCCGTGAATCCCGGCGTGAGCGCAGCGACGTCCTGTAAATCCAGGTCGGCCGCCAGCGACACCTTCTTCGAGTGCACCTTCAAGATCTGGGTTCTGCCGGCCCGATCGGGCCGATCGACGAGTAGTTGGCGATCGAAGCGGCCGGCGCGCAGGAGAGCCGCATCCAAGATCTCGGGCCGGTTCGTCGCTGCGAGGAGCACGATGCCGGTCGAAGGGTCGAAGCCGTCGAGCTCCGCGAGCAGCTGATTGAGCGTCTGCTCCTTCTCATCGGTGCCTCCCGTGAAAGGCTGTGCGTTCCTCGCACGGCCGAGAGCATCGAGCTCGTCGATGAAGATGATGCACGGCGCCTGTTGGCGGGCCTGGTCGAAGAGGTCGCGAACCCGCGCTGCTCCGACACCCACGAACATCTCGACGAACTCCGAACCGCTGATCGAGAAAAACGGGACTCCCGACTCTCCAGCCACCGCCCGGGCCAAGAGCGTCTTGCCGGTCCCCGGCGGGCCAACGAGCAGAATGCCCTTCGGCATCCGGGCACCGAGCCGGCCGTAGGACTGAGGGTCCTTGAGAAACGCGACCACCTCTTGAAGCTCTTGCTTGGCTTCCTCGACGCCCGCGACGTCGGCGAAGCTCACCCGAGTGTCGGTCTCCATGTAGACTTTCGCCTTGCTCTTGCCTACGGACATCAACCCGGCGCCGGGGCCGAGCCCTCCCATGCGCCGGCTCAGGAAGAACCAGAACCCAAACAGCAACGCGAGCGGCAAGACCCACGAGACGAGCGACTGCACCAACGTGTTCTGCGTTTCTTTGGAGTATTTCACTCCGTGCGATTGGAGACTATTCGCCAGGTCGGAATCGACCCTGTTGGTCACGAAGCGCTTCTTTCCGTCGATGGGCTCGCTGAGCTCTCCACGCAACGCGTCATCGGTGATGACGACCTCCTGGATTTTGCCGTCGGCGAGGAGCTTCTCGAACTCGCTGTAGGGGATTGGTGCGACGGTTTCGTACGTCTGCCACGCTTGAAAGATGAAGGAGACCGCGAGGACCGCAGCCATGAGGTAGAGGAAGCGGAAACGGGGTTTCGCTGGGGTGCGCTGAGGGTTCCTCTGTTGGCTCGGCATGGTCAGAAGGGTGAGTGTCTAGCACGAAACCTCGTGCTCGCACCGGCGACTTGCGCGGTTCGGGGTTGGCTGCACAACTCGCTCTCTATGGCCGAGGGCGCGCACGAACGCATTTATCGCGAGGACTACGAACCGTCGGACTTCCTGGTCGACACCATCGATCTGAGCTTCGCCCTCGACCCGGCCGAGACCGTGGTCAGGGCCAAGATGAACCTTCGCCGAAACCCGGGCCGACCCGCGGATCACATGCCGTTGGTGTTGGCCGGCGACGCTCTCGAGCTCCGGTCGGTCCGGCTCGATGGCGTCCGGCTCGATGCTGCGAGCTTCGAAGCGACGCCCGAGAGTCTTCGTATTCCGAATGTCCGAGACCGCTTCGAGCTCGAAACCGAGGTGGTCATTCGCCCTCGTGAGAACACCCAGCTGAGCGGTCTTTACACATCCAACGAGGCGTTCTGCACACAGTGCGAGGCCGAGGGCTTTCGTCGCATCACCTATTACTTGGACCGGCCCGACGTGATGGCGCGATTCACGACGCGCATCGAAGCCGACCGCGCGAAATACCCCGTTCTGCTGTCGAACGGGAATCGGGTCCGAAAGGGAGACCTGCCAAACGGCCGTCACTGGGTTCAGTGGGAAGATCCCTTTCGAAAACCGAGCTATCTCTTTGCATTGGTGGCGGGAAATCTGGTCTGCCATCGAGGGAGGTTCACGACCGCGTCGGGGCGGGAGGTGGCGCTCGAGATTTGGGTGGAGCCCGAGAACATCGACAAGTGCGACCATGCGCTCGCGTCCCTCCAAGCCGCCATGAAGTGGGACGAGGAAACCTACGGCCTCGAGTACGATCTCGACGTCTACATGATCGTCGCCGTCAACGATTTCAACATGGGGGCGATGGAGAACAAGGGCCTGAACATCTTCAACTCGAAGTTCGTGCTCGCGAAGCCCGCGACCGCCACCGACGACGATTACGAAGGCATTCAGGGAGTCGTGGCCCACGAGTATTTTCACAACTGGACCGGGAACCGGGTGACCTGCCGCGATTGGTTTCAGCTCACGCTCAAAGAAGGTCTCACGGTCTTCCGTGATCAGGAGTTCTCGGCCGACATGACCTCGCGGGCCGTGCAGCGAATCAAAGACGTAACCCGGCTTCGCACTGCGCAGTTTGCGGAGGATGCCGGCCCGCTTGCGCATCCGATCCGGCCCGAGTCGTACGTCGAGATGAGCAACTTCTATACCGCGACGGTGTACGAGAAGGGCGCCGAGGTGGTGCGGCTCTACCAGACCCTCCTCGGCCGGAAGGGTTTTCGTGCGGGCCTTCGGCACTATCTCGCTCGACACGACGGATGCGCGGTCACATGCGACGATTTTCGTCAGGCGATGGCCGACGCGAACGGCGTCGATCTCGATCAATTCGAGCGCTGGTACCTGCAGGCCGGGACGCCTGTGGTGCGGGCGCACGGCGTATGGGACGAGGTTGCGTTGGTCTACACCCTCACACTCACCCAGTCCCAACGCGCTTTGCCCGAGCAACCTTCGCCCAAACCGCTCCCGATCCCGCTTCGAGTCGGTCTGTTGGGTGCAGATGGCAAGGACATTCCCGGCTCGGTTCGCACCCTCGATCTCATCGAAGCAGAGCAGACCTTCTCGTTTCAGAACGTACCCGAGCGTCCGGTGGCCTCGATCGGGCGGGGCTTTTCCGCCCCGATCAAGCTCGAGGTCGAGCGCGATCACGAGGAGCTCGCCTTTCTGATGGCGCACGACTCCGATTCGTTCAATCGCTGGGAGGCGGGACAGGAGCTCTCCAAACGAGTCTTGCTCGAGTTGGTCCATCGCGTCCTCGAGAACCAGCCGCTCCAGCTCGATCACGGGCTCGTACACGCCTTTCGAAAGGTGCTCTCCGATTCGAGCCTCGACGGTTCGATCAAGTCCCTGACGCTGACGCTTCCGTCCGAGGAGTTGTTGGCGCAGGAGCTCGACGTCGTCGATCCGGATGCAGTGCACCGGGCGCGGCGCTTCGCCGTCCGGACAATCGCTGCCGAGCTTCGCGGCGAGCTGATGCAGACCTACGCGGAGAACGCTCACGGCTCCGACGCGATCGACAAGCTCGAGGTCGACCGCCGCCGCCTGAAGAATCGTGCGCTTCACTACCTGGTCGCGCTCGAGGAGCCCAAGACCCTCGCCATGGCCGCTCAGCAGTTCCGCACCGCAACGGTGATGACCGATTACGAGGCTGCTTTCATGAGCTTGGTCGACCTGGTTTCCGCCCAGACGAACCGGGCAATCGACGAGTTTTATGAACGATGGAGGAACGACCCGCTCGTGTTGGACAAGTGGTTTCGCATCCAAGCCATGTCCAGTGCGCCGGCGTCATTCGACCGGGTGGTTGCCCTCTCGCAACACGAAGACTTCCACCTCACGAATCCAAACCGCGCTCGGTCGCTCTTGTATTCTTTCGCCGCTGGAAATCCGTCCGGTTTCCACCGAGCCGATGGCGGTGCGTACCGATTCATCGCCGACCAGATCCTGAAGCTCGATGCCCTCAACCCTCAGGTGGCCGCCCGCATCGTGTCGAGCTTCAACCAGTGGAAGCGCTACGAGCCTGGCAGGCGCTCGCTCATGAAGTCCGAGCTCGAACGCATTGCTTCGTGGCCGACTCTCTCGAAAGACGTCGCCGAGATCGTCGAACGAGCGCTGACGGGCGGGGCCACCCCCTGAGCGGTATCCGGCTCAGTCTCGAAAGAGCCAGGCACCCGGCGCACTGCGTGCGCCACAAGGGCGGGAGACGCAGAACCTGCGCGCTCACTCCCGACGAAACCCATCGAGAACCCGATGAAGACGCTCGAGAAGCGCCGACTCGCGTTGGCATGCCACGTGCATCGCCGAAGCACGGAGTGGGTGTGCTAGCTGTTTGATGAAGACACCTTACACGAGGAGGTTTCCATGCGTTCTTTGTTTGTGTTCGTGGTGTGCGTGTGCGCCCTCGGCGCTGCTGCGATCGGTTGCGACAGTAACGGCGAAAGCTCAGGCGGCGCCGGCGGAAGTGCGGGCTCTGGTGGCAGCGGTGGCTCCGGTGGTAGCGCTGGCACCGGAGGTTCCGCGGGTTCGGGAGGCTCGGGCGGTGGCGGCGGCGCCGCACCCGTGATTGAGAAGGTCGAGTGGACCTGGCAGCTGCCTTGCAACATTTCCCTCGAGGCCGGGGAGATCGAGGTCAAGATCACCGCGACGGACGTGGACACACCGTTGGAACAGCTCACGTATTCGGATACGGGCTGGAATCCCGTCGAGTGCACCGCCATCAATGCAGCCACGACGATCCTGACGTGCCAGCCTCACGGCGGGCTCAGGGGAACCGATGCGATTGTGACGGACCCACAAGGCAACGAGGACAGGCTCAACTTTGCCTTCGACCCCTGCGTGAATGGCTGCGCGGGCGATGCCTGTCTGTAACTACCCGAATTCGATGCAGCGCCCGTATCGATCCGCGTTTTGCGGTGTTTGGTGAGCAGAAAGCTCGTATCGATGGTTCCAAGTGGCGTCATGGGAAGCATGGAACTGTCCTACTTCGCGCGGTTTTTGGTAGCCTGCGCGCGACCTAGAACCAGGGGGAAACAAACGATGAGCTCAATTCTCAGAAATCTAGTCATTGGAACGGCCTTACTCGCTCTCAGCCTCTCGTCGGCTTGCAAGGAGGACGCGAGCCCTGCTGCACAGGAAGTCGCCTCCGGGGCGGAATCCGCAGGGAAAGCCGGCGCCGAAGAGGGCGTCAAGGCGGGCATGGAAGGGGGCGCCGAAGAAGGCGCCAAGGAAGGCGGCAAGGCCGCTGCGAGCGACGTAGTTAACTAGACAGGCGTGCGCTCCAAGATGGAGCCGAAGAGGCCGCAGGTGGGTCGTCCTCCTGCGGCTTCGACGCTTCACGCGTCGGCGCAATTCGGTGTATCCTCGCAACCCATGACGAAGAAGACGGGTTGGGCGTTGGCTATTGGTCTCTTGGTCTTGGGCCTCGCAGTGGTCGTTCTGGCGAGCCCGAAAGGCCAGTTCGTGCTCGGCGGCGCGTTGGTCAACGTTGGTTACCGGCTTCAGGATCGGCTCGCCAAGTTCGACTTCGTTCACGGCGAGACCATCACGCCCGAGCAAATCTGGAAGGAGGTCGAGCGTCAGAACGAGCTCGCAGCCGGCGTGCGCGGGTTCTTTCCTCGCACCGCGCGCCATCCCGTCGTCGCGATCCTCGCGTGCATGGACGCGCGCATCGATACGAGCGAGCTCGTCGGTGACACCCGTCGCTACTACTACGTCGTTCGCACCGCCGGCTCGGTGCTTTCTCCAGCCGAACAAGAGATGCTCGAGCTCGCCGTGATCAATGGTGTGCAGGTCATCTTGCTCACGACACATACCGACTGCGCCGCGGAGGCAGCCGCGGCCAACCCCGAGGCGAGAGAGAAGTTTCCTGCGCTGATCTCTCTGATGGACGAGCGCGAGCGGCGCGTCGAAGAATTCATGGCGCGACCGGTGATTCGTGACGCGATTGCCGCCGGAAAGCTCGAGATCAAACGTGCTCGCATCGACACGAACACCGATCGGCTCGTCGTCGAGTCTGCTCCTGCGGGCGCACACTGAAGTGCTGGGCTTCACAGGATGAACGGGACCAAGACGCGTCGTTCGCTCGGATAGTCGGGGAATCTCTCTCGGTACCAGCGATGGGTTTGAAAAGCGCGTGGCACGAGATTCCCAATGGTGATGAGCAGGATGAACGTCGCGCCGAGTGACCAGGTCGCGATGGCAAACCCAGTGAAAGCGGTGATCTCCGTCAGATAGGACGGGTTGGTGACGTACCGGAAGAGACCGCCCTGCGGGATCCGATACACTTTGTCTCCCCGTTCGACCTCTTCGACGCTGCGAAGGTTTCGGATGATGGCGTCCGAATGGATGTTCAGCACGAACGAGCCGTAGTAGAGCGCGATTCCGATGATGAATCTCGGGTCCGAAAACCAAGCAACGGTGAAGTGCGGGCCGAGGTCGCTGATGAAGACGGCGTTCAGGTAACCGTGAAGCGTCGTCACGAGCCAGCCGGTTGCCACGATCAAGACACTGAACGATGCAGTTGCGCCCTCGGGGCTTCGGATCAAGAACGGAAACACGAAGCCACGATTGCCGTAGTGCACGAGCCACACTAGGAGGAAGAAGAGCGGCACGATCTCGAATCGGTTTCGTCCTTGGAAGTAGAAGACCACGAAGCTCAGCGTTGCGGGGAGCTCCATCAAGAACCACCCGAGTCGCGGGCTCAGGTTGAGACCCCATTTGTCGGAACCGAAGCGCCCGTAGGGACTCTTCACGAACGCGGCGCCGATGAACACGAGGACCACGAGCCCGAACGCGAACGTGAGCACGGTGTCGTACGTCGGATCGCCGGTGTACCAGGTCATCATCGTTGCAACGCCTAGAACGGGCTGCCGCCAATCGCGTTCGTGATGAAAGCCTTCTCAACCGGGAATTCGCTCGGCTTGTCGCCGACCGGGAACGCCCGCTCGAGCAGGTTGAGGACGCGGCTGGTCGTTGCGGGGGTGATGCGATTGCTAAACGCGTAAAGAATCCCTTGCCCGGTGAGCACGCGCCTCCGGCGGTCGACCACTCCGTCGAGGATCATCGTCGCAGCGCGCTCGGGGGTCATGACATCGCGGCGCCCGGCATATTCGTCGACTGGCGCCATCATGTCCGTCTTGACCAGAGGAAGATAGACCGACGACACGTGGATCCCCTCGTGCTGGAGCTCGGCCATCAGTGAGTCGCCAAAGGCATCCAGTGCAGACTTGGTCGCCAAGTATGCGGCAAAGTACGGTCCGGGGATGAGCACGCCCAAGGTCAAGACGTGTGAAATCGTCCCGCCACGCTCGCGGAGAGAAGGCAAGAGACGAAGGGTGAGGCGCACCGGAGCGAAATAGTTCAACGCCATGGTGCGCTCGTAGTCGTGGAAGCGATCGATGGAGGCGACGATGGGGCGGCGAATCGAACGCGCCGCGTTGTGAATGAGAACGTCGACTCCGCCGTGCTTTGCCAGCACCGCTTCGGCGAGCGCATCGACTTGATCGAGCGAGGAGAGGTCCGCCGGGTGCGCGTACGCTCGTCCGCCCGCTGCACGGATTTCCCCGGCCAGAGCCTCGAGCTTCGCCGCGTCACGTGCGACGAGAAGAACCTCCGCGCCCGAGTCCGCCGCCATCCGCGCGACGACCGAACCGATTCCCCTCGAAGCACCGGTCACGAGCACGACTTTGCCCGAGAGGGCTTTGCGATACCGCACCGGCCGCTGCTGCATCGGGTCCAAGTGGTCTTCGTAGTAACGGTAGAGCGTCTTGGCATAAGACTTGAGCGGCGGGCAACCGATCCCGGTGCCGGCGAGCGCTGCCTGCGTGTTGCGGTCGTCGAACCGGACCCGTAGGTTCAGTAGCCCGAGGCCGTCGACCGGCAGCCCGAGGTCGCTCAAAAAGGCAGTCCGAAGCTCCCGAACGCTCGGAAGCATCGACACGAGCGCCCCGGTCTTCTTGAGCCCAGGCATCTTGGCGATGTCGATCGCCGGACCGAGGCGAGGACCACCGGCAGCGGCGAGGAACATGTCGGTCATCTTCATCAGAGGTGGCGGCTTCGGATCCACCAGATGGAACACGCGCGCATCCGTGCGCGCAAACGCGATGTGCGCCATCGCATCGGCGACGTAGTCGACCGGCACGAGATTGAAGCGCCCCCGGACGAGGGGCACGGGCAACCGGACCCAACCAGGTAGCGCATGCGCGAGCTTTTGAACCGCGCCGAAGCTGAAGTACACGCCGTCAATTCGATCG
This sequence comes from uncultured delta proteobacterium, assembly GCA_963792825.1. GTDB lineage: Bacteria > Myxococcota_A > Polyangia > Polyangiales > Houyiibacteriaceae > SG8-38. Next base: position 284,147 of record CAWBXS010000005.1, on the reverse strand, counting down.
ATGGCGCCGGTCTTCGAGTCACCCACGACCGAGCTCGGACGGTAGATGCGATAGTCGAGCCCCGACTCACGAACGAGGCGTTCCGAATCGAGCTTGCTTCGATGATAGGCGTGCAGGAGGTTTTGCCCCTCCTCGAACATCGACTCGGTGAAGGTCTCCGCGTAGTCGCCTGCTACCGCGATCGAGCTCACGTGGTGGAGCCGGCCTTCGAAGCTCGCCCTGCGGAGCGCGGAAAGCAGCTGTCTCGTGCCTTCGACGTTGGTCTCCGCGATGGCTTTCGGGTCCGCGCCGATGTCGTAAAGCGCAGCCAGATGGAAACAGTGTCCGGCTTCGCGGAGGGCCGCCAAGCCAGCTTCGGAGAGCCCAAGATCGGGCTGCAACAGGTCGCCGGTCACCAGGCCGAGCGACCCGTTTGCACCGCCCGCAAGCTCGCGCAGCGCGTCGAGCTCGGCTTCATGCCGTGCGTCGGAGCCTGCCCGGAGCATCAAGGTCACGCTCACGCCCTGCCCGAGCAACCGGCGCACCAGGGCGCGTCCGATCAACCCGGTCCCCCCTGTCACGAACGCCTGATTCGACGAGCCCATCGCCATCGAGGATGAACCGAGCCCCCCGGAGGCGCCAGCGCCCGTGGGGCCGAATTGGTGCGCGCCGTTGCTGCCGATTCGCAGCCGTTCAGTCGCGCCCGCCGACCGTGGGGCCTTTGAACAAACCGGTTCGGGGAACCGTGCTCCCGAAGAGCGCGCGGAAGAAGATGGGAAATTCGATGATGACGGTCAGTCCGGCCAAAATGAGTGCCCCGCGGAGGGCAATCCGGCCGGCCTGCTGCTCTTGCGGCATCCACACGACGAAGGCGATGACAAACAACGCCGTCGCTGCGAACCCAGCCAACGACATGATCAGAAACTGGCCGCGCGTGTTGTGCTCCGCGTCGTAGCTGAAGAGGAACGGTGAGATGAGGCGTTTGGCGGGGGTATAGACGCTGCGCGTGAGATGCGCGCCGATCAAGTGCCCCCACTCGTGCAGATTATAAGCACAAATCGCGGCGCCCGCTCCTGCGGCAATCGACAGCGCCGAGGCGAGCGTCGTCCCGCTCTGCACGGACACGCTCGCCCACCAGAGCCCGATCGTGCCGACGAGAATCGTGACGTCGCGAATGACGAAAGCCCGGAACATGCTCGGTTCTTATGCCCGGGGCAGGGGCCGTCAAGGTGCGGCTCAGCTTTCCTGAAGAAGCTGGCGGCTGATGATCATGCGCTGGACGTCCGAGGTGCCTTCGTAGATCTGGGCGACGCGCACATCGCGATAGATCTTTTCGACCGGAAGCTCCCGCGAATACCCATAGCCGCCGAAGATCTGAATCGCAGCCGAGCAGATGCGTTCGGCGGCCTCGGAGGCAAAGAGCTTGGCCATGCAGGCCTCCGAAAGGCACGGGCGACCCGCATCGCGCAGGGCAGCCGCCTCGAGCACCATCGTCGTGGCCGCATGAAGCTCCGTGGCCATGTCGGCGAGACGGAACGCAACCGCTTGGTGGCTCGCGATCGACTGGCCGAACGCATGACGCTCCTTGGCGTACCGGACCGCGTGGTCCAAGGCCGCCCGGGCCATGCCCACGCACTGGGCGGCAATTCCGATCCGGCCAGCTTCGAGATTCGCGAGCGCAATGCGGTAGCCTTCGCCTTCGCGCCCGATGAGGTGGTCGGCCGAGATCTCCACCTGCTCGAAGCTCAGCTGCGCCGTATCGGAGGCTTCTTGCCCCATCTTGTGCTCCAAGGACGCGACGGTCATGCCCGGCGTTTCCGCTGGAACGGCAAACGCGGAGATCCCTCGCTTACCGGCGGATGGATCGGTCACCGCGAAGACGATCACCACGCCCGCAATTCGCCCGGAGGTGATGAACTGTTTGGTTCCGGTGATCTCGTATCCGCGTTCGGTGCGCGTCGCACGGGTGGTCAGATTGGCGGCGTCGGAGCCCGCCTGGGGCTCGGTGAGCGCAAACGCGCCAATCATCTCACCCGAGGCGAGCGACCTGAGATACCTCTGCCGCAAGCTCTCGCTGGCGGCCGATTGCAAAATCGCACAAACCGGCGCGTTATTGACGCTCATGATGGTCGAGACCGCACCGTCGCCTGCGGCGATCTCGATCAACGCGAGCGCGTAGGACACGTAGTCGAGCCCCGCGCCCCCATACGCCTCGGGTACGGTCATCCCCATGAACCCGAGCTCTCCCATCTCGCGCAATACGGCAGGGTCGACCGCCCCGGCGGCCTCCCAGGTGCGGCTGCCGGGCACCAATCGCTGCTCGGCGAAACGAGACGCCGACTCGCGGATCATCTCCTGTTGCTCGGTGAGGATCATGGCCACCGACGGGATAGAACAAGCGGTGTTCGAACGCCAGTCGGTCAGAGACTGTCGTAATAGGCGCGGGCCTCGACGGCGGTTCGCCGCAGGCCCTCGACGGTATCGATGAGAGGCACGTATCCCAAGTCCCGCTTTGCTTTTTCGATGGAGAAGTAGTGGTCGATGTCGCAGAGCTTGACGTTGGCGACCGTAAACAACGGCTTCGGCGCTCCAAACACCTGGTGCAGCCGTTCCAACGCGGCGGCGACGGCCCGCGCAATGGGGTCTGGAACGCGCACGAGGGGGACGTCGAGCCCCATGTTCCGGACGAGCTCGATGCTGAACCGCCCGGCGTTGATCGGCGTCCCATCGCTCAGGAAATAGGCCTCGCCACAGACGGGCGATCCGTCGACCAGTCGCTCTGCGGCCCGAAGCTCACCGTTCACCAGGTTATCGATGTAGACGTAATCGAGTCGCGCCCGGCCGTCTCCGAACACGACCAGTGGCACCCCTGCCTTGAGCGCTCGGACGAGGCGTCCGTAGGTCAGCCGCTCACCGGGTCCGTAGATGCCGCCCGGACGAATTGCGCAGGTGAGAAGGCCGTCCTTGCCGTTGGCCCGAAGCACGGCACGCTCGCCCGCAATCTTCGTCGCCGTGTAGAGGTCGCACGAGGTGCTGTAAGGCGCGGTTTCGTCGCGACCGGCTGCGTCCATGCAGAACGATGCGACGATCGAGCTCGTGTGCACGAGACGTCTGACGCCGTGGTGACGCGCCGCGCGGATCACGTTCTCGGTTCCACCGACGTTGATCGATTCGATGCTCTCGGCCACCGAGCGTCGCGCGTAGGTGATCGCCTCGATCACCGCGACCGTGTGAAAAATGGTATCGACGCCTTCGCATGCAGCCCGAACGTCTGCTTCGCTGCGCACGTCTCCCTGAAACCAGCGCACCCCGTCCACCGCGCTCGGAGGGGGAGTCACGTCGAGGACGTGAACCGGACAGCCCTTTTCTCGGAGGGCGGTGACGAGGTGACGTCCGAGAAACCCAGCTCCGCCCGTCACGAGGCAGCGCTTCCCGTCGAGCGGCGAGGTGTCGGTCACTGTGGGCGGACAGGTAGCCTCGATTCGGCCTGTGAACAAGCTCACAAATCCGTACGCTCGATGGCAGTTCTCCCAACAATTCTCGCACTCTGTGCAACGCGCCTATTGACGGCCGGACCCCTGTTGGGGGTAGACTGGCCGCTCTGCGCATGCAGTGAGCTCGGCGGTCCCCCCATCCCCCCTGCCGAAGATTGTACCGAGGAAAAGTATGACGAATTGGAGCTCGCTCAAGGCCATTGCATGGTCTCTGGTCTTCGCCGTTACGGCGGTCGGTTGTAACAGCGGCAGCGACGTAGTCGATCCCTGTGCGACCGCGTTGCGCGTCAACCTCGAGGTTGGTGACGGCGCCGTCATCGACGAGGTGTCGTACGAGATCAGCGGCAACGGGCTCGCCGAACCGGTCACCGGCACGATCAACACCAGCGCACCTGGGTCCACTGCCTCGGTCGAGGAGTTCGGCCTTCCGCCCGGAGACGGCTACGTGATCGAGATGATCGCGACCTCGGTCGACGGCACGCTCACCTGCGGCGGTGCGGCATCGTTCAGCGTGAGCGCGGGCGCGAGCACTCAAATTGACGTCATCCTCAATTGCAAAGCGTCACAGCAGTTCGGCGGGGTCCGCGTGAACGGAAAGCTCAACATCTGCGCGGAGCTTCAGAAAGTCGTCGTCGCCCCACTACAAACCGCGAGCGGATACGCGCTCGAGGTCCAGGCCCAGGCCAGCGACGAAGAGGACGACCCGATCGCGTACCTCTGGACGGCGACCGGTGGTTCGTTTGATGATCCAAACGCAGCCCAGACGATCTTCACCTGCGGTGATGCGGGTGAGGAAGCGATCACGATCGAGGTCTCGGACGACGGTCACGAGTACTGCTCCGACGGATGGACGATCGACGTGACCTGCGTCGACGACGAGGGCACGGGCGGCACCGGTGGCAGTGGCGGCAGTAGTGGCACGGGCGGTACCGCCGGCAGCGGCGGAGCAGGCGGCGTTGGTGGTGTCGGTGGCGGCACCGGTGGCAGTGGCGGAGCAGGCGGCGTTGGTGGTGTCGGTGGCGGCACCGGTGGCAGCGGCGGAGCTGGCGGCGTCGGTGGTGTCGGTGGCGGCACCGGTGGCAGCGGCGGAGCAGGCGGCACGGGTGGTAACGGCACCGGCGGCACGGGTGGTAACGGCACCGGCGGCACGGGTGGCAACGGCACCGGCGGCACGGGTGGCAACGGCACCGGCGGCACAGGCGGTAACGGCACCGGCGGCAACGGCACGGGCGGCAACGGCACGGGCGGCAACGGCACGGGCGGCAACGGCGCGACCGGCGGCAGCAACGAGTGCCTAGTGACTGTGTCCATTCAGTAGCCACCGGAGTGACCACTCGGACATTTCTGACAGGGTTTCGCCCTGGTACCGTCCGGGCGGAATCAGCCTAACCAGTTGATTCCATTGGTCGTTCACGTCTGCAGGTTCAGCTTGGCACGTGCTCTGCAAGCGCTTGGGCGGAGGCGGAGGCACGAAATGGATTCCCACAGAGACCCCAGGCACACTTCGCGGATGCATCAAAGCTCCATCGCGGTGTTGTTCCTAGCATTCGGCCTCGCGGTAACCCCGGTGCGCGCAGCAGGCGAAGCCGACGTGCAGACCGCTCAAATCGCCGAGCAGGGCTCCGACATTTCCTGGGGCCACGCGGTAGCTGTCCTCGACCAGCCGATCGACGACATCGTCTCCGTCGTCGTCGACTATGGCAACTACGCCCTCTTCATGCCGAACTTCACGAAGTCGAAGGTGCTCGCCCAGCGTGGCAATGGCGCGATGGTCTACATGGAGGTGAGCGTCGCTTCTGGAACCCTCACACTGTGGGGACAGCTGAAGTTCTACGAGACCGCCCCCGAGGGAGACACCCGGGTGATCGAGGTCCGTCTGCTCGAGGGGAACATGGACGCGTTCAGCGCGAGCTGGAGGCTCACGCCGGTCGGCGACGGCAAGCAGACCCAAGTCGATTTCAAGATCTACGTCGACCCCGACATGCCTTTGCCGTCGTCGGTCTTCAGCCGCGAAAACGAAAAGGCCGCGGGTAAGACCGTGCGCGCGCTTCGCACTCGCGTCAGCGAAACGTCCAAGCGTTCCTGACCGAGCGCCTTCAGGGACGCCCGTAGAAGCCGTATCCGTATCCGTACCGGTTGATCGGTGCGGTGTAAAACACGTCGCCGTAGTAGTCCGGCCGATAGCCGTACCCGACGTAGGTCGTCCCTGACACTTGACAGTCGGAGGTGCCGAGGCACAGCACGACCACGGAGATCAACACGATCCTTTGGACCAGGCGCTTCATGGGTTCGGTCCTTCCTCGGGCGACCATTTTTGGAGCGCAACCGGGGCCCCCGAAGGGTCGAGCACCAAGGCCAAGGTGCCGTCGCGCAGCTCCTGACTGGGAGCAAGCACCACGCGGCCGCCTAGGCCGGGGACGCGCTCTGCAAGCGCCGCCGGGTCGTCGACACGCACGTACGGGATCCACACCGAACGGGTGTTCTCGAACGGATTCTTCATGACCCCGGCGCGCGCCTCGCCCGAGCTCCACAAGACGCGATACTCCGCGCTTGGGTCCTTCTTGAGCGGCTCGACTCGGTAACCGAACGCGGCTTCGTAGAACTCGAGCTCGCGTTCCGCATGGTTCGCGAGGAGCTCGTGCCAGAGCCAAGTATGAACCGCAGGCTCGACGTCGGGCGGGTCGCCGTGCTCCGGTGACAAGAGATGGAGGAGCGCGCCGTCGGCGTCCGCCACGGTCACCACCTGGCCCACGCCCGCGACGTGGATGATCGCCTCGAGCTCTTTGCCGCCCGCCGCGCGCACGGCAGCCAACGAGCTTTCGAGGTCCGGGACCGACATTGCGCTCAGCCAGTGGCCCGCCTTGAGCATGTTGCCATCCTTGCTCGCGTCGAGGATGCCGCCGAGGTTGCGGCCTTCATAGGTGATGACGCTGTAGCGACCATCCTCCTCGACCTCGAACTCCCAACCGAAGAGCGCGCCGTAGAACTGCCGAGCTGCTTCGCCGTCACTCGTGACGAGGTTGTGCCAGACGAACTTCCCGGGCAGCTCCGGCGCGCCTAGGTCTTCGACGAGGGGAGGGAGGCTGACGCTGCGACTACATGCCAGGACCGAGGTCAGGCAGAGCAGGCCAACCATGGATAGACGATGAGGCTCGAACATGGCGGGGAGGTTGACATGGTCCGAGCCTCTAGGCCATCTCTCATTCCGCCGCGTTGGCGAGGGGGTCGAGCATCGCCTCACGGCCGTGGGGCTCGTCGAAGTCGGTGACCGGTCCCATCGGAACGATTCCCGACGGATTGATGGTCTCGTGGCTGCCGTAGTAGTGGTGTTTGATGTGGTGCATGTCGACCGTGCCCCTGACCCCCGGCACCTGATAGAGCTCGCGCGTGTACGCCCACAGGTTGGGGTAGTCGACGATGCGCCGTAGGTTGGTCTTGAAGTGGCCGACGTACACCGAGTCGAACCGCAAGAGCGTCGTGAACAGGCGCCAGTCGGCTTCCGTGATTTGGTTGCCGACCAGATACCGTCGCCGGGACAGCCGTTCCTCGAGCCAATCCAAGGTATCGAAGAGGGCGACCAACGCTTCCTCGTAGGCTTCTTGCCTCGTCGCAAAGCCGCACTTGTACACCCCGTTGTTGACGTGGTGATAGACGCGCTCGTTGATGGCATCGATCTCCTCGCGAAGCGCTTCCGGGTAGAAGTCGCCCGGCTTGGCGCCGAGATGGTCGAATGCACTGTTGAACATTCGAATGATCTCGGAGGACTCGTTGCTCACGATCGTGGAGGTCTTTTTGTCCCAAAGCACCGGAACGGTGACCCGGCCGCTGAAGCTCGGGTCGGCCGCGGTGTAGAGCTGATGCAGGAACTCGACGTCGAGCACCGGGTCCGGAATCACGCCCTCCGTTTCGTGAAACGTCCACCCCTGGCCTCCCATGAAGTGGTTCACGACCGACAGTCCGATCATGTCTTCGAGCCCTTTGAGCTTTCGGAAAATCAGGGTTCGATGCGCCCAGGGACACGCGTACGAGACGTAGAGATGATACCGCCCGGCCTCGGCCTCGAAGGTCTTGCCGCTCGGCGCGATTTCGCCGTCTCGGGTGATCCAGTTTCGAAAAGTCGCGTTCGTGCGCACGAACCTCCCGCCCGTGCTCTTGGTGTCGTACCAAAGGTCATGCCAAACGCCGTCGACTAATTTTCCCATCTGCTTCCTTTCCGTTTCTCAAAGGTGGCCCATCCGCCCGCTCTGATAGTCGCGGAAGGCTTGGCCGATTTCCTCGGTCGTGTTCATGACGAAGGGTCCGTAGGCGACGACCGGCTCGTCGATCGGCTCCCCGGCGAGCACCAGGACACGTGCCCCTTTGCTCGCATGGAGCTGGATGGGTCCATCGTCGTCACGAGCGAAGACGGCGATGTGTCGCGGAGCAACCGGTGCTCGATCCGGCCCCGCGCTCACCGTGCCTTCGAGCGGGAACACGAGCGTCGTCCAGCCGGCGGGGAGCTCGAGCTCTGACATGCCTTCTTCGCCAAATCGAAGATCCAACGTGACGATCGGAGTGTGCGTGCGAGCAGGGCCCGTCTGCCCTCCGAGCTCACCTGCAACCAGGCGCGCCTCGGCCGCACCGAGCGAGAGCCGCGGGAGCTCCCGATCGAGAAGTGCTTGATAGCGCGGCGCGCTCATCTTCTTGCTCGCAGGCAGGTTCACCCAGAGCTGCACCATCTCGAATTTGCCGCCCCGCTCCGAAAAGGCTTGCGAATGCTTCTCCTCGTGCACGACGCCGGAGGCGGCCGTCATCCACTGCACGTCTCCTGGGCCGATGCGGCCGCCGCCGCCCGCGGAATCGCGATGCTCGATCTCGCCGGCATAGGCGAAGGTGACCGTCTCGAAGCCGCGGTGCGGGTGCTCGCCAACGCCCCGGCGCCAGGGCGACGGGTCGAAGTGCCTGGGCGCGGCATGGTCGAGCAGCAGAAAGGGGCTCAGCATGGCCGCGTCGAGCTGGGGCCAAAAGACGGTTTTCACGTAGAAGCCGTCTCCCACCCAATGGTCCGAACCTGGGGGATGGATGAGGTCCAACGCCCTCGGAGTGTGTTTGGTTCGAGTTGCGGTCTGCATCATGGCCTCCTTGGTGGACCGGTCCGCCACCTCCTTCCTCTAAGAAGCCGACACCCCAAGTGGCAGAGCGCATCGGGTTGACATCAGGTTGCGTAAACGCAACTCTTAGGGCCTAATGGCCGCAGATCGGGATAATATTGCAACGTTTGTTGAGGTCATTCGGCGCCACAGCCTGGCAGCGGCGGCCAGGCACCTCGGCGTGCCGAAGTCTACGGTGAGCCGCCGTCTCGCCCGCCTCGAGGAGCAGCTCGATACGAAGCTGGTTCACCGCGACGCCCGCCGGGTCACCCCGACTCCGGAGGGCAGCCGGTTCTACGACTCGGTGGTCGACGCGATCGACGTCCTAGACACCGCGGTGGCGACGATCGAAGACAGCACGAAAGCCCCGCGCGGCACGATCCGGTTGACCGCGCCGACCGACCTCGGCCGCATGCTCCTGATCCCCGAGCTCGTACGGTTTCTAAGGCGGTACCCGGACATCGCGCTCGACTTGGTGTTCACCAATCGCTTCGTCGACCTCGTGCAGGAACAGGTCGACCTCGCCGTGCGGGCGGGGCGCGTCACCGACCCGACCCTGATCGCCCGCAAGCTCCTCCCCTCGGACTTCCAACTCGCCGCCCACCCCGACAACGACATCGACTGCGACGACATCGCCGGGCTCGGAGCCTATCCGTTCGTGCTCTATCGCAAGCGCGGTCAGACCCAGGTCCTTCGCTTGGAGAAGGGGAAAGGCGAGGACCACGAAACCGTCGAGCTGACCGTGTCGGGACGGGTCAACGTCGACGACTACGCGGCCATGGTGGAGCTGGTCGCCGAAGGGCAGGGCATCGGACTGATGCCGGAGCTCCACGTCGCGGAGGGCGAGAGAGCAGGGCGCCTCGTACACATCTTCCGAGAATGGAGCCTCCCCTCACCACCGATCCACCTCGTCTATTCCACGCGCCAGCTCCCCGAACGCGTCCGCCTGCTGATCGACTTCCTCTGCGACGCCCTCCACAGCCATTAACGCCGGGGCACGGCGATGCCAACACCTTCATTACTGGGAGCGACCGCAATGCCGGAGGACGGCTCGCGACGGGCGTGCTCGCGAGCGGGACCCGCTCCGCCGGCTCCTCACGCCACCCTACGTCTGGCGTCGCCCCCGCTCGCTGTGCTGCCCATCCCGAGCCCCGGGACGTCAGGGCACCGACGCTGCCGGTTGTCGGGTTTCTTTCGTCGCGATAGTGTCTGCGGGCATGAGTGGTCGCTTCCTCTTCGTAGGCCTTCTTGCGTTTCTGGCCTTGCTCGCTCCGAGCGTCGCGGCAGCGCAACAAGATGCGTCCCCTCGCGTCGCGCCTGACGGGGCGCCCTCGACGATGATCGTCACTACGCCGACTGAGACCCCAGTCCTCCCGACCCCTCTCGAGTATCAGCTCGACGAAGCGGCCGACCGGAGCCGGCGTGTTCGCAGTGCCCTGATCGGGACCAGCGCAGCGTTCGGTGCGGGGCTCATCTTTGCGGGCATCGGGGCCTCGCAGTGCTATTCGATCCGGAGGCCGTACGTACCGGAGGAGCTGGTCTGTAACACCGCCGGGGATGTGCTCCTTGGTTTCGGCGTCACGTTCATCACGGCCGGTGCGATTGGAATGCTCACATCCGGCATCATGCTCGGCGTTCGCAACAAGCAGCGCCGAGAGCTCGAGCGGAACGCGCGCAGGCGTCCGTACGGGAGCCGCTTTCACTGGAACGTCGAATCGGGGCGCTTCGTCTTTTGAGGGCGGCTCGCCTTCATCGATGTTTCAAATAACCGGCCAGCGCCAACAGCGCCAATGCTTGTGTGTGGCTGGCATCCCCCGTACGAGAAAAACTCTTCTGGCCGTCGTATACGACGGTTTGGCTGAACTCCCCCCAACTGCCGTCTTCTCTCTGAGCATCCACGATCACGCGAACCCATCCCGCTGCTTTCTCAGGTGTTGGATTGCCGTACATCACCAGAACTGCAGCACGCTCCGCGTACAGATCCGAAAATTGGGGATCGGCATCTTGCTCTCGCTCCAGCACTTTCAACAGCTGCCGTTCGCGGTCATCTGTGCTCGCGGGCAACTCCAAGCCCTGTTCCCGTGCCCACTCGATGACCAGAATCTGGTGGGTCAGCACATAACCCTCGCCGGCTTCGGAGATGAACTCTTCGATGAACTTCCGCGCCATGAAAGCGGGCTGACCCAATGGCGCCACTACTAGGTTTGCAAAACGCAGCACACCGCGGCCTGGGTCGACGGGCAATACCGGCTGCGGTTGCGATCGATCGACGAGACGCAAGGCACGGTCACCCGTCGCCAGACCGATCATCTCTTTGACCCAACCTGCGTATCGCTGATCTCCGGTCACCTCTGTCACTTTGGTCAAGAGCCAAAGGGTTCCCGCATTGAAAGCTCTCTTCTCGCCGACATCCCGTCGGTGCATCTCAGCCATCGCATTCGTACCCGACACCATCGACTGAGCGGCGCGCCGCTCGAGCCGTGGAGTACAGGCCAGCGACGAACACAGAACGATCAAAAATGGGAAAATGGCGACGGATCGAAGGCTTTGCACCAGCATGAGAATCGATTCTTTAAGACGTTGCCGCTGTCATCATTTATCACAGCTTGATACCACCATTGCAGTAAACAGCTCGTGCTCCCTGGCGCTGCCACCGCCCCTGCTCTACACATCTCACATGCCCTGGAGCACATTGATCAAGAACGCGCTGGTGTTCGACGGCCGCGCCGAGACGCCTTCGCGGCAGGATGTCGCCATCGAGGCCGGGAAAGTCGCCGCCGTGGGTCCCGCGCTCGACCCGACCCAAGCCCTCGAGGTCATCGATGCCGAAGGCCGATGGTTGATGCCAGGCCTCTGGGACATTCACACCCACCTCGACCTCGAGGTCGAGCTCGACCCGGGGCTCACGGAGGTGGTGCGCCACGGCACGACCACCGCCGTGGTCGCCAACTGCTCAATCGGCGTTCCGTTCGGCCGTCAAAACCAAGACGGGCACGACCCGGTCGTCTCGTGCTTCGCGCGAGTCGAAAACATTCCGAAGGCCGTCCTCCGGCGCGTGGCCGACCGAATCACCTGGGATAACCCCAAGGCCTATCTCGAGCACTTCGAGACGATGCCGCTCGGCGCCAACATCGTGCCGATGATTCCGCACTCGATGCTGCGCATCGAGGCGATGGGGCTCGATCGCGCGATCAGCGAGAAGGCCACCGAGGAGGACCTTCAGAAGATGGAAGGAATTCTCGAGCAGGCGATGAAGGACGGATACCCCGGCTTTTCGACCGACATGCTGCCCTTTCACTACTTGTCCGACGACCCGCATCGCAAGAAACGCATCCCCGCCAACCACGCCGACTACGGTGAGATCAAACGCCTCACGGAGGTCGTTCGCCGCTACGGCCGTATCTGGCAGGCGACGCCCGAAAAAGACAAGCCACTCAACGTGGTGCGATGGTTCATGCTGAGCAGCGGCCGATTTTTCGGGAAGCCGCTCAAGGTGACGGCCGTTGCCGCGCTCGACGTCGTGACGAATCGCTTTCTCGCGAAGCTCGGCGTCGTCCTCACACGCATCCTCAACTCACCGCTCATCAACGGGCGATTCCGCCTGCAGGCCCTGGCTGCGCCGTTCCGCGTCTATGCCGATGGAGCGATCACTCCACTCTCCGAGGAGATCCCGGCCCTCCGTGAGCTCAACGAGATCGACCTCGACGACGAAGCGGCACGAATGGCGTTGCTCGACGACGCCGACTACCAAAAGCGATTTCGCGCGATGTGGTACCACGACAAAAAGGGCGTCTCGCTCGCGCGCCTCAAGCGCTGGCTTCGCATCATGGACGACAGCTTCAGCCGCAATTTGAAGGACATGGTCATGACGAGCCGCCCGCTGCCAGTGTGGAAAGGTGAGACGCTCCAGCAGATTTACGAGCGGCTCCTCGATTGGCAGGCGAGACCGAGCGGGCAGGGCCGAACCGTTCGAACGGGGCTCGGGCCCCGCAACGATGCCGAGGCCCGAGTCTTCGCCAGCTTCCCCGACCCCATCGGCGACGACTGCGACTTCATCTTGCACCTTCTCCGCTACTTCGACACCGACCTCCGATGGTACGTGCTTGCCGCGAACGAGGACGAGGAGCGCATGGCGCGCGTCTTGTTCGACCCACAAATGCTCCCCGGCTTCAGCGACTCGGGCGCCCACCTCACCAACATGGCCTACTACGACTCGAATCTACGCGGCCTTCAAATCGCCCAGCGGCGCTCCCTCGCGACCGTCGCCTATCACGTCTCGCGTCTCACGCGCGTTCCCGCCGAGTTCTGGGGCGTCGAACGAACCGTCGGCACCATCGAGCCGGGCCTGAAGGCCGACCTCATCCTGATCGACCCCGAGGCGCTTGCACGCTACGACTCGGAAGCGGGCACGATCTTCGAGCACCGCGAGGCCGTCGCCGCCGAGCAAATGCTCAACCGCAGCGACGGAGTCGTGACCGACGTCTGGATTGCGGGCGTCCCCGCGCGGCGCCATTCCCAAACCACCGAGCATCTCGGCAGAGTCGGAATGGGCCGCGCGTTGACGGTTCAATCGGCCACCGCCGAGGGCTAAGCGCCGCCGCCAGCTCCGCCAGCTCCGCCAGTGCCTCCGGAGCTCCGCCCGCGCCCCCGATCGGGAAGGCCAGTAGCAGCTCGTCCGGCGTGGGGCTTGCCTGGTCGGCCGGATCGCAGGTCGCGCCCGCACCGCAGTCCGCATTGACGCAAGCGCCTCCGTCACATGGAGCGCAACTGGAGGTGTTACACGTGTCCGGATCGCAGGGGTCGCCTTCGTTGGTGCCGCCCACACACGAGTCGTTGCTGTTGTCCTCCGGGGATTCACACGACATTCCATCGTTGGCGCCACCCGAGCAGGTCGCGACCCCATCTGGGCCCGCGCTGTCGACTGCCATCGTGCACGTCACGGCCAGCGGGATAGCGCCAGCCTGTACGCGAAGATCCGTAGGCGTCGTCGGGTCCTGGAAGGTGGGCTTGATCAAGTCGTAGGTTCCTTCGCCGGTGACCGTCGCTCCGGTGTCTTGGTCGTCCCAACCAAACAGAACCTCTTCGGCGTCCGTTGCGGTGAAGGTGCCGATCGAGGGCTTGAGCCCAATCTCGAGCGGGCCTGACACACAGAAGCCATTTGCGGTGCATTGGCCGGTCTTGACTCCGTCGCCGGCGTCGATCGCGGTGCACGGTGCGCAGTCGCAGTCTGGCGGCGGTAAGCCGGGGGTTGCCGGCGTGCAACCACCTGCGCTCAGCGGGGTGCCTTCGGTGACGGGGATATCGACGAATCGACGGCATGGATTTTGGGCAATCACAGGCTCACAGTCGGTGTTGGCGCCCGGAACGCAGGAGCTGCCCGGACAGTCGTCGTTCGTGGCGCACGGTTGGGTAGCATTGGCTCCTCCCAGGCAGGTGTCCGTCTCGTTCGCCGGATCGCAGCTGACGGGTTGACTCTCCGCATCCGGGATCTGGCAGGTATACGGCAGATCCACTGGTCCTAGCGTCACGGCATCCCCCGTCGCCCCTGATCGAGGTCGCACGGTAGCCACGGTGCTCAGGAGCGCAGCAGTCTTCACGCCTCCTTGGATGACGTTCTGCGCAGTGTTGAGAAAGGATTCCGGGAAAACCGCGATGCCTTCGAACTCCGCATTGAACGCCGAGCTCGGCTCGATCGGCTCGCTGGTCGCCGTGAGCGTCCAGTTTAGAATCGACACATCGTCCGTGACGCTGTTCCGGCACCCGAGGCTGATGACTTTCGATTCGGTCGTGCCGATGACGCCTCCCGTCCCGCCCGTTCCCCCGGTGCCGGCCGTGCCGCCACTTCCACCCGTGCCACCTCCACCATCATTGTTGCCGCCGCAACCCACACCCCCCGCGAGCGCGAGCCCAAGTAGCCCAACCAGAACCATATAATATCGAGACATCGCTCACTCCTTATGAATTGTGACCCGGCGGACACAACACTACGGTCAACGGGAGCGGGCGGCAAGGAGACCATGACCCGCGAGTCAAACCTCCCGGATTCGGGGCTCAGAGGGGTGAAGCTCCGCTCAGGGCGGCGGGATGTCCGGCGGGCAATTGACGTCGGCGCAGAGCGTCTTGACGCATGCGCCGTCGGTCGCCTCGACGCACACTTCCACGGGCCCGGGGCGGTCACAGACGTAGGTCGCGTTTTGAGCCACGACGTTGTTCGGCTCCGGAATGTTGATCGTGTTCTCGAAGCTCCCCCAGAGCGAGCTCAAGGTGAGCACCAGCGGTAGTGGAAGGCCGTCGGTATCCTGACCTCGGGTCTCGATCGCCGTGCTGGTTTGGCCCAATGCGATCGTCGAAGGAATGGCGTTGATGACGAAGAGCTGCGGGCAGAGATTGACACGTATGTCGCTCGGACATTGCACGGTGATGCAGCGACTCTTGTTACAAGCGGCATCGCCGTCGGTCGCTTCCACGCAGACCTCCACGGGCCCGGGCTGCGCACAGCGAAAGACGGTCTCGGTGGCGGACCGGTCGACGAAGGCGCCTCCGTCCGAGGTGAGCTCCGTCGCGAGAGGCTCGGGGAAGGCGTCCGGGTCCGTCACGTCGACGCGGATCGTGGCCGTCTCCGCACCTAGGGGAATTGGATTGGGGCTGGCCGTCAGGTCTTCGATGATCGGGCAAGTGTTTTCGAGCGGCTCGCCTGGGCAGCGAACCGTCGTGCAGCGCTCCACGTCGCAGGCGGAATCTCCATCGCTTGCAAGAACGCAGACTTCGATCGCGCCGCCGACGTTGGGATCGCAGGAGTACGTCGCCGGATTGGCGGTCGGGTTTGCAATCGTCCCGTAGGCGGCCGAGAACGTGGTGGATAGCGGCTCCGGATTGCCGTCGGGATCTTCGGCCGTGACCGCGAGGGCGGCTGTCTCTCCTTCAGATAGTACCGCTGGATCCACGGTGAAGCTCGACATGACCGGGCACGCGTTCTTGTCCGCGGGACAGATCACGGTCGTACACGCTGACTCGGAGCACACGAGTGGATCGGGGAGGCGAACGTGTGGTTTCTTGAGATACTGAGCGGAGGCCGCGACGCCGGGAGCGTCGGTCGTGACTCCGCCCCCGAGCTCCGTGTAGGTCACGTCGACGCAGATCTCGACAGGACCCGACACATCATAGGCGCACGTATAGGTCGTTTGCCGTGCGAACGGGTCTGTGATGGTGCCGTTCACCGACGAGAGCACCGTGACCGTCTCGAACCCCGAGAAGCCGTTCACCTCGACGGACAGCTCGGTCTGACTCTCGCCCGATGGAATCTGCTGTGGGTCCGCGATCAGCTTCGGTTTTGGGCACAAGTCGTCGTCGCCACGACATCCCACGAGGAGCAGCACGCACCACACCACAACGGCGCTTGTCGTTCTCATGACGGGCATCGGTCGTCCTCCTTTTTACCCGATCACCGCGAGGAATGCGCGGATAAATGACGGCCCGAACGCGCGCGATGTTGTGGGCTATCACACCAGGACACACACCTCGTGTCCGTTAACGACCAACACAGAGTCCGTTAACGGCAAGACCCGCGAACCGAAGTCCGCGGGTCCTGCAACACGCCGATTGCGCGTCGGTCGTTACGGTGTGATCGGGAAGGAGACCAGGTCGGTGTCGGGTGTCACACCGACGAGGGTGTTGTCGGCATTCCCCGGGTCCTCGCCTTCGTCGACCCCCATGACGCACTCGATCGTCACGGTGAGGCCAGCGGCGACCGTGAGCCCCTGCTGGAGCGGCTGGCCGACGGTGGGCTTCGGGATCGTGTAGAGGTTGGTACCGGAGTCGAAGGTGTTGTTGGTGAGGCCTTGGTCAGCCCAGCCGAAGAGCACCTCTCCACTCGCGTCCGCCGTGTAGGTACCCGTTTCCTCGAGCAGCGGCAGATCGAGGGCGCCAGAGACGCAGAAACTGTTGAGCGTGCACTGCGACGTCTCCCCTTCGAGCTTGCCGAGCCCGTCGCAAACACCGCCAACCGTACAATCCTCGCTGACCGGCACGTTCACCAGTACCTTCTCGGGGTTACAGATCGTCCCAGCGCATTCGCTGCCGTCGGTGCAGACCTGATCGGTCGGGAAGTTGCACAGACGCACTCGACCCGGACTCAGCATCGAGTCGTCGGGGCCGAGCTCCACGCTATCGCCCGTTGCCCCGGAGCGCACCTGAACCAGATATTTTGCGCCAACGAGCTCAGCCTGGCGCAAACCACCAGGGAGCAATGCCTGCGCCGCGTCGAGGAAGGATTCAGGGAAATTTGCCGTGCCCGAGAGGAGGGCGTCGAACTCGCCATCGGCCGTGATCGTCCCTGCCGTGACCTCCAGGATCGCGGACAAGATCGACTGTGCACCGATCGGCGAGCTGTTGGCGCATCCCAAAGTGAGATCAGCCGATTTCGTCGTCAGACCCGGAGTGCCGCCGGTGCCGCCCGCGCCGCCCGAACCGCCCGCGCCGCCGCTGCCGGCTGTCCCGCCCGTGCCGGCCATGCCGCCCGAGCCGCCATTCCCATCGCTAGAGCTGCCGCACGCACCTGCGAACATCAGGCAACAGCTCAGCCCCAAACTCAACATCAGATAAGAACGCATCATCCACTCCTTGTACTTCGGCATCGACAGCACCACCGCCGCGACGGGGAAGCATAGCCGGAAGGGCGGAGGCGTCGCAAGGCGCCTCCGCCTAGAACCGAACAGCTCCCGTAAAGGCCCTCGCTACGGCACCAAGAAGGTGTTGAGCAAGGAGGCTGGGGTCGGGCTCGCCAGGTCGGGCACGCCGACGCCGTCCGGGCCACCGCTGTCGACCGCTCCGGCGCACTGCAGCGCGACGAAGAGACCGCCGGCGCTCACACGCACGCCAACCGGGGCCGGGGCACTTGCGAACACGGCTGCCGGAAGCGTGATCGTCCCGTTGCCGGCGATGGCATAGGGTTGAGCCCAACCAAACGTGATCGCTGCGCCCGGAGTGGCGCCCGCCGTGTAGTTGCCCGTCGCGGCCTGCAGTGGAAGCGGCAGATCGCCGGTGACGCAGAAGCCGTTGGCGGCGCATTCGCTGGCCTTCGTCGTGTCCGGAGCCGTGTCGAGCGCTGCACAGGGCGCGCAATTACAGTCGGGTGGCGGCACACCTGGGCTGGCTGGCGTACACCCGCCTGCGGTGTTCGGGGTACCGCTGAGGATCGGGATGTCCACGAAGCCTGTCGTGCAGTTGTTGTTGACCACCGGGATCGAGGTGCAGCTACCGAGGTTGGGTGCGCCAGTGCAAGGAACACCGAGGAGCGCGCAACGCGAGCCGAGCGAGGCCGGGTCTGCGCCAAGCGTTACATCCGTGCCGGTTCCGGCTCCGCCCACGACCACGGTGGCCGCCAAGCCTCCGCCGTTGCTGACGACGAGCTGACCGGTCTTGACGCCACCCGGGACGACGGCCTGCGCCGCGTCGAGGAAGGCCTCCGAGAACGCCGCCAAGCCATCCAGGCTCGCGCTGAACGCACTGCTCGGAGAGATTGGACCGGGGTCGACACTCAGGTCGAACGGCAAAATCGAGATGTCGGTGGTGACGTTGTTACGACAGCCGACCGTGAGATTCGCCGTCTGTCCCGGGTAGTTGGTGCCGCCGCCCATTCCGCCGCTACCGCCCATGCCGGCGCTACCGCCGCTGCCGCCCATGCCGGCGCTACCGCCGCTGCCGCCCATGCCGGCGCTACCGCCGCTGCCGCCCATGCCGCCGCTGCCGCCGCTGCCGCCCATGCCGGCGCTACCGCCGCTGCCGCCCATGCCGGCGCTACCGCCGCTGCCGCCCATGCCACCGCTGCCGCCCATGCCGGCCATGCCACCGCTACCGCCCGAACCGCCGGTGCCCATGCCACCGCTACCGCCCGAACCGCCGGTGCCCATGCCACCGCTACCGCCGGTGCCGCCTTCCGATCCGCACGCGCCGGCGAACATCAAGCAACAGCTCAACCCCAAACTCAACATCAGATAAGAACGCATCGCCCACTCCTGGTCCTCTCGGGGACCGACAGCAACATTGCTGCGGCCGAATCATACCCGCAAGCCTCGAGACATCACAAGGCTGCAATTGCGAAAAACCCGCGAGCCGAAGCCCGCGGGTCTCGCTGGTCCATGCTTTTCGGAGAAAGCGTGGTCGCTACGGCACCAAGAAGGTGTTGAGCAAGGAGGCTGGGGTCGGGCTCGCCAGGTCGGGCACGCCGACGCCGTCCGGGCCACCGCTGTCGACCGCTCCGGCGCACTGCAGCGCGACGAAGAGACCGCCGGCGCTCACACGCACACCGACGGGGGCCGGGGCGTTCGCGAACACGGCTGCCGGGAGCGTGATCGTTCCGTTGCCAGCGATGGCATAGGGTTGAGCCCAACCGTACGTGATCGCTGCGCCCGGAGTGGCGCCCGCCGTGTAGTTGCCCGTCGCGGCCTGCAGGGGAAGCGGCAGATCGCCCGCGACGCAGAACCCGTTCGCGGTGCACTGGGCGGTCTTCGTCGTAGCCGGGGGTACGTCGATGGCCGTACACGGCGCGCAGTTACAGTCGGGTGGAGGTGATCCCGGCGCTGGCGGCGTACAACCCCCAGCGCTGTTCGGAGTGCCTTCGACGACCGGGATGTTGACGTAGCCGGTCTGGCACAGGTTGGAGACAACCGGAATCACCAGGCAATCGCCTTGGCCGGGCGCGCCCGTGCAAGAAGCACCCGTCAATTGGCAACGGCTCCCGAGCGATGCCAGGTCTGGGCCGAGCTGCACGTCTGCGCCCGTTGCGGCTCCGCCAACGACCACGGTGGCTGCCAAGCCTCCGCCGTTACTGACGATGAGCTGACCGCTTCGGACCCCACCTGGGACGACGGCTTGCGCGGCATCGAGGAAGGCCTCCGAGAATGCCGCCAAGCCATCGAGGCTCGCTGTGAACGCACTGCTCGGTGAGATTGGACCCGGATCGACCGTCAGGTCGAATGGCAGGATCGAGATGTCGGCGGTGACGTTGTTCCGGCAGCCGACCGTGAGATTCGCCGTCTGTCCGGGGTAATCGACGCTGCCCGGGATACAGACGCCATCGAGACAGACCTCGCCGGCACCGCAATCGCCGTCCACGACGCACTCGACATCGAGCACGCAGACGTTTGCAGTGCAGACCTCACCGGCGCCGCAATCGGCATCGACATTACACTCGACGCAGTTGCCGCTGCCGTCACAGACGCCGCCGCCGATGGGGCAGCTCAGGCCCGCGGGCTCGTTGTCACCGGGGGTGCAAGAGCCGTCCGCCGGATCACAGGTGCCATCCTGGACGCACTCGTTGCTCGAGGTGCAGTCGACGTCCTGACAGAGATTGTTGGCGACGCATTCGCCCGCCGAGCAAGCGCCTTCTCCCCCATTGCATTCCGTCCCGTTGGGAACGTTCATCAGGTCGCAGACTCCCGTCAGGTTGTTGCAAACGTTCACGGTGCACTCGTTCCCGGTGTCGTCGCAGATGACGTCCGCACAGAGGTCGGTGACGATGCAGGTTCCGCCCATGCAGGCGCCGCCGTCGCCGCAGGCCGTGCCGTCGTCGACGTTCGAGGTCTCGCACTGCCCGTGTTTCGGGATTGCAGAGCTCGGAGGTGCACTCGTTGCCGTCGTCCTCGCAGGTCACGTTCGCGCAGAGGTCGTTCGGGACACACTCGCCGCTCATGCACATCCCAGTGGCGTCGTTGCAGCTGGTTCCGTCTTCGACTGGTGAGCTTTCGCACTGGCCGGTGCCGGCGTTGCAGGCCTCCGAGGTGCACTCGTTGCCGTCGTCCTCGCAGGTCACACCGTCGCAGGGATTGCCTTCGCCCGCGACGCAGGTCACGCGGACAGTCCACATGCTCATGCAATAAGTGCCACCGTCATCGGTGACCAAGACCGTGATGTCATCGTCACCCACCTCGGTGCAGGTGTAGGTCGTCGACGCGGCCATCGGATCGGCGATCGAGCCGCTGCCCGAGGTCCACATGGTCGCGATGGGGTCACCTTCCTCGTCCGTAGCGGTGGAGAAAAGATTGATGTCGTTGCCGACCGAAGTTTGAAGCGGCGAGACCACCACTTTGGTGAGCTGTGCGCAGATGTTGAACTTGCCGTTGACGCGCACGCCGCCGTACTGCTGCGGGAGCTTGCAGTTGAGCATCACCATCACGTCGGTCGTGACGCCGACCTGAACGTCGAATTGGGCCGAGCCCCGACAGGTCACTTCTTTGTCGACCGAGACCGCGCTCAGCTCGACGACATACGGCTCCTCACCTGGAGGCAGCCCGAAGACCTCGACCGAAGCGGTCGACCCTGGCGCGCTCACGTCGATGGAACCGCCCATGTCCATCCCGTTGCCCGTGATCTGCCAACCGACCTCGTCGATCTCGATGCCGCCGGCGAGCACGAGGTCGAGCGACAGAGAACCGGTCGCTCCTTGCGACGTCTCGGTCCCGGCGCAGCCGAACGCGGCAAGCGCGCTGCAGAGAAGAACGATGATCGAACGCACGGGATGGGAACCAGGCATGTAGGCCTCCGAAATAAATTGGGGGGATGGGCTCGGTAAACGAGGAACGCGACCCTAACACTCCCCAATCGCGGGTTTCAAGACCCTATCGCGTGCTCGGATGCCAGATTGAGCCTTATGTGTGGTAGCTCACAGCCGTGGTTCGAACCGTGACCTCGAGGCTCTCATGGGGGCTTGAAATGTGACGCGAAGCAGCAAGACTTGAGGTTTCCAAACCACCAGCATCACCGGAGAGCGACCCGAGATGGACCAGCACATCACTAACTTCGCGAGGACTTTGTTCTTTGGCACCTGCCTGGCGCTTGGCTGTACCAGCGGCGGCAGCTTGGGCTGCGGTAGCAGCGGGGGAGGGCCCAAGGTCGATTCGGAGCTACTCGCCGTCTACCAGATCGACACCTACCAGGTCAGCGAAGGTAGCTGCGATCAGCTGAACGACGCTACGCCGCCGGCGGGTTACCTCGCGCTCTACAGCTTCGTTCCGAACGACCAACTCGATGAAGCGCGTCTCGGTGGGATCTTCTGTGTCAGCGTCGACGCGTGCCGGGAAGTCGTAGCCCTCGCCCCCGAGCCCGCGATTGGCTATTCCTTCATTCAGGGGAGCGACCAGGCGGGCTGGGTCGGCTACGCGATCTCGAGCTCAGGCGCTGCGAACGATCAATGTCGAGCCGAGGTGCAGGTCCATACGCTGACCACCACGGGCACCGACACCATTCTCATCGATACGAGAGCCGTCGAAACGACGTTCCCTCCGATGCTCGACGGCACCGTCGCGACCTGCCGCAACGCCGATGCGATCGCGTCGATCAACGCCCAATCGCCCTGCGTCCAGGTCTTCCGGCTCGAAGCGACGCGCGAAGCGAGCCTCTAAAGCGCTCGGCCAGGCAGTAACTCGGAGCGTTACTCGAAGCGATTGGTTCGCACCCAGTCGATGCCGGTGTCGCGCGCGTGCAGCCACACCGCCTGCGCATGACGCCGGTCGTCGACGGCGATCCTCGGTGACTTGGCTGCCCGCTCGATCTGCTCGATGAGCTCCGCGTTCATCCAGCCGGTTCCCGGGTCGAGGCGATTGGACCAAATGCTCCCCCAATCCTGCCACGTTTGGCGCCAGACCACGAAGGCGTTGCCCGCCGCATTCACGGCGATGCGCGGCTCGGTGGCATCCGCGTCTTCGAGCGGGTCGATGTTCGGCGGCTCGATCAGCTCCGGCGTGCCCCACCCGGAGCCGGGCGTGTACTGATTGGCCCAGATGTTCTGGAAGTCGGGATCGGTCTGCGACCAAACCGCGTGGGCAATGCCCGAGCCGTCCACCGCGATGTCCGGCAGCAGCTTGTCGGCATCGTCATAATCGTCGATCCGATCGGGCTCGCCCCAGGTCGCGCCCGAGAAGCGAACGCCCCAAACGTCGGCGATGTCACCTCTCAGCGGGTCGTTTTGCGTCCAGACCACGAAGGCGTCGCCGCCCGCTCCGACCGAGAGCCGCTGGTCGAGCGCGCGGGTCTCGGAGTCGGGCTTGATGAGCGTGGCGGTTTCCCAACCCAAGCCTGCCGTGTAGCGGTTCGCCCAGAGCACCTCGGACCGTCCGCCGGCCGTCGGGACCGTCGGACGCGCCCATACGGCAATCGCGTTGCCATCGTCGTCCATACCGACGGCCGTCACTTCCCCTGCAGTCGGGGTCGGCATGTCGTCGATGGGCGCCGCCGTGCCCCACCCGGTGCCCGGTTCGTAACGAATTGCCCACACGACCTGATTCGTGCCGCTCATCTCCCGCTGCACCCACACTGCGATGGCGTTGCCTGCAGGGTCCGCGGCAACCGCTGGGCTTCGCGCCTGAGTGACCTCACCGTTTTGAAGGAGGGCAGGGGTGCCCCAGCCCTCGCCGACGGTGTAGCGGTTGGTCCAGATGTTGACGATCGAGGTGCCTGGGGTCGTCTGCTCCCAAACCACGAACCCGTTACCCGCGTCGTCGGCGGCCAGCCTTGGCTTGGCCGCGCCTCCGCTCCCATCGTCGATCTGCTCGGGCTCCCCCCAGAGGTCGACGCGCGTATAGCGGTTGGCCCAAATGCCCGTTCCGTCGACGACCTCGTACTCCCAGGCCGCGAGCGCGTTGCTCTGCGCATCGACCGCGACTTGTGGTCTCGACGAGAGCCCCGTCGAGACCTGTTCGAGCCACTCGGAGACGCCCCATGCGCTGTCGAGCGTCGTGAATTGCCAGTCGTAGTCCTGTTCGAGCATCGCGCCGCCCGGGGAGCTGAGCCCCGTGGTGATGGTCGCGGTGTACGTCGTCAGCACGTTGAGAGGCTCGTCCGGGGTCAGCACGGCGGTGTCCGGCTCATCGATCGCCAACGCGCCTTGAACGGGCGTCCCGTCCGAATCGGTGACGAAGAAGTTGTCGCCCGTGAGCGTGGCGGGGTCGATCGGCGCGTTGATGCGAAACCCGATTCGGGTCTCGACTTGGACCGAAGCGCTTCCCTCGACCGGCGAGGTCTCGAGCACCTCGAGGAAGGTCACCTCGGGACCGCCACCGCCTTTGCATGCAGCGCCGAGCGCCATCAGCGCGAGGAACGCCGACGAATAAGCTAACCAACGGGATGTCATGAGGCCTCCTGAGCGGATATTGATAACACAGCTCCGCCCCGGCCGCATTCAGCCGGAGATGGGTGCTTTGCCAGGGCCTGGTCGTTACGGGACCAAGAAGGTGATCTTGTTCGCGTTCGGGGTCGGGGAGACGTCGTCGGGCACACCCACGCCGTCCGGTCCACCGCTGTCGACGCCTCCGGCGCACTGAAGCGCGACGAAGAGACCGCCAGCGCTCACGCGGACGCCGACCGGGGCAGGCGGGTCCGCGAACGTGGCTGCCGGGAGCAGGATCGTGCCATCGACGTCGATGCCGTAGGGCTGGACCCAGTCGAAGTACATCAGGGAGCCCGAGGTGGCGCCTGCGGTGTAAGTGCCAGTTGCGGCCTGCAGTGGAAGCGGCAGGTCGCCGTTTACGCAGAACCCGTTGGCGAGACACTGGTCCGTCTTCGTGGTCAGAGGAGCCGGGTCGATTGCCGTACAGGGCGAGCAGTCACAGTCGGGTGGCGGCGAGCCCGCTGCGGGCGGCGTACAACCACCCGCGCTGAGCGGGGTTCCGTTGATGATGGGGATGTCCACGAAGCCGGTCGTGCAGTTGTTGTTGACGACCGGGATCGAGGTGCAGGTGCCGAGGTTGGGCGCGCCCGTGCAGGGAAGACCGGTGAGCGCGCAGCGCTGCTGGAGCGATGCGGGGTCTGGGCCGAGTTGGACGTCTGCACCGGTCGCTGCGCCGCTGACCGCCACCGTGGCCGCGAGGCCTCCGCCGTTGGTCGTGATGAGCTGACCCCTCCGGACGCCACCGGGGACGACGGCCTGCGCCGCGTCGAGGAAGGCCTCCGAGAAAGACGCCACACCGTCGAGGCTCGCGGTGAACGGAGCGTTTGCCGTTATCAGACCTGGCGTGACCGTCAGATCAAACGGCAGGATCGAGACGTCGGAGGTGACATTGCCACGACAGCCGACCATGAGGGCCGCGGTTTGAACCGGAGGCTCAATGCTCACGCACGTACCGGCGGCGTTACAGACGCCGATGCCGCCGGCACACGAAGTGCCAGAGGGCAAGCTCGGGTTGCTACACACGGCGCCGCCCACCGAGGTGCAGACGTCGTCGGTGCACTCGTTGCCGTCCGAGCAGTCCACGCCCGTGCAGTTGTCGACACAGACGCCTGCGCCATCGCAGAGGCCAGTGTCGCCGTTACACGACGTGCCAGCGCTGACGTTGGCAGTCTCGCACAGACCGGCACCCGTATTGCAGGTGTTGACCGTGCAGTCGCTGCCGTCGTCGCACTCGACGTCAGTCGTGCACTGGGCTAGGCAGGTAATCGTAACGGTGAACTCGGCCACGCAGCTCGTGAAATTGTCGTCCGACACGGCGATCTGGATGTCGTGCGGACCCACCTCGGCGCAGGTGTACGTGGTCGACGCGGCAGTGGGATCCGCGAAGACGCCTCCGGTTCCACTCCAAAGGTAGGTGATCGGGTCTCCTTGCACGTCCGACGCCGTAGCGGAAAGGTTGATCGAATTACCGATCACTGCCTGAAGCGGAGTGACCACGACTTGCGTGAGCTCCGCGCACGCATTCGGGCCGGGGCACCGGATTGCAAATGTCTTGGACTTGTTGCAGTCCTCGTCGCCATCGGTCGTGATCGCGGTGCAGGTACCGACCACGCCGGGGATGCCGCCGAGACCGGGCGGAATGCAGGACACATCGAAGGCGCCTTCGCCCGAGCCTCCCACCGTGCCGAGCGTGTCGCCGCTGAAGGTACAGCTGGTCTCCGTCGTGTTGGGTCTGCCGTCACAGTCGATCCGCAGATTGGTGCAAGTGACCGTGGTGGAGATTCCTGGATCCGGGCCCGGCGTGCAGCTCAGGCCCTCGGGCGTCGTGACACAGCTCTGCGGATCGCAGCCTGCGCCGCAACTGCTGTCGCCGTCCCGAAAACGCACCTCGCAAGTGGCCCTTGCGGGGTTCTTCTCTGGACAGTTCAGGACGAACAGGTCGGGGCAGAAGTTGCCGACGTTGAAGCTGAAGGTGCCGTCGACGTCGAGCATCCCGACCGGAGCCTGGAAGCTGATGTCACAGATGAGCACCAGGTTGACCTTGGTGATCGTGTCGGCCGTGATGTTGAAAGGCTCGGTGGCCGTACAGATGACCTCGCCGTCGCCGTCCCGTGCACGAAGCTGCACGGTGCAGGGGCCGGGAGGCAGGTCCATGAAGCCCTGCCAGATTTCCGCGCCATCGCCGGGGCGGGGGGTGCCGAGCTCGGGCGGGATCCGGCCCTGGGGGTCCGTCCGGCCGTCGACCACTTCGAGGTTACCATTGATCTGGACCTCGTCGGGGAAGCTCAGGTGGTTGTCTAGGAACGTATCGCTGTTCCCGAGGCAGTTGATGGTGTACTCGACGGTTTGAATGTCGATGAGACCGGGGGCGGATGACCCCCCGCCGAGCGAAGGCGCACCGTTCGGGACGATGACATTCATCTCGGTGTTGCCCGCGAGCCCCTCCTCGACGCCCGCGCATGCGAGAGCTCCGAGACAGGCGAGGGCGATCCATCGGGCGTGGCGAAACAACATGGGGATTTTTCGAAACGGGTGGGGCGGGAGAACGAGACTCGATGCAAACACGCGTTCAGCGAGACGCGCAAGTGATTAAACGAGAAAACCCGCGAGCCGAAGCTCGCGGGTCTCTCTGTGTTTAGGCGTCTCTTACGAGAGCCTGCTCGTTACGGAACCAGGAAGGTGTTCTTCAACGAGTTCGGGGTCGGGGAGGCGTCGTCGAGCACGCCCACACCGTCCGGTCCACCGCTGTCGACCGCTCCGGCGCACTGAAGTGCGACGAAGAGACCGCCAGCGCTCACACGCACGCCGACTGGAGCCGGGTTGGTCGAGAAGACCGCTGCGGGGAGCAGGATCGTGCCATCCACGTCGAGGCCGTAGGGTTGCAGCCAATCGAAGTACATCGGCTGGCCCGAGGTGGCGCCTGCGGTGTAGCTGCCGTTGGTGGCGTTCAGCGGAAGCGGCAGGTCGCCGGTTACGCAGAAGCCGTTGGCAGCGCATTCGCTGGCCTTCGTGGTGTCCGGAGCCGTGTCGAGTGCTGCACAGGGTGAGCAGTCACAAGCAGCTGGCGGGACCCCGGGGGTCGCCGGTGTACAACCACCTGGGGCGGTGTCGATACCGAAGAGGATCGGGATGTCGACGAACCCTGTCGTGCAGTTGTTGTTGACGACCGGGATCGAGGTGCAGGAGCCCAGGCCAGGTGCGCCCGTGCAAGGAACACCGGTGAGCGCGCAGCGCGAGCTGAGCGATGCCGGGTCCGGTCCGAGCTGGACGTTCGCACCGGTGACCGCACCAGTCGCGATGACGGTGGCCGCGAGGCCTCCGCCGTTGCTCACGATGAGCTGACCGGTCTTGACGCCACCCGGGACGACGGCTTGCGCCGCGTCGAGGAAGGCCTCCGAGAACGCCGCCACACCGTCGAGTACCGCGGTGAACGCGCTACCCGCCGCCATCGGACCTGGGTTCACGTCGAGCGAGAACGGCAGGATCGAGATGTCCGCGGTGACGTTGTTACGACAGCCAACCGTGAGCGCCGCGCTCTGGTTCGGGTAGTCGATCAAGGTGACACAGGCGCCCGCGCCGTCACAGCTGCCGAGACCGCCGTTACACGGGGTGCCAGTGGCCGAGTTCGGGTTGGAGCACGTTGGGCCGCCGACTGAGGTGCAGACGTCGTTCGTACACTCGTTGCCGTCCGAGCAGTCCACGCCCGCGCAGTTGTCTGCGCAAGTACCAGACTGACAGGTGCCAGCGCCGCCGTTACACGACGTGCCGTCCGCGACAGGAACCTCGGGTCCGCAAAGACCTGTTCCAAGGTTACACGCGCCGGGAGGAGCGACCAAGCACTCGGTGGCCGGGTCTTCGCAGTCGGCGTCGCTGGTGCAGGATTCCGACAGGCAAACGCCACCCTGGCAGGAGGCCAGGGGCGGGAGCTCCGCCGAGCAGTTCGTTCCGTCCGCGACCGGCGTGTTCGTGCAGCAAGCAGCCGCCGTGGCGCCGTCGCAGCCGGTGTTGTTGCAGACGTCGGTCGTGCAAACCGTTCCGGCTGCAGCCTCGCAAGCGGCGTTGCCGCCCGCCTGGTTAGCAGTCTGTCCGTTGGCTGCGCCGAAGTTCGCGCAAGGGCTGAGGCCTGGGCAGGTGATGCTGACCACTTTGGTCTTGTCACAGTCGAGGTCGCCGTCCGTGGTGACCGCGGTGCAGGTGACGATCGCACCCGGGGTGCCGCCGAGGGCCGGCGGGATGCAGCCTGCGAACCAGGTGCCCGGTTGCGCGGTCGGACCACCGCCAACGACGCCAGTGGTGTCGCCGGAGAAGGTGCACGAGGTCTCGGTCGAGAGCGGGTTGCCGTCGCAGTCGACCTGGCCGCCGACACAGGTGATGGTCGTCGAGACGCCTGGGTCTGGACCTGGAACGCAGGTCAGGCCTTCCGGCGTCACGGTGCAGCTCTGCGGATCGCAGCCTGCGCCACACGTGCTGTCGCCGTCACGGAAACGCACCTCGCAGGAGGTGGCCGCAATCGGAATGCCAATGCCGTAATCGGCTTCGGCCGGCTCGCTGTCGACACAGTTCAGGACGAACAGGTCGGGGCAGAAGTTGCCGACGTTGAAGCTGAAGGTGCCGTCGACGTCGAGCATCCCGACCGGAGCCTGGAAGCTGATGTCACAGATGAGCACCAGGTTGACCTTGGTGATCGAGTCGGCCGTGATGGTGAAGGGCTCGGTCGCGGTACAAATGACCTCGCCGTCGCCGTCACGCGCGCGAAGCTGCACGGTGCAGGGCCCGGGAGGCAGGTCCATGAAGCCCTGCCAGATTTCCGCGCCGTCGCCGGGGCGGGGGGTGCCGAACTCCGGCGGGATCGGGCCCTGGGGGCTCGTCCGGCCGTCGACCACTTCGAGGTTACCATTGATCTGGACCTCGTCGGGGAAGCTGGCGTTGTTGTCTAGGAACGTATCGCTGTTCCCGAGGCAGTTGATGGTATATTCGACAGTTGTAATGTCGATGAGACCGGGGGCGGATGACCCCCCGCCGAGTGAAGGCGCACCGTTCGGGACGATGACATTCATCTCGGTGTTGCCCGCCGTACCACCACCGCCGCTCGTACAAGCTGCGAGGCCAGTGACACATGCGAGCACGATCCATGGGGTAAATCGTGTCTTGCTCATTCGTTACGCTCCTTGAATTGGATAGTTCGCTACGCCGGGCGCAGCGGTCTGAAACGGGTTCACGTTGGAGTGGCTATCTCAACACGATTCGCAAAGTCAACACCTGGAAACACGTCGGCCACACGTCTTTTGCAATTTTTGTGAGGCCGCGCACAGTGGTGCAAAAACACCCACACCGCGTGTCACTCGATGAATCCCGGGAGATCCCTGCGCCGTCGCAAAAATCACACGCGTGCCGCGCAGCGCGTCAGACCATGGGCTCGGCGCTGCGGTCCGCGCCTGAATGGGTCGCCAGTGCAACCGTACGTCCGAAAACTTCCAATCGGATGCTGAATCCGGACACCGGACCTGAGCACCGCTTGAAAACACTACTGAATGATGACGGTGCCCGATCCAATGCCCGCGTCTGCAGTGAAGTCGATGCACGTCCGGTCGACTTGCACGATTTCGCCGTTTTCGATCAGGGTGCGTTCGTAGCGGGAGTTCACGTCGGGGTTGGCGTCGAAGACGACCTCGCGCTCGTCACAGTCGAAGCCGCAAAGGGTGATCTTCATGTAGTAACGTCCCCGCGTTTGGTCCTGCGGCAACAGCAACACCGGGACGGTCTCACCCCCCGCCGTGTCCACTTCGGTAGAGTAGATCATGAAGGTCGGGTCAAAGCCGTCTCGAAGCTCGATGAAGACCTGGCGGGTCGCGCTATTCACCGAGATTTCCGCGTCGATGGGGTCCCCGGGGTCGACCTCGGCCTGCCCGTTGGGGCGGTCGGTCGGGAATCGCGGGGGCTGGAGCACGTAGAGGTCGGGTTGCTCCGAAGGGAAGCTCGGCTGACTGCAGCCTTGGAAGCCCGCGTCCCCGGTGAGGTCGATCACGTTGACGGGGGGCTCGGGACCGCTGCCGCCATTGCATGCGGTGAACAGCAACAAGAGAAGCAGGGGTAGGAAACTAAGCGTTGTTCTCAGATCGACAAGCGTCATGGAGAGAGTCCTCCGAATGGGGAATCACCTAGAATAGATCGACGACACCTCGACCTCAAGCAGAGGTTGTGCGGGCGGTGCAAACTATCTCTTCGCGGCGATCTCGACCGTTCTCTTGGTCATGATGACGGACGAGACCGGTTTTTCGGAAGGCTTCGGTGGGGCGTGTCGAACGCCCTTGACGGTCTCTGCATCGATGCGCGCGTTGCGGGGCGCGAGCTCGCCGAGGTCCCACGTCAGCGAACCGGTTGCGAGCCCCTTCAAGACGGTGAGGTCGAGGGTACGCATCGTGCCGGCGTTCTCGAACGACTGCGGCGCGGCGCTCTGTCGGATGTCGAGGCCAAGCTCGACGCGGTTGCCTTCGAGCTTGACGAGCTCGATCGTGGCGAGCTGGTTCACCGTCGCGCCGCCCTGCTCGATGCCCTGGTGCACGGTCCACTTGGCACCCTGGCCGATGGGCTCCGCGGGGAACACCGGCGTCATCTCGACGATGGCCCACCCGAGATTGTCGATCATTTCGCGGGCGACTCCGGCGGCCTCCGGTGGCACGTCGAGCTGCACGTCGGTCACCTGGCCCCGCGGCCCCAAGGTGTACCGACCGCCGACCTTTCCCAAGGTGCCGAGCGCCGTCTCGATTTGCTTGGCCCGTTCCGCGTCCCCGACCGCCTTCAGATCCGCGGTTGCTCGGTCGACCGTGATTCCGACGCGAAGGCTGCCGTTGTCCGCGAGGCTCGTGGCCCGAAGGGTCAGCTCGTAGGAGACCGCGTACAAAGGCGCTCGGACCATCATGACTGCGATGAGCGCTTCAATCGAAGAGGCCACGGACGCCGACACCTTCTGCTCGAAGCCGGGTTGGACGTTCCAGCGAAGCGCCCGCCGCGGCTCTTGGCCTCGATCGAGCACGTTGACCGTGGGCGGCGCTCCGATTGCAGGGGTTTCGCGCTTCAGCTCCTCGGGGAGCTCGGGCTCGTCCGCGGTCAAAGCGGCTGCGGCTTCGGTTTCTCCGGGCGGGGCTTCGGCCGTGACGGGTGCTTCCGATTCTGCCACTTGTTCGGGTTCGGGTGGGGCGGATGCCTCCTTCTTCGTGCAGGCGACGCTCAGCGAGAGGAGGGCGATCGTGGTCCAACGCATGGGGCGGCGTTCTAGCACAAAAAGAGGTGTCGCCTGGCGCGGAGAGTGTCAAAAATGAGTCTGTCTGTGGGTCAGCTCGCTTTACGGGTGGCGGGCCGGTTCGATCGATAGCATTATCAACCACCCGTTGTGTTTCAAGCTCGTCCGCCTGACTGCAGCCGGGTTGAAGGAGTGTTGATGCGCCGTCTCGCCGTTGGTTTCCTTTCCTTCACTCTCGCGTGTGCCGCTCTGCTCGTCCCGAGCGCAGACGCGCAGCCCGACTACACGTTGTTCGAGTCCGACCCCGTGCGTCCCGTCGCGTTGTCGCCGGACCGGACGCGGCTGTTCGTGTGCAACACCCCCGACGGCTATCTCCAGATCTACAATCTGTCGAGTGGGTCTGCCGTCGAGGAAGCGGCAGTCCCGGTCGGCTTGGAGCCGGTGGCGGTGGCCGCTCGGAACAACACCGAGGTTTGGGTCGTCAACCACCTGTCGGACAGCGTCAGCGTGATCGATCTGTCCGTCGCGCCGCCGCGCGTCGTGCGAACGCTGCTCGTGGGCGACGAGCCCCGCGACATCGTGTTTGCAGGACCCGGTCGCAACCGGGCCTTCATCACGACCGCGCACCGAGGCCAGAACAGTCCGTATCCCGACGGCGACTACGACGTGCCGGGCATCGGGCGCGCGGACGTCTGGGTGTTCAATGCCACCTCCCTCGGCACCTCGCTCGGCGGCACGCCCCTGACGATCTTGACGCTGTTCGGGGATCGGCCGCGTGCGCTCACGGCGACGCCCGATGGATCGAAAGTCTACGCCGCGGTCTTTCGCTCGGGGAATCAGACCACGGCCGTGAGCGAGGCGCACGTCTGCAATCTCACTCAATCGCAGCCCTGCACCATTTCGGGCACGTCGTATCCCGGCAGGCGGCCTCAGCCTTGGACCAACATCGGCGGCATCACGAGCCGCGAGACCGGGATGATGGTGGGCTTCGACGCGGTGTCCGGCCAGTGGCGCGACGAGCTCGACCGAAACTGGAACAACGCCGTTCCGTTTTCCATTCCCGACCTCGACGTGTTCGAGATCGATGCGAACGCTGCGGTTCCGACCGAGCTTGGATCGGTTTCCGGTGTCGGCACGATCCTCTTCAACATGATCGTCAACCCGGCGAACGGCAACGTCTACGTGACCAATACGGATGCTAACAACCGCGTTCGCTTCGAAGGACTGGGGAGCTATGTCGGCGTCATCGGTCCGAAGCCTTCGGGCGATCCAGCGTCGGTGCGCGGCAATCTCCACAAATCCCGCATCACGGTGCTCGATGCCTCGGGCGACAACCCGGGGACGCCTGCCACCGAGTTCAGCGTAATCCCACGGCACCTCAACAAGCACATCAATTACAACTTGCACCCGGTGCCGCCGGACGTGAAGTACCGCAGCGTGGCTACGCCGCTCGGGATGGCGATTACCGGCGATGGAAACACCCTCTACGTCACGGCGTTTGGCTCGGACGCCGTCGCCGTCTACGATACCGCCGAGCTCGAGAGCAACACGTTCGTGCCCAACGCTGCCGATCTCATCAAGGTCGGCGAACGGCCGAGCGGCTTGGTGCTCGACGACGTGGCGAATCGTCTGTACGTGGTGACTCGAGATCGCGTCTACATCATCGACACGACCAACCGCTCGGTGGCTCAGACGAAGTTCTTCTTCAATCCCGAGAGCTTCGCGTTGAAGAGTGGGCGCAAGTTTCTCTACAACGCGTTTGCCACCTCCAGCAACGGAGAGGCCTCGTGCAGCAGCTGTCACGTCTTTGGCGACATGGATGACCTCGCCTGGGATCTGGGAGACCCCGACGGCTCCCCCACTCCCAACCTCAACCCCTCGCCCCCGTTGGTCGACTTCAGCCCGATCAACGACCTCTTTCCCTTTGATCCCCTCAAGGGGCCGATGACCACGCAAAGCCTCCGCGGGATGAAGCACTCGGGCCCCATGCACTGGCGGGGCGATCGAACCGGCCCGGAGTGCAGCACGACGCCTGGAGACCCGGCATGCGCCAACCGGGCGTTCAACGAATTCAACGTGGCGTTTCCGGGCCTCCTCGGCCGCGACGAAGGGCAGCTCACGACCGGCGAAATGCAGGCCTTCACCACTTTCGCTCTGCAGATCACCTATCCGCCCAATCCCGTTCGCTCGCTCAACAACTCACTCACGGCGCAGCAGCAGTCGGGGTTGAACCTGTACAATGGACCGATCACCGACACCGTCGCCAACTGCGCCGGATGTCACGAGCTGAACCGTGCCCAGGGTTTCTTTGGGACCGGGGGCGGCTCCACCTTCGAGAACGAGACGATGGAGTTCAAGGTGCCGCACCTCCGCAACGCCTATCAAAAGGTGGGGATGTTCGGGCAGAAGCCCTCGCCCTTCTTTCCGAGCGCGTCTGGCACATTCATGGGCGATCAGGTTCGAGCCACCGGTTTTCTTCATGACGGCAGCGTGGCCACCCCACGGAACTTCCTCGCTGCGGGCGTCTTCAGCACGAACACCACGCAGGAACAAGACCTCGAGGCGCTCATCATGGCCTTCGAGACCGACATGGCGCCGATCGTCGGGCAGCAGGTGACGCTCACGGCCACGAGCGGACCGGACGTCGATGCGCGGATCACGCTGTTGATTCAACGGGCCGAGGCGAACTTCGTGTTGCCGGGGAACATCAACACGAAGGAGTGCGACCTGATCGTCAAGGGCGTCGTGGGCGGCGAGCAGCGCGGCTGGGTCTATCTCGGCGGCGACCAGTTCGACCCGGACATGGCCGCCGAGCCGGTGTGGTCGCGCGCGGAGCTCGAGACCGAGGCGAGCATTCCCGGCCAACCGCTGACCTTCACCTGCGTGCCGCCCGGATCGGGGGTTCGCATGGGGATCAACCGCGACCGTGACCCGCAGCTCGACGGAGACGACGCGACCCCGGGCGCGGTGAACAGCACGCGCGATTGCCGCGTAGGACGAATGACGCCGGAAGGCGCCGAGTCGACGTTCCTGCTGTTGACGATCCTTGGTTGGGTGGTCCTCCGGCGGCGCAGGCGCGCCGACGGCGGACTCTGAGGGGCTAACTCGACGGCTCCACCGCAAACCGTGCGGTGAATCCCACCAAGGTCGGGCCGAGACAGTCGGTTGGCACTGCGAAATCGCCGAGGATCATCGATACTTGATCGGTTCTCAGCATGAACTCCACTTGGTCGGCTCCTGCGGCGACCGTCGTCGTCGTGACGACCGGCTCCAGCTCGAGCCGATGCGGCCCCGGGAGACCGTCGTCGTTCGTGTCCGGCTCGAGGTCGAAGTCGTTGATCGGCGCCGCGGCGAGGGACGTCTCCACCATCGCTGGCGTTGCGCCCTCCACCCCACTCGCGATCTGCATCGAGATGATGTCGATCTTGCTGATCCCCGCGTCGATCAGGGTAGCGGACGCCTCCTCGGTGAACGTGACGGTTGCAGAGAAGGTCAAATCCGCTGAGCCGCCGACGATGTATGGCTGGTCGAGCTCGTACGAAAGCTCGATGGGGATCTCGATCACGAGGGTGTCGATCGTGCAGGTCAAGCGGTAGGCGCTCCGCTCCGCAAGCGGATCTCCGCCGCTTCCACCCGTGCCTTCTGGCCCACCGCTTCCCGCACC
This sequence comes from uncultured delta proteobacterium, assembly GCA_963792825.1. Lineage (GTDB taxonomy): Bacteria > Myxococcota_A > Polyangia > Polyangiales > Houyiibacteriaceae > SG8-38. The sequence goes on along the minus strand of CAWBXS010000005.1, from coordinate 249,481 downwards.
CGGCCGCGGCGCTGAGGAGAAGAAGGGTGGTGAGGCTGCAGAGCTTCATGGCCGAAGCTTGCGCGGCAGCGAATGGCTCCGCAACGGTTCGCGTTGCGTGCGGCCGGCCGAGTGACATGACCGTTTTCGGCCATCTACTGGATCCATTCGGACTGTCGTTCGTTGTCACACCGTGTGTGAGCGTTCTCACAGAAGGCGTACAAAGAGAAATTCCATTCGCGCAAACGAGCAGGATTGAATTGATCTGAGGCACGGATGCGCGATACGGTTCCTTCTCCCCCCTATGAGAATCTGGGTCCTGCCCGGGCCCGTACATCTTGATGCTGTCTAAACCCGTCATTCGAATGGTTGTGCTGTCGTGCATCGCGTTCAGCGCGGCCTGCAGTGGCAGCACACCGGGCGAGGTCGAGAGCCACAACGACACTCGACCTACCGAGGTCGATCTCGTGATCTCCGATCCGGCGACGGCGCCCGAGCAGCTCGCGATGTTGATCGACTTCGTGAGCTACCGGATCACCTGTCCAGATAGCGGCCTCACGCCCTACGACGACGCGGTCGACATCGCCGGGAACTTCGAAGCGACCGTCGACGCCAGCCCCGCGGTGTGGACATTGGTGACCAATCTACCGCTTTCCCTCTGCACGATCTCGATGTGGGTCTTTTACGAAGACGAGGTGATCTGCTCGGGAAGCCAGGCGATACCCATCCTCGACGCTGGGAACCCGTCGGCGCCGAGCAAAGTCAACATCGATCTCGTATGCACCCTCAGCGTCATTCCGCCAAATGGCGACCTCGACATCGACGGGACGTTCAACCTCGTGCACGGCAACTACTGCCCACAGCTCTTCTGGCTCGGCGCGTTTCAGGCGCCTGCCGGTCCGACGGTGATGAACGTCGAGACCTCTTCCTTCGATCTCGACAACACCTGCGGCCAGAACTGCGACCCGCAGGTTTGCGACTTCGGCGCCAATCCCCCCACGTGCGCACCGGGGCCGGACAACGGCCTGACGAGCACGCTGTTTGCCCCGGCGGGCAACGGCATCTTCGGTGACCCCAATGGGTCGAGCACGACGTACACGTGTGATCCGCTCTTTCCAGGTCCGACCGAGATCTGCGTGCTCGTAAGCGATGGGGACAACGACTGCGACCAGATGCGCTGCCTCACCATCGACTGCCCCGATCTCTGCGCGGGCGTCGTCTGCGACGACGGCAACGAGTGCACGAGTGATCGCTGCGACCCGCTCACCGGTTTGTGCAGCAACGACCCGGCGCCCGATGGCATTGCATGCAACAACTGCGACAGCACCTGCCAGGCCGGCGTCTGCACGGGCGCGACGTTCACGGCGGACTTCAACAGCAGCTTGATGTTCATCCAGGGTGACCTTCAACCCTACACCGCGACGTTGGTGAATCCCTATAGCGGTGAATCAGCTGCGGTGAGCGGAACGTTTCGCGTGAACAACGCGTCGTACAAGGGGATTGGAACAGCCGACGTCTTGACCGGAGTCAATCAGAACGAGGTGCTGCTCATCAAGGACAGCGTTTATGCTCAGACCATCTGTGGCGTGGAAACCCTGCTTGGGCAGGGCGGCTTCGACGTCCTGTTGCTCGCAGACGATTTCATCACGTTGAACGACATGGTGATCGATGGCGGCAACACCAATGACCTCATCTGGGCGAACTCGGGTCAGGACAGCGTCCGAGGCAACAATGGCGACGATCGCCTCGACGGCGGACCAGGCGACGACACCATCGAAGGCGGTAACGGCAACGACATGATGACGGTGTGGCCCGGGAGCGGCTTCGACAGCATTTCGGGCGGCGCTGGTGTGGATCGGGTCGAGATCGACGCCATCCAAAGCCAAATCCTGATCACCCCGGCGGCCGATCCGAGCTACCAGTTCGACATCTCCTATCTAGGGACGCCGATGGCCCAGATTCGGGAGGTCGAGCTCGTCGTCATGAACGACACGTTCATCGACCTCGCGAGCTGCACGGGCGGTGCCGGGGACGTCTGTAACCTTTGCGGCAACGACGCGCTCAACGGCGGCGAAGGATGCGATGACGGCAACAACCTCAGTGGGGACGGCTGTGCGGCCGATTGCACGGCGGAGTACTAGAACATGATCCGGCTCACAAAAGATGTATGTGACCCTCCCACCCGCCGGATTTGGGCTTGGCAATCGACCGCGTTTGCTGCGATAAATGAAAACCCCGTTTGCGCGAGTGCCCGCTCGACGTGTGCCGCGCCCCATTGGATCGATTCATGAGTCGACGCTTCATCGCTTTGGTTGCGCTCCTGCTTGCTCTTGCCACCGCATGTAGCCAGGCCAAGATCGAGCTCGACCAGACACCGACCGCTGCCGTCAGCGTCACCGTTGGGCTGACAGCCTCCGAGGTCGGCGCCGCCACGTTGACCTACTGGGTGAACCATCCGACCGAGCTGCCGAGCCCGATCACCGGCACCATCGGGGTCACGGATCCGGCCACCACGTTTCGGATCACCCAGCTTCCCGTGGCCACGGGTTACACGCTCGCTCTGTTCGCCTACAAGCCGGGCGATAGCGATCCGTTTTGTGAAGGGGGCGCCACCTTCGACATCGAGAACGGGATGCTCACGACGGTCGATGCGATCCTCACCTGCCCGACGAGCGACACGCTGGACAACGGGGAGGTAGGCGTCGACATCACCTTCCAGCTCAACTTCTGCCCGGTCATCGACCAGATCTCCGCGGATCCGCAGACCACGGTGCTGAGCACCCCGGTCACCCTTCAGTCCTTGGCGACTGATCCAGACGACACCGCCCCGGTCACCTATCTCTGGACGGCGACGGGCGGCGCGATTGCGAATGCGATCGCACCGACGACGACCTTCACCTGTCCCACCGTCGGCGACTACACGGTCACCCTCAACGTCAGCGACAGCGACGTTCGGTGCGATCAGCAGCGGCAGCTCCTCATCAGGTGCACGCCGAACGCAAACTGCGGCAACGGCATCCTCGAGGTGACCGAGTTTTGCGATGACGGCGTCAATGACGGAGGAGACCTTCAGTGCTTGAACTGCACCGAGTATCAGGTCTGCCTCGATGGAGTCGTCGCGGGCACGGAGCAGTGCGACGATAGCGGCTGGAGTGCGGCCTGCGATGCGGACTGCACGATCGCGCAATGCGGGGACGGCCTGCAAAACATCGCCCATGGCGAGGTATGCGACGATGGCGTCGAGACCGCGCGCTGCGACGCGAACTGCACGGCGGCGTACTGCGGAGACGGGACGCTGAACATCGCTGCGGGCGAGATCTGCGACACCGGGGCGCAGACCGCGACCTGTAACGCAAATTGTACGTTTGCCGGGTGCGGGGATTCGACCATCAACGTTGCCGCCGGCGAGCAATGTGACGACGGAGGCGAAAGCGCCACGTGTGACGCGAACTGCACCGCGGCCCGGTGCGGAGACGGGACCTTCAACCCCTCCGCCGGCGAGCAATGCGATACGGGAGGCGAGAGCACGACGTGCGACGTCGACTGCACCCTGGTCGTGTGCGGCGACGCTCTTCTGAACACCACCGCAGGCGAGGTCTGCGACGATGGGGTCAACAACGGCACGGGACCGGGGCTCTGCGAGCCAGGCTGCGGAGCGCCGGCGACCTGTGGCAACTTCACCGTCGAGACCTTCGAGCAGTGCGACGAGGGTGGCACGGCGACTGCGACCTGCGACGGGAACTGCACGTTTGCGGTTTGCGGTGATGCGACGTTCAATGCGGCAGCCGGCGAGGAGTGTGACGCAGGAGGCGAGAGCGCAGCCTGCGACGTCGACTGCACCGACGTGATCTGCGGCGACGCGCTCTGGAACGTCACCGCGGGAGAAGCCTGTGACGACGGCGGCGAGAGCGCGACGTGCGACCCCGATTGCACGCTTCCCGCATGCGGCGACGGTCTCACCAACATCAGCGCGGGCGAGGTCTGTGACACGAGCGGTCAGAGCGCGAGCTGCGACGTCGACTGTTCGCTGCCCGTCTGCGGCGACGGTCTGCTGAACGTCCTCTCGGGCGAGATCTGCGACGATGGGGGCGAAAGCGCGGCGTGTGACCCCGATTGCACGAACGTGGTCTGCGGGGACGGCTACTTGAACATCAGCGCCGGCGAGGTCTGCGACGACGGCGTGAACGATGGCACGGGCCCCGGAATGTGTGAGCCCGGATGCGCAGCGCCAGCTCAGTGCGGCAACGGCCTCAACGAGACCACCGAAGAGTGCGACGATGCGGGCGAGAGCGCGACCTGCGACATCGACTGCACCGTGGCGTTCTGTGGAGACGGGACACTCAACGTCACCGCGAGCGAGATCTGCGACGGCGGCGGGGAGACCGCGGCCTGCGACGCCGACTGCACGCCGGCGGTGTGTGGCGACGCGACGCTCAACATCGCGGCAGGCGAGACCTGTGACGCCGGCGGTGAGACTCCGACGTGCGACATCGACTGCACGGCCGTGCTCTGTGGCGACGGGCGGACTAATATCGCAGCGGGCGAGGCATGCGACGGTGCGGGGCAGACCGCCTCGTGCGACATCGACTGCACGCTGCCGGTCTGCGGGGACGGTCTCTTGAACACCGCCGCGGGCGAGGTTTGCGACGATGGCTTCAACGACGGCACGGGGCCCGGCCTGTGCGAGCCCGGCTGTGCGGCGCCCGGAAACTGCGGCAACAGCCTCGTCGAGACGGGCGAGGAGTGCGACGAGGGCGGCCAAACCGCGACCTGTGATGCCAACTGCACGTTCCCGGTCTGCGGCGACGGCACGCCCAACACCTTGGCCGGCGAGGAATGCGACGCAGGCGGAGAGAGCGCCGCGTGTGACGTCGATTGCACCCTCGCTTCGTGCGGCGACGGAACGGTCAACGTGACGAGAGGCGAGGTCTGCGACGACAGTGGCGAGAGCGCCACTTGCGATGTGGATTGCACCGCGCCGGCATGCGGCGACGGCGTCACGAACGTGACGGCGGGCGAGCAGTGCGACGCGAGCGGCGAGAGCACGACCTGTGACACCGACTGCACCACCGCCTTCTGCGGTGACGGGACGACCAACGTCTCCCGCGGGGAGGACTGCGACGACACGGTTCAGACCGCGACTTGTGACGCGGACTGCACCCTGCCGGTTTGCGGTGACAACGTGGCGAATACGGCGGCGGGAGAAACGTGCGACGACGGCGGCTTCAGCCCCACGTGTGACAACGACTGTACCGCGGCGTCCTGCGGTGACGGCTTGACCAACGCGCTGGCGGGCGAGGACTGCGACACAACCATTCAGACGGCGACTTGCGATGCGGACTGCACCCTGCCTGTTTGCGGCGATGCGGTGGTCAACACGTTGGCTGGTGAGACGTGCGATACCGGCGGCCAGAGCGCCACCTGTGACGCGGACTGCACGGCCCCGTCCTGCGGCGATGGGGTCGTCAATGGTGCGGCGGGCGAGGCTTGCGACGACAGCGGCGAGAGCGCGACGTGCGATACTGATTGTACCGTGGCGCTCTGCGGTGATTCCACGATCAACGTGACGCGCGGCGAGATCTGCGATACCGGCGGTCAGAGCGCGACCTGCGACACCGATTGCACCCCAGCGGTCTGCGGCGACTCGACCGTGAATCCGCTGGCAGGCGAGACCTGTGACACCGGTGGCGAGAGCGCGACCTGCGACGCCGATTGCACGGCTGCGCTCTGCGGCGATTCGACGATCAACGCGACGCGCGGCGAGACCTGCGACACCGGCGGCGAGAGCGCGACCTGCGACAGCGATTGTACGGCGCCGGTCTGTGGCGATGGACTTCTGAACACGGCAGCGGGCGAGGTATGCGACGATGGTGTCAACGACGGCACGGGCCCCGGCCGGTGTGAGCCCGGTTGCGCGGCGCCGGCCTCGTGCGGCAATGGTCTCGTCGAGACCGGCGAGCAATGCGACGAGAGCGGCCAAACCGCGACCTGTGACGCCGACTGCACCTTCGTGTTCTGCGGTGATGGCACGCCGAACGCGGCCGCTGGCGAGGCATGTGACACAGCTGGCGAAAGCGGCTCCTGCAACATCGATTGCACGGTCGCAGCGTGCGGCGACGGGAAAGTCAACGCCACCGCGGGTGAAGCCTGTGACGACAGCGGTCAGAGCGCGACCTGTGACATCGACTGCACGCTGGCGGTGTGCGGCGACTCGACGGTCAACGTGACGGCGGGCGAGGCCTGCGACGATGGAGGTCAGAGCGCGAGCTGCGATGCGGACTGCACACCTGCGGTCTGTGGCGATTTGACCGTCAACGCGGCGGCGGGCGAGACCTGCGACCAGGGTGGCGAGACGGCGACCTGTGACATCGACTGCACGGCGGTGGCCTGCGGCGACGGCGTTGCGAATGCAACCGCGGGCGAGGCCTGCGATGACGGCGGCGAGAGCGCGACCTGCGACCTGAATTGCACTCCGGCGGTCTGTGGCGATTCGACGGTCAACGTGACGGCGGGCGAGACCTGCGACGACGGCGGGCAGACGGCGACCTGCGACACCGACTGCACCGCTGTGGTCTGCGGCGACGGGGTCGCCAATGGTCCGGCAGGCGAGCAATGCGACACCGGCGGCGAGACCGCGTTGTGTGACGCCGATTGCACCTTTGCCTTCTGCGGCGATGGTACGGTCAACACCACCGCCGGCGAGGTGTGCGACGACGGCGTGAACGACGGCAGCCCAGGCAGCTGCTCACCGGACTGCCTAACTGCAACGTAAGATTGCACTACGCGTGCGCCTGACCTGAAAATTGTAAGCTACCTCACCCAATCCGACCCGCACACCGATGTAGGTGCGTCACCTCACGAAATCCGAAACAAGTCCGAAAAGTGCTAGCGACATCGCCGAAAAAGGGTTTACTCTTGAGATCCCCGTTATGCCCGTTTTCACGCCTGAGTACCTCCAGGCGTTTCTAAGTAAAGACGCTCGGTTTGATGGTCGCTTCGTGGCGGGTGTCACGACGACCGGTGTGTATTGTAAGCCGAGCTGCTCTGCGAAGAAGCCTGCCCCCGAGGACGTCGTGTGCTTCGACGCGCCCGCTGATGCGGTGGCGGCCGGATTTCGTCCGTGTCGCAGGTGCCGGCCTGATGCGCAGCCTGGTACGCCCGCATCGAATGGGACGTCAGGAACGGTCTCCCGCGCGCTTCGCTTGATCGAGGATGGCATGCTCGACGGTGCGAACATCGACGCGCTGTGCGAGCGCCTCGGGATTGGGGCGCGTCAGCTTCGGCGCCTCTTCAACCAACACCTAGGGACCTCGCCGGTTCAAGTGGCGCGGATACGCCGCGCGGACTTTGCGCGACGGCTGATCGAGACCACGAGCCTGTCGATGGCCCACATCGCCCGCGCCGCGGGCTTCGGCAGCGTTCGCCGGTTCAACACCGTCATCAACGAGGTCTACGGTTGCCCCCCGACGGCCCTCCGCAGAAGCCCGAATCGGGCTGCGAGCAAGCTCGAGCTCCAGATTCCCATCGAGGGCCCTTTCCCGTGGGCTCGGATGCTGCGCTTCTTGGAGCCGTGGACGGTTTCCGGTGTCGAGCGGGTCATCCGCGATTCATATTCCAGAACCGCGTCGTTCGGAAAGGTGGCCGGCGAGCTCTGCGTGACCTACGAACCCAATGAAAGCGCTCTGCGTGTCCGGGTGAGCAGCTCGCTTGGCGCGCACTTGCTCGACGTGGTGTCCGGGGTGCGGCGACTGTTCGACGTCGACGCACCGATGAACGTGATCACCGCGCACCTCAGCGCCGATCCGATGCTCGGCCCCCGCATCGAGGCAACCCCGGGGCTGCGTGTGCTCGGCACGTTCGATCGCTTCGAGACCGCCGTGATGATGCTCCTCAATCAACACATTCATCCCGATGAGGCGTCTGAGCTCATGGATTGCATCGTCGAGAAGTACGGCAAGCGCGTCGACACTTCGCAGCCCTCACTCACCCACGTGTTTCCGACACCATACGCCTTGAGCACTGCACGGCTCGAGGCGGTCGGCGTGCCGACGCGCCGCAGCCGTTCCATTCAGGCGCTTGCCAGGGCGGTCCACGAGGGCGCGATTCGGCTGGATGGCGCGCCGTCGCTCGAATCTGCCGTCGAAGGGTTGCGTTCGATCGCCGACCTCAGCGCCACGACGGCGCATTACATCGCGATGCGCGTCTATCGTGAGCCCGATGCCTTTCCCTCCGACAACCCGTGGCTTCGCAAAGCCGTCGCGCAGAACGGCACCAGGGTCTCGGCCGCTGAGCTCGAGCATCGTGCGGATGCGTGGCGGCCCTGGCGAGCCTATGCCGCGATGCATCTTTGGGATGCGTTCCTCACTCAGGAGCCCGACGCCCGCCGTCTTTGGGGTCGAGAATCGACTCCGCCGCAGGCCAATCAAGTCGCGTAGATGGCGCGTCGTCCGCCCAGAGGCCATAGAGGGGGTCTATGCATCGGCACGTGCCTCTAGCCGGTCAGCCCAACTTTCGGGACCTCGGCGGTTACGAGGCGAGTGACGGACGGCGGGTCAAGTGGGGTCTCGTCTACCGATCAGGGGAGCTCAGTCAGCTCACCGACGACGACGTCAGCAAGTTGGCCGAGCTCGGCATTCGGACGGTCGTCGACCTCCGATCCCCGCAAGAGGTTTCAGCGAGAGGCCAGAGCCGTCTACCGCCGGGTGCTCGCGTCTCTCCGGTGCCGATCGCATCGAGCGACATGTTCGCCAAGCTGATCCCGATGTTCTTGAAGGGAGACTTTTCGCAGGTGCCGCCCGACCTCCTCGACCAGGTCAACCGGCTGTTGGTGCGCGACTTCACCACACAGTACGCGGCTCTGCTGCGCGTGTTGAGCGACCGCCTCAATCGGCCGCTCGTCTTTCACTGTACGCAAGGCAAGGACCGGGCGGGGTTTGGAGCCGCGATGGTGTTGTCTGCGCTCGGGGTTCCCTGGGAAACCGTCGTCGAAGACTACCTCCTTTCCAATCGGTTCCGGAAGAACGAGAACGACAAGATGCTCGGGATGATCCGCAGCTTTGGGGCGGCTCATGGCGGTCCCGAGGGTGAAGAGATCGCGTTTTCGCGCGTCGAAGGGCTATTGTACGTCAAAGAGCAGAGCCTCGGAGCCGCGCGCGCGGAAATCATCGAACGATACGGAAGCGTGACGGGGTTTCTCGTCGAGGGGCTCGGGTGCTCGGAGGCTGGACTCGAGCGTCTGCGCGACGAGTTGTTGGAGTAACACTTGATCAAAACAATGAAGAGATCTTGGCTCGTGTTCGTGTTGGCGGCCGGTTGCCTGTTGGTGGCCGACTCCGGAACACCCCACGCGGACGCCGAACAGAAGACGGTCATCCGATACGCGACGCTGGCCCCATCGGGCTCCGCGTTCGGCAAGATCCTCAAGGCGTGGGCCCGAAGCCTCCAAAAGGACACCGAAGGGCGCGTGGAGCTTCGGCCTTACTCGGGGGGCAGCCAGGGAGATGAGCGCGACTTCGTGCGTAAGATGCGGGCTGGGCAGATGGACGCCGCGGGCGTCACGACGATCGGGCTCGGCATCGTCGTGCGCCCGGTCCTGGTGCTCTCGGCCCCCGGCGTGATCAAGAACTACGAGCAGCTAGGCCGCGTGCGCGAGAAGATGGATCAACGCTTCGCGCAGATGTTCGAAGAGGCGGGGTTCGTCTTGTTGGCCTGGTCCGATGCGGGGCAGGGCCGGCTGATGTCCGTCGCGCCGATCCTCAGACCGGCGGATCTGAAATCCAGCCGTCCTTGGGCCTGGAAAGACGATCCGATCTTCGCCGAGTTCCTGAAGGTCGTCGGGGCGAATCCGGTGCGTCTCGGGGTGCCGGAGGTGTATGGGGCGCTGCAGACCAAAATGGTCGATGTCGTTCCGGCTTCGGCGCTCGCGGCGGTCGCGCTTCAGTGGTTCACGAAGCTCAAGTACATGTCGAAGGACAGCTTTGGGATCGTGGCGGGCGCATCGGTGCTGAAAAAGGAGAAGTTCGACCAGCTCTCACCCGGCGATCAGAAGGTGCTCATGGACACTGCGCGCCGCGCCGCGCAGGCGCTCGACAAGGTCGTTCAGCGTGACGATGCGAAGGCATACAAGGCTTTGATCGAGCGCGGCATCGAGGTGGTCGATACGGACCCCTACCGCGCCGAGTGGGACGAGGCCTCCGCACAAACACGCGAACGGTTGGCCGGACGCGTCTTCAGCAAGAGCCTCCTCGCCGAGGTTCAGGCCGCGGCAAGCGGACCCACCCCCTAGCTGAGCGGTTAGGGAAGAGCCTGCAGCCCGTAGGAAGGCGATGCGTTGAGAAAGACGCCTGGGCGGCACTTCATCAGGACCGACTCGAACTGCACGTCCTCGGTCTCGCAGCGCAGGTCCTCATCCGGGTAGGTCTCTGGGGGGTACTCCTCGAGCAAGGCGGCTTCGTCGGCTGGATCGCTCACGCACGATGCGCTCAAGGTGTAGTCGCCCGGGTCGGCGTTGATGATCAGCACACCACCGTCGAGCGAGGAATAGGTCCGGTTGCGGTCGGGGATGACGTTGTCGCCGAAGTAGATCGGTCCTTCCTCGATGACGGCGCTCTCGGGCGAGATGCTGAGCACCGCGCCTGCTTGTCCGTGGGGCCCCGCATCGCCGATCGTCCTGCCGACCCGGGTGAAGGTGCTGACCATCTGACACTTCTCGGGGTCGCTCGTGATGCCGAGCTGAAGCTCGATCACGGAGTAGAGGCCGTTGTTCGGGACCTGGAAGGTTAGATCATCGATGTCGGCGTCGGGAACCGTGAACGTCTTGGTGTAGGTGAGAGGGTAGTTGGGGTGCTCTAGGACGAAGGTGGCTTCGGAGCCGACTGGGATGCCTTCGATCGTGAACTCGCCATCTGCGCTCGAGGTAGTGGTGAGCTCAGGCGCCTCGAGGACCGAAACGGTAGCGTTTGCGATACGGTCGTAGCCTCCCTGTCCTGGAAGCGTGAAGCCCCAGGCGATGCCGCCGACCGACACCGTCGCGCCCGGGGCGACGTTGCTCGAGCTTTCGCCGCAGCCGGCGCAGGACAAGACCGCTCCAAGGACTACGGGGACTACGATATCAAAACGTCTCATGTCCATCCTCCGAGCTTTGGCGCTTACCAAGATTCAGCCGCGACAGCCAGCGGAGACCGCCCAAATGCAAACGTGCCGGGCGCATGATGCACGCCGGCACGTTTGCGCTGCTTGGCGATCCTGAGGGTTACTCGAAGCTCGAGAGGTCGGGAAGCTCGTCGAGGTTCGGCTGAAGGGCGATCTCGATGCGGCGGTTGAGCGCGCGGCCCTCTGGGGTGTCGTTGTCCGCGACCGGCTGGGTGTCCGCGTACGCGGCGGCTGACATACGGTTCCCGGGAACGCCGTACTCGATGAGGAGCTCCGTGACGTCGATCGCGCGTGCACCGGCAAGCTCCCAGTTGGACGGGAAACGAGCGGTGTGGATCGGCTTGTTGTCCGTGTGGCCGCCGACCTGGAACTCGCGTCCCTCGATGCTCGCGAGCACCGGACCGAGCTCCGCGAGAACGCGGATACCCTCGGGCTTGAGCTTGGCGCTGCCGCTCGGGAACAGAACCGCCTCAGGCAGCTCGATGACCATCTTGTTGCGAACGATGCGCACCTTGAGCTTACCGGAGTCGATCATCGACTTCAGCTGCTTGAGCATGGAATTGTACTCGGCGAGGCGTTTCGCAGCTTGTGCTTCGCGTGCGGCAGCCTCGGCAAGCGCGGCCTCCATGGCGTCGATCTCGCCAGCTTTGCCCTTCAAGAGCTTATTGAGGTTCTCACGGTCCTTCTTGCACTGATCGAGCGACATGCCCGTGTCTTGGCCCATGGCCTCGAGCTCCGCGATGCGGGCGTCCTTCGCCCTGAGCTCGTCCTTCTTACAACCAGCGGTCAGCATCAGGCTGACCGCCAACAAAAATACCCAGCTTGCTTTGTGCATGTGCCCCTCCAAAAGGATTGTTCTCCAGAAATTGGGTGGCGCACCTTATCAAGCCACCAGGACAAGGCAAGTCGTTTCCGAAACCAGGCACCCGCCGGCCGCAAACTTTTCGCCCGTCTTCCAAGGCCCTGATTTCCATGCCGTTTAGCCCTTCGGAAGCTCGCCCCGCCGGAGCTTTCGATACATCACGAGCGCCTCACGCAGAATCCGGAGCGCTTCGTCCCGCTCCTGCATCCCGTCGACGATCACCTCTTTGTTCTCGAGGGCTTTGTAGTCCTCGAAGAAGCGCTGAATCTCGCGGAGCTTGTGCTCGGGAAGATCGTCGAGCTTCGTTCGGGTTTGATACTCCGGGTCGTTCGCGCTGATGGCGATGATCTTGTCATCGATGCCTTTGTCGTCGCGCATACGCATCACGCCGATGGCGCGGGCGTCCATGATCGTGAGAGGAACGACCGGCTCTTGTCCGAGGACGAGCGCGTCGAGGGGATCGCCGTCGTCACAGTAGCTCCGCGGCACGAAACCGTAGTTGGCCGGGTAGTGCACCGCGCTGAACAAGACACGGTCGAGCCTCAGCAGCCCGCTCTCCTTGTCGAGCTCGTACTTGTTCTTGCTCCCCATCGGCACCTCGATGACGACCGGGAAGGTCTTGGCGAGTTGATCTTCGTCGATGTAGACGTCGTGCCAGGGATGCATGGGCGTGTCCTTATATATCACCGGGCGACCGCATCGGGCCAGGCTAGGTTTCCGAGATGTTTCGGGGAGGTAATAAGCAAATCCATCGGTCGGGTTTCGCTGGCTCGCCTACAGGCTCCTGCCCATGCTAATCCATGATGCCCGCGGAGCTCGAGCAGATCGCCGGACTGGCCGGGGACACGACGTTGCTCGACGGGTACTCGCCGCTGCCTCGGACCTACGACGAGCTCTTTCGTGGCGACGGCACCCCGCGCGAGGAAGTCGCCGACTTGGTTGCGGAGCTCGATCAGCTCGGCCGGCTCGAGTTCATGACGAGACAGAAGCTCGCAGAGAGCGCGCTCTTTCGAGGCGGTGTGACCTTCTCGGTCTACTCCGACTCCCGCGGGCAGGAAAAAATCTTCCCCTTCGACCTGATCCCCCGCGTCATTGCCGCACGGACCTGGGAGGCGATCGAGCGCGGACTGATTCAACGGGTGACGGCGCTCAACCTGTTCTTGACCGATCTCTACGATGAGCAACGCATCATCAAGGAGGGGCGCATCCCGGAGGCCGTGGTCTTCGGCACCGCGGGGTACATGAAGGAGCTCCATGGGATCCGGCCGCGTGAAGGCGTGTTCGTCAACATCGCCGGCATCGATCTCATCCGCGGCTCGAATGGCGAGTTTCTCGTGCTCGAGGACAATCTCCGGACCCCATCGGGCGTGAGCTACGTTCTCGAGAACCGCAGCGTGATGAAGCGGATCTTTCCGGGGGTATTTCGGCGCAGCCGGGTTCGCACGGTGGAGAGCTATCCCGCGCGGCTGGGCGACGCGCTGATGGGTGTTTCCCCGCGGTCGCCGGAGGAAAGCCGGATCGTGGTGCTGACGCCAGGCCCGTACAACTCTGCCTATTTCGAGCACAGCTTCTTGGCGCGCCAGATGGGCTGCGACCTCGTGCAGGGTAGCGATCTCTTCGTCCACGACCGGCACGTCTACGTGAAGACCACCACAGGCCCCCAACCCGTCGACGTGATCTATCGAAGGATCGACGACGATTATCTGGATCCCACCGTGTTCCGTGAGGACAGCGCGCTCGGCGTGCCTGGGTTGATCGGGGCCTACGCCGCCGGCAACGTGAGCCTCGCCAATGCCCCCGGGAACGGCGTCGCGGACAACAAAGCGATCTATCCGTTCGTTCCCGACATGATCCGTTTCTACCTGAGTGAGGAGCCCGTGCTCGGCCAGGTCGAGACGTATCTCTGCGTACGGCCCGCCGAGTGCCAACACGTGCTCGAGAACCTGAAGTCGATGGTCGTCAAGACCGTGGATGGCTGTGGTGGCTACGGGATGCTCTTCGGGCCCCGGGCAAGCCGTGCCGAGATCGAGGAGTTCGCGTCGAAGATCCGCGCGAACCCCGAAGAGTACATCGCGCAGCCGGTCATCGAGCTTTCGACCTGTCCCACCTGGGCGGAAGGCGAAGCGGCTCCGCGCCGGGTGGACCTCAGGCCGTTCGTTCTGACCGGACAGCAGAGTTGGGTGCTGCCGGGGGGGCTGACCCGGGTGGCGCTGAGAGAGGGGTCGTACGTGGTGAACTCAAGCCAAGGGGGCGGGTCGAAGGACACTTGGGTCCTCGAGGGGTCGGCATCATGATCTCCCGCGTCGCTGGCAACTGCTTCTGGCTCAATCGCTACATGGAGCGCGTCGGGAGCATGTCGCGTCTGTTGCGGGTCAACCGCGCCTTCGTTCCGGGTGTCGACCTTCCGCACCTTCACCGCTGGCATCCTCTGGTCGTCGTCGCCGGGGAAGAAGAGAGGTACCAGCATCACTTCGGAGAGGATGAGAACGGGGAAACGGTTCAGGAGTACCTCACGTGGGACCGCCGGAACTCGACGTCGATTCTCGAGTCCGTTCGCTGGGCGCGTGAGAACGCCCGCACAGCGAGGGAGATCGTCAGCTCCGAGATGTGGGAGACGGTCAATGCGCTCTGGCACTGGCTCGACGGAGGGCCCGGGCGTCGACTCTATCGCTCAGACCGAGATCACTTCTATCAGCACATCCGCGAGATGGGAGAGCTCTTTCACGGACAAGCAGAGGAGACCATGCTCAACGGTGAGCCGCTCGCCTTCATGCGGCTCGGGCGCTACCTCGAGCGGGCCGGTCAGACGGCGCGGCTGATGGACGTCAACTATCACACCTTCCCCGAAGAAGACGGCCAGGAAGACGACCCGATTCGATTGGCGCAATGGTCGGCGCTGCTCGCGTGTTGCTCGGCGACCGAGCCCTTTCAAAAACGATCGTTCGGAACGCCCGCCGCGCGAGAGGTCGTGAACTTCCTCTTGTTCGAGCGGGATCTGCCGCGCTCGGTGTCCCACTGCCTGCGGGCGGCGCGGCATTCGATGGTGCAGGTGCGAGGCTATGGGCTCCATCGCATCGGAATGGTCTCGACCGCGTTGTTGGAAGCCCTATTGAGCCATGTCGCTCTGCGTGAGGGCCACCCGATCGTCGGCGAAGAGCTCCACGAGGAGCTCACGTATCTCGTCGATTCGGTGAGCGATCTGTGCGCCTCGATCGAGCAGGAGTTCTTCCAGTCAACGGAGCTGCAGACGCAGCTTCTCGCGGAGCAAAGCAGTGCAGCAGCTCAACAGTGACCTCCTCGCGATTTGCTACGACAGCGCGGCTTCGCCCAAGATCCGCTTCAAGAAGGGCAACCGACCTGATGGATGGGGCTTCGCTTGGTATCCTCGGGACGGTGTTGGTGCCTCGGTGCTCAAAGATCCGCACGTCGAATACGACATGGCCGTCGCGACCGCGGTGCAGCGATGGGACCGCTTCCGTTCGAGCATCTTCATGTGTCACAGCGGCACGCATCGAGGGCGGTCGTTCACCGACACCCATCCCTTCGTTCGGAGCCACGCGGGGCGCGACTGGATCTTCGCTCACAACGGCGACCTCGGGCGGAATCTCAGCCTTACGCTTCCTCTCGACGAGGGACTCGGATTCGAGCCGGTCGGCCACACCGATTCCGAGTACGCCCTTTGCTGGCTGATGGGCCAGGTGCGCGCCATCGGCGCCCGGAGTCTCGGTGACGTCGGTTGGTCGAGGGTTCGTGGTTGGCTTCAGAAGTTGAACGAGCTCGGGACGCTGAACGTGATTTGGAGCGATGGCTTGCACGTGGTGGCCTACCATGACCGGAGCGGTTTCAATGCGCTTCATCATCTTCGGCGGCTGCCTCCTCCATCCTCGACCAAGCTCGAGTCCGACCTGCTCGAGCTCGACGTCTCGAACTCCGTCGACGAGAATCGCACGTTGACGATCGTTTCGACGCGCCCGCTTTCGAGCGAGCCCTGGTCTCAATTTGCGCCCGGCGAGATGCGTGTGATCAGCCGCGGGCAGTTGCTTGAAACTGGAGAGGGTATCGCCCCGGAGGCGCGCGAGCCCGTGCGAAAGGCCGGCTCCTCTTGGGTTCAATCGGGGTCGAATGCGCCACGAGCGAGCGTGACCCAGTCAGGGCATCCAAAGCCTTCGATGCCGGCCCCCACGTTGCCGGTGCTGAGCGCGAAGTCGCGCACCTACGAGATCGTCCACGAGACGGTCTACCGCTATGACACGCCTGTCGAGACGTCGACACACACGGTGCGGCTTCAGCCGGTCCGGGACCTCACCCAAGACGTGGTCGAGCACGTGCTCGAGATCTCGCCGCCCGGACAGGCGTTCTCCTACGAGGACGTGTTCGGAAACCACGTGCTCAGCTTTCAAATCAGCCAGCCCTACACGGAGCTCTGGGTCCAAGCGCGGTCGAAGGTCACGACCTATCACGTCGAAACCCACTCGGCGCTGCGGAGCGCCAGCATCCCGCTCGTTTGGATGCCCTGGCAGCGCCAGATGATGAATCCTTTCTTGTTGCCGCCGGAGCTTCCGGAGACCGAGCTTCGCGAGCTGTCCGGCTTCGCCATGAGCTTTGCAGCTCGGCGCGCGAACGACTTGCTCGAGACGCTGATCGATCTCAACGAGGCGCTTCACCGGGACTTCAAGTACATCCCGGGCAAGACCACGCTCGAGACCTCTCCCTTCGAAATCTACACGGAACGGCAGGGCGTCTGTCAGGACTTTGCAAACCTCTTCATCTGCTTGGCGCGGCTGCTCGGCGTCCCAGCTCGCTACCGAGTTGGCTACATCCACACCGGTGCGGCCTATCACAATCAGATCCAGTCGGAAGCCTCGCATGCTTGGGCGGAGGTGTATTTACCCTCCGTGGGCTGGCGCGGTTTCGATCCGACCAATGGCTGTCTCGTCGATCTCGATCACGTGCGGGTCGCGGCGGGCCGCAACTACCGAGATGCGACGCCGACGGCGGGGACGCTATACGCGGGAGGTCACGGCGAGAAGCTCGAGGTCTCCGTGCGAGTCACACGGATTGACGAGGTGCCGCCGGCCGGAGCGCTCGCACAGCGTCAGGTACAGCAATAGGGCCCCTCCGGAGGAGCGCCCGCCATTCCTCGACGCTATGCGAGTTGGGGTCCGTGCTCTCGTAGAACTCCCGAAAGATGCACAGGAAGCGTTCGGGGTCGTTTTGGTGTGGGAAATGCCCGGCATCGGCGAAGACCTCGAGCCTGCTGCCGGGCATCGCGGCATGGGCCTTGTGCGCATGGGCGATGGGGATCACCGCGTCTCGGGCGCCCCAGACCAGAAGCGTGGGCATTCCTTGCGTGAGATAACAGCGGTCTAACATCGTGATCGCCTGACCACGCCAATCGATGACCGCCCGAAGGGTTCGGACGAATGCCCTCCGCGATGCGGCGTCTGGCAGTGCATCGAAGAGCCGTGACAGGTATTCTGCATCGCGGCCGAGGCCCGTATTCAACTTACGCAGCGCGCCGAGCACCGCGGTGCCGAGCAGACGGGCGCCTGGCGCCCCGAGCAGCGGCAAGACCAGATCGGCATTGGGAGCCGAGACGAAACGCAGGATCGGATGCACCTCGTGACTGACCCCACCGCTGCTGACCAACACCACCCGCTCGCAGCGCTCTGGATATTGATACGCGAACTGCATGGCTACGCCGCCGCCCAGGGAATGCCCGACGACCGTGACCCGCTCGATGTCGAGCACGCTCAACAGATCGCGCATCGCGTTGGCATAGGCCGCGAGCGAGTAGTCGGCCCGAGGTTTGTCGGAATCGCCATGCCCGAGAAGGTCGGGCGCGATGACGGTGTGGCGGCGCGCGAGAGGCGGAATGAGATCGAGCCAGCTGTCCGCGCTGTCGCCGATGCCATGGATCAAGAGCACGGCGGGGCCGCTCCCCATGTGAATGTACGCACGCCGGTAGCCGTGAATCTTTCGGTACCGCAAGCCGTCGAGCGCCATGTTTCGTGCCGCGCGAAGCTGCGTGGGAAACCGGATGACGTTCTTCACGGTGAGCCGACGATATCCCCAGCGGACCGGCATGGCACGCACATCCGACGCGGTCGGGTCGATGTTGCGCCCTCGAAATCGCCGTGAAATCGAACGGAAATCACCTGGGGCCGCGAAACCTGCTACTCCGAGTGCCATGCGGATCGCAGTCGATCACCTGACCGAGTATCGCTACGACCAACCCGTCGGTTTCGGTGAGCACTCGCTCTATCTGCGCCCTCGTGAGAGCCAGACGATCCACGTCGAGTCTTTTGCGCTCGTGTGCCAGCCCGAGGGCAAGGTTCGGTGGGTGCGCGATTGCTTCAATAACGTCGTCGCGGTGGTGAGCTTTGGCGCGGCGCAGTCGGACTTCCTCTCTTTTGACTGCCGGATGCGGTTCGACGTCGTCGAAGAAAATCCTTTCGACTTCATCCTCGAGGCCCGCGCGCGCCAGTTCCCGTTCCGTTACGACGACCGCGAGAGGAGCGCGCTTCGGCCGTACCTCGAAGCGGACGAGTCGGACCGCTGGAGAACGCTCGACTGGGTGCGGCGCGCAGTCGGAGGTTCCGACCTGACCCGAGAGACGATTTCGTTTCTGACCGACCTCAACTTCGCCATCCATCGAAGCATCACCTACGAGCGCCGGGACGAGGAAGGCACGCGGACCGCCAACCAGACGCTCGAGCTCGGCAAAGGCTCGTGCCGTGACATGGCTGAGCTCTTCGTCGCCACCAGCCGGCAGCTCGGGCTCGCAGCTCGCTTCGTGAGCGGGTATCTCTATGAGCCTCCGCCTGCGGACGGAGCCGTGGCGTTCAATCGCGCCGCCGGCTCGATGCACGCGTGGGCCGAGGTGTACCTGCCGGGCGCCGGTTGGCGCGGCTTCGACCCGACGAACGGGCTTCTCACCGACCACCGCTTTCTTCCGTCGGCGGTGGCCAATCGGCCGGAGTGGGTGAACCCAGTGCAGGGGCAATACCTGACCCAACGAACGGTCCACTCGCACATGACCGTGACCTTACAGATCACGGAAGCGCCGGTGTGACCGACGACGTCGACGCGCTCGAAGAGGCAGTCGAGGCGCTCCTCGACACCCAAGGCCTCGCGCTCACGATGGGCGGAGAGCCGACCTTCATCCCTCGCAATCCGAACACGCCCGAATGGACTCTACGTGCGATCGGGTCGCAGAAGCTCGGATACGCGCGGCGGCTCGCGGCACGGTTGCTTCGGGAGAGCTATCCCGGCGGGTTGGTGATGCAGGTGCATGGGAAGCAATATCCGGGTGAAGCGCTTCCGCGCTGGGTCGTGCTCCTCCTTCATCGCGACGACGGCGTTCCCCTGTGGAGTCATCCCGAGCTGCTCCTTCTCGACGACGAGCCCGCCCTAAACCGCGACCCCGACGCTCGACGGCTCATGAACGCCATCGCCGAGGCGCTCGAGCTCGAGTCGCACGTGCTGCCGTGCATCGAGAAAGACGGCGCTGCGGAGACCCCGCGCGGTTGGGCCTTACCGCTCGACTGGACGACGGAGGGATGGGTGTCGGACGTCTGGCCGTTCTCCGAAGCCGAGCCGATCGTGTTGGTCCCAGGCACAGGTCCCCTCGGGGTGCGCCTGCCGCTTGGCGAGCTCGATGAGCAGCATCTGCGGCGTGCGTTTACGCTCGAGCTCAAGGAGGGTGCGCTCCATCTCTTCCTTCCGCCTCTGAGCCTCGACGGATTCGTTGCGCTCGCGAGTCTGCTCGAGCGGGTGGCCGTAGGCGCGGGCACCCGTCGGCTGGTCCTCTGCGGCTACCGGCCCGAGGACGCCTCGGAGATCACTTCGGTGGGGCTCGCGGCGGACCCCGGCGTTCTCGAGGTGAACTTGCCACCCGCCCGGCGCTGGCGGGAGTACGACCGAGTCCTTCAGAACATCACACGGGCTGCGGAGTCGGAAGGGCTTTTTACCACACGTTATTATCTGAATGGGGAGGTTCAGGGCACAGGAGGGGGCGCGCACGTCCTCTTTGGGGGTCCGACGCTCGACGAAAACCCGTTCTTTCAGCGCCCCGACTTGGTCAGCAGCATTCTTCGCTATTGGCAGCGGCATCCCGCACTCTCCTATTTCTTCTCGGGTCAGTACGTCGGCCCGGGCTCGCAGGCGCCTCGGGCGGACGAGACCCTGATCGGAAAGCTCTACGAGCTCGAGACGGCGTGCTTGGCCCTCGATGGGCTGACCGCATTGCCCGATCGTGTTTTCCTCGATCGCCTCTTCCGGAGCCTAATGACGGACAGCGCTGGCAACACGCACCGGGCCGAGATCTGCCTCGACAAGCTCTGGAACTACGACTCGCCGACCGGGCTCCAGGGTTTGATCGAGCTCCGAGCCTTTGAAACGATGCCCGAAGTGAGCCTTCAGTCGCTTTCGGCGCTGTTCGTTCGAGCGATCGTAGCGATGCTCGCAGCCGAGCCATGCACTCTCCCGCTGATCCGGCACGGGGCTCGCTTGCACGATGCCTTCATGCTGCCGACCGTTCTGTGGCACGATCTATGCGCCATCTGTGAGGAGTTGGCTGCGGCGGGGCTCGCCTTCGACCTGCATTGGCTGGCACCGGTTTTCGAGCACCGCTTTCCGCTCCTCGGGCGCCTCGCGCTCGAGGGAGGCGACGTGCTCGTGAGGCAGGCGCTCGAGACCTGGCCGCTCCTCGCGGAAATGGCCGATGGCGGAGCCACCTCTCGCGTCGTCGACAACTCCACCGACCGCGTCGAGATCTCGGTCGCCGATCAGGCTGTGCTCCGCGACCGCCGGATCGTCGTCAATGGATTCGCGCTGAGGCTGCGCGATCTCGGGCCGAGGTTCGGGGCGGGGGTACGCTACAAGTCCGCGAGCGGCTGGCCCGCGCTCCATCCTCACATCGCCGTGCAGTCGCCCTTGCAGATCGAGGCCGTCGATCGCTCCGATCGGGTCCTCGCCTCGGCGCGTTACTATTACTGGAAGCCGGACGGCTCGACGTACGATGGCCCCCCGCGAGATCTCGCAGAAGCAAAAGAGCGCCAGAAGGAGAGGTGGCTTCCTACCGACGAGCGTCGCGGCGCTCCTTGCAGCCCGCGTGAGCCGGTGCATTCCGAGGAGTGCGAGTACACCCTCGACCTTCGAAGACAGACACCAGCGTGAGCCCGGCGGCTAACCGTCGACCAATCGAACGGCTTGGGCCGGGAACGGGAGCTTCGGCAGCTCGTTGAAGGCCTTCTTGAGGCTCTCCTGCCAGGCGCGGCGGAGCTCGCGCAAGTAGTCGTCGTCCTCGCCGAAGCTCACGAGTCTTCCGGGCCGCTGAGTGCCGGCCGTATAGAGCAAGAGGTCGATCGGAGGGCCCACGCTCGCATTGCTTCGCATCGTGGAATCCATCGACACCAGCGCGCAGCGGCCGGCGACCTCGAGGCTCACGTCCGGTTTGATGATTCGATCCAGGATCGGCTTGCCGTACTTCTCCTCCCCGATCTGGAGAAACGGCGAGTGGCGAGACACCGGGATGTAATTGCCCTCCGGATAGATCAGGACGACCGCATGCGGCGCCCCTTGAATCTGTCCCCCCAAGATGAAGCTGGCGCCCGCGCTGAACTCCTGACCTTTGGCCCCCTTCTTGTGCTTCTGTTGCTCCTCGTGGCTCACGCGGCCGACGTAATCCGCCGCGTCGGTCAATCGCACCACCGTTTGAAGGCTGATCGACTCTTCTTCCTCGATGTCGCGCTGGAGCCGATTGACGACGGCTCGGCTCGTTGCGAGATTGCCTGCGCTCAGCAGTGTGAAAAAGCGCGTGCCGTCCCCGCAGAAGGTATGCATCTTTCCGTACGTGCTGATGTGGTCGACGCCCGCGTTGGTGCGGGAGTCGGACACGAACACGAGCCCCTCATCGACTCGGACGGCAATGCAATAGGTCATTCAGGAGAAAGTACGGGAGCCGACGAATCAGGTCAACGGAACCGACACCCGCCCCACAACGGCCGCGAACCGGTCACTTTTCAGGACTGCAGCGGTTGCGGAAGGCGCCCCAATGCCCGACAGTACCGCCCGGAGGCTGGGCGCGCATGATTCTGGATCGCTTCAAGGTGGATGGGCGGGTGGCCTTGGTGACGGGGGCCGGCCGAGGCATCGGACGGGGGATCGCCATTGCGCTGTCGGAGGCAGGAGCGCATGTCGTGTTGGCTGCGCGCAGAGAGCACACACTCCGAGAGGTGGCCGGCATCATCGAGCAGAACGGCAGGCGGGCGCTGGTCGTGCCCACCGATGTGCTGGCGACGGAGCAGCTCGACCGGCTCGTCGAGCGCGCGATGGCCGAGTTCGGCGGGGTCGACCTTCTGGTGAACAACGCCGGTGGGACCCTGCCTGGGCCGGCATTGTCATGCACGGACCAGGAGCTCGACAAGTCCTTTCACTTCAACGTGACGACCGCGTTTCACGTGTCACGGGCCTTGGCGCCGTCGATGGCCGAGCGCGGGCATGGGGCGATCGTCAACATCACATCCGGGCTTTCTCACTTGGTCGAAAATGGGTTCGTGGCCTATGGGACCGCGAAGGCCGCGATGTCGCACATGACGCGCCTCCTCGCGAATGAATGGGCGCCGCACGTGCGCGTGAACGCGATTGCGGTGGGTGCGGCTCAGACCGATGCGCTCGCGATGGTGACGGCCGACAAAGCGCTCGCCAAGCAAATGGAAGACCTGACGCCGCTTCGAAGGCTCGGCACCGTCGAGGACATCGGTGCGGCGGCCCTCTATCTGCTTTCCGATGCGGGGAGCTGGGTGACCGGCAAGATCCTCGAGGTCGATGGTGGGACGGTGGATTCCAACTGGCCGTTTACGATGCCGAGCGGCCTGAAGGGCCCGAAAGGACACTGAGGCATGAAGTCCGCGCGCATCGATTCGTTTTCGGATGATGCGAGCACCGTCGTGCTTCGCGATGTCGATGCCCCGAGGCCCGGGCCCGGGCAAGTGCGGGTCCGGATGCGGATGGCGCCGGTCAATCCGTCGGACTTCAACTACATCGACGGCATGTACGAGCGCTCCTTTGCTCGGATGATCTGGAACCTCGGGGCGGAGCGGCCGACCGATCGTCCCGGCTCGGAGCTCTTTCCGACGCCGCCGTACTCTCTCGGCGTCGAGGGCGTCGGGATCGTCGAAGAATCGGGCGGCGGCTTCCTCGGCAAGCGGCTGATCGGCAAGCGGGTCGCGGTGGTGAGCGGGCCGCCGCACGGGACGTGGCAGGAGCAGACGCTGGTCGATGCGCGCCGCGCCTTTCCCGTTCCGAGCTCACTCAGCGACGCGCAGGCATGCTCGTTTTTCGTGAACCCGCTGACCGCGCTCGTCCTGGTGAGGCATCTTCTCAAGGTGCCGAGAGGTGCCTGGCTGTTGCAGACCGCGGCAGGCTCCGCGCTCGGTCAAATGGTTCGAAATCTCGCTCACATCGATGGCTTTGCCGTGATCGATGTCGTGCGGAGCCGCGCCGGCGCGGGGCGGCTCCGTCAGGCCAAGAGCCCATATGTCGTCGCGTTGGAGGACCAGGATCTGCTTCAAGCCGTCCACCGCATCGCGCCGGGCGGTGTCGACTACGTGCTCGACTGCGTGGCGGGGCCAACTGGTTCGCAAGCGCTCCGGACCTTGGCCCCCGGGGGCCGCATGGTTTGTTACGGGACGCTCAGCGGCGAGCCGATCTCTCTGCCACCGCGGGACATCATGATGCCTATGACGAGCATCGAGGGATTCTACCTGCCCGGGTACCTAGCGAGCTCCGGCCTGCTTCGGCGACTCCAGCTGGTGCGCCGTACAGCGAAGCTCATCGAGAGCGGCGTGCTCGGCACCCCGGTCGAGCAGATCTACCGGCTCGAGGACCTCCGCGCTGCGCTCGAGCACGCTCGCCGCCCCCTCCGAACCGGCAAGGTGCTCCTCGACATGACGTGAGGCCCTCTCAGTCGGGTTTCTTTTCGTCTCCTTCGCGGGCGGGTGCGACAGGGGCCAAACGGCCTTGGCGGAGCATTTGCTCGAGCGCCTCCTGAATCTCGTGCGCAAACACCACCGCAACGGCATCGAGCGCGATCGGTTTGAGCGCGTTGAGAAGCTTCGCCGAGTTGTCGGGTCCCCCTTCGTGCTTGCGGTCGTGCACCTGCTCGTGAAAGTGAAGGCTCAGCTCGTGCGCGGCCTTCGACAAGTGACGCGACAGGATGCTCGTCGCTTCCTTTGCGGTGTCGACGTCGATCCCGTTTGCTTCGAGGGTGAGCGCCATCTTCAGGAGTGCTGGGCTCCTGACCAAGTACTGGTTGGCTTCGCGTTCGAGCAAGCCCACCCTCAGTAGCGCCGCGAGCAGCCCGGGTGGACGGTCCTGCAGCCGTTCCTGGATCTCCTGCTCGGTGAAGAGCTGCGGCACATCCTCGCTCCACGGCGTGCGAAGCTCTGCCTCGAAGCCGAGCCAGTCCTCGAGTGACGTCTGACCCGAATCGAGCTGCTCGAGCAGATTCCGAATGGCGCGGATCTGAAGCCCCCGATCCTGCAGGCGTGCGATCAGGTGGAGGCGTTCGACGTGGCTCGCGTCGTAGTAGGCCTTTCGTCCGCAGCGCACCGGCGCGGGGAGCGCGCCCTTGCTTTGGTAGAATCGAATCGTCCGGCTCGGAACTCCGCTCAGGGCGGCGAGCTGATCGATCGTATACCTGGCCTGGTCTTGCTCTGTCATGGCGCGAGGCGGGTCATGCGACCCTCTCGGCCGAGATCATGCGTTTGCCTCCGGGCAGCGGCGAGCGAACTGTGAAAGAAAGAAACCCGGAATGAGGGCAGCCACCGCAAATGCCGCCCAGGCACCGAGCGTGATCCATACATAATCCATCCTGCACCTCCCATTGTCTCATTCATAACTATGACAGTATTGAGTGTCAAGTTATGCCGGATACAGGAACAGTGATTATCGAAGTGATTACAAGCGGTTGAGGCTCGAAGAAATCTGAGAATGGGGGACGCCTCAATCGAGCCTTGCAAAACCGAGGGGAGGCGTTCACCTTGCCTGCCCGAGACGTGAAACCGCTCATCGTCGTATGTACCGATTTCTCTCCCTGTTCGGACGTTGCTCTGCAGCGCGCGGCCGACATCACGAGCCGGGATGAGACGAGGGTCTTCCTGGTTCATCTCTTCGACCCGAAAAAGCTCAAGGGGCTGTCGAGCGCGGAGCCCAATCAACAGGCCTGGGACGAGGATTCGATGCACCGGCTCAAAGAAGCGCGCTACCGCTACTTTGGTCACCTCGCGGACACCGATGTCCAGTACGACGCTCTGCCGAGCGCGCATCCCTCGACGGACATCTGCAGGATTGCAACGGAGACCAACGCGAGCCTCATCGTGGTCGGGTCGCACGGACGGACCGGAATCTTGCGGCGCCTGTTGGGAAGCGTCGCCGAAGCGACCGTGCGCCACGCGCCGTGCAGCGTGTTCGTCGTCCGCGAGCCCGCTACTTGAGCTTGGCCTTGATGTTCTGCAGGCGCTTCTTGATGTCGTGACCCAGCGCCTTGAGCTCCTCGCCCACTTCGTCGGCTTTGGAGTCGAATCGCCGCTCGAAGTCCTCGAGGCGCGGCTGGATCTCGGTCCACGCATCCTTGGCGTCCATACCCGCCAGGTGCAGCTTCACGCGAATTTCATCCGCGGCACGCCGCAAATCGTTGCGTGTATCTTCCAGATCTTGCTTCAGTGTCTTCTCTGCTTGGTCTGCGCTCATGGTCTCCTCCTTTGAGGGGTCCGGGGTGATACCAGGATTGCATCGGGTGTGCCAAGGCGAAGCCGACGGGTTTTGTGGGTCGCCGAGCGGTTGTCGGCGCAGTTTCTTCGCTGGATAGGCCGGAACGCGCACGTTTGGCGCGTCCAGGGGCGTCGCTCGTCGCCGGTCCGGTGCAAATTCGGACTCCTTTTGCACACGCGCAGCTGGCGCGCTCGATGCATGTAGACTGGCGGCATGATGACCGTTCCTGCGCCGTGGTCAGTGGACCGGTCGGAGGTTCTCGATGCGCTCGAGGTGCAGACTGCCGCCGGGCTCACCGATGGCGAGGCGACGCTCCGCAGGGAGCGGTTCGGTCCGAACATTCTGGCCGAGTTTCACGCCGTCTCTTGGCTGACCATTCTCGTACGGCAGCTCAAGAGCTTCGTGGTCTACCTGTTGATGGTGGGCGCCGCGCTCTCCTTCGTGCTTGGCGATGAGCTCGAGGGCTTCGCCATCATCGCGGTCATCGCGATCAACACGTTGATCGGCTTCCTCACCGAGCTTCGCGCGGTCCGGTCGACCGAGGCGCTTCGCGAGCTCGGCAGCACCGAAACGACGGTTCGCAGGGGCGGCCTCGTCCAGCGCATTGCGGCGGAGGAGCTGGTTCCCGGCGACATCGTCTTGTTCGAGGGGGGCGACGTCGTGACGGCGGACGTCCGGTTGCTGAAGGTCTCGAGGTTGGAGGCCAACGAGTCCTTGCTCACCGGCGAGTCGGTTCCCGTCGACAAAGGCCTCGACTCGCTTCCGGAGGAGACCGTGATCGCCGAACGGAGCAACATGCTCTTCAAGGGCACGGCGATCACCAAGGGAAGCGCCGTCGGTGTCATCGTGGCCACGGGCATGGAGACCGAGCTCGGTCGGATCACCGCACTGGTCCAGAGCGCACCCGAGAAGAAGACCCCGCTCGAAGACCGGATCGACGGGCTCGGGAAGGTGATGGGGTGGGTCTGCGTCGGGTTGGTCACGGTCATCGGCATTCTCGGCGCGTTGAGCGGCAAGGAGCTGACGGACGTCATCCAGACGGCGATCGCGCTGGCCGTGGCCACGGTGCCGGAAGGTCTTCCCATCGTCGCGACCCTCGCCTTGGCACGCGGGGTTCTCGGGATGGCGCGCCGCAACGCGCTAGTCGAGCAGCTGTCCGCCGTCGAAACCCTGGGCTCGACGAGCGTCGTACTGACCGACAAGACCGGCACGCTCACCGAAAACGTCATGAGAGTGACCCACGTCATCGTTCCGGGACGAAGCGCGAAGGATCCCACGACCGTCGGAATTCCGCTCTCGGGCGAGCCCGCGGAGACCGATGACGATGTCGCGAGGCTCGTGATTGCGTCCGCTCTGTGCAGCGATGCCTCGATCGCAACGGACCCGTCCGGGCGCGAAACTCAAGTGGGCGATCCGATGGAGGTGGCGCTTCTGCTTGCTGCCCGAGAAATCGGTCTCGACCTCGAGGAGGTTCTCCGGGAGGAGCCTAGGGTCTCCGAGGAAGCGTTCGATCCGGAAGTCAAGATGATGGCGACCTACCACCGACGGGGAGACGCGACCCGCGTCATCGTCAAGGGCGCGCCGGAGGCCGTGTTCGATGCTTGCGTCTCGGTGCGCACAACGGATGGCGTCGAGCGGCTCGACGAATCGACTCTCGAGGTCTGGTGGAGCGAAAACCACCGCGTGGCTTCGGACGGGCTACGCATGCTGGGGATCGCGGAGCGCCTGGATGATGCTGAAAGCCTGGATGCGTATCGTGACCTCACGCTCCTCGGCCTGGTGGCGCTGTCCGATCCGCCACGGGCGGATGTGGTCGACGCCATCGACCAATGCCACCGGGCAGGCGTCGACGTCGTGATGGTGACGGGCGACCAAGCGCCCACCGCAGAGCACATCGCCGCGTCGGTCGGCCTCATCGACGAAAACGACAAAGGTCAGGCCGTGACCGGGCCCGAGCTTCGGGCCCTGCTCGAAGGCGGCAAAGAGGAGGCGGCCAAGCTCCGCCGGACGCGCGTCTACGCGAGGACGGACCCCGAACAGAAGCTTCGTCTACTCTCCTTCTTTCAACGGGAAGGGGAGACGGTCGCCATGATCGGGGACGGGGTAAACGACGCGCCCGCGCTTCGCAAGTCAGACATCGGCGTGGCCATGGGCAAGCGGGGCACCCAGGTCGCACGGGAGGCCTCCGACATGATCCTGCAGGACGATCGTTTCGCCACGATCGTGGTCGCGATTCGTCAAGGCCGCATCATCTTTCGAAACATCCGCACGTTCGTGTTCTACCTGCTGTCCTGCAACTTGAGCGAGCTGATCACCGTGGGGCTCGCGTCCGCGATCAATGCGCCCCTTCCGATCCTTCCGATGCAGATCTTGTTCCTGAATCTCGTAACGGACGTGTTCCCGGCTCTCGCCCTGGGCGTCGGAGAGAGCGGTCCGTACATCATGGACCATCCGCCGCGGCCGAAAACCGAGGCGCTCCTCGCCCGACGACACTGGGCGAGGCTCTTCGGCTACGGGCTGGTGATGAGCGCAGGCGTTCTCGGGGGGTTTGCGATTGCGATGCTGGTGTTCGAGATGGAGGTCAAGCGCGCGGTCACCGTGTCGTTCCTGATCTTGGCTGGCGCACAGCTCGCTCATGTCTTCAACATGGTGTCGCCACGCTCTGGGTTCTTCTTCAACGAGGTGACGCGGAACGTTTGGATCTGGGGCGCACTGGTCCTCTGCGGCGGCCTGCTCATCGCTGCGGTCTACGTGCCCATCCTCTCCGAGGTGCTCGGTACGGAGGAGCCCGGTCGCCAAGGATGGATGCTCGTCGTGACGCTGAGCCTGGCCCCGTTGGTGGTCGGTCAGACCGTGCGCGCCATCAGTCAGCTCCGGCGCTGGTACGGCCGTCAGGCAGGCTTCTGGCGTGGCGAAAACGCCTAAACGTGGTACAGCTCGCCGCATGGACAAGACCGCGCCGATCGCCGAATACATGACGCCCATGCCCCATACCGTGGGCAGCGAGCAGACGATCACGTTCGCTCAGAAGCTGATGCAGAAGTACGGCGTTCGACACCTTCCCGTGCTGCACGGCGGCGAGCTCTACGGAGTGGTCAGCGATCGCGACCTCGGCATGATTGCGGGTCTCAACGAGGTGAACCCGGACACCACAACCGTCGAAGAAGCGATGACCCAGGAAGCCTATACCGTCTCCAAAGACACTCCGCTCTTCGCCGTGCTCGAGGAGATGCTCGAGAGCAAGTATGGCTCGGCGATCGTGGTCGAAGGCGTGAAGATCGTCGGAATCTTCACGACACACGATTCGCTCAAGCTGCTGGTCGACAACTTCCCGGGCGCGCCCCGGTAAACGCTGTCCGGCACCGGTGGGTTGAAGCCGGCCTACTCAGTCGCCCACGCCGAGCTCGTTGATGACTTGCGTGAGGAGCGGAGGGTCGTCGGTCATGATGCCGTCGACGCCGTAGGTTTCGATCAAGAAGCGCATTTCTTCTTCGTCGTTGATCGTCCAGATGTGGACGTACATGGCAAGCGCGTGGGCCCGGGGAACGAAGCCGGGGTGCAACACGTCGGCAATGACACCAGGGCCAATTTCGTACTGAGTGGGAACTTGCAGAAACTCCGCGGGCGGATCGTAGCCGGGGTCGAGCGGGTTGAAAGAGAAGCCCCAGAAGATCAGGGTCTCGTTCACACCCATGCTGGTGGCCATCGCGGGTGCGGCTGCACGCAGCTCGACGAGGACGTCATCGTCGAACGCTGCGCCGATCATCTTGTCCTCGACCTCATACTCGCGAACCACCTCGACGAAGTGATCGACGATCGGAGGGTCTTCCTGTTTGATCTCGATCACGAATGGGGCGTCCGGGTAGCGCTCGAACACCTCTTCCAACGTGGGCACCACCAGGCCCATGCCCCGATACGGATAGCTAGTGCCACCGTCGCTGCTGAAGTCGTAGCCGGCGTCGCACTCGCGGAGCTGCGCGAGAGTCATTTCCTTGATGGGGCCCGTGCAGTCCGTGGTCCGGTCGACCGTGTCGTCATGCATCACGACGAGCATCCCGTCGCTCGTCTCGTGGACGTCGAGCTCGAGGACGTCTGCACCGTCTTCGAGCGCTTGATCGTAGGCGAGCAGGGTGTGCTCGGGCCGAATCCGGCGTCCGCCCCGGTGGGCGATGTTGAGGACTTTGTCGCAGCGTAGCATCTCCTGCGGAGTCAGACACTTCGGCTCGCTGCCACCGGTGCCGCCTTGCCCGCTTGCGCCGCCTGAGCCGCCGCTGCCGGGGAGGCCGCCGGTGCCACCCGTGCCGCTGGTGCTGCCACAGCCCACGACCGCGATCACGGTCGCCGTGCAGAGGAAGAAAGTCTTGTGCATCGCTCGATCTCCTGGCGAGTTAGGTAGCAGGATGGGGCCTTGGAGGCCCGTCCGGCTTGTTTGCGTACGACGCTCCTGGCATCGTGGCGCTCGTGTCTAGTCGGAGTGAGCTAACTTTTTGCCGTATTTGCGAGGCGACATGCGGCCTCAGAGCCACAATCGTCGACGGGCGCATCACCGCGCTCGAGCCCGATCATGATCATCTCGTCAGCAAGGGTTACTCGTGCATCAAGGGCCTCCGCTATCACGAGATTCACCATTCGGCCGACCGTCTACGTGTTCCACTCAAGCGCGTCGGCGATCGGTTCGAGGAGATCGGCTGGGAGCAGGCCCTTGCAGAGATCGGCGCGAAGGTGCGGCAGCTCGTGAAAGAGCACGACGGGGATTCGATCTCCGCCTACCTCGGTAATCCTATCTCGTTCAGCCTGTTGCCCCCGATTCTGACGTCTGGCTTCCTACAGGGCCTCGGCTCTCGCAATCTGTTTCAGACCGGCTCGCAGGATTGCAACAACAAGTTCGCTGCAGCCGAGCGCGTGTATGGGTTTCCGTTCATTCAACCGTTCCCAGACATCGACCGCATCGCGTGTTTGATCATGATCGGGTCGAATCCTGCGGTTTCCCGGTCGAGCTTCATGCAGCTTCCGGATCCGATTCGGCGTCTGAGGGCCATCGAGACGCGTGGGGGTACGGTGTTTCTCGTCAACCCGCGGCGCACGGAAACGGCGAAGCAGCTCGGCACGCAGGTGTTCATTCGGCCGGACACCGACCTGTACTTCTTGCTGAGCTTTCTTCACGAGGTCCTGCACCGCGATGCGATCGACCACGAGCGCGTCAATCGCTACATGAGGGGGCTCGAGGTTCTGCGCACCGTGTCGGCGCCCTGGCCAGCCGCTCGAACCGCGGAGGTCACCGGAATCGCGGCGCACACGCTTCGGATGATGGTCGACGCATATCTCACGGCAGATGGCGCGGCGCTCTTCCTTTCGACCGGCGTCAATCAAGGGAGCCACGGGACACTCGCCTTTTGGATTCAGGAAGCGATCAACGCGATCACCGGAAACCTCGACCGGCTCGGCGGCACCCTCGTCGGGCACGGCTACATCGAGAATTTCCCAAAGCATGCGCGGAGGGGCGGCCACACCATGCGTAAGGACCGGTCGCGTATCGGGCAGCTGCCGTCGGTCGCCGACACGTTCCCTGCTGGCCTGATGGCAGACGAGATCTTGACGCCTGGAAAGGGACAGGTGCGGGCGCTCTTCTGTGTCTCGGGAAACCCACTGCTCACCGTGCCGAACAGCAACGGCCGGCTCGAGCGAGCGCTTCAGGCGCTCGAGCTGCTCGTGGTGATCGACATCTTTCGAAACGAAACGGCCAATCACGCACACTACATCCTCCCGGGCACTAGCGCGCTCCAGCGCGCCGACCTGCCTTTCGTGTTTCAGTCTTTGATGGGAGTGCAGCCGATTCCGTACGCGCAATATACCGATGCGATCCTCCCGCCCGAGGACGAGCAGCGCGACGAGACCATGATCCTTCTTCAGTTGGCGCAGGCCTGCGGCTCCAGGCTCTTTGGCTCCCGGATTGCGAGTGGGTTCGTGGGAAGTTGGATGGCGCTCGGCAGGCTTCCTTGGCTCGGGCGGCATGTCGGGCTCACGCCGGAGCGTCTCTTGGGGCTGTCGGCCCGAGCGTTTGGGATCGGGTCGCTCGAGAGCCTTCGAAAAGAGCCGCACGGGCGCTTGCTCCAACCCAATCAGGGAGGCGACTTTCTCGGTAAGCGCGTCGTCACGGACGACGGACTCGTCGATTTGGCTCCGGCCGAGCTCGTCGACGCGGCGACGAAGCTCGAGCCGGTCTTCGAGCGCGAGCGGGCACGGCGCGGTGAGCTCAAGCTGATCAGCAAGCGCGAGCAGCACAGCCACAACAGCTGGCTTCACAACCACCCGCGTTTCGTCGAGGGGAGACGCTCGACCAACTACCTCTACATGAACCCCAAGGACGGTGAGAAAGCCGGCATCGAGTCGGGGGCGATGGTCGAGGTGCGCAGCCCCGTGGCCTCCGTTCGTGTGCCGGTGGAGCTCACCGAGGAGATGATGGTAGGCGCGGTCGCGCTGCCGCACGGCTGGGGACACCAGGCGGCCGACGGATTGAGCGTCGCGAGCAAGACCACGGGCGCCAACGTCAACCTCCTCGCCGCCGACGGCCCCGAGCAGCTCGAGCCCTTCTCGGGAATGGCGAAGCTAAATGGAATCTGGGTGGAGGTCAGGCCGGTCGAGTGACGGTGCGACTCGGGCCGCGGGAGAACACGACACGAGGTTCCGCCGGACGGGTCGGCTTAGGCGGTCGCGAGCACGCCCGTCCCTAGCCGGCGGATGCAGTCGTCGCAGCGTCGGCGTGCGCGCCAGTGTCAGCACGCCGGGGCTCGGGAATTCGCACGACACGGGGTTCCGCCGAACGGCTCGGCTTGCAAAGGTGGCCGGTTGGGCTTGGGGCCGGTGGCCACGCAAGCCTCGCCTCGGCGCTCACGCCAATCGGAGGTGGTTGCATGCAGGCCGATTGTCATTCGCGACGTCGACTCCACCCCATGTCGAGCGAATTCCCTAGCCCCTCCACACGTCGACTTCTACGGAGGAGGACGGCTCGGGATGGGCAGCACAGCGAGCGGGGGCGACGCCAGACGTAGGTCGACGTGAGGAGCCGGCGGAGCGGGTCCCGCTCGCGAGCACGCCCGTCCCTAGCCGTCTTCCGGGATTGGGACGTCAGCGGCTTTGTCGATTGTAAAAGTTCTGTCACCAAGGTGGCGATCGCTCGTAACTAGCCTTTGGGTCTGCAATACGGTGGATAGGTACGGGCGCTGCAAGCGTTGCGAAGGAATGCTCAAACAGTGGATCGGCAAGGCGTTCCTAGGGGCCGCCGGTTGGAAGATGGACGGAGAGCGGCCGACGCTCGATCGATACGTGATGATCGCGGCGCCCCACACTTCGAACTGGGACCTGCCGTTCATGTTGGCGATGGCATTCGTCTACGACATCCCCGTGCGGTGGATGGGCAAGCACACCCTCTTCAAGGCTCCTTTCGGTCCGTTCTTCGAGCGCCTCGGTGGCATTCCCATCGTGCGCAATCGCCCAGGCGGCATCGTGGCCCAAATGGTCGACCACTTCGCCGAGAGCGAGTCGTTGGTCCTGATGGTTCCCGCGGAGGGGACTCGCGGGCACGTCGACTATTGGAAGTCAGGCTTCTACCGCATCGCACGAGCTGCTGATGTACCGGTCGTCCTCTCGTATCTCGACTTTGGGAAGAAGGTCGGTGGTATCGGTCCGGCCGTCGAGCTCACTGGTGATGTGCGTTCAGACATGGACAAGATCCGCGAGTTCTACGCGGGCAAACAAGGGTTCCGTCCAGAGAACGTTGGAGTGATCAGGCTTCGCGAGGAAGACGTCGCGGAAGTGATCGACCACGATGGAAGCGGAGCCGAAGAGCTCGACCGGCTCGCCGGCAATCTGTAACATTCCCGCACGCTGGGCGTCCTTTACATTCGCAGCCGGATCGTGAAACGATTCGGCCGACGAAAGGCGATCGGATGAGCAGCGAAAATGCGGTCTGGCTCAAGGTCCTCGAGCTCGGGGAGCTTGCCGAGGGCCGCGTGAAACCCGTCACCTGTCACCGTAGAACCCTGTGCTTGACTCATTTCGAGGGTCGCTTCGGAGCGCTCGACAACAAATGCCCTCACCAGGGAGGGCCGTTGGCGGAAGGATCGATCGAGGGCAGCTGGCTGCGCTGTCCGTGGCATGGTTGGGATTTCCATCCGATCACCGGTAAGCCTCCCGGGGGCTTCGATGATGGGGTGAAGACCTTTCCGGTCGAGGTGCGCGAGGACGGTGTGTACGTTGCACTGCCCGAAGAAGGCGAGCGGGCTCGCACCACGAGCGACGTCATGGTCGAGACGCTGATCAACTGGGGCGTCCGATGGGTGTGGGGGATGGTTGGGCATTCGAACCTCGGCTTTGCAGACGCCATGCGGCGGCAGGAAGTCAACGGGGCGTTGCGTTTCTTCGGAATCCGCCACGAGGGTGCCGCTGCGTTTGCGGCGTCGGCGTACGGAAAGCTGACGGGCAGGCCTGCCGCCTGCTTCGCGATCGCGGGACCGGGCGCGACCAACCTGTTGACCGGGCTTTGGGACGCGCATGTCGATCGCGCTCCCGTGCTTGCGCTGACTGGGCAGGTCCCGACACATCTCATTGGGCGGGGCGCCTTCCAGGAGGTGGACCTCGCTGCGGCCTTCGGTGGGGTGGCCGAGTACACGGCGGTGGCCGCCCAACACTCCAACTTCGCGGAGATCACCAGCCTCGCCTGCAAGCACGCCATTCTCGAGCGGGGTGTTTCCCACATGGTTTTTCCCGATGACGTGCAGGTCGTCGAAGCGCCCGATTCGCAGCCAGGGTCGCCGGAGGGCCGGATCCCTGCGCGTGACATTGCGCCTCCCGAGCGCTCCCTCGAAGAGGCCGTGACACGGATTGCCCGAGCGAAGCGGCCCGTGATCATCGTCGGCCATGGCGCGCGCTTCGTGATGGAGCCCGTCATTGCGCTCGCGGAGCACCTCAATGCTCCAGTCATGACCACGTTCAAGGGCAAGGGCCTCATCGCCGATGATCATCCGCTCGGCTGCGGAGTGCTCGGGCGGAGCGGCACCCCGGTCGCGAGCTGGTTCATGAACGAAGCCGATCTGCTGATCGTGTTCGGAGCGAGCTTCAGCAACCACACGGGGATCACGAGTTACAAGCCCATCGTCCAAGTCGACTACGACCCGATGTCGCTTGGGCGTTTTCATTCGGTGACCGTACCCGTGTGGGGCGAAATCGGCATCACCGCGCGACTCATCATGGAGCGGCTCAGGTCGAATGAAGCAGTCGACCAGCGGCCGGACGTCGCCGCACGCTGGAAGATCTGGCGTGAGGAGAAGACAAAGCGACTCCGTGAGGGCGAGGGGGCTGGCGTCCACTCGGCGGCGATCTTCGCAGCGCTGACGGCGACCGCGCCCGAAGACGCCATTCTTTCCGTCGATGTCGGGAACAACACCTATTCCTTCGGCCGCTACTTCGAGTGCAAGCGGCACTCCGTGCTGATGAGCGGCTATCTCGGCTCGATCGGCTTTGGGTACCCGGCCGCGATGGGTGCGTGGGCCGCGACCCAGGAGCAGGACCCGCGTTTTCGTGGTCGAAAGGTGATTGCGGTGACCGGCGACGGCGGTTTCGGTCAGTACATGGGCGAATATACGACCACCGTGAAGTTCGGCATGGACATCACCCATGTCCTCTTGAACAACAGTGAGCTCGGGAAGATCAGCAAGGAGCAGCGCGGCGCCGACTACGACGTTTGGCAGACGTCACTCCACAACCCGAGCTTTGCCGAATATGCGAAGCTCTGCGGCGCGTTGGGTCTTCGGGTCAGTGCTGCGGATCAGCTCGAAGACGCACTTACCGAAGCGTTGGCGCATGAGGGGCCGGCGACGGTCGAGATTCTCGCCGATCCCCTCCTCGTTTGACCGAGGTTCCATCATGACCATCACCCAGATTCGCAAACAAAATAGGGTCTCCGTCGCCAAGTGGAGCGAGCTCGAAGACCGCACGCCGACCTACGCACTGGTTGCAGACGTCGATTTGGTCGTGCTTCGGTACGACGACGACGTCTCCGTGCTGTACGGTCGGTGCCTCCATCGAGGGGCGCTGATGGCAGACGCCCGTGTCGAGGGAGACAACCTCGTCTGCGGCCTTCACGGGTGGGACTATCGTTACGACACGGGTGTCAGCTCGTACGACAACGAAGAGGTGCTTCAGAAATTTCGGGCTTGGGTCGACCACGAGGCCGACGAAGTGCTCGTCGATGAAGCCGAGATCCGAGCTTGGGCTGAGAAGTCGCCACAACCCTACGATCGCGAGGCTTATCTCGGGCTCTACGCGGATGTTCACGGAACCTCCGAGGAACCGTTCAACCAGCACATCCAAGAGCTCGCGCGAAACGGCTTGAAGAAGGTTGGCCACCACGGTCCCGTCTCCGCCATGGGCGTGCCGCGGCAGCAGCTTCCATGTTGGGAAGACGTCCAATTGTTGACCGCACAGCTCGCGCGCAAGCCATTGCTCGACGACGTCGAGGTCGGGTCCGAGGTGGTGATTGGACCGAGGGCAAAGAGACCGCTTCGGCTCGAGATTCCCCTGTTCGTCAGCGACATGAGCTTTGGCGCGCTCAGCCAAGAGGCCAAAGTGGCGCTCGCAAAGGGCGCGCACAGGATGGGCACGGGGATCTGCTCCGGGGAGGGCGGCATGCTTCCCGAGGAGCAGGCGAGCAACTCGCGGTATTTCTACGAGCTTGCGTCGGGCCGCTTCGGCTGGAGCCTCGACAAGGTCAAAAAGTGCCAAGCCTTTCACTTCAAATCGGGGCAGGGGGCGAAGACCGGCACCGGCGGCCACCTGCCTGGCAAGAAGGTGACCGAGAAAATTGCATCGGTGCGGGGCCTCGAGCCGGGGCAGCCAGCGATCAGCCCTGCGAGCTTTCCAGATCTAGACCGCCCGGCGGACTTCCGGCGCGTCGCCGACGAGGTGCGCGAAACGACCGGCGGGATTCCCATTGGTTTCAAGATGAGCGCGCAACACATCGAGGACGATCTCGACTTCGCGCTCGAAGTCGGCGTCGACTACGTCATCATCGACGGCCGTGGTGGCGCCACAGGCGCGGCGCCCAACCTGTTCAAGGACAACATCTCGGTTCCGACGATGGTCGCGTTGGCGCGCGCACGGCGGCATCTCGATGCGCGCAAACGAACGGAAGTGACACTGGTGATCACTGGCGGGCTTCGCACCGAATCCGATTTCGTCAAGGCACTCGCGCTCGGGGCTGACGCCATCGCGGTGTCGAACGCCGCGATTCAAGCAATTGGTTGTCTCGGGATGCGCGCCTGCCACACGAACAATTGCCCGGTTGGGATCGCCACGCAGCAGGAGCACCTGCGTGCGCGTCTCGACATCGAGAGGTCGGCCGAGCAGCTTTACAACTATTTCAATGCGACGGTGGAGCTCATGAAGGTGCTTGCGCGTGGCTGCGGGCACGCTCATCTCAACCAGTTTGCCCTCGGCGACCTGACGACGTGGAAGCGCCAGATCGCCCACCTGACGGGCATTCCTTACGCAGGAGTGATGCCGCTATGACCTGGAAGACCCTCGGCACCGTGTCGCCTTCGGCGCTTTCGCCGACGCGGCTCGAGCTACATTGGGCGGCGCAGCTGGTGAGCGCGCCGGGAACGACCTTGCTTTCCGCAGAAGCGGACTACGGTCACACCAATCTCGGGTGGGATGCCGCGCTCTGTGTGTTGTCCGGACGCAGCATCGGCACCACGTCGCTTCGGGCCGGGTTGGTGTTCGAGGGCTTGGAGCTGGTCGTGATCGAGGGCGAACGCGAGCGCTCTTCCATTCGCCTGGCGGGCCGCACGCTCGAGGAGGCTCGAACCTGGCTCGGACGAGAGATGACCGGTGGGGGGTCCGGTCTCGGGCTTCCGACTCACGAGATGCCTTCGCACCCCGTGGGTGAGGGCGGAGCGTTTTCGGGGTCAGGTGGCAAGGCGCGCACCGAGCTCGGTGCGTGGTTTGCGAACGCCTTCGCGGCGATCCGCGAGGCCGTGGCCAGCGAGCCGTCCGCGTCTCCCGTCCGCTGTTGGCCTCACCATTTCGACGTCGCCAGCTCGATCGCGCTCGATCAAGGCGGCGACCCCGAGGAACGGCGGAGCATTGGGGTCGGATTTTCCCCAGGCGACGGCTCCTACGACCAACCGTATCTCTATGTCACCCCGTGGCCGTACCCCGACCGCGAGGACCTCCCGCCACTTTCCGAAGGCTCGCGCTGGCACAGGAAGGGTTGGACCGGCATGGTGTTGCTCGCCGACGATTTGATCTCGGCGTCTCCGGGCCAGCAGCAGCGCTCCGCACGGCAGGCGCTCGAACGAGGCATCGCGGCGTGCCGTGAGCTCCTCGGCCGCTAGCGCCCGAGCAGCAGCACCCCGACGCCGGCGGCAATCGCGAGGACCTGCGGCCATCCGGGGACGGCAGGACGCTCGTGCTCGTGCGCCCAGTCGTGCGTCACGACGTGCAGGAGGAGCCCGCCCACCGCCGCCTCCACCCACGGCGCCCCCTGCATCCAGCTTCCAAGCGAAGTCTGTCGCGCGATCACGACTCCCGCCGAGCCGACCAACGCCAAACCGAGCGCGCGTCGGATCCCGCTGCGACGGCCGTGCGCCGAGGTGAAGGCGAGCGTGATCAGCGCCGTGACTGGCACGGAGTGGGCCGCGACGGCGGTGACCACGTCGCCATGATGCTGGCCGAGGTGGGAGTCGCCGGTGAACGAGCCGAGGGCAAGGCCGTCGCCGAGCTTGTGGATCATCAGGCCCCAGTAACTGAGCTCTAGGCCCATCGTGGAAGAGTGATCATGCTCCGGGTCCTCGTGTGCTGCCCGCTCGATCAGCCACGGCGCGAGAAAGGCGCCCGCGAGCGCGATCAACACCTGCGGGCCTCCAGCGCCCACGGCGTCCGGAATCAACCGGCCGACCACGACTGCAACCGACGACACGATCGCAAACGTACGGAGCGCGTCGAGGAGACGGCCACGTCCCGGGGCGACGAGTCCTACGGCAGCGCCCAGGGCGACGGATCCGACGACGATCGAGATCGGCCACACCATCGAGCCGACTTACCACATTCAGGAGGGATTGGGCTTCGTCAGATGCCCATCGCGTCGGCTTCGCGAGCGGCTTCCTTGGCCAGGTGATCCTGCGCGCAGGCGGGGCACACCATTGCCTCTTTGGCGATTTCGTAGCCGGCGCCGCCCGGATCCTCGTGGGCCTTGGACCTGCGGCCGGTGGGCGCACGCTGCGCCTTGCCACGGCTCGGGTACTCGGTGGGCCGGCGCTCGAGGACGATCTTCGTCGCCCTCTCCCCGGGGCGCGACACTCGATTGCATAGCTCACATCGGTACATGCACGAACTCCTCGTTTGCGAGCCGCGTCTCTGGCACATCGGCTCCGCGCGGGCAACCCAAGCGGTTGTAGGCACGACCCGGCCCCTGTTCTCAGGCGTCGAGGAGCTTGGCAATTTCCGGGGCTGCGTAGGTCAATACACCGCTGGCGCCGGCTCGCTTGAAGCAGAGCATGCTCTCGACGATGACCTTTTCCCAGTCGAGCCAGCCCTGGTCCGCGGCGCCTCGGAGCATCGCGTACTCGCCGCTCACTTGGTAGACGAAGGTTGGAAGCCCGAACGACTCCTTCACTCGGCGGACGATGTCGAGGTAGGGCATGCCTGGCTTGACCATGACCATGTCGGCGCCTTCGGCCACGTCGAGCGCGACCTCCCGGATCGCCTCGTCGGTGTTGGCCGGGTCCATTTGATAGGTGCGCTTGTCGGCGGCTCCGAGGCTCTGAGCGGAGCCGACGGCGTCGCGAAAAGGCCCGTAGAATGCAGAGGCGTACTTGGCGGAATACGCGAGAAGGCTCACCTGGGCGAGGCCCTCGGCGTCGAGCGCCTCACGGATGGCGCCGATGCGGCCATCCATCATGTCGCTCGGCGCGATCACGTCACAGCCCGCCTGCGCCTGCACCAAGGACTGCTTGCAGAGCGCTTCGATGGTCTCGTCGTTGAGGACCTCGCCATTGCGAACGATGCCGTCCTGGCCGTGCGTGGTGTACGGGTCGAGCGCCACGTCGCAAATCACGCCGATGCCGTCGTGCGCTTCCTTGATGCTGCGCACCGTGCGGCAAACGAGATTGTCCGAGTTGGCCGCCTCTCGGCCGTCCGGAGTCTTGAGCTCCGGTGGCGTCACGGGAAACACCGCGACTGCGGGAATGCCGAGCGCCTTCGCCTCCCCGACCGCCTTCACCAAGAGATCGATGCTAAGCCGCTCGACCCCGGGCATGGACGGAACCGGCGTCCGCACGCTTCGGCCCTCCTGGACGAAGACCGGCCAGATCAAGTCGTCTGGGGTGATGGTGGACTCACGGGTGAGGCGGCGCACCCAATCGTGGCGGCGGTTGCGCCGCAGGCGCGTCGTGGGGAACCCGGCGTGACCGTGTTGGGCCATGTGCACGAAGCCTAGCATGGCGCTATCCTCCGCGCGTGAAGATCCAGATTTGGGTGCTGGTTTTGTCGCTCTCGGTAGCGGCCTGTTCGACGACGATGACCGGGCGAAAGCAGATCACGCTCTTCGACGACAACAAGATGGACGAGATGGGGGTCGCCGCATTCGCGAGCCTGAAGCAGGACGGTAAGCTCGATCGCGATCCGGCGGTCAACAAGTACGTGACGTGTGTCGCGAGTGCGATCCTCAAGGTCGCTCCGAAGGAGGCCGGCCCGGCCAACGGCCGCTGGGAGGTGTTGGTCTTCGAGGACGCGACGCCGAATGCCTTTGCTCTTCCCGGCGGCAAGATCGGAGTTCATACGGGCATGCTCGAGGTCGCGACGACGCCTGGGCAGCTCGCGGCCGTCCTCGGTCACGAGGTCGGGCACGTCGTGCTCCGCCACGGTAATGAGCGGATGTCGCAGGCGGTGCTGGCCGATTCCGCGATGAGTGCCGCATCCGTCGCGGCGGGAGCCGCGTCACCGCAGTATCAGGACCTGATCGTCGGCGGTCTCGGCATCGGCGCTCAGTACGGCGTGCTCTTGCCATTCAGCCGCAAGCACGAGAGCGAGGCAGACGAAGTTGGTCAGATCTTCATGGCGAAGGCCGGCTTTTCACCGGCAGAAGCGATCACGCTCTGGCAGAACATGGCCAAGATGAGCGGCAAGAGCATCGCCCAGTGGCAATCGACACACCCTTCCGACGAAACACGCATCCAGAGGCTCAAGGCCAACCTCCCGAAGGCCACTCAGGAGTACAACAAGGCGCGCGCCGCCGGGATGAGACCGAAGTGCACGCCTCCACCCGAGGAGTGGGTCAACCCCAAAGCGTTGCCGTAACGCTCAACCGCGCCTTTGCACGAACCGAGCGACCGCTTCACCGATCTCCTTCGGTGAATCCTCCTGAATGAAGTGCAGACCCTTCACCGTGATCTCCTCCTGGTTCGGAAACCCCCGGGCGAACTCGCGCTGGGGGCCGATCAAGATGATGCCTGGATCGGCGTTGACGAAGAGCTTGGGCACTGCGGCGCTGGTTTGCAGCCATTTCGAATACGCTTCGACGATCTCGTGAACGTCCTTCGGCTGGCGGCCGATCGGAATCTGCCGGGGCCAGGTCAGCGTCGGGCGCCGCGATTCGCCGGGCTCGACGAAGCGGGCGCGGTAGTGGCTCATCTCTTCCTCGGTCAGCTTGCGGATGATCGACGCGGGCAGAATGCGTTCGACGAACACGTTCTTCGCGAGGACGATCT
Organism: uncultured delta proteobacterium; assembly: GCA_963792825.1. Classification (GTDB taxonomy): domain Bacteria; phylum Myxococcota_A; class Polyangia; order Polyangiales; family Houyiibacteriaceae; genus SG8-38. The sequence continues at coordinate 207,949 of CAWBXS010000005.1, read as the reverse complement.
CCTCGCCAGCCGGCGATCGCATCGCTTGGAAGATCTTTCTTGCGCCTTCGGCCCACTCGTCCCAGCCCCCGAGGGGACGAACAATCGCTTCCATGTAGACGATGCCTCGGACCTGCTCAGGATGCCGATGCGCCCAGTGGAAGCCGAGGCCCGAGCCCCAATCGTGGAGAACCAAGAAAACCGGTCGTGCCCCAACCACGGTGTCGAACCACGCATCGAGGTAGCGGCGGTGGTCGGTGAACCGATACCCGCTCGAGCTCTCGCCCGAGTCCCCCATCCCGATGAGGTCCGGCGCAAGGCAGCGCGCAACGGGAGCGACCTCGGAGATGACGTTGCGCCAAAGATACGAAGAGGTCGGGTTGCCATGGAGAAACACCGCGATCGGACCGTCGCCGCCCGTGTCGACGTAAGACATTTCACTGTCTTCGACGGCGACGCGCTTTCGCGGGTGAGGGTCTTCGGCCGAGATGAAACCCATGGTGTATAGTCTCCGGAATGGCAGCTGATCGCAACTGGAGAGCGCCCGAAAGCGAGTATCTCGTCCCCTTCGACGGCACCTTTCGTATCGATGCGGCGAGGACCGCTCCCGCCGGGGAGGTCGACGAGGCTGCTCTCATTGCCGCGCGAAAAAAACGGACGCGTGCGATCTCCGAGCTTCAGCGCAAGCTCTATGCAGACGACCGGTACGCGGTCCTCTTCGTGTTTCAGGCGATGGACGCGGGCGGCAAGGACGGGACGATTCGAAGCGTCTTCACGGGCGTCAATCCGGCCGGCTTTCAGGTTTCGGCTTTCAAGGCCCCGTCGGATGAGGAGCTCGACCACGACTTTCTCTGGAGGGTTGCCCGGGAGCTGCCGGAGCGCGGCCGGATCGGCGTCTTCAACCGCAGCCACTACGAAGAAGTGCTGATCGTTCGCGTGCATCCAGAGTTCCTCGACCGACAGCGGCTTCCCCACGGTCACACGGAGACTCTTTGGAGCGACCGGTTCGAATCGATTCGGAGCTTCGAGAAGCACCTTTCCGACAACGGCACGATCATCGTGAAGTTCTTCCTCAACGTGTCCTTCAAAAAGCAGACGCATCGGCTGCTTCAACGGATCGACGAGCCAAGCAGCAATTGGAAGTTCAACCCCGGTGACGTCAAAGAGCGCGAGCGTTGGCCGGAGTACATGCGCGCCTTCGAGGACGCGCTGAACCAGACTTCCCGTCCTTGGGCTCCCTGGTACGCCATCCCTGCCGACGACAAGCCCTACATGCGGCTCGAGGTCGCGCGCATCGTACAGCATACGCTGGAGCATCTCGGGGTCGATTTCCCGAAGATCGACGAAGCGACACGGGCTGCGCTCGCCAAGTGCCGTGAAACGCTCGAGCGTCAATGACGGACGATCCCCCGATCATTCTGAGCGTCGCAGGCTCCGACCCCTCGGGCGGCGCGGGGCTGCAGGCGGACATCAAGACGATTCACCAACACGGCGCGTATGGTGCTGCCGTCCCGACGCTGATCACGGTGCAGAGCACCGAGGGGGTGCAGAGCGTGGAGCGCTTGTCAGCCGATCTCGTGAGGGCCCAGCTCGCGGAGCTTCTTCGGGACATCGAACCGGCGGCCGCGAAGACCGGGGCCCTCGGGTCGCCTCAGGTGGCGCGCGTGGTTGGATCGTTCATGGACGAGTCCAGCTTCGTCTGGGTGGTCGATCCGGTTTGGCTGCCTACCCGAGGAAAGGCTCTTTCGACGGGCGATGTGGTGGGGGCCTATCGTGACGGGATCATCCCCCGCGCAGCGTTGGTGACCCCGAACGTCCACGAGGCAGCGCTCTTATCCGAGATGCACCAGGTGCGTTGCCTCGACGATGCGCGACGAGCTGCCGAGCGGATCGCAGCGCTCGGTGCGCGGGCGGTGCTCGTCAAAGGCGGGCATCTCGAGGGATCGGAGCGCGGGACCGATCTGCTCCTTTGGGACGGGCAGCTCGTGGAGCTCGCGGCCACCCAGATCGTGCCGGGCCGCTTTCACGGGACGGGGTGCGCGCTCTCAGCCTCGATCGCGACCCGGCTCGGGTTCGGTGCGGATCTCCCTACGGCAGTCGCCGGGGCCAAGGCCTGGCTCACCGGCGCGCTCGTCCATGCCTTCGCCGTCGGCAAGGGTGCTCGACCCGTGAATCATCTCTGGGACGTACGAGGCAAACCTTAGGCTCATTCGAAGTTTTGCGAACGCTTTAGTTGCCTGGGCTTTTGCGAGGCTGCTACATGCCAGCAGGTTTTCGGATGGCGCGGCGTCGCAAGAAGAAGGGGACTCCGCAGATCGAGCTGCCGATGGATAGCATCGAGGACGCGTCGCTCGTCACCGAGGCTCAGCGCCGCTATCTCAACTATGCGCTGAGCGTCATCACGGCGCGGGCGCTACCCGATGTCCGCGATGGGCTGAAGCCGGTGCAGCGGCGGATTCTGTACACGATGTACAACGAGCTGCGCCTGCGGAGCGACGTGAAGCACCGGAAGTCGGCCGCGATCGTCGGCGACGTGATGGGCAAATTTCACCCTCATGGCGATACGGCCATCTATGATGCGCTCGTCCGGATGGCGCAGCCCTTCACGATGCGGGCGCCGTTGGTCGACGGCCGGGGAAACTTCGGTTCGCCCGACGGCGATTCGGCGGCGGCGATGCGGTACACCGAGGCGCGCCTTCACAGGCTCGCCGACGAGCTCTTGGTCGAGCTTGCCAAGAAGACCGTTGCCTTTCGGCCCAACTACGACGGACGGCTGTTCGAGCCCGTGGTCCTGCCGGCGCGCTTCCCGAATCTTCTGGTCAATGGCTCGCAGGGCATCGCGGTCGGGATGGCCACGTCGATTCCGCCACACAACCTCTCCGAGGTGATCCAGGCGTGCGTGGCGCTCATCGAGAACGACCTCACGACCAAGCAGTTGATGAAGCTCGTGAAGGGTCCCGATTTTCCGACCGGCGGTGAGCTGATCAGCACGACGAGTGAGCTCGCCACTGCCTATGAGACGGGGCAGGGCTCACTCAAGCTCCGCGGTGAATGGAAGATCGAGAAGCAACCGGGTGGTAACCCGATGATCGTCATTCACTCGATTCCTTACTCGATCGAGCGGAGCACGGTGGTCGAGAAGATCGCCGAGGTGATCATCGCTCGAAAGCTCCCGGTCCTCGTCGATGTCCGCGACGAGAGCACCGACGACTGCCGCATCGTCTGCGAGATGAAGAAGGACGCCAATCCTCAGCTCATCATGGCCTACCTCTACAAGCACACGCCGCTTCAGACGAACGTCCAGATCAACCTCACGTGCCTCGTTCCGACGGCCAACCCCGACATCGCGGCGCCGCAGCGGATCGGTCTCAAAGCCATCCTTCGCCATTTCCTCGATTTTCGGATGGAAGTGGTGACCAAGCGGCTCGAATTCGAGCTCGACCAGCTTCTCAAGCGCATTCACATCCTCGAGGGCTTCGTAACCCTCTTCGATGCGCTCGACGAAGCGATTCAGATCATCCGACGGTCCGAGGGCAAACAGGACGCCGCCGGGAAGCTGATGAAACGCTTCAAGCTCGACGAGCTCCAGGTCGATGCGATCCTCGAGCTGAAGCTCTACCGGTTGGCCAAGCTCCAGATTCTCGAGATTCGAAGCGAGCTCGGCGAAAAACAAAAAGAGGCCATTCGCGTTCAGAAGCTGCTGAAGAGCCCGGCAGCCCGTTGGAAGCTCGTTCGTGCAGAGCTTCAAGAGCTGGCCTCGAGCTACGCCGACCCGCGCCGCACTCGGATCACCGTCAAGCTCGACGAGCCCGAGTTCGATGCCGAGGCCTTCATCGTCGACGAAGACGCGATGGTCATCGTCACGGAGCAGGGCTGGGTCAAGAGGCAGCAGGGCGTGAAGGACGTGGCCTCGACCCGCGTCCGCAAAGGCGATCGCGTCCTTGCGGTGCTCGCTGGATCGACGAAGAGCGCCGTCGCGTTCTTCGGCAGCCTTGGAGCCTGCTACGTGACGCGAATCGACGACATCCCCGCGACGACCGGCCATGGAACGCCTTTGCAGACGATGTTCAAAATGGCCGACGGCGAGCGCATCGTCGGGGCGATCGGCTTCGACCCCCGCTTCCTCGAGGTGCCGCCGCCAGAGGAGGGAGCCGAGGAGCCTGAGCCTCCGTATGCCATCGCGGTCACGCGCGGCGGTCTCGCGCTGCGATTCTCGCTGCGCGGTCATCGGGATCCTTCGACGCGCGCCGGACGCAAGTTCACCCGGCCGAAGGACGGCGATGAAGTGATCTACGTTGCGCCGGTCTTCGAGGAGGACTGCGTGGCCTGCGTGACGAAGCAGCGCCGGGCACTGATCTGCGAGGCCGAGGAGGTCTCTCTGCTCGCGGGCGCGGGGCGTGGGGTCATGCTGATCAAGCTTCAAAAGGGCGACGAGGTGTTGGCCGCCCGCGTGCTTTCGTATGAAGACGACGTCCTCATCGCCAGGCGCGAGGGGGGCAGCGAATACCGAATCACGCTTCGCAAGTACGAGATCGTCTCGCGCGGCGGCAAGGGCTTTCAACTCTTCACACGGGGCGCGGTCGAGGGCGAAGTCTACCAAGAACCCGAAATCCCCATCTTTCCGGAGGAGTAGTGGCGTACACCGCCAAAGACATCGACGTCCTCGAGGGGTTGGAGCCCGTCCGCAAGCGGCCGGCCATGTACATCGGCGGCACCGACGCGCACGGCTACCATCACCTTCTCTGGGAGATTCTCGACAACTCGGTCGACGAAGCGATCAACGGCCACGCATCGCGCATCGAGGTGGCGCTGGACGCGGATCACCAAGGCGCGACGGTCACCGACAACGGTCGCGGCGTTCCGGTCGACCCCCACCCGAAATTCAAGAAGTCGGCGCTGGAGCTGATCCTGACGACCCTCCATGCGGGCGGGAAGTTCGAAGGAAAAAGCTATCAAGTCGCGGGTGGCCTTCACGGTGTGGGCGCGTCGGTGGTCAATGCGTTGTCTTCGGAGCTGACGGCGACCGTTTGGCGTGGGGGCAAAACATACTCGCAGAGCTACTCGCGGGGGCAGCCACGCTCCAAGCTCAAGAAGGGCGAAAACACCAGCAAGCGCGGGACTTCGATTCACTTTCGCCCCGACGAAGAGATCTTCGGCAAGCGGGCGGCGTTCGACTCGGACCGCGTGGCGGAGCGCCTCGAGGCGAAGACCTATCTTCACCGGGGGCTCAAGATCTCGTTCTCCGACGAGAAGACCGGAAAACGACAGGAGTTCGAGCACCCGGGGGGGATCATCGATTTCCTCGAAAAGCTCGTCGCCGAGCGCGGAAAGCCCTCGGTGCATGCCGAGGCGTTCACGGTGGAGCAAGAAGAAGCCCCGAGATTCGAAGTCGCGCTCCGCTGGACCGAGGCCACGGACGAGCTGATCCGTTCGTACGCCAACGGCATCCCGACGGGATCAGGTGGTACGCACGAAAACGGGTTCAAGCAGGGTATCGCCAAGGCCATCCGCAACCACATCGACACCCACAAGCTCATGCCCAAGGGCGTCAAGGTGACCGCCGACGACATCCGCGAGGGCCTCGTGGCACTGGTCAGCGTCTATGTGGAGGAGCCTCAGTTTCAGGGGCAGACCAAAGACAGGCTCAACAATCAGGAGATCACGGCGCAGATCGAAACTTCGGTACGGACCGCGTTCGAGCAGTGGCTGCTGAACAACAAGACCGCCGCGGAGGCGATTGTTGCCCGGGTGATCATCTCGGCGCGGGCGCGGGAGGCCAGTCGCGCCGCGAGCCAACAGGTGTCCCGCAAGACTGCGGTGAGCCATCGGTTGAATCTCCCCGGCAAGCTCGCGGACTGCTCGAGCACCGATCCGGATGAGAGCGAGCTGTTTCTCGTCGAGGGTGACAGCGCCGGTGGCAACGCAAAGCAGGGGCGCGACCGCAAGACGCAGGCGATTCTTCCTCTCCGTGGGAAGGTGTTGAACGCGGAACGCGCGTCGCAGGCGCAGATCCTCGGCAACCGCGAGCTTCAGGACATCGTCAGCGCGCTCGGTTGCGGGATCGGGAAAGACTTCGACATCTCGAAGCTCAGGTACGGACGCGTGTTTCTCTTGATGGACGCCGACAGCGACGGCCACCACATCGCCACCCTGTTGCTCACCTTCTTCTTTCGCATGCTGCCGCAGCTCGTGAAGGCTGGACACGTCTTTCTGGCGCAACCGCCTCTTTACCGCATCGACATCGGCAAGCAGGTGCATTGGGCGCTCGACGAAGAAGAGCGCGATCGCATCATCGCCGACGCGCCGAGCAACGCGAAAGTCGACATCAGCCGGTTCAAGGGCCTCGGCGAGATGACGGCCGACGAGCTCCGCGAGACGACTCTCGACAAGACCCGCCGGAGGGCGCTTCGGGTGGTCGTCGATGGGGAGCTCGAGGCCGACCGCGTCTTCAGCGAGCTCATGGGCAAGGACCCAGCCGCGCGCTTCGAGTTCATCATGGAGCAGGCGCCGAAGGCCGAGGCCGTCGAGCTCGACGTGTAGCGGGCGCCGGACGAGCCGCTTTTTTTGACGCGCCGCCGGCGTTCTGGTTGAACCACTTCAGGAAGTGCTTCGATAACTCGAGGGAGTGGTGATGCAGTCGACCTGTCAGGTATGCGAAAAGAGCTTCGAGGTGCGCTTTCGTTATCAGGTGCGCGAGGAGAACGGACAGTATCTCTACATCTGCTCGACGTCCTGCCAACAGAGGCTGCTCCTCGGAGCCGATGGAGTCCATGCCTGTGACACCTGTGGAGCGACCTTCGAGATCGAATTTCCCTATCAGATGAGCGTGAGCGACGGGCGCCGGCATTACTTCTGTTCCCCCGTTTGCAAGGAGCGTGGTCAGCAGCGTCAGAGCTCGGTCGGCCCCGTGCGCGTCAGGCCGAAGCGGATCGCCGTGTTCAATCACAAGGGTGGGACTGGGAAAACCACGACCGCGATCAATCTGGCGGCCGGTCTCGCGGAATCGGGACGCCGGGTGCTCCTCATCGACGCGGACGGTCAAGGAAACGTCGGTGCCTCGCTCGGAATCGCCGGGCAACGCACCCTCTACCACGTGCTCGTCAACGGAGCGAACGCTTCCGACGTCGCGATTCCCGTGCGGCAGGGCTTGGATGTCGTGACGTCGAACGAGTCGCTGGCCGCCGCGGAGCTTTTTCTCGCGGAGCGGCCCAATCGGGACCGCATCATGCGCGAGCGGCTCGGCGACGCGTGCCGTGACTACGACACGGTCGTCATCGATTGTGCGCCGGCGTTGTCGCTGATGAATCAGAACGCAATGGTCTATGCCGACAGCGTCGTCGTGCCGGTCGCGTGCGACTATCTTTCCTTGGTCGGCGTCAAGCAGGTGCTGCGAACGATCCGCAACGTCCGTGAGCTTCTTCAACACGACGTGCAATTGTTGGGAGTGCTACCGACGTTCTTCGACGTCCGAAATCGGATTTCGCGAGAGGCCATCCTGACCCTGCGTCAGCATTTCGCGGGACGATGCTACGAACCGATTCGAATCAACACCAAGCTTCGGGAGGCACCGAGCGCGAAACAAACGATCTTCGAGTACGCCCCGAAGAGCCACGGTGCGGAGGACTACATGCGCCTGGTGGAGCGCATCACCGTCGTCGCCATGCCAGCCCAGGTGGCGCGACTGCAGCCAGTGCTGTCGGTTGCATCGGGGAGGGGGCTATGAAGAAACGGGAAACGACAGGAGTGCATGAGGTACTCCAAGAAGACGAAGTCAGCGCCGTGCTGCGTGACAGCTTCTACGCCGGCAAAGCTCGCAAGCGCCGCCCGAAGACGGCGAAGCCCGACCACTACGACGTGATTTGCATCTCCCTCTACAAGGAGGACCTGACGCAGCTCGACAAGATGGTCGCCAAGCTCAAGAAGCAAGGCCATCGAAAGATCAGCCGAAGCGCGCTCATCCGGTTCGCCCTGGACCAAGTCGATATTGCGGACTTCCCGCGCGCCTACTAGCGCGCCTCCATCGGAGCGCTATACTGCGCCCCAATTTTCAAGGGCTTGGGAGGTTCCGGTGACCGACAGCATCCTACGGGAAGCACTCACCTTCGACGACGTGTTGCTCCTGCCGGGGTACGCCGACTTTCTGCCTGCCAACGCGGACGTTTCCACTCGCTTCACCCGGGAGCTCGAGCTTCGCATTCCTTTCGTGTCGAGCGCCATGGACACGGTCACCGAGTGGCGGACGGCGGTCACGATGGCCCGCGAAGGGGGCATCGGCATCCTGCACAAGAACATGAGCCCCGAGCACCAGGCGCTCGAGGTCACCAAGGTGAAGCGGGCAGAGACGGGGATGATCGTCGACCCGGTGACGGTAGGCCCCGGCGTGTCGCTGCACGATGCGCTCGAGCTGATGCGGCGCCACGAGATTTCGGGGCTCCCGGTCGTCGAGGGCAATAGGCCGGTCGGCATTCTCACGAGCCGCGACATTCGCTTCGAGCAGAACCTGAATCAGAAGGTCGCTCAGCTGATGACGAAGAAGCTCGTGACGGTGCCCCCGGGCGTAGAGCAGAGCAAAGCGCGCGAGCTCTTGCACAAGCACCGCATCGAGAAGCTTCTCGTGGTCGGCGAAGGCGGCGAGCTGGTCGGTCTCATCACCATCAAGGACTTGTTGCAAGCCGATCGGTATCCCGATTCGATCAAGGATTCCCTGGGGCGTCTTTGCGTGGGCGCCGCGCTCGGGGTAGGGCCGGACAGGGAAACGCGCACCGAGGCGCTGGTGCGCGCGGGCGTCGACGTGTTGGTCATCGACACGGCGCACGGACACACCAAGGGGGTGATCGATGCCGTGCGCGACACGAAGTCGACCCATCCGAACGTGCAGGTGGTCGCCGGCAACGTCGCAACGGGCGAAGCGACCAAGGCGTTGATCGATGCGGGCGCTGACGCCGTGAAGGTCGGAATGGGCCCGGGGTCCATCTGTACCACGCGCGTCGTGGCCGGCATCGGTGTGCCTCAGGTGACCGCGGTCATGGACTGCGCGCGCGTGGCACGGGAGCATGGGGTTCCCATCATCGCCGACGGCGGCGTGAAGTATTCAGGCGATGCGGTCAAGGCCATCGCTGCGGGCGCGAACAGCGTGATGATCGGCTCGCTCTTCGCGGGCACCGATGAAGCGCCCGGAGAGCTCGTGCTCTATCAGGGCCGAACCTACAAGTCCTATCGTGGGATGGGCTCGCTCGGCGCCATGCGTGAAGGGTCGTCCGACCGCTACGCGCAGTCGGACGTGTCGGACGTAGGCAAGCTGGTGCCTGAAGGGATCGAGGGCCGCGTACCGTATCGCGGAGCCTTGTCGACGGTGGTGTATCAGCTGGTCGGCGGCTTGCGCGCTGGCATGGGCTACACCGGTTGCCCCTCGATTTCCGAGCTTCAAAAGAACGGCAAGTTCGTTCGCATCAGCGCAGCGGGCCTTCAGGAGAGTCACGTGCACGACGTGATGGTCACGAAGGAAGCGCCGAACTACCGCATCAGCCAGTAACCCAGGCGCTCGCACGCGGGTGCCGGCGGATGCTCACTTCCCGACGGTGAGCGGCTGCGCGAGCGAGAACTCCAGGATCGAGCCCGCGGGAACCACCACGGAGCGCCTTTGGAGTATCACGCCGGTCGCCTTCTCCGAGAAGCTGCCCGTTTGGATTGGGTGCAGCGTTCCTTCGATGTTGATCTGCGTGAGATTGAGGACGAGGTCGGAGTGCTGCACGACCACGCCTCGCCCAATCTTTTTCGATCCCATCACCTGACCGTAGACCTGGGTGCCGGCCTTTGCGACGACGACGTCTCCAGAGAGGAGATTGGCCTGCAGCGTCGCGTCGAATTTCCGGCCTGCCTTGTCGCTCGACGACACCTCGGTGCCCGTCTAGACCATCATCACGGTTCCGGCGGGAACCGTGATCGCCTTCTTTTCCTTGGGCAACCACGGGGCCTCGGATCCGCGTGCGGTTCTTTGGCGGCTGGGGGTTCAACAAGAGGCAGGCCCAGGCCCCTAGCATGGTCACCGTGGGTTACACCCTCGGGTATCCGATGGGGAGCGACCTGAAGAAAGCCCCTGAAGGCAAAGCGCCGGGCTTCTTGATGTATGCCGTGAAAGATCCCGATGGGGCCAACCTCGACCGCATCCAAATCGTCAAGGGCTGGGTGGACGCCGATGGGAAGACCCACGAGAGAGTCTATGACGTCGCCTGGTCCGGCGACCGCAAGCGCGGCCCCGATGGCAAGGTCCCGGCGGTGGAGAATACCGTCGACCTCGCGACAGCCGAGTACCAGAGCACCGCGGGAGCGCCGGCGCTCAAGGGCTTTTGTTCCGACCCGGATTTCGATCGCGAGCAACCGGCCTTCTACTACTCCGTGTGCTCCAGATCCCGACGCCCAGGCATACCCTCTACGATGCGGTGGCCCTCGGGATCGACCCGAGCAAGACCGGGCACCCACCGACGATTCAGGAGCGCGCGTACACTTCGCCGATCTGGTACAAGCCCTGAGGCCTCGACCCGTCCGAGCCATCATGTTAAACCCGCGCCATGATCGTCGACGGGGTTTTGATTCTCGACTTTGGGTCGCAATATACCCAGCTCATCGCTCGGCGAATTCGGGAGCAGCACGTCTACTGCGAGATTCAGCCGTGCAGTTATTCGCTGGCGGAGATTCGCGACATCGCGCCCAGGGCGATCATTCTGAGCGGCGGGCCGGCGAGCGTCTTTGCCGATGGGTCGCCGAGCGTCGACCCTGGGGTGTTCGACCTCGGTGTCCCAGTCCTCGGCATCTGCTACGGGATGCAGCTCACGAGCCATCTTCTCGGCGGCAAAGTCGAGCGGGCCGATGAGCGGGAGTATGGGCCCGCGCGGCTCGAGGTGCTCAAGCCCGAAGGGCTTCTTCACGGGTTTCAAGCCGGCACTCACGTCGACGTTTGGATGAGTCACGGCGACCGCGTGCAGCGTCTGCCTCCGGGCTTCGAGACGATCGCGCGCACCTCCGGCAGCCCGTTTGCGGCGGTCGCGAACCTCGAGCGAAACATCTTCGGGGTGCAGTTTCATCCAGAGGTTGCGCACACGCCGCGAGGCGTCGAGATGCTCCGGGCCTTCCTGTTCGAGGTCGCAGGGTGCAAGCCGAACTGGACGCCGGGTTCCTTCGTCGAACAGAGTGTGGAGTCGATTCGCCGCCGGGTGGGGGATCGCGCCGCGGTCTGTGGGCTGTCTGGCGGCGTCGATTCGTCGGTTGCAGCGATGCTGGTGTCGAAGGCGATCGGAGACCGGCTCACCTGCATCTTCGTCGACAACGGCTTGCTTCGAAAAGATGAAGCCCAAACCGTGGTGCACACCTTTGGCAGCCACTTCGGCTTGAAGCTGATTCACGTCGACGCAGCGGACGAGTTCTTGGATGCGCTTCATGGGGTGAGCGACCCCGAGGAGAAGCGGAAGATCATTGGCCGTGTGTTCATCGACGTGTTCCAGCGCGAGGCCGAGAAGCTCGACGACGTCGGCTATCTCGTTCAGGGGACCCTTTATCCCGATGTGATCGAGAGCCTGTCGTTCAAGGGGCCGAGCGCGGTGATCAAGAGCCACCACAACGTCGGCGGGTTGCCCGAGACCTTGCATCTCGAGCTCGTCGAGCCTTTGAGGCTGCTCTTCAAAGACGAGGTGCGCGAGGTCGGCGAGGCCATGGGAATGCCGCGCGACGTCCTTTGGCGGCATCCTTTTCCGGGACCGGGTCTTGCCGTCCGTTGCCCTGGCGCGATCGAGCGGGAGAAGCTCGCGATCCTTCGCGAAGCCGATGCGATCTTCGACGAGGAGCTCCGGGCCGCCGACCTCTACGACAAGATTTGGCAGGCCTTCTGCGTGATTCTTCCCGTGCGAACGGTTGGCGTGATGGGCGACGAGCGTACCTACGATTACGTGATCGCAGTTCGGGCGGTCGACTCGAAAGACGGGATGACCGCCGACTGGTCGCGCATCCCGCACGAGGTCCTGGCCCGCATCTCGACCCGCATCATCAACGAGGTGCGCGGATGCAACCGGGTCTGTTACGACATCTCGTCCAAACCTCCGTCGACGATCGAATGGGAGTGAGACCCGCCGTCTTGGCTCTGGTGCTGCTGGCGCTCGGCTGCGCGAAGAAGGACATGATCGCGCCGGAGCTCGCCCGCCTGAGGGTGGTCGCCACGCCGCCGAACGCCTCGGTCTACATCGATGGCCACTACTTCGGTCGCGCGACGGTCCTTTCGGTGGAGCCCAAAGCGTTGGCCCCAGGCGTGCACCTGATGACGGTCGAGGCGGAGGATCACTTTCCGCACGACATGGAGCTCGACCTGCCACCTGGAATCACGTCCATCACAGTCGAGCTGCGACCGATCCCGCCGTAGACCGCGACAGCACGAGCGTCAGCACGCAGGGGCTCGGGAATTCGCACGACACGGGGTTCCGTCGAACGGCTCGGCTTAGGCGCTCGCGTGGGGGCGGCGGGGTGGGGAGCGCGGGTCCGTGCTTCGATGTGACCGATGTGCTTTGTCGCCGGAACTGAGCGCAACGATCAAGTGAAGAGTGGGCCCATCATCCCCACCCCGCCGCCCCCACGCGAGCGCCTAGGTCCCGCTCGCGAGCACGCCCGTGCCGAGCCGTCCTCCGGGGATGCAGTTGTTACGGCGTCCGCGGCAGCGGAGGCTCGGGGACTGCCGCTTCTCAGTTTTGCAAGGCGCTCTTGAGCTCCTGGGCGGTCTTGAACTCGTCGTCGATCATCGGGCCTGCGAGGCGGACCACGAGGTGCGTTGGGCTCATGCGCTTGAGCGTTTGAAGCTCTGCGTATTTTTCCTCGATGTCGTCATTCGCGAGCACCAAGTTGGCTTGGGCGCGGACGAAGTCGGGGCGTTTGGCGAGCGTTTCTTTGAGAAGCTTCTCGCACTGCTCCGGATCGACGTATCGTTCGTAGGCCTCCATGGCACGGAGATACGTCCGAACCGGCGGGTCTGCGTTGCTGTCGTCCGCGTACCGCATCATACGGTCGAACTCGAGCCAGTTGCCGCGCAGGCGGAAGTAATTGGCGTTCGCGAGATAGGCGAGCTGCGCTTTTGGATCCGCGTTGATCGCTTGCTCGGCGAGATCATGGCCGGCGACGAGCGGCTCTTCGGACAACACGCGGAGCGCCCGCACGACTTTCTGTAGGTCGGCGGTCTTGGCTTTGAGCTTGGTGGCGCTGGCGTCGTCTTGCGTCGCGGTCTTCCCGCTTTCGAGGGGCCGCTCGAGGGTCAGCTGGCGGAGCTCGGTCAGATTTTGACGGCGTTCTTGTTCGAGAATCGACGCGGCCGTCATCAACGCCCCAGCGTAGGAAAGCTCCAGATAAGCCCGCACCGTCAATGCCTCGCTTCCCTGTCGCCCCGCTGCGAAGCGCCGTGCTTCTTCGAACTCCGGAAGCCGATCGCCTCGAATGATCTCGAGCACCTCTGCCATCGACGTGACTGGCGTGCCGGGCGGAGGCACCGAAGGAATACCGTAGGTCTTCTGAAACTCCTGCACCACTGTCGCTGCTTCCGCCGGCCGCATCGTCTCGATGCCGATGCCCTTGCCGATCGTCGAGCCATCGTTCGTTGCGGACTTGGACGAAGCGCACGCACCCGAGGCGAGAGCCAGCAGAACCATGCAGACCGTTCGTTTCATAGCGCGCAGGCTAGCACAGGCCGTCGCCGGACCCTAGAAGAGCCATCCCAAGAAAAACTTGAACACATGCGTGTTCGTTCGGAAGTCCGTTGCGGTCAAACTGTTCATCCCGACGGTGTAGTTCACATCGAGGTTCACGGGGCCGAGGTCGAACTGGACACCGATGCGCGCCCCGGCGAGGTAGGGCGCCACCGGGTACCCCGGGATGTCCTTGGGACGGAACTTGAGCCCCTTTCGCCGGCCGTCCAGCTCTACGAAGCCGCGGATGTTGAAGGTGTTGACGAGGCCTCCATACACGAAGATCTTGAAGTAAGGGTTCGCGTAAGGGCGATAGCCGGCGGTGAGCGGGATCTCCATCTGGTTCATTCGCACCTTCTGGCCGAACAGCCCATTTACGATGTCGGGGTCGTTTCCCTGCCAGAGTGCGAAGGTCCTGATTTGGGGTCCGTAGGTGAAATAGAAGCGACTGAAGCCGGCGGCCAGCTCGGTGAAGACCTTGTTGTCGAAGGTGACGCGCGCCCCGAGTTGCATGCCCCAGTTGAAGTAGTTTGAGGGGTTACGGCCGCCCACGGTTCCGACGTACTCCCCCGGGTTCAAGGGGTCGTCGCCTTGTTGCCCGTAGAGGTTCTGGTTCGGGAACCGGGGAACGATCGTCGTGCTGCCCATGCCGACAGCGACCTTGATGTCTAGCTTGGGTACGGCGGACGCCGAGCTCGGCGGGAGCCAGACCACGGCGCAGGGGACGAGGAGAGCGAGGGCGGCGAGTAGTTTCTTCATCGATCAAATCCATCAGCGGTTGCGACGCGACCCACTTACGCGGGGAAGTAGTATTCCTTGCCGTCGATGATGAACCTCTTGTCCATGATGCGAGGCCACATCGGTTTCACCTTGAGCTTTTCTTTTTGCCACTCCTCGTGCTCTTGATGGAGCTTTTCCCAGAGCTCCGGCATCTGCTCCTTCAAATTCATCTCTTCGGACTGGTCGGTGATCAGGTTGTAAAGCTCGGCCCAGCCGTCCCGGGTGCTCAGGATGAGCTTGTAGTCGCCATCGCGAAGCGCCCAGATGTGATCTGCTCTCCAGAAGAGCGCTTGGTGCGGCCGTTCCTTGTTCTTTCCGGTCACGTAGGGGATGAGGTCGACGCCGTCGTACTCGCGGTCGTTGGGAAGCACACCACCCGCCGCCGCCACCGAAGTCGCAAAGATGTCGGTGGAGGACACTGGGTACTCGTAGCGGATGCCGGCGGGGATCTTGCCCTTCCACTTCATCATGAAGGGCACGCGGATGCCGCCTTCGAACTGCGTGAGCTTCCCGGCCTTGAGCGGCCCGTTGTCGGTGGCGCCGGTATACGAGGCTCCACCGTTGTCACTCAGAAAGAAGATCAGCGTGTCGTTCTCGATGCCGAGGTCTTTGATCTTCTGATGGATCTCGCCGATCGCATCGTCGAGCGCGGAGATCATCGCGTAGTAGACGCGATGGTTGTCGTCCTCAACCTGTGGGTACTTGCAGTAGTACTCTACGGGCGCTTGGAACGGCACGTGGGGCGCCGAGAACGCGCCATAGATGAAGAACGGCTCGTCCTTGTGCTCCTCCATGTAGGTCATCATTTCCTCGCGAAAGGCGTCGGTGAGGTATCTTTCTTCGATGATTTCCTCGCCGTTGCGCAGGATGGCGGCCTCGCCTTTGCGCCCGGTCTTCCATTGGTGTTGCGCGCTGAAGGCCTTTTGCTTGTGGTTGATCACGCCCGACCAGTTTTCCTCGGGCGTGTAGAGCGAGGAGGCGCCGTAGAAGCCGTACTGGTAGTCGAAGCCTCGAGCCGAAGGTACCTGTTCGCGGTGTACGCCGAGGTGCCATTTGCCGATGAGGGCGGTATCGTAATCATACTTCTTCAGGATTTCCGAGAGCATAATCTCGGAGGGCGGCACCCCTTGCTTGTGCACCTGCCATGCCGAGGGGAAGGAGGGCTTGGCCTTGACTTTGAACTCACCGGTGTCGACGAGCCACCGGCCGGAGATGTACTCGACGTAATTGCTCGGATAGAACTCCATCACCTGTGTCTCGAATCCGTATCGATTCTGCACGCGACCGGTCATCAATCCCGCGCGGGCAGGCGCGCAGGTCGGCGCCGTGGCGTACCCCTCTTCGAAGACCACGCCTTGCGCACCGATCTCATCGATGTTCGGGGTCGAGACGTACCTGACGCCGTAGGCGCTCACTTCGTACGGGCCGAGATCGTCGGCCAACAAGATGATGATGTTGGGCTTGCGTTCCTTTTCGATCGGGATCGGCGCCTTCATGAACGCCGCCTTGCTCTCTTCCATGCTCTTGTTCCACTTGATGCGCCATTTGACGCGAGTGATCGAGCAACTGAGGAGAAGCATGCCGAGGCTGACCAGCAGAAACGAACGCAGATGGCAGTATCTCATGATAGATGCGCTAGGTACACGAAACAGCGCCGGAATGGAAATGCATTTTTGAGCCTGCCGCCGCAGCTTTCTTGAGTAGTATCCGCGCATGCGCCCAATTGCTTGGATCGCCGCGTTTGGGGTCATGCTGAGCTCCACGTCGGCGCGCGCTGGCAACTCCGACGAGGTCAACGGAGGTCTCGACGTCACCCTCACCGGCGGCGCCGTCGTCGCCGTCACGTATACCGGTGCCGCTCTTTGGTACAACCCCGCGGGGATCGCTCGAACTACCAAGGCCTCCCTCGAGCTCACCGGTGTGACGCTGCAGCTCCAGGTCGTGAAGGTGCCCGGTCTCTTGACGATCGACACCGACCCTCAGGCGAAGAGCGAAGGCAAAACGGTGAACTTTTCGGTCATTCCACAAGCAGTCACCTTCACGATCGGGCTCAGGGAGAACCTGAAGCTCGGCGTGGGTCTCTTCAACAGCTCAATTCGGCGTACGTTCATCACCGAGCAGGTCGCGACCGCGCCCGACGTCACGCCGCAAGCGAGGGCGGTCGGCGGCCGGAACTCCACGATCGACTTCTTTCACGTCAGCGGCGGCTTGGCGGGCACGTTCGGCAGGAAGCAGAAACTGCTGCTGGGTGGCGCGATCGATTTCGTGGTCGCGAGGGATCGTGTCGATGGAACCCAGGCCATCTCGTACGATGGGGGAGAGTCCGGCTTCTTTACGGAGGGCGACGTGCGCAAGCAGACTGGTTTCGGCCTGCAGCTCAAAGCGGGCATCCAGTGGGTCCCAATCCCCGAAGTCCGAGTCGGCTTGTCGGTTGCATCGCCGACGTTTGCGTTTGCGATCCTCGAGCGCTTCGCGAGCGACTTCGGGCAAAGCCCGCCGGTAGGCACCGCGCTTCCTTCAGGCGACCCCAACGCCCAAGCCTCGGGGGGCTCGGAGCTCCGCGGCGCGAAGGGAGGCTGGTGGGGGGTCGAGCCCGGGAACCTCCGCTTTGGCGTGGCCTATGTCGGGGATTGGGGCTGGGTCGAGGCGGACATGGTCGCTCAGTGGCGGCTCCGCACGGCCGAGCTCCAGATCGACAGTCGGGCGACAGTCAACGGCCGGATCGGGAGCGCTTTTCGACTGGCAAAATTCCTCCACCTCGGCCTCGGCTTGTTCACCGATCGGAGCCCAGTCGACCGGCTCGCTCTCACCCCACCTGCCACGACCGCTGTGAATTTCTACGGCGTCCACGTGGGTTTTCTATTTGCGAACCACGAGATGCATCCTGGCCAGCCCGATGCGGAGAGCGAAGAAGAAGGTAGGGCCGGTTTCGCGATCGCCGTCGGCCTCCGCTACTCGCATGGACGCGGGCAGGCCCTGGGTACACTATTTCCCGCCCAGTATGACCCCTCGTCGATCATCCCGTCTCCGACGAGCGGCAAGATCAACGAGGTCGCGCTCAACCTTGGCGCCAACGTCAGCTTCTAGACGACCTCAGAACCGCACGAACACGTCGAACTCGGGGGAGATGTTGCCGAGCACCTCCCTGGGCACCACGAGATAGAAACCGTCGACGAAGAAGCTGCTATAGCCAACCCCAAGCCGGATGTTGGCGCGCTCCCATGAGAACACGAAGCCGGGGACGATGGCGAATGCGTTTTTCAACTCATCTAGCGCGACCTCGAGCTGAACGTCGAGCGCCGGGTTACCGTTGATAGTTCCGTTGATCACGGCGTCGCTGATGTAGGGCACCCATCTCACGGTGAACGTGAAGGCGACCACTCGAGAGATCCGCCATTCGGCCATCCCCCAAAGCTGCAGGAAATCGACGACGGCCGCGCCTTCGATTTCGTTGCCTCCCGGCTGTGAGTTGGCCCCGCCGGTGACGGCGGTAAACCTCGTTCCGAGGTGCACGCTCACGTCGGAGTTGATCCGCACGGACGACGAGAGGGCGATCGGCATCAGGAAATACCTGACCTTGCTGTCGCTGCTCTGCAGGATGGTGCCCGTGAGGAATCCTGCCGAAACGCTCAGCGCCAGGCGTTTGCGGTCGTAGAAGGTCGACTGGAGCTCGACGTTCGGGGCGACGTCCTGAAAGAGCGCCCCGAGGATCCAAGGCATGGTGTACGTCGTGACTTGGAGCTGGTCGATGATGCCGTAGCTCAGCTGCATCAAGCCGAGGCGCACTTCCCGCCGGTGGAGGCTGTAGGCCGTCGTGTTGAGCAGTCGCTCCTTGTACGTGTGGTAAGCGTGCGCAGAGCCAGGATGAAGCCCTATCCCCGCAGACGCCGTGCCTACGAGGAGCGCTACCAGGAGAAGAGCGTTCCTGATTCGTCGAAACATCGACGCTCCTCTAGGCTGCAGCCGATGATACCGGTTTCATCGCGGACGCCTTGACCGGTGCCCTCAAAGAAATAGCTGAACGTCTCCGTGAGCGGCGCCTCCCCTACATCGACCAGGATCTCCAGCCCTACTGTGTCCGCCAGCCTGACTCGAAAGCTCTGGTTGATACGAACCTCGGTTCCGTCGAAGCCAATGGTTCCCTCGATGACGAAAGTGACGAGGAGCTGGTCGATATTCTGATCGGGCGGAACATCTTCGCCCAAGTCGAGTGCAACGCCTCCGTCGAACGAAGCTTGGGAACACCCCGAAGCTTCACAACTTTCCCCCTCGATGGGCACGAGGTACAGGCACTTGGCCGCCGTGCCCCATACGACGCGGCCAATCCCTCCGCTGTCGAGTGTCATCCACAGATCGATCGAGCCGTTGGCAGGGTCGGGCTCGGCGTCATAGCCGGCATCGAATTGCCTTTCGTCCCAGCCTTGGCAAATGTAGTTGACCCGGATCGCCCCATTGGGGCTTGGGAACGTCACCGCACCCGTGCAAGTGCCCTCCGGACAATCCGCGTCGTCGGTGCAGGAGCTGCCATCCTTGGCTCCGCCATCGCAGCTCCCACCGAGAACGAGGTCGCCGTTTTCATCGGTGTTCATCTCGAGGTCCTGTTGAACTCTTTCGATGACAGCCAAAATCTCGGCGAAAATCTTGGAATCTTGGATCTCCTTGGCAGCCTCCTCGATTTCATCTGCCACCGCGGCCATGATCTCGCTTCCAACGTTGACGGTGGGGTTTTCGTACGCTTGAAGCACCGGCTGAAGATCGGGGGTTGGGGGCACGTCGAGCCTTGCGCACGAGCCGAGGTGAGCGGCCAGGGCGAGCACGATGGGCAAAGACGACCGGCTCCAACTCACGATACTCTCACCTTAGCGCGCAGTCGCCGGCGTTCCAGCCGGCGTCTTCCACTAGTGGGGAAGACTGGAATACCGGAGAGGCGACGAGGCGCTGCACGGAAAAATGCCTGGCGCGCGCACGTCTTGCGGGGCATAAGAGTCAATGTGCTGATGCGTCTCGCCATGGCCGTCCTTCTCGTGACAGCGGGGACCGCCTGCAAGCACAACAAGCGTGCGAACACGACCGTGATACACCGCGCGGCGTTTGATTTCCCGTGCGACCCGAGCCGATTGAGCCTGACGGTTCTCGATACCGAAGGCGCTCGCAAGATGGCGTCGCAGATCGGTGTGTACGGTTGCGAGAAGAAGGCCGTCTACGTCTACTACCCGGACGCGGACACTTGGTTGCTCGACGGCGCGGTATCCCCGACTGAAGCGGGCTACCAGCCTGCTGCTCACGTGACCACGGGAAAGAACGAGAAGCGGTCCGAGAAGAAGTCCGGAAGAGGCTCGAAGAAGGCGGAGAAGCGAGGTGGGATGGAGCCCGTCGAATCGGCGCCAGTCGCTCCGATGCCTGCCGGGGAGACACCCCTCTACTGAGAAGCCCCAGAAGAAGTCCCCCATCCTTCCTAGTTCCTGCACACATCTGGACTGCCTTCAGCCAGTCCAAAACGCAGCGACCCGCTGGATCATCCAGAGCGAGGCGAGTATGCCGACCCCGTATGCAGCTGGTGTCTGAAATGGGCGAAGCGCCTCGATTGACAGCTCGTGCCCAGCCAATGCCCGGGCTAACAGGCGAACGAGATGGTAGGCAACGATGACGCCCGCCACGAAGATGATCTGCCCGACCTCGACTCCGAGGTTGAAGAAGAGGAGCGCTGCGGGGACCTCGTTCTGCGGGAGGCCCGTTTCACCCAACACTGCAGCGAACCCAAAGCCATGCAGTAAGCCGAACGAGGACGAGACCGCGATGGGGTAGCGATACGTCGGACTGTTCGGATCGCCGCGCACGATCTCGACGGCCAAGAAGACGATGCTCAGCGCGATGGCGGCCTCGACTGGCGGGACCGGCAAGCGCACCAGGCCGAGCGCGCTGAGGGCGAGGGTGATCGAGTGTGCGAGGGTGAAGCCGGTGATCGTGACCAGAATGCGGCGGCCCGTGCCGGCGATCAGCATCAAGCAGATCAAAAAGAGGAGGTGGTCGTAGCCCTCGAGGATGTGTCGGAGGCCGAGCGCGAGGTAGTCACGCGCGACGGCGCCAAAGCTCTCTGCCTCGGGGATGGTGACCTCGGTTTGCTCAGGCGAGGCGACGAGCGAGTGCGCCTCACCGGAAAGCCGTGAGATGCGAACGAGGGCAGACACCGAAGGGTTGAAGAGGGGATACTGAATCCGCAGCGCGGTACCCGCCGGGTCCACCTCACATCGAAAGGTCCGATGTTGGATGCTGCCTTGCGGCGCCCGAGAGGGAGCTTGCGCCGTGGTCGCCACGCATTGCTCCGGCATCGACACCTCCGGGGCATTGCCCACCTGAACCGACGGCGGGATCTTCCATCGCACCGAAAAGACGAGCGGCGCCTTTTCCGTGATCTCGACGTAGAGAGGACGGCTTTCGTGCGCGCTTGCCGCCGAGGCAAACGCGGCCCCGGCGGCAAGCCCCAGCCCAAGCATGAGCATGACCCGCTTCACCGACTCACCCTGCTCTCCGTGTCACGGTCGGGCGCAGCGTCACGTTGGTAGAGGACTCGCACGTCGTAGGTCCTCACGATGTCGGCGATCGCTGTTTCGGTCTCCTCTCGGATCATCGCCCTCCGCGCGTCTTCGCGTACACGTGGCTCGAGCTCGGCGAGATCGGGTTCCCGTCCTGGCTCGTTCGTGATCAACAGCACGAGGTGCACGCCATACGGTGAATCAAAAGGGCCGCGCCAGACCCAATCGTTCGGCTCCAGCTCGAACAGAGCCTTGGCCATGGGGACGCCAAAATGGCTGGCCACGTAGTCGGGCGTCCGTTCCACGTAGTTGACATGGTAAGGAAACCGGTCGCCGTGTTGCGGCGCATCAGCAAACGAGACCCCGCGTCGATTGAGCTCAGCGAGCTTCTTTTCAGCCAGTGCATGAGCCTCGGCCTGCGGTCGATCCTCGGTCTCGAAGAAGACGTGCGTGAACGTGACGAAGGGCTCGACGTAGTAGTCTGCCTTGTTGGCTTCGAAGTCCCTCTGAACAGCAGCCTCGTCGACATCGGCCGACGCTTCGGCGAAGCCTTCGGTGATGAACTCGAGCTTCTGCACCAAGCGTCTCCGAATGACGTAGTCGTTTTCGTCGAGGCCGAGCGAGAGGGCTTCGCGATGCAACACCTCTTCTCGCACGTAGTCGTCGATCAGGCGTTGGAGCTCGTCGCCGGACAGAGAGCCGAGCTTTTCCTCGGCGAGCGTGGGGTTGAAGGCCTTGATGCGATACTGAATGAAGGTGAGAAGCGCGTCGCGATCCACGGTGACTACGTTCCGGCCGTCTTGTGGCTCGTTTCGATTCACGAGCCCAAACAAGACGAACAAGCCGAGGCCCGCCGCGAGGAAGTGGACCAAGGGCTCTCGGACAAGTCTCTTCATTCAGAGGCTAGGGCGTATACCAGATCGGAGATGAGTAGGCCCGCTCTTGGATCGTCGGTGGGTGCCCCGTTTCTTCCGGGTCCATGCCGAGGGCGATGGCATCCTAGAGGGTATGGCGCGGCGTAGGGATTTCGAGCACCCGCAGGTAGTAGAAGGCGCGCACGGTGGGATTGAAGTCTGGGTCCTGCCACACGGTCGACAGCTGTGGGTCTCCGATGTCGTTCGTATAGCCACCGGTAGCGAGATCGACCGTATTACCAACCGGGTTGAGAGAGCCGTCGTCGTGGAGCGTGCGATGATCCGACCACGCGATGTTGTAGACTTGCTCCTGAGGGATGCCGGTTCCGTTCAACCACCCCTTCACCACCTGCACGCGGTCGAGATTGGCGCCGACCGGGTCCTTGATCGCGTAGACCAAGAAACGAGGCGCCTTCCCCGCGGGGGCTTGCGTCAAATCACCGCCCATGGGCACGCCTTTCGCGTAGCCGATCTCCGCGAGGTTCTTGAGGCAGGCCAATGTCGCGTCAATCGAGGATGTCGATGCGCGCCAAGGCGCTCGAATTATCCTTGTAAGCCCAGATTCGACCTGGCACTCTGCGCCGGGAGTGACCATGCGTGCCGGCTCGCGTCATTTCTTGGGGCTCGCGTTCGTCCCCGCGTGCCTTGCGTTGGCGGCATGTCCACACCGCGCGGGCGCCGACAGCACCCACTATCAAACGCTGCAGCTCGGCGAGCGCTCGCGCGGCATGGCTGCCGCGTTCACCGGGTTTGCCTCGGATGGCGCCGCCATCTGGTTCAATCCAGCCGGTCTTCCTCTGCTCGAGCCCAGGCTTCTCCAGGGTAGCCTTTCGCTGGTTCAACTGTACCGGCGGAACATCCAAGGCGCGATCGTGAGCGATGGGCCCGACGGCCCTGGTGGTGAAGACCAAGTCGAGGACTTTCAGCTCCAGTCGACGCCCTCGCTCCCGGGGTTCGCGGTCGCGAGCTTTGCACTGGGAAAGGAGAAAAAGGAGTTTGATGACCGCAAGTCGGTCCAAATCGCGATCTCGGCATTCCAAACCTATAACGCCGAGCTCGGCGGCGACATCCAGGTGGAGGACAACTTCGGACGCACCGATAGCATCCAGTTCTACGAGAAGGACCGCATCACCTATTTCGGCGTGGGAATCGGGTTTCGCATCGTTCGTAACTTCTCGATTGGACTCACCGTGCTGGCGAGCGACCGCAGGCTCGAGCACGTCGAGACCACATCGCTCGTGTTCGGTGGAACCCAGGACCCGAGCCAAGGGAGCCCGTGCCCGACGAGCCCCACGATTCCCTTTTGCGTCGTCGACGCGCAGCAAGCCAACCGAGCCACCACCTTCACGATGGACGCCTGGTACATGAGCTTCCGAATCGGCCTTCTCCAGCTCGTCGGAGAACGCTGGCGCGTCGGCTTGATGGTTCAACCGCCCGGAGTTCGAGTCGGAGGGAAATCCAGTTTGAGGTTCGAGCTCTCGGACGTGAGGCCAAGCACGGACCCAAACAATCCTGGGCTTTCCGACTCGATCTACGCGCAACGCACCTACGGGTCCCGCTCGCCGATCCCCTGGGAGCTTCGTCTGGGGACGTCGTACGTGATCTCGAAGAGGGTAGTCGTCGCTGCAGATCTACAGCTCGTGGGCCCCGTTAAAGAAGGTTCGATCGCACCGGGGATTCCTCAGCTCGAGGGCCGGGCGAATACCTCCGGCTTCCTGCTTGCAGACTCGACGAAGCGCGACTTCACCTGGAACATCTCACTTGGCACCGAGATCGAGATCACGAAGTTTCTCTTCACCCGTTTTGGCTTTCTCACCGACAACAGCAGCGCGCCGAGTGTGGCGTCGACGAGCACGAGCTATCTACGCCCGGCCGAGATCGACCGCTATGGTTTCAGCGCTTCCATCGGCGGCCAGAAGAACGGGAAGGGGTTATCTGTCGGAGTGTCCGCGCTCTTCGGAAAAGGAACGGGCGGCGGCCTCGACTTCCGACAACAGGCCTTTGCCGATGACACCAACTTCACGCGCGTCCCCGAAAAAGAACGAGTCATCATCATTTCGATCGGAGGCGACATCGGTGAGGCGGCCGACGTCGTGACGACACGCCTGAAGGAGAAGCAGATCGAAGAAAAGCTCAAGGAAGAGAAGGAGAAGAAACGCGAGGCCGAGCGTCAAGACATGGAGGCAGAGACGGACCCCCGGATCAAGGCCGCCAAAGAGCGAGCGATCGAGGCTCGGCGCGAGGCCGACGCAGCCGAAGAGCGGGTGAAGGAAGCCGACAAGGAAGTCGAGGAGGCGGAGCGCGAAAAGAAGATTCGAGAGGGGGAGAACCTCGACGAAGCAGACCAAGAGGGTCTCCAAGGGATGACGAAAGAGGGGCTTCGCACGTTTCGGTAGCGAGCTCCGCGGTGTCCTCGTGTAGCCTCGGGCTCGGGCAGATCGCCGGTGAGCAGGAAGCAGCACTCGCAGGCGCGGCCGCATCGTTGGCCCAAGGCGTCGAGGGCGGCCTCCAGAATCCCTCGGCGGTTGCCTATCGTGGGCCGCAGTGGCCGGACTGCTACGATTACTGGCTCGCGTTCGGTGTCACCTGTCCCTTCAGTGCAGGGGATTTCTACAATAGCGGCAGAGCGCTTCAGAACACGAGCGACGTTACCCTAGACAACATCGTCTTCCTGATCCCGGGCGCCTATTTTCGACTGTGGAACCTCGGGATCGGACTGACGATCGAGTCGCAGTTCGTCCCAAGCAGTCCCGCAAGGAGTTGAAGAAGGTCGCCTGGGAGATCCTTCGCAAGCGCTACCGTCAGGGTTGGCCGCGACGCTACTATCTGCTCACGGCCGACCTCGGGTTCACCGGACGCGTGACCGAGGGGGTAGGGGTCGAGTCTTTCGCCTTTCAGACGGTCCAGCGTTCCGGGAAAAAGATGACGGTCTCGCCCCGCCTTGGATTCGAAGCCGAAGTGTGGCCTCGACGGATGAAGGTTCGGGCGGGTACCTATCTCGAGCCCAGCCGTTTTGCCGACTCCACGGCGCGCGCGCACGGCACGTTTGGCTTCGACATCAACGTCTTGAATTGGAATGTATTCAGGCTGTGGCCCGACGATTACCGATGGCAGATCAGCGTCGCCATCGATCTCGCCCAGCGGTACGGCTCCTTCTCGGCCGGCATCGGCGGTTGGTATTAATCGCTTGCGGCACTGCGTGATTGTCTAGTAATCCGCCCGTAATGCGATCTTTGTGGAGCCTTGCGGGCACGGCGACGCTTCTGATCGTCACGAGCGCCTCGAGCCATGCAGTCGCCGACGACACGAACTATCGCTCGGTGCCGATCGGCGCGCATGCCATCGGTTTGGGCGGCGCCTTTGCGGGTGTTGCGGATGATGCCTCGGCCGCGTTCTTCAATCCTGCGGGGCTGGCCCTTGGCGGCACGCACGGCCTGGCTGGCGGTCTCACCATCAACGCCTGGAGTCGCTTCCATTTTGACAGCGCCTTTCAGCAGCCGGATACCACGGCCGATGCGACGACCAAATCCAGCCGCACGGTACCGCTTTTCATCGGCGCCATTCTCAAGCTCGGGCCGACCGATGCGCTCGAAGAGAAGAAGTTTGCCGTGGGCATCAGCGTGGTGGAGCCGAACTTCAGCAGGGGAGGCACCACCCTCAAGCTGACCTCCTCGGAAAACTCGGTGCTGACGGATACGTACAGCTTCGACGTCAGCGATCGAGGTACGTGGTACGGCCTCTCGTTTGCAAGCCGGTTCGGGTTGAAGCATTTGATCGGCGCCTCGCTCTACCTCAGCGTCCGGAAGCTCAGCCATTCGGAGGTGGGGCTGTCGCTCGATGGAGGAGGACCTCTTCCGAGCGATCCGGAGCTGCTGGTCGGAACCAGCACGGTAGCCAACAACCAAGACCTACGCTTCAAGGCGTTTCACTTCGTCCTGCGGTTCGGGTGGCTCTACCGCATCAAGCCTCAAGTACAGCTCGGAATCATGCTGCAGCCCCCAGGGATTCCCCTCAAGCAGAGGGTCGACGTCCTCTCGCAAGGATTCGTGAACGACAATCGCGATCCCAGTGCCCCGACCACGACCAGCGCGTACTTCTTTGATCAGAAGGTCAAGGCCAATCTTCCCATCCCCGCAGAGCTCAAGGTCGGCCTCCAGTATTGGCCGGCGGAGAAAGTGATGTTGGCCTTCGATGCAGCGGCGTATAGCCCGGTGCGGTCTGGGCAGCGCGCAAAAGCTGTCGACCCCTCACGCCAGGGAGACCTCTTTTTCGACAACGACACGGCGCGACGGGCGATCGGCAACGTCGCCATTGGAGGCGACTTCATCGTCACCAAGAAGGTGACGATCGAGGCGGGCTTCTTCACCGACTTCTCTTCCGCCATCAACATTCCGGCGGACCCAACCCGCTACTACAACCCTCAGATCAACCGCTTCGGTGGAACGCTTTCCCTCGCGCTCAACATTGCCGGGGTCTCACTTGCGGTAGGCTCGACGGTCCTCTACGGAAAAGGAGACGCGACGGGCGTCCTCGTAGACACGAACAACCTGGCGCTCGATTACACGCGCACGCAGGCCACCTCGCGCGTCGTCTACCTACACGTGACCGGCGCGACGCAAGCGGCGACGGACCTGGGGACCAAGTCCGCAGCCGGAATCGAGGCGAAGCGCGCTAGAAAGCGCCGGGAAGACGAGCAGGCTGGTGAGACCGAGCCAGAAGGGGCCAGCGATCCGCGCTTGCCCTGACCACGGTTCCTCTCTAGAAGACACGAGCATGGGGGGACTACGCGAACCAATGAAGAACATCATCCTAGCGGCCTGCCTTCTCCTTTCGCTCGTGGCGATCGGCTGCAAGAAGAACAAGACCACGCCTCCGCCTCCCGAGCTTTCCGTCACGCTCCTCGACCCTGGGGAGGCGCCGCTCGACACGCTTCAGTATGCGATTCCGCCCGATACCGTGGTTCAGGGCCTCCTCGACGTCCGCGACGTGGAGGCTACGAGCGGGCGCACGGAGGACTCGGTGAACGCGTTTGGAGTGCTTCCTGGGTTTCGGCTGCAGCTCCAGGCAGGTCCCACTGTGCCGTTGCCCAAGGGGACCCGCTACATCTTGCGGATCGTCACGGCGGAGTCGGTGCTCCCCAAAGGGATCACCGCTCGCGAAGCGGAAGAAGCCGAGGAGGGCGTCCGAGCGCTGCAAGGGATGCGGGGGCGCTTCGACCTCAACCCACAGGGAATCGTGGTCGATGCAGAGGTGCCTTGGGCCGAGGGCCAGCAGCGGATCCATCCGCGCGTGGCCATCGCGATCGGCAACGTACGCTCGGCCATTGCAACGATTCCGCTTCCGAAGGAACCCGTCGGCATCGGTGCGGTCTGGGAAGTCCGAAGGCCCCTACGGATTTGGAGCGCATGGGTCACCCAGGTCACGCGATACGAGCTCACCGATCGTGTGGGCACTCGTTTCAGGGTGACGATCAAGGCGCGGCAAGTCGCTGCCCCCCAGGTCGCGGACCTCAACCCGGAGCTCGAAATGCACGTGCGGAGCTATGAGATGAATGCGGAGGGTTACGCGCTCGCCGACCTCAGCCTTCCGATCGCTCTCGAAGCCTCCCTCGAATCCAAGTCCACCGCCGACATTGCGCTCGTTTCGCCCGAAAAGACCGAGACTCTGACCTCCGCTCGAAGCTCGGTCGTGCGTCTGGTCTCCAAGAGTGACGACAGTGAAAGGTAGATCCATGAGACGTATCGTGCTCCTCACCTGCTTGATCGCGGTGACGGCTTCTTGTCGAACGAAATTCCAGCCCCAAACGGCGCAAGTCGTGGACCCAGGTCCACCGATGCGCGTCCTGCCGACGATTCGCGTCTTGGACGCGGGGATGACGCCTCGTGTTCCGCTCCGCTACAACGTTGCGCCGGGTCAAACCGAGGTCTTCTACGTCGAGATCGCCCGGGCCCAGGCCATGCAAGCCGGCGATGAGGGAGCAATGGGTGGTCTTCCGCCCGTGCAGCTCGAGGTCAAAGTCGGGCCTGCAGAGCCGACACCCTATGGGTTCATCCGGCATTCGATTCAGATCACTCAAGTGCGCATTTCGCAGTTGGCGGAGAAGATGAGCCCTGCAGAGCGAGAGCAGATGGAAAACATGCTGGCGCCGTTGCTTCAGGTGCAAGGCTGGAGCGAGATGGACATCCAGGGCCGGGTGCGGCGCGGTGAGTTTCGCGGGATGGAAGACGTACCGCCGAACCTGCGCACCATGTTGGGTAACATCCGGACCGCCTTGATGACGGTAGCGTTTCCCGACGAGCCTCTCGGCGTACGTGCCAAGTGGGAGGTGGAGCGCAAGCTCGAGTTCTCTGGCGTATGGGTCGACCAGGTCGTGACCTATCGAATCGAACGGA
Source organism: uncultured delta proteobacterium (assembly GCA_963792825.1). Taxonomy (GTDB): domain Bacteria; phylum Myxococcota_A; class Polyangia; order Polyangiales; family Houyiibacteriaceae; genus SG8-38. The sequence continues at coordinate 179,639 of CAWBXS010000005.1, read as the reverse complement.
TGACCGATGAGGGGCTCGACCTTCAGATCACCGCGCAGCAGAGCGCTGAGCCGCAAGCCATTTCGGGCGGCCGCCTCGAAGCCTACCAAGCGTCGGTCGTCGGGTCCGCCTCGGTGAGCTTGCGCAAATTCACACCGTACTCCGAGGCCGAGGCCACGTCCCAGATGCGCGTCAGCACCCAGACCGAAATGGGCCCCCAGCTCGTGCGCGTCGACACCAACACGGCCGTCCGACTCTACCCGGCGGAAGCGGCCGACCAGGCGGAACCCAAGAAGCCCTAACAGCAACAGCGCCCGCGAGCGTGCCGGGGCTCGGGAATTCGCACGACACGGGGTTCCGTCGAACGGCTCGGCTTGCATTTGTGGCCGGTTGGGCTGCTGAGCTCTGACCACGCAAGCCTCGCCTCGGCGCTCACGCCAATCGGAGGTGGTTGCATGCAGGCCGATTGTCATTCGCGACGTCGACTCCACCCCATGACGCGCGAATTCCCGGGCCCCTGCATACGGAGACTTCTACGGAGGAGGACGGCTCGGGATGGGCAGCACAGCGAGCGGGGGCGAGTCTCAAAAGGAGTGCTCATGTCGGCTGAAGAGACCGAGATGCGGAGCTCGGGCCCATCATCCCCACCCCGCCGCCCCCACGCGAGCGCCTAGGTCCTGCTCGCGAGCACGCCCGTGCCGAGCCGTCCTCCGGGGATGCAGTGGTCGCAGCGTCAGTGCCCGCGTCACTCTCTGCGGACGATGAGCTTCGGGTCTAGCTCGGTCACCAGCATGTCGGCGGCCCGCGCTACGGCTCCCGGATCGCTTCCGTCGAACGTCACTTTCGTTCTGTAGTCCTGGCCGCCCCATTTCACGTAGCTTCCGACCATCACCCCGGGGAACCCGTCCGCGATGCGTTCGAGCAATTTTGCGATCTCGCCTTCGCCGCTGAGCGTATAGACCGCTTGTGAGTGAAACGCGTGGCCTTCATCGAGGCGTTTGCGCAGGTCGGCGAACTTCAACTCGAAGATCTCTGGAACGCCGGGCAGTACGAATACGTTCTCGATGACGACCGTTGGCCACGGAGCTTCCGAGCTTCGGATCATTTCGCCGCCTTCGGGCATGTTGGCCATCCGGAAGTGCGCTTCGGTGGCACGGTCGCCGTAGTAGCGCCGGATCATCTCTTCGACTGCCGACGAACGTACGACGCGTCGGCCGAACGAGGCAGCCACCCCCTCGATGGTCACGTCGTCGTGGGTCGGACCCACTCCCCCGCTCGTGAATACGAAGTCGTGAGAGGATCGGAGCGCGCTCAGATCTCCACTGATCGTCTCGACTTCGTCCGGACACACCACGATACGCTTCAGCTCGATGCCGAGCAGAAACAAACCGCGCGCGAGGAATGGAGTGTTGGTGTCCGTGATCTTCCCGGAGAGGATTTCGTTTCCGATGATCAGCGCGGCAGCGGTGCGAGGCATGCTATTCTTGTCCTAACTCGATTCCAATGGCGCGGGCGACGCTGACGAGCTCCCCGTCTGGCGGAATGCGCTTGATGTTGGCAACGGCTGCCTCGAGCGGCACCGCGACGACATCTTGGCCACGAAGCGCAACTACTTGGCCCGTGTTGTCGTGGTAACAAAGCTCCGCAGCAAACACGCCGAAGCGCGTTCCGAGAATGCGGTCGAGTGGGGAGGGAGAGCCACCGCGTTGCAGTTGTCCGAGAACGGTCACTTGGACCTCATGATCGATTCGGCGCTCGAGCAATCGTGCAAGCTGGGATGCACTACCCTCGGGCTTGTGTGAGACGCCTTCTTGCGCTTCGTTGATGCGAGACACCGTCCCGCCCGCGGGTTTGCTGCCCTCGCCAACGACGATGATGCTGAAATTCTGAGCGCTCGTGGAGCGTGTCTCGATCTTCCTCACCACTCGATCGACGTCGTAGGGAATCTCGGGAACCAGCACCACGTCGGCGCCACCTGCGATGCCGGACATCAGCGCGACCCAGCCCGCGTCGTGCCCCATGACTTCGAGGACCATCACCCGGTCGTGCGCCTCGCCGGTGGAGTGAAGCGCATCGATGGCCCAGGTCGCAGTGCTGACCGCGGTGTCCAGGCCAAATGCGAGGTCCGTGGCTGCGAGGTCGTTGCCGATGGCCTTCGGAATGCCGATGACCGCGACACCCAGCTTGGCGAAGCGCATGCCCAGGTCCATCGTTCCACTGCCTCCGACCAGCACCAGAACGTCGATCTCGAGCTCGTCGAGCGTTGCGCGGACGCGCTCGGAGACGTCGATCGTTCTTTCGGTCCCCTCGGCGTCGACCGTCATGTATGCAAATGGATCAGCCCGATCCGAGCAGCCGAGCACACTGCCTCCGCGCGGCAGGATCCCGCGCACACTGGCGCGGGTCAGCGTCACCACGCGGGCCGGTTCCTCGATGAGCCCGGCGAAGCCGTCCTCGGATCCGTACACCTCGAGGCCGAGCTCCGTTGCCGTCTTCACGAACGCGCGAAGGACGGCGTTGAGCCCCGGCGCGGCCTCGCCGCCCGTCAGGATGAGCACTCGGCGTACCTTTTCTTCGTCACGCTCGCGTGCGAGATTGTCATCCGTCATGCCCGGCTCCTAAATGCTTCCCCGAGATCTCGTACATCGCAATCGCTGCGGCAACCGACGCATTCAAAGAATCCATCGGGCCCTTCTGGGGAATGTGAACCACGATATCGCACCGTTGTCGAACCATTCGGCGAAGACCCTTGCCCTCCGATCCAACCACGAGAACGCGCCCCAGAGGGCTCGGCTCGAGCTGCCGAATGTCCATCTCAGCGTCCGCATCGAGTCCCACGATCTCCATCCCGGATTCGGAGAGAGCAAGGAGTGTCCGTTGAAGGTTCGTCACCCGAGCGATGGACGCGTGCTCGGTCGCGCCCGCAGAGGCCCGGACGACCGCCGCCGTGATCCCCACCGCTCGATGCTTCTGGAGAATCAGGCCGTCGAACCCGAGGGTTACGGCGCTTCGAATGATCGCGCCTAAATTTTGCGGGTCGGTCAGCTCGTCGAGGGCAACGAGCAAGGGGGGCCTTCTGGCGTGCGCGATGATCTCTCCGATCTCGGAGAAGTGAAAATCGTCTGCAACTGCGACGACGCCTTGGTGCCGAACGCCGTCAGTCAATCGATCGAGCTCGGCACGGTTGCGTTGGTCGACGGGGACGCAGCGGGCCTCGGCTGCTTCGAGCACATCCGGATGAGAGCGTTGGGGCTCGGTATAGATCTGGCGAAGCTTCGTGTTTCCGCGCAACGCTTCGAGCACGGGGCGTCGTCCTGCCAGCACGCGGGTCATGGAGACGATGCCAATGCGACCTGATGCGCGATCTCGGCTGCCGCCTCGGTTGGATCGCTCGCGTCGCGGATCGGTCTTCCCACCACCAGCAGGTCGGCGCCTGCCTCGATCGCGTCCGCTGGCGTCATCACGCGTCGTTGGTCACCTGCGTCCGAGCCTGCAGGCCGGATTCCGGGCGTCACGAGGAAAGCTTCTTCGCCTAATCGGCGGCGAAGGGCAGCACACTCGTGCCCGGAGGTCACGAATCCACGAACGCCGGCGTCCCACGCGAGCTTGGCGAGCCTCTCCGTGGCGTCGCGTAGTCCGCCACTCACTCCGATCGCCTCGAGCGCCGCCGCATCGAGGCTCGTGAGGACCGTCACCGCGAGGAGCTGCATCGCTCCGGCATGGGCGCTCGCCTGCCGAAGCGATTCTGGCCCGGCCGAAGCGTGCACGGTGAGGTATCGGACGCCCATCGACGCCGCCCGCGCGACGGAGCGGCCCATGGTGGCGGGAATGTCGTGCATCTTGAGGTCGAGAAAGCACCTGGCACCGGCCGCGTGGACGGCCTCGATCGCTCGAGGACCGGCTGCCGTATAGAGCTCGAGGCCGACCTTGAAGGTGCCCACGTGGTCGCGCGTCTTGGCGATGAGCTCTCGGGCCGCATCGAGGTCAGCCACATCGAGCGCAAGCGCGATACGTGACCCTTCGTCGTTGTCGTTCATGAGTGCGGGGCAACGCTACGGCGCGGACTACAGACTGTCCAGCCCCGCGAGCGGGTCGTCCGTGTTCGCCTTGCGCGGCGTCGAGCTCCCACCACCACCACGCCGTTTCGCTGGCGCACTTGGAGTAGCGGCTCTCCGCGCTTCGGCAGCAGCTTGTGCCTCACGCCGCGCCTGTTCGGCGAGACGCGCCTTTTCGGCTTCGGCTTCAGCGCGCTTCGCAGCCTCCATCTCCGCGGCCGCGCGAGCCTCCTCCGCTTCGCGCGCCGCACGTTCGGCCTCCATTCTTGCGGCCAGAGCCGCAGCCTCACGACGCTCCACCTGGGGCTTGTAGTAGCCGAAGTACGTTCCTGCTCCGGCCCCGAGGACGAGAACAGCGGCCGCCGCCAACAAAACAGGATGCACTCCTTTTCGTTGCTGGGCGCTAATCGCTGCTAACTCGCGCTCGTGATCGAGCATGCGCGCATGCGCCTCTGCCTTCTCCCGTGCTTCCTGCTCTAGGCGGACACGAAGCTCCGCTTCTTCGCGCTCGCGCATCATGCGCGCTTCTTCTTCTCTGATTCGCCGCTGTTCCGCCCTCCGCGATTCTTCCTCGGCGCGCAGCCTGGCCTCTTCTGCCTCTTGCCTCTTCCGGGCTTCAGCGGCGAGACGCTCACGCTCGGCTGCTTCGCGTTCGAGGCGCGCCTCCTCTTCCTCGCGCACGCGGTCCTCCTCGATGCTGAGGAGCTCGCGCAGATTGAAGAGAACGGACGACTCTTTTTCCTCGGACATGCTGCTACTTATATTACACTTTTCCGTTGCCTACGGACAAGGGTCACCACTTGCTTGGCGACGTACAAGACGCTAGCAACCGCTTCGGAGGGCTGTCAAATCAACGGATCACGAGGATTTCCAGCCTCACGGCAACTGCCTCTTATCGAGCCCGGCCAGCAGACTGTGATTTGATTCACATTGTACAATAACGATAAGATTACAGCGATGACTGAGCTAGAGAAGTTCCTCCAGTATTTCGACCGGGAGGACGTCACCGAGATCGTCTTTCAAAGCGGCGCAGCGGCGGCGGCCAAGAGGAACGGCCAGCTCAAGCCCGTGACGCAGGAGCCGCTGAGCCCGAAGCACATTCTCAAGTTGGTACAGGGCACGTCCATTCAAGATCTGTTGCCGCAGGAAGACGGGATATCAGAGCCGACCCGCACACGGATCAACGGCGCGACGTACATCGCAACGATTGCGCGCTCCGGCGACAAGTTGATGTTGAGAGTGCAACGCGACGAACCTCCGATCGAGCCAGCGAAACCTCCAGCGGAGCCACAGCCTCGACCCCTCAACGACCGCGCTCCGGGAGGCTGGGCCTCTGCTGCCCTCCAACCGCCGGTGGTCCGCGCGGCTCCGCCCAAGGTTTCCTATCGGCCTTCGCCCGAAGCTTCTCCGCTTGCCGAATTCGTCCGCGCAGACACTCCTGTTCCCGCGTCGGGCGCTTTGCGCGTTCTGCTCGAGCGGGCGCGCGCTGAGTCTGCCAGCGATGTCCACATCATGTCCGGTGAGCCGGTCCGTTTTCGATGCAGCGGGCGCCTGACGCCGCAGGGCGATGCCATTTCCGACCAAGAGGCGCGGGAGCTGATCCTTCCGCTCCTCGGTCAGCGCGGCGCCAGGCAGTTGGAAGAGCTCGGCTATGCGGATTTCGCCTGCCAGCTCGAGGGCGCGGGGCGCTTTCGCGTCAACGTGACCAAGCAGCGAACCGGGCTCAAAGGCTGTTTCCGACTGATCATGCCGGAGCCTCCCACGCTCCAGTCGCTCGGGCTTCCGCACGAGCTCCGTCAAATGCTCAACTATCACCAGGGTCTGGTCGTGGTCTCCGGTCCGAGCGGTGCCGGAAAAACGACGACCCTGGCGGCGCTAGTCGACCTCTTCAACAGCGAGCGGAGCGTACACATCATCACGGTCGAGGACCCGGTGGAGTTCGTTCATCCCATCAAGAGGGCCGTGGTGAGCCAGCGTGAGGTCGGGTCGCACACCCAGAGCTTTCACTCCGCCTTGAAGGCGTCGCTCCGCGAGGACCCCGACGTCATCGCGATCGGCGAGCTTCGCGATCGTGAGACGGTGGAGAAGGCTTTGGAGGCGGCGGAGACGGGCCACCTCGTGTTCGCGACGATGAGCACGCCGTCTGGAGCGAGCACGATCGATCGCCTGATCGACATGTTCCCACCCGATGATCAGTCTCAGGTGCGAGCCACGTTGGCCGGCGTGCTCAAGTTCGTAGTGAGTCAGCGTTTGGTTCCCCGGAAGGACGGCACCGGAAGAGTCGTTGCAGTCGAGCTTCTCACGGGCGGAATGGCATTGTGGACGCTGATCCGCGACGACAAGCTGTACCAACTTCCGAGCCTGCTGCAGCGGGGTCGTGCGTTTGGGATGATTCGAATCGAGGACTCACTCAACGGGCTACTCTCGGCCGGCATCATTTCAGTCGAAGACGCGAAGCGGTTTGCAAACGATGACCGGGGCATCGGCGCCTCCGAGCCTCCGCGCCCCGAGGCTCCTCCGTCCCCAGAGCGAGGCAGGAAAGGCTCTATGCGAGACATCTTTTCGAAGAAGGGTGGGTGATCGATGCCGGCACTTGATCGATACTTCGATGTTCTGCTCGCAAGGGGGGGCTCCGACCTTCACTTGTCGATTGGCTATCCTCCGATGATCCGCGCGAAAGGGGAGCTCATCGCCATCGACAACGAACCTCTGGATCACCCAACGATCCAGCGACTGATGGACGAGATCATCAGCGAAGACAAGCGGGTGCATTTTCATGCGCATCGCGATCTCGATTTCGCGTATGGTTACGAAGAGAAGGCGCGGTTCCGAGCGAACTATCTCTACAAGACGACCGGGCCGGGTGCAGTCTTTCGAACCATCCCGACGAAAATTCTGACGGCTGAGCAGCTCGGTCTCCCCAAGGCGGCCGTCGACCTCGCGGAGAAGCGATCCGGTTTGGTGCTCGTCACGGGGCCGACGGGCAGCGGAAAGAGCACGACGCTCGCAGCGATGCTCGATCACATCAACCGCAACCGTGAAGGACACATCCTCACCATCGAAGATCCCGTCGAGTTCGTTCACAGACCGAAGAAATGCCAGATCACCCATCGTGAGGTCGGCGAGCATACCCCGAGCTTCGCCGATGCCATTCGGAGCGCTGGCCGTGAGAACGCCGACGTGATTCTGGTGGGCGAGCTTCGCGGCCGTGAAACGATGAAGCTGGCGCTTCAGCTCGCGAGCTTCGGTATTTTGATTTTCGCGACGGTGCACACGAACTCGGCGCCTGCGACGATCAATCGATTCGTCAATGCGTTCCCAGCAAGCCAGCAGCCTCAGATTCGTGGCATGCTTGCGGATTCCCTCGTGGGCATCGTAGCTCAACAGCTCTTACGACGAGCCGATGGAACCGGCCGCATCGCCGCACAGGAAATTCTCATTGGAACGTCGGGGGTCGCTGCGGCAATCCGCGAGGCCAAGACTTCGATGCTTCAAAGCCTCATTCAAAGCGGCGGGAGCTACGGCATGCAGAGCATCGACGCAGTGCTCGAGAAGATGGTCGCCGAGGGCAAAGTGAGCGCGGAAGACGCGCTCGAAAAGGCTTCGGACAAGCTCAGCTTCGCAAAGCTCCCAAGAGTCGCAGCAGCCCTCGAAAGCCTCCCGCAATAGCTCACCATTGTCAGCATGCCGGGGCTCGGGAATTCGCACGACACGGGGTTCCGTCGAACGGCTCGGCTTAGGCGCTCGCGTGGGGGCGGCGGGGTGGGGAGCGCGGGTCCGTGCTTCGATGTGACCGATGTGCTTTGGCGCCGGAGCTGAGCGCAACGATCACGCGGAGAGTGGGCCCTTCATCCCCACCCCGCCACCCCCACGCGAGCACCTACCTCGGCGCTCACGCCAATCGGAGGTGGTTGCATGCATGCCGATTGTCATTCGCGACGTCGCCTCCACCCCATGACGCGCGAATTCCCGAGCCCCTCCGTGCGGAGACTTCTACGGAGGAGCACGGCTCGGGATGGGCAGCACAGCGAGCGGGGGCGAGTCTCAAAAAGGGTTACGCACGTTGGCTGAAGAGACCGAGATGCGGAGCTCGGGCCCATCATCCCCACCCCGCCGCCCCCACGCGAGCGCCTAGGTCCCGCTCGCGAGCACGCCCGTGCCGAGCCGTCCTCCGGGGATGCAGTTATCGCGGGGGCGGCATCACGGGACGCCGGGGTCAGTTCACGGTGAAGCTGTAGCGGGCGCCCATGCGCGGGGCGCCGAAGGTCGGGAAACGGACGGTCTTGATCTCTTGGCTCATGCAGCTTTGGAACGCCGAGCTGCCGCCCTGGACGGTTGCGCCCATGACCGAGCCGCTCCCCGCGATGGCGAGGTCGACTTTGACGTTCCCGGGCTTGCCGCCGCTTTTCACCTCGGGAAGCACACACTTGCCATAAAAGCGGTTCAGGTTCCGGTTCATCACGCTTGCCACTTCACCGCCCGTGAGGCGACCCTCTCCGCCTCCCTGGGACACATCCCCAAGCTCCATCGCTTGGCTCATCGCCTCGTCGTAGCTCGCAAACCCGCGGGTCGTCTTGGTGGGCGCAGCGCTCGAGCCGCGCCTGCGCCTCCGAACCGGCGGGTCGGGGAGCAAACCTGCCTCGCCGGTGGTAATCTTACCGAGCTTGAAGAGATCTCCCAGCTCCGTCGAGGCCGCCTCTCGAGCGTCGCTCGAGCGTGAGAGCAGGAATCCGCCAACCGAGATCAGTACGACACCGATGACCGAAACGGCGATCAGCCATTTCATCGCCGAAGAACGCTTCTCGGATCGATGGGCATTGATTCGAGCGGCTTGCTCGGCCGCGGTGGCGTCTTGATGCTCGCGCTGCAAGATGATCTCACGAAACTGGGGCCACTCGCGTAGTGGCTTGCGTTCGCCGGTATCGATGTTGAGCGTGAGATCGTCACCGGCGAAACCGCCGAGGTTGAGCCGTTCGATGAGCTCCCGGGCACTGAACGGACCGTGGTCCATCTTGTCGCGCGCGACCATCCACCGCTGCTTCGTGTCGGCCGAAAGCTGATTGATCAAGCTCATGAGCCCGCGCTTGGGTGGCGGCGGCGGCGCGAGGGGAGGGCTCGGCGCCCTCGCGAACCCGGCAATTTCGAGGTCGGGCGGCGGCAAGACCGACCCGAGCTCGATCTCGAGGTCTTCGCCGGGATCTTCGGGGGGCACCGAGTTGGCTCGAGCGACGAAGGGCAGAATCGCCGTGCGCACCGCCTCCGGCGAATCGAACCGGTCCTTCGGATCGGTGGCAAGGCAACGGAACAAGATGCCGTCCAACTCCGGCGGGATGTCTTTCCGAACGTGCGAGGGCGCCACGAACTCCGCGCCAGGCGACCTCATGGTCAACAGCTCGTAGAGGATCGCGCCGATCCCGAAGACGTCGCTTCCGGGCGTCGCGGGCTCTCCACGTCTCACCTCGGGCGCCAAGCAGGCGTGGTCTGCGTTCTTGAACGCGCTAGGGCCCGCCGAATCGAAGAGCACTTGGCCGACCCCGAAGTCATCGACCTTCACCCGGCCCCCGCGCGTGACCCGAACCACACTCGGACGGAGGGTCCCGTGAGGCCCCCGCTCGTGAGCATAGCTCAATGCACTGCAGAGATGAGCGATGACGTTGTAAATCCCGCGCAGCGAGATCGGATGCCCATCGCGATTTCGCTCCTGAATGAAGTCCGAGAGGGGCGTGCCGTCGACCCACTCGCCGGCGATGAAGTGCTCGCCCTTCGGCGTTCGCCCGACGCCAAAGACCCGAGCGATGTTGCGGTGCGAGAGACCCGCGGCGGCGCGACACGCTTCCCGGAAGCTCGGAGCGGCAGCGGCGGACACCAGCTCAGGCCGGATGACGCGAACGAGAATCGACCGGTGAGTCTGCTGATCTTTGGCTGACCACACGATCGCCTGAAGGTCTTCATCGATCTGATCGATGACCTCGAACCTTCCCCCGACCACGGCCCCCCGGTGTAACCCTGACGGCTCTGGCCTCGTCGACGCAATCCCCTCCGGCATCTAACGGGATCAAGATAGACGACCGGAGGATGGGCACCCAAATTTGGAGGTCAATCGCCGTCCGCGAGCTCGATTTCGAGCGTGCGGTCTCGTACGACCACGCCTGCCATCGACTCGATGACGTCCTGGGCTCGCCCCTCGGGCACGTCGACGAGAGAGTGCTCGTCACGCACCCTTATGCGGCCGATATCCTTGCGCTTCAGGCCAGTGCGGTCCCGGAGGAGTCGACCGAGCTCCGAGGCCTTGATCTCATCGCGTCTGCCCACGTTGACGTACAACGTCGCTGTTGCGGGTTGCTCGACCCGAGGCGGCCGCGGCTCCGTGCGTTCAGCGCTGGGCTCGATGTCGAAGTGTTGCTTGCCTCTCCGCCGCCGTGCCGCGGCGACCTTGCCGGCATCCTCCGTCTCGGTACCGAAAAATGCGTTCAGTAGCCCTGCGAGCATCTGCTCTGCGTTCGCGTGGGTCAAGAAGCGGCGCACCAATGCGAGATCACGTTCGCTCGGGGCGTTTGGGTAAGCGGCATCGATCATCGCAATGAGATCGGCCTCTTGTCGCGTCCGCTGCTCGCCCTCGCTCGGAAGGGTTCGCTCGATGGGAAAAATTTGATACTGCAGTCTCAAGTAGTAGAGAACGCCCAGCTCCGTTGGGCCGACGAGCGAAATCGCAGTCCCGGTTCGTCCCGCCCGCCCGGTTCGCCCAGTTCGGTGGACGTATTGCTCGACGTTCTCCGGTAGCGAGAAGTTGATGACGTGCGTGAGATGAGAGACGTCGATGCCACGCGCCGCCACGTCGGTTGCTACCAAGAATCTCAGCTCTTCGCGGCGCACGCGTCCGAGCACTTCTTCGCGCTCGCGCTGAGGCAAATCTCCATTCAACCACTCCGCGTTGAAACCCGCGCGTTGGAGGGCAGAGGCGACCTGCTCGGTTTCGGCTTTCGTGTTGCAGAAGATGAGCGCGCTCTCCGGGTCTTCAATCTCCAGGATCGTGATCAGATTGGCGACGCGTCCGACCCCGCTCACCATGTAGGCAAAATGCTCGATTCCGAGGGCGCCGACGTGGTCGCCCGATAGGCCTAAAAACTGAGGATCTCGCATGTGCCTTTCGGCAACTCGCTTGATGGCCCGGTCTACCGTGGCGGAAAACAGAAGGGTTTGACGCTTCTTCGGGAGCCTTTCGATGATCGCGTTGAGCTCCTTGGCGAAGCCCATCGAAAGCATCTCATCGGCTTCATCGAGCACGAGCACTCTCAGACGCGAAGCGTCGATTGTTCCACGCTTGAGATGGTCGAGAACTCTCCCCGGTGTCCCGCTGATGACACGAGCGCCTTTTTCGAGGGCCTGGATCTGCCGCTCCATCGAAGCGCCACCATAGACGGCGACCGTATCGATGCCCCGACGATTGCCCAGCTTGGCGATTTCACGTGCGCTCTGCAGTGCGAGCTCCCTGGTCGGTGCGAGCACGAGCGCTTGCTCGTCTCCATCTTCGGAGAGAAGTCCGTTCACGAGCGGAATCCCGAACGCACCGGTCTTTCCGGTGCCCGTGCGGGATTGGACGATGATGTCGTGTCCTGCGATCGCGAGCGGGTAGGAGTCGCGTTGCACCGGCGTGGGGGTCTCCCAACCCATCTCTTCGATGGCCTCGAGAAGATCCGGGTGCAAGCCCAGCTCTGCGAACGTCTGGGCGCCTTCCTCTTCGATTGGCTCGCTCATGGAGTTGGCTCCGGGGTGTCGGATGATGGGGCGTCCGGTGGTGCGCCCAGCACTTCGGTGACGCGATTGGCGAGTGGTGCTTCCTCGCGCATGTACCTCTCCAGGCCGAGCTCGACGCGGTATCGGTATTGATTGAGCAAGTGAACTTGGTCCTCGTCGCATCGCTTGGCAAGCGCGTTCAGACGAAGATCCCAAGCCTCGAGGTCACTTTGGAGCGCGGTGGCGTCGGTTTCGTTCGTCGCCAGGTAGGCGAGCCTCAGCTGGTCGACCTCATGACGGAGCAGCAGCAGGCCATCCTCGCAGTCGAGGTCGAACGAATCGTCGCTCGCAGGCCAGAAAACCTGGGGAATCACCGAGGCAAAGCCCACGATGACCAAGTAAGCCAGCGCAATCGAATAGATGCCGATCGCCAGTCGGCGACCCAGGCCGCCTCGTTGTTCTTTTCGCGGCAAAGACTCTCCTAGTGCCCCACGGCGCTGTGGTAAGCGGCTTGGTTGTAACGAGCAGCTTGCACCGGGTCAAGACGGCGGTCGCTTGCGGTCTCTACGCTTCTCTCTCCGCGTGCCCCAGACGAAAAGGCCAGCGCTGACGACGATGGCCAGCGCCACGACGCCACCACACAGACCATACCACAGGAAGGTGGTGACCCCCGTTCCCATCCGATTAGCAGACCAACTTGTAGCCCACTCCGTAGACAGTCAGGATGTGCACGGGCCGGTCGGGCTTGGGTTCGATCTTGCGCCGCAGCTTGACGATGAAGTTGTCGACCGTGCGATTGTTCGGACCGGCTTCGAGACCCCAGATCTTTTCGAGGATCTCGTCTCGTGACACGGGTTCTCCCTCTCGCTCCCAGAGGAACTTCAACAGCTCGACCTCGTAGAACGACAAGTGCATCATCTCGGAACCCCGGGTCAGAGTCTGTGAGCCGGTTTCGATGTTGATGTTGCCGATTTGGATTTCGGCCTGAGAAGGCCGCACCGGGCGTGACGCACGCCGGAAGAGCGCGCGGATGCGCGCGACCAGCTCACCGATGGAAAAAGGCTTGGTGACGTAATCGTCGGCGCCGGCCTCGAGCCCTCGTATCTTGTCGGTTTCCTGACCTCGCGCCGTGAGCATCAGGATGGGCAGAATCGGATCGTTTTTGCGGATCGTTTCGCAGACGAGATAGCCGTTGAGGTCGGGCAGCATCAAGTCCAAAATCACACAGTCCACGTCCTCGGAGGCTGCGAGCTCGATCGCCTTGGCACCCTTTGCGGTATGGATGACCCTGTATCCCTCGAAGCGCAGGCTGTCCGAGAGCCCGAGTGCAAGAGCCGGATCATCCTCGACGAGCAGAATGCCCTGTCCTTCTTCGCTCATGCTTGCGAAGATAGCTGCAGTCCCCGCCGATCGCAAAGGAGCCCCCCGTGCGATCAGCTGGAGGTGCCCCGTGCGGCGATGGGAATCGAGAAGCCGACGATCGCGCCGCCTCCGGTCGCATTCTTCGCCCAAGCCCTTCCTCCGTGGGCTTGCGCGATGTGCTTGACCAGTGAAAGCCCGATGCCCGAGCCCCGAGTCGGGTTGGTGTCGGGACCGCGGTAGAATCGCTCGAATACGCGTCGAAGTGAGTCACGGGGAATGCCGGGTCCATGATCACGAACGGCGATCTCCACGGAACCTCGCTTGGCGCTGAGCTCTAGCTCGACCGGCGTCTGTCCGCCGTATTTCACCGCGTTGTCGAGCAAGTTGATCACGGCGAGCGCAATGGCCTCCTGGTCTATCAGCACCGGCGGGAGCACTTCGGACTTCTTCAGCTGAATCTCGACGCCGTCCTGCTCGCTGCGGTAGCGAAAGGCGTCTAGCGCACGGCGAACGGCCTCTCCGGCGTCTCCTCGCTTCAGCCGATAGGCCTCTCTACCCCCTTCGAGCGCTGAAAAGTCGAGCACGTTGTCGATCAGCGACGTGAGGCGCTCGGACTCTCGGCCGATGATCTCCAGGTATTCGAGCCTGCGTTCGTCGCTTGGCACCCGACCCGTTCGGAGCATGTCGGCAAACATCCGGATCACGGACAGAGGAGTCTTGAGCTCGTGCGAGACGTTGGCCATCAGCTCGCTCTTGAGCTGGTTGAGCCGCCGCTCCTTTTCCGCGGCGTAGATGAAGAACACGGCGCTGAGCAAGATGATCGCGAACGAGAGCAGGGGCAGCGTGACTGCTCCACGCATGCGTGAGCGCCCCTCCGCCTGAAGAAGCACCGCCTGACGCGGAGCGACCTGGAGGCGCCACCTCGACAACGTCGTGGGAAACGCGTGGTCCACGGTGTAGACCCTGGCTTCCGAGAGATCGGCGCCGTAGACGACTTGGTTGTTCTCATCGACGATGTTGTAAAGAGGCGTCGTCGCGTCGGACACGAACATGGTTGGGAGCACGTAGTCGACCAGATACTGTGGATCGTGGACTGCGATCACGAACGACGTCTGTCCTGAGCTCGTCACGTAGCCCCGATAGGCAAGCAGGTAGCTCTCGTCGTCGATCTGTATGTGCAGGTGTCGAATCACGTCGGGCTTTGTCGAATCGAGATCGAGCAGCTGGACGATCTGCTGGCGGAACAGCTTCAGGAAGGCTCTACGATTCTTTCGCTGCTCTCTGCTTGCCCACTGGATCACGTTGCCAGCTTGGTCGATCAAGAGCACTGACATGACGCTTGGCGTCTGGGTCTCGGCTTGCGGGAGCCAAACCGAATCGATTGTGCTGGAGTCGTTGGGATCGACGAGCAGAAAGACGGTCTTGTCTGCGATGAGGATGTACCGTTCGATCCGCTCGACGCGTTCTTGGGCAACTGAGAGAAGAGACTGTGCAATCGTCTCCTCGCCTAGCTCTGCGTGCTCGCGCGACGAGCGGAACGTGTAGTAGCCCAGGATCCCGGCGGCAATGAGGACCGCCGGGACCAGGAGAAGATAGGCCGGGCGAGAGCGTCCGCCTTCCATCACTGGCTCATCGTGCCCATGCGCTCAGGTTACCACGCCAGAGCCCAGCGCAAAGTTTCATCGAGCGCGCATTTGCGTGCCGATCAAGGAGCTGATGGCTGAATGGTCTCGCCCTTGTCGGGGCGCGGATCACTGAGGTCGAGAGCCAAGCGATCCGGGTCGAGGAGCGCGTTCGCCAAAACCGCATCCATCTTCGACACCGGAACGAACTCGAGCGTCTCTCGAACCTCCTCGGGCACCTCGTCGAGGTCGGCGGTGTTGCGTTCTGGGAGAATCACGCGCTTGATCCCCGCGCGGTGGGCTGCGAGCACCTTTTCTTTGATTCCGCCGACTGGGAGCACGCGTCCGCGCAAGGTGATCTCCCCGGTCATGGCGACGTCGTGACGCACGTGGATACCGGTCAACAACGAGACGATTGCCGTCATCATCGTGACGCCTGCGCTGGGCCCGTCCTTGGGCATCGCGCCGGCAGGGATGTGGATGTGGATGTCACTCTTCTCGAGAAAGTCTTCCGCGATACCGAACGACTTCGCGCGAGTGCGCACGTAGCTCATCGCAGTCTGAGCAGACTCCTTCATCACGTCACCGAGTTGGCCGGTGAGCTGGAGCTTGCCGGTGCCATGCATCTTGGTGCATTCGATGAACAGGATTTCGCCACCCACTGGGGTCCAGGCGAGCCCGGTGGCAACCCCGGTTTCGGCCGTGCGCTCGGCCACCTCCGAGCTGAAGCGGGGGGCTCCCAAATAGGGCCGTAGCGAGTCCTCGTCGGAAATGATCCAAGGCCCCGTCTCACCTTCCGCCACCTTGACCGCGACGCCGCGAATCACGCTCGCGATTTGACGTTCCAAGTTGCGGACGCCCGCTTCTCGCGTGTAGTGATCGATGATCGACTCGATCGCACTGTCTTCGAGCGTAATCTGCTCGGGCTTTATGCCGTGCTCATCGAGTTGCTTCGGAACCAGATGAACTCGTGCGATGTCGGCCTTCTCGCGCCGGGTGTAACCCGGAATCTCGATGATCTCCATCCGGTCCCGGAGGGGAGCCGGGATCGTGTCGCCCATGTTGCCCGTGGCGATGAACATCACCTTGGAAAGGTCGTAGGGGATTTCGAGGTAGTGGTCGCTGAAGGTGTCGTTCTGTTCCGGATCGAGCACCTCGAGTAGCGCGGCGGCGGGATCGCCCCTGAAGTCGTGGCCGACCTTGTCGATCTCATCGAGCATGAAGACCGGATTGATCGTGCTCGCCTTCTTCATCCCTTGAATTACCTGGCCCGGGAGGGCGCCAACATACGTGCGCCGATGCCCACGAATCGCGGCTTCGTCGTGAACGCCTCCGAGGCTGATTCGGTGAAACTTACGGCCGAGCGCACGCGCCACCGAGCGGCCCAGGGACGTCTTGCCGACACCTGGAGGCCCGATGAGACACAGGATCGGGCCCTTCTTGTCGGTCTTCAGCTTTCGAACCGCCAGATACTCCACGATGCGCTTCTTGACCTTCTCGAGACCCGAGTGATCCTCATCGAGCACCTTTCGAACGGCCGCGATGTCCATGTTGTCCGACGTCTGCTTCGTCCATGGAATGTCGAGAATCCAATCGATGTAGGTGCGCACGACGGTATATTCGGCCGAGCCGACCTGCATCTGACGTAGACGCTTCAGCTGCTTGTGCGCGACGTTGTCGGCCTCGCCTGGCAGATTCGCCTTCGCGATTCGCTCCTCGAGGATGTCGAGGTCGCCCTGATCGCCCTCCTCCTCGCCGAGCTCTTCTTTGATCGCCTTGAGCTGCTGGCGCAGAACGTACTCGCGTTGGTTCTTGCCCATCTCCTCCTTGATCTGGGAGTTGATGCGCTCGCGCATCTTGAGGATTTCGAGCTGACGGGTCAGTAGTCGGAGCACCTTGCGGATGCGGTCCTTCGGATCGAGCGTTTCGAGGAGCTGAGACTTCTCGTCGACGGGGGCATCGAGGTTTGCCGCCACCAGGTCGGCGAGCTGACCGCGCTCCTGAATCGAGTCGATGAGCGAGCCTGCCTCGCGCGGCAGCTCCGGCATCAATTGAATCACTTGCTTGGCGATGTCGCGAAGGCTCATGGCCAACGCCTCGCTCTCGACATCGTCGGCCGGCGGCTCGTGCAGCCGCGATACGCGAGCGCGAAGATAAGGTTCGGTCGTCACCACCTGCTCGAGGCGAATACGCACCAGGCCCTGCAGAATCAGGCTGTAGTTTCCGGAGCTGTGCTTGAGGGCTTTGAGAACGCGCGCAGCGACACCCACCGGGTAGAGATCGTTCTGACCCGGATCGTCCGTCGATGGATCGCGCTGCGCCATGATCGCGATGATCGGCTGATCGAGGTTTTCGATGTCCTCGACGAGCGCGACGGACTTCTCGCGGCCCACGTCGAACGGGGCAACGGCCGCCGGGAATAGGACCGCATTCCGAATCGGCAGAACCGGAAGCTCGCTGCCGAACTCGATTTCGCCCGTGTCCGGGGGTGGGATCGATTGGATGGCTTCCTCTTCGTCGCTCATGCGGGTGTTCTACTCCAACTCGGTCGCAGCCCGAGCATTTTTCAGTACTGTGGCGAACATAGCCACGCGCCTTTTCTATGGCAAGGGCCTCCTCTGTGGCGTTCCTGGGCTACGTCGAGGAAACGGGGTCAGTTCCTCGATTGAAGGGGCGCGGCAGCCGAATTAGGCTCCACACGATGCGTCTGTCGGTGGTGGTTCCCTGCTTCAACGAGGAGGGCAATATTGCACGGGTGGTGCGGCAAGCCTCCGAAGTCGGGGGCCGACTCGCCTCGGAGCTCGAGATCATCGTCGTGGACGACGGGAGCACGGACGACACCGCGCGGGTGCTCGAACTGCTGCAAGAGACCCTTCCCGAGCTGCAGATCGTCGCGCATCCTCGAAACCGCGGCTATGGGGCAGCGGTGCGCACCGGGCTCGACCGAGCTGGGATGGACTATGTCTTTCTGACCGACGGCGATGGGCAGTTCGATCTCGAGGAGCTGCCGAGGGCGATCCTGCTGCTGAGCCAACACGACGTAGTGGTCGGATACCGAAGTCGTCGCCAGGACGGTTTGTCGCGACGGCTGTGCGGGCGGGCCTGGACGGCGCTGGTGAACTGGGTCTTCGGCCTACGGGTTCGGGATGCGAACTGCGCCTTCAAGCTCGTGCCGAAGAGCCTGCTACGCGCGAGCGATCTGCGAAGCGAAGGTGCGCTGATCAGCGCAGAGCTGCTGTACGAGGCGCGGCGCGAGGCGCTCAGCGTGGGAGAGCTCGCGGTGAGCCACTACCCGCGGAAGGCCGGACGCCAGTCGGGGGCATCGCTTCGCGTGATCGGGATGGCGTTCGCCGAGCTCGTCGCGTGTCTTGTCAGACGCTGGCGTTCCCGGCAAGCGACGGTGAGCCGAAGCGCCTAGAACTGGACTTGATTTCGTCCTCGTCGCTTCGCCTCGTACATCTTCGCGTCCGCCGCTTTGAACAACTCCGAAGGGTCTTCGTAGTGGGGTTGCCACTCGGCGACGCCCGCGCTGACGGTCACTTCGACTGCCGTGCCTTCGAACTCGAAGCGGGTGTCTCCGATCAAGCGTCTGATCTTGTCGGCAAGCTCAGTAGCGCCCTCCAGACCTACCTCGGGCGTGATGATTCCGAATTCTTCGCCGCCGATTCGTGCGAGAACGTCGTTAACGCGAAGCCTCCCGAGGAGTACCGAGCCGAGTTGCCGCAGGATGGCGTCGCCAGCCAAGTGACCAAGCCGGTCGTTGATGCGCTTGAAATGGTCGACGTCGAAGACGAGTAGAGAGAAGCTTCGCTTGTACCGCTTGGCTCGCGCGACCTCGCGGTCGAGCGTCTCGTTGAAGTATCGTCTGTTGTTCAGTTGTGTGAGACCATCGGTCGTCATCAACCGATAGATCTCCTCATGATACTCGACTTCCACGTCGTCGCCGGCGATGAACTTCAGAATGGTACGTCCGACCTTGATCTGGTCACCATGCCGAATGCGACCCTCCCCTTGAATGAGGTCGTCGTTGACGTAGGTCCCATTCGTCGAGTCGAGGTCACAGACGAGGAACTCGCCTCCTTCGAAGCGAATTCGACAGTGATTGCGGGAGACGCTTTCCTGGTCGATCTGCACCTCGCACTTGGGCGAGCGACCGATGATCAACGGTTCAGCGGTGACTCGCACCCGGCGACCCATCTCCTCTCCGTAGATCACGACCAGACATCCATTTTCGCTTCCGGCGCGCGACGCACGAGCCTCTCCGGCGTCCGTAAGCACCGTTTGACTGGCGCTCGTCCTCTGGTCTTTGAACGGCACGCCTTCACTATACAACCGACGGAGACGCGCGTTAAATCACTGGCAGGGGATTGCAGTCACAGCGGACGAATGGGTTTGTTGACCGGAGGAATCCCATTCTTTAGCGTTAGCCCGTGCGCGACGTGATTTCTCACTCCTGGCTGTGGGGCGTGGCGAGCCTCGCTCTGATGCTCGGGACGCCGATGGCTCTGATGGCAAGCCCGCCTTCCGCGCATCGCGCCTCGACGAGCGTTGCGCGGGTGGTGACCCCCCCGTTCGCGGACATCGATGTCGCGCGGGCCCAGCCGCGGGGGGACGAGTGGACGGTTCAACGACGGGACGGAACGCGCGCCGTGCTGACCGTCGATCACGATCTCCAAACGCACGTTCAAAGCTTGTTCAAGCGCTACGACGTGCCCGCCGGCGGCTTGGTCGCAATCGATCCCAGGAGCGGCCGGGTGCTGGCGTACGTGGGCTACGAAGCGGGGAAGGGTGCGAGCGCGCGGGTCGTGACCGATCCGGATCCCCCGGCGGCGTCCATTTTCAAGATCGTCACCGCATCGGCTTTGCTGGACGCGGGCGTGAAGAGCTCTACGTCGATTTGCTATGGCGGTGGCATGCGAGGCTTGGTCCAGGCGGATTTGGACGACACGCCCGCGCGCGACCGGTGGTGTGCGACGCTCGCCGATGCCCTCGGCCACTCGATCAACGCGGTGTTCGCGAAGTTGGCGGATCGGCACATCGATCAGGCCCGCATGAGCCAATATGTCGCTGCGTTTGGATTCGGCCAACGGCTGCCCTTCGACCTGCCCGTGGCACCGAGCCCAGCGGACGTGCCGGAGAGCGGGTTGGAGCGTGCGCGCATGGCAGCCGGCTTCTGGCACAGCCAGCTCTCGCCCCTGCACGGCGCGTTGCTGGCGGCGACCATCGCCAACGACGGCCGAATGCCTTACGCCGCGCTCGTCGAGCGCATCGAGAGCCAAACGGGCCAGATCTTGTACGAGCATACGCCGCGCACGTTCCGACAGGTGCTGCCCCGCACCACTGCGCGCGCCGCAGGGGAAATGATGACACGCACCGTGACGCACGGAACCGCGCGGAAGGCCTTCTGGGATCCCAAGGGCCGCCCGTTTCTCCCCGGCATTCGCATTGCGGGCAAGACCGGCACGCTCAGTCGCTACAACCCGCACCGCACCTACAACTGGTGGGTGGGATACGCACCGGTAGACGATCCGAAGATCGCGGTTGCCGCGCTCGTGGTGAACGAACCGACATGGCGAATCAAGGCCAGCTACGTAGCCCGCGAGGCGCTCCGCGAATACTTGATGCGCTGAGGGAGCGACCACAATCCCGGAGGACGGTTCGGCTTAGGCGATTGTCAGCACGCCGGGGCACGGGAATTCGCACGACACGGGGTTCCGTCGAACGGCTCGGCTTAGGCGCTAGCGTGGGGGCGCCGGGGTGGGGAGCGCGGGTCCGTGCTTCGATGTGACCGATGTGCTTAGGCGCCGGGACTGAGCGCAACGATCACGCGGAGAGTGGGCCCTTCATCCCCACCCCGCCACCCCCACGCGAGCACCTACCTCGGCGCTCACGCCAATCGGAGGGGGTTGCATGCAGGCCGATTGTCATTCGCGACGCCGACTCCACCCCATGTCGCACGAATTCCCGAGCCCCTCCATACGGAGACTTCTACGGAGGAGGACGGCTCGGGATGGGCAGCACAGCGAGCGGGGGCGACGCGAGACGTAGGGTGGCGTGAGGAGCCGGCGGAGCGGGTCCCGCTCGCGAGCACGCCCGTCGCGAGCCATCCTCCGGGGACGCAGTTGTCAGCTCGGGCTTGAGTTCGAGATCTGGGTCAGCCCTTGTTGTGGACGATGAAGGTGTTCATGCCTTCTTCGCGTTCGAACGTCGTCCGGTAGCTCTGCGCTTCCTGCTTGGTCTCGAACGGACCGATGCGAACTCGCCAAACCGTGCCTCGGTCCTCGATCGTGCTCGTCGTCACGTATGCGGCGTGTCCCCGCTTGCGAAGTGCGCTGGCGAACACTCGAGCCTCCTCCGCATCTCGGTAACTAACCACCTGCAATGTATATCGCCCTTCATGTCCCGCTCGAGCTGGGTTCGTCTTTCCGGGTACCGTGGCGGCGACCAATGGATCGCGTGCCGCGGCCATCTCGACGATCTTTCGGTCTGGTCCCGCTGACACCGAAGCAGGCAGGCCCGCGGCGATGTCCGAGCGCGGCGGGGATTCAGAGACGGGGTCGAGGTGCGCGAGCTCGGCTGCCGCCGCGGCCATCGCCGCCGCGACCTCGGGCCGTGTATCGGTCACCAGGGTCGTCGGAAAGCTCAGGCTCTCCGGATCGATGTCGGGATCTGCCACTGGCTCCGCCGCTGCCGTGCCTTCAGGTCGGTCTTCGGCGGCCAACATCTGCAGCGGGTCTTTCTTCTGCGACACGCCGTCATCGGGCAGAGCGGCCACTGCGGCGACGACGACGGCGACCGCCGCGATCAGGCCTACGCCCGACAGCACCAGGACCCTTCCCCCTTCGTCGTTCGATCGCTCTTCGATCCGGTCGAGATCGCGCATTGCAGTATCCATCTCCCGTTCCGCTCCTGCTCCGCTTCGTGGTTTACGAAACTTCCTCCTAAGCAGCCAAAAATCAGCAGCTCGGGAGCTTCGAGGGCGCGTGCAGGGGTGGAGCGCTCGTGGTAGCTTCGCGCCCGCGTCACGGCTCTGGGGGAGCCACGCACGGGAGCATTAGTTCATGGCCGAATCTCCACAAAAACAGCCAGTCGCGCTCGAAGACGAGATGCGGCGCTCGTATCTCGACTACGCGATGAGCGTCATCATCGGGCGTGCGATTCCGGACGTCAGGGATGGCCTCAAGCCGGTCCATCGCCGCATCCTCTATTCGATGCACGAGCAGAAGGTCTACTGGAATACGGCGTACAAGAAGAGCGCCCGCATCGTCGGCGACGTTCTCGGCAAGTATCACCCCCACGGCGATACGGCGGTGTACGACGCGCTCGTTCGGATGGCGCAGGACTTTTCCATGCGGTACCCGCTCGTCGACGGGCAAGGAAACTTCGGCTCGATCGACGGAGATCCGCCTGCCGCGATGCGGTACACCGAGGTCCGGATGCATCGGCTAGCGTCGGAGCTGCTCGCGGATATCGAAAAGGAAACGGTAGACTTCGGGCCGAACTTCGACGACTCCGAACGGGAGCCGCTCGTCCTCCCGAGCCGGATTCCGAACCTCTTGATCAACGGTTCGGGCGGGATCGCCGTCGGCATGGCGACCAACATCCCGCCTCACAACCTTCGCGAGGTCGTCGACGCCACCGTTCGCCTGATGAGCCATCCGGAGCTTACCGTCGATCAGCTCATGCAGGACGACGAGGAAACGGGTCGGCTCGGGGTGAAGGGGCCCGATTTTCCGACGGCTGGCTACATCTACGGCCGGTCGGGTATCCACCTCGGCTATCGAACCGGGCGCGGCCGGATCGTGATGCGGGCCAGAGCGAGCATCGAACAGCTTCCCGGGAAGACCGACCGCGAGATGATCGTGGTCACCGAGATTCCCTACCAGGTGAACAAGGCCGAGCTACTGAAGAAGATAGCCGATTTGGTGCGTGACAAGCGGCTGGAAGGCATCAGCGACATCCGGGACGAGTCCGACCGTGACGGCCTGCGCGTCGTCATCGAGCTCAAGCGCGACGCCCACGGCGAAATCGTGCTGAACAAGCTCTACCAGATGACGGCGTTGCAGAGCACCTTTGGTTACAACTGCCTCGCGATCGTGGGACAGCGTCCCGAGGTGCTCGACCTGCGGTCTGCGCTGCTCCGGTTCATCGACCATCGGCGCCAGGTCGTCCTTCGCCGAACCCGCTATGACCTGCGACAAGCCGAGGCGCAGCGAGAGCTCGTCGAGGGTCTCGGCATGGCGGTCACCGACGTCGATCGCGTGGTCAGCACCATTCGGTCTTCTCGAGATGTCGACGAGGCGCGCGGGCGGTTGATGCAGCTCGCTCTCAGTGGGCTGGAAGAGTT
The DNA here is from genome assembly GCA_963792825.1 of uncultured delta proteobacterium. Classification (GTDB taxonomy): domain Bacteria; phylum Myxococcota_A; class Polyangia; order Polyangiales; family Houyiibacteriaceae; genus SG8-38. The sequence goes on along the minus strand of CAWBXS010000005.1, from coordinate 156,540 downwards.
CGTGAAGCGAGCAGGTCGGCCCGAAGCGGAAATCAAAGCCGCCAAAGAACGGGGTGACTACTACCTCTCGGAGCGCCAGGCCAAGGCCATCCTCGAGATGCGCTTGTCCCGGTTGACCGGTCTCGAGCGCGAAAAGCTTGCGACCGAGTTCGGCAGCCTGTGCGATTCGATCCGAGATCTCGAGGCCATCCTCGCGAGTAGCGCGCTCCTCGACGAGGTCATCGTTCGAGAGCTCGACGAGATCCGTGAACGATATGGCGACGCGCGCCGGACCGAGATCATCGAGGCCGAGGGGGACATCTCCATCGAAGATCTCGTTCCGGACGAAGAGGTGGTCGTGACCGTCTCGCATGCGGGCTACGTGAAGCGGGTGCCACTCACCGAATATCGCGCCCAGGGCCGCGGAGGGAAGGGCCTGCGAGCGATGGACACGCGCGACCAGGACTTCGTCAGCTGGGTCTTCGTCGTCAACGCCCATGCGAACGTGTTGTTCCTGAGCGACAAGGGCAAGGCGTACCTGAAGAAGGTCTACGAGATCCCCGAGACCAGCCGTGCAGCGAGGGGCAGGGCGGTCGTGAACCTCGTCGGCATGGACCCAGACGAGCGCGTGGCCGCGATTCTCCCGATCCGCGAGTTCGTAGAGGAGGGGTATCTCCTGACGTGCACCCGGCGCGGCCGCGTCAAGCGCACCAGCCTGAGCGCCTACGAGAACATTCGGCAGACGGGGATCATCGGGGTCGCCATCGGCGAAGGCGATGGGCTATTGACCGCACGCATCGTCAGCCCCGGACAGCAAGTACTGATCGGGACGTCGCACGGGATGAGCATCCGGTTCCCGATCGAGGACGTCCGGGCGATGGGCCGTGACTCGATGGGCGTCAAGGGCATCGATCTTCGCGAAGGTGACTTCGTCATCGGCATGGATATCATCGAGGATGAAGGTGAGCAACAGGTTCTCACCGTCAGCGCGAACGGCTACGGGAAGCGGACCAAGGTCTCGGAATGGCGCGTCCAGAACCGGGGAGGTAAGGGGATCATCGGGATGGACACCTCGGAGCGCAATGGCGCCCTCGTCAAGCTTCGGCTCGTCTCCCCGGATGACCAGCTGATGGTGATCACGAACGGCGGCCAGGTCATCCGGACCCGGGTGAGCGAGATCCGAGAGACGGGCCGAAACACGCAAGGCGTGCGAGTCATCCGTCTTGGGGAGGGGGAGCAAGTCGTCGACGTCGAGCCCGTCGCCGAGGGAGAGGACGAGGAGGACGGCGAACCCGTGGAATCCCCCGAACCTGAGACGAATTAGGGACAAAGTGCCCGGAAATGTGTAATCCCGGAAACAACGCGTTATTCTTGTAGAGGCGATTTGGAGAGTCTTGTCTTGGGGGGTAACGAACTGTGAGTGACGGACCCGTCATAGGGATCGATCTGGGGACGACGAATTCCGTGGTCGCTGTCGCCGACCAGCCGGGGGGCCGGGTTCTGGCGGACGCCGATGGCTCCAAGCTGATTCCTTCGGTGGTTTCATTTCATCCGAGCGGAGAGGTCCTGGTTGGCACGGCCGCGAAGGAGCGGCGACTGCTCGATGCGCAGAACACCGTGTATTCGATCAAACGGCTCATCGGGCGGCCTTTCACGAGCTACGAGGTGAGACAGGCCCAAGAGCGGTTCGCGTTCGAGCTCTCCGAGGGTCCGAGCGGCGGAGTGCTGGTCACCGCGCGCGGTGAGACGTACACGCTGAGCGAGATCAGCGCGTTCGTTCTCGGGCACGTCAGAAAGGTCGCTGAGCAGGCTCTTGGCAGAGAGTGTAGCCGCGCGGTCGTGACGGTACCCGCCAACTTCAACGAGCTGCAGCGAAGCGCGACCAAAGCAGCTGGACGGGTCGCAGGGCTCGACGTGTTGCGGATTCTCAATGAACCGACTGCCGCAGCCCTCGCGTACGGCTACAACAAGACTTCGACCGAACGAATCGCGGTTTACGATCTCGGAGGTGGCACGTTCGACATCACGATCCTGCAACTGGCCGGAGACGTGTTCGAAGTGCTCGCGACGGCGGGCGATACGTTCCTCGGGGGCGATGACATCGATACGAGCATTGCTGACCAGATGGCCGCCCAGTTTCTCGAAAATAGTCGCTATGACATCCGCCAAGACCGCCAAGGATATGAGCGGCTCCGTGCCGCGGCGGAATGGGCGAAGATTCAGCTTTCAAACAAGCCCAACGTGAAACTTTGCATCGAGGAGCTCGCCTATGGCGATGGCGGCGTGGCACTCGACCTCGACTACGCGCTCACCCGAACGCAGCTCGAGCACATGTGTCAGCCGCTCGTCGCCCGGAGCTTCGACGTCTGTGAAGATGCGATGAAAGCAGCTGGCCTGCGCCCCACCCAGCTCGACAACGTCATCCTGGTCGGCGGCTCCACGCGGATTCCGCTGCTTCAGCGCATGGTCGCCGAGTATTTCGGGCGCAAGCCGCTCGTGAACATCGACCCTGACTTGGTCGTCGCGCAGGGCGCGGCTCTGCAGGCGCAGTCGTTGGCAGCGCCCTCGCCCAAGGCCGCGCTCGGCAAAGTCGCCCTCAAGAAGGTGGCGCAACCGAGCACGGGGAGTCATGGCGCCGTCGGGGCGGACTTCGAGGAAGAGGTCACCAACGTCGGCCAGCGGCCCCCGATTCCGCCGCCCCCCGTCGCACCTGCGGCTCGCAAACGGACGCTGGCGGGCCAGGCGCCTCCACCCCCTCCGATTCAGCTCACCGCCTCGGCTGAATTGCCTCCCGACCAAGACGTTCTCGATAGCCCGACGCGTTCGCGTGAGGATCCGTTGGAGCGGCTCCCGACCCGCGTTGCGGAAGCCGTCGATCCACTCGACTTCCAGCCCACGCGAATGGCCGACGCCTCGGGCCTCTTGATGGAGATCGGGCGCGAGCCAGCGCAGAGGCCCCCCGTCGAGCCCGACAGTGACGACCTATCCGGGTTGATGACGGACATCGCCGACGACGCGTTCATCATCGATTCGGAGCTGCCTCCCGAGGGCGGCCCGCCGCCACCGTCCGCCCTCGAGCTCCCGAGCTCGGCGCCTCGAGTGCTCAGGGCGGCCCTCAACGAAGACGTCGATACGGTGACCGCTGCCGCCGCCATGCCGGAGAAACCCCAGGCGCCGCTCCTCCTCGACGTCACGCCGCTGTCCCTCGGTGTCGAAACCGTCGATGGCTACTGCGAGCACATCATCCGTCGAAACTCTGCGATTCCTGCGGGGCAGACCAAGATGTTCACGACCGCACGCGACCGGCAAGAGACGGTCGTCGTCCGCATCTGCCAGGGCGAGGATCGGCAGATCTCAGGCAACCAGCTGCTCGGCGAGGTGGTGCTCGACGGGTTGCGGCCCGCCGCCCGAGGCAAGGTTCAGATCGCGGTTCGTTTCATGATCGACGCCGATGGCACGCTTCAGGTGAGGGCACAGGACGTCGGAACCGGCCAACAACAACAAATCGCAATCAACCTCATCGGCGGGCTGCCCGAGGAACGGATCGAGCAGCTCCGACAGCGCCACGAGGCGAAGCTCGGAAGCTGAGCATGTCCGACGCCGAGGCGACCCCCGACTACTACGCGCTGCTCGGGATCATACGAACGGCCGACGCTGACCAAATTCGCGCGGCGTTCCACCGATTCGCCCGCCAGCATCATCCGGACAACTTCGTGGGCTCGCCCGAGGAAACCCAGCGTCATACGGAGCTCTACCAGCACGGCAGCGAGGCATACCGCGTGCTCCAAGACCCGACGAAGCGAGCGATCTACGACGAAGGGCTCGCGCGAGGGATCGTCCGTTACACCGAGGACCGCGCGCAGGAGATGCGCCGAACGATCCGGCCGCCAGGTGGTGTCGTGCTCCGTTCCTCCAAGGCGCGAGCCTTTTTCTCCCGTGCGCATCGGGCCATGACATCCGAAGACTGGCCACAAGCGAAGCTCAACCTCCAGCTGGCGATCCAGAACGAGCCGGAAAACGAGGAGCTCAAGGCCAAGCTCGAAGAAGTTCTCGAACGGATGAAGGCCGGTTAGGGTGCTAGCCCGTGGGGATTTCCGGGCTATGGTAGCAGCGTCATGGGACGAACATCGACGATAGATCGTCGAACCAAAGAGACCGAGATCCGCGTGGCTCTCGATCTCGATGGGAGCGGCCGATACCACGTGGAAACCCCGATCGGGTTTCTCACACACATGGTGGAACAGCTCGCCAAGCACGGGTCCTTCGACCTCGAAGTGTACGCACTCGGCGACACTCACATCGACGGCCATCACACGACGGAAGACTTGGCGATCGCATTGGGGCAGGCGTTTCTAGCGGCGTTGGGCGACAAGGCCGGTATCCGCCGCTTCGGCTCGGCAACCCTGCCGATGGACGAGGCATGCGTGACCTGCGCACTCGATCTGTCTGGGCGTCCCTACTTCGTTTGGGCGATGACGCTCCCCAAGGCGAAAATCGGTGACTTCGATTCGGAGCTTGCGGAAGTGTTCTTCGAGGGTTTCGCACGTGGCAGCCAGTGCAACCTGCACATGCGCCAGCATGCTGGAGACAACCTCCATCATTTGATCGAAATCAGCTTCAAAGCCTTCGCCCGTGCGCTTCGGGAAGCCACCGAGATCGACCCCAGGGTCGTGGGCGTGCCTTCGACCAAGGGCACGTTGACCGAATGACTATCGGTCGGGTGGTGATCGTCGACCTGGGCCTCGGAAACCTGCACAGCGTGGCCAAGGCGTTCGAGCGTGCGGGAGCTCGCAATCCAGAGCTGAGCTCGGATCCCGACGTCATGCTGCGAGCCGACCGCTTGGTGTTGCCTGGCCAGGGGGCCTTCAAGGAGTGTGCGCATGCGCTTGCCGGCGAGATCGGCGAGGCGGTGCGTCTCTGGATCGAAAGCGGCCGTCCGTATCTCGGCATCTGCCTCGGGATGCAAGCCTTGTTCGAGTCGAGCGAGGAGGCCCCCGGTGAGGCGGGTCTCGGGCTCTTTCCGGGGACCGTGAAGCGCTTCGCTACGGATCTCAGGGACGCGGAGGGCCGGCGTTTGAAGGTACCGCACATCGGATGGAACCAAGTCGCGAGCATCCATCCCGTGTTCGAGAACGGTGAGTGGTATTATTTCGTTCACAGTTACTACTGCGTCCCGGCCGAGGAGAGCCTCGTCGTTGCGACGACCGACTACGGTGGGGCTTTCTGTGCGGCCATCGCTCGGGACAACGTCGTGGCGTGTCAGTTTCATCCGGAAAAGAGCCAGCACGCCGGTGAGCGGGTGATCGCGCACTTTCTGGGAGACCTGCCGTGGAGCTGATTCCCGCCATCGATTTGCTCGATGGCAAAGTCGTGCGGTTGCACCAGGGGAAATACGACGAAGTCACCGTCTATGACAGCGACCCGGTCTCCATGGCGAAGCGGTTCGAAGATCAAGGGGCCACGCGGCTTCACGTCGTCGACCTCGAAGGTGCACGCCGTGGGCGGCCCGCGCACGTCGCACTGATTCGAAGCATGTTGGCGGAGACTCGGCTTCAGCTGCAGATCGGGGGCGGCGTGCGAACCGAGGAGGTCGCGGCCCAATGGATGGACGCTGGGGCGGCCCGTGTCGTGCTCGGAACCGCAATCGTGAAGGCACCCGATGTTGCTCGCTCGATCTGCAGCCGGTATCCGAAGGCGGTCGTGATGGCGCTCGATGCGCGCGACGGAAAAGTCGCAGTCGAGGGATGGCAGGAGCAGAGTGGCCGAGACGTCGTCGAACTCGCCAAAGAGGTCGACGGCTGGGACATCGGCGCAATCCTGTTCACCAACATTCACAAGGATGGCACGCGAGAGGGGCCGGATGTCGAGGCAACGGCCGGGCTGCAGGCGTGTGTCGAGGCGACCGTGATCGCCTCGGGTGGGATCGGGACGCTCGACGATCTTCGCGCTCTCGCGGCGGCCGGGGTACGCTCTGCGGTGTGCGGGCGTGCTCTCTATTCGGGCGCCTTCACGTTGGCCGAGGCCTTCGACGCCTCGAGGAACACCTGATGCTGGCGAAGCGAATCATTCCGTGCCTGGATGTCAAGGACGGACGGGTCGTGAAGGGGATCAACTTCGTCGGGCTCCGCGATGCCGGTGATCCGGTGGAGTCCGCTCAACGGTACAGCGCCGGAGGGGCGGATGAGATTACTTTCCTCGACATCACCGCCTCCCACGAGAACCGCCGAAACCTCTTCGACCTGGTCGACCGGGCGGCATCGACGATCGCGGTTCCCCTCACCGTGGGCGGCGGGGTGCGGGAGCGGCGGGACGTGCAAGAGCTCCTTCACGCCGGGGCCGACAAGGTGTCGATCAACAGCGCGGCCGTCGCCAACCCAACCTTCATCGAAGAGATGGCGGCTGCCTATGGCTCGCAGGCCATCGTGGTGGCCATCGATGCCAAGCGAGCCCCGGGGAAGACCGACTGCTGGACGGTCTTCACGCACGGTGGGAGGCGCGACACGGGGCTCGATGCGATCGCCTGGGCCCGACGGATGGCCGACTCCGGAGCTGGGGAAATCCTCTTGACGAGCATGGACCGCGACGGGACCCGAGACGGCTATGATCTGGTGTTAACTCGAGCAGTTGTGGACGCAATCTCGATTCCGGTTGTAGCTTCTGGCGGAGTGGGAACCCTCAAGCACGTGTACGACGGTCTCGAGTCAGGAGGGGCCGATGCAGCGCTTGCAGCTTCTATCTTTCACGACGGCCATTACACTGTGGCCGAGGTCAAGCGATACTTGCTCGATCGAGGGGTTTGTGTGCGCCCGCCAGAGCGGGACTGAGGGGAAGCCATGAGCAGAGATGTCGGCTTGGGCCAACTGGTGCAGGAGTTGGAGCAGCGCGGGGCTCGCCTCCCGTTCGAGATCGGCGCCTTCGTCGCCCTCGAGGCCTGTGAGGGGCTCCTCAAGGACTCGGTCAAGCTCGAGGCGGACGACGTTCGGGTCACCCTGGAGGGCTCGATCGTGGTGTCGGAGGCCGCCCAGCGCGCCGAGCCCAGCGAGGCGGCCCGCTCCCTGGTTTCGGTTCTCGCGAGACTCCTGGTTGCAGCGGGCCCTGGCGTTCCGCCTGACCTCTTGCAGCTGGTCAAGGAAAGCACGACCGGACAGGGGCCCAAGGATCTGCGTCACCTTCACGATGCCATCGAGGCATCGCTCATCCCAATCAATCGGGGAGCCTCCCGCCGCGTCCTCGCGCGCCTCGTGCGGGAGAGCGACCGGCCGCCAGCTCCCGAGGCTGACCGGGTAGACCGACACGAGCTCGATGCGGAGCTCGACGAGCTGCTGCGGGACCCCGGATCTCGGTCGCTCGATCCGGTCGAGACGAACCTGCCGCTCGCGGAGCATGAAGACGAGGAGCCGGTGACCGAGCGGATTCGCATCCCGAGGGCAGTTGCCGGCGTGAAGAGCTCCGACACGGCCTCTGCTTCCTTCCCGCCCCCCGTTCCCGATGTCGACTTGCAGCCCGAAACCGTCCCGGTCCCACCCTCGGAGCCTGCACGCCGCCGCGCCTCGATGCCCCTGGCCGATGGTCCAGCGTCGGGTCCCGAGCCTGCCAGGGCGGCCGCTGCTTTTCAGGCGTCGCCGCAGCAGGCCGGGCCCGAGCCGATTACGGCGACGATCCGCAAGTGGCAGCCACCCGCGGAGGCCGAGGTCGAGACGGAGCCCTCGCGAGGGCCCGCTCCTGTCTCCGCGATGGTGTCCGTGTCGGCCGCGAAGTCAGCCTCGGCAAAGGGATTGGCGGCTGAGCCCGCGCCCGCCCCCGAGGCCGTCTACGATCGCTCCTCGCTCCCCGCACCGAAGCCTCCTGGGCGGCGCATCCCCTGGAAGAGCTGGCTCGTGGCGGGCGCGCTCGGTCTCGGCGTCTATTCTCTGATCGCGATGGGTGCCTTCGATGGCCTGCGCGGAGCGACCGCGCCTACGACCTCGCCCGCGCCACGTGGCGTGATCGAGGTCACCGTGACGCCTGCGGACGCGCAGGTCTTCCTCTTCGTCGGACGCGGCCCTGCCGTTGCAGCGGGCCTACCTACCACGGCTGCTCACGAGTTCGTGGTTTTCGACCGAGGGCTTCGGCCGTCGCGAGCCATCGTGCCGGCGGGGGCGACTTGGACGAGCACTGCCACGGGGCCGCTCTACGAGCTCGCCGTTCAGGCGGAGCACGTCACATCCGCTGCCGAAGCGCTCGACCTCGGTGTCCCGCAAACCGCGCCTGCCGCTAAAGCCGGAGAATCGGGAACGATTCGAATCATCACCAATCCACCCGGTGCGAAGGTGTACCGCTTCGTCGGCATCGGGCCGCGCGTGAAGATCCCCGCTTCTTCCATTCACGAGGGTCAGGAGCTTCTGGTCTATCATCCAAACCACGAGCCCCAGCGTGCCGTGGTGGGCCCGAGCGATTGGCAGGCTGACGAAGGCGCGTACAAGGCCCTTTTGGACGTCGAGCTGCCCATGCTGCCCGGGTCAGCCGTTCCGGAAGCGCTCCAGAACTGACTCCACCTCGTTTCGAATCGACTCGAGCCGACCCTCTGTGTCCGCTTCGAAGCGCAGAACTAGCACCGGTTGCGTATTCGAGGCGCGAACCAGCGCCCAACCTCCATCGAATTGAATGCGTGCCCCGTCGATGTCCACCAGCGCGTGCGTGGGCCGGTAGTGTTCGCGGATCTTCCTCACCACATCGAACTTCTTGGCATCGTCACACTCGACCCGGATCTCCGGGGTTGCGAACGTCTCGGGAACGTCGCTGAGCATCTCGTGGAGGGCAACGCCGCTATTCGATACGATCTCGAGAATTCGCAGGGTCGCGTAGATCGCATCGTCGAATCCGTAATAGCGGTCCGCGAAGAAGATGTGGCCGCTCATCTCTCCGGCCAGCAGCGCGTGTTCCTCCTTCATCTTGGTCTTGATCAGAGAGTGACCGGTCTTCCAAAGCACCCCGCGGCCCCCGTGCGCCTCGATGTCGTCGAATAGGGTCTGCGAGCACTTCACCTCGCCGATGATCGTGGCGCCCGGATGCTGTTCGAGGAGAGCACGCGAAAAGATGATCATGAGCTTGTCGCCCCAAATGATCTGGCCGCGAGCATCGATCACGCCTATGCGGTCTGCATCGCCGTCGTAAGCGACGCCGAGCTCGAGCCCATCGCGCAAGACTCGCTCCTGGAGCATTTCGAGCGTCTCGGGTTCCGTCGGATCAGCGTGGTGAACCGGAAACGTTCCGTCCATCTCACAGAGCAGCGCGACCGGGCTGAGGCCCAAGGCCGTCATCACCTCGAGGGCGAGCGGACCACCGGCCCCGTTTCCACCATCCACCGCGAAGCGAATGTTTCGCCGGCCGAGGCGTATGTCGCTCAGTGCTTTGGCAACGTAGGCCGGGGTGGCATCGACGGTTTCGATCGTTCCGCCGGGAGCGCGACGGAAGGTCTCGTCCTCCATGATCGAGCGGAGCTCGACGATGTCGTTCCCGTACAGCGAACCCTTGCCCACCATCATCTTGAAGCCGTTCTCGGCTGGGGGGTTGTGGCTGCCCGTGATCTGGACGCCTCCGTCGAGGTCGCGTTCGTGCACGGCGAAGTAAAGGAGAGGCGTGGGGCCGACCCCGATGTCGACCAGGTGCAGGCCCGTTTCGAGCAGTCCCGCACAAAGGGCCCGGTGCAAGCGCGGTGAGCTCACGCGGCAGTCGCGCCCGACGCCGATCCGTCGGAGGCTGCGTTGGGCGTAAAACGTGCCCAGGCTCAATCCGAGCCCATGCACGAAGTCGTCGCTGAAGTCCCGTTCGGCGTGCCCTCGAATGTCGTACTCTCGAAAAACGTGCGGGTTCAAGGTCTCAGCTCCGGGGGTCGTCTCTCTTGCGGAGGGCCGCAACGACCTCGCGGACGTCTTGCGCACGATCCTTGGGGATGACGAGCAGTGCGTCGCCAGAATCGACGACCACGAGATCATCGACCCCAACGAGGACGACGAGCTTGCCCTCGGGCGCTTGGGCGTAGTTACCGTTCGCATTGAGCGCAATGCCGCCGGGTGGCAAGACGTTGCCGTGATCGTCTCGGGGCGCGAGCTCCCACGCGGACGTCCAGCTCCCGAGGTCGGACCACTCGAAGGACGCGGGAACCACGGTGACCGTGCTCACCTTCTCCATGATGCCATGGTCGATGCTGACAGCGGGCAGCCGCGCGTAGGTCGCTTCGACCAGGGAAGCCTCTTGGCCGGCACGGGCTGCCTCGTCGTAGCGTCGAAGCTGCTCCCCGAGGCCCGGAAGGTGCTCGTCGATCGCCTCGAGAATGCGTGAAGCGAGAAAGAAGAACATCCCACTGTTCCAGAGAAAGTTGCCGCTCGCGACGAACTGCTCAGCGCGTCCGCGGTTCGGCTTTTCCACGAAGCGGCGCGCTCGGAAGACCCCAGGGTCCAGCTCCGCGCCGACCTCGATGTAGCCGTAACCCGTCTCGGCTCGACTAGGGCGGATTCCGATCGTGACGTAGTCACCGTGTGTGGCCGCCTCGAGCCCGCGCCGAAGCGTGTCGACATAGGCCTCGGTCTCGCCGATGTAGTGGTCTGCTGGCAATACCGCCATGATCGCGTCGTCATCGAGGCGCTTCAGGTGCGTCGCAGCCCAACCGATGCACGGGGCCGTGTTCCGGCCGACCGGCTCGGCGAGGATCTGATGCGGCTGCAGCTCCGGCAGCGCCTTCGCGACCTTATCGCGGAGCTGCTCCGAGGTGACGACGAAGGTGCGCTCCGAGGAGAGAAGGTTCCAGACGCGTTCGGCGGTCGCACGGAGCAAGGACCGATCATCGGGACCGAGGGCCAGGAATTGTTTGGGCCGGTTGGTCCGTGAAAGCGGCCAGAAGCGGGTGCCCGAACCCCCCGCCATGATGACCGCATATGCTTTGTTGGAATTCGTCATGAGTCGACTGCGGTCTCAGCGGGTGACCAGAAACAAGCCGAGAGGTACGAGGTAGATTGCGAACGTCCACATCCGTCCGACGAGGATGATGTGGCGGAGGATAACAAGCGCCAAGTATCCCGTCACCAAGGCGGTCGCGCTCCCTACCCAGGCCTCGAGCCCGAGCGAGCCAAGCCCCTCGGCGCCCGATGATTCATAGACAGCCGCCGCGACGATCGCGGGAAGAGAGATCAAGAAGGAAAAACGAAACGCCGCGTTCCCCTGCACCCCCAAGAGCAGCGCGGTGGCGATCGTGACGCCGCTGCGGCTGACGCCGGGGAGGACCGCCACGCCCTGCATGGCGCCGATCACGATTGCCTGCAGCCAAGAGACCTCGAGTTTTTTGCCGCGAGCGACGCCGCTTGCCAGCAGGAACGCCGAAGACACGAGAAAGCCATAGCCGACCAGCCGAAGGTCTTCGGCGAAGGCCTCGGCCACGTTCCGGAGCGACCAGCCGAGCAGCCCCGTGACGAGTGTCGCGATGACAATCCCCACCAAGGTCCTTCCCTCGGGGGTCGAGCGGAAGCGGCTGGGGTCGCGCAGTGCTGCGACTCCTGCACCGATGAGACCGCCGATGTCCTGGCGCAGCAGAAGCACCGTTGCCAGCAGTGTGCCCAGGTGCAGGAGCACGACCAGCGCGAGGGAGCCCTCGTCGATGTGGAAGAACTTCGCCCCGATCGCGATGTGCCCGCTGCTCGAGACGGGGAGAAACTCCGTGATGCCCTGCAAGGCACCCAGTGCGGCTGCCGTCAGCGCGTCGACCCCAACAGACAAAGTGCGAGGACATAGCGGTAGTCGCGTGTGACTGCAAGGGGTGCTCCGCCCGCCTCCGCCAATGCTGTGATGGCTGTTTTTCGCCGGTTCGACTAGGATTCGACGGGTTCATGCGAGAGACTTGGAACGCGGCCCGAGTCGGCCTGATGGTAGTCCTCGGACTCGTCGTCACCTATGCGATCTACCGCTATGTCGACGAACGCTCCTCCACCGACTCTGGCTATGGCGTCTACGCATACTTCGACGATGTTCAGGGCCTCATCCCCAAGTCGAGGGTCCTCGTCGCGGGCATTCCGGTCGGGTATATCTCCTCCATCCGCCTCGAAGGGACGCGCGCCCGGGTCGACCTTCGAATCGAGGCGCATCTGACGCTCTACGAAGACGCCCGCGTGACCATGCGGAGCCTCTCGCTGCTCGGAGAGCGGGTTCTGGTCATTCGCCCCGGCACGCCCGGGCTTCCGGTGATTCCCGATGGGGGGGAGATCCTCACGGCGGATGAGGGCGTTCAGACCGACGACATCCTCGTCACGGTCAATGACATCGCTCAGAGTGTGAAGAAGATCACGGCGCAGATGGAGCGAGCCTTCGGCACCGAGGAGGCCGGCGATCGGATGCAGAGTGCGCTACGCAACCTGAGCGACGCGCTCGAAAACATCAAACAGGTCACCGACGAGGCCGGCCCTCGGATCGTCCGAATCATGGAGAACGTCGAGCTCGCCACCGATGACCTCAGCGAGATCATCCACAAGCGAAGAGGCGACATCGATCGCGGCGTAGCTGAAGTCGATGACACGATCGCGTCCATCCATCGCGCAGCGGATCAGCTCAACGCGGTTCTCGCGGACGTGAAGGAGGTGTCCGGCCGGACGGCCCGGGGGGAAGGGACCATTGGACGCCTCACGCAGGACGAGGAGCTCATCGACGAAGTCGAGGGCGTCGCGGCAGGATTGAACAACTTCGTCGGGGGCCTGAACCGGCTGCGAACGATTGTCGAGCTTCGAAGCGAATACTACGCCCTGTCGACTGCCTTCAAGACCTACTTCTCGCTCTATCTACAACCGCGAGAGGGGCGTTACTTCCTCTTCCAAGTCGTCGACGATCCACGCGGATCGATCAGCGTCTCGGAGAGCGTCATTCGTCAAAGCCCGCCCCCGCTGTTCGAACCGAACGAGTACGTTCGTACCGAGATTACACGTACCAATCGACTGAGGTTCTCTGCCGAGCTCGGGAAGACTATCTCCTTTGCGACGTTTCGATTCGGCATCATCGAGTCGAGCGGCGGCCTCGGCCTCGACATCAAGGTCATCCAGGACCGCCTCGAGATCAACACGGACCTCTTCGAGTTGGGCCGAAGGATCTATCCGCGGCTTCGCATCCGGGTGGGATTCGAGATCCTGCGGCGATTCTTTCTCGTCGCCGGTATCGACGACTTGCTCAACGGGGGTCGGGATTACTTCTTCGGTTTGCAGCTGCGCTTCGACGACGAAGACCTGAAACCACTCATCCCGTTCGCGCCCGTGAGGCTATGAGGGGCGTGGCTCGAGGCGCAGGGGCCGTGGTGAAATCGCCCCTGGGGTTCGCCCGCGGGTTGTCGTACGCAGCTCGCGGGATGCGGTTCGTCTACTGGCAGCACCCGGCGCTTGCTCGCTACTGGGTGTTTCCGATCGTCATCACCGGTGTCGCGTTGGTCGGCGTCTTCTACGGCGCCGGCACCGTCTACCACCGGACGGGTGACGCCGTGTGGTTGCTATTTCCGCAGAGCTGGAGTGAAGCGACGGGTTGGCTCGGAGGATTGCTGAGCGCGCTCCGTTGGCTCATCGAGCTCGTCGCAGGAATCCTGTTCACGGTGCTCGGTTTGATACTCGTCTTCCTTCTCTCGAGCGTCGTCGCTGCGCCCTTCAATGATGCGCTGAGCGAAGCGGTGGAGAACATCTTGACCGGCCAGCCCGCACCGCCTTTTTCCTTTCGCCGCATGATCGCTGACATCGCCCGAACGATACGGATGGAGATCCTGAAGGTATCGGTTTACGTGATCATCGTCGGCCCGATGTTCCTCGCCTCGTTCTTCATCCCGGGACTCGGGCAAATCATCTCGCTCGTCGGGTTCGCGCTGACCGCGGTCTACCTCGGCATCGACTACATCGATTGGCCCGCGGCTCGCCGCGATTGGTCCGTCCGGGATCGGGTCGCCTTCAGCCGCCGTCAGCTCCCAGCGGTGGCGGGCTTCGGAACGGGCGTGTGGTTTCTCCTCTTCATTCCTTTGGTGAACCTCCTCTTCATGCCGGCGGCGGTTGCTGGGGGCACCATGCTCTTCGTCGCCCTTCAGCCGGCCCAGGAGGGGCCGCCAAGGGGACCACAAGCCCCCACATTGGGCTGATGCCTCTGAGATCTTGCGCCGGCCTTTTTGTACGGACCGATGGACGGGTGCTAACTTGACCGACTGAGGGGGCTGACCATGAGACGTTCACCGTTCGTCGTGCTTTGTTTGGCTTTGGGAGTCTTGCTCGGGATGGGGATCTACGCCCGAGAAAGCCGTGCGAGCAGCGGCGCCCCGAGTGCGCTCGAAAAGTCCATGGGTGACATTCAGTGGGGTTGGACGCCGAAACAGGTGTACCGCCAGCTGAAGAGGAACATCGAGTCTTCGTACCAGGAGCCCCTCGCCAAGACGACTGATGCCATCGAGGAGGATCGTCTCCGCTACAAGATGGCGGAGGAGATCCGGGAGATTCGCGATTCCTATTTCGAGTTCGACGGCACCCCGAGCGCCTACGATTCCGGTTATCTGAAAGGTGAGTTTACTCACAAAAACCACGAATCGTTGCTTCGAGTCCGTACGAAGAACACCCAAGACTACTTCTTCTTCATCAACGAGCGGCTCTGGAAGCGATACCGGGCCTTCGATGCCTCGGTGTTCGAGGGAGCGACGTTCGCGGAGTTCGGCAACGCGCTTCAGGAGCGCTATGGCAAGGCCCAGCAGAAGAGCGGTGTTCTGATCCCCGGCGGCGAGCCCACGAAATGGTACGAATGGAAACAGCCCCGCGTGCTGGCCAAGGCCGTAGACAACAACGAATTCTATGGTTTCTACTGCCTGATCCTCGAAGATCCCAAGACGGTTGCCCGCCTCGACCAGCTTCGAAAAAACGACGCGGCGAACCCTGAAGCGAGCGACACGCTGGTCGATATGGTTGCCGACAAGAGCAACGACGATCAGAATGCCGACATCGCCGATCGCATCACCGGCGAGATCCGCCGCCGCGACACGCCCGCTGTCGACGAGAAGAAATAGCAACGACGTAGGTGCGGGTAGGGTTTACACGGCTACGCTGCCCCGGGTAGTCTGATCGATCCCGGGGGTAGAGCTTGCGGCATCGTCTTCGGTTTCATCTACAAGAGGTCGATTTGACGGACGACGTGGTCGTCGTGGGTCGGGGCTCGGCGTGCACCATGACCATCGACGACCCGATGCTGTCACGTGAACACATCCGCATCGACCTTTCCGGACCCGAGCCGACCATCGAGGACCTCCGCAGCAGAAACGGAACTCAGCTCAACGGCAGACCTCTCGTCGGCCAGGCGATTCTCAAGGACGGAGATCGGATCCGCATCGGGACGCAAGAGCTGGTGTTCCTGATCCCGGGCGCGGCAAAAAGGAATTTCCGGACGACCAGCGGACTCACGCTCTGCGGCGGATGTTCGATTCCCTATCCGAGCTCGAGCGCTCAATGCCCGCACTGCGGCGCGGTTTCGTCGGGGCAGGGCTCGAAGAGCTCGGCTCACGAAGTCCCCGCCTCGGGCTGGACGTTTGATCTGCTTTGCCAAGTCGTCGATCGGGCGATTGAGCAGGGTCGCCTCGCGGACGCAGAACGAATGATGGAGCGGGGTGTTCCGGAGCTCGAGGAGCAGCTCGACGCCAACGTCGAGATCGAGCCGAGCCGCGTCGTGCACGTGGCCGCGTGCGCTGTCTCCTTGGGATGTGCGCTGAGAAGCCCCCGATGGCTCGCGACGGGAGCCCGGCTGTATGGGCGTGTACGCGAGGCTCCGTCGGTCGAGGTGCTCGCCCTCGTCGATCGATTGCCTGCGGACGCTCACCTCGCCGATGCGATCCGCGCCTTCCGTCACGCCGGGCCTGAGAATCGACGAGCGAGTTAGTGCGCCGAAACGACCTGCTCGAGTCCCTCGAGACGTCGGACGAGGAAACGCTCGGAGGCGCCGTATTCGTTCGCGCGAGTCTGGATGACGTGCAGGTACGCACGAACGTAGCCGGGCCTCGAGTACTTGTGAGCCCGCACCAGGCTGTGCAGAGCTTCGATGGTTTCTGCTTCCATGAGTCGGCCGGAGGCCGTGTGAATGCGAAACACCCAGTCGATCCATTTCGTGTTGCGAAGGCCCTGCGCCAGCTGGAGCGCGAACGAGGTCGCTCCTGCGAACAGCAGGTCGGGATCGTCTCTGTCTGACTCCGTCAAAGGGAGGTGCTGCATCGCGCGCTCCATCAGCGTGTCGAGGTGCGGCAGCAGCATGCGCTCCGCCTCCTCGTAGCGACCCATGGCGATGGCTTTGCTCGCGATGCCCCCGATCACGTCGAGCGCGCGCTGAGTTCGAGTGTCTTCGGCACCCCACGCGTGCGAGCTCGAGTCCACACTGCCGTTGTTGCTCGAGAGCGTTTCTCCGGCTTGGCCGACGAGCCGTTTGCCGCAGTCGCCACAGCGACGCTTCGCGGCGCCGTTGATCGCGCCGCAGGTCTCGCACACGAGGTACTTGGCGGTCTCTTTGACGCTCTCTTTGAGCTTGGCCGCGTCGATCATCACCAGTTCCTGGGACCCGATGTACACCCGGTCCATGTGCGAAAGCCGCCTCGGACCGTTGATGCGCACGCCATTCACCCCAACCCCATTCCGGCTGCTTAAGTCCTCCACCACGACCGCATCGGGTCCGACGTGCAGCACCGCGTGCTTGCGGGAGACCAGCCCATCGGCCAACGCCAGGTTGCAGGAAGAGCTCCGACCGATGGTGAATTCTCCCAGCGTCAGCTCGAGATTAGTCGACTGGTATCGGAGTCTAAAGCGCGGCACCCAATCTACCCCCAGTGTCTAGAGTAGCAGCTGGCAGGCCGACAGGTCGAATGAAGTGGGGCCGAAACCGTGCGTGCATCCCGACGAAAACACGGGCTAAAAGCTCGCGATCTCCTTCAGTCCGGCGATCGCACCAAGCCCTTTCTCGAGGCTGCCTTGAGTCTGAACGGTGGCGTCCATGAGCTGCGCGAGCTCTCCCAAGTCCCGGCGATACGAGGCGAACGCGTTCTTACGCTGGCCGAGCACTCCGGCGGACTGCTCCGGGTTCGTGAGGATCACGTAGTTGCTCGCATTCTGGCGCAAGTCCTGCCCGACGTAGAGCTCCTTGTCGAAAGGCTTGCCTCCAGGGGTCACCCGCACCTTGAGCTTCGTCGAGGCGGCGTCGGTTTCGGGCATGTCGACGTACACGAGACCACAGCGAAATCCGCCCTCGCCAAGGGTCGGAACGCAGCCCGTCGGGCTCGTCGTGATCGCCGTCTCGTCCTTTGCAGCCTCGTCGAGCTCGTTGCGACGCGACTCAGGAAGCACTCGTCCTGCTAGCCTGTCGAACTCATCCCAGAGCTCGCCGACTTGGCGTGCATAGACGAACAGCAAGTTCACCGTCTCGCGGCTGAACTTGCTGTAGTTGAGCCCTGCGAAATCCGCGACGGTAAACGGGGTCGGTAACGCGCGAAGCCGTTCGATTGCCTCGTAGTCGACCGACGGCCCTTCTCCCGGCCGCGCTTTGGCCGCGCTCGCCGCCCGGTCGAGCAGACGCTTGGCTTCCGCCACCTGGTCGGCCGCCGCGCGAACGCCTTCGTAGACTGCTTTACCGTCACGAACCGCGATGTTGTACTCAATTCGCTTGCTCATGACCGTCGTGGCGAGCACGCCGAGAAACAAACCCAAGAGCGCAGCGCCGCCGCCGGTCCACATCATCAACTTCCGAACGTGACGGCTCTTGCCCTCGTGCGCAGTTGCGACCGCCTGCTCGTCCACCACGATCCGCACCTCTTGTTGTGCGGCCCCCTGCGAAGTCGCTGCGCCGAAGGGCCCGGAGCGCTTCGCGGCCTGCCCCCCTACGAAGCCCGGCGGTGGAGCAATGCCTCGGAGCGCCTGCGGCGGCGGCGGAGCAACCGCGCCCTCCTCGCGGCCTTCGGACGGTGGCGGAGCGGTGTGTCTTCCGAGCCGCTCCCGTATATCGCGGACTTTCTTGGATTTTTGGAGTTCGTCTGACATTTCAGCTTCCTCAAATTTATCCGTGCAAGACCGATTCTGTCAAGGCGGGCGCCTCGAACCGGCCCCTGATAGGCTTCCCGCTCTGCCCATGATGCCACCCCCCGTCGAAGAACGCCGCTTTGTGTCGTTCGATGGCACTGAAATCGCCTACCAGGCCGTCGGACAAGGACGGCCAATTCTCTTGTGTAATGGCCTCGGTGGAAGCTGGGAGGCGTGGACTCACCAGATTCAGTACTTTCGGGACCGGTACCGGCTTTTGTCCTGGGACTATCGGGGCCTCTATGGCTCTTCGCTGCCGACGAGCCGCGATGCGCTCCAGATGATGGATCACGCCCGGGACGGGTTGCACCTTCTGCGCGAAGAGGGGGCCGACCGCGCCGCGATCGTCGGTTGGTCGATGGGCGTTCAAGTGGGCCTCGAGATCTTCCGGGCGGCTCCGGAGCAGGTGGCCTCGCTCGCGATGATCAATGGGGTTGCGGGCCGGCCTTGGGACTACGTCTTCAACCTCAACATGGTCGGTCGTTTGCTCCCCCCGTTTCTCCGTGGTCTGCGATCGATGCCGCGAACCATCCACGCGGTGGTTCGGCAGGCGACGCGGCTTCCCGACCCGGGCGAATGGGCAAAGCGGATCGGACTGGCGGCCGGCACGTTGGATGAGCAAGTGATCGCGGAGTTGGTCCCGAAGTTCCGCACGCTCGACATGGACATCCTCATTCGACTTCTCGAGCGGATGGGCGAGCACGACGGTTGGGATCTCCTTCCGATCATCGATGTGCCCACGTTGATCATCATCGGTTCGCGGGACGTATTCACGCCTCGGTCGGCCGCAGAGCGCATGGCGCGGCGCATGCGCGGCGCGGAGATCATGGTGATTCCCGGCGCGACTCACTACGCCATGCTGGAGTATCCCGAGATGGTCAACTTGAGGCTCGAAAAGTTCTTCAGGGAGCGAGGTTATGAGGCAGTGCCGCCAGGGGCTGGTTGACGCGCTCTCGCCGAACCGCTAGCGATCGAGGCCGATGATTCTCGTGATCGACAACTACGACTCCTTCACCTATAACCTCGTCCAGTACCTGGGTGAGCTCGGGGCTGAGGTCGTGGTTCGGCGCAACGACGCTACGAGCGTCGGGGAAATCCGAGAGCTTGCACCCGAGGGCGTGCTGATCAGCCCGGGCCCTGGTAGGCCGGAGGAAGCCGGGATCAGCCTCGAGCTCATCGCAAAGCTCGGTGCGGAGACCCCGATCTTCGGTGTTTGCCTCGGGCACCAGAGTATCGCGCAGCATTTCGGCGCCTCGGTGGTGCGGGCGGAGCGCCTCATGCACGGTCGTACTTCCGAGATTTTCCACGAGGGTCACGGGGTTTTTCAGAATCTGCCGAGCCCCCTCACGGCGACGCGCTACCACTCGCTCATCGTCAAGCGGGATACGATTCCGAAGGAGCTCGAGGTGACTGCCTGGACGGACAGGGACGAAGTGATGGGGATCCGGCACGCCCAGCTCCCCATGGAGGGTGTCCAGTTCCATCCGGAGTCGTTTTTGACCGAGCATGGCCACGAGCTGATTCGCAATTGGTTGTCCTCGATCGAGGCGGGCCGGAAGCCGTGATCTCGAACGTCATCAAAGCGATCGTCGCAGGGCATGACCTGTCCGCGGACGAGGTGGAAGGCGCGATGAACGCGATCCTCGACGGAGAGGCGTCGCCTGCGCAGATCGCGGCCTTCGTCGTGGCGCTTCGCATGAAAGGAGAGTCCGGCGACGAGATCGCTGGCGCGGCACGTGCTCTTCGCACGCACTGTGTGACCATTCGACCTGAGGTCGAGGGTCCGTTGCTCGATACCTGCGGCACGGGCGGCGACGGCCTCCACACGTTCAACATCTCGACGGCTGCGTCGCTGGTGGCGGCCGCCTGTGGCGTTGCGGTCGCGAAGCACGGCAACCGAGCGGTCTCCTCGGAGGCGGGGAGCGCAGACGTGCTCGAGGCGCTCGGTGTGCGCGTCGATCTCACGGCCGAACGAGTTGCGCAGTGCATCGAACAGGTAGGCATCGGATTCCTGTTTGCTCCGAGTCACCATGCCGCCATGCGCCACGCTGCCCCGGTGCGCCGAGAGCTCGGGATTCGGACGATTTTCAACTTGATCGGGCCGCTGTCGAACCCCGCCTCGGCAACCCATCAGGTGGTCGGGGTCTACGACCCCAGGCGGGTCGTACACTTGGCGCAGGCGCTCCGCTCGCTCGGGGTTACCGCAGCATGGGTCGTGCATGGGGCGGGCGGCCTCGATGAGGTCTCTCCGGCCGGTCCAACGACCGTGGCCCGCTTGGCTGGTGGTGAAGTCGATGTCTTCGAGGTTTGCCCAAAAGACTTCGGCCTTCCCGAGGCGCCGGTCGAGGCGCTTCGGGGCGGAGACGCGCGACGCAACGCGGAGATCATCGCTGGCGTGCTGCGCGGTGATCAGGGGCCCCCGCGGGTCGCCGTTCTGCTCAATGCCGCTGCAGCGCTCTGTGTGACCGGGCTAGTCAGTGATCGTAAAGCGGCCGTACGAAGAGCCGAAGAAGCGATCGACAGCGGCGCGGCGGAAGACACGCTTCATCGATGGGCCCGGCTCACTCACGCATCATGAACGACTACCTCTCGTCCATTCTGGCGCGAAAGCAGCTCGAAAACTCGAGGCGTCGCCGCCACGCCCAGGCGATGCGGCCGGTCGAGCGAATACCGAAACCCGAGCGGTCCGCGAGGGGCCTTGGGGTTCTTCGGCGCGCGCTAGGCCAGCCGCCTTCAGTCATCGCGGAGATCAAGTTTCGAAGCCCGAGCGCCGGTGAGCTTCGCCATCGGAGCCCGGGGGAGGGTGTTCGAGTCGCCCAAAGCTACGAACGTGGCGGCGCTTCCGTGATCAGTGTCCTCGCCGACGGCCCGGGCTTTGGGGGCTCGCCGCTGCTCGTCCGGCGGGTGGCTCAGGCAGTGAGCCTTCCCGTACTGTACAAGGAATTCGTTCTCGATCCGATCCAGGTCGACTTGGCCTACGACGTCGGCTCGTCTCTGGTCCTCCTGCTCGTTCGAGCTCTCGAAGATCCGGAGCTCCGCTCGCTCGTTCAGCGGGTTCGTGCTCTCGGCATGGAGCCTGTCGTCGAGGCGTCCGACGCCGACGAGGTCGATCGCGCCGTCGCTGCCGGGTCGACGATCGTCGGCGTGAATGCGCGCGACTTGGCCACTTTTCGGGTCGACTTGGATGCAGCACGGAGCTGTGTGGAGCGAATTCCGACCGAATGCATCGCGGTCTTCATGAGCGGCGTGCGATCGGCGGACGACTTCTGCGAGGTCGCGAAAGGAAGGGCCGATGCCGTCCTCATCGGCGAAGGGCTCATGCGGGCCGAGGATCCTGGCGCTCGTCTACGCGAGCTCTTGGGCTCGGTCTGACCGAACGCTGCCCCAGAGGAAGCGTCACCCTGAAGCACGTTCCCGGGCCGTCGCGATCGATGATTTCGATTCGGCCCCCGTGCTGGTCGACGATCTGCTTCACCAACGCCAGACCGAGCCCCACACCGTGACTCCGCCCCGAATAGAACATGTCGAAAAGGCGCTCTCGCTGAGCGCTGCCGATGCCGGGACCCTCGTCCGCCACCTCTAGAAAAGCCTGGCCACCCTCGTCTCGCGCAGTGCGCACCTCGACCTTGCCTCGGTGGGGTGATGCCTGCATCGCGTTCTTGACCAGATTCCAAACGACCTGTCGCATTCGATCTGGATCGGCCATGACGATGATTGGATCTTCGGGTCCCACTTCGTCGATGCGCAGTCCGTTGCTCGAGATCGCTTCGCCGCGCGCCACGGTCACCACGTCGCTCGCGATTGCCCGGAGGTCGAGCGGCTCGGTTTGGATCTGACTCGGTCGTCCCACCTGTAGCATCGTCGTTACGAGGGAGTTGAGTCGATCGACTTCGGAGATGACGATGCCCAGTAGCCGTCTGTCTTCAGCACCCAAGGCGTTGCCTTCGCGCACCATCTCCACCGATCCGGAGATCGAGCTCAAGGGGTTGCGAATCTCGTGGGCAAGGCCGGTGGCGAGCTGTCCGAGAGCTGCGAGCCTTTGGGCGCGCTCTGCTTGCTCGCGCAGAGTCTTGATCTCGGTGAGATCCTGGAAAGCCAGAAGCAGACCAGTGCGGTTGCCGTCCGAATCTAACAGGGCGCTGAGCGTGTAGCCCATGGAAAACTCACTGCCGTCCGCACGCCTTCCCATTGCATCGGCCCGTTGCGGGAACGTATTTAGCGGCTGTGTCGCGTAAGTCGGCAGCACCTCTGAAAGCCTCTTGCCAATCAGCCTGCCGGTACGGTCGCGGAGGATCTCGCGTGCCGCACGGTTGAGCCCGATGATCCCACCGTCGTCGTCGGCCGTGATCAAGCCTGACGCGATCGAACGGACGATATCGTCGTTCAGACGCACCAGCCGGGCCGCGCTTTGCTCGGCTGCAATCAGCCGCGCGCCGGCCACTTGAGCGCGGCGCGCGAGATTGGTCGCAAGCAACGCAACGGCAGCGATACCCACCATGTTCGAGACCAAGGCCAGCTGAAAGTCTCGAGAGCTGAGAACGTACTGGCTGAGCGGTTGATCCGGAGGTGGCGGCAGCCATCCGACGTTGAGCGCTAGTCCTTGTAGAAAGTAACACGCAAGACTCGCGGCCGCCGTGTAATAGGCCGCGTTTGCCCCCAGTGTGAGCGCCGCCGTCAGGATCTGAGCACCGTAAAGGAAGGAAAAGATGCTCCCCGCCCCGCCGGTCAGGTACACCAGTCCCGTGATCAAGAGCACGTCCAAGGTGGTGATGGCCGTCGCGACCAGGTTCTCGTGGCGTCCGCGAAGCAGCAAGACGCCGAACAGGATCGACGACCCGTAGATCGCCGAGATCAGGATCAGCAGAAACGTGGGCGTGAAGCGTCCGTATCGAATCGCGTCGAGCGCCAGGTACATCGTCGCACCCAGCAGAACCGTGGCGATGATGAGTCGACCTCCGAGTAC
The DNA here is from genome assembly GCA_963792825.1 of uncultured delta proteobacterium. Classification (GTDB taxonomy): domain Bacteria; phylum Myxococcota_A; class Polyangia; order Polyangiales; family Houyiibacteriaceae; genus SG8-38. Next base: position 133,524 of record CAWBXS010000005.1, on the reverse strand, counting down.
CCACTGCAGCCGGCGGTGCGGATTGGGTTCCTCGGGCTGTCGGGTCGGGATCTCCGGCGGTTGATTCACTCCGAGACTTTACCCGCGATCGAGAAGATCGGCAGGTACATGGCGATTAGGATCACGCCGACGATGCCACCGATGAATACCATCATCAACGGCTCGAGTAGAGAGGTCAGGGCCGCGACGGCAATGTCGACCTCTTCTTCGTAGAAGTCGGCAATTTTGTTGAGCATGGTATCGAGGGCGCCCGTCTGCTCGCCGACGCCGATCATTTGCACGACCATCGGTGGAAACACGTTGGTTTCCATGAGAGGCTCGGCCATCGTGCGGCCCTCGCGAATCTTGTTGGACGTCTGCTGAATCGCTTGCTCGACGACGACGTTGCCGGCGGACTTGGACACGACCTCGAGTGCGTCGAGGATTGGGACGCCTGCTGACAGCAGTGTGCCGAGAGTACGCGTGAAGCGGGCTACCGAGATCTTTCGCATGACTGGACCGAGAATCGGAAGAATCAGCAAAGTCCTGTGAAAGAAGTGCTTTCCCGCTGGCTGTCGATAGACCCATGTGACGCCGAAGATGATTCCGGCCGTCACCAAGACGATCCAATGAATGTTCGAGATGAAACCTTCCGACGCCGAGATGACGAGTTGTGTGAGTGCGGGGAGGGAGTCTTCGCCTCCGAACTCCGCGAACATGCTCTTGAAGCTCGGAATGACCCAGGCAAGCATGACGACGACGACGATGACCGCGACCAAGAAAATTGCGACTGGATAAACCATCGCACCGCGGACCTGCCGGGCGAGCTTCACACGCTTCTCGATGTATCCCGCAAGGCGGTTGAGGATTGTGTCGAGAATACCGCCCATCTCGCCCGCTCGAATCAAGTTGACGAAGAGCTCGTCGAAGAGCTTCGGATGGCGAGCGAGCCCCTCCGAGAACGTGCCACCTTGTTCGACGTGTTCTTTCACGTCTTTCAAGATCACGTTCAGGGACTTGTTCTCACCTCGTGTCGACAGGATGTCCAGGCACTGAACGAGCGGTAGGCCGGCGTCGATCATCGTCGCAAATTGACGCGTGAAGATGACCAGCTCCTGGGGGGTCACGCCGCTTCCGAAGGACAGCTTGAGCTGCTTTCCCTTCTTCTTGATCTTGACCGGATTGAGTTGCCGCGCGCGCAGCCTCGACTGAACAGCCTCTTTGCTGTCCGCCTCGATGATTCCTGTTTGGACTTCACCCGCGCGAGTGCGCGCTTCGTATACCCACTCGGCCATTGATTCTCCGCCCGCTTCCCCTACGAGCCTTTCGAAATCCTAGCTGATCTGGGATCGCATGGTCAAAAGCGAGGTGCAATTCCGTTGGCACTGCCGCCCGCGGCGCGGCCGTCGCCACTCAACGCTGCCCGTGCGTCCCGGCACCCGTGTCCGGTCGGACTCCCGGAGGGGGGCGGAGGGCTTCGGCGCCTTTTTCCGCTTGGACCGCAGTCCCGGCGGCCGGGTTTGGGCCGCCGGGCGGAGATCCGCCAGGGGTCCGGAGGAGCTGCCACACCAAGAAGCCGGCGTACAAGAAAACGACCGCCGCGAGGACCATCACGAGCCACCTGAGCGCGGCGGATTCCGACGCGCTCCGTACGAACACCGGGGTCCCATCGCTCAGTACGTCCGCAGCGTTTCCATGCACCGCTGATTCGCTCCCGTCTCGGTCGTACGTTTGGCTCGACGAGCCCGTGCCTTCACGAGGCATCGGCACGGTCGATTCCGCAATTTCGGGAGCGTCCGAGCATTTCGATTGCATCCCGCAATCGTCGACGCTCATTTTGGAGTTTTTCCGCATCGAGTGCCCGTACCAGCTCGGCGACCTCGCGCGTCTTTGCGACGCCGCCGCGCCCGGCAGCTTTGTCGAGGGCCTCGCTGAACTCGTCGGCATCCTGAAAGCGAGCGCATGGGTCTCGGTTCAAGGCCCGCATGACCACGTCGTCGAACTGCGCGAGCTCTGGCCAAACCTCCGATGGCTTGACGATCGTGTCGTACAGGAGCTTGTTGAGCGTGGCGGCGTTGGAGTCGCCTTTGAAAAGTCGCCGCCCGGTCAGAGACTCCCACAGAATGATCCCGACGCTGAATAGGTCGGAGCGCTGGTCGGTGTTGCTCGACGATGCCTGCTCGGGGGCCATGTACGAGAGCTTGCCCTTGAATTGACCTGCTCGCGTCGTTGCCATGCGTACGTCGGCTTTGGCGACCCCGAAGTCCGTGAGCCGAGCGATCCCGTCGGATCCGACCAGAATGTTGTGCGGTGAGACGTCGCGGTGGACGAGCTTGAGCGGTTGTCCGTTTTCGCCCGTGAGGTGGTGGGCTGCACCGAGGCCCTGGAGCGCGTCGATGAGCACACGACACACGATGGGCCGGGGAAGCCTCTCGCCTTGCTTTGCGGCAAGACCGAGCAGTGCACCGAGGTGGTTGCCCTCGACATACTCCATCACCAGGAAGTAACCGTCGCCCGGACTGTCGCTCACGTCGAGCGTCGGCACGACGTTCATGTGGCGAATTCTCGCCGCGAGTCGCGCTTCGTCCAAGAACATCGAAACGAACTCTTCCTCGTATGCGAGGTGAGGATGCAACATCTTGATGGCAACGAGTCTTTCGAAGCCGGCAACGCCCTGTGCGCGAGCGATGTAGACCGAGGCCATGCCGCCCGATGCCAGCTGGGTCAGGATCTCGTAGCGACCGAGTTGCCGACCCGCCATCGGACGGGACAGCCGCTCAGCTCCTGGAGCGCTGGCAGGAGCGTTCATGCGCGGCCGCCTTCGATCGCGAGTGTCATCGTGCGTCGGCCTTCGACCTGGCTTCCCATCTCCTCAACGATAATCAAGATCGGAAGGGAAGCCGAATCAGGCACCCGATCGGATCGCTTGTTGGTAGCCCTTTTTGTCCAGATTGACGAGCATCATGCGGAATTCGTCGGGCTCCGGCGACCGAAGCTCCGCGATTTCTCGATCGACGGCACCATGGGCGACCAGGTGCAGAAGCGACTGATTCATCGTTTGCATGCCCGATGAGCCCTGGCCGGTCTGCATGATGCCGTACATCTGATGGATCTTGTCCTCACGAATCAGGTTTCGAATGGCCGCGTTCGGAACGAGGGCCTCACATGCCATCGCCCGGCCCGGACCATCGCCACGGGGCAGCAACATCTGGCTGAGCACGCCTTGAAGAACGAATGACAACTGCGCGCGTATCTGGCTCTGCTGTCCTGAAGGAAACACGTCGATGATGCGGTTGATCGATTGTACTGCCGTATTGGTGTGAAGGGTCGCAAACACGAGGTGTCCCGTCTCGGAGATCGTCAATGCGGCTTCGATCGTTTCCAGATCTCGCATCTCGCCAACCAGAACGACATCGGGGTCCTGACGTAGTACGTACTTGAGCGCGTCTTTGAACCCAGCGGTATCCGAGCCGACTTCTCGTTGGTTTACGACGCAGAGCTTGTTCGAATGAAGAAACTCGATTGGATCTTCGACGGTGACGATGTGGTGCCGATGTTCGCTGTTGATCTTGTCGATCATGGAGGCAAGCGTCGTGGACTTACCGGAGCCGGTTGGTCCCGTGACGAGGACCAGCCCACGTGGCCGAGTGCAGAGCTCTGCGACGACAGGTGGTACGCCGAGCTCTTCCAGCGGGCGAATGTCGAATGGGATTGCACGGAATGCACCCGAGACTGCTCCGCGCTGGAGGAATACGTTGGCTCGGAACCGGGACAGAGATTTGACGCCGAATGAAAAGTCGAGCTCGTGGCCTTTCTCGAAGCGCAAACGTTGATCTTCGGTCATCACCTCGTAGCAAAGGGCTTTGCTCTCACGGGGTTTTAGCGGCGGTGTGCGCAGGGGCACGAGCGAGCCATCGATTCGCAACTGGGGCGGAGAGCCGGTGGTGATGTGCAAATCCGAAGAGCCGCGCTCGACCATGAGTCGAAGGAGCTGTCGAAGAGTAAGTGTTGGTGCTTCCTGAGGTGCCGCCATGCGCTAAAGCATACCAGAGCGAAAGGGCACATGCCCTATCCACCGCTACGCGCCCATGGACCACGTCGCAGCCAATCCTGTTGTCGATACCGCGATCCGATGAGCCGGGCAACAGACGTCGCCGCGAGGAACGCGCCCTCGAAACCGAAACCAGGTGCGACCTGTTCATTACACAAGAACATTCCTCGAACCGGGGTACGTGTAGGCAGCGCACACACGCCGAGTGCGCATCGCGTCGGATATTCGAATGCGGCTCGCATTGCGGAGGGGCCTCTCGTCCACGGGTCACTGCACGGAAGTTCAAGTCCGTCTCTGAATGCATGCGGAGGCAAGCCGTCGTGAGGGCTGTCGATCCAGATCGCATGGTCGTCGAAGAAGGGAACGATTCTCCGGATGGCGTCCAAGGCATCGGCCCGAACGAACAGAAGCGGTGATGACGCGGTGTCGATCAGGTGCTCTTCAATCATCCGGTCTAGGGTGAGCAAGACTCGATCCCCGTCGACGTCCCGCCTTCGCACGAGGAATGCCTTTTCCGGCATGCCCGCCGCCGTGCTCAGCAGGGCCAGGGGCTCGAGGGCTGCTGGAACGCCGCGTCGGTCGATTAGAAGATGGACCGAAGACCGATACATGCGCGAACGAGGCTCGCCCACGCGCTCGAACGTCGCCGCCATCGACGCGCGCTCTTGCAGCAGCTGCGACAGGTCTCCGATCGGCGTTCCATGGACGATTTGCGAGCATCCAATCTCCTCGTCACTTCGCGCGAGGCGAATCGTGTGGCCCCGCCGGCCTTCGTGGCGAATCGACTCCGCTCGGTCACGAGGCCTGACATCGCTGCCCCAGGAGCGAATGCGCGCCTGCAAGGCCTCTCGAAACCAGGTCCAACCACCGGTGAGCTCGCCCACGCCGGAGAGAACGTGTCCATGCAATCGCGCACGAGTTGCATCCGAATGCTGAGCCGGAAGCAAACCCGAGACGTGTGGAAGGATCGCCTCGAACGCGGTTCGCAGTGGATGCAGCGCTGCGAGTTGATTCCATGACGTCCAACCTTGTCCTTGCCGGTCGTACCGTTGCGCCGCCGTTGCCAGTGAAAATCGCTGCCGTTCGAAGAACGTCTCGGGGGGCCAATACAAGTCCCGGCTGACCACCGCATCCAGCTCGTCGCGCACCTCGCCCAACGTTCGCGTGATGTCCGCGGCTTGCTGCCGAACGCCCGGGAGCTCCCGCGCGACCTCCGAGAGCCACTTGTCGTCATCGGGGTAGACTTTCAGTCTATGGTCGGGGAGCAGGAGCTGAAGTGCGTTCGGCCGATCGAACATCCGTTGACGAACGTCTTGTCGGAGCGCCAGCTCTTCGAGCGTGCTCTGAACAATCGGGCTCTGCCAGCCCGTGATCGTGCACCCGTGCGGCTCCACCTCGATGCCAGCGAGCACGTAGGATGGTTCGGGCACACCTTGGCCGAGTACCAGGACCCTGAGACCCTGGCGCGAGAGGAGCGCTGCGCACAGGAGAGGCTCGAGATGTGTGCCGAGCACGGCGACGTCGTAGAAGCTGGTTGGCACGGCGCTAGAGATCTGGAACGGTGAGTGATCGAGTGGGGTCCGCCACGGGCGTGTTCACCAGCAGGGGCTCGAGTGTGATGGCTCCGATCGCGATCTGGTGAATCACTTGGGGCAAGAGCCGATGTTCTTGAACCTGGATTCGGGCGTGAAGGGTCGCGGCGGTATCGCCCGCCAGGACCGGGACCGCCGCTTGCGCGATGATCGGACCGGTGTCGACGCCTGCGTCCACGATGTGCACGGTGCATCCACTGATTCGCACCGCGCCGTCGATCGCTTCCTGCGGTGCGTTATGCCCGGGAAATGAGGGAAGTAGAGCCGGGTGGACATTGATGATTCGGCCGGGAAACCGTAAGAGCAGCGGTGCCCCCAACACGCGCATGAACCCGGCCAAGACCACGAGGGCAGGCTCGAACGCGGCAACCTCCTCTGCAAGCGCCTCGTTCCAGGCGGCGCGGTCATCGCCCTTGCGCAAGGGCAGCACTCGTGTCGCGATTCCTCTCTTCTCCGCCAGCTCCAACGCAGCAGCCTTCGCTCGGTCGGAGATGAGCCCCACGACGTTCGTGTCACACGTTCCCGCATCGATCGCGTCGCAGATCGCCTTCAAGTTCGAGCCGCGACCAGAAACTAGAACCACGATGTCCATGCGGGCTCTACGAGGAGAACGAAACGCCCTCTCGACTGGTGACCTCGCCCATTGCGAAGGCACGCTCGCCGGCCGTGTTCAGGGCTTGCATGAGACCCGCGGCGCGCTCTGGGGACACGACCATCACGAAGCCGACGCCCATGTTGAAGGTGCGCCACATCTCGGCGTTTGCGACCCCCCCTCTCTCTCGAATCAGTGCGAACAAGCGGTCGGTTTTCCAAGATTTCGGATCGATTTCGATTCCAAGACCTGCCGGCGTGACCCGCGGAAGGTTCCCCGGAAGGCCGCCACCTGTGATGTGACACATCGCATGCACGTCGTGCTGCAGCGCGATCCGTGCAGCCTCTACGTAGATACTGGTCGGACGAAGTAGGGCGTCGCCCAAAGTCCCCCCCCATTCGAGCGGAGCGTGAAGCGAAAGCGGCGAGTCACCTTCCAACAAGACTCGCCTGGCGAGTGAGAAGCCGTTCGAATGCAAGCCCGAGGATGCGAGGCCGATTACTCGATCGCCGAGGCGGACCGCGTTCCCATCGACGATGCGCTTGCGGCTGACGACGCCCACCGCAAAGCCCGCCAGGTCGTACTCCCCGCTTCGGTAAAAGCCCGGCAGCTCGGCGGTCTCGCCTCCGAGAAGGGCGCACTTTGCCCTCCGGCAGCCCTCCGCAATGCCTCGAACGACGGCCTCTCCTTGATCGACGTCGAGCTTCGACGTCGCGAAGTAGTCGAGGAAGAACAAGGGGCGCGCACCCACGGTGATGATGTCGTTTATGCACATCGCGACGAGGTCGATGCCCACTGTATCGTGACGTCCGAGCTCGAAGGCCAACTTCAATTTGGTCCCCACGCCGTCGGTGCCGGAGACCAGCACGGGATCCTCGACGTCGGTTGGAAGCGAACAGAGACCCGCAAAGCCGCCGATTGAGCCGAGCACGTGCTCCGATCGGGTCGACTGCGCGAGAGGTTTGATCCTCTCGACGAGTTGTTCGCCAGCGTCGATGTCGACGCCGGCATCGCGATAGGTCACGCTCGCCATGGTGCGGAAGCTAGGCGATCGATTGAGACCGGTCAACGAGCGGCGCGTCGTTGACGGGCATGAGCCGGTCGCGTACACACCGACGCATCCGAGGTACAGCAAAAACATCGAAGCTCTGTGTGCTGGGATCGCTGTTGGTTGCGGCGGCCTGCCAGGGCGACGCGTCCACCGAACCTGACGGCGCGCTTTCGAAGCCGATTCCGGAGGTCCCGGAGCCGGTCGAGCCCGATCGAAACAAGGCCCGCTTGGTACGCATCGACATCTACGGTGCCGGTGCGGAAGACGCAGCAAGCGCCCGCGTCGTTCTTCTATTCGAAGGGGCTCCTCTGTTTCGTCAACGCCAGCTTCCGGCACAGGGCGTTCTGCCCGCTAGGATCGCGGTCGAGCTCGAAGATACCGAGTGGGACGGTAGCGTGCCCGTCTCCCAGTCCGTCGGGCAAGGGGGTCTGCGGCGCGTGCGGCTCGCTACCCCGAACCCCCGCGTGGTGCTGGACCTCGAGCCAGGCGCGTCGGGCCAGGTCTTCTATCTCACGGATCCGTACCGCATCGTCATCGACGTGAGCGCCATGAAGCGCTCACGGGACAAGAGAAGGCCTTTGGTGGTGTTGGACCCAGGGCACGGCGGCCGCGAACCCGGGGCCGCGAACGATCGGCATGCGTTGGTCGAGTCGCAGGTGGCTCTGGATCTCGCTGAGCTGACGGCCAGCCGGCTTCGGGCGATCATGCCACGGACGCGGGTGATGCTGACGCGGTCGAGCGACCTCAGCCTGTCGCTCGAAGAACGATGCGCGCTGGCCAATGCGGTGGAGGCGGACGCATTCGTGTCGATTCATTTGAATGCCAGCACGGAGCCAGTCAGACGGGGCGGCGTCACCACCTTCGTGTTGGACACGACGAACGATCGTCAGGCGCTTCGGCTTGCTGCGCGTGAAAACGGCACTCGGGTCTCGGAGGTGACTGGAATTCAGGGTCTGCTCGCCAAATATCATCGGCGGACTCAGGCGCAAGGGGCGCTGAGGCTCGCAGAAAAGATCCAGCGCCATATCCTCAAACGGGGCCGCTCGTTCCTGCCCGAGCTTTCGGATCGCGGCGTGCGACGGGCGATGTTCTACGTCTTGGTCGGCGCCCGAATGCCGTCGGTTCTCGTGGAGGCTTCCTTTCTCACGTACGAGCCGGAGGCGCGTGCTCTGACCCGCCCCAACTATCGACGGGCGTTGGCCGACGGGATTGCATCCGGCATCGCTTCTTATCTGCTGACGCGCTAGGCCAATAGCTTGCTCGCGCCCGAGCGGACGGTCATACTCGCCGATCGTTGTCGCATGGATCCAGTCCGGTCGTCGATCTCGGTGGTCTCGCCCCCGGGCTCGGTAAGACCTGTAGTGGCTACCTCGGTGGATATCGCCGCGCGTTCGAGGATGCGGTCCGCCGCGGAGAGCCGGGCGTCGCTACGGCGCGCTCGCATGCGCGAGCCCTCGATGGTCTTTTGAGCGCGTTGTACTGCGCTTCGGATGCCGCCACCCGTTCCCTCGGCCACGAACCTCGGGGACGCGTCGCGCTCGTTGCCGTCGGCGGCTACGGCCGGTCGACTTTGGGCCTGAATAGCGACGTCGATGTCGTGTTCCTGTGTGACGACTCGGAGGACCCATTCGTCGGTGCGCTCGCCGAGGGCCTGCTCTACCCACTGTGGGATCTAGGCGTAGACATCGGACATGCGGTCAGAAGCGTCGACGAGACGCTGCGGTTGGCGCGTCAAGACATCCGAACGACCACGACCTTGATCGACTTTCGGCGAATCGCCGGCATAGGGTCGCTACTCGACGATCTCGAGCGCGGCGCGCGCGAGCATGTCTTCGAGCCGCACCTACTCGAGTTCCTCGAGGCCCTGGAGCAAGACACGGCAGCACGCCATCGCCGCTTTGGAGGCAGCCTCTACCTGCTCGAGCCGGACGTGAAGCAAGGGCGCGGCGGCTTGAGAGACATGGACGTAGCCGGGTGGGCTGCCCGGGCGCGTTGGGGAGCCCGGAGCGAGCAAGATTACGTGCGCACGGGGGCGCTCTTGGCTCGCGAAGTGAGAGAGCTCGAGGACGCGCGAGAGATGCTCTGGCGGGTGCGCAATCTTCTTCACTTGCACGCCGGCCGTCAGCAGGATCGACTGACCTTCGGAGACCAGGAGGAGATCTCGCAAGAGCTCGGGTTCGTCGATGGCGTGACTCTGGGGGTCGAGCAGTTCATGCAGTCCTACTACCGACACGCTCGCATCGTTGCGCTGACCGCCGAGCGCATGCTCGACCGGGCGCGTCCGAAGAATCGCGCCCGGGCCAGCACCTACCGAAAGCTCGCGCACGGAATCATCTTGGCGGACGGCACCATCACGCTAGAGCATCCGCAACGGCTCGATGGCGACCCGGCGCTCGCCTTCCGCTTCTATCGGCAGGCGCTACGCCATCACAAGCGTCCAGATCATTCGGCGCTCGATGCAATAGCCCGCATCGCTCCCGACAAACGGTGGCGTCTTCGATTACAAGATTCCGAAGAAGCGACGCAGCTCTTCTTGGGTCTGCTCAAGAACGTGGATGAGTCCCCCTTTCGCAGCGGTTCGACCGTTGCCGAGTTGCATGAGGTCGGGCTGGTCTCTGCGATGATTCCCGAGTTCGAGCCGCTGGTCGGTCGCGTCTATCACGACGTTTTTCACGTCTACACGGCGGACATCCATGCCATCAAAGCGGTAGAGTTGCTTCAGTCGTTCATCCGCGGGGACAACCAAACGCGCTCCCTGGCGGCTCGACTGGCGGCTGAGGCTCCGAGGCGATTGCCTTTGTTCTTGGCTGTCCTCTTGCATTCGCTCGGCCGCACGCGGGGGCGGAACCAGGAAGAAGCGGGCTCCCGACTCGCCGAAAGCGTCGCCCTCCGTCTCGGCTTCAGTCCTGTCGATGCGCAGCACGTGGGCTGGCTCGTCCGCGAGCAGAGATCGCTCTACCGATTGGCCACTCAGCGGGACATTCACGACCCCGGCGGCCTCGTCGAGTTGTCGCGAATGGTCCAAACCCCGGAGCGCTTGCGCGACCTGTTCTTGTGTACGGTCTCGGTCGTTTCGACGGTCAACCCCACTGCGATGACCTCTTGGAAGGCGCGTGCGCTCGAGGATCTCTATCTCGCAGCGCTCGCCCAGCTCGAGTCGGGCAGCATTCCGGCGCATACCGAGAGCCGCGTTCTCGAGGTGAAGCTGCAAGCGATCGTCGGCTTTGCCGGCGATGCGGGCCAGGAAGAGCTGCAGAGCTTCATCGACGAGATGCCGGATCGATACTTTCTCGCGAATCCCGTCGATGTCGTCCGCGCCCACGCGCGGATCTCCCGGGACCGCTCCGAGGGTCTCGCCACCGTCCGAGTCGGGCCCGGCCCGAGTGAGGACGTCGAGGAAGTGGTCGTGATTTCAGCGGATCGCTCGGGTCTGCTCGCGGACCTGACAGCCGTGTTCGCGGCACACGACCTTTCGATTCTCACGGCACAGATCTACACGCGACAGCGAAAGAGTGGAGACGAGGTCTTCGATGTGTTCTGGGTCAAGGTCGGGGACAACACGCCGATGCCGGCGAGGCTCGCTGCAGCCCTCCAGGAAGACATCATTCATCGCATCGATAACCGCATTTCCGCCCAGGACCTGATTGCGCGGCAGAGCACTCCGCCCCCCTGGTCGGTTCGACGCGGACCCGAGGTTCCAACACACATCAGTGTCGATAACAACGCGTCGTCACGATACACGGTGGTGGATGTCTTCACGCGGGACCGAATCGGCCTCTTGCACGAAATTGCGAGCACCCTTCATCGGTTGGACCTGAGCATCGCGCTGGCCAAGGTCAACACCGAGGGACAGAGCGTGGCTGACGTGTTCTACGTCGCGGAAGCCGATGGCAAGAAGGTCCAAGACCCGGAGCGCGTGAAGAAGCTGCAGCAGGCGCTACGCAATCGCATCCTTGCTCTCCACGCGCGCGCTGAGGCGCCATGAAGTCCCCATGAGACCAATCAGGCGTGCTTCTGCCCCATGGGCGCTCTTTCTTCTCCTCGCCGGCTGTGGGGCTCATCAGGGCATCCCGTCGGAGCCTCAGTCGGCCCAATTGGTCAGCCGCCCGGCCGCAAGCCCCGAGGTGCTACGCGCGGAGCGATTGCTCGCCGAAGGCAACGCCGCAGCTGCGAAGGCCCTCCTCGAGCAGGCGCTCGCCGACAATCCGGGCGACCCTCGGGCGTGGCTCGACGTGGGGCTCGTCCAAGAAGCCGGAGGTGACTTCGATTCGGCGGAGCGAGCGTACCGCCGCGCGACCGAAATCGACTCGCACTTCGCAGAGGCCTTCAACAACCTGGGCGTGTTGTTGCGAGAGGCTGGCAAGCACGACGAAGCGACGAGCGCGCTCGAGCGCGCGGTCGCTTTGGACCCGGAGCTCACCGCGGCCCGTTTCAACCTCGGCCTAGCGTATGAAGAGCAAGGCAAGCTCGCCGAGGCCGAGCGCGAATACCTCGCGACGATCGATCGACTTCCAACCGATCCGGTTCCGCGCATCAACCTCGCCATGATGCTGCTCGACATGGGTCGGCCCGAAGACGCTGCGGTGCAGCTCCGCGCCGCGCTGCCGAACGTGCGCGGTGACGTTCTCTTGTCGATTGCCGTCGGCGAGGGCTTCCGCAGAGCGGGTTTACCCGAGGAGGCGGTTCCCGTGTTGCGCACGGCGCTTCGGCAAGCGTCCGATCCCCCGCCCACCGAGCTTCTCGCGGAGCTGGCCTTGGCCCATTACGCAAACGGAGATCTCGAAGAGGCGGACGTGACCATGCGCCGAGCGCTCCAACAAAACGAGCTAGACCCCGCCCTGCAATACGCCTACGGATCGATCCTCGCGAAGCGGGGTCAGGTCGGCAAAGCGAGGGTGCACTTGAGGCGCGCCGCGCAGCTCGATCCCGACGGGCCCTACGCCGAGCGGGCGCGCGCACGGCTCGAAGCGCTCAAGAAGTGACTGTCCGAAAGCCCAAACCGACCAGGAACACCTCGTAGCTCTCGTCCCGAGTCGCCTCCGGGCGAATGACCCGAGCTCTCTCGAACACCTCGCGGACCGCATTGCGCGCGTCTGCGAATTCGGCGCCTTGGAAGATCTTCGCGACGAAGGTCCCCCCCGGCTTCAGCACGGCCTTCGCGAGTTGGAGTGCCCGCATCGCGAGCTCATAGCTTCGGTACTGGTCAGCATGACGCTGTCCGCTCGTCTTTGGCGCCATGTCGCTGATGACGACATCGAACGGCCCGCCGAGCGTTCGAGGGTCGATGTCGAATGCGTCGAGTGCGCGAATCTCGGCCTGGCTCGGCAGCGTGATCTCAGGGGCGTCGAGATCGATTCCGAGCACGCGACCCTGCGGCCCGACTCGCTCCGCCGCGTAGAGCGTCCACGACCCGGGGCTTGCTCCGAGATCGAGAACCCGTTGCCCCTTCTCGAACAGACCCACGCGTCGATCGATCTCTTGGAGCTTGTAGACCGAACGCGCAGGGTAACCCTCGCGCCGCGCGCGGCGGCCGTGGTGATCCTGCTTGCGGCGAGGGGGCAGTTAGCCCTCTGGGGGTGCTTCCGGGGCTTCGTCGGCCGCCGGTTCCTTCGCCGGAGGCTCGGGCAGCGCGACCGGGGCCTTCTTGACGGCACCCTTCATCACGAGGAACCCGTTGCGGGGGCCAGGCACTCCGCCTTCCACCAGGACGATGTCCTCGTCGTCGAGCACTTTCACGATGCGAAGGTTCAGAATGGTCGAGGTCTTGTTGCCGTGCTGGCCGGGCATCTTCATACCGCGAAGGGTGTGGCCCGGCGTCATGTTCATGCCGATCGAGCCGCCGTGACGTTTGTACTCGTGCGTTCCGTGACCGACCGTGCCAGCGCCGGCGAAGTTGTGACGCTTCATGACGCCTGTGAAGCCTCGACCCTTGCTCGTGCCGGTGACGTCGACGTACTGGCCGTCGCGGAAGATGTCGGAAGGACCCAGCGTCTGTCCGACCTCGAAGCGTTCGAGCAGCGACGCATCGACGCGGAACTCGCGAACGACTCGTGGCGCCTCGATTCCGGACTTCGCGAACCGACCCGCCTCCGGCTTGCGAACCAACTTATCCCGCCGGCTGCCAAAGCCGAGCTGCAGCGCCGCATACCCGTCTTTGTCGGGGGTGCGCTTTCCCACGACGACGCAGGGCCCCGCCTTGATCGCGGTGACGCGCCGTACCTCCCCGTCGTCGAGGAAGATCTGGGTATTGCCGAGCTTGGTGCCGATGAGGCCGGGATTCGTGTTCACAGATGGTCTCCCCGGAAAAGGGCCGGAAGAATAGTGATGGGCCAGAGCGAGTCAAGCGGATGAATTGAGCGCGCTAAACGCGCGAATCCTCTTGGATTCCGAAGATTCGAAGCGCATTTGCATAGGTGGTCTCCGCGAGGGCGCCCGGGTCGTCGCCTCGAAGCTCTGCGATTCGAGCGGCGGTATAGGCTACATAGGCAGGTTCATTGCGCTTTCCACGTTTTGGAACCGGGGCGAGGTAGGGCGCGTCAGTCTCGATGAGGAGGGCGTCGGGCGGCTGCTTCAGGGCGGCTTCCTGCACCTCGACCGCCTTGCTGAAGGTGACGATTCCGCTGAACGAGGAGACGAAACCGAGATCGAGCGCCGCGGCAGCAAAGGAGGCATCTTCGCTGAAGCAGTGAATGATGCCCCCCACCTGCTTGGCTCCCTCCTCGCGAAGGATCTGGAGCGTTTGCCTCGGGGCGGACCGGGTGTGGATGACCAGTGGCTTCCGAAGCTCCTTCGCGATCGCGACCTGACGCCGGAACGCTTCCTGTTGGGCGGGATGAGGGGAGTGATCGTAGTGAAAATCGAGACCGGTCTCGCCGATCGCGACCACGCAGGGGTCGGTACCTGCGTCGCGAATCGCGTCACAGAGCGCATCGTCGAGATGCTTGGCATCGTGCGGGTGAACGCCAACGGTGGCTGAGACCCGGCCCGGGTAGCGACGGGCGATGTCGATGGCGGACCTCACGGATTCGACGTCGTTGGCACACCCGATGGTGGTCATGCGGCGTACGCCCGCTTCTTTCGCACGCTCTAGGACAGCGTCGAGCTCGCCGACGAGCCTCGGGTCGTCCAGATGGCAGTGTGTGTCGAAAAGCATCGCCTAGCGCCCTTACGCAGAGTGCTTGGCTTGGCGGAGCGACGCGAGCAAGGCCCTCGCCTCGAGACTCTTCGGCGCCAGCTGCTCGAGAGCGGTTTCATAGATGGGCTGTTCCGCTTTTCGGCTTCTTCGCAAGCCGTGAGCGAGGTCGGGCACCAGCGGTGTCAACGCGAGCTCGCCCACGAGCTGCACCGCGTACTGCCGGGCTTCGATGCGCCAGCTCCGAACGATCTTGCGGATGACGTCGACCCCGATCGGATCCCCGAGCAGGACGAGGGCGCGGGCTGCGGCCGCGCGCAGAATCGGGGACTGCGATCGGCCTTCGGCAAGACGCGTGAGGGCGTCCAGTGAGTCGCGGTCTTCGAGGTCGCCAAGCCCGATTGCGGCCGAGAACGCGCGATCCGGTCGGGTCAAAGCCGTTCGCAGCAGGGGTGCACCCCTCGCGTCGCCCAACGCTGCAAGCGCCGTGGCAGCCGCGAATCGAACCGCGTCGGAGGAATCCTCGAGCAATCCTGCGATAGCATCCGAGGGGCCGGAATCACCGAGCTCACCTAGGCACTGCACGGCGAGGAGGCGGACCTCCTCGTCTTCATCGGCGAGGGCCGCCGCGATGGCGGGAGAATGGTCTGCTCCGAGATGGGACAAGGTCCAGATTGCGGAAAAGCGCATCTCCGGCCGTGAATCATGGAGCAGAGTGGCGATCGCCCGAGCGCCTTCCTCGGGGGCGATTCGGCTGACGGCGAGGACAGCCGCCTGGCGCGCGCCCTCATGCGGGTCCTCGAAGCCTTCGAGCGCGACGCTCAGCCCCTCGATCGCGGCGAGCAGGCCGAGCGACTCGTAGGCTGCCTCGCGTACGGCTCCCACTTCGTCCTTCGCCAAGGCAAGCAGACCTTCCACCGCTTCGGCGCTTCGGCCCGAAGTGGGGTTCCCGAGCCGTGCCGCCGCGGCAGAGCGGAAGCGCGCGTGTTGCGCATGCACGTCGCGCAGTGCGGCATCGAAGGTCGGCTCGAGCGGCGGGATCACTTCACGCGCGCCCCAGGCTCCACTTCTTTGTCGATTCCGACGACAGAGAGCCCGTTGTCGTCGCTCGCCGCGAGCACCATCCCCTGCGACTCCAAGCCCATCAGCTTGCGAGGTTTCAAGTTGGCCACGATCAGCACCCGCCGGCCGACCAAATCCTCCGGGGCATAGTGCTCGGCAATCCCGGCCACGATCTGCCGCGGCTGCGCTTCGCCGGCATCGACGGTCAGCCTGAGCAGCTTGTTGCTCTTTTCGACCTTCTCTGCCGCTTGAACCAAGGCGATCCGGATGTCCACCTTGGCGAAGTCTTCGATCTCGATGAAGCCGTTTTTGGGTCGTTCGTCGTGCGTCATGGGGGGGCCTTTTTGGGTTTCTGCTCGAGGAGCCTCGACACCGAGCCGCTCCAAGATCGAGCGCTCCTGACTTTCGTCGAACCTCGGGAAGAGCGGTGTCGCGGTTCGTGTCTGAGCGCCCGGACGCAGCCCGCCCCAGGCGCTCGGCCACAGGTCGACCTGCTCGGTCGGAAGCAAGGGTGGCATTCCAATCTGCCGGCGCAGCTCGTTGCACTTTGCGGGCATCACGGGGAACAACATGATCGAAAGCCATCGCAGCGTTTCGAGCACCGTGTAGCAGACTTGTCCGAGCCGCGTCTGGTCAGCCTGCTTCGCGAGCTTCCAAGGTTCGGTCGAGTCGACGTATTTGTTCGCCGCCGCAACGAGCTCCCACGTGACGTCGAGGGCGCGATGGAATGCCAGCGCTTCGAGGTGCCTCGCCGCCTCCTGCGACGCAGCCTTTGCCTGGCCGATGAGCCGCAGATCCACTTGCTCGAGGTCCTCGAGATCGACGCCCGGCACACGGCCGTCGAAGCTCTTTTTCACGATGCTCGCGACGATCCGGTTCATCAGGTTGCCGAGGCCGTTGGCGAGCTCGCCGTTGTATCGATTGAGCAGGTTCCGGTGGCTGAAGTCGCCGTCTTGCCCGAAGCCGACCTCGCGCATGAAGTAATAGCGCAGGACGTCCGCTCCGAAGGCTTCGACCAAAGGGCCGGGCGGAAGGAAGTTGCCGAGGGACTTCGACATCTTTTCGCCGTTCACCGTGAGCCAGCCGTGCGCCCAGACTTGGGTCGGAAGTCGAATTCCGGCGCTCATGAGAAACGCGGGCCAATAGATCGCGTGAAACCGTAGGATGTCTTTGCCCACGATGTGGATGATCGCCTCCGAGGACCGCCAGAACTCGTCGTACAGCGGGGCCTGCCCCTCGCCGGCCGGTCCGCCGAGCGCGCTCACGTAGTTCATGAGCGCATCGAGCCAGACGTAGACGACGTGAGCCGGATCCTCTGGCACCGGGATGCCCCATCGAAAGCTCGTTCGTGAGATCGATAGATCGCGCAGCCCCTCTTTCACGAAGGACCTCACCTCGTTGAAACGAGCCTCGGGCTGAACGAAACCCGGATTGGCCTCGTAGAAGTCGAGGAGCGGCCGTGTGTAGTTGCTCAGGCGGAAGAAGTAGCTGCGCTCCTTGATGCGCTCGACGGGCTTCTGATGGATCGCGCAGAGGTTACCTTCGAGCAGCTCCTTCTCGGTCTTGAAGGACTCGCATCCCACGCAATACCAGTCCTCGTAGTCATCGAGATAAACGTCACCCGCCTCTTGCATCAGTTTCCAGAGCGCCTGAACCCGTTCGCGATGCTGCGTCGAAGTCGTCCGGATGAAGCCGTCATGGGCGCACCCGAGCTCTTCCCAAGCCAAACGAAAAGGCGCCGCCATCCGGTCGACGAACTCTTGCGGGGCGAGACCTTCTTCCTTGGCGCGCCGCTCGATCTTCAGACCATGCTCGTCGAGCCCGGTCAGAAAGTATGTGGGCCTCCCGCGGAGGCGCTGATAACGGGAAACTACGTCCGCAGCCACGGTAGAGTACGCGTGCCCGATGTGCGGCCGATCGTTGACGTAGTAGATCGGCGTGGTGACGTAGAAGGGACGACCCATTTCGCGGTCGAGACTAGCCAAATTCGGCCGATGCGCCACCTAGCGCAAGTTTCGAAGACCAAAGAGCAGCGAGTCGATGGCTACCTGACGATTGGCGTTTTGGTGAATGGACTGCACGCACTCGTGAATGAGGGACACCCGAGCCGCCGCCGCGCTCGGTGAGATCGACCTTGCCCGCTCCTGAAGCGCCTCTTCGTGAATCGAGAAGCCGAGCTCTCCGGTCGACGGTCCTAATGAGGTCACCGCGAAGTCCCGGTAGAGGAGCTGGAGCGTGAGAAGAGCGAGCTCGAGGTCGTCCCGCCTCGCCAGCTCCTCGGACAGCTCCACCAGAGTTCCCGGACCAGAGTCGCGGACCGCGTCATCGACCGACATCACCAGCTCCGTCAAGGCGTCGACGTTGCCATCGTTCGCGAGAGCGAGCGCGAGATCTGCCCGGCCCGCGCTCAAAGCGACTGCGGGCGCGATGCAGTCCCCGGGCGCGCCCGCGGACTCGAGGATGTCGCGGAGGACCCCATTCGGAAGCCGCCCGAATCGAACTCGTTGGCACCTCGATCGGATGGTTGGCAGCAAAGAGTCGGGGCGCTCCGAGGTGAGGATGAAGTGCACGTTCGGGCGCGGTTCCTCGAGTGTCTTGAGCAGAGCGTTTGCGGCCTCCGGCTGAAAGGCAGGGAAAGAAACGTCGGCCTCGGGAAAGATGAAGAACGTCGACCCCGCTTCGAAAGGCGCAAACTGCGCGAGAGGAAGGATCTCGGATCGAAGCACTTCGACTTGGATGTTGCGCTTGCCCTCGTCCCGAGGCCGAAAGACCCGAACATCGGGATGCGTGCCCACTCGGATTCGATTTGCAATGTGCTGATCGGAACCCGCGATGACGTCGCTGGCGAGACAAAGAGCCGTGAGCTCCTTGCCGACGCCGCTCGGTCCGTCGAACAGGTAGGCAGACGCCAATCGGCCCTGCTCGGACGCTCGCAGGAGCACCCTAACTGCGCCATCTTGAGCGCGCACCGTTTCGAGCGCACTCACTTGCTCGAGCCCCCCGCGAAGATCGAGATGGCAATGGTCTCTATGGCGTTCACGACGTCGTCCGGAGTCAGCGCTTCCGGGTCGACGAATGCTTGCATCACGAGACCATCGAGCAGACCGATGACGATTCGGGGCAGCATCTCGAGAGAGATTCGGGGCTCGAACCCCGCTGACATCAGGGTCTTCTCCAGATAGTCTCGAATCTGCCGGGCACTGAGCTCGTAGAACTCGGCGAGCGTAGGACGGAGCGACTCGTCATAGAGGCTCAACGCCAGCAGATCCGCGACGACCAGCGCTTCATCGGTGCGCTCGGCCCGCGTTGCCCAGAGCTCCGTGAGAGACTTCCGAAGGGCCTGGAACGGGTCGTCCGATGGCGACCACGCCTGAACCGTGCGCGCCTGCACGACGTTACACGCCGTTTCGAGCACCGCATGAATCAGCGCATCCTTCGTCGGGTAGTGATAGTGAAGGGCGCCTTTGCTCATGCCCGCCTCTTTGGCGATCTCGAGCAGACTGGTCCTCGCGTAGCCCTGGCGCGCAAGAACGCGAATTGCCGCGTCGATGATCTGCTGCGAGCTCACAGCGCTCTTCGCGTACGCCATAAGTCGGCAAGATGACGCCTGCTGCTGGGTCTCGTCAACCGCTTGTGCTAGAGCCGCCCGGTGAGTGAGCAAGGTAAGTCGTTATCGCGCCTCGTCGATCTGATGCGCACACTGCTCGGTCCGGACGGGTGTCCCTGGGATCGAGAGCAGACACTCGAGACTCTTCGCCAGTACGTGATCGAAGAGGCACACGAGGTCGTCGATGCCATCGATCACGGCACACCGGAGAGGCTCAGGGAAGAGCTGGGTGACCTTCTGCTGCAGGTCGTCTTCCAGGCGGCCCTCACGGAGCAAAAAGGTTGGTTCGACATCGACGGGGTGGTCGGAGCGATTCACGACAAGCTCGTTCGCCGGCACCCCTGGGTTTTCGGAGACGAGAAAGTGGATGATGCCAGCGGCGCCATCAACAGCTGGGAAGCCATCAAGGCCGGAGAAAAGAAAGAACATGGCGCGCTCGGCGGAGTCCCAGTCGCGTTACCGGGGCTCTTGCGTGCGGTGCGCATCGGAGAGAAGGCGAGTGCGGTCGGCTACGACTGGCCCGATGCCGGAGGCCCGCGCGCCAAGATCGACGAGGAGCTGAAAGAGCTCGACGAGGCCGCCGCTCATGGAGACAAAGCCGCACTCGAGCACGAGCTCGGTGATCTATTGTTCGCGCTCGCAACCTATGGCCGCAAGCAGGGGCTCGACCCGGAAGCGGCGCTGCGGGCTTCGCTCAACAGGTTCTCATCGCGTTTTCGGCATTGCGAGCTCGCTGCCGAGGCCGCGGGCAAGAGCCTGCGCGACTACGACGAGCCCGCGCTCGACGAAATGTGGGAGCGCGCGAAGGCCGAAGAGCGCGGCGCGTAGCCCCGTCGGACGAATCGAGAGGCCTTCCGACGCCTAGAGGTGCTGCGTGGGAAACGGCATCACGGCTTGGATCGAGTCCGCGCCGACGAGCAGCATGAGGAGCCGGTCGACCCCGAGCGCGTTGCCACCGCTTTCGGGCAGGCCTCTCTCGAGATCCGCCAAGAATCGCTCGTCGATCGGATAGACGGGGACCCCGGCTGCCCGGCGGTCGGCCTGGTCGCGCTCGAACCGGCGTCGTTGTTCCTGCGCGTCGGTCAGCTCACCAAACCCGTTGCATAGCTCGACGCCGCGAAAGAAAACCTCGAACCGGTCAGCCATCCCGTTCGGTTTGAGCTTCGCGAGAGATGCCATCGAAGACGGCCAATCGGTCACCACGACAGGACGCTCGCCCCCGAGATGCGGCTGGACCTCTTCGGCCCACAATCGAAAGAAACCCTCTTCGTCGCTTGACATCGCATCCAGTCGGACGTTTGCGAAGAACTGAAGCGCCTCGTCGACCGTCAGTCTCTGCCAAGGCGGCTGAAGCTCGGGTGCCGGTTGGTCCAGGGCATTCGCCACGTAGGCTGTCAGCTCTTCGGTATCCCGGATCACGTCGTCGGAGGTCGAGTGGGCGCGGTACCATTCGAGCATCGTGAACTCGCGCTCGTGATGCGGGCCGTGCTCCTGTCCTCGATAGGATCGGCATAGCTGAAAGATACGGCTCGCGCCCGCGCTGAGTAAGCGCTTCATCTGATACTCGGGGCTGGTGGCGAGCCAACCGGCTCGCTCGCCTCTCGGATCTCGAACCTCGAATGCCGCTAGATGGACGTCCATTCCGGGGGACGGCACGATCGACGGCGTGTCTACCTCGATGAAATCGCGCTCTATGAAGAACCGCCGGATTGCATCGATGAGCCGGGCGCGAAGCTCCAAGACCTGAAGCAGGGTCGGATCGGCCGGGGCCGGCACTCGGATATTCAGCCTTTGACGCGCTCGACGTAGGCGCCGGTGCGCGTGTCGATCTTGAGCTTGTCGCCGGTGTTGACGAAGAGCGGTACGTTGACCTGTAGACCCGTCTCGAGGGTCGCTGGCTTCGTGGTGTTGCTGCTCGTGTCGCCCTTGAACCCAGGCTCCGTCTCGGTGACCGTGAGCTCGACGAACGTCGGTGGCGTCACCCCGATCGGGCGGCCCTCGAAGAGCATGACGTCGACCCGGGTCCCATCGAGGAGATAGTGCACGCTTTCACCCAACTGCTCGTTCGACAGAGAGAGCTGTTCGTAACTCTGAGTGTCCATGAAGATACGTGCGTCGCCCTCCGGGTAGAGGTACTGCATCGTCCGTTCTTCGGTGTCGGCCTTGTCGAGCTTTTCGCCGCTCTTGAACGTTCGATCGATCACGGCGCCCGTCATCATGTTCTTGATGCGTGTGCGAATGAAGGCTTGGCCTTTGCCGGGCTTCACGAATTGATGATCGACCACGGCGTATGGCACGCCGTCGATGAGCATCTTGAAGCCCTTCTTGATGTCTGATGTGTCTGCCATGGGATCAGTTCTCGCGAATCTTCTGGGAGGCGACGAGAAGGTCGCTCGGTTGATTGGGGGTCTCGCTATTCTCGGCGGTGATCTGAAGCTCGAACTCCCGCAACGAGGTCGGTATCGATGCACGTCCGACTTGGGCCTTTGGATCATAGTCGAGCAGTGCCTGACGCGACGGATACTCCCCGACTGGGGTGAACCAAACGACGTAGTGCGTCAGTCCAAGCTCGATCCGATCCGGGGAGACCAGGTGGTCGAGCATCAGGGTGATGAGGATTTGCTCCCGGTCTATTTTTTCGATGCGGATCTCCCCGTTTGCCGCAGGCACGTAGGCGCTCCCGACCAACGCATAGTCGGCAGGCGGATTACAGCCCGCAATCATCGAAACCGCGAGCACGGTCACGAGGCGCAGCAACAGGAAGTCCTTCACGGGTCGGCTTTTAGGCGGCGGCATCGACCCCGTCAAGCGCTGCCCTTGCTTCGCACGCGGGTCGGTTGTACTCCGCATATCATGCGAGATTTCGACGACGAGGCGCGCCAGATCAAGAAAGAAATCGTCGAGAGCCGCGCTCTGATCATCAAGACGAACAATCTGGTCAACGCCCTCGGTGCCGACATCAAATCGATTGCAAAACGCCAGGCAGGCTATGAGCGGCGCCTAAACTGGAACAGCTGGGTTGCGATAGCCGTGATTGGCCTCGTGTCCTTTGCTGGGCTGAAGCTCTATTTCGACGCGCAAATCAGTGGTGTCCGCTCCGAGATGGCCGACGCCGAAACGAAGGTGGAAGAGCTTCGTGGCGATCTCGGCGACGAGATAAGCCGAGCATCGGACCGAGCCACGGCAGCCGCGAAAGCAGCGAAATACTACGAGCTGATTCGAGCCCGCGACCGGGTCGAAGTCGTCCGTGGGTACCCAGCTATCGCCAAAGAGGCGCTTTCACCCGCCGAGGCGGCAGCGTTTCGGGATTTCGAGCAGCGATTTCGGCAGGATCTCTCGCTCGAGGCCTACCAGAAGGGTCTGGCGCTCTCGGAGGGGAAGAAGCAGGCAGAGGCGATCAAGCATTTCGAGGAGGCGATCGAGCTTTATCCCAACGGTTCGCACATCCCCGCCGTGAAGCGAAGCCTCGCCACGGCGCTGCGAAAAGAAAAGCGCGCTGCCGAGGCGCTCGTGTTGGCCCAACAGGTAGCCGACCAAACGACCGACTCCGCGTTGCAGCCCGATGGTTGGTGGCTGGTCGCGCTCTGCGCTCGCGACCTCGGCGACCTCGACACGGCGCGCGAGGCGCTCAAGACGCTGATCAGGAAATGGCCGAGGTCCGCGTTGGCTCCTGATGCGAGGGCGCTCCTTCGTGAGGTCACGCGCTCGGCCTTCCTCGGGACGAAGGCTGCCGCCGCACCGCCGGCGAGCGCTCCAGAGTGAGCCGGGATTGAGCATCGACTCTGGCCGTCGGGTGTGGCAAGTTTGGAAGTGATGGGCCGGCCGCGTGTTGCATTCGTAGGTTCCGGTGGCGCCGCGAAGGGCGTAGCTCACATCGGCGTGCTTCGCGCGATGGAGGAGCTCGGCGTCGAAGCCGACATCTGCGTCGGGGCCTCCGCTGGGGCGATCGCTGGTGCGTTCTACGCTCAGGGCTATACCCCGGCACAACTGATCGACTGGTTTCGCCCGTTCTGGCAGCGCGGTCTCGAGGCCCCGCCACTGAAGGCCCGCTACTTTCTCGGTCTGCCGAATCGAGAGCAACGCCGGAGCCTGGGTTACCTTACCAGCGGTCTCTTCTCGATCGATCGCTTCGAGCGATTCGTCGCCGAGCAGTTGCCGACGGATGATTTTCGCAAGCTCGACAAGCACCTGTTGATCACGGCGGCCGATGTAGACGGGCGCGGGCGCGTCGTCTTTGGCCGCGGGTACCGTGAGGACGTGCCGATCAGCAAGGCCCTGGCCGCCTCGTCTTGCGTCCCGGTGCTGTTTCGTCCGCACCGCATCGGCGATCGCTTCTACATCGATGGCGAGGTCGTGCGGACGCTGAGCATCGACCTGGCGGTCGAGGCTGGCGCCGACGTCGTGATCATCTCCAACGTCTATCGACCGCACGTGGGTCGAGCCGGCAGCCGGTCGTTGGTCCACCACGGCGGACTCGCCGTGGCCCGCCAATCGTTGAACATCGTTCTCAACGAGAAAGAAAAGCGCGGAATCGACCTGATCCACAAGATGTACCCGCAGATCCAGGTGCTGGTCGTATCCCCTGACCTCGGACGCTTGCCGTTCACGTCGAGACTGCCGGCCAGGGCCATGCTCAGGCGTGGCTATCGGGATGCACTGCGCATTCTCGCCAAGGCCAAGCGCCGCGGCGTCTTCGACGTCGCGCCGAACGTCCGCAGCGTCGGCGAAGCCTGAGAGTCAGGCGGTAACGCGGCTCAGGTGGTCTGCTCTAGCGCCCACGCGAGGTACGCCTCGCTCGCACGATCTGACGGTATCGCCACGATTTCCGGGAGCTCGTACGGATGATTCGCCTCGATCCACGCGGCCAGTGCATCGAATCGGCCAAGCCGTGTTTTGATCACCAGTTGAATCTCTGACTCGGCCTCGATCTTTCCCTGCCACCGATAGTACGACTTCACTCCGGGAATCGCGTTGACGCAGGCCGCCAGCCGTGCCTCGATCAAACCGTTGGCGAGCCTCTGCGCCGTCTCTGCTTCTGGCACGGTGCAAAGGACCACGATGAGCTCGTCCTCTCCGTTCACGGGTTCATTCTACTCAAAGCGCGTGGATCGTCACGCCCAGGGTCCGATCGATGACGGCAACCGCACGTTCCGGCACGGCTTCATAACCAACCGGACTGTCGTCGATGCCGCTGACCACCATCACATAACGCAACTGAGTGCTGCCGACCGGCGGAGGCACGTAATCCTCGGGCGGATCGTGCAGCCCCTGGCGCTCCACGTACACCATCGGCGCGGCATGACGGAGCGCGTACATCGAGCGACCGTTGGTCAGTATGAAGCTCAGGCCGCTCTCCTTGCTGCCGACTTCGGCGGCGAGGCGTTCGACCAGCGTGACCGCAGCGCTGATCGCCGGCAGAGCCTGCGCCTCATTGACGTCGGGATTGTCCAGTTGTCCGGCGTCGTGGAGAAAGGTGAGCACCGTGTGGAACAGATACTCGCTGTCCGTGTCTCCCCGGATGTTGCGCCGGAGGAAGTCTGGAATCATCTGGTGAAGATTCGGTCGGATCGCGTCGAAGCGGCGGATCGTGCCTTGGTGGGCGAAGAGCCAGCTTCTCATTCGGAACGGGTGTGCATTCTCCGCGCGAAAGTCTCCAACCGTAGGCTGACGCATGTGCAACACCGCACAATCCGAACGAACATCGCCAGCGATGTTCTCCCAGTCGACGCGCTCTCCTGGTCGGGTCGGACGCTTTTTGTGGAGCACCTCGTCCCCGTGATAGAAGCCGATGCCCCAGCCGCTGGCATTGGTTGGAGCCGCCTCCTGGCGGAGCACCGCTCGCTCTTGGTAGAGCGCATCACGCATTCGGTCGGCTCGATTCGCGACGTATCCGATGAGCCTACTCATGGTCGGGATATCCAAGCAAAGGGTAAGTCGAGTCGTTTTTCATGGGTTTACCTATTCAAAATACCATGCGCTGCGATCCGCATCAACGAAGTGAGGCCCACAGGTCGGGTACGAACGTACACAAAATGGGCCGACCGATCGGACTGTGGTAGTCATGGGTATGTCCACCGCCTTTGACGGTGCGTTGGATCACTACATTCAGCATCTGCGCGTCGAGCGTGGCCTGTCGAAACACACCGTGGAGGGGTATGCCCACGATTTGGCTCGTTTCGGCGCGTGGCTGGGAGATGAGCGTGAGTCGCTCGAAGCGGTCGATGAAACGCGCATGGCGGAGTATCTCGTCACGCTTTCTCAAGAGGGTCTGAGTGCTCGGACCCAGGCGCGGGCGTTGAGCGCCATTCGAGGATTCTTTCGCTTTCTGGTTCAGGAGGGGCACCAGCGGCGTGATCCTACGGAGCTGTTGGAAGGGCCGCGGCTCTTGAGGAAGTTGCCGGACATCCTGAACCGGGACGAGGTGTTGCAGCTGTTGAACGCCCCCGCCGGGCAGAAACCGAATCGGGTTCGCGACCGAGCGATGCTGCACACGATGTATGCGGCTGGCCTGCGTGTCAGCGAGCTCGTCGGGCTTGATCTCAACGACCTGAATCTAGAAGAGGGGTTTCTCTCCGCCTCGGGCAAAGGGAACAAGCGGCGCATCGTGCCCATCGGGGCCCATGCGCGGGCAGCGATGATAGAGTACCTCGCCGAGATCAGGCCGAAGTGGGCACGGCCCTCTAGCCGTGCCTGCTTCGTGACCGCACGCGGCACGGCGATGACACGCCAGGGTTTCTGGCGCCTCGTCAAGAGGTACGCAATCAGAGCCGGCATCACGAAACCGATCTCCCCGCACAAGCTACGCCACTCGTTTGCGACGCATCTCTTGACCGGCGGCGCCGATCTACGCTCCGTGCAAACGATGCTCGGGCACGCCGACATTTCGACCACGCAGATCTACACCCACGTCACGAACGACCACCTTCGGACGATGCATGAGCGGTACCATCCCCGCGGCTGACCATGATCACCGGTTCAGGGTTTGACACAGAGCTGTCCAAGGAATCGCCCACCGGTCATCGTTTCGGTATTCTCTCCCATGATGGCGACGTTCGACGTTTGGATCATGCGCTTCGAGCCGGGGGACACTCCTCCCGCGGAACGCCTGCAGAGCACCTTCGGGCTCGACGCGGCGAGCGCTGAGTCTCTCGAACGGGGGCTGCCCAAGATCGTCAAGCATGCCGTTCCAGCGAAGGCCGCGGGAGAGATGCGCCAGGCGCTCGAGGCCATCGGTGCCGTCGTCGAATGCCGCCCGGCACGAAGCACGAAGCCCGCCCGAAATGGAGGCGGTGAAAAGGGCGCCGCGATCTTTCACCCGCCAGGAGCCGACCTATTGGTTGCCGGCCGTGTCTCGGCGATCGACGTGTTCGCTCCCACAACCGCAGCCCACGTGCCCCGCATCTCCGTCGATGAGGCAGTGGCGGCCAGCAGCGCCCCGCGGATGCAGCCAGCGTCTGAATCCGCGCAGCCGCGGCGCATCAGCGCCTCCCTGATGGCCACTTCGATCCAACAGCAACGTCGCAAGTTCATCGTCCAGGCGATCGGCACCATCGTGGCGGGCGTCGCCGTCCTGGCGATCGACTGGTTCTTGGGCAACTCGGTCTTTCGCGGTGAAGCCGACTGGATTGGCATCGGCTTCGACGGCTTCGGCATTTACCTTGTCGGGGTCGGCGCGTACGACCTCGTTACCACGCTCAGGAGCTGATTTTGGCGCACCTGACACTTCCCAAGATGCTTTGGTTTGTCGCGGCGCTCGCGCTCGCTTGGAGCATGAACGCCTGGCGTCATGACGCCAGCCTCGAAGGCCTCGCCGCCGCACGCGAGGGTGACCGCGGTGCGGCGGAGCGCTGGGTGGACCGGGCCTTGCGTGAAAAGGGGTATGAGCTTCACGAGGCGAGGGCATACCTCTCGGCCTCGACGACCCGGCAGTACGTTCGCCGGCCTGACTACGTGGAGACGTTCGTCGAAAAGCTCTATGACGATGGTGCCCCCAAGATCGAGGTCGGCGATCACGATGTCGGCGGGTATCGTTTCGCGCGCTACCTCCTGATCACCCTGCCGGACGATCCGAGCGCTCAAGAGAGCATCATCGCCGATGCTCAGAGCTTCGTTCGCCGCGATGCCGTGGTCTACCGAGGCGTCACCTCCGCGGACCTGGAGGAGATCGTGCGCAACTCGACCTTGGTCGGAAAACGCCGCGTCCTCGTGGAGTTGCCTATGGAAGAAGACTGAGCCGGACTCCGGGCGCCCGCGGAGAGTCGTGCTATAGGCCTGCGGCCCCGTCGCCGAGCGCAGCGGGAGAGTGCGCAGTGCAACACGGAGGTGATCGCGCCATGGCAGACTTCCCTCAACCGACTTCAGGCACCCCGCTCCGCATGGGTTCGGAGCATCATCTCGAGGTTCCTGACGACCCCATCATCCCGTTCATCGAGGGCGATGGCACCGGGCGCGACATCTGGCGCGCGTCGCAGCGCGTCTTCGACGCTGCCGTGAAGAAGGCATACGGCGGAAAGAAGAAGATCGCCTGGTGGGAGGTCTACGCCGGCCAGAAAGCCTATGACCAGTTTGGCAGTTGGCTGCCGGATGACACCGTCGAGGGCTTCCGTGAATACCTCGTCGGCATCAAGGGCCCGCTGACGACTCCGATTGGCGGCGGGATCCGCTCTCTCAACGTGGCGCTACGCCAAATGCTCGACCTCTACGTCTGCCTCCGGCCCGTCCGCTGGTTCGAAGGCGTGCCATCCCCGGTCAAGAGGCCGCAAGACGTCGACATGGTGATCTTCCGCGAGAACACGGAGGACATCTACGCCGGCATCGAATGGGAGCAGGGCACCGATGACGCGAAGCGAATGCTCGCGTTCCTCGAGAAGGAATTTCCCGCGCGATTCAAGAAGATTCGGTTTCCGAAAACCACCGGCTTGGGTCTCAAGCCCGTCTCGATTGAAGGCACCGAGCGCCTCGTGCGGGCGGCCGTCGAGTTCGCCCTCGAGCAGAAGCGCAAGAGCGTCACCCTCGTTCACAAGGGCAACATCATGAAGTACACCGAGGGAGCCTTCCGAAACTGGGGATTCGCCGTGGCGGAACGAGAGTTCGGCGACAAGGTGTACACCTGGGGTCAGTGGGATCGCACGGTTGCCGAAAAGGGTGAGGCGGCCGCCAATGCAGAGCAGGCGGCGGCCCAGAAGCGCGGGGCGGTGATCGTGAAGGACGCCATCGCGGACATTGCCTTGCAGCAGATTCTCACGCGCCCCCGCGAGTTCGAGGTGATCGCCACCCTGAACCTCAACGGTGACTATCTTTCGGATGCGCTGGCCGCGCAGGTCGGTGGCATCGGCATCGCACCGGGCGGCAACGCCAACTACGTGACGGGTCACGCAATCTTCGAGGCCACGCACGGCACGGCGCCCAAGTATGCCGATCAGGACAAGGTCAACCCGAGCTCGGTCATTCTCAGCGGCGAGATGATGTTTCGCCACCTCGGCTGGAACGAGGCAGCCGACCTCGTGATTCAGGGAGTCGAGGGGGCGATCAGCTCGAAGCGCGTCACCTATGACTTTGCGCGCCTCATGGACGGTGCGACGACGATCAAATGTTCCGAATTCGGCGACAACATCATCGAGCACATGGGCTGAGGCTCTGAGCGCGATGCACACTCCGAGGAGGCACCCAGCGTGAACATTCACGAGTACCAGGCCAAAGAGCTCTACCGGAAGTACGGCATTCCCGTGCCAAAGGGTATCGCCTGCATGTCCGTCGACGAGGCGACCGAGGCCGCCAGGAAGCTCATCGAAGAAACCGGAAACGAGGTCGTCGTCGTCAAGGCGCAGATTCATGCTGGCGGCCGGGGCAAGGCGGGCGGCGTCAAGGTCGTCAAAGGTGTCGAGGCCGCGACGCGAGCTGCCACCGAGATCCTCGGCAAGACACTGGTGACTCATCAGACCGGTCCCGAGGGCAAAGTCGTGCAGCGCCTGCTCGTCGAGCAGGGCCTTGCGATCAAGAGCGAGCTCTACCTAGCTCTCGTCGTAGACCGCGAGAGCCGTCGGATCGCGATCATGGCGTCGACCGAGGGCGGTGTGAACATCGAGGAGGTTGCCGCGAAGACGCCAGACAAGATTCAGACCGTCATCGTCGATCCCGCCGTTGGCTTGCAAAGCTATCAGATCCGGCAGCTCGCGTTTGGACTCGGGCTCTCGAAGCAGGAACAGAAGAGCTTCTCCACGCTCGTCACCGGACTCGCAAAGCTCTTCGAGCAGGAGGATTGCTCGATTGCGGAGATCAACCCTCTCGTTCTAACCGAGGATGAACGGGTCGTCGCGCTCGATGCCAAGGTGAACTTCGACTCCAACGCGGAGTTTCGCCACCAGGAGTACTGGGACTCGGTGCGCGACCTCTCCGAGGAAGCCCAGACCGAGACCGAAGCCAAGGAGGCCGGGCTTTCGTTCATCCAGCTCGACGGCAACATCGGTTGCCTCGTCAACGGCGCCGGTTTGGCCATGAGCACGATGGACACGATCAAGCACTATGGCGGCGAGCCGGCGAACTTCCTCGATGTCGGTGGCGGCGCAAGTCAGGAGGCCGTGACCAAGGCGTTTCGGATCATCCTCGAGTCGGACGCCGTGAAGGGCATCTTCGTGAACATCTTCGGAGGGATCATGAGGTGTGACACCATCGCCAACGGCGTGGTCGCGGCGACCAAGGAGCTCGGGCTTCAAGTGCCGCTGGTCGTTCGCCTCGAGGGCACGAAGGTCGAAGAGGGTCGGAAAATCCTCGACAACTCGGGGCTCGCGATCACGTCCGCCTCGACGATGGCCGAGGGAGCTCAGAAAATCGTCGAGCTGGCAAGGGGATAGGGGCGATGTCGATTCTCGTCAACAAAGACACCAAGCTCGTCGTTCAGGGCATGACCGGAAGCGTCGGCCAGTTCCACACCGAGCAGATGATCGCGTACGGCACGAAGGTCGTCGCCGGATGCACGCCTGGCAGGGGCGGCCAATCGCTCCTGGGTGTCCCCGTTTACGACACGATGCGTGACGTCGTGCGGCAGACCGGGGCCAACGCATCTTGTATCTTCGTTCCCCCGCCGTTTGCCGCGGACGCGATCCTCGAAGCGGTCGACGCGGAGGTGCCGTTGGTCGTCTGCATCACCGAAGGCATCCCCGTGATGGACATGATCAAGGTTCGACGGGTCTTGGATTCTCAGAACAAGACTCGTCTCGTCGGTCCGAACTGCCCCGGCGTCATCACGCCAGGGGAGTGCAAGATAGGAATCATGCCAGGCCACGTGCACATGGCGGGTCGCATCGGGGTCGTTTCCAAGAGCGGTACGTTGACCTACGAGGCGGTCGGCCAGCTGACCGCGCTCGGCATCGGCCAGAGCACGGCCGTCGGGATTGGCGGAGACCCCATCAATGGAACCGATTTCATCGACGTCCTCAGGCTATTCAACGAGGACCCCGACACGGATGGAGTGATCCTGATCGGTGAGATCGGCGGCAACGCGGAGGAACAGGCCGCGGGATGGATCAAAGAGAACTTCGACAAGCCCGTTGCCGGATTCATCGCGGGCCGCACCGCGCCTCCAGGCAAGCGCATGGGACATGCGGGCGCCATCATCAGCGGCGGAAAGGGAACCGCGGACGCAAAGATTGAAGCCCTCGAAAACGCTGGCGTGAAGGTCGCGCCAACGCCGTCCGACATGGGCACCACACTGAAGAGCCTTCTCTAGGAGGGAGTGAACGATGTCGAAGAAACCAATGCGTGTCGCGGTCACAGGTGCCGCAGGTCAGATTGGCTATAGCCTTCTCTTTCGAATTGCAGCAGGAGAGATGCTTGGGGGCGACCAACCAGTCATCCTCCATCTCATCGACATTCCGCCTGCGATGAAGGCCGTGAGCGGTGTGATGATGGAGCTCGAAGACTGCGCGTTTCCGCTCCTCGCCGGAATGGAGGCCAGCGACGATCCAGTCGCGGGCTTCAAAGACGTCGATGTCGCCCTGCTCGTCGGCGCTCGGCCCCGAACCAAGGGAATGCTTCGCAAGGACCTCCTCGAGGCAAATGGCGCCATCTTCACGGGCCAGGGCAAGGCGCTCAGCCAGGTGGCGAGCCGTGAGGTCAAGGTGCTGGTGGTTGGCAATCCCGCCAACACGAACTGCTACATCGCGATGAAGAATGCACCTGACCTCGACCCGGCGTGCTTCAGCGCGATGGTGCGACTCGATCAGAACCGCGCGATCTCGCAGGTCGCGACCAAGACGGGACGTCCTGTCACGAGCATCAAGAAAGTCACGATTTGGGGCAATCACTCGGCGACGCAGTACCCGGATCTGTTCAACGCCGAGATCGACGGCAAGAGTGTCGCCGCGCTCATCGACGACCAGGCTTGGATCGAGAAGCAGTTCATCCCGTTGGTCCAACAGCGTGGCGCGGCCATCATCGAGGCGAGGGGGCTCTCGAGCGCTGCCTCCGCCGCGAATGCGGCGATCGATCACGTTCGCGATTGGCACCTCGGTACCCCCCGCGGAGACTGGGCCTCGATGGCCGTTCCTTCAGAAGGCAGCTACGGGGTGCCCGAAGGGCTCGTCTATGGCTTTCCTTGTAGCTGTAGCGGTGGAAAATGGTCGATCGTGCAAGGGCTCGAAATCAACGACTTCAGCCGGGCAAGGCTCGAGGCCACGGCGGCCGAGCTTCAAGAAGAGGCTGCCGCCGTCGCCCACCTGGTCTAGGCTTCGGCCGACTTCACCAAGGCGGTGCCGGTATGCGAAAGCCCAGGCTGGTCGAGGAGCACGAAGCGGCAGGCAAACGGATCGTCTCGGATGGCCAGCACATCTTCGTCCGCGAGGAGGGAGAGGGTGAACCGGTGCTGTTGCTGCACGGCGTTCCTTCTAGCTCCTTCCTCTATCGAAAGATGCTTCCCGAGCTTGCGGGGCGCGGGCTTCGTGCGATCAGCTTCGACTTTCCGGGCGTCGGCCTGAGCGATAAGCCGAAGGACCTCGATTACGGCTGGCACGCGCTCGCGGAGTGGGTCGGCCGTGTCGTCGACACGCTTGCTCTTCCTCCGGTTCATCTGGTTCTGCACGACATCGCGGGGCCCATCGGGGCGGAGTGGGCGATTCAGAACCCCGTGAAGGTGCGCTCGATCACGGTCACGAACACCTTGATGGACGTGGCCCACTTCACCCCGCCGTTTCCGATGTGGACCTTTCGGGTGCCTGTCCTGCGGCACCTAGTGTTTTCCACGATGAACCCCAGCATGATGCTGCAACTCTTCAGGCAGACCGGGGTCAAGAATCCCGACGCCGTCGACCGGGACGTGATTGAAAGCTACATCTACCTACTGAAGAACAACGGGGGCCATCACAGCTTCCTCGCGATCATGGACGGCTTCGACCTGACCGAGGAGCACCGCGACTATCTTCGCGATGGCCTGCTAGCCATCGACAAACCCATGCAGCTCGTCTGGGGTGAGCAAGAGATCGCGATCCCCAAGGCACAGCTCGATTACATCAAGCAGGTCTTTCCGCTCCGCGCCGAGCACATGGTCGACGCTCGCCACTTCCTTCAAGAAGAGCATCCAGCAGTCATCTCCGCGCATATTGCGGCCTTTGCCGAAGCGATTGCCGAGCAAGCAAAACGCGCTACGAAAGGGCCGGTCTAACCAAAGAACAGGATTGAAAAGAGGAGCCCACATGGCGGTCGAACGCACGCTCAGCATCATCAAGCCCGACGCCGTCGAGCAGAACAACATCGGCAACATACTGGCCATGATCGAGGGCGCAGGTCTCACAATCCTGGGCATGCGGATGCTGCAGCTCAGTCGCTCGCAGGCCGAGGGCTTCTACGAGGTTCACAGAAACCGTCCGTTTTTCGGCGAGCTCGTCGAGTTCATGACGCGAGGCCCGGTGGTCGTGACCGCCCTCGAGGGCAAAGGTGCCGTAGCTCGCTACCGGACTCTCATGGGTGCCACGAACCCCGAAGAGGCCGACGAGGGAACCATCCGCAAGGCCTACGGCACCGACATCGGCGAAAACGCATGCCATGGCTCGGACAGCGTCGAGAATGGCAGAGTCGAGGTTGCGTACTTCTTTCCCGAGTACCTCCTCAGGTAGGCGATGAGCCACCCGAGCGAAAGCGAGCTGCGCCCACTGATCGAGCAGGCCTTCGAAGATCGCTCGATGCTCGAGGATGTTCGGGTTCGCGGCGCGGTCGAGGAAACCATCGAGCTTCTCGACAAGGGCAAGATTCGCGTCGCCACGCGCGGCGGCGACGGGGAGTGGACCGTGCATGCCTGGACCAAGCAGGCGATTCTTCTCTACTTCGGCATCCGTCCCATGGAGCGGGTGGAGGTCGGCGCCTACGAATACCACGACAAGATCCCGCTCAAGAGGGACCTCGACCAACAGGGCGTGCGCGTGGTGCCGCCCGGAACGGTTCGGTACGGCGCCCACCTGGAGCCCGGCGTCATCTTGATGCCGGGGTACGTGAACATCGGCGCCTACGTCGGCGCCGGCTCGATGGTCGACACCTGGGCGACCGTCGGCTCGTGTGCGCAGGTTGGAAAAGGGGTCCACCTCTCGGGCGGCGTCGGTCTTGGAGGCGTCCTCGAGCCGCCCGGCGCCAGGCCGGTCATCATCGAGGACGGAGCCTTTCTCGGCTCCCGCGCAATCGTGGTCGAGGGCTCACGAATCGGGGAGGAAGCCGTCCTAGGAGCCAACGTCGTGATTACCGCGAGCACCAAGATCATCGACGTTTCCGGACCGGAGCCGGTCGAAACGCAGGGTTACGTTCCCCCTCGCTCGGTCGTCATCCCGGGGACGCGCCCGAAGAAGTTCCCCGCGGGCGAATACCAAGTCCCCGTGGCGTTGATCATCGGCCGGCGAAAAGCGAGCACCGACAAGAAGGTCACGCTAAACGACGCCCTGCGGGACTTTGGCGTCTCCGTTTGACCATCGCGGGAGCTTCGCGCCTCTCGAAGAGGCCGTTTTCGGTCGTTGAAGTCTGGGTGCATTCCGTGTTTAGATGCCCAATGCGCAACATCGCACTTCTCTTCATCCTAGGCCTCCTGATCAGCGGTGACTCGTTCACCACCGAAGCCCACGCAGAGGCGGCTTACCAGTTACGAATCGCCACATTGGCCCCCCGGGATTCTCCGCTCGGCGACGAGTATCAGAAGCTCAAGGTCGGGATGAAGGAGCGGACCAACGGGCAAGTGGACATGAAGATGTACTACGGCGGGATCGCAGGAGACGAGATCACCGTCGTGCGCAAGATGCGGGTTGGACAGCTCGACGGCGCCCTCATCACCTCGACCGGTCTTTCCGCGCTCGTCCGTCAGGTGCTCGTCCTCGAGGCGCCAGGACTCATCCGGAGCTATCCCGAGCTCGATGCGGTCCGCGAGGACCTCGCCCCGCAGCTCGAGGCTCTCTTCGACCAGGCCGGGTACAAGCTCGTCGCTTGGGGCGATGCAGGCAAGACCCGCATCTTCTCCACGACCAAGATCTACTCGCCCTCGGACATGAAGAACGTCCGGCCGTGGGTGTGGCGCGATTCGGCGACGATGGGGGCCTTCATCAAAGCGTGTGGGGCGAACGGCGTCTTGCTCAACCTGCCCGAAGTGTACTCCGCTCTGCAAACCGGCATCATCGACACGGTGATCGCGTCCTCCGTCGGCGTGCTGGCCTTCCAATGGCACACGAAGCTCAAAACGATGGCCAAGCAGGCTGGTGGCATCGTCAACGGTGCCTTCGTCATCAGGAAGGAGCACCTCGAGACTCTCCCCAAGGAAGCACGGGACTACCTGGACGAAGTCTCGGGCGAGACCGAAGAGGCCTTCCGCGTTCAGGGACGCAAGATCGACGATGAGGCCGCTCAGACCCTTTCGAAGCGGCTCAAAGTCATCAACCTCTTTCGGGCCCAGCGCCAGTGGGAGGAGGTCCAATACAAAGCCCGGGAATCACTCGTCGGACGGATGTATTCGCGCGCCCTTCTGAACCGAGTCCAGCAGGTCCTCGGGAAGTAGATTCGCCGATGATGGCGGCTTCGGCTCAGTAGCCGCCGCCCCGCTGAAAGCGTTTCCAAGCTGCGCACGGCGTGCCGTAGCGCTCGTCGATGTATTGCAAGCCCCAGGCGATCTGCGGCCATGGGTTTCGCCGGTGATCGACGCCGTAGGTCTTGCCCCAAGCCGACATCTTGTTGCAGGGATAGGCTTGCGGAACGCCGCATGCGCCCGTGCGCTTGTTCCGAGCCCGATGGTTCCAGTGGCTCTCCGCCTGCCACAGCCTATCGAGGCATTGAAACTGCGAGCCGTCATCCCAGCGCGCGTACTCACTGTGCATCAAGTAGCGCGCGATGTCCTTGTTCTGTTGAGGCGTATTGTTGGCAGCCCGCGGCAC
The DNA here is from genome assembly GCA_963792825.1 of uncultured delta proteobacterium. Lineage (GTDB taxonomy): Bacteria > Myxococcota_A > Polyangia > Polyangiales > Houyiibacteriaceae > SG8-38. The sequence goes on along the minus strand of CAWBXS010000005.1, from coordinate 98,070 downwards.
CGAGTCGCTCGACGGAGTCGTGCGCGTACAGCCCGCCGATGCGAGCAGTGTGAGGAGCAAGAGCCCCGGCGTTCTCGGCCCTCTCACGTGTCACCCCTTACTGGACGACGACGTAGCACGGAAACACGGCTGTGAGCTCCGCGCTTGCACCGCGCCAGTCCTGACAGGCCGAGCCGGTGAGCTCGATGGTGTTGCCATCGATCGCTCGCCAGCCGCGAGAGCCGTCATTGCAACTCAATGCCTCGCCATTGAGGCGAACTTCGCCGTCGCAGGCTTGCGCGGTATCGATGGTGCCGTCCGTTAGGTTCACCGAGCATGGAATGTTCTGCACGACGATCTGCTCGAGGGCCGTCTGAAGCTGCGAGACGCTATCCGCGGTCCACAGCGTAGCGCCCGACGCGACGCCGCGACCCGCATCGGCAAGATCCTGCAAATGGGCATTGTTGAAGCTCACACCGAGCACGAACGTCTCGATGCCCAGGCCGAAGGCGCGCTCTACCGCGGCGATGCTGTTGTTGCGGTCGACATTCCCCTCGTTTTCGTCACATCCGTTCGGCAGGCCGTCGGTCGCGAGCAAGTACACCGTCGGCCCGGCGGGTGGCGGCGCCGCAACGAGGGCGTCCGTCACGGCTTCGATCGCCTCTGCGGTCGGCGTGAAACCGTTGGGGCCGTTGGCGCCGAATCGAGCCGCGATGTCATCGGCGTTGTCGAGATTCTGACCGATGCCGACAGTGTCCGTAGCTGCGCACATGTCGCCGTCTGACATCGACGGGGAGCTCTCCCCAGGCTTCCAGTAGAGTGTCAGACCGAATCGCGCGATCGAGTCGAGCCTTCGCACGAGTCCGTTGGTACCGACCAGCACGTCTTCGACCGAGTCCCACCGCGCTTCATCGAAATCGGGGTTCGGTGTGCCGGAGGTCGGACAACCATTGCCGAGGAAAGGGCAGTCGTTTTCGAAATCGCGCGCCATGCTGCCGCTGCGGTCGACGATGATCATGATGTTGGGAATGACCCGGTCGGTCGCGACCTCGAGCTGAGCGCAGACCGACCCATCCGAGTCGAACACGCCGGCATCGGGAGACACGGGGATGCATCGCCCGTTCGGCGTGCACTCTCCTGTGCTCCCGCATTGTCCGCCCACGAGTGTGCACACGGCGATGCACACGTTGTTGTCGCAGAAGGTCCCTGCACCACAGGTGGAGTCGCTGAGGCAAGATTCGCCGCAGCCCGATGGAGCGCCTTCTTCACCACAGATGCTCGGTAGATCCTGCAAGCGGACGCCACCTTGCCCCGGTCCGCCGGTGCTACAGCCGAGCGCAAACAAGGTGGCGCACGCCGAAACGAAAATCGTTCGCATCATCACACTCCCCCGACAGCAGGATAACAGTCTTCTCGGAGCCGACAACTCAGGGGTTAATGGTGAGACACCCGCGGTGGTGGATCCTCGGGTCTGAACATCAACCTGGCACCGCCGGAACCCTCACTCTCTCGTCTCGGCCTTCGTGCTCGAGCGCGAGATGGAGCGAGCCCTCGAGTGAGCCCTGCCATGGCTCCTGCAAACGCTGCCTCGATAACACGTCGAGCCTCACCGATGCCGCCAAGAGCGCAGCTTGCAACTGGAGACGGTGGTCCCCTTCCATGTCCCAATGTAGAACCAGAGCGAGGCCTCCAAGCTGGTGAGCTTCGGTGATGAACACGTGGGCCTCCGCAAACGCGAGCTCCAAGGCACGGAGTGCATGCGCCGACGTCGCATGCATGGTTCCGGAGAGGGCGCAAGGGGAGGGCATGGCTTTCGCGGGAGTGCCTTACTTTCGTACTACTGATTCAATCTGAATCGGTGTCACACCTTGTCAACATCGCTCGCTTCCAGAGGTCCTCATCGCGCGCGATTGCACGGTGGGCCAAACTCTGGCACCGATCGGGGTCGTGAAGCTCTCGCCCACCCATCTTTCGGCGCCATCTCACCCGCTCGCGCGCCTCCCCGGCGAGTGGGAAGAGCACGTGCTTGCATGGGGCGAGCCGAGCTATCGCGGCAAGCAAATCTTCGACTGGATTCATCGGCGAGGCGTGGTCGATCCGGATGACATGAGCAATCTCCCGAAGCCACTTCGCGAGCGTTTGCGGGAGGAAGGGCTTGGCTGGCCGATGGGCATCGTCTCCGCCCACGAGTCCGCCGACCGAACCAAAAAGCTCCTGCTGGGGATGCCCGATGGTGAAAAGGTCGAAACCGTGCTGATCCCGCAACTCGATGACGCTCGCGTCGTCACCCAATGCATCTCGAGCCAAGTCGGATGCGCGATGGGCTGTGTGTTCTGCGCGTCGGGCATGGCAGGTCTCAAACGTCAAATGACTGATGCAGAAATCGTCGCACAGGTGCTTCTCGGCCGTCGCGAGCTCGGCCCGGACCAGCGCATTCGCAACGTGGTGTTCATGGGAATGGGCGAGCCCCTTCACAACTATGACGCCGTGGCGCGCGCCCTCGTCTTGTTGACGCATCCCGACGGCATAGACCTTTCCAAGCGGCGCGTGACCGTGTCCACGAGCGGCCTCGTCACGCAGATCGATCGACTCGGAAAGGATTTCGACGGTCAGGTGCAGCTCGCGGTCTCGCTTCACGCGGTGCGAGACGCTGAACGAAGCAACATCATGCCCGTGAACCGAAAGCATGGGCTGGCCGAGCTGACCGCGGCCCTGAAACGCTATCCAATGTCGAAGCGTCAGCGCATCACCATCGAGTACACGCTAATCGAAGGCTTGAACGATTCGGTGCAGGATGCGAACGACATGGTCGAGCTTCTTCGGGGCATCCCCGTGAAGGTGAACCTCATCCCGATGAATCCGATTTCGGCATCTGATCTGCGCGCGCCCAGCTCGGCCCGGGTGATTCGTTTCCAGGACCAGCTGGTGCGTCGGGGGCTTTCGGTATTCATCCGCAAGACCCGCGGAGACGATGTGGCCGCCGCCTGCGGACAGCTCGCGTTTCACGGCGAGTCCCGCAGAACCGCCTCGTAGCAAACGCTCCGATCAGAGGCTGCCGCGTGCCTTCAAGGCCTTCACGATCAATGGGCGCTCCTTGTCCATGTCTTCGGGCGCCTTGATCGGTTGGAAGCGCGCATCGGGCCCGTGCCTCTCGACCCGCAGGAACGCGGTATCGAGAAACGCAGTCAGCTCGCCGACCAGCCGCTCGAACTGCACTGCCGGCAGGTCGTCGACCATCTTGTTCACCGCGAACCAGGTCAGTGGAAACTCTGCGTCGATCGCCGCGGCGTCGAGCACGAAGGTGTTGGTGTTGAACACCGGAATCCGTGATTGATCGAAATCCTCGGGGAAGCGGAAGGCCTCTACGATCTGCGGCCTGCCGTCGACGCGCGCAGGAGCGCCGCCTGCATCACCAGGCTCTTTCGGCGCCATTTCCGCTGTCAGCGCTGCGCCGGATTCGATGTGCGCGCCGATCACGGCCGGGTCCAACGTCGCCGTGAGGTTGTCGACGTTCGACATCATCACCACGCGGCCGCCCCGTTCACGGAAGTCTTTCAGGATGCCCGCGCGGCGAAGTGCAAAGGTGAGGTCGCCGTGGCCCGGCGCATGGGGCGAGAGGGCTCCGGCGCGATCTCGGAACAGCTCCCCCTCGGGTGTCACGCGGAGCGAGATGAACTGCGGGAAGGCCTTGACCGGGCAGCGCGTGGTGCTGAGCGTCTCGGCCATGCGGCTGATCGCCTCGTCCGTCGCAAAGCTCGTCATCAGGAAGACGGGGATTCGGGCGTTTGCTCGCTCGGCCATCGCCGTGATGTCCGCGAGCTTCAGCTCGAGAAACGTCCGATGCTCGAGCACCTCGACCGCTGCCTTGACCACTCCACCAAACCGGGTAGCCATGCCGCCGGCCAAGATTACGGCCGCCACTTCACCCCGTCTCATCGCCTCCTCGCCCCGCGTGGCCAGCGCCTGCCGGAAGTCGCCGCCGAGGGGTGGAAGCGCCTGGAGATCGCCCTCGTCGGGGGGCTCGACCTTGCCCTCGATCCGGTTCTGGGAAGCCCCGAGCTGGCCGCGGCGCAGGCGTTCCCTCAGTAATTCAAAGGGAATTTCGTCGAATCCGTAGCGTTGAAGAAGCTGTGCCGTCTCGGCGTCTATGGTCTGTGATTCCATCTCAGTTGCGGAAACCCAAGCACTTTACGGTTGCTCTGTCGAGCGGGCAGCGCCCGCTCGACGCCGGGGGGATGACGGCAGGCCGATCCGGACGTACAGATAAAGGAGCCGACATGAATTCTCTGATCCGCCTCACGGCAGTGCCCATAATGATGATCGCAATGGTGATCGCCGTGCGTGCGTCCGCTGATTATGCAGGCCCCGACGGCTACGGCGCGATGAGCAGCGACGACCTGACCAATTACGTGGTCATCGAGGCCGAGGACGGCGAAACCGAGGAGCTCGATGGCGAGACGGTCATCGTCGTTCAGGAACCGGAACCGCTTGCCGCGACCGAGGAAGCACCACCGCCGCCGCAGACGGTCGTCGTCGAGCAATCGATTTCCGTGTGCCCCGGAGCGATCTGGGTTGACGGATATTGGGCCTATGCCGGCGGTCAGTATGTTTGGGTGGACGGGCACTGCGTCGTGGAGCGTGTGAACTACGTCTTCGTGCACCCCCGCTGGGACTTCTACGCGAACGTCTGGTGGTTCGTTCCAGGCTACTATCGGCCTTGCGGCGTGTACGTGGGCTTTGGCTACTACCGGCCGTGGGCTTGGTATCCTCCCTACTACGCCCCGTATTACCGAGGATATCGTCCGGTCCCTGTGCAGCGAGCCTATCCGAGGCGGCCGACCACCGTTCGGTCGGGGCGACTTCCGCGCGCATCGAGTCCTAGCGCAGGGCGTCGCCCCGGATATGCGCCGGGACGAACGTCCGTCGGACGACGGCCTTCGGCCGCCCCCGCCCGCACGCGCTCCGTCGCCCGTCCCAGCGTAGGGCCAAGCCGCACGCAACCTGTGGCGCGCCCCAACGCTGCGCCGAGCCGGACGCGACCTGTGGCGCGCCCCAACGCTGCGCCGAGCCGGACGCGCTCCGTCGCCCGCCCCAACGCTCCGCCGACCCGGACGCGTACCGACACCGCGGCGCGACCAGCCACTCGCGCACCGTCGATCGTGCGAGTCCCGGGCACTCAGACCGCGACGGCACAGCGTGCCCGTCCCGGTGCCGTCCGGGTAGACGCAGTCAGCCGGCGGGGATCGACTCCGTCGCAGTCGACGGGGGTCAATCGGGCTCCTTCGTCGAGGGCTCCCGCTGCGACCGTGGGCCGTTCCGGAGGAGGACGGACACTCACGAGCGCCGCGCCTGTCTCCCGTCCGGGCGCTGGCCTCGTCAGCCAGCCACGTGCGAACCCTGTTCGCACCGCGCAGCCTGCGAGGACCGGGGCCTCGCGTTCCGGTAGTGCCGCACCAAGCGGCAGCCCGCGCTCCCGCAACTCCGGTGGCGGGGCCGCTCTGGGTGGCTCGAGAGGTGGTGGGTCAGCCAGAGGAAACGGCTCTCGGTCTTTTGGTGGAGGCCGTGGTTTCTCCCGTCCAAGCTCGGGTGGCGGCTTTGGAAGGCCGTCTTCGGGAGGTTTTGGCGGCGGGCGAAGCGTCCCGGCTGCCCGCGGTCGGTGAGCCGTCGACTCTTTGCGTGAAAAGAGGCACGGTGTAAGGCTACTTAGGGGTAGTGCATTCAGCCCCCGAAAGGTCACTTGCGCCGCCGCTATCGAGAACCCGTCGCCTTTGCGTTCGCGCTCGCGCTGATCGCGTCGCTGTTCGTCCATCTTCCGATCTACGAGGTGCTCGGCGACCTGGCGGATCGGTTGCAGGCGCAGATGGACGAGGCGAGGAAGGCTGAACGGTCCGAGCCGGTCGAGGTGGATTTCGACGTTGCCGATGACGCGAAGTCGAGGCGAGCCGAAAGAAAACCGAAGGCAAGGCAGCCGGAAAAGGCGGCGCGCGAGGAGCTGGCTAGGCTCGTTCAGCAGGAAGCACGACAAGCAGAGGAGCAGAAGCCCTCTCCGCCACCCGTGGACGCGCCGCAAGCGATCCAGCAGCACAGCGCCAACCCCGACGTGGAGCCGCCCGACAACGCTCAGTTCATCGCAGAACAGAACAGCCGGGTCGAAGAAGAAACCGTCGCCCGCATCCGCAACATGGTTCGCGACGATCAGATTCCTGCGCCCGATCGGCAGGAGAAGCCATCGAATACCCTCCAAGAGCAGGGCAACGCCAGTGAGCAGGAGGTTGCCGAGGCGCGCAACAAAGAGGGCAGTGACGCGCGCAAGGTCACCGAAGAGGAAGCGGCGCGTAGGCGCCCCGACAAAGCCATCAAAGCCGATCCCATCAAATCCGAACGGGTGGCGCGCGAAGCGCCCGATGGAAAGCAGGCGGACACCTCCGGCGACCGCGCGGCCGAGAGCGCCGACGACACGATCACCATCACCGACGCAGCCGGTACCTTCAGCATCCGTCGACCGAGCAATGCGGGGCAAGGGGGCGGCGAGCGGGCGAAGGGACGCGGACCGGGCGGCACCCTCGCGTGGTCGCAGTTCGAAGCAGCCGTGGGCTCTGACAAGCTCGAAGAAGATCGCCGCGCCTACATCGCCGAGCGGAAATCCTCGCAGAGCGGGATCTCCCGTGAGAAGACTTGGAAGGAATTCCGTGCGGCGATCGAGAACTACGTTCCTGGCGTCAAGCCTGGAGCGACGACCGCGCTCAATGCTGCGGCGTCGCCCTTCGCCACCTACATCGCAGCGGTGCACCGGCGAATACACCGGGAGTTCGCCGACAGGTTTCTGCGAAGCCTGCCGATCGGCGGGAGCCCCTATCAAGATCCGATGCTGGTGACGAAGCTCGAGATCGTGCTCAATCGCGACGGCTCGGTGCACCGAATCGGGGTCGTCCGCTCGAGCGGGCTCTTGCCTTTCGACTTTGGTGCGTTCAACTCGGTGCTCCGTGGGCAGCCATACCCCTCGCCGCCCTCTGAGATTCTGAGCGGGGACGGACGGGTCTATTTCCACTGGGGTTTTTATCGGAACGAGCGTCAGTGCGGGACGTTCAACGCCGAGCCCTACATCCTCCGAAACCCGCCCGGGACGCCGGGGCGCCAGGATGGCCTGACTGATGGGCCCGACTGGGACACGGTCGTGCCCGCGGGTGCGCGGCCGAATTGGGGGACGCCGGGGGAGAAATCGAACGACGAGGACGCGCCCAAGCGGCCTCCTGAGAAGTCTCCTCCCGCCCAGCCGAAGAAGCAGGAAGAGGACGCGCCGAAGGCGCCCCCCGCGCCGCCTGGCGCCGGCCTCGGATGAGCGATGCTGCGGAGCTGACCACTCGGGTCAAGTCGGAAGCGGAAGCCGCCGGGTTCGCGAGCGTGGGCATCGCCGAGGCCCAGGTGTTGGAGGAGGAGGGAGAGCACCTCGATGCGTGGCTTGCCGCCGGGCATCACGGGCAGATGTCGTGGATGGCACGAACAGCGTCCGTTCGGAAGGATCCGCGCGGCCCCGACATGGTGGAACATGCAAAAAGCGTGGTCGTGATGGCCGCCTCGTACGCAGGCAGCCCCGGGTACCAAGGGCCGCCCCCAGGGCGCATGGCCAAATACGCGATGGGACGTGACTACCACAACGTGTTGACGAAGAAGAGCCGCAAGGTCGCGCGGGTCTTGGAAGCGGCCGGGTTCGTCGCACGAGTGGCGGTCGATTCGAAGCCGGTGTTCGAACGTGCATGGGCGGAACGGGCCGGTGTCGGCTTCGTCGGAAAGAATTGTTGTCTGATCGTGCCCGGCTTGGGGTCACATGTGTTCTTGGCTTGCATCGTGACGACCGCGGCGCTCAGTCCGGATGTACCGATGAGCCGCCGGTGCGGGAGCTGCACGCTGTGTCTCGACGCGTGCCCCACGCGAGCGTTCGTCGGTGCACACCGCCTCGACGCCCGTCGGTGTATTTCGTACTTGACCATCGAGCACCAAGGGCCGATTCCGGAGGAGCACCGCGGAGCGCTCGGCCCTTGGGTCTTCGGCTGCGATGTCTGCCAGGACGTCTGTCCCTACAACCAGAGCGCAGGGGCCCGGGGTCGCTCGCTCGATGCCTTTGCGCCGGGGGACCGGTGGAATGGGGTCGACGCGGCGACTCTCCTAAAAATGAATGAGGACCGCTTTGCCAAATGGGCCCAAGGGTCTGCTGTGAAGCGTGCCGGGCACGAAGGTTTGGCGCGCAACGCCGCGCTGGTGCTCGGGAATCGCGGTGAGAGGGTTCACCTGTCGCTGCTCGACGACGCGAGCCGGAATCATGCCTCGGAGACGGTCCGGGAGGCCGCAGACTGGGCTTGCGGCGAGCTCAGGCGCCGTCTGGCCGCCTCAGAATAGCTTCGAGCGCTTCGAGTAGAGGCCTCAGCCCCGCGCCGGTCGCCGAGCTGATCGAAAATACCGCGAAGCCCCGCGGCTCGAGCGCCTCGCGGACCTCTTCGTAGGCGTCACGCGCTTCCGGTAAGTCGCACTTGCTCACGGCGACCACCATGGGGCGCTCCAAGAGCGAACGATGGAATCGCCCGAGCTCCTTCATGAGGGCGTCGAAGTCGGCAAGGGGGCTCCGTGCCGGATCGGGATCGACGCTGAGCATGTGCAAGAGAACCCGTGTCCGTTCGACGTGCTTGAGGAATCGAAGACCGAGCCCCGCGCCTTCCGCAGCACCCTCGATGATGCCGGGGATGTCCGCGATGACGAACGTGCGGTCGAGGCCCAAGGAGACGACGCCGAGATTGGGGACCAGCGTCGTGAAGGGATAGTCGGCGATCTTCGGACGGGCTCGAGATACGGTGGCGATGAAGGTGCTCTTGCCCACGTTTGGGAAGCCGACGATGCCGACGTCGGCGAGCAGCTTGAGAACGAGCCTGATCCGTTTTCGGCCCCCGGGCTTGCCAGGCTCGGCTCGACGCGGCGCGCGGTCGTAGGGTGTCGCGAACTTGATGTTGCCGCGCCCCCCGCGCCCCCCTTCGGCGACGACGAGCTCGGCGTCCGCCGAATCGAGATCGGCCAGGAGGGCGCCACTCTGCTCGTCGTACACCTGGGTGCCGACTGGAACCTGAATCCGGATGTCTTCACCGGCCTTCCCGAACTGATCCTTGCCACGTCCGTCCTCGCCGCGCTCCGCGCGCACCGTCTTACGGTGCCGCAGGTCGAAGAGAGTCGAGAACCGATCGTGCGCCACGAGGATCACGCTTCCCCCGCGTCCACCATCGCCTCCCGAAGGCCCCCCGAGCGGGACGAACTTCTCACGCCGAAACGCGACGCAACCGTTTCCGCCGTCGCCTGCGGCAACCTCCAGCGTCACCTCATCGACGAAGTCCACGCCCGTGCGTACGTCGGGCGCTCGATCCGGGCAACCGACTTGATACTCGAACAAATCCGCAGGAGGCGTACACTGCGCGTGTGCTCGGTGCCCTCCGCGAGACGCGTGCGGCGTCTCCAAATGCTCAATTCATCCAAGCTTTGGGAGCCAAGAGCTTGGAAACAAATCGGTTAATTGAGTCGGTAATCCGTTCGCCCACGGCGGAGAGCACCCGCATCGAGCTCGCCGAGCACCTGGGCGAGCTGAGGCGAGCCGCCGCTCTGCGCGGGCTCGTGCACCTCGAGGCCGCGCTCGGAGAGACCTTGAGCCGACTCGAGCGCGAGTCGTTTGGGCCCGCTGCGCTGGCGGACGTCCGAGGGCTTGCGTCGCGCTACGGTTCGCTTGCCACCCTGCCGAGCGAATCCGGCACGCACCGGGTGGTGCGGGAGGGTTCCGGGGGCGTCTTGCGAGCGCTGGTCGACCGGATCGAGGCCGAGCTCGAGCGGGGCCTGGTCGAGCTCGGCGATGACGCCGAGTGGCTGACTTCCGCCCGGGCGATGATCCAAGAGCTGCGTTCATGGATCGAGCAGCAGCCGTCGGGACGCCTTCGATTCGAAGACGACCGGGGGGCTCCGGACGGGCGTCCGAGCGCGCGAGGACCGGTCGGTGAGCTCGAGGCCGCGCTCGAGGGCGGTGGAGAAGTCGTTGGAGAGCTCGAAACGCTCGGGCTGTCCGAGCTGCTGCAGGCCACCAAGCGGCTCCGGCCCGATGCGAGGATCGTCTTGCAAGACGCTTCGAGCCTGTTCGACCTCGCGCTGCAAGACGGGCGGGTGATCGACGTCACCAGGACCAGCATCGACGGAGCGGTTACCGAGGGGGCAGCTGCGTTCTCCAGACTGGTCGGGATGACCTCGGGTCGGTTTGTCGTGGCGCAGCCTCCGTCTTCGCTGCTTTCTCTCGAGGAGAGTCCGATCGACGAAACCTCTGAAGGCCCGATCGAGGAGTTGAATGAGCCGGAAACCGAGCAAGACTCCCCGCGCATGACCGATTTCGCCGAACGAGAAAATGCGAGAGCACAGTCGGCGGTCGCGATGCATCACGAGCCCGCCAACGAGGCGAGGGCGTGGACGTCTCCGATCTGGCGGCTCAGCACCCACGCTCGCGCCGAGAACGACGACCGCGTCTCCCGATTCGAGTTGGATGTGCAGACGAGACCACGCGTGTTGGGGTTGGCGTTCTGGGCGTTGCTCTTCGCAACGGCCGGGTTCCTCGTCTGGCAACAGGTGACGCCCGTCGGAGCACCGGCACTGCCGATTCCAGAAAAAGCCTCGCCCGTGAGCGCCGCGCCCGAAGGCGTGGAGCCTACTCCTTCGGCTCCGGAGTCGGAGCCTGCGACACCGCCGAGCCTCGACCTGTCGGCCTTTGCGGGGACCCTCCGCGCGGGTGTCGATCCTGGCTTGGCCGTCGCCGAGGGGCAGGGGGTGTTGGAGATGAACGGACCGACCGAGGTCAGCGTCGAGGTCGACGGAGTCGACCGGGGGACGCTTCCCGTATCGGTCATCCTCGACCAGGGCGTGCACGCCGTTCGGTTCCGCATCGACGCTCGATCGACCTACCGTTTCTACTACGTGAAATCCCGGGCAACCCGCGCATCGAGAGTCGCCGTCGGGCCGGGTGGTTTAGTTGACGCTCGTTGAAGCTGCGTGTTACCGCAGCGAGGTTCCGGAAGGCCGAAAAGCGCGGTGACGACAGCCGCCGAAGCTCGGGAGGAAGGCCGTTGATGCGATTCTATTGGATGGTGATCACGACCCTGGCCGTTGCCATGGGGTGCAGCCGCGGAGGCTCGAAGACGGACCCGTTCGAGGGGCTCGAGACACATGTAGATCTCTCCGCGCTGAGGCACTTGGCCGAGGTGAACGACGGCGGTTGGTACGTCGACTTTGGCACGCCTGCACAGTCGAAGTACACCGTAGGGGACTGGCGAAGCGGCTGGATGGGCAGGGGCGTCGACGGAGACACCACCTACGCGAACGTGGGGATTCGCGGGCGGGTGTACTTCGATGCGGACCGATCCGAGCCGCTGGTCGCGCGTATTCGGCTCCGTCCGCTCGGGACGCAAGCGCTCACGCCCTACTTGAACAACACACAGCTCAAGTCGATCCATCTCGGCAAGGGCGACGGGTTTGCCGACTACGACATCGAGCTCCCGAAGGAGCACGTGCAGACGGGGGAGAACTACTTGCTCCTGACCTTCGGTGGAACCGTGCCGATCGAGGGACAAGACGTTTCGGCTGCCGTGGATTCGATCTGGATTCGGACGCCGTCTGAGGTGTCCAAGCAGGTCGGGGCCCCCGCGTACGACGGGCTCGTGGCCACGGTCCGGCTCGGGGACGAGGAGCGGCAAGCCCTTGCGCTGTCTCGAGAGTCGACCTTCCGCTCTTACGCGCTGGTTCCGGCCGAGGGTCTGCTCGGGTTTGGCGTCGGGGTCGAAGGCGAGGGCGAGGCGCCCTTTTCGATCGAAGTGACCGCGGACGGTCGACCGACGACGCAGATGCTCGTCGGGGCCGCCTCGGGCACGTGGGCGGACCACAAAATCGACCTGAGCCAGTTCGCCGGTGAGACCGTGCGAATCGATCTCCGCGCCGAGGGCCGAGGGCCCGGACGCGTGGCGTGGAGCGCGCCGCGGATTCTGGTTCCTGCCCGGCCAAAGCAAGATCTCGAGCCGGCGAAGAACGTGGTGCTCCTCGTCATCGACACGCTCCGCGCCGACAAGCTTCGTCCCTTCAACGCGAAGTCGCGCGTCCAGACACCCGCCATCGATCGGTTCGCCTCCGAAGGCGTGATCTTCGAGCTCGCGCAGGCGCCCGAGAACTGGACCAAGCCCTCGGTGGCCTCGATTCTCACGGGCCTTCACCCGCAGACCCATCAGCAAAAGACGGGAAGCGCCGCGCTGCCGAGCTCCGCCGAGCTGCTGAGCGAGCATCTGAAGGGGGAAGGGTTCGCGACCGGAGGCTTCATCGCGAACGGCTACGTGTCCGATCGTTTCGGTTTCGACCAAGGCTGGGACGACTACACGAACTACATTCGAGAAGAAAAGAGCACCGAAGCCAAGGACGTGTTCGAGGACGCGGGGAACTGGATCGAAGCGCACAAAGACCAACGGTTCTTCGCCTACATTCAGACGATCGATCCGCACGTCCCCTACGATCCGCCCGACGAATACGTGGCCATGTACGACCCGAGCGCATACACCGGCCAGGTCAAGCCGCGGATGACCGGCGACCTTCTGGAGAAGGCCAAGCGCAAACCACCTCAAGTCGTGTTCGATGCGAATGACAAGCGACGCTTGAAGGCGCTTCACGATGGAGAGATCACGAAGCACGACAAATTCTTCGGAGCGTTCCTCGACCGTCTCGGGGAGTTGGGTCTGAGCGATGACACGCTGATCGTCGTGACGGCGGATCACGGTGAGGAGTTCGAGGACCACGGTTCGTGGGGCCACGGCCATTCGGTCTATCAAGAGCTTCTTCACGTTCCGCTGATGTTTCGTCTCCCCAAGCGGCTTCCTCCGGGCACGAAGGTCGGCAACGCGGTCAGCACCTTGGACGTTTCGGCGACGGTTACCGACCTCCTCGGTGTGCCGGCCATGAAGGCCAATGAAGGCCGTGCGCTCGTCGAGCTGATGCTCGGCAAGACGCCGCCGCGGCCGACCGTCGCGTTCAGTGACTTTCAGGACGACCGCCGAGTCATCACGACCGGGCGATGGAAGCTCGTTCTTCGCGGAAACCTCACCTCGACGATGTACGATCTGGTGGGCGACCCGCTCGAGAAGACTCCGCTCGAGCCTTGGGCCTTCCCCGTCGGTCGCCGCTACTCCCGCATGCTGCTCGGTCAGTTCCTCGGAGCAACCGATCGGGGCGACTGGTTGAGCTCGGAGCAGAAGGGCGGTACACAACTTCGCAGGGAGAACGCGGAGATGGACGACACGATTCGCGATCAGCTACGCGCGCTCGGGTACGCGCACTGAGAGCCGATGCCCCTTCTCGAGCAGACCCGCGAGCGCTATCTCAGAAGCCCGCGGTTGGAGCCAGCTGCCGATGGTGGGGCGCTGCTGCACGTCCTCGCCTGGTCGGGCGACGAGGAGTACATCCTTCGATTTCACTTGGCGAACGATGGCTCCATCACGAACGAGCCCGTCGCAACCGACCATAGCCGTGCGATCATGGGTTGGGCTCCAGGGTTGCCGCAGCCGAGCGATGATCCGCGGACGGAGCTTCGGGCCGAGCATCAGGGGTGGCGCATCGAGGTGCGGCATGAGGGCCCGAGGTCGACGATAGTCGTCGCGCCACCATCGGGCGGCGAGTTCGTCGTATGGAGTGCGTTCGGCATCGCCGCTGCGCCCTGCGTCACCTCGGCACCTGGGGGTGCATGGGTGGGGTTTCATCACGACGTTCGCGAGGACACGGGCGTGCCGGACATCGCCAAATGGATCGCGCTTCGCTTCGTCGACATGGAAGGCGGAGTCTACGAGCCCGCTGCGCCCATGACGGATCGCAACCGAGACATCGAGGGTGAAGAGCAGGGGTTCGAGTTCCCCACCCTGGTCGTTGGAGACGATGGCGCGGTCGACCTCTTCGGGCGGGGCTCCCATCAAGTCTACCGCCAGCGGCTCGACGCGAATGGGTTTTCGGCTCGTCATCCGATCGACGATGGTCAGTGGGGATGCCGTGGTCGGCGTGTGAGCGCGGTTCGCCTCGCCGACGGTACGACGCTCGCGGCGTGGCGAAGCCGCAAGGGGATCGAGGTTCGATCCTTCGAGGCGCCGCGCGGCGGGGCGCCGGAGCTGAAAAAGGCGAACGTCGAGGTGGGCGTGCTCGAAGCGCCCCATGTGCACGTTGCAGCCTGGTCGGGGCCGCAGGTGTTGTTTGGCGACATCCAGCAGCACAGTGCTCACTCCGATGGCGTCGGCAGCGCCGACGAGGCCTACCTGCGGGCCCGCTATCGGTATGGCGACGACTTCGCCGCGCTGACGGACCACGAGTCGTTCCTCGGAAAGCGAATCGGGCCTGGGGAGTGGTCCTATCTCCAAGCCGTGGCCGAACGTCACGACGAGCCGGGGGAGTTTGCGACGATCGTCGCGTACGAGTGGACGGGCCAAGCGTACCCAGGGCCGGGGCACAAGTGCATCTATCTTCCCGGTTCGGGTCTCCCGATCATCTCCCGTGACGACGTTCCGAGCGGCCGCGACATCGTGCAACAGATCAGCGCCCAGGGCGCATTTACGGGACCGCATCACATCGGTTGGACCGGGGCCGACGTACCCGGCCACGACCCCGTCGGCCAACCCGTCTGGGAGATCTGCTCGTGTCACGGCTGCTACGAGCACCCCGATCATCCACTCGGATACCGAGGAGAGCTTCATGACCAGCTCGCCAAGCCTTTGCTCGATCGCGGACTGCGTTTTGGCTTCATCGCCAACTCGGACAGCCATGGGCTCCTCTGGCACCACGGCGAGTGCCGTAAGCGCGATCCGTTTCGAACCGGATTGACCGCGGTCATCTGCGCAAGCCGTACTCGCGCGGCGATCCTCGAAGCGATCCGCGCACGGCGGTGCTACGCGACGAGCGGCGCCAAGATTCTCCTCGACGTCCACGCCGCGGGGTTCCCCATGGGAAGCGAGCTCGACGTCGAGGGGCCGGTCGAGGTGCACGCGCGTGCGCTCGGAACGACCGACATCGAGCGCATCGAGCTCATGACACCCGAGGGCGTGGCTGCCGCCGACGAGCCGGAGTCCCCCTCGGCGTCCTTCGTCGGCGAGGTCGATGCGTCCTACGTCTACTGTCGCGTGACGCAGTCCGATGGCGAGATGGCCTGGTCGAGCCCCATCTTCTTCAATCGCGCGTAGCGCGAAGGGTCAGTCTGACAGAAGGGCTCGCGCGAGGGCCGAAGCCTCCGCGCGCGCGACCTCGTGCTGCGTCTGTTCGCGCAGGTCCTTGAGCTGCACGACCCCTCGCTCGATCTCGGATTCGCCTAGGATCATCGCGATACGCGCATTGGTCTTGTCGGCGCGGCGGAGCTGACTCTTGAGCGAGCCGCCGCGGAGGTCGCTTTCGACGCGCAGCCCTGCATCGCGGAGCTCGCGGCCGAGTAGCGTGGCCTCGCCGCGAGCATCGGCTTGCGCAGCGACGATGAACACGTCGATGTGCGAATCCGAGTCGCCGCTCGGCATTGCCATCAGCAGGCGCTCGAGGCCCATTGCGAAGCCGATGGCCGGGGTGTTCGGTCCGCCGAAGCTCTCGACCATCTGGTCATAACGGCCTCCGCCGAGCAGCGCGTTCTGCGCGCCGAGCCCTTCGCCTTTGCCGAGGACCTCGAAGAGGGTTCGGGAGTAGTAGTCGAGACCTCGCACGAGCGACCCGTCCACTCGATAAGGCGTACCCAGGAGCGTCAACGTCTCCTGCAGCCCATCGAAGTGTGTGCGATCTTCGTCGGTGAGATAGGTCAGCATGGACGGGGCGCCGGCCGCGATTTCGGTGCATCGGGGTACCTTGCAGTCGAGCACGCGAAGTGGGTTGGCATCGATGCGCCGCTGACAGTCCGGACAGAGGTCGGCTCGGTGAGGCGCGAGATAGCCGAGCAGGGCCTCACGATAGCGCTCTCGTGTTTCGGGCCCGCCGATCGAATTCACCAACACTTCGACCTCCGTGATCCCGAGGTCCGAGATGAACCCGACGACCATGTCGATGACCTCTGCGTCGACGAAGGGTCCAGGGTCACCAAAGACCTCGATACCGGCCTGGTAGAACTGCCGGTAACGGCCCTTCGCGGGTCGCTCGCGGCGATACATCGGCCCGATGTAGTACCATTTCGTGACCGGCTCCTTCGCTTGGATGCCGTGTTGGACGTACGCTCGGACTGCCGACGCGGTTCCCTCGGGGCGGAGGGTGAGTGATTTCTCACCCCGATCGGTGAACGTGTACATCTCTTTTTCGACGATGTCGGTCGTCTCGCCGATCGAGCGTACGAACAGGGCGGTCGGCTCGACGATCGGAAGGCGTACCTCGCGGAAGCCATAGCGCTCCGCGCGCTCCTTGAACGCGCGCTCGAGGCCCTGCCACTTCGAGATCTCGTCGGGCAGGATGTCCTTCATCCCTTTGACGGCGCGGAAGCTCATGGCCTCCGGTTACTCGATGCGCCCGCGACGGGCAAGCCCGGCCCTCAGGGCGCGAACTCGACGAAGACGTAGTGGAAGCCGTCTTTGCCCTTTTTCTGAGTGACCGTCGGCGTGACGTCCTCGCGCAGCTCGAGAATCATCGCGACGTCCTTTGGACCTTTGCGCTGAACGGTCGCACGCGTCACAGGCGTGTCGAAGAACTGCGTCTCGAGAGGCAGGAACGTGTTCTTGAGGTGGACCCGTGTGTTGCGCAGAATGAGCTCGAAGCGTCCTTCGGACTTCTGACTCTGCACCTTCACAGGCCCCGACGTCTGTACGAAGAAGCTCGATCCGCCATCCTCGTGCATCATGAACCCCGGCCAGGTGAGCATCAGCACACCCTCGGGAATGTCTTCTGCTTTGGGCGGGAGGTTTTCGGACGTTTCCGAGTCGGGGTTCACCCCCTCGTACGACGAGCCGTCCGCGGCTGCGACCGCGCCCGAAGCCCCCCAGACGATGACGAGCATCGCAATTGTCGATCTATGCCCCACGGCCTCAGGGTAAGCGACCAGCGGGCCGGTGCCCAAATTTCGCCGAGGACCACGGTCAAAAGACGCCTCAGTGGCCCTTGCCCCCCTTCAAGAGATGGCCGACGCCTTCGCCGAGCCCCTCGAGGGTGAGTGGGAACATCTCGAAGACCTGGCGTACGTACTCGATCGTGTTGCCGGTCCAGTACCGCTGCGGCTCGGGGTTGAGCCAAATGCTGCGGTGGTAGTGTTGGCTCAGCATCATGAGCCACTGCAGGCCTTCGACCCCTCGGTCGTCCCCGAGGTCGAGCGAGCCGCCTGCCGCGAGGAGCTCGTAGGGCGCCATCAACGCATCACCGACGACGATCAGCTTGTAGTGGGGGCCCGTCTCGTGAAGCAGGTCACGGACTTTCACGGGGGTGTCGAAGCGTTCGGTCTCGTACACGTGACCGTAGACGCAGTTGTGAAAGTAATACGTTCTCAGCTCTTTGAAGTGGCTGGATTTCTTGGCCGCAGAGAAGAGTCTCGAGCACAGGTGCGCAAACGGATCCATCGAGCCACCCACGTCCATCATCAAGATGATGCGTGTGTTGTGACGGCGCGGAGGGCGGGTGACGACCTCGAGCTCGCCCGCATTCTTGGCGGTGGCGTCGATGGTGCCGTCGAGGTCGAGCTCCTCCTCGCCGCCCTCGCGCGCGAACGCACGAAGCTTCCGAAGCGCGACCTGCATCTGGCGAACGTCGAGCGTGAGGTCCTGGCGGTAGGGGCGATAGAGCCGTGCATCGGCCACCTTGACCGCGCTTCGCCCGCCGCCCGAGCCGCCGATGCGAAAACCCTTCGGTGCGCGTCCGCTGTGGCCGAACGGCGAGGTTCCACCCGTGCCGATCCACTTGTTGCCGCCGTCGTGGCGTTCGTCTTGCTCGTTCAACCGCTCCTCGAACAGCTTTCGCAGCTCGTCGAGGTCGAGGTTCTCGACGAACTCGCGCTGCTCGTCGGTGAGCTCGCCGATGTTTTCCTTGGCCTGCTGCAGCCAGTCCCAGAGCTCGTCTTTGAGCTTCTTCGATTCGATCTCGACGCCCTTGAAGAACGAAAGGAAGGCCTCGTCGAAGGAGTCCAGATGGGCCTCGCTGTGGATCATCACCGAGCGCGCGACGTTGTAGAATCCGTCGAGCGAGCTTTCATGTAGGCCCGCTTGAAGCGCTTGGGCGAGCGCAATGACCTCCTGCGTTCCCACTGGGACGCCACGGCCGCGAAGCTCGTACATGAAAGGGACTAGAATTTCAGCTTCTCCATTGTCGGCCGCCCGAAAGTTGGTCGGCGAAGGCGACGAGATCTTGTTCCTTCTTGAGCAACGCTCCCAAGAAAGGGAGATTGTCTTCGAGCTTCACGCTGTCGATGCCAGCGCGCTGAAGCACCGCGATCCAGTCGACCAGCTCGCTCGTGCTCGGCCGCTTTCGTAGGCGCCGCATGCTTCGAATTTCGTAAAACGTCTTGAGCGCCTGGTCGACGAGGTTCTCGTGCACCTTCGGGTGGTGGACGCGAACGATGTCGCTCATCAGCTCCGGGGTCGGGAAATCGATGAAGTGGAACACGCAGCGTCGCAAGAAGGCATCTGGGAGCTCCTTTTCTGCGTTGCTGGTGATGATGACGACCGGGCGATGCGCCGCGATGATGTCCTGTTGGGTCTCGTCGACGTGAAACTGCATGCGGTCGAGCTCGTTGAGAAGGTCGTTCGGGAACTCGACGTCGGCTTTGTCGATTTCGTCGATCAGGAGAACGACGCGCTCCTCGGCGGCGAAGGCCTCGCCCATCGGTCCGAGCTTGATGTACTGACTGATGTCGTTGACGTCCTTGTCTCCAAACCGGGAGTCGTAGAGGCGCTGAACCGTGTCGTAGACGTAGAGCCCGTCCTGTGCGCGGGTGGTGCTGCGGATGTTCCAGCGAATGAGCGGCATCCCGAGTGCTTCGGAGACCGCCTCGGCGAGCAGGGTCTTGCCCGTGCCGGGCTCACCCCTCACCAAAAGCGGTTTTTCGAGCACGACCGCGCAGTTGACTGCGGATTCGAGGGCATCGCTGGTGAGGTAGGTCGGGGTTCCGGAAAAACGTCGAAAATCGTCGGCCATCGGGGGGAAACCTATCACGGTCCCCCAAAATGGCGACCGGGAGGGGCGTGGGCAGGAGGCCGCTGCAGGTGTGCAGGGGCCGCCCCGTAAAGACGATGCCGCGCGCCTCGTCCATGGGGCAGGGCGACGCCCCGTGGCCGGCGCAACGTGGCGGCTTTGAGGGGGAGGGAAGCTCCATACATTACGAGGAGTTAAGCTGGCCGGTGCTGGTGGGCGGACCCTCCTTGACAGCTCTCGGGGTGCAGCGAATAGTTGCGCGTTCTCGCGACCTGGGAGGGTCGCTTCGCCTCCACCTTTCGAGCTCGATTCGATGTCTACATTCGTCCTACAGATCCAGGACCTCGACGAGTCCGGGAGGGATTGGAACTTTGCCATCCGCACGGACTGGCTCGAGTCTGCCCTGTCCGACACGGAGCTGAGCCCCGGATCGGCGGACGGCCGGCTGGCCGTGCACGCGCAAAGGAGCGGCACGGATGTGCTCGTTCAGGGGCGCATCCAGGCACCGATGACCACGATCTGTGCTCGCTGCTTGTCGGAGGTTGCGCTCGAGGCGGACCTACCCCTCACCGCGATTTTCAGCCCTCAGCACCTGCGTCCCGAAGACAGTGACGAGATCGACGTTCGCCTGGACGAGTTGAACCAGGACTACTTCAGCGGTACCACGGTGGTTTTGGACTCGATGGTCCGCGAGCTCTTGCTCCTCGAAGCGCCTATGAAGCCCCTCTGCTCCGAAGATTGCCAGGGAATTCCAGTTCCAGCACATCTTCAGCCTCCCGCGAAGGTCTTCGGGGACTCGGCCCCCGATGCGCGCTTCGCCCCCTTACTGAAACTCAAGGCAGCCTTGATGAAGAACGAGGAATGATCCCGTGGCAGTACCAAAACGCAGAACAAGCTCGATGAAGCGCGACCAGCGCCGCGCCCAGCATGACAAGATCACCGCTCCGAACGTGATCGAATGCCCGAATTGCAGTGACGTGATGCTGCCGCACAGGGCGTGCCCGGCCTGCGGCTTCTACAAGGGCCGTCAAGTCACCAAGGGCAAGGCTGAAGAGCTCGAATAGATCGTGTTCGAACTGGCGGGAAAGATCGCCATCGTGACCGGCGGCTCCCGTGGAATCGGGCGTGCGATCAGCGTTGCGCTGGCCCGAGCGGGAGCTCACGTTCTGATCAATTATCGATCGAACGAGGAGGCCGCCACCGAAACGTTGCGCCTGGTCGAGGCTGCCGGAGGGCGAGGGGAGCTGCTCGGCTTCGACGTCGCGGACCCGGAATCCGTCGACCGGGCGATCAAGATGGCGATAGACCGACACGAAGGCATCGACATCCTGGTGAACAATGCGGGAATCTCCGTTGATCAGCTGTTGTTGAGGGTTTCTGCGAAGGAGCTCGAGAAGACTTGGGCGACCAACGTCAACGGGGCCGTGTACTGTGCCAAGGCGTGTATCCGGCCGATGATGAAGAAGCGATGGGGGCGTATCATCAATGTTTCAAGCATCGTGGCGGAGTCGGGCAACGCAGGCCAAGTGGTCTATGCGTCCTCGAAGGCGGCGCTTTTGGGGCTGACGCGCTCACTGGCCCGCGAAGTGGCATCCCGGAACGTAACCGTGAACGCCGTCGCCCCCGGTTTCATCGACACCGACATGACTGCAAATCTGCCGGATGCGGCAAGGCAGGGAATCATCGCCCAGACCCCGCTCGGCCGAATCGGCCGCCCCGAAGAGGTCGCGGCCGCGGTAGTGTTTTTGGCGAGCGACGAAGCGAGCTATATCACCGGGCAGGTCGTCCGGGTCAATGGTGGCATGCACGTCTGAGGCGTGCGTGACGGAGGGAACAGATGGACATCGCGGAGAAGGTCAAAGAAATCGTGTCGGACAAGCTCGACGTCGACGGGGCCGACATTCGAGAAGATCAAGATTTCATCGAGGATCTCAAGGCCGACTCGCTCGCGATCGTCGAGGTGGTGTTGGCGCTCGAGGAGCAGTTCGAAATCGAGATCCCGGACGAGGATACCGAGAAGATCAAAACAGTCCGTGACGCGATCGAATACATCAAGGCGCAGCAAGGCTAGCGTCCGTCCGCGCGTCCCTCAGCAGGCGGGCTCATGCGGCGAGTAGTCATTACCGGTGTGGGCACCGTCAGCCCATGTGGCGCGGATGTCAGGAGCACCTGGGAGAACGTCTCCGAAGGCCGGAGCGGCATCGCGCGAATCGAGAGCTTCGATTCGACGGAGTTTGCTTCGCAGATCGCCGGCGAGTGCTCGGACTTCGATCCGCTGAAGTACATGCCGAAGCGACGCCTGCGCGAGGCAGCGCGCTTCATTCAGTTGGCCATTGCGGCAAGCGCACAAGCGATAGAAAGCTCGGGCTTCGCGCCTACGGATGAAGAGAAGGAGCGGGTGGGCACCTTCATCGGCGTCGGCTTTTGTGGGCTCGAGGTTTTCGAAGACACGTGCAAGACCCTTTTCGACAAGGGGCCGCGCCGCGTCTCTCCCTATTTCGTCCCATCGGTGATCTCCAATCTCGCGCCGGGGCAGGTCACGATCGAGTGGGGTTTCAAGGGGCCGAGCTACACCCACACGAGCGCGTGCGCATCGGGTGCGCATGCGATTGGAGATGCATTCCGGTGGATTCAGCGGGGGGAGATCGACGCGGCCGTGGCGGGAGGCGCCGAGGCTGCCGTGACGCCGATCGGCGTGGCGGCGTTTGCGTCGATGCGGGCGCTTTCGCGTCGCAACGACGAGCCCGAGCGCGCGAGCCGTCCCTTCGATGTGGACCGGGATGGGTTCGTGATCGCCGAGGGCGCTGGCGTGCTCATCCTCGAAGAACGTGAGGCTGCCCGGAGGCGCGGCGCCGAGATCCTGGCCGAGATCGTGGGCTACGCCGCCACGTCGGATGCGCATCACATGGTTCAGCCCGCTCCCGAGGCGGAGGGGGCACAGCGCGCGATGAGACTGGCGCTCGCCGACGCCAAGATGAACCCCGACGATCTCGACTACATCAATGCGCACGGCACCTCGACTCCGATGGGCGACGAAGGGGAGCTGATCGCGATCAAGAAGGTGTTTGGAGCGCATGCGACCAGCGGGCTCGCCGTGTCGAGCACCAAGAGCATGCATGGGCATCTGTTGGGTGCCGCCGGCGGTCTCGAGCCGGTGCTCTGCGTGCTCGCCCTCCGCGATGGCGTTCTTCCTCCAACGATCAATCTGCAACGATTGGATCCTGCGGGAGCCGGAATGAATCTGGTACCGAACGAGGCCCAGAAGCGTCCGATCCGCGCGCTGATGAACAACTCGTTTGGCTTCGGCGGAACCAACTGCACGCTCGTGCTAAAGGCTCCGTAGAGATGGCCAAGACCCTCATCCTCGGCTCGGATCACGCGGGGCTCGAGCTCAAGCGGGAGCTTGCGGGGACGGCCGCCGAGCTCGGCTACGAGGTGGTCGACCTCGGAACCCATACGAACGAATCCACCGATTACCCGGATTACGCGCACGCGGTCGCAGCTGCCGTCGGGCGCGGGGAAGGGCTCGGACTCTTGGTGTGCGGAACGGGGATCGGCATGTCGATGGCCGCCAATCGCCATCCGGGCATCCGCGCCGCGGTGTGCAGCGACGAGTTCAGTGCATCGATGGCCCGGAGGCACAACGATGCCAATGTGCTCTGCATCGGAGCCCGCGTCGTCGGGGCGGGGCTGGCTGCCGAAATTCTCAAGGCCTTCTTGAGCGCGGGCTTCGAGGGCGGCCGCCACGAGCGGCGCGTCGAGAAGATCGACTCGTCGAATGAACGCTAAGCGGCTCTTGGTGGACCGGCGTCGCGCGACACGAGCCGCATCTTCAGATCCTTGGCCACGCGGAGCGTGACCGCGGGCTTGAGCTCGAGGGTTTGACCCGGAAGCAGCTCGAAACGGTAGGGGCGAATCAGGGTCGCGAGGAGCAGAACCGCTTCCATCATGGCGAAATGATTGCCGATGCAGATGCGCGGCCCCCCGCCGAACGGGAAGTACGCATATTTGTGAATCGCCTTGGCACGCTCCGGAAGCCAGCGGTCGGGGTCGAACCGGAGCGGATCGGCGAAGCACTCCGGGCGGCGATGGGTCACCCATTGCGCGAAGAGCAGGGTGACCCCTTTGTCGAGCGTGAAGCCGCCGAGCTCGAAGTCCTCCAAGAGCTGACGGCCGATCGTGTAGACCGGCGGATAGAGCCGCATCGACTCTTTGATGACCCGCTCGGTGTACTCGAGGCGCTCGTAGTCTTCCGAGGTCGCGCGTCGCTCCCCGAGCACCGCGACGGCTTCTTCGTAGACGCCACGTCGAGGGTGAGCTCGGCCATCGCTGCGTGGATGTCGATTTCGTGTCCGTTGCTCCAGTCGGCGAGCGACCGATACGCCGCAGCGACCATCGCATCTCCGTAAGTCCGGATACGCCGGGGGATGAATGCATGTGCCACGAGCTTGCGCTGCCTGCGCCAGAGCTCTCCTTCGCTCGTCACCAAACCTCGTCCGAGCACGCGGTCGAGCTCACGGGTGAAGCGATCTTTGCGCATGACGGTGTGTCCCTGCGCTAGGCTCTGCTGGATCAGCTCGGGGTCGCGAACCAACACGTAGGGCTCGAAGAGAAGCGGCAGGTTCGACAGCGGTCCGTACTCGGAGGCGTCCGTCATACACGCGAGCGGGTCGGCCATCATGCGGCGCAGGTTTCCGACGCCGAGGCGGTTTGGAGGTCCGGGCGGCTTGGCGTGGCTAGCCATGGAGAAAGCGCTTCATGACGTCGATCATCTTCGGGACGTCGGACGCGGCGGCGACCTCGCGGCAGGAATGCATCGAAAGCATCGGATTGCCCACGTCGACCGTACGAATGCCGAGCTCGGCGGCGGTGATCGGCCCGATCGTGCTCCCGCACCCGAGGTCGGAGCGAACGACGAAGCGCTGCGTGGTGACGTCCGCCTCGCGTGCGCAGCGTTCGAACCTCGCCCAACTCTCGCCGTCGGTCGCATACGACTGATTGACGTTGACCTTCACGACGGGACCGCCGCCGAGCCGCGGCTGATGCTTCGGCTCGTGGACGTCGGCGTAGTTGGGGTGAATCGCATGCGCCATGTCGGCCGAGATCAGGAAAGACTGCGCGATGGCGCGATGATAGTCCTGCAGCGAGTCCCCGGAGAGCCGCTGCAGGCAGCTGCGCAGAAAATCCGACGCAGCACCTTGCGCGCTGCGGCTCCCGACTTCCTCGTGGTCGTAGAAGACGACGCCACGCGTGGCCTCGACGTCGGCCTCGGAGGCGGTTAGCGCAGTGACGCCTGCATGACAGCTTGCGAGATTGTCGATTCGGGCTGCGTGGATGAACTCCCGGTGCACCCCGCTCCGGGTGGCGGGCTGCAGGTCGTACAGCATCAAATCCCACGCGAGCACGTCCTTGGGCTCGACGTCACCGAGCTCCTCGGCGAGCAGCAGCCGGAGCTCCATCCCATCGAGGCCCTCGAGCATGATGATGGGCGCCATGTGTTGTTGGGCGTTGAGCAGTAGACCCTCGGTGTTGACCTTGCGGTTCAAGTGAATGGCGAGCGAGGGAATGCGAAGCAGCTCCCTCCCGAAGTTGAGGAGCCGTCCGCTCCCATCCGCAAGCGACACGCGCCCGGCGAGTGAAAGGTCACGATCGAGCCAGGTGTGCAACAGGACCCCGCCATACGGTTCGACCCCGAGCTGTCCGTAACCCGATTGCTTGAGCTCCGGATTCGGTTTGACCCGCAGGTTCGGCGAATCGGTGTGTGCCCCGATCAGACGAAACCCTTCCTCGCAGACGGGCGCGGTTCCGATGTGGAAGGCGGCCATCGAGCCGCCGCCGCGGACCACATACACCTTGTCGCCCGAGCTCAGGTTCCACGGATCGGCCTCTTCCAGGGGGCGGTATCCTCGAGCTTCCAATCGCGTGAGTGTTTCTGCGACCGCGTGAAAGGGGGTGGGAGAGGCGTCGATGTATTCTAGAAGGTCCTGAACTGGCACGTCGATTCCTCACTTTGCCAGCGAGCGTACGCCGGCCCTGTGTACTTTGCCCGGGAGCTCGCGGCCCACGATGGCCTCGGCGACTTGGCCTGCCTGCCAGAGCTTGTCGAGGTCGATTCCCGTCTCGATGCCCATGCCGTGCAGAGTGTAGACCAAGTCCTCGGTCGCGAGGTTTCCTGCTGCTCCGGGAGCGTAGGGGCATCCGCCGAGCCCGGCGACCGAGGCGTCGAACGTGGTGATGCCTGCCCCTAGACCCACGAGGACGTTTGCAAGCGCAGTCCCCCGGGTGTCGTGCAGGTGCAAGGCGATTTGCTCGGGCGGAATCTCGGCGCCGAAGAGGCTCAAGATCCGCTGAGTCTGAATCGGCGTGCCCACCCCAATCGTGTCACCGAGCGACACCTGGTAGCAGCCCTCGCCGAGCAGATGCTTCGCAAGATCCAGTCCGCGCTTGGGATCGACTTCGCCCTCGTAAGGGCATCCCCACAGGGTCGAGACGTAGCCCCGCACCCGGAGTCCCTGGTCCACCGCAGGCCGGATGACCCGTTCGAACGCCTTCAGCGTCTGCGCGATCGTCTTGTTCACGTTCTTGGAATTGTGCGTCTCGCTCGCGCTCACGAAGACCGCGATCTCATCGACTCTAGCGGCAAGGGCGCGTTCGAGACCTCGGGCGTTCGGGCACAGGCCCGAATACGTGACCCCCTCACGACGCTCGATCATACGACACACCTCGTCCGCGTCGGCCATCTGAGGCACCCATTTCGGCGCGACGAAGCTTCCGACTTCGATTCGGCGGATACCCGAATCGACGAGGGCTTCGATGAGCCGGACTTTCGCATGGGTCGCCACTTGGGCGCTTTCATTCTGCAGCCCGTCCCGCGGGGACACTTCATACACCGACACGCGGGATGGGAGATTCGAGGCAAGGGCCATGCTCTCCATGTACAGCGCCTCAGTCCTCGTGAAAAGCCGGTGACATTCGCGGGAGAAATCGGGGCCCTAGCGCTTCAGCAACCTGGCCCTGGCCGCCGATCTGGTAGATACTTCGCCCGCCATGGCCAGCCTCACCGCCCTCCTGCTCGCGACGCCCTTGTTCGGCGTGTCCCTGCACGTCGACGTTTCGATCCTCGAACCCCCTGCGCTCGCGGTCGACCCGGGCGTCGCACTTGCGGTCGAGGTTTCGACGAAGCTCGACCAGCCGAACGAGCCCACCACGGCCGACCTCGTTCGGAAGCGCAACAAGATCAAGAAGATCCACAAGTGGTTCGGCGTCGCCACCTGGTCGCTGATGACCCTGTCGGTCGCGTCGGGCTTCGTCCAGTTCCATAACCAATACGGTTGGTGGGCGAGTCAATCGAACAACCCGTGTGTTCAGGGCACGGCGTTCCCGAACCAGAAGCAATGCAGCGGGGTTCCGACCGCACACGCGACGCTCACGGCGCTCACCTCCGCAGCGTACTTCACCACCTTCGGGCTTTCGTTTGCGATGCCGGACCCGCTCAAGGTCAGCGAGGGCGACAGCCAATTCGCCAAGCGCCTGCGCACGCACAAGGTGCTCCGATGGGTCACTTTCGCGGGAATGCTCACCCAGATCGCCCTCGGCGTCATTTCGGCGAACTCGGGCGGGCTCGGCCTCGACCGGGCGAACAACTACAAGGCGCTCCGAGGGCTTGCGACTGCGCACTTGGCCGTCGGCCTGGCGACGTATGGCGCCTTGACCTGGGCGGGCGCGATCATGATCTTCTGAGGGCGATCTCACCAACCTCCAGGGTTGGGTGAATTTCCGAAGATTCTGGGCTTGCCCATTCAATCACCGCCCCGCTAACATCTAAGGCGCCTGCACGATGGGGAGCTTAGGCCGCAGGATCCTTTTGTTTTTGGGGGTTTCATGAGATCACCGAAGGGTGCAAAAATCCTTCCAGGCACGCGATCAGGGGTGGAGATGTCCGAGCTGACGATGGCGAGCTATCTGGGGCGCCTCCTCGAGGACCCCTACGATCCCGAGTTGATCGAGGGTCTGCGCGAGCTGCTCGACGGTCCCAAGCCCGCGAACGATTCCGAAGACCCGCTTCGCTTGCTCGAGACGGCGCGTGGGGGACATGAACGGCGCGGCGAATTTCTGGCCGCTTCATGGTTGATGGAGCTCGAGTCAGAGCTCGTCGCCGACGACCCGGATTTCCAAAAGGTCCTGGTCAAAGAGCTCGGGCGGATCCGGCGCGAGGAGCTCATGGATGATCGGGGGGCGCTCGCTGCGTACGAGAAGCTCGGCGGTCACGATTCGGACGATGCCGAGGTCGCGCAGGCGGTCGAGCAGATCCGGCAGGTCGAAGAGAAGTGGGCAGAGCTCGCGCGCCGCTTCGTCGAGGAGGCCCGCGATGCGTCCGACCCGAGGCTCAAGACCTCTCTGCTGACTCGTGCCGCCTCGTTGATGTGGCAATACGGCGGTGAGGAGGCGGTCGAGCAGGCCGATGCGATCTTCGACGAGGCGCTCGCCGCCGACCCGTCCCACATGCGGACTGCGCGGCAATACGCGCTGAGCCTCCGGGAACGGGGCCGCTGGGAAGACGTGGTCTCGGTGTTCTTTCGCGCGGCCACGGCTGCGCGCACCCGGGAGGAGAAGGCGAGCGCCTGGCTGCAGGCCGCGCGCGTGCTGCGGCGCTCTCTCGGAGACCTCGAGGGAGCGGCGGATGCGTACCGCAAGGTCTTGAAGCTCACGCCAACCGACGAGGAAGCGCTCAGCGCTCTCGTCCAGCATTTTACCGACCTCGAGGCATGGGACGACCTGGCGGACATGTACGAGAGCGCGCTCCGTTCACGCCAGACGCTCGAAGCCGAGAAAGGGATGCTGCTTCAGCTCGCGATGGTTCACTGGCGCTTTCGCGGCGATCCCGAGTCCGCGGAGCCGTTCTTCGCGCGCCTTCGCAAGATCGACGCGGCGCATCCGGGCGTGCTCGACTTTTATCGCGCACGCTTCGGTGACGAGGATACCGAGGGTCGCTTGCTGACGATCGTCGGTGACGCGCTTCGCACCACGACCGATCCCGAGCGCCAGCTCGAGCTGGGGCGGGAGCTCGGGCGCCGGGCTCAGAAAGCCGAACGTCCCGAGCGAGCTCTGGAGGCTTGGAAGCTCGTCGAACGGCTGGCGCCAGGCGATCTCGATGCGCGCGTTGCGCTCCAGGAGCTCTACCAGAGCAGCGGGAAGTGGAATGCGTTGTCCGAGTCGATCCGCGGCGAGCTCGAAGCGCTTCCGGCCGACGAAACGGAACGCAAGCTCGGGCTTCTCCGCGACCTGGTCCCGATCTATCGCGACGCGCTGCAGCTCGATTCGATGCTCATCCAGGTCTACACCGAAATTCTCGGCCTCTCTCCCTTCGACGCCGACGCGCTGGCTTCCCTCTCGGTGCTTTACGAACGTGCAGGGCGCTGGAACGACCTGATTCACGTTCTCGAGCGGCAGGCTGAGGTTGCCCCAGAGCCGGAGGACAAGGTCGCGCTCTATCTGAGGGCTGCAGGGCTATGGATCGAGCGATTCGGAAACTTGAACCAGGCGACGGAGCCCCTCGAGCGGGTCATTCGGTTGAGGCCGGGTCACCGCGAGGCGCTGACGCAGCTCAAGGACATCTACACGAAGAAGCGCAAGTGGGAGGCGCTGCTCGGGGTGCTCGGCCAAGAGGCAGCGCTTGCAGAAGATTCGGCCGAGCGCCTTCACAAGAAGATCGAGATGGCGGAGCTCTGCACCGAGCGCCTGCATGCGAAGGCTACGGCCATCGCCCTATGGAAAGAGATCCTCGACGAAGCGCCCGAAGCATCGAAGGCGCTCGATACGCTGGAGAGCTTGGCCGAGCGCGAGAAGGACTGGGAGACGTTGGCCTCCGTCCTGCGTAGGCGCGCCGAGCTCGCTCCGAGCGATACCGAGCGGCTCGCCCACCTTCAGCGTCTCGGAGTCGTTTTCATGGAGCGGCTTGGCCGTTCAGACGACGCGATCGCGGTCTGGGAGGATGTGCTCGCGATCGACCCGAAGAACAGCCGCGTCCGGCGTATGCTGAAGGACGGATACGTCGCTGCCGGGAACTGGGAATCCTTGGAGGTGCTCCATCGCGAGAGCGACGACTGGGCCGGTTTCGCCGAGGCGCTCGGTCATGCAGCGGAGCTCGCCGACGACCCGAAGACCGTCATCGAGCTGAGCCTCCGTGCGGCGAACGTGTACCAGGAACGCGTCGGGGAGCCGAATCGCGCGGCGCGTTACTACAAGCAGGCGCTCAGCGCCGATCCAGAAAACGTCGAAGCCGCGAAGGGCCTCGCGCCCCTCTACGAAAGGGATCACAAGTGGCTCGAGTACGTGAGCATGCTCGAGATCATCGAGTCTCGCGGCGGCGCGGCCGAACAGCTCGATGTGCGGCTCAAACGCCTGGCATCGCTCCGTAGTGTTTGTCTGAGTCGCCTTCGCGATCCGCAGGCTTCGCTCGGTTGGGCTACCAGGGCGTACCTCTTGGCACCGTCCGAACCAGATGTCGTCGCCGGCCTCGAGGAGTCGGCAGAAGCCGCGGGAGCGTACGCAGACCTGGTCGGGCTGTTCCGCGACCGCTTGGAGAACACCGCCCTTTCGGACTCCGAGCGCCTCGATTTGCAACGGCGCATCGCCTGCATTGCAGGCGAGCGACTCGGAGAGTCCGAGGAATCGATTCAACAGCTCGAGGCGATTCTCGAGGTCGAGCCCGATGACGCCGAGGCCATGGCGGTGCTCGATCGGCTCTACCGGGCCGAGCGACGGTTCGTCGACCTGCGGTCGCTCTATGAGCGCCGGCTTCGCAAGGTGTCCGACCCCGCCGAGGAATGGGTGCTCCTCAACGAGGTGGCACAGGTCGAGGAGGAGCTGCTTGGCGACCTACCGTCCGCCGCGGAGCGCCACTGGAAGATCCTCGAGAACAACCCTCACGACGTAGACGCCTTGCATGCCGTGGAGCGTCTTTCGCAGCAGCTCGGGAATTGGGACCGGCTGGACGCGGCACTCGAGCGCCGCCTTCAATCGAGAGTGGGGGACGATGCACGGCTCTCGGTCTATTTACAGCTTGCAGACCTGCGGCGCCTCTACCTCGAAGATCCGCGTGGGGCGGTCGAGTGCTACCGCAACGCCTTGGCCTTGGACCCTCGAAACGAGGTCGCCATCGCCGGCCTCGAAGCCTTGTCGGCCGAGGGAGACGGCGTCGGTGTCGAAGCGATCGATCTGCTCGAGCCGGCCTACGCCAAGCGCGGTCATTTCGACAAGCTCGCCGGGCTCCTGAAAAAACGCCTCGAGCAAGCCGAGGACACCGAGGAGCGACGGACCCTCCAGCTGCATCTCGCCGATCTGGCATCGTCCGAGCTCGGCGATGCAACGGGCGCGTACAGGGCCTTGGAGCCAGCGTTCCTCGACGATCCGCACGACCTGGATCTCTTCGAGCGGCTCGGTGGTCTTGCGGAAGCCGCCGGCCAACAAGAGGCCTTCGCCAAAGCGTTGGTGCTCGCGCTCGATGCCGGCGAGGTGAAGGGCGAGGTCGAGCTCGCGCTGTGCCGCCGCGCCGCGGATCTCCACGACGTCGCCCTCGGCGTTCCCGAAGACGCTGCGCGATTCTATCGCCGTATCCTCGAGATCGAGCCCAACGATTCCATGGCGTTCGCCGCGCTGAAGCAGCTCTATACCAAGAACGAGCAGTGGGACGAGCTTCGCGCCCTCTATCAGCACAGGATCGAGGCCACGACCGACGCCGGGGCCAGGCTCGACCTGTTGCTGCAACTGTGTTTCCTCTTCGAGGAGATCCTAGACGAGCCCACCCAAGCGATCTCGAGCTACGAGCAGGCCCTCGAGCTCGACCCGACGCACACGCCATCGCGGCGCGCGCTCCAACGGTTGTATGGTCGTCTCAGGCGGTGGCCGGAGCTTGCCGGGCTCCTGCAGCGCGACCTCGACGAGGCGACGGGCCAGGAATCCGTCGACCTCGCGTACGAGCTCGCGACCATCTACGAGACGCGTTTGGATCGCCCCACCGACGCGGTGGACCATTACGAGCTCGTGCTTCAGGCGAGCCCCACCCATCTGCGCGCGCAAGAGGGGCTCCAACGGCTCATGGAGAATCGGGAAGAGCGGCAGCGCGTCGCTTCGATCCTCGGGCCGATTTTCGACTCGCAGGGTGCATGGGGTGAGCTCGCCAAGGTGCTCGAGGTGCAGCTCGAGGACCTCACCGACCCGGCCTCCCGCGCGGCGCACTCGAGCCGCATCGGCGAGCTGTGCGAGACCAAGCTTCGCGACGACGAGCTCGCGTTCGATGCCTATGCACGCGCGGTCCGTGAGGATGTTGCGGACGCAGCCGCACGCGCAGACTTGGCTCGATTGGCCTCGAAGCTCGGACGCCATCGGCAGCGCGCGGAGCTCCTCGATGCGGGGCTTGCGACGGTAGGCGAGCACTTCGTCAAGACCGAGCTGCTGCTCGAGCTGGCGGAGCTCTGGGACGTCTCCGAGCCGACGCCAGAGCACGCCGAGCGGATCTACCAACAGCTCCTGCGGGTCGAACACGACAACCCCGAGATCGTCCTCAAGGCCTCGCGCGCCCTCGAGCGTCTTCATCTTGCTGCCGAGGATTACAGCGCCCTCGCACAAGATTTCCGCCGCCAGATTCAATTCGAAGACGATGCGACGCGCCGCGAAAAGCTCTTTGCGCGCCTTGCCGACCTGCTCGAGAACGAGCTGCAGGACTCGGATGCCGCGATCGAGATTCATCGGGAGCGCCTCGAGCAGGACTCGACCAACCCGGACGCCTTGGCGTCGCTCGAGCGCCTGTACGAGCAGCGAGCACGCTGGGAGCCGTTGATCGAAGTGCTGGACCGGCGGGCAGAGCTCGCGGTCGACGAGCAGGAGGAGCGAGCCCTGCGTCGGCGCATCGCGGACCTCTTCGAGCACAAGCTCGGCAACGTCGACGAGGCGATCGGCGCATACCGTGAGCTGCTCTTGCGCTTCGGCTCGGACGAGGCGACCTTAGGCGCTCTCACCCGGCTCTACCAAGAGACCGAGCGTTGGAACGATCTTCTCGAGATCATCGAAATTCAGGCGGAGTCCGCGGAGGCACCGTCCGAGCGCGTGGCGTTCCGATTCGACGCCGCCGAGTTGATGCGCACGCGCCTCGGCGAGATCGATCGGGCCCTGGAGGTCTACCGCGACCTCTTGGAGGCTGCCCCGGGGCACGAGCCTACGATCGCTGCGCTCGAGCAGGTGGCAGCCCGCTCGGACGCGACCCAGAGGGTCTTCGCAGCGAACAGGCTTCTCGGCCAATACCAGAGTGACGGTCGGCATTCCGACCAAGTTCGAATGTTCGAAATCCTCGCGACTGGTGACGATCCAGCCGAGCGGTCGCGTGCCCTTTGGCGCGCCGCAGAGGTCAGTGAAGTCGGGACGAAGGATCTCGATGCTGCCTTTTCGTTCACCGACCGGGCGCTCCGGCAGGGCGTAGAGCTCGACGATCTCGAGCGAGTGCTTGCCGCCTTCGAACGTTACGCCGAAGCAACGGGACGCTTCTCGGAGCAGGTCGCCACGCTTGCGACCATCGCGCCCGAGATCCTCGACGCCGACTTGCGAACCCGCGTGCGAATGCAGGCTGCCAGCATTGCTCAGGAGCGGCTCGAGAATCTCGACCTCGCGAGGGCGCAATACCAGAACGTGCTCGAAGAGCAGCCGGATCACGGCGAGGCGCTCGACGCGTTGTTGCTGCTCGTCGAAAAGTCCGGAGCGACGCGCGAGCTCGTCGAGCTCCTGAGACGAAAGGGGAGCTCTCCGAGGACCGCGACGAGCGCGCGGCGCTGCTGGTTCGTCAGGCGCATCTCTATCAGAGCGAGCTCGATGATCCGGACTCTGCGATCGAAGCGCTCGATCGGGCGCTCGGAGAAGGCGATCATCCGCTAGCCTACGAGGGGCTCGAGCGCCTCTACCGTCGAGCGCGCCGCTGGAACGATCTGGCGACGCTCTACGAGCGGGAGATCGATCAACGCATCGGTGATCCGGCTGCGGTTCGTCACGAGCTCGGCGAGATCTGCCTTCGGCGGCTCAACGAGCCGTGGCGCGCCCTCGATCAATTCCGCGAAGCGTTGAGCCAGAACCCCGAGCACGAGCCGACGGTGCGCGTGTTGGAGACGCTCGTCCAGCAATCGGAGTACCGAAGCGCGGCCGCAGAGTTGCTCGAGCCCTTGTACTTGCGCCGAATGGAGTGGGAGAAGGTCACTCGAATTCTCGAAGCGCGGCTCGATGGCGAAGACGATCCGACGGAGCGGCGTGAGCTGCTGCGGCATCTCGGAGATGTCCAGGAGTCGCATCTCGAGGACTTGGATGGCGCGCTCGAGACCTACGGCCGGCTCTTCGCCGAGGCCCCCCACGATCGGCAGAGTCAGGAGACTCTGACTCGCCTCGCGCGGTCCCTCGGGCGCTGGGACCGGTTGGCCGCGATCTTCGACAAGACCCTCCGGGGCGTCGCGGTCGACGATGGCGAGACGGCACAACTCGCGCTCTCTACCGCGAAGCTCTACGACGAACGGCTCGAGGATCTCGATCGGGCAGGGTACTTCTACCAGCGAGCGCTCACTTATGATCCGAGCAACAAGCAGGCCGGCCAAGCTCTCGCCACGGTCTATGCCCGGAGCCGCAAGTGGGAGGCGCTGCTCGAGTTGGACCGCGAGCGCGAGAGCTTTGCCGACGACGAGCGCGAGCGGATCGCCATTCTGCACGAAATCGCCCGCATCGAAGTCGAAGAGGTCGGGCGACCTCAGGACGGCGTCACCAGCTACCGGCGGATCCTCGAGCTCAGTCCTTCCGATGCGAAGGCCGTGGCGCGGCTCGACGAGCTTCTCGAAGCCGCCGAGAGTTGGGGAGAGCTCGGGGCGCACATCGAGTTTCAAGTCGACAATGCCGCCGACCCCCGGACTGCCCTGGCACTGCGGCAGCGCCTCGGGTCGTTGGTCCAAACCAGGCTTCGGAATCCAGCTCGCGCGCTCGACATCTTCGAGGACGTGCTCGCCGACCAGCCTGACTACGCTCCGGCGTTGGACGCGGTCTCGCGCCTCGTCGAGGACCCGGACCACGGCGTGCGGGCGGTGCAGATCCTCGAGCCGATCCACCGGCAGAGCGGCAACGCGGCCGCGCTGGTCGGCGTTCTCGGCGCCAAGGCGAGGCAGGCCGTCGATCGACTGGAGCAGGCCGAGATCTGGAGGGAGGTCGGCCGTCTGCACGAGGAGCGGGGCGGACAAGCCGAGAAGGCGTTCGACGCTTGGGCTGAGGCGCTCGCCGCCGAGCCAGCCGACGAGGCGACTCGAGCGGAGCTCGACCGGCTCGCGCAGGTGATCGGTTGCTGGCCCGCGTACATCGACGCTTGCGAGCGGGCCGCCGCCGCGACCGATGAGCCGTCGTTGCGCGGCTCGTTCCTCAAGAGCATCGCCGAGACCCAGGATCGCGAGCTCGGCGATCCGCGAGCCTCGATCAGGACCTACAGGCGAGTCCTCGAGGCGGACCCCGATGCGGAGGGCACCCTCGAGGCGTTGGAAGGCCTCCAGGTGATGGTGGGTGATTGGGACGGACTTTCGGCGGTTTACGAGCAAAAGCTCGACCGGGCTACCGACCCTGAGCAGCGCGCGCAACTCTTCGGTCAGCTTGGGGCGCTTTGGGAGGAGCAGCTCGCGAACCCCGAGCGTGCGGTCGCCTACTACCAGCAGGCCGCGACGGAGAAGCCAGATGACCGCGCGGCCTACGCTGCGCTCGACCGGCTCTTCGCCTCGGCCAATGATTCGGAGCGGTTGGCCGACGTGCTCGAGCGGCGCATGGAGCTCGAGGACGAGCCCGAGGTGCGGGTCGAAGTGGGGATGCGGCTCGCCGAGCTTTACGAGGCGCAGCTCGGCCGGCCCGACGCGGCCTGCGATGCGCTCCGGGCCGTCGTCGAAGCCGACCCCGAGCATCGCGAGGCCCTGAGCACGCTGAGCCGGCTCTACGAACGGCAGGGCCGATGGCAGGAGCTCGTCGACGTCCTGCAACGCCGGTCCGCCGCGGCATTGCACGAGGCTGAGCGCGTGGAGCTGACGCATCAGCTCGGCAACGTGATGGAGCGGGAGCTCGACGACGAGCTGAGCGCGATCGCCGTCTACGGCCAGATTTTGCGGATCGATCCGCGGCACGAGCCTACGGTGCAGGCGCTCCTCCGGATCACCAAGCTCGCCGACTACCGTGAAGACGCTGCTGCGATCCTCGAGCCCCATCTGCGAACGCACGAGCGGTGGAACGACCTCGCGACCTTGATTCGACTGCGCGCCGATGCGATGACCGATCCGCATCAACGAGCCGAGCAGTGGGTCGCCCTCGCGCAGGTTCACGAGCAAGGCCGGAAGGACCCGAACGCGGCGCTCGACGCGCTGCTCCAGGCGATCGGCGAGCGACCCGATGATGAGGAGATCCTCGATCGCGCAGAAACACTTGCCGACAGCCTTCAGAGATGGTCTGACCTCGTCGAGGTGGTCTTTGCCGAGGCGGGGGCGAGCCTCGATGCGCATCGAGGCGCGACTCTTTATCAGCGTGCAGCGCGGATCTGCGAGGAGGAGGTCAAAGACCTTCGAAAGGCGATCGATTCACTCGAGCGTGCGCTGTCCTTGGTGGGCGATGAGCCTTCGATCCTCGAGGGGTTGGATCGGCTTCTTCAGGAGACCCAACAATGGGACCGCCTTCACGAAGTTCTCTCACGCCGGCTCGATTCAGGGGGCGTGGACCGCCCGATGCTCTTGCTGCGGCAAGGCGAGCTCCGAGCGAACCAGCTCGGTGACATGGAGGGAGCCCTCGGTGCGTATCAGCAGGCGATGGCGGAGGACCCCGGAAGTGATGAGATCCTCAAGGCGCTTCGAAGCCTGGCGCGCAAACCCCAGGTTGCATCCGCCGTGCTCGACCTGCTCGAGGAGCACTACCGCAGCGCGGGCAACCTCGAGGAGGTGGTGCGGCTTTTCGACGAGCGCGTCGAGCTCGCGCAGGCCGACGCGAAGCGGGTTGCTCTTCTCACCGAGGCGGCCTCGATCTGGGAGCAGAACCTCGGACGGCCCGAGGAGGCGCTCGCCCGAATGCGGGATGCGGTGCGCGTCGATCCGCGCGACCGCGCGCTGATCGATTCCCTCGAACGGCTGGCCGGCGCCGCCGGCCGGTGGGAAGCGCTCGATGGGCTGGTCGACGAGGTTGCCGCGCACGGGGACCTAGGCCGGCGAGAGCTCTACGAGCTGCGCCTTCGGTCTGCCGGTTGGTACCGCGAGCACATGTCCGATGCGAACCGCGCCGAACGAGCGCTGAACGAAGCATTGCAGCTCGACCCCGAGCCCCTCGAGGCACACGCGCAGCGCGTCGCCTTGATTCGGGATCAGAATCGGATTGCCGAGTTGGTGGCTGGGCTCCGCGCCTGGGCGCATGTCGAGCCCAGCATCGGGGAGCGCGCCGCGCTCTTGTCGGAAGCAGCCGAGTTGGCGCGCGAGGAGCTTTCGCAGCCCGAGGTGGCAGCCGAGTGTTACCAAGAGCTGATCGACACCGATCCGAACGACCTGAACGCACTTCGCGCCTTGTGCGACATCCGCCGGCAGCAGTCGCGGTGGAACGAGGTCGTCGGACTGCTCGAGCGCCAGCTCGAAGTCACGACGGGGGATGACCGCGTGCCCGTCGCCCGGGCGATCGGTGAGCTCTATCGGGATCACCTCCTCGACCCGCGCGCCGCGATGCGCGCCTACGAGACCGCGCTCGAGCTCGACGAAAAGGACGCGGTCACGATGGATGCGCTCGAGGCGCTCTATCGGGAAAACGATCGGCTCGAGTCGCTCCGTAGCCTGCTCGAACGCCGCGCGGATCTCGCGGATGAACGAAACCGCACCGGGCTGCAGCTCCGGCTGGCGCAGCTCTACGAGCACTCTTTCCGCGACGAATCCGCTGCCATCGACATGTTCCGGCGAGTCCTCGAGCTGGACCCGGACAACGCCGTCGCGAACGCCGATCTCGAACGATTGTTCGAGGCCACGGGTGCCTGGGACGACTTGATTGCGCTGCTCCTGTCGAGAGTGGACCACGCCTCGGAGGATGCGAAGCGTGATCTGCTCGAGCGGATCGCGACGGTGCACGACACGCGGCGCGGCGACGTGGATACGGCGATGCAGCTCTACGAGCGCATCATCCGCGATCTGGGCCCCGACGACCGTTCGCTTCGCGCGTTGGGGGATCTCTACGAGCGCAGGGAGAGCTGGACGAAGCTCGCGGATACCCTCGAGCGCCTCGCCGCCCGCCTGGACGGCCAGCCTGCCATCGAGTTGTTGCATCGTGTCCTCGATCTCTATGAGCAGCGGGTCGGTGATTCGGAGCAGGCAGCGAGGGCGCTTCGGGCCGCTCACGATCGTTTTCCAAGCGATGCGGCGATCCGCGAACGGCTCAAGGCGCACCACCGTGCTGCCGGGGACGACCGCGCGCTGGCACAGGTGCTCGCCCTCGAGCTCGATGCCGCCACCACGGATGGCGAGCGCGTGACGCTCCTCCGCACGATTTCAGACCTCTACCGCGACCGCCTCGACGATCCAGCAACGGCCGCCAGCTATCTCGAGCGTGCCGTGGAGCTCGACGGAGACGACCGTGCCGCTCTCGTGCCCTTGTGCGACCTCTACATCGCGGCCAATCGTCAGCAGGACGCGGTGCCGATTCTCCGTCGGATCATCGAGAGCTTCGGACGGCAGCGAAGCAAAGAGCTCGCCATGCACCATCATCGGCTCGGCCAGGCTCTGGCGGCGATGGGCGACGGAAAGGGGGCGCTCGCCGCCTACGATGCGGCCTTCAAGATCGACCTCACGAACGTCGCCATCCTTCGGGATCTAGGTCGGTTGACCCACGCCAACGGTGACCTCGACCGCGCGCAGAAGAGCTTTCGAGCGCTCCTGCTCCAGAAGCTCGAGCCGGAGTCGGGCATTCAAAAGGCCGATGTCTACTTCTATCTCGGGGACATCGCCGCAAAGCAGGATGATCCACGCAAGGCGGTCACCATGCTCGAGCGAGCGCTTGCCGAAGATCCGAGTCACGAGCAGGCTTCCGCGCTCCTCAGTCAGTTGAAGGGTTGAGACATGAACACAGGGAAGGTCTCCATCGACGGTCTCGTCGTCGATGGCGGCGAAGCGCGCGTGTCGGTGTTCGACCGCGGTTTTCTCTACGGTGACAGCGTCTTCGAGGTGTTCCGTACCTACGACGGCGTGCCATTTGCCGAAAAAGCCCATCTCGAGCGCCTGAGGCGATCGGCCGACCGCCTGATGATCCCGATGCCGGTGTCGATCGAAACCCTGTCTTCGGAGGTGCGTGCCACCCTCGACGCCGCGGGTGAGGGCGAGTGGTACGTGCGAGTCGTGATCACGCGCGGAACAGGGCCGCTCACCTACGACCCAACGACGGCGACCACGCCTCTTCGCGTGATCATCGCGGTCCCGGTGTCGGTGCCTCCCGCCGAATACTACGGGCGCGGCATTGCGGTGTGCTTGCTCCGCGCGTCACGTCCGACCGACGACGCGCGCGCATCGGGCGCCAAGGCGAGCAACTATTTGGCCAACCTCCTTGCCGTCTACGAGGCGAAGCAGAAGGGAGCGCAAGAGGCGCTGATGCTCGGTCGGGACGGCCAGATTCTCGAAGGTGCATCGAGCAACCTCTTCGTCGTGAAAGACGGGGTCGCACGCACGCCCGAGCCGCAACCTGGTATCCTGGTCGGCATCACCCGGGCGACGGTCCTCCGGGCCGCGGCCGAAGAAGGGATCGAGGTCGAGGAAACCGAGGTGCGCCCCGAGGACCTCTACGGCGCGGACGAGGCCTTCCTCACCAGCAGCATTCGGGAGGTGATGCCGGTCGTGTCGGCCGACGGGCGAACGATCGGGGCAGGGATTCCCGGCCCTTTGACCAAGCGGCTCCACGAGGCGTATCTCCGACTCGTCAGGCGAGACACCCGGGCCGGGGTTTGACCCGCCACCCGTGCCGCAGTAGACCGCCGGGCTAGAACGATGTCGGACACCAGCAAGACCGAAGCGCGGCGGCGCCGCAAGAGCGCAGCCCAAGGCAAAGCCCGGAAGAAGAAGCTCGAGAAGCACGGGACGACCCCGAAGTTTCCGATCGATCCGGACAAAGCGCCGAAGGCCGACGCCTGAGAGCCTGCCCGGCGACCGGCGCAAAGCGCCGGTTTTACGGGCGGTCAGTGAAGGGTGTGCGACTCGCCGTCGTACTCGACGATCGGAATGCCCCCGTCCGTGCTCGAGAGCGGAGCGGGCGGAGGCTGGCTTGCCGCGGTGAGCGCTTCGATCTCTTCGCGGTGGGCCATCTGCTCGAGCTTCATGTGGTGATAGCGGCGCCGTCGGCGGTAGGCGAACACGACGAGAATCGCAGCGGCCACCCAGATCGTCGACCCAGCGAGAAGAGCCGGAAGCACACGGTACCTCGTCCGAAGGCTCTCCCGCCACTGCCGCTCGAGGCCGACCCGCGTCCAGCCGTAGGCCGTCGCAAGCGCCGTATCGAACGTCTCGCCCTCTCCGAGCAGCTGGACGAGCTGATGGAAGCGCCGCTGGTCGCTTTGCGTCCGGCGCAGGAACCCGACGACGTCTGCGCTCTGCGCGTAGGCGAGGTTCACCTCGTAGGGCCGGTCGGGAAAGCGGGCATCGAGCTCCGATAGCCGCAGCATGGAGCGTTGGGCTGCCGCCCGCAGAAGCGCCTGCATTCGAGGGAGCAGGCGGACTTCCGACTGCTGAATGGCGATGCCCTCGTTGAACCACCGCGGCACAGCATGACCACCGACGGCTCGATAGAGCACGACGTGAGACAGCTCGTGCACCAGCACGACCTCGAGGTCCGGGGGCTCCCAGGTTTGTGGAGCCGACATCGTGAGGAGGATCACGCCCCATTCGGGATAGGCCACGCCGGTGGCATAGTCCGGGGGTGGGTGGCCGACGGGAGCCAGAGCTCGCATCTCCCGGGGGTTTCGGGCGACCCGGATCACGAGCTCGTCGTCCACGCTGACGCCGAAGTCGGCGACGACTTTGGCCCAGTGCTCGTCGAACCGCTCGATCAGCGGCGCGACGCGGCTCCGCTCCGCTTCGGGAAACGCCCAGGTGATGGGGCCGATGCGTTCGGTCTCGTAGCCGTCGAGCGGTAAGGGGAGCGACGGCTCGGCCGCCTCCTGCGCAACTCCGCCGACCGACGCCAAGGTCACGGCGATTGCAGCGACGATGGCCCTGATGACAGCGCGCTGGGGTCTACTCTTCACCGGGTCTAAATCTTAGCAGCGGCGGCGGAGGGGCGGCAGTGTTACGTCGATCAATGATGAGGTAGGTTACACCTCCGGCGAGAAGCGCGCCGGCGACCAAATACGGCCATGCTTTTTTGATCCTGCGTTTCGCTCGCGATTCATCGGCCTTCTTTTCTGGTTCGTTGATCTTCGGTGACGCAGGAGCAGGTGGAGGCGAATGCGGCTCGGACCAGCGAAGCTGTGCTTGTTCGGCGCGGCTTCGGATGAACGCTGTCCGTTCCGCGGGGGTGCTTGCATCGAACGAGAGAACGCCTTCGTAGAACTGCGCTGCGCTCACGTCGAACACTTCGAGCAGGACGGCGCCTTCGCGGCGGACGACGACGAGCGCATCGGCCCCAGCGAGGATGCCGATGCGCTTGTAGGCCGCGAGGTCCTCTCGGGGATCGAGCCCGAGACCGCGGCGGAGGGCGCGAAGCCCCCCGAGCCCGTCGTCTTCCGTTGCCGGCTCACCAAGAAGCGTCGCCCGGAGCGCGGGGTCGGTGGGGGTGCGAAGACCGGAGAGCGTGGCTTCGTCTTCGACGAAGGCGGCGATGTTCCGAAGGGTCTCGTCGGGATCACCGGCGAGGACGATGGCGACTTTGGGAGGGGGCGCGGCAGGGGCGGGAGCAGCGTCGGGGAGGGTCTCGGGTGGCTGTGCGGCTCCTGGGCTTGCGCAGGTCGTGAGCACTAGGAACGTCAGCCACCGCCGCATCCGCGGAACGATAGGCAACGGGGGCTACTCGCGCTAGCGTGCAGCGCGATTTTTGCAATGGGAGACAAGCCTTCATGGATGCACGGCGTGTGCCTTTGCCTCGGGTACGACGGGACCGACTTTCACGGCTGGCAGGCGCAGCCGGGGCTGCGGACCGTGCAGGGGATGCTCGAAAAAGCCATCGATGAGATGGGAATCGAGCACAGCCAGGTCCGTGGCTGCAGCCGGACCGATGCCGGTGTGCACGCGTTCGGGCAGATCGCGAGCTTCGCAGCCGAGATCGAGGTTCCCCGGGAAGGGTGGATCAGCGGGCTCAACGCCCGGCTTCCGGAGGACATCGTCGTTCACGATGCACAACCCTGTTACCGTCGTTACAACCCCCGCTTTCACGCGGCGCACAAACGTTACCGTTATCTGGTCCGCTGTGGCGCGCAGCGAGACCCGTTGATCCGGAGGCAGGCCTGGCAGCTCGGGCCGAAGGGCGCCCGGCGCGATGTCGAGCGTCGAGGCGATCGCGTCGAGGATTATCTCGACGTCGACGCGATGCGCGCCGCGGCCGAGTGCTTCGTTGGCACGCATGACTTTCGAGCGTTTCGGCAGTCTGGTGATCAGCGCGAGATCGTCGTTCGTGAAATGACTGAAGTCAGCGTCCTCTCCGGGTGGAACGGCCGCCCGGACCTCCTGGCGATCGAGGTCATCGGAAACTCGTTCATGAAGAACATGGTCCGGATCATGGTCGGCACCTTGGTCGATGTCGGGCGTGGGCACCTTGTGCCCGATGCCGTCCCAGGCATGCTCGGCGAGCGCTCCGATCGGTCCGACGCCGGCCAGACCGCGCCAGCCCACGGCCTCACGCTCATCGAGATCGAGCTCGCACGGTTCGACGGTCCGGGAGATGCATTCGACCGGCCGACCACGGGTGAACCCCCACGTAGGCGCTAGAACGTCAGACCGAGGCCGCCGGTGAAGTAGAGCTTGTCGCCCACCGGTGCGCGGTTGTTCGCCTGGGAGCCAGCCAGCTCGAAGAAGAAGAACGAGCTGTTGATGCCCCAGTCCTCGTCGAGCGCATTGGCCCGGCGCTCGTTGATGAAGTTGAGCTCGATGGCGAACTGGAAGGCCCAGCCGAAGCCATGGCTCCGGCCGGTGCTCTTGCTCACCCCGACGGTCTCCTTGAAGAAGACCGAGTCGTATCCGACCTTGCCGGTGAACACGAAGGGCACGGCCGTCTTCCGCGAAAGGGCGTCGACCCGCAGCACGACCAGCGCGTTGAGCGGGAAAAGAGTGAATTTGGCTCCGTCGCCCGAGGGCGCACATGTCCCGGGTGCGGAGCTGTCTACGAGGCAAGCGGCGCCGCTGTAGGCGGCCCAGCCGCCAGCCACGCCGATGCCAATCGGTCCCACAAAAGGAATTCGATACAAATAGAAGTCGAACTCGGGCAGCAAGAGTGGCCCGTTGTCCCCCGGATACACCAGGTCAAATGCCGCGTCGCCTGGGTCGGGACGATAGACACCAATGCCAAACGAGAGCAGATAGCCCTCGGGGCTCCAGCCTTCCTTGCTGGATTCGCCCACCGCTTCGGCGTGCGCGAGCTCAGGAACGAGCCCGATCGCGGCAATCACCACGAGCGCCGAAGCAAGTGCTCTCACCGACGACGCCTCCAGACGCAAGCGACGGCAAAGAGCAGCCCCAGCATCCAAACCGCTGAGCCCTGCGCGCCGCTCGCCATGCCCACCGGAGAAGCCGAGCAGCCCGTGCAGGTGCCGCTCGCGTCGCAGAACCCGGAGGTCTCGGCCGCGGTGACCTTCCAGCCCGCCGACAGCTCGCTTTCATTCCCGAAGCCGGGCTCGACCGACGCTTTGTCGACGGCGGTCGCGTAGAGGAAGGTGCTTTCCCCGAGCGCCAACCCGAGAGCGTTCGCGCCCGAGCCGCTTGCGGTGAAGCCCTGGCTGGTCGCGTTCAAGCTCCCGGTCAAGCCGTCGATCAAGGTCGCCGTCGCCGGATTGTCTTCCAGGTCGTTTCGGTAGAAACGATAGAGTTGGAGATTATCGGTCGGTTGCGGCCAAGTCATGTTGAAGGATTCGCCGAGGCCTGGTGGGTCGGTTTTCACCTGCGGAGGGTTCGGAGGCGTGACGTCGACCTTGAAAGCGGCGACGCCATACCCCTCGGGTGGGACGTCCACTGCGCCCGGAGGAGTCGAACGGAAGGCATAGAGCTCGTACGGCTGTCCTTGGAGGGCCGTGTTGGTGCAGTCGACGAGCCCCGTGTCGGTCAGGTCCGCCAAGGTGAGGCCGTTGAGCAAGTTGTTTGCGTCCACCGTCTGAGCGGCCTCGGCGAGCACCGCCCTGCAGCGGTTGGCGGTAATGTCCGTACGGTTCGCCTCCTTGTTGCATTCGCTCTTCTGCCCACCCACCCACAGATACACCTGTGTGACCGAGGTCCCGGGGGTCGTGACGATTCGGTCCTGGAACGTGGTTGCCGCGGGGTCCGCGCAGTTCGCCGCGTTGAAGAAACGTTCTTGGGTGTCGGATAGGAAAGTCTCATCGTTGATCGTGGTGATGAGGTCCGTGGCCTGAGCGAACG
This sequence comes from uncultured delta proteobacterium, assembly GCA_963792825.1. Classification (GTDB taxonomy): domain Bacteria; phylum Myxococcota_A; class Polyangia; order Polyangiales; family Houyiibacteriaceae; genus SG8-38. The sequence continues at coordinate 54,331 of CAWBXS010000005.1, read as the reverse complement.
ACGTCGGGGCGAACGCGCGGAGCGCCGCTCCAAGAGCGAGGAGAAAGAAAAAGGGCTTGCGCATGGTTCCCCATGCGTGCAATCCCCGGGCCAACGTGCGGTGGCCGAAAGCCGAGTGTTTTCGGGGTGGCGGCGGACAAACTGACATCATCCGCCCCTCTTCTACGCCAGCGGCTGACATTTCGTCACTTTAATAGAACGTTTTCGGCGATTTGAATCGCGTTGAGGGCTGCGCCCTTGCGGAGATTGTCCGAAACCACCCACATCTGGATGCCGCCGGGGTTGCCGATGTCGTCGCGGATGCGGCCCACGTAGACGGCGTCGCGGCCCGCTGCCTCGATGGGCTGCGGGTAAAGGCCCCCACTGAAGTCGTCGATGACCACGACTCCTTCCGCCTGGCTCAGCAGCTCCCGGGCGCGTGCGGCCGTGAGCGGCCGGTGGGTTTCGACCGTGATCGCTTCGCTATGGGCCGTCACGACCGGCACTCGAACCGCCGTCGGCGAGACAGCGATGGCAGGGTCTCCGAAAATCTTGCGGGTTTCCGAGACCATCTTGAGCTCCTCTTCCTGGTAGCCCGTCTCGGGATCGGGTTTCCAATGCATCAGAAGATTGCGGCTCAACTGACCGGAAAGCTTGCCTTTATCGACCTTGCCACCGTGGGTCGTTGCCTGCTCCTGTGCCTCGAACGCAGCGACGGCCGTGGCGCCTGCGCCGCTGATCGCCTGATAGGTCGCCACCACCACGCGCTTGAGGCGGGCCTCGTCGTGGAGCGGCTTGAGGGCGACGACCATTTGAATGGTCGAGCAGTTCGGGTTGGCGATGATACCTTTGGGCCGGTGGGCCGCGGCGCCGGGATTGACCTCGGGCACGATGAGCGGCACCTCGGGGTCAGCCCGGAACGCAGACGAATTGTCGACGACCAGAGCCCCCTTGCCCGCCGCGATGGGTGACCACTCGCGCGAAGTGCCGCCTCCGGCGGAAAAGAGGGCCAGGTCCACCCCCTCGAAGACCCCGGGGGCGATTTCTACGACGGTGTGTGGGGCTCCCCGAAACATCACGGTCTTGCCCGCGCTCCGAGCCGATGCCACCGCCACCAGCTCCGAGACCGGAAAGCCCCGCTCTTCGAGCACGCGCAGCATCTCCGCGCCCACCATCCCGGTGGCTCCGACCACCGCGACCTTGAATCCCTCAGCCATAGGCGTCGGCTATAAATCGCGGGCGAAGGCACGGCAAGCTGGCCTCGAGCCGGTCGACGGTTCATGCCTTGCGCAAGGAGCACTCATGAGAATTCATCGTCATAGGGTCGTCATTGGAGTTGCAGGCGTGCTTTGTGGGCTGGCGGCGGGCGGCCGCGCCCACGCGCAGGCACCGCCCGGCGCTCGGCCAAAGCCCAGGCTCGCGCTCACACCCGAGGCGGCTACTGTCGACCAAGAGGACGACGCCGCGGTCAGGGCCCTGCGATCCCTCTACGTGCCCGACGGCCTCACGTCGGATCAGGCGGTCGAGCGGGTAGTGGCAACGTCGCCCGACATCGAGCGCACGCAGGCGCTGCTCAAAGAGGCGAAAGGCGGGGGGCTCATCGCGATGTCCGGGTTGATTCCGCGTCTCGAGCTCGTCGGCCGCTACTCGCGGCTGAGTCCAGTAGACAACCCGACCTTCGAGGTTCCTGGCCTCGGGGCGCTAACCTTTCCTTCCTTGACTCGACAATTCGCGAGCGACGCGACGCTCAGTTATTCGTTTACGCAGTCGCTGGCGCAGTCGATGCCAGCCTATCGCGCGGCTAAGAAGAGCAAGGCGGCAGCGAAATACCAAATCGCGGCTGAGAACAACAACGTCGCCTTCGATGCGCGCCAGGCCTATTACGAGTACGCACGGGCCGAAGCGGCCCTCGCGGTCGCGAACTTCGCGCTTGAGGCCGCCGTCTCGCAGCGCGAGGAGACCCAGGCCCTGGTCTCGGCCGGCTCGGCGGCGCGCGTCGATCTGATGCGTGTCCAGGCGCAAGAAGAGGCGGCCAGGGTCGCGGTCGAGCAGGCCAAGCTCGGCGTGCAGGTAGCCGCGCGCTCACTCCAGGCACTCATGCACACCGAAGACCTGCCTACGCTCGGGGAAGACCTCTCCGAGCCCGTGACGGGCATTCCCTCGGAGACCGAGAAGACGCTTCAGGAGCGGGCGTACCAGAACCGGCCCGACCTCTTGGCCGTTCGGAAATACATCGAGGTGACGACGCACCAATTGAAGTCGGCCAATGGGGGGCGCCTTCCGGACTTTCTGCTTCGCGCGTCCGCGGAGTACTCGAACCCCAACCTTCGGGTTATCCCGCAAGAGAAGCGGTTCGTCGGAACTTGGGAGGTCGGTGCCGTCATTCGATGGGCGCCAAATGACACGATCGCCGCGCAGGGACGGTCGCGGCAGCTTCAGGCAGACCTCGCACGGGCGTACGCCGACGTGAAGTCGCTCGAGGACGCGATCCGGGTCGAAGTCGCCCAGGGCTATCAGGGGACACTCGCCGCGGAGGCTGCAATCGAGTCTGCCCGATTGGGGCTCACGGCAGCGCGGGAAGGATATCGCGTCACCCGCGAGCAGCGCCAAGCCGGAATCGTCAATACGACCGACGTGCTCCAGGCTCAAAGCGAGCTGATTCGCGCGCAAGTGGATGTGGTCGAGTCGGCGATCGGTCTGCGCATCGCGAAAGCGCAGCTGTTGCGTGCGATTGGGGAGATGCCTTGAGGTGACGATCGTGGTCGCCGCCGCAGTGGTCATCGAGGAGGGCCGGGTGCTTCTCACCAAGCGTGCCGAAGGGCAGCACTTGGCGGGGCTTTGGGAGTTTCCGGGAGGAAAGCTCGAAGACGGAGAGTCTCCAGAGGAGACCGTAGTGCGTGAATGCCGGGAGGAGTGCGGCATCGAGGTCGAGGTCTTCGGGATTTTCGACGTGACCCATCATCGGTATCCGGACCAAGACGTTCTTCTTCTCTTTTATCGATGCGAGCTCCGCGGCGGGCCGGTGCGCCACTTACAGATCGCCGATCACGCATGGGTCGCGCCATCCGACCTCGACGAGTACCCACTTCCGCCGGCGGACGTGCGCGTGGTTGCCAGACTTCAGGCGCTGCAGCCTTGAGCAGGGACTACCGGACCGGTGCGCCTTCGATGACGATGCGGCGTACGAGGCTTCCCGCCTCGGCCGGCATCGAGACAGGCTCGGCCAAAATGAGGATCTTCGCCTTGGTCGTCGGCGAATCGTATTCGTAGAGCATCCCTTTACGCACGGGTTTGGGCGTGCCGAGCGCCTCGTCGAGCTGCTCTAGGGTTGGCTTGGCCTCGACCAAGTCGAAGGTGATCTGCGTCACCCGGTCGCTCGGAGTGGTCATCGTGACTCGATACCCCTCGTAGTACATCAGTACCTGACTCTGGGTCCGCGCCTTGATCATACCCTCCATCTCGTCGGCAACGTAGTCCACGGCGGCGCCTGGCTGGGCCAGCGCGCGCGCGCCGGCGAGCACGTTGCGGATCGCCGCGTCATTGCCCCGGGCGGACCTCGCCGCTGAGTCGTCCTCGGCCCTCTCCCCAGAGCTCGAGCCCCGCGAGCAGGCGGCTCCGGCGCAGACGCTCAAGATCAACCAGAAGGCAACGTGAGGACGCAGCGGCAAATCGGCTCCAGGCTCACGTTTGTAACCCGAAACGAGTCGAATCAACAAAAAGAAGGCCGGCTCGCGTTCGCGTCAGTGCCTGCCGAGGGCGTCCGAAACGGAGCCGCTCGAGCCCGTGTGGATCCGGACCGCGAAGGGCTCCTTTGCGGTGCCGATCCGCTCGAGTGATGGGGACGCTCCGAAGAATGCGCTCGCGGCTCGTTCGAGCCCGGGCTTGTAGGCGTCATAGGTGGCGTCCTCATTCGGTGCGCGGAGGCGATCCTGCACCCGAAAGACGACCTCGTCCGTCGCGAACTCGAAGCCGAGACGACTCTCTTGCTCGAGGAGCCGGCATGCGTTCAGCGCGCGTCGAAAGGCCTCGTCGATGCCCGCCTGCACGTCGCCTTCGAACCCCCGCTTGCGGCTGTAGAGGAGCCCCGGGCGGTCGTCGGCGACGTCGAGGTAGTAATCGGACTGATGCCCGATCAAGACCACCCCCGGCCCCTGTGGAACGTGGGTGTAGTCCGCGACGTCGATCAAGAGCTCATCGGGAATCTTCTTGGTTCGAATCCACTCGTGGAAGACCGGGACGAGCTTGTCGGGCTCGATTTGACCGGTTTTCGCATAGAGCTTCACCTGGAGCTTGGTTGCATGCATCGGCTTCACTCCGCGGCCGCGGCGGCTGCAGCCTGGGTGAGACGCTGATAGCATGCGTGCGCGGCTTCGATGAAGAGCTGCGCTTCGTCGAGGGTCCGGTGCGCGGTCTCCGCGTCCGCGTGCTTGTACGACTCCTCTTGATGCATCGTGAGCAGGTAGGTCGCGAACTTCCCTTTGGCAAACGGGTCGTGAAAGATCTCGGTGTCGTCGAGGTGGGTCTTGAAGTTGGCGACGACATCCTCTGCGTCGTCATTGACCTGAACCTCGAGATGACGGACCAGCGCCTTGGCCGCCGTAACCATCGCGTTGAAACCACCTGCAGCCGCCGTCGCTGCGTGGCCCGCTTCGAGCGCGTCCTGCGCCTCGTGGAGCTGCTGCTCCGCCTCTTGAAGGCCGAACTCGACGAACGGCACGATCTCGCCCGCGCACTCGCCGATGCCGATGTCGCCGATCGTGTATTCGCGAGGGTCGCCCCAGTCGCTGTAATAACTCGGATCTTGCTCGTAGGCGGGCGGCTTCTGAATCGGCTCGAGCACCTTGCGGAATTCCTTCTTTCCGACCCGTGCGATGAACGCCTGAAAGCTCTCCTCGCCCTCGCGGTGCGCGAGATAGTGCTGCGTGATCAACTCGACGGCCTTCGGGATGTTCTTCGAGGGAACCGCGCCGACCACCAGGCCGTAGCTCTTGGCGTTCTCGGTCCACTGGCCGCCGAGCACGATGTTGAAGTGCGGCACCTTCCGGCCGCCGACCTGTCGGCTCACGCCAGTGAACCCGATGTCCGCCGCGTGGTGCTGGCCGCAGGAGTTGAAGCAGCCGCTGGCCTTCATACGGAGCGCTTCGACGGCGGGGTGCAGCTCGCTCTCGAGAACAGAGAGCCGCTTGCGCAGCTCTGCGGTGAGCCCGCGCGAGGAGGAGATGCCGAGCTTGCAGGTATCGGTGCCAGGGCACGAGGTCATGTCGGTGATCGTCCCGGCGCCCGCGGCCGCCATGTTGAGCGCGGAAAGACGTTGGTAGAACGTGACGGCATCTGCGCCGCTCAACCAACGGAATGCGAGGTTCTGCTCCACGGTGCAGCGAATCGAATCGCCGGTGAGCTCGCGTGCCAGATCGGCGAGCGCGCGGCCCTGTGTGGACGTGAAGTCACCGAGCGGCAGCTTGACGATCGCGACGTAGTATCCTTCTTGTGCCTGGGGTCTGAGATTGTGCTTCGCCCACGCCTGGAAGTCCGCCGAGGCGTCGCCCGGGATCGCGCCAGCCGGCCGGATCGGCTTCTCATCGGTTGCGTGCAGGTCATCGAGGAATGCCGTCCATCGCGCATCTGGACGAAGACTCTCTCGCTCTTGCGCAACGAGCCTCTTGAACTCGTCGATCCCGAGCTTTTGAACGAGGAACTTGATGCGAGCGCGGGCGCGGCTCTGTTTTTCGCCGAGGCGGGCGAAGACCCGCGAGACGGCCTGAGCGAGTGGAAGAAGCTCTTCCTCGGGGCAGAACTCCGAGAGCACTTTCGCTTGCACGGGCACCGCGCCGAGCCCGCCGCCGACCACGACGCGAAATCCGCGCTTGCCGTCTCGGACCTGCGCGACCGCACCGAGGTCGTGAAAGGTGACGAGACCACAGGGATTGTCCTCGCAGCCCGAAAACGCGATCTTGAACTTGCGGCCGAAGTCCTGAACGTCGGGATGACCGAGCAGGAACCGTGTGATCGCGTTGGCATAGGGAGTGACGTCGAAGGCTTGCGTCCTGCAGACGCCGGCGTACTCGCACGCAGTCACGTTGCGAACGCTGTTGCCACAGGCTTCGCGAGTGGTGATTCCGACCGCGGCGAGGCGCCGCATCATGTCGGGGGTGTCTTCGATGTGAACGAAGTGAAGCTGGATGTCCTGCCGCGTGGTGACGTGCAGAATCGAATCCGAGGTCTCTTCGGCGAGCGCGCTCAGGACCTCGAGCTGCTCGGCGGTGAGCTTTCCAAACGGGATCTTGATGCGCATCATTCCTGGCGCGTCCCACACGGTGTCGGGTCCCTTGGTCAGGTCGCCGCAGGGGAAGGCGAGGGGCTTCTGTCCGGTGCCGTCGTCACGAAGACCGTTGTCGTAGCGCTGTCCGTAGACACCGCGACGAAGGCGCGTCTCGGCGAAGATCTTGTCTTCGAGCTTGCCTTGCTTCTTGAGCTCGATCTGACCCTCGAAGAGGTCCACCTCGCCCCCGAGTTGCTCCGGGATCCGATCGCCAAGCTGTTCTTTCCACGAGGTCATGATGCTCCTGTGCCCGAGCCGCCCAAGACGCGGCCGTAGAGGGAAGGATCACTATTCCGCAGTTTTCCGGCAGGTCAAGTCAACAATCATGATCATGCTAACGATCTGCTGTTTTTGTTCACGAAAGCACCCCAATATACACGACCAAAAAAGTAAAGATTGCGTCAGCCGGCCTGTTGCTTGCTGAGCCAAACCTTGCCGCTATAGTGCCGCCGCCGAGCGACCAAAGTAAGGTGTCGGGACCATTCGGGGATCGTCTAACGGCAGGACGCCAGTTTCTGGTACTGGCTATCTAGGTTCGAATCCTAGTCCCCGAGCTGCTTAACACAGGTAAAGGAGGTGCTCTAAGGGAACCCGGATGCCCACGCTTCGAGAGCGGTCCAGCCGATGCTGGCCCGCGGCTGGTCTCGCGCGTGCGGTTCGAATCCTAGTCCCCGAGCCAAATAGCTGTTAAGCACCGCAGCGCACAGCTCAAGGCCCCATCGTCTAGTGGTCTAGGACATCGGCCTCTCACGCCGGTAACGCGAGTTCGAACCTCGCTGGGGTCACCAAACGTTCCTTGTCATCGCAAATCGGATCTATCCAACCGAAAACACTAGCGGTTTCCTGAGTTCGAACTGCCTCTCCATCCCAAGTGACGCCGGAGGGGAACAGAAGTGTCTGAAGTCTCGTCTTTTGCGGGGGTTCGGCGCGGTTCCAACTGCCTGCGAGATCACAGAGCGTTCGCTCGGCAAACGCGAGCACCGCGCCGACGTCCAAGTCTTCGAGCTCGGCGTCGTAGCGTTCCAACTTCGCGATCGCTTCTTGCTCGCGAAGCCGGTCCATGTGATCGCGAAACGTCTTCGCGTCGATGGTCTGCTCGTGAACATGCGCCTCGACCAGTCGATCTTTCTTCTTTTGGATGCCGTTCAGCCGCCATGTCAGCCGTGCCTGCTCGTCGGAGGCTTGCTTCTGCGCCTGCTTCCACACGTTCAAGACTTCCTCTTTGAAGATGCGCACCAATTCGGGCTCAGGCTGTAGCTGTTTGAGTAGGCCCAGAAAGCCCTCTTCAAGCGCTTCCGCCCGGACGCTCACCCGGCATCCCCGGCACCGCGGCTGGCTCTGGTAGTAGCGATAGCTGTTTCTTGGCCCAGGAGGCGGTCAGGGGAACGCCATGGATGCAGCGGACCAATCCCTTCAAGGGAAACTCTGCGCGAGCCGGCTGATAGGGCTTCCCCGCTCCAGGGCCTCTTCCATCGAGGACGGCCTGGGCACGCCAGAACGTCTCAGGGTGCACGAGCGGCTCGAAGTCGCCGGTGGTTTCGATGCCCCATTTGTCCACGCGAACGACGCCGATGTAGAGCGGATTTCGCAGCATTCGGTTCAGAACTTGTTTGTGGATGTCGAGCCCCCGTGCCTTGGCCCGATCGACCAGGGCTGACACGGGGAAGGCGCCCGAGGCGCAATCATCGAAGAGCTGCCGCACCACCGGGGCCAAGTCCGGGTCGTGGTCCATGCTCGCGGTCTCTCCGCGCACGTATCCGCGAGGCGGCTTCCAACACCATCGCCCGGCTTCCACCGCGGCCTTCATCCCGGCGACGGTGCGGCCTGAGCGCACGTCGTTGTCGAACTGCGCGAAGACCGACAGCATGCCTTCGAGCGCCTTGCCGCTTGGGTCTTCGCTGATCGGCTCCGTCGCGCTCCGGAGCACGATCCCATAGCCCGCCAAGAGGTTTCGGGTGTGGGTGTGGTAGTAGGTGTCGCGCATGAAGCGATCGATCTTGTGCACCAACACCACGTCGATCACATCTCGATGCTTGCGACAGTACTCGAGCATCTCCCCGAAGACCGGACGTTGGCTGGTCTTCGCGCTCGATCCGGGTTCGACGAAGAGCCGCTTCAGCGTCCAGCCTTTGTGTTCGCAGTACCGTTCGAGGTCGGCCGTTTGCACGCCCAAGCTGTAGCCTTCGGTCTGGGCAACCGTGGAGACTCGGGCATATGCGACTGCGCAGAGGGTCATCGCTTCACCGCTTCCGTTCCTCGATGACCGTCTGTACCACAGCCCTCGCAAGCCGGTAAACCTCCTCTCGTAGCTTGCGCAATTCGGCGTCCGATTTCGGTGCCGTGTCGCCCAAGATCTCCCGATAGCGTTCGAGGGGGAGGGGAGTCATGCGCCTTCCTTCTCCTCGTTCGATGCCTCCGTTGCCCGTTTGATCCCCCACTGCCAAACCCTGTTATCGGTTTTGCCCCCCGAAAAGTTGCGCGAGCCCATCGCTGGGCGGCCGCGTGACGGAGAGCTTGCTCAGCTCTCCCTACCGCTGGCCCGTTGGCGCGACCTGGCGCTACCTGTCGCTCGCGGTGCACTCGTTGTCACTCGCGCGACACTAGTTGGCGTACGCGCGACACTTCTTGTCGCTTCTTGTCGTGTTTGCCAGAAAGTGTCGCGGTTGTGACCGAAAGTGACAGGTTGTGACTCACCGGCGACAACCAGCGTCAGTTTGTGACTCGCCACCGGAGGGCAAGGTGGAGTTTTGTTAAACAAAACTGCAAGCGCAGCGCGCGACGTCTTCGACGTTCGCCGCGTTGCACTTGTTGGACGTGCTCAACGCCTTCGGCTTATTCGCACGCGCGAAGTGAGATCGCCGCTCGACAAGCGTTCACTCCGGCTTACTATCTACGCGTGCGGGGGCTTCGACATTTCATCGGGGCGCGCGTAGGCGATGAGCACGTTGCCCGTCTTCGCGCCCTTGCCGAAGCGTCTGGATTCACGCACGGAGAAATCCTACGTCGTTTGGTTCTGAGCGCGGAGATCCCAAGCGCACGTGCGCGGCAGGAGGTTCAGGATCTCCTGAGGATCCAACGAGAGCAGAACCGCCTCGGCGGTTTGCTCAAGAAGGCGCTGACCGAGCGTGAGGAAAAGACCGAGCTTCGCCGCACCCTCCGCGAGGTGGAACGCAACGCGGCCGAGCTCCGGCGCGTCCTCGCACACCTTGTCCGCTCCCGATGATCATCACGCCGAAACAGCCCAGGGACGACAGGACGGTCTCCCGACTCTCGAAGCTCGTCCCGTACATGCTGCGAGGAAAGGGCGAGGAACGATGCACCTGGTACATGGCCGGGAACCTAGAGGGCCTCGATCGGCGGGAGGACGCCGAGCTTGCGGTCGACGTCATGGAACTGCTCCAAAAAGGCAACGTGAGGGCCAAGGGCAACAAGACCTATCACCTGGTCATCTCGTTTCACCCCGAGGACCGACGCCTCACGTCGGCGGAGCTCGAGGACGTCGTCCGCCGCGCGGTGCAGGCGGCGGGGCTCGGACAGCACCAATACATCGCGGTTCGCCATAGCGAGCAGGAGCACGAGCATCTTCACGTGGCCGTGAACAAGATTCATCCCGAGACGCTGAGAATCCATCATCCGTATCAAGCCATCCCCGCGTTTCAGGCCCTTGCCAGCGGGCTCGAAGAGGAGCTTGGCCTTCACCGGGTGGACCGGACCGTAGGACGTTCCCGGAACCACCAGGCCCGAGACTTCGAGGCGCACCGGGGCATCGAGAGTTTCTCCCGCTGGGCGCGTAGAAGCATCGGTGACGCGAAAGAGCTCGACCGCATTGCGTCGTGGGAGGCTCTCCATGATGAGCTGAAGGTTTTCGGGGTTCGTTTGGTGCCACGTGGAATCGGGTTGGCGATCGTGGACGCCACGAGGACCAACTTGGCGTGCAAGGCATCCGCGTTGGGACGCGGGTGGTCCAAGCAACGGCTCTGCGAGCGATACGGCGATTTCGTCCCGGGCCCAGACCCTGCCGAGGTCGCACGCGAGCAAGTGCAGGCTTACGAGGAACGGCCGCTCGGACGACTGCTCGATGACGGGCTTTGGCGCGAGTACCAGGATGCACTCGGCGCCGCACGCATTCACCGCAACGAGCTCCGCGAGGCGACCGTCTCCAGGATCGAGGCTGCCCGCGCGGCGCATGGGCAGCAGTTCAAATTGAGGCATCACGCGATTGCCGCGATGCCCATCCCTGAGCGAGACAAACGCAGCTTGTACAAGACGCTCTGCTTCGAGAGAAAGTGCGCCGAGCGCAGGCTTCGGGCGACGATCAAGGATGGCGGACGATGCCCGTCGACATACATCCGGGGTCGTGGAAGCAGTTTCTGGCCGCACGGGCCGCCCGAGGGGATCAGAGGGCACTCCGACGCCTCAACCGGCAGTTTCGGGGGCCGGCCATCAAGAGCCGTGAAAAGCGGCTTCGAACTCTGTCCGGTGGCAATCGGCGGACGAGCAAGGGAAGCATCGTGCACAACCTCGGAGGCGGGGTACGGCTCCGAGAGTCCGTAGGGTCAATCGAGCTACTTGGCGAGGCCCGGGATGACGCGCTCGAGCAGTTGGTGAGGGTCGCCAAGCAACGGTTCGGAACGAAATGCATCACGCTACTCGGACCGAGGAAGGTCCGAGAGCGGCTGACGAAGATAGTCGCCGAGCAAGGTCTGGAGATCGCGCAAGAGCGTGAGCGCTGAAAGGGCTTGGCAGGCAAGCGCGATCGACCCCGTCCGCAAACCAGTTCTCATGTGAGTCGCTGGGCGAGCGGCCCATCAGGTATTCTTTGAACCGGCAAGTTCAAAACCGGATTGCTGGTCAACCGGAACGCAGGCCATTCGCCATCAGACGTATGACCCGCCTCCCCAGCCTTACGGCTGCACCTCAAACGCACCCACATCGCACTTCGTGCCGCCTGGGCGTGGCTCACCGCGCTGGTCGTCGTCCGCCTCGCACATCTCTGCGGGAATCACGTCGATAGCGACGCTGCCCGGAAACTAGCGCATGGGTCAGCGTTGGTCCGCCGTTATCGGCGAGCGGTCCAAGCGAACAGGGCTTTGGCGCTGACGCCGGGCCGGTCAGTCGATTGGTCGAAGCCGCACGTGTCGCCGGGGCTTTCGATGTTGTTGCCGCTGGAGGGAGTGGAGACGAGGTTCCACCTTCACAATCGCCGTCCACCAGGCTGTTGCTCAGCGTCAGGGAGCCGATGGACTGGTAGATGCCACCGCCACCGTGGGCCGCGGTATTGCTCGACAGCGTGCTGTTGGTCAGCGTCAGTGTGCCGCTCGTTGTAAATGCCCCCGCCGTTGTAATCCGCAGTATTACCCGACAGGGTGCTGTTGGTCAGCGCCAGCGTTCCGTCGTTGTAAACGCTGCCGCCGGATCCAGCGCTATTGCCCGACAGGGTGCTGTTGGTCAGCGTCAGCGTGGCGCCATACCAGTTGTAAATGCCGCCGCCGTAGTAGCCTGCACTATTGCCCGACAGGGTGCAGTTGGTCAGCGTCAGTGTACCCTCGTTGTAGATGCCGCCACCGTAGTAGTCCGCGCTATTGCCCGACAGGGTGCAGTTGGTCAGCGCCAGCGTTCCGCCGTTGGAAATGCCGCCGCCCCATCCAGCGCTATTGCCCGACACGGCGCTGTTGGTCAAACTCAGCGTGGCCAAGAATCTGTTGTAAACGCCGCCGCCGGCGCTAGCCGCATTGTTTGACACGGTGCTGTGGCTCAATACAACCTTTCCCTCGAAGTAAAAACCGTCGCCACTGTTGTAAATGCCGCCGCCGGAGCTAGCCGTATTGCCTGACACGGTGCTGTTGGTCAGCGTCAGCGTGCCGATGTTGTAAATGCCGCCGCCGGAGCTAGCCGTATTGCCTGACACGGTGCTGTTGGTCAGCGTCAGCGTGCCGGTGTTGTAAATGCCGCCGCCGTCGTCATCCGCTGTATTCCCCGACACGGTGCTGTTGGTCAGCGTGAGTGTGGCCTGATACCCGTTGGAAATACCCGCGCCATCGGCTGCGGCATTCCCGGACACGGCGCTGTTGGTCAACGTCAGCGTTCCGCCGTTGTAAATGCCCCCGCCGGGATTAGCCCTACCATCGCCCGCACCATGGGTCACCGTGACGCCACGCAGTTCCACGGTTGTGCCGGCAACCAAGAGTACACGGTGGTCATCAGCGCCATCGACGGTGAGGTTTTCTTCGCCGTCGAGGATGACGTCGTTGTAGATGACGATTTCCGCTACCGTTACCACCGTGGTTGGGCCGTCGCAATCGAAGGTGTGGGGTCCGCCTCCTGCGGCGATGGCTGCGCGGATGCCTTGTTCGGTGCAGGCGAATACGCCAACGCAGCTGCCCGCCTGGCAGGTTGCTGCACCGTTACCGCACGCGGCGCCGTCCTCGACGGGCAGGTTGCTGCACGTGGCGTCGATGCAAGCATTCTCGGTGCACTCATTCCCGTCGTTGCAGTCTTCAGGGCTCTGACATTCAGGCATCCCGCCTGAGCCAGCGGTTCCCGCCGAGCCACTCATCCCGCCAGTTCCACCGGAACCACCGATCCCGCCACTTCCACCGGAAGCACCACTACCGCCCGTTCCACCACTGCCGCCGTGGCCTCCATCACCACCTATGCCGCCAGAGCCTCCGGTTCCAGCAGCGCCACCGGTTCCAGCAGAACCACCACCGCCGCCGGTGCCGGCAAAGCCGCCCGAGCCACCGGTCTCGGCCGAACCGCCACTACCGCCCATGCCACCGGAGCCACCCGAAGCGTTGGTCTCACCGCAGCCAACCAGCGAAACGCCGCATAGCGCGCAGACCCATAGAAGTCCGGATAGATATCGAGTCATGGTGTCAACTCCACTTCAAACGCCCCCACATCGCACGCGCCACCCTGCGGGCGTCCGACATCGCGCTGGTCGGTGTTCACCTCGCACATCGCCTCTGGAATCCTGTCGATCGCAACGCTGCCCGGAAGCAGCGCATGCGTCTGCGTCGGTCCGCCGTTGTCTTGCAGCGGTCCGAGCTTCAGGCTTTGGGCGCTGACGTCGACCTGGTCGGTGGATTGGTCAAAGCGGTAGGTGTTGCCGGGGCTTTCGATGTTGTAGCCATTTGAGATGACGTAAGGGTTGTAGATGAAACCCGCCATCTCGCCGTAGTCGTCAACGACCAAGCTGTTCGTCAGCGTTGCACTCGAATGGGAGCCCCCGAAGGGGTCGAAGGAGTTCCAGATGGCGCCGCCCCCGCACATCAGGCACCCGCTAGTCCCCGACAAGGTGCAGTTGGTCAGCGTCGTCAGAGTGTACTCGTTGAAGATGCCGCCGCCCGCTTCAGCGCTATTTCCCGACACGGTGCAGTTGGTCAGCGTCAGTGTGGCGTACGAGGTGTAAATGCCGCCGCCCCATCCAGCGCTATTTCCCGACACGGTGCAGTGGGTCAGCGTCAGTGTGGCGTAATACCCTTCGTTGTAAATGCCACCGCCCGTGCTTGTAATGCCGCTGAGCGTGCTTTGAGCGATATTCCTCGACACGGAGCTGTGGGTGAGGGTCAGCGTTCCGCCGTTGGAAATGCCGCCGCCGCGGTCTTGAGCGCTATTGTCTGACACCGTGCTGTTGGTCAGCGTGAGTGTGGCCTGCCACCCGTTGGAAATGCCGCCTCCGACGCCACCAACGACGAAATTCTTGGAGAAACGAAGGATAGCGTTGTTTTGGGATACGGTGCTGTTGGCCAGCGCCAGCGTTCCGCCGTTGGAAATGCCGCCGCCCCATCCAGCGCCATTGCCCGACACGGTGCTGTTGATCAGCGTCAGCGTCCCAGCGTTAGCGATGCCTCCGCCCGCACTCGAGGCCCTCCCGTGGCTAACCGACAGCCTTCGTAGCTCCGCAGTCACGCCGTTCGCCACAACAAAGACACGATGGTCTTCGAGGACATTGGCATGATCGCCACCGCCATCGACCGCAAGGTTGCCTTCACCGTCGAGGATGACGTCGTTGTCGATGACGATCTCCGCCTCGGTGACCACCGTGGTCGGACCGGGACAGTCAAACCCATGAGGACCTCCCCCTGCGTCGATCGCGTCACGAATACCTTGCTCCGTGCACGGAAAACGAGACGCGAGCAGCTCACACTCCCCGCTCTGACACGCACCCGCTTCGCAAATGGCGCCATCCTCTGCAGGTGCGTAGTTACACGCTCCGTCTTGCGGATTGCACACACCAACCGTGCATTCGCTTCCGCCGTTGCATCCGATGCCTTCACACAGGTTCGCACCGCCAGTTCCTCCGACGCCACCCAGGCCGCCGGTTCCTCCAACACCACCCATGCCGCCGCTTCCCGCAGATCCACCCATTCCAGCGGTGCCGCCACTACCACCCGAGCCACCCATGCCACCCGCGCCTCCCGAGCCACCGCTTCCTCCGTCACCGCCGGCGCCACCAGCTCCCGCGGAAGCACCCGTTCCACCCGTGCCACCGGTTCCCGCAGTACCACCGTCGCCGCCCGATCCCCCAATGCCGCCGTCGTCTCCCACATCGCCAGTACCACCCATGCCGCCGGTGCCCCCGTCTCCACCGGTGCCCCCAGCTCCGCCGGTTCCGGTACTGTCGCCGCAGCCGGGAAGCACGCCGAGCGCGCACACACCTATCAACGCGAGCGCGGACGCCCAACGCGAGACTAGCGACTTCGCTTCATAGATGGTCAGCATGGCACCTTCTCCATCGCGGAATCGCTCCGCTCGCCCACTAGCAACGCACGCTTCGTGCCAACCGAAACTCCCAATGGTTTCGTGATAGCGCACCGCTCCAAGGGGCCGATTGTCGACGGCCGTCAACAATCACTGACGGCCAGCGTCAATGCGCACGAGGTGTAAGCGCGGCCCCTAGGGCACATCGCAGCGCACGACGCCGCTGGTCTTGAATCCCGCTCGCACGGGGACCCGGAGGCTGTTTGCCGTGTCGCCGGGCCAACCGATGAAGGCCCCGTGGCAATCGCCGACCGCTCCTACGACCTCGAACTGCTGCACCCCAGGGGTGACGTTCGTAAAACCGCCGTCATTGAAAGGGGTGTCCGACCCCTCCACCCAGGGCGTCGTCGCTTCGAGGTCGAGGCTGTACCGGCCCGCCTCATAATCGAGATAGAACGCCGGGCCAACCGCTCCGATGCTCGCACCGACGGGTGCGAACGTCTGGCCGCCGCTTTGGTTGGACGAGAGCGCCACAATCCCGCCCTCCCACGGATACGCGGGGTCCAGATTCAACTGTTCGCCGGCGATGGCTGCGAGCTGCGCGTCGGTCCACATGACGATGTCGAGCGGCTCCTCGATATGAAAACCGCCGCCAAACTCGGTTTCCCCGAACACGAATCCTACGATCGTGGAGCCGTAACCTTCCTTTTCGAGTGTGCCTGTCACCTTCTCGTTGGTCCGAAACTCGAACACCGCTTTGCCATCTGCGTTGCTCGTCACGCACTCCTTGGTGGTGTCCTCGTACTCCGCGCAAAGCTCCACACCCTCGAGCGGTGGATCGACGCCGTCCGGGTTGTGCTCGTGTAAGATGTAGAGGACTTGCACGGTGTCGGGCGGGGGCGTGCCGCCTGTGCCGGCAGTGCCTCCCATGCCTCCGGTGCCTCCAGTTCCGCCGGTACCACCATTGCCGCTTAGATCGCTGCATCCGACGACCGCAACAGCGAGCATTCCGAGCACGCACGCACAACGCGAAACGAGGCACGTCATATCTTTGAGCTTCAGCATGATACCTTCTTCTCCCCGGAAAGGCTCCGGTCGATCACCATCAAGAGCACGGGCCGTGCCAACCAAAACCTCCAATGGTTTCCTGATAGTGCCCCTCTGCCAGTGCGCGATTGTCGACGGTCGTCAACAATCACTGACGGCCAGCGACAATGCAGGCGGAGCTGTCGTTCCCCAGAACGTCGTCCGTCGCAAGATGTTCGCCCCGATGATCGCGCGGGTGACCCAGCGGACAGAGCTCGCACCCTCACGTGCGTTGCCGACGGCTCGACACGCGCGAGTCGAGCGTGGCATCCGCCTTACCCCTGCGGAGCACGCGCAGCTGTGCATGGACTACCGTCGTCGAAGCTCATCATGCTGCCATCCGAAGCTCGTCCCACTCTTCAATGAAAGCGGAAAGTTCGTTCCAACTTCGCATCGTTGGGGTCACCGCCACGGAAGCCCGGCTTCGGCCGGGCTTTGAGTGTGCCCACTGCAGCCGATTCGCCCGGTGTGGTCGCGCACTGCGCCGACGCGCCAGAGACTTCGGCTCGGCTCACCTCCGGGGGAGAGGTCCGCGAGCAAGTTCGCGGAATGGGCGTGGCTCGGTACAACGTGCCGCTGTCTAGGGCGTGCAGGTCACCATCTCGGTGCTGTCGAGCGTGAGTCGATCATTACGAAGGTTGCCCCATATCGTATCGTCAGCGAGCTCGAACTGGAGTCTCATGTCGTTGGCGGAGAGCCCAGTGAGGTCCAGTGTCACCGTGACGGTGAACTGCGTCCCCTGCCCGACGACAGGGATCGGCAGGTTTGAATCGCTGACTGGGATTTCGTCGAAGTTCGGGGGGGAGAACGCCAGGAACTCAGCTACGTTCAACTCTCCATCGACATCATTGGTGAAGATCAGTTCGAGCGCGATCGAAGAGAACTGACTAATATCGGTGCCTTCTGGGCCGCCCCAGCCAAACCCTTCGATCTCAAAGCTCTGTGGGCAGGCCGCGGACATCGTGCCACCCGTCCCGCCTCCACCCGCCATGCCGCCAGTGCCGCCTTCACCCGCGGCGCCACCGGATCCACCGGCGCCGGCCCAGCCACCCGCGCCGGTCCCGTCGCTGCCGCATCCCACGACGCAAAGGATCGCGCCGACAACGGCAGTCATCATCGCTGGTCGCATACTACCCTCCCGTGAGCGTTGGGTCGCTGGAGAACCTCCAGGCCATGACCCGGTACGTTAGCACGTCTGCCCCCATCGGAGGTATCGACTTATCGTCAGCTGAGCACGCGCACGGACCTCGCTCCACTCGGGCGCAGGTTCGCCCCTCCGGAGCGCCTCCCAATCCCTTAAGAACCCCACAATCTGGTTCCAACTTCGAGTACTTGGGGTCACCGCCACGAAAGCCCGGCTTCGGCCGGGCTGTTGTTGGATCATCCCGCTGAGCGCTTTAACGCCGATGATCCAGCCAATAACCAGGGCGTCGCTTCGCGTGGGCTACCGCGACGATCTCAGCCGCTGCCGGGTCCATGCGGAAAAATACGACGTAGGGGAAGCGCTTGAGCAAGTGCTTTCGATATGGTCGATCGGGTCGCCAGACCGGACACGCCTCGGGATTCTCGAGGACGGATTGGAAAAGCTCTATCCACGACCGCAACGAGCTCGATGCCCAGGCCGCGACGCTTTTCCTCGTACCACATGGCTGCCGACCGAAGCTCGGCCTCGGCGTCGGGCAAGACGCGAAGCGTTCGCTTCATCGCCCGAGTCGGCTGAGCACGCGCGCACGGACTTCGCTCCACTCGGACGCAGGTTCGCCCTTGTCACGAGCGGCTTCCACGCGACGATCGAGCTCCGCGAGCCAGGCAGACTCCCAGTTGCCATCCGGTGGCCCGTCTACGCTCGCGATGAGCTCGGAGGCGAGCGCCAACCGCTCGTCCTCGGGCAGGGCGCTGGCCGCTTCAAGAAGCTTCTTGGCCGCGTCGGTCATCGAATAAAATGTAGCACGAGCGAAATCATGATGTGGTTTCGGCCGAAACCGCCGAGAGTTTCGTGTACGCCGACCTGGAAAAGGTCCGCTCAGTGACGCCTCACCGAAACATCGTTCTTTGGGCGCCGTTGTAGTCCGGATGGTCGTCTGTGGCATGATGTCTATGGTGGATTTTCGATCTTCGATCCTCCTCTTTGCGTTTGCGGCAGGCTGGAGTGCCGCGGGCAACGCTCAAGCCCCGGTCGCCAGTGGCCCGCAAGAAGTGGGTGCCACAGCGACTCTTGCCCGAGCCTCCGTGGAAATAGATCCACAGCAGGAGGAAGCCTTTCACCGGAGGCAACGACGAAAGCTCGCGATTGGATGGACGCTCATGGGTGCGGGCACCGCGCTTGCCCTGCAAGCCGTTTGGTTGAGCAGGAGCGGCGATGACGTCTCCGACGCGTTCAAACGCGGCGTGGCCGTTACCGTTACCGGAGCGGCAATGGTTATCGCAGGTGGAGGCGTCTTGATCAACAGGCGCTTGAGGAAGAACGAGCACGACGGCGCGATTCAAATGGGAGTGGGCCCGGCCTCAATCTCGATTGTCGGGCGCTTCTGATCTCGTGCTCGCGTCCGTCGTCCCTCGTACCCCCGCGTGGCTAGTCGGATCTCATCTCGAACCGCTAAACGCCCGAAGCCCCTTCCATTCCCTCAAGAACCCCACAGCCGAGTTCCAACTTCGCGTCGTTGGGGTCACCACAGTTTGAATTTAGATTACCAGTACTTGCAGACACGTCGCCTTACTCCGTTGACCTGACGTTGACATGAGGCGGCGACGTGGGCTGTAACGACTCGACCAAACGAAGGCGCGCGCCGTCCCCGAGATGGGCGTAGCGGTGCGTGCTCGCCTGCGATCGATGGCCGAGTTGCGCTTGGATGATCTTGAGTGAGTGGCCGCGCGTTGCAGCCTGTGACCCGACCGAGTGACGACCAATCTGATGATGACCGATCACTCGAAGGCCGAGCGCCTCTTGCGCCTTGCGAAGCGGTTTCGCGTGGCTGTTGAGTTGCTTGGCCCACTTGCCCGTCTTTGAAAACAGGAACTCGGGTCCGGAGTATCCCTCGCGTATGTGCCATCGAATCGCGTCGGCGGCGTCCTGAGGCAAGGGGAGGGTGAGCACGCGGTTGTTCTTGCGGGGGATCAGCTTGGCCTCGCGTTGGCTGTTGCCTTCTTGCACCGCGCGGTCGACGATCAGGTGCGGCGGGATGTCGCGAATCCGATCCTTCGAGATTGCGTACACCTCTCCACGACGTAGGCCGAGCCTCATCGTGAGGTAGAAGAAAGTGTACCACTGCGGATATCGCTCGATTATCCCATCGAGCAATCGATCCCGTTCGGCCTCCGTGTACCAATCGGGTCGGTACTCCGGAACGGGCTGTGTAGGCACATAAGGAACGTGCATGAGTTGGCCGCGCTTCCACATGAAGCGGAGCACCGCACGCACCAGAGTCAGATTCTCGTTGATCGTCTTCGGGCTGAGGTGTTGGGGCATGGAAGCCACCAGCCCATCGAGCGCGACCGTGGTCACCTAGCACGGTCTGGAGATCGCTCATGAGCGTGAGCGCTGAAAGGGCTCTACAGGCGAGCACGATCGACGCCTCCTGCTCTCGGCGGGGCTCGAGTGTGTTCCGTGCGCATGCGGCCAGCAGCGTGTGATACGGGGTGCAAGTGGTAGGCTCTGCCCGGATCGGGTAAACATACCGAATGAAATGTCTTTGTTATCTTACGCGGAGACGTTTGCGCATCTCACTGGCCTTCACATGTTTGCTTCTGCTTTGCGGTTGCGGCGACACCGGCGCCGAGCCCGAAGCGCCCAAGCAGGTCCGGCTTTGTGGCGATCTCGTTGGCGTAGAACCGGTTGAGCCCACCGTGATTGGCGAGGATGAATACGGTTGCCCGGTCTTTCAGCCCGTGCCCTGCACGCGGCCACGCCACGAGCAAGAGTGGGCTTGCGGTCCCGATTGCCGAACAGCGACGGCCTTCGATTCGGAGGGCGATGAATGGGTCATGGGGTGCGCAGGGGGAGTCGTCCCCTGCCCGTTGGATGCATCGACTTGGAGCCCGACCCTCCACCTCGATCGCTTTGCGTGGTGGACCCCTTCGAGAGCGGCCAGTGGTGGTTCGAAACCAATTGCGCCGTTGCCAACGTCTTCTTCGTTTCCCAGTCCTGTTGGGCTCCGTGCGACGCCTACACCGAGGAAGCATTGGCCCCGTCCTGCCCGTAGAGTTTTCGCGCGATTCCAGTCCCTCAACGCCCCGCCTCGAGCGCCTCCCAATCTCTAAGAAACCCCACAATCGAGTTCCAACTTGGCGCACTTGGGGTCACCGCCACCACAAAGCCCGGCTTCGGCCGGGCTTCTTCGGCCCGCGAATTGCGCATAGGCTATTACGGGCGTGGGGACTGATGCCGGTAGCTTCTACCCGCCGCACGGCATATCTTCTTAGGGATGGTCGTTGGTTTCCTTCGAGTGACCACTCTCGCCTTAGTGCTGATGCTCTTTGCGTGTTCCGATGCGGACAGCGGCCCAAACGTCATGATGAGGATTGAGACGATCACGGGGGATTCGCTGGTCGCGGAGTATCGAGTCGCCTGTCAAGGAAGCGGCTCCGAATTCCTGGAGGATGGAACATTCGAGCCCTCGGGTATGGGCTCGTCGGCGGATATCATCGGATTTGGTCAGGTCGTTGACACCATCCTTTGGACCGCCTCGATCACTGCGCCGCCTGGTGAGTGTGCCGTCAGCTATAGGTTGCGGGACTCCAAGGCAGAAGTGATCTGCGTAGGTTTCCAGCAGTTCGTTGTCCCAGCGGATGCGCCCCAAGAGGTCTACTACCTCATGGTCTGCGAGCTGTTCTGAAGCTGTGTGTACGAACTACGCGAGCCGATGATGTGGCGAGCGCCATCCGGGCATTTGTCCGGGCACACGGCGGCTCCCCAATCGACGGAGTGGAGATCGATTGGTCGCGTTGAGGCGAGAGGTGGTCGGAGGCGACAACCCGAGACGGCTCAGGCGCTCACGCCGCTATCGTCCGCAGCCGCTCCCACTCTTCGATGAAGCCGGAAAATTCGTACCAACTTGGCGTACTTGGGGTCACCGCCACCACAAAGCCCGGCTTCGGCCGGGCTTTTATCATGACTCGCCTATTGGTCCTCGCGTCAGCGACCCAGCCAATAACCAGGGCGCCGCTTCGCGTGCGCCACTGCAATGATTTCGACGGCTGCCGCGTCGATGTCGAAAAACACGACATATGGGAAGCGTTTCAGAAAGTACTTTCGATATGGACGATCAGCGCGCCAGACCGGACACGCTTCGGGGTTCTCGAGGATGGATTCGAAAGCTCTATCCACGACCGCGACGAACTCGATACCGAGACCGCGACGCTTTTGCTCGTACCATATCGCTGCCGACTGAAGCTCGGCTTCAGCTTCCGGCGATACGCGAAGCGTTCGCTTCATCGCGCAAGCTGGCCGAGAACGCGCGCGCGGACTTCACTCCACTCGGGGGCAGGTTCGTCCCTGCCACGAGCGGCTTCCACGCGACGATCGAGCTCCGCCAGCCAGGCAGACTCCCAGTCGCCATCCGGCGGCCCGTCGACGCTCGCGATGAGCTCTGCGGCGAGCGCCAGCCGCTCGTCCTCGGGCAGGGCGCTGGCTGCTTCGAGAAGCTTTTTGGCCGCGTCGGTCATCGACGAGATTGTAGCACGGGCGAGATCATGATGTGGTTTCGGCCGGAACCGCCGAAAGTTTCGTATTTTTGAGCCTCGCCGCCGACAAGATCACGCCGCAAGCCTCCGGAGCCGCTCCCACTCTTCAACGAAAGCGAAGAATTCGTTCCAACTTCGCGTACTTGGGGTCACCGAGCCCGGTCATTCGACCGGGCTTTGTTGCTTTTCCGTAACCTGCTGAGCGCCTGTCATGGTGAGCTCTCGTGGGACCCTGACCCGCCTGCGGGCACTAGAAGAACGGTAGCGAACGTGGCCACCAGATCGGCCCGGCGCACTCCACGAACCGCTCGTCGCAGCCGCTGTCGCAGAAGCAACTGCTACTTCCGTCTGCGCACTCCACGGCGCAAGATGCCGCCACACACGCGGTGTACTCGCCGTAGCAGGAGCGGCATTCCGCGCTGCGGTCGTCCGCACCCGTGAGGCGTTGAAGCTCGTTGGTGGTGCACTCGTTCACGCAGTCGGCGAGCGTCTCGCGGTTCTCGGCAATGCCGTCGCTGAGAACGAAGCCCGTTTCAACGCCGCATCGCGGCGCGGCACCGATCAGGCAGTCCTGGGCGATCGCTGCGACGGCCTCCGCGCCGCAGTAAGTCTGCCCTGAGTCGTGGGTGTACTCGAGGTTGGCATACATCAGCAGGCTCTCTGAGGTGAGACAGGCTCCGTCCGGAACGCTCGTCGTCTGAGCTTTGGGCCGGCCGACGCAGCTCAGCCGATTGTACTCGACTGTCGGCTCGATGCCCCATCCCGCAAATGAAGCTTGCCGCATGTCAGGCTCGCGCAGGATTTGTTGCGGCCTATTTCGTTCGTACGCTTCTAGCGAGCAGACTTCGGCGGACTCGAGGCACCCTCTGTCGAACTGAAAACCAAGCTCGCTCCGGATGACCTCATAGGGGGCGTCCAAGAGCATCAGGGTTCCGCAACCCGTCAGGGTCTTCCGCGTGCTCGGATCGCCGTGCACCCAGACCAGGCTCGGCAACAGGTCGACGAGCGCACTCAGCGAGCGATCGAAGCTCGACTCGCGGCCAAAGCGTGACGAGCTGCCCAAGAGCGATCGCAGCTCTCCGATGAACCAGAGCCCTCGATTACCCTCCGCGTCCGCGATCTGCTCCTCTGACTCCGGAATCCCGAGCTCTTCAAGCACGCTTTGGAAGAGGACCTCGGCCGCGATCCCGGTGGCGTCAGAGACACCCTCGTCGTTCGGGCTGGCCTCCAGAAGGGGTGTCTCGAGAGCGGAGACTAGACTGGACACCGCGCGATCGACCGCGAGCACATCGGGCTCGCTGGGTACGCCGGCCTCGTTGACGAAAGCGCAATAGGTGACGCCGACGAGTCGCAGACCCTCCCGCTGTAGGTCTTCGGGTGTCTGCGGTGGCGGCGGGAGTGAAAACCTCGTCTCGCCGGCTACCACGAGAGGCCACTCACCAGCGCGCGGCGTCGGGGACGAAACCACACGAACCACGTCGCTGCGTCCCACATCAAGCGGTGTGCCGCGTGTTTCGTCCGGTTGCGCGTCACTGGCTCCCCCTATCTGCAAGGACCACCCGCGCGCAGCGAAGCTCGGGGAAGTGGCGCTGTCTGAGCCACAGGACGCCAGCAAACACAAGCCCACGAAGACCCACGGACCGCCGATGTCATGTCGCATCATGTTCCAGTTCCTCTCCTGTGCCTCGACCGAAAACGCTTCCCGAGCGCCAAGTGCAAGCGTGCTGCGAAGACCGCTGCCAGCGCCGATGTGCCGTCGAGGCGTTCGCGATCGAAGAGATACAGCATCGCGGCGCCCGAGGCGTTCACGTAAAACCCTGCGCCGAACTCATATTCGATGCCGATGGTGAGGTCGCCGTGTGCCCCGGTCGTCTTCCGTCGGTCGTCGAAAGCGAGGTCGCCCCCCAGCTCGGGCCGACCCGGGAGTCGTTGCCGCAAGAACGTGACCGCGATCCCGACGCCGAAGTCCAGCGTCAGAAATGGTACATCCACCGGGCGATGTACGCGCGCCTCGAGGTCCCATTCGTCGGACGAACCCGATACGCCGTCCACCCGAAAGCCCCCACGGCAGAAACCGAACTGTGCAATCAACAAGACTTGACGCAGGTCCGCCGTGTAGCCGCCGACGACGCCGTTGCAAGGACCACTGTCCGATTCGAGACCTGACCGGAGGCGGTAGCCGATTCGCATCCCGTGAACGATTTTCGGAGCCTGACTGCCCCCCTTCCGCACGAGCCGGGCGTATTCGGTCCGTTCGAGAGACGCCTTGCCAACATCGAGCGTTGCGCTGGGTGCCGCCTGGATCGTGCCCTCCAACAAGGCGTCTCTACCACGACCACGAACGAAGTAGGTGCCCGGACGAACGCCGATGATGCGATGGCGATCTTGCGCTCCGACCTCAGCGACGATCGTGCCGCCCTCCGTATCTCGGATGACGAACCAGGTTTGCTCCGGGGGGAACCGAAGAAAGGCGCGTTCGGCCGGTGCGGACCAACGCGTGACGACGACATCACCCTTGCCCTTGAGCTCTTGGCGGAACGTAGGGTGTTGCGTCCCACTCAACGTCCGACTCGTGGCGCGCAGCGTGTTGTCGTACGCGAAACGGTAGGCCTCATTCAAATCGACGGCCCCGTCGCGATCGTCATCCGCCGCACCGAGCAGACCGGTCACGAGATAGTGCGTGAAGAACGACCCGCGGATCTCTTCCGACTCCTGCGCGTCCTCATTGGCGGCCGTCGCACTCAGAAAGACCATCCCCTCGCCCACGAGGTCGTCGTGAAACTGCAGCGTGGTGGGAGGGATGATCGTGCCGCCCTTGACCTGTGTGAAGCCGCCGGACCGGCACGCGTCCACTAGCAGCAAGCGAAACGCGGCCGCCGACCCCTGCACGAGTCCCCGGAGCTCCTCGACGCTGAGGAGCGAATCGCCGAGGTGCAACGCTGTTTCGTCGGCATGACCCGAGTAGTAAACGATGAGGGAGGTGTTTTCGGGCTCGCCACCTCGAATTCGCTCGTTGACCGTTACCAGTGCGCGGCGAGCGGCTTCGACGCCTCGGAGCAATACGAGGTTCTCCGCCGCGACCCCACCGACGTCGAGGAGCACCGCAGCGATTTTCTCGGCGTCGTCTTCGGCATACCGGAGAGGGTTTTCCCCACTCTCTCCGCGGTTGTTGCCGATCACGATGGCGTGCCGAACCTCGGCCATCGCACGACCCTCGGCGGCGATCAGGCAGAGCAGCGTCGTCATCACCAGTCGGAGCACTACGGGCCCTCCTGCTTCGTGAGCGTGTAGTGTCGGACCGCGCAATGCTCCGGGGAAGTCGTGTCCCCAGCCTGCAGCCGCTGACGGATGGGCTCGAGCTGCACGGGCTCGGCACAAATCAAGCCGTAGATCTGCTCTTCGCCGACCGTGTGGTCCAACCGGAGTGCGAGTGGGAGCGGTTGCTCCGATCCGCCTTCCACGAGCGCCGCCTCCGGGCCGTCCGGATAGTAGACCAAGATCTGCCCGATTGGGTCTCGGCTCAAGACAGCAACATAGCGGTTGTCCGAGACACGAAATCGCCATTGAAGCTCGTCGCCCGGCGCGGCGATCCCCGACGCTTGATCGCCTCGAACCGTGCCGTCCGGTCGCACAATGACGTAGCGGAAGGAGTCCGAGCCCTTCAGACGGATGGAGGCGGGGTTCTTCGCCTCCGGCCGAAACAGCAAGAGTGCTACCGCCGCGGCCGCGGTGACCGTCATTGCGGCTCCGAGCCATCGCCGAGCCTTCTTTCGCCCAAGCCACACCGGCGTAGGTCGATGCTTGAACTCGTTCTGGAGGGCCTTCAGCACTTCCAGCCTGTGCTGGCAGTGCTGGCACGCTGCAATGCGCGTTCTGACGTCCGAAGCCTCCGAGCCGACGAGGTCGCCCGTCACCAGAAGGTCCATCTGATAGTCGGAGACACACTCGTCGGACGGACGCGAGCGGAGCGCCTCGAGTCGATCTTCCAGCTCAGTCATTTTCGGCCCTGCCCTTCGGTTCCACGAGGCGTTGAAGGGTCGCGTGGGCGCGCTCCAAGAGGTTTCCCACCTGACGCCGAGAGCAATCGACGACGGCCGCGATCTCCGAGTGCGTCATCTGGTCGAGATAGTAGTAGACGAAAACCGCCGAGAGCTCCTCGGGCAGCGTGCCAAGCGCCTGTTGCACGATCGCCCTCAGCTCGGCCGGTACTTGCTGGCCCTCGACCGGCACGACGTTCTCTCGAAGCAACCGTTCGCGGTTCTTTCGATTCCGAATCCGGTTCAAGCAGAGGTGGGTGGTTGCGCCGTAGAGCCAAGCCGACGCGCTGCGAGCCCGTCCAAGGCTCCCCGGCTTTTCGAGCAGCTTCTGAAAGATTTCCTGCAAGACCTCCTCGGCTTCGTCCTCGCTCCCCGTGATCTGCCGGGCCCGGCGAAGGACCATCGCTCCGTGGCTTTGGTAGAGGTCGGCGATGGTCTTTTGCCGTGGAGCACTCGAAGTCGCAAACATCACCGTTTGAATCATTCCGGTAGGCGGTTGAGCCCCAGGGATCGTGACTGCATTCTTGCAAACGGCGTATTACCATACCGGCGACTCGATCCTCTGGGCGAATTGGGTTGCGCAACTCGAAGGACCGCAGGTTACGCAAAGCAGGCAAACTTTTTTCCGCTTTTTTTCCCAATCCGCAGGGGCTGCGGTCCTTGTATACGCAAGCATTGCGAACTTGGAGGAGAGAATGTCGCTGAACCGAGCACGGAGTCTGCCCCTGATCGCGGCCGTTCTTGTCGGCCTCGGCTGCGGTGACGCGCAGCTCGATCAGTCTCGCCGACAACCATTTTTCGTAGTTCAGGATCAGTGGCAGGAGCGCGCTGCACCGGGTCTGACGCTGATCATGCCGTTCCCCGATGGAGCCGTACCCTTGCAACCCGTGGGTACACTTGCCGCGAGTGGCTCCGACGGTTCGGTGACGTCGGTGAGCGTCGTCGGCGACGAGACGGGTACCGGCTCCAACACGAGCTTGCTCAGGCTCGTGACCGCGGCGCCAGGTACGGCGAACATCGGGTACCGCGACGGGAGCACATTTCGAGCGTATGCGTCCATCGAGGTCGTAGAACCGCTGCGCTGGCGTTTGGATTTCACTGTATTGAACCAAGTCGCTCCACTCGAAGGGGCCTTGTTCGTCGAGGAGACAGTTCAAGTGCTCGACTTCACGCGCGCGCTCGCCGTCGCTCGAATCTACGGTCGCCCGGAGTTTCGAGACGTCGAAATCATCGGCTCCGGCCGACTGCTACCAACCGAGGACTTCTTGATTGAGGTGCTACGTGACGACACTCCGCCTGTCCGAATTCCGCAGAGCGAATTGCCGGAGGACCAGCTCACCAGCGGCGACCTCGTTTCCATTTTGCCAACCGGTGCTGCCTCGGGGCTAGGTCTCGAGCTTCCGAACGGTCAGACGCTAGTGTCGAGCCCCGTCGAGCGAGTCGCTGCGGTCGACGGGCTTCAGCTAGTGGTGACATCCACCCCTGCGCAAGAAGGGCGAGCCGACGTCGCAGTGTACGGACTAACCGAGAGCGCACGCGTCATCGGCCTCAGCCCAGTCGTCACGCTCGATGGGGTACCGCTACTCGCGTTTTCGGGCTCAGTGGTCGCAGGGGGAGTTTCGGAGCAGCGGGTCTGGCCGTGGCTGTTTTCCCTTCCGGACGCCGGTGCAACCGGTGAGCTGGAGGCTCGATGGCAGCAGTTGTCGACCTCGATTAGGCTCGGCAGAGACGGAGAGCCGCCACGCTAGTGACTCGCCACTTTGGTGGTAGTTTGGAGGATTGCGCCATGCATCGAGATGACAAACGAAGACTCTCTTTCTTGTTGGCTTGCACATGTGTTGCGCTCACCTCGTTGGGGTGCGGCAACGACGAGGGGCACGCTGGCGAAGGCGGCAGCGGAGGTGACGCGGGGGCCGGCGGTGCGGCGGGAGTTGGAGGAACCGCTGGGGCCGGCGGCGGGACACCTCAGGGCCCTTTGACACTTGCGAAATACGCAGAGTCCGAGCTCTGGTCGGATCTGGAGCGAGCCATCGCGATTGACTCCGACGACGTCATCTATCTCACCGATGGCGACCAAGTGTATGCGGTTGCTGAGGGCATGGTCTCCATCTACCTCAGCACGGCGGAGCTCGAAGAGGTGGTCGGCGCCGGGTACGTCCGCATCGAGTTCATCGACGTCGGACCGGACGACCGGCTGTACATTCTCAACGACCCCGTCGTCCAACCAGCAGCGATCCTAGCTTCGTCTGGTCGCGGAGACGTTGCAGTGCACTTCGAAGACTTCGACGAGGGACCTGGCATCCCGCACCAAATCGGTGTCGAGAGCCCGGAACGGATTCTACTCGTCACCCTGTACGATGGTCTATTCGCGATCACGGATACTGGCTCGACCGAAGTCTACTCCCAGACCGAATTTCAGGGCGGCACCAACTGCGGAAGCGAGGCCTTCGTCGTCGACGGCGCCGACTACTACTATCAACCCGGCTGCAACGGTGACGATTTGTTTGCGGGTCGCAACGACGGTTCGTCGTCCGGCCTGCTTCTCGAGTCGGCGGATGTGGTCGAGTACTTCGAACGAATGGGTGAGCCCGATACCCACGTATGGAATTTCGAGGGCCTCTCGAGGCATCCCGACGGCGGAACAGTCGCGAATGTCTACGGCGCGCTCATTCGGATCATGGACGACGGCTCCTTCACGCAGATTCCCACTGAGCCGAAGCTCTGGGAAGTAGATGAAACCGCGGGCTTCACCAACGGGGTCGTAGCGGTCGACTCAAAGGGTCAAGTCTACATCATGAACTGGAGCAGATCGGCGATCTATCGAGCTGCTCGCGAGCCCACCGGTTCTTGAGCTTCGCCGCTAACAGAATCAGTGGACGAATCCGAAGCAAGCTGCGCTCGACGAAGGTCGCTACTGGCTGACCCGACCGGTTTCGGAGCGGATTGCGGCGATGGAAGGGATTCGCAAGCGCGTGTACAAGGGCTATCGTGGATCTTCCGAGCGAATGGCTCGAGGTTTTTTTGAGCTTGCTCTGTTAGCCCATCAGGCTCAAGAGAAGCGCCGAATTTCGCGGTACTGAATGTTATGTCGCCTGGCGCACGAAGCCGAAAGGGCGTTTGAATTTACTATCTGCCGTTCCGCAACACGCTCGCGAAGGCTCGAACTAGTCTCTCCTTATCCTCTTTCGGCATCTTCGGGTTGCCGTAGAGAACCGCCTTTCCACCACCATGGGCGATCCCCGCCGCCGCGTTCTTGAGGGTCATGGCACGGGCCAGCCGAGCGCACTCCTCGGCGTCCACGTCGGGGGCCATTCTCACTCCGCCGATCGAAGGACCAATTGCGACGTTGTCGACTACGACGATCCCCCGAAGCCCAACCGACGGCTCATGGATGTGGATTGTCTTGAGCGGACCCAGTGCGTCCGCGAGCTCGAAGATGTCGGTCACAAGTTGCGTCTCGGCTCGTCGACGCAGAGGCTAACACCGAGGAACCACTGCGAGCAATGGCAACGACGCCCGCCCGAGAACCAAAGGCCATCACCTACTCGGAGATGGCGGGATGGTCCGACTGGATCTGTAATTTCACACCACGACGCGCAGCGTCCCTACGGCCAAGACAAAGAACACAAAGGCAACTAGGCACCGCATGACAACCTTCCCTCAGTGCACGAGGCTCCTGGTCCCTATAAACGCGCTTTCAGCTTCGCGTCCCAGGCGACATAGCAAGCTAGTACCGCGCTACGCAGTGTGCGGCTACGGTTGGGAGATTCTGCGATCAAAAGGGACTTCCCCCCGGAGGTCAGCCACACAGGCGAGTACTCGACCTTCCATTTGTGGGACCCGGGGTTTCCCGGACGATGGGCTTTCCGTGCTCGTCCTCGCGAGCGGGAACTACTCCACCGGGCGGAGTAGCCAGCGACCCGCCTGCCCGGAGGTGTGCGTTTCCCACCACAGTGTGGTCGCCTCACCATCACACTCTCGGGTTTCAGCGCTCAACTAGCCAGAGAAGCACGTTGCAGAAGCGTGGCACGCTTGATGCAGTCTCCGATGCAGGAGGTGTTTGATGCGCCACTTCGTTTTTGGATTGCTTGCTTGCCTATTGTTCTTGGCCCCTGGCTGCTGGCGGGATCTTGATTTCGATTTCGATACTCCATGCTCGGATGTCGACTGCGATGACGGCAACCCGTGCACCACAGACTCTTGCATGAACTTCCTCGACCTCTTCGGTACCGGAGTGAGCGGTCCCACCTGTGTGCACGAGGCAGGAAACACGGGAAGTTCGTGCGGCTCGGAGGGGCTCACGTGTCGCGACGGACTCTGCGGAGACGCCAGTTTGTGTGAGGGGGTCGAATGTGAAGACGACGACCCATGCACCGAGGACCGCTGCGCGTGGAACGGAATCTGTCAGTACGACCCCGTCGTCTGCGAAGACGACGACCTCTGCTCCGAAGACCGATGCGACCCCAACACCGGGCGATGCGATTCCACCACGCCGGCGGCGGACGGCACATTCTGCTGGGTGAACGAGCAAGCGTTCGAAGTTGGGGGCTGCGAAGCTGGCGCCTGCATCGGTCCCTGCGACCCCGAATCGCAAGAGGAGCAGGACTGCCCCGTAGAGTTCCTCTTCACGCTCACGTGCTGCCCGGGCGGTAGTAACTGCATGGCGAATTGTGGGAGTTAGACTCGAGGCCGCTTCGCCAACAACGGTGAGGTCGTCTAGCATCAGGTAGAGTCCGGACGTTCGCGTGCGTTGCCGGCCGCTCATCATGCGGCCATCCGAAGCTCGTCCCACGCTTCAACGAAAGCGGAGAATTCGTTCCAACTTGAGGTACTTGGGGTCACCAGCCCCCGAGATCAGAAAATGGTCTCGGGGCGTTTCATCATGTGGCGCGATCCGGCCCCCGCTTTGGCCGGGATTCTTGCCCGCGCAGCAGCGCTACAGGGCTGGCGCAAGCTGTACCGGGTCGCAATCCTGACTGGGCGGCGCGACATAGTCGATGTTGCCTGATCGCTCTCGGACCGAGGCTTCAAGCGGGCCATGTGTGCATGGACCAAACGAATGCACTTGTTCGCCCCGATCGCGACAGATGGACATGACGTCATCCCGGCTCGGGCACGCGTCGCAGCACTCTTGTGAAATGGGGAGCGGGCAGGAAGTACACTGATGCATAAGGCCATAGTTATGACCGATTTCGTGGATCGCGACGTCCAAGATGACGGCGTCGGGTTGCGGTTCGCTTGTGTATGTTCCCCCGCTCCCCCAGCCTCCGACCGCGTGTACGAGAGTTATAGAAACGGTGTCATTGAGGGCAAGGCCGAGACTCGACAGAGCGTCAGAAAGCACCACGACGAGGTCAAACTGCTGCGACCCGAGATCGAGCGCTGCGCGGAGATCATCGAGCAAGCGGTCGCGCGCAACGAGTTCGCTGTAGCTGTCTGGGTCAAAGGGGATCTCGTCATCGTAGTAATACCAGACGCGCGGCAGATCAGCCTCGAGAAGGTTCGCGTAGCCAGCTGCCAACTCGCTGTAGTCACGTGCCGGAGTGCCGTGATACTCCACTCGGTCAAATCGTAGACCAATCAGCCCGCCCGTCGCCTCGTACAGTTCGATGGGTAACCGTTCCTCAACCATGCGGGTGGAAGGCAGTGGGTCCGCCCCACGTGTATCGAGCTGGACCAGCAGAGCCGAAAAAGCGTAGCAACTGTCGCCGTCCGACCCGAGCTCGGAACAAACGTCCCCACTGGAGGCGTCATCACCAGCGTCGTTGCCGCATCCACAGGCCAACGCCACGAAAAGCGCAAGAACCAGGCGTGCAGTCCTCGCCGAGAAAAAACCCATCACGCGGTTCTCCTAATAGACCACCAACCGAACATTCGCGGCGAGACATCCGGTATTCGAGTGAGTACCGCGACGTGAAGCGTACCGTCGACCAGTCGCTCGACGCCGCTGAGGTAGGGCAGCTTCTTGGGCGTCGGAAGCGTTGGGAGTCGATCGAATTTCATGCTGTGTCGCCTAGCTTACCACGAGGCTTGCGCCCCCCTCTCGATACGGGCCACCATCAGGAAGCCCGGTTTCGGCCGGGCTCTTTCTATGCGCGCAGCTTACGGCTGGAACTCGACTGAGCCCGCGTCGCATGCCGGGCCGACCGGGCGGTTCACGAAGCGTTGGTCCCCGAGGGGCTCTGGCAGAGACAGAGCGCAGTCCTCCAGCAACATCACGTCGATCGCTGCACTGCCGGCTTCCGGTGCGTGTGTCTCGGTGAATCCGCCATCGTCGCCCAGCGGGCCGAGCTTCAGCTCATCAGCCGCGACGTTGGGTTGATCGCTCACCTCGGAGAGGTTGCAGGTATCGTTGGGGCTCTCGATGTTGCTTCCCAGCGACTCCCAGGTCACCGTCCCTGTGCCCTCCTCACAACTGCCCGCAACGATGGTGCCGAGCAATCGAAGCTCGGGCGAGTCGCCAGCTGCCCAGATCGCGCTCCCTTCGGACGCCTCGTTGTCTGCGATAGTCACATTCGCGAGCGTGAGGCTTGAGGGTCCCTCTAGAGTCCCCACCATGGCAATGCCGCCGCCCGTGTCGGCGACGTTGCCCGATACGGTGCTATTCGTAATGCGCTGCCAGAGTCCAGCGGTGTAGATGCCGCCGCCCCTCTCCGCCAGGTTTCCGGACAGCGTGCTCCGGAGAAGTGTCATCAGACCGATCCTGAACACTGGCCGGTCAGCAATGTAGGGGTCCGCGTTGTAGACGCCTCCGCCATCCCCAGCGCTGTTGTTCGCGATCGTGCTGTCGACGAGGCTCAAGTCCCCTGTGTTCCAAATCCCGCCGCCGCGTGCCGCGTCGTTTCCCCGGATCTGGCTGGTCCAGACATACAGCTCACCTCCATTCCAGATGCCACCCCCATACTCGCCGTCGACCGCTGAGTTCCCGGAGATCGTCGAGCCGGAGATCTGCGCACGGAGACCGAAGATTGCGAGACCGCCACCCACGTTGTCCGAGATCGTGCTGTCGCGAATCGTCAGATCGGACCCCTGATAGCTGACGGCCCACGTGCCTTCGTTCTCAGTGATCACGGTGTCTTCGATGATGAGGATCCCCAAGCTCTCGATGGCGCTGCCACCGGGCGCCACGTTGTCCCTGAACGTGCAGCCTGCGATTGTGAGCTCGCCGGCAGTCAGCACGCCGCCGCCGCCAATCTCGGGGAGCTCGGCGAACCCGCCCGCGATCGTCATGTTGCGGAGCTCCACGACGATCGGGTCGGGCGGGACGACACCCGGGTTGCCCACGATAAACACGCGATGGTCACCGTCTCCATCGACCGTGAGCTTCCCTTCACCATCAAGGATGACGTCGCCGTCGATCTGAAGCGGAGCCTCGGTCACCACCCTTGTTGAGCCGTCACAGAGGAACGTGTGCGGGCCGCCGCCAACGACGATGGCGTCGCGAATACCCTGTTTCGTGCAGGGCCAGACCAGCACGCCGCCGCCGCCCAAACCACCATTTCCGCCGCTGCTCCCCGCGTCTCCTGCCGCTCCTCCCGACCCACCAGGGTTGCTAGCTTCGGTGCCGCAGCCGCTGAGCGACAGCATGGCCACCAAGAAAGCAAACCTAACTCTAAACATCGGTGGCGAGTGTAGATCGAGGCCTACAAGGAGCCAAGTTGACGCCGTGACCTGCTCGCGGAGGGGCGCATCACGCCGCGAGCCTCCGAAGCCCCTCCCAGGCTTCAATAAAGGCAGAAAATTCGTTCCAACTCCAGGTACTTGGGGTCACCACCCTTTGCCCAGGTTCGGGCGGGCTGTTTCCATGCACGATGGCTCCCGGGATCGAGGGCCGCGCGTGTCGGTATCTGGGCCCAGAGGTTCAGTAGCACCGTGCTTTCCCCTCAGGTTCGATCGAATCACTCGGGATAGAAGCGCTTCTCGGTCTTGCAGGCTTCCTCATGTCCGAGGCGGCACGCGGCGCTCACATCCCGTTTCGCCAGATCCATCTGCCCCTTATGGTAGTGCGTGCCGCTTCGCTCGTAGAGCGCTCTGGCGTCCTTGGGTTTCCGCTCGAGGTAGCGATTCCAGTGCAAGATGATCTCGTCGAAGCGTTTCTGTTGAGCGAGCACGTGGTCCAAACCGCGATACGATTCGAAGTTGGAGGGGTCAATCTCGATTGAGCGGAGATAATCTCGCTCGGCGAGCTTCGGCTCGCGCTTGTCATCATAGGCCTGCGCTCGGTACAGGTACGCGTGTGCGTAGCGCGGGTGCATGTCCAGCACACGGGTGAATTCGGCGATCGCCTCATCCAGCTTGCCTGCCTCGGCTTTCTCGTATGCCAGGCGCACCAGCTTGGCGAGGATGTGGTGCAAGTTGGTTTCCGCCTGTTTGTGGAGCGGGTCTAGGCGCGTCGCTAGCACGAGGTCGCGGGCTGCTTCCTCGTATCGTTCAACTTCCAGGAAGGCCAAACCCCGAGCGTTCAGAGATGACACGCTTTGAGGGAGGATCTCAAGCGCGTCCGACAGCACGTCGACGGCTTCGTCATACCGTTTGAGATGGATGAGCGCTGCACCCTTCGTGAGTAGAAACCCAGCGTTCGCCCCTTCCGCTATCGCGCGGTCGCAGAACTCAATAGCCTTGGCGGGCTGCTTCTCACGCAAGAGGTCACAGCGGTCGTCATCCTCAAAGCCAAGCAATTGGCGAAGCTTCGGGTTCTTCTCGGTGTATTGCCAATCGGCGGCTTTGGACGCCATCAGCGCGTACGAGCCTCCCCAACGAGGCACGATGCTCCCCAAGTACGCGGCACGGATGCCGAAGCAGTAGGGGCAGTGGCGAAGCGCCGACTCGAGGATTGCCGTCCTGTCGCCCATGCTCGAACCAAATGCCGACGCCAGCGTGAGTCGAGCCGAGTATGCTTCCATCAAGGCGGGACGCAGCTCGAGCGCGCGGTCGAGGTCCGCGGGAACGTGCACGAGGATCTTCCGCATCTTCGCGAACCGTTTCTTCGCGGTCAGATCCGCCCACTTGGCCCCACGGTAGTGCCAAGCCAACGCGATCTGATGTTCCGCTCGGGCTTGGTAGGGGGCGAAAGAGTCAGGCGTTGCTCTGACCCATTCATCGATCAACCCGCCCACTTCTTTGTCAGCGACGTTGAAGGCCTCGAAGGCCACCATCGGCCATTTCTCGTGTCGAAAGTCTTCCTCGAACGCCTTCTGAAATGACTCGAGGTGCGAGGAGAGCTCCCCGAAGCGTCTCTCTCGCAATAGACTCAGCAGCGTGAGCTTGTCGGGCAGGTCGTTTGGATAGCCGTAGACGTCGGTCCCGTTCCGCCCGAGCATGATCATTCCCTTGTGCTCGGGAATGCCGGGCAAGGTGGCGACGACCTCCCCCACTTCAGGCTCCGTGGGCCCATCCGCATCAATGAGGGCTCGTCGTCGATCGAAATACGCGTACATCGCTCCGATGCTCACGACCAGCACGAGGACACCTAGGGACATCACCAGCGCGACCAACCTTTTCGAAGGCAGCGGGGTTACTTCCGCTACTGGCGGACTCTCGTTCCTTCGGCAGACGACACAGCCGGAGTGAACCGTCGGATCATAGACCAGTCCGTGCGCTTCGCAGAGCGCTCGCTTTGGCGAACCTTCCTTCACCTCTGTCGGGCTCATTCGTGCTCGCCTAGCTTCGCCTCTGTCGGGAAACGGATCAGCATCAGGATCCAGGCACCGACGAAGAAGGGTAGGACCACGCTCGATGGCGCTCCCTTAAAGCCCAGGACCATCCCGTAGATCGCTACGGCTTCTGCGAGCGCCATGGCCAGAATGAAACTCGTTAGATAGCGATTCTCCGACGAACCGCCGTTCAGCCTCGTCGGGCGTCGCTTCACTAGCAATCGGGGTGCAAACAAACTCGCAGCGCCTACCGCCACTGCTGCGATCGAGATCCCCGTCCACAGTCTCTCCCAGCTCGGTTCTCCGTGGAGGGTCGTGACGTCGAGCACGTACAGATAGATCAAGGTGGACAGGAATAGCGCGAACCAGAGGATTCGCGGTACTAGGAGCCTGCCAGCCATATTTGCAGCATGCCCCGAACTCGACCACTGGGCGCAATTTATGCTGCTGGGCTGTCCTTCGAGATTGGATCGCCGCGCGGTCTGGCAAAGCGTGTCTCGAAGAGAGGCCCGCCCGTTCGCCTCAGGACGTCGCTTGTTCGCAGCTCATGAGGCGCGCCGCCGTGCATGGACTGCCGCCGTCGAAGCTCCTCATGCGGCCTTCCGAAGCTCGTCCCACTCTTCAATGAAACTGGAAAATTGGTTCCAACTTCGCATCGTTGGGGTCACCGGCCCCGAGATCGGAAACGGTCTCGGGGCTTCGTTTCTGGGCCGGCATTGAGCCGGCCTCCGAGGGCCCTCCTTCGGAAGCGTCCCGCCAGACTTGGTATCAGAGGGCAATTCGCGACCAGAATCGCTTGCTTGCTGCTGACACGGTCTTGCGCGCTATACTTCACGCGTGAGCAATCCGGACGAAATCATCTCCAAGGCACTTCAGCTGCCTGAGGAGAAGCGCACGCAAGTCGCACTCCGTCTTTTGGACAGCTTAGATGCGCCCGATCCGCACGCGCACTTGACCGATGACGAGCTCCAGGCCGAGCTAGCCCGGCGCGTTCAGGCCGTTGTAGATGGTACGGCCGAGCTGATTCCCGGAGATCAAGCGATCGAGCAGTTGCGCACCGAACTGAAGAAATGAAGTCAGTCTCGTTCTCCGCCGAGGCGCTAGCGGAGATACGGTCGGCGCGGAAATGGTACGAAGGGCGTTCCCCTGAGGCTGCTGCGCGTTTCGTAGATGCGATCGAAGAAGCGGTTCAACGAATCGGAGAAGTGCCGCGCAGCTTCGTTCGTGTGCCTCTTGCCGGATCCGACGCGGAGCTGAGGCGGGCGCGGCTCCGAACCTTTCCCTATTCACTCGTCTTCCTCGAGCGGCGTCGTTCGGTCACGATCATCGCGATCGCCCACGACAAGAGGAGACCACTCTATTGGCTTGCTCGCATCAAGGACCTCGGCGGGAAAACAGAGCGTGACTGACCAAGCTCGACCGCGCGCCGCCGTAAACCCACATCGTGCAGGTGAGATTGTCCTCGGCGCAGATGTGCATGGATTGTCGATGGTCCAAGCTCATCATGCTGCCATGCGAAGCCTGTCCCACTCTTCAATGAAGGCGAAAAATTCGTTCCAACTTCGCGTACTTGGGATCACCGGCCCCGAGATCTCAAACGGTCTCGGGGCCTTCTTCGTTGGGAGAACGTGGTGGCGTCTCAGCCGTCCCTATCGCTGGGGGGCGGTTGCTCGTACTCGTACCCTTTGATCATGACGAAGTGATGCCGTCGACACATGACGCTGTGTTGAACCCGCCTGCGCGAGCAACCGTTGGTTCGACAGGGCTCCGGACCGATCTCTGGACCACACTGCTCCCAAGTCGCCCGGTCCTCGGCCGTTTTTGCAATCATGGAGGTCAGAAGCGGTGCATGTGCAAGCCAGCGGGATGGGTCGACGGCCTCGACCTGGTAGAAGCACTGAGGCCCCCCACCGTGCATCCCCCCAAACGGATACTCGCTTGCCCAAAGCTGACCACAGACACGGCAACGATGCACCGCCATCCACTTTGCCGAATCGCTATGCAGCTCGACGAGCGACTTCTTGATCAGCGCACCTTCCTCGCAACGTCTGCGAACCTCCTCAAGAGTGTCCAGCGCCTTGGAAAAGCGAGTGCATGGGCATGCCTCCACTCGGAGATCCTAACAGCGTGCCCCGCGCGTAGCGAACGTTCAGCAACTGCGCTCTCCGCTCACGCCGCCGTCTTCCGGAGCCCCTCCCACGCTTCAATGAAAGTGTAGAATTCGTTCCAACTTCGCATCGTTGGGGTCACCACTTTGCGCGTGCCAAGCACGAGGGTTGAAGCCTGCATTCACTTCCCGCACGACGGACAGCGGTCTAACGCTAGGAGTTCCAGAAACCAGCTCGCGTGAGGAGCCGTGCGCATCAGATGCCAAGCGGGCCTCGCACCGCATCGGCTACATCGGACCGCCGTCGCGAGCCAGATGAGAGCGCCGAACCCTGCGAACATGAAACTGAACGCGAACGCGCCCTCTCCCTCAATCTTTCCATTGACCGCCGCTATGAAAAGCGCGAACAGCACGAGCCCAACGACGACGAGGACCCCGAAGACCACGACCTTCCATGTCTGACCTGTCCTCTTTAGCCATGGATTTGCCATCCACGCTTAGGGTATTGGTCGTGAGCTCGCATTTCCATTTCGATGAAATCGCCACCTTCTCACGCGGCCATCCTGCGCAACCCCTCCCAATCCCTCAAGAACTCGGCAACTAGGTTCCAACTTGCCATCAGGTTCGCTAGCCTGAAGCCGATGGCAAATACCTTCCGGCGAGTCGCCGTAGCTCTAGGGATCATAGCCATCGGTGGGACTATCCGGGGCCTGGCAACCGGAGTGCTGGTACTAGGCGATCGCTTCTTTGAGGTTCGAGGGACAGTGGCCGATTGCGTATCCGGCGAGAAGCTCAGCGGTGCGACCATTCGCGCCGACCTGGTGCGTGGGTTCGGCGAGGAACCGATGGCAGTCGAAACCGCAAGCAACGGGGAGTTTCACTTGCTCTTGAACGAACCACCTTCCTCCGCAGCGAAGCTCACATTCAGCAAAGCGAGGTATGAGACGCGCTCGGAAGTATTCGATCCAGCTCCCGAATACGGGGCCACAGTTCCGATTTGCCTTGAACCGGCTCTCTAAGCACGGCGACTTAGCCAATACAAGCCAGCCAGCCTGCCCTACGCATGCTCTCGCGCCGCCAGTCGTCGAAGCCCCTCCCAATCTGTGAGGAACCCCACAATCTGGTTCCAACTTCGCATCGTTGGGGTCATCGCCATCAGAGAGTCCGGCTTCGGCCGGGCTTTTTCGTTTTAGGGAGTCTTCCCGAATTGAGGGCCGCGCGCGTCGGCAAAAGCAGGTCACCCGGCCGTTTCAGTGAGGTCGTGGGTTTGGCGGGGCATTGCGAATTGCTGCGAAAGCTATTGGCCTTGGCAGGCTCGCGTAATGGCGTCGATGCATTGGTCGACGAAGGGGCCACCGATGTCGAGGCAGTTCTGCACTCCTTGCACGCAGATTTCCCTCACGTCGGCAGGACAAGCGGAACACACCGACTCGGCGTCGGTGCTGTCTCCACAAGCGCTGACGGCCAACCCCAATCCCAGCATCAATCCGAGAATGATTTTCGTGTGGCCCATAGCTCTCCTCCCCCTCGGCCTAGTCGAGGATTCCGAACCACATACTCGTGGAGACGCCAACGGCAGTCAAGCGTTCTCGGATGACTCTAGCCTTCAGTCCACACGCTTGAAGTCGCCCGGCTGGTGCGCTCGGTCCGCGGGCTGCGAGCGCGCCGACATGGAGAACTCAGCGACACACGGTCGACCGGCTTCACATCGAAGCAAAGAGACGGCGCGCTGTCATGTCGACTCTCACAGACTCGCCAAAGAGCGCTCCAGTCCGAAGCCCCTCCCATTCCGTGAGCAACCCCACAAGCGAGTTTCAACTTCGCATCGTTGGGGTCATCGCCATCAACTCCGACTTCGCATCGGGCTTCCTCGTTGCGAACCGACCCCGCTTTGGCTCAGGCGCGTATGGCGGCACTGTGGCATATGCGCCACGGTGTGAAGTGACCTCTCACAGAGATGTCGGGGAATTCATCGTGAATCGTGCGAAAGCCTCGGCACGCGTCTTGCAGTTCTAGGCAGCGATGACGAAGTTATTGCTCTATGTTTGCCTGGCCATTGCGACTCTCGGCGCGCCCGCTCTCGCGCAACCGGAGGTCGTGGTTGTTTCACCATCCGAGATCAGGGTCATGGAGACGCCTGAGGCCGAAGCTCGGCTTGCTGAGCTCGAAAAGGCTTATCAAGACGTCAGGACACGCCCCCCGAAGGCGGGGCTCATCGTCTCCGGGCTGCTCATCGGCGGAGGCGCCTCCATGATGGCGGTGGGCATGAGTTTGAACCGATGCTGGAGTGACGGTGCGAGCGTGTGCCGCGAGCCGGGGTCGACCGCACTGGCTGTTAGCGGGGCAGTGGTATTGCTGGGTAGCATCGCAGGCCTCGCGCTAAGCTCGGTTCGCTTGCGGCGCGCGAAGGAGCAGAAGGCCCGACTCAAACGCAAGATGCGGCAGCTAGATGGCACAATGCTCCCCGCGGACCGCTAGTCTGCATCACATCATCGTGCGAGGAGGCCCCCGTTCGGCCTTCCCTAGAGCGTTCCAGTTGCGCACGAAGACAAGCACGGAGTTCCAACATCGCATCGTTGGGGTCAGCAGCCCCGAGATCAGCAATGGTCTCGAGGCTTTCTTGTATGCGGCACGCGTCATCTCGCCGGCACTCATGCTCCACCCCCCGTGCCGAGCTCACAATGCCGAGTCTGAGGCGCCGCCAAGCTCAGTCGCCTCACAAGCCTCCCACCTCCTCAAGTCATCGCTACATTTCACCGAGCCGCACCCCTCGTGGCTGACGCAGAGTCGGTAGAACAGCCACTCGAAGTCGCAGCCAAAGGGCTCGAAGCGTTCGCGGCACTCGGTTTCGGTCACGCCTTGGCATTGCGGGATTTGCGCGCAGTACACCTCGATGACCCCGGCCCGGTCGTTGCTGCACGCGACGTACTTGGGCTCTGCCTCTCCGCAGAGCGCATCGGATTTGCAGAACGCTTCGCACTCGGCATCGTCGGTGCAACTCGGGCTGGGCGGGCAATCGTTGTTCTGCGGCGCATAGCATTCGGGGGCGCGCTCGTTGCTACATACGCATTTGCATACCGGTCTGTCTGGTTCAGCCTGGTCACACTGAGCGCAGAGAAAGGAGAGAGACAGCAAGAAGGCGACGAGCCGGTCATCGCGAAGCATTCGCCGACGCTAGCACAGGCACCCCTACTTGACTGCGTTCGGGTTTTGGCGGGCCTGGGGCTTCTGTGGTCAGCAGCGTTGTTCGTGCGCCACCGTGCCGCCGCTGACTTCGCAGGTGCCAAAGCCCGAGCAGTCGACGCCGCTGCACCCTCGCTACCCGTGGGGTTGCCGGCGCTTCTGAACAGCTTGTTAGTTCCCCTCGCTCCGGTCGCGGCGAAGCCCAGTTGAGAAGCTCTACGACTACCGCGACGAGGTCACCCGGCCGTTTCAGTGAGGCCGTGGGTTTGGCGGGGGCATTGTGAATTGCTGCGAAAGCTATTGGCCTTGGCAGGCTCGCGTAATGGCGTCGATACATTGGTCGACGAAAGGGCCACCGATGTCGAGGCAGTTCTGCACTCCTTGCACGCAGATTTCCCTCACGTCGGCAGGACAAGCGGAACACACCGATTCGGCGTTTGTGCTGTCTCCACAAGCGCCGACGGCCAACCCCAATCCCAGCAGCAACCCGAGAATGATTTTCGTGTGCCCCATAGCTCTCCTCCCTGTCGGCCTAGTCGAGGCTTCCGAACCACATCCTCGTGGAGACGCCAAGGGGAGTCAAACGTTCTCGGATGACTCTAGCCTTCTGCAAGGCATGCAGACGCTTCAAAGCTGGAGTTCGCCGCAACCGACCTCGAGTCGAACGCTGGCTGGAATCACGCTCTCGAGGGTTGGGGAAAGAGCCGTGCCACGGGCGCGTCCGGGCTCGGTCCGATCACAGCTGACCGCCGACGTCGCATCGTACATACTCGCGTTCATCACGAAACCTCGCAAGACCATGAGCTACGCGTTGCCCGGTATCGCGGCTCTGCTGGCCGGGCTCCTGCCGATTCTGGTCGCGCTGGATGTCGTGGTTGTGTCGCCCGATCGCATTCATGCGCCTCCTTTGGCTTGGGCGCCATGCTGACTTTTGCAGAGATCCAGAGATCGGACCGAGGTCGTCGGTGGGTGCTGAGGTGAAGTGGTTTCGGCCGAGAAGACAGTCCGCAGGGGATTTCCTTCCGTGATGGCGTCAGCGCCAGCGTCGCCGGGCCCAACACGCTACAGCGGCGAAAGAGAAGATCAAGAGCCAAGCGCCGGGTGCTTTGCTGGTCGGCATGTCGACGTTACAGCCCCCGCCACCGTTCGAGCTCGAACCCCCTGTCCCGGCCGTGCCACCGGCTCCCGACGTGCCACCTGTCATTAGTGCTTCACAGGCGCTCACATCATCGACGGTCACCGGGTCCATGCCGGAGGGGTTGCAGACCACGACCTCGACCACGTCCGCGACGTCGTTGACGGGGTCGGGATCCATGCCCGTCAAAGGTAGAACGCCTGCCTTGTAAGGAAAGACGGATCTGTCGGCGACGACATTCGCATAGCCCACGGAGATGCCATCCGTTGGCACCTGGACCGTGTCGGTGCTTCCCGGTCCGATAGGACCCGGCACCGTACAATCGGCGATCACGAAATCGTTCCGAGTCGCGGAATCCGGAATACACTCGCCCTCCGGAATCGTGAATCCGGCCAGCGCCATCTTGGGCAAGAGGAAACGCACGCTGACGTCGCTCAAGTCGGGTGACGTCGTGTTTCGAACCTGCGCAGTGACCAGGAACTCCAAGGGCAAGGGCAACTCGGAAAACGTCCCCGGCCCATCGACCCGGCCAACCGATAGTCTGAGGGTGAAATCGATCTCGTTGACTGCGACTCGCCAGTTGTCGATATCGGCCTCCGACGGAACGGGTCTTCCCGAACAATCGGAAGTCGTCGGGCATGATGTGCCGATGGCGAGGCCGAAGTTGATCGGCCCGGCTGCTTCCGAGAAATCAGGATTCACTGGCTGGCCTTCCTCGGCCCAGTTGACTGCGATGAAGTCCTCGGCTTGCAGGTCCGATATCCACCTCGGCAGCCAGCTCTTCTCCTGAATGAACAATCTGGGCTCGATTGCGGCCCACAGGAAACCGTCCTGTTCGACCGCGATCGTCACGACGCGCTGGAGGCGACCCTCGGGCGGCACTCGCGCCTCGATGTCGAAGGCGAGCCGTTCAATGGCGCCAAGGCTTTGCGGGTCGTACTCGGCCTGGTCGTTGATGAGCATGGCCCAGGTCACCGTCGAGCTGCCGAGCGGCACTGCAACGCCTGTCACCCCGAACCGAAGATAGCCGCCCGGATTCCCGCCGCTCGTGGGGGCCTGCGCGCTGGTGGCTGGAGTGCCATCGTAGGTATCGTCCGCGGGCGTTGAGAAGGGACCAAAGGACGTCCAGTGGCCGAGGTCGAAGGTGCCCTCTTCGTAAACCGTTTGGGCAACCGCGCTTCGTGCCGGCACGAGAAAGACGATCAAACCGATCGCCATCGTGCCGATGATCCGCAGTCCCGGACCTTGCGTTCGCTCCGGAACTCCCGTCATTGCAGTGAGTCGAGTCATGGGCGTCCTTTCGTTGGCTGGTTGACGGCTAGATTCTCACGCAGACCACGAGTTCACAAGAGTTGATCATGAGCTCCAACGCCCGATCCAGCCAATAACCGGGGCGTCGCTTGGCGTGCGCCAC
The DNA here is from genome assembly GCA_963792825.1 of uncultured delta proteobacterium. Taxonomy (GTDB): domain Bacteria; phylum Myxococcota_A; class Polyangia; order Polyangiales; family Houyiibacteriaceae; genus SG8-38. The sequence goes on along the minus strand of CAWBXS010000005.1, from coordinate 11,036 downwards.
GACGACGATTTCGACGGTTGCCGCGTCGATGCGGAGGAACACCACCTATGGAAAGTGCGTGACCAAGCGCTTTCGATACGGTCGATCGGGTAGCCAGACCGGACAAGCCTCAGGGTTTTCGAGGATGGATTGCAAAGCTCGATCCACGACCGCCACGAACTCGATGCCCAGGCCGTGACGCTTCTCCTCCTACCGTATCGCTCCAGACTGAAGCTCGGCTTCCGCGTCGGGCAATACGCGAAGCGTTCGCTTCATCGCCCGAGTTGGCTAAGCACGCGCGCACGAACTTCGCTCCACTCGGGGGCAGGTTCGCCCTCGTCGCGCGAGCTTCGTATTTTCCAGCTTTGTCCCCCGACAATCTCACGCCGCGAGTGTCCGGAGCGACCTCTTGGAGGCTGGCCTTGAACGTGCGGTCTTTTTCCTGGAACCGATCCAGACACCCCAGCGGAAGACGGGGCTTGGAAATTTGCCTAGGGCCGCCGGAACTGAGCGCGGGCCTCACTTTCGGCGTCGGGAGGAGCTTGCGCTGAAGTAGTAGTGCTCGACCGGGTACACTGCGGGCTCGGCTTGCGCATCGAGGCAGGGACGAGCAATCGCAGAGGACAAGCCGGAGCGCCGGCGGGTTCGACCGGCGAACGCCTTGAATGTTGGACCGCTATTCTCCTCGTCGCACGCGAGGCATGCGTTCAAGCTCCCGTCAGGCAGCTTGTGCTTCCTGGGCAGGGTTTTCGTGCAGATTCCCATGCACTTGGAGCGCGTATTGTCGATGTTGAAGCTCCAGATCTGGGCACACGCGTCCGTGAAGCCCAGGTTCTTGAGGCAGCGCAACTGCGGCTTCGAACCAAAGGTGCCGCCCAAGCCGCAGAGGCGCCCGGCTCGGTTTAGATCCCTTCTTTCGATGTAGACCGCGAGGTCTTGAAACGACGAACAGGCGCCGCAGCCGCCGCGATGCGTGACTTGACCGCCCGCCGCGCGGGCCGCGCGCTCCGTCGGAAACGTCTCGAGGCGATAGGTGCGCACTCGGGGGCTCGGGTCGACGGGAATTGCCGCGCAGTACGCCGGCGCCTCATCGTGCTCGAGTGACGCCTCGCTGAACGGGTCTCTCGGCAGGACCTCGGTCGGGTTCAAGAGCCTCCAGCTGCGCAGCGCGTGGGTGTCATGTTCGTCGTACACCGGCTCTGAAAACGTGTAGCGTCCGCACATGCACGACGGCGCACACAGGCCATCGCTCTTCGGCTGCTCTTGGCGGGAGCAGAAGAGCGTTGCGCATGCTTCGTTGGCCTCGCTCACGTGGCCAGGCGAGCCTTCGGGAGCCCCGTGCCGCCATCCGCAGCCGGGCAGGAGCATCACACTCGTGATGACAGCGCGAAGGGTTCTCGTCCCGAACCGCATTTCCTGCCGCTACTCGAGGAGTGACGAACCCCCCCTAATGCGGAGATCAGCTGCTCCCGGAGAGTATCACTATGCCGCCGGCACCGCCTTCGCCGCCAACGCCACCCATGCCGCCGGCACCGCCTTCGCCACCAGCGCCACCCATACCGGCGGCACCGCCTTCGCCGCCAACGCCACCCATGCCGCCGGCACCGCCTTCGCCACCCACGCCACCCATGCCGCCAGCGCCACCGGTGCCACCCGAGCCGCTGTCACACTCGTTCGGGTCGAGCATCATCTCGTATGCGGCCCCATCATCGACCGCGACCCTGCCGCTCTGGTCATGTGGAACTGCGACGATGCACTCGCCCTCGGTTTCGTTGCCGGCATCATCGACCGCTCTCCAACCGAGCGTATAGATACGACCGTTGCCGCCGCCCTGCCGCTCGGAACGCAGTTGCACGCGATCACAGTCGAGGATGATATCGGGCTCCGTATTGCCATCACCCTTGTCGTTGACCGGTTCGTCGCTCGACGCGAACAGGAACGTGACCTCGAGGTCGCCGTCACATGCATCCCTCACGCAGTCTTCACCCGAAATCGTGTGGAACTTGTGATTGGGCGGCCAGAGCTCGACCATCTCGTCGATGGCCTCCGGAGCCACGGTGTCCTCCACCGTCAGCGTCGCTTCGCACACGACCTCCACGGTCCCTCCGTCAACACCTGAGGCTTCTGCCGTGACGACGATTTCGTGGGTGCCTACTTCGAAGGGCCCCTCGTCGTTGAGCGAGAGCTCGATGTCGTCGCAGCTTTCGGGCAGATCACCCGAGGGCACCAGATAGATGAGCTCCGGATCTGCGCCGCCGTTCTCACACTCCACGGTCAAATCGTCCGGGCAAAGCCAGTCCTGGCCTTCGAGATCGTCCGCGTTTTCGATGCATGCAGGAGAGAGTTTTTGCGTCGACGGGTCCACGGTGGCGCCCTCAGAGCAACCAAGGCTGAGTACGAAGACCATCCCGGCCGAGAGAATGAAGAGGTTTCGATATTTCATAGCTCGGATAATTCCCACGGCAGACGCCGGGTGCCAAGCGATGGGCCTCACAAACTACGAAAAAGTACACATTCGGCTCCTACCGCAGTTCCTGCATCACAAAATGTGCGACCGCTCACACAGTACGCTTGCACCGTGCACGGGCAGGATCTTGATTCGCGATCACACCGCGTGAGTGGCGCTACTGCACGACGATCTCGGTGCAGCAGCCGGTCAGGCAGAAGGCCCCGGAAGGACAAGCTGGATCGCCTGGCAGACCGCAAGCCTGCTTTCCAATCGGGCAACGCAAATTGCCGCCATCTCCACCCATGCCGCCGCCGCCCATGCCCCCGCTTCCGCCAGCACCCGGGAAGCAGTCTTCTGGGATCGTCGGCTTGCCGAGGCAGATCTCGCAACGCTCGCATGTGTTCAAGCAGTTGCCTGCGGGCGTGCACGGTCGGCAGAGCGCCGGGTCGTCGAGATCATTCAAGGTGCAGGTGCCGTCGTTCCCGATATAAGAGCCGAGGAAGACGTACCCCCCATTCAGCGCGGGGAACGTGCAGCATCCAAAGCAGTCACAGCCGTTCGGTGTGAGCGCCCCGCAGTCTTGTTGGCACAGCTCGGGCTGCACGTCGGGGCAGTAATTTTGAGCACCGATGAGATCGGGGTCGTAAGCGCAGCCATCTTTCGGTTCGAACGGATCGCAGCGTCGATCCCATTTGCACTCGCCCGACCCCGAACCATTGCCCCGGTCGAAATAGCAGTCTGCACCGCATTGATTGCCGGTTTCGCCGGGCGTACCGGTCAAAAGGACGGGCCCTTCGGTGTTGTCGCACGGCCCAAGGCACTCGGGGTCTCTGTCGTCGATGAGACCGTCGCCGTCGTTGTCTATGCAGTCGCCACAACCGTAGGAATTGCCATCCGGGCAAAGGACTGGAAAACAACCGCCGGCGGTGCCCGCGGTCCCTCCAGTCCCAGTCATTCCACCGCCACCCGCCGTTCCGCCATTGCCCACTGAGCCCCCGGTCCCGCTAGCACCGGTTCCGCCGCCGCCGCGGTTTTCGCCAGTCGGTTCACCGCCGCATGCACCAGTCGAGAGTGCAAGAAGCGTAGTCAGTGAGAACACAAGAATATGTCGATACTGCATTTTCTCAATTTAGCGGATTGGGAAGGCGCGAGGCAACCGAGACCACCTCGGTCTTGCCCTGCCTGCCGCCGGACCACCCGCCGAACGAGTGAGCAAGCCAACCAGAGCGCTTGAAATTCACCGTGCCGAGCCGATTTGGGGGGCAATCGCTCCAGCTGGCACAATTCGAGCTGGGATGGGGACGATGCGGCGGATCTGCCAGGGCGCTGCCGACCACTGACTTGGGGGAAACCATGAATCGGATGATCAATACCGCAGCGGTCGTGCTGCTCCTAGCAAGCGGTTGCTCCAGCACCAGCAACGCTTGCAATCCCGTCGCGCAGACCGGGTGTGAAGAGGGCCTCGTTTGCGAGGAGGTCGTCGGGAGCGAAGCTGGATGCTTCGAACCGGTCGTCCTTCGCGGCAACGTGTTCGATCGAGCCAACGACAACGGCATCGAAGGTGCGACCGTTGTGGCATTGGACGCGAACCGCGCGCCGGCGAGCACGGTAGCGGTGACGGATGCAATCGGAAACTATCAGATCCAAGTTGCCCGCCAGCGCGACACCGACGGCAATCCGACGGGTGGCGATGTCACGCTCCGAGCGGACGCCGCCGGCTTTCAGACCTTCCCAGGTGGCATTCGGCAAGCGCTGCCGATCGATGTGTCGAACCCGGTCGGTGAAGACGGGCTGCTCGTCGTGCAGACCGCCGCAACCGACATCAGCCTGATCGCGCTTCCTTCGGGGGCGGGGAGCAACGAAATTTTTGGCAGTGTCGAGGTGCCGAGCAACGCGACTGGCGTCCTGGTCGTGGCAGAGACATCCGGTCCAAGCGCGCAGGGCTTCACCGCCGTTGCCGACCGGGAGGGCGTCTACCGGATCTTCAATCTGCCCGATGGCGACTTCTCGGTCCTCGGCTACGCCCAAGGCTTGAATTATGGAGCGCAAGACGCATCGGTCAGCGGAGGCCAGGAAGCGCGAGTCGACCTATCTCTTTCTGGCGATGCCCCAGGAATCGTCACCGGCAGCGTGCAGATCGTGAACCCAGGCGCAGGCAAAGGAACCTCGTACATCCTGGTGGTCGAATCGACTTTTGACGAAGTCCTGGCTCGCGGCGAGACGCCGCCCGGGCTTCGCGCGCCCGAGGGCACCGATCTCGCCGAGAGCGGAAGCTGGAGGATCGATGGCGTGCCTGCTGGCAGGTACAAGGTACTCGGCGCGTTCGAGAACGACCGCCTCGTGCGCGACCCCGACTTCGGCCAGGGCAACACCGAGATCGTGCGTGTCGAGGTGACCGCAGGTCAGTTGGTCGAGGCGCCGAGCTTCAAGATCACAGGCTCCCTCGACGTGCTGTCCCCGGGCGCCGAGGGCGCCGAAGAGGTCACCGGAACGCCGGTCTTTTCGTGGGTCGATGACAGTGGCGAAGAGCGCTACCACATCGAGGTGTTCGACACGTTTGGAGAGATGATCTGGAGCGACGCGAACATCCCGAAGTCGACCGGAAGCGATCCCGTGGTGCCGTACGGAGGTCCACCCCTGGCGCCGGGGATGTACTACCAGTTCCGGGTGACATCATTCGATGGGAACGATCGCCCGCTCTCCCGCACGGAAGACCTCAGGGGCGTCTTCTTCCTGCCGTAAGCGCCTCGAGCGCGCAGCAGTTGTGCTAGGGTCGGTGATGGTCGAGGATTTCAGAACGCTACGCGAGCTCGAGGACCTGATGCGCGAGGATGGTGGCGCGGCGATTCTCGATTTTTGGTCCCCGACGTGCGGACCGTGCAAAGCGATGGCGCCGGCATTCGAAGCCCTTGCGAACGAGCTCGCCGATGAGCCGATCCGCTTCATACGAATCAACACGGCTTCGCAGGCAGAGCTCGCTCAGCCTTTCCACATCCAGGCCGTACCGACGTTGTTGTTCGTCAACAACGGGGAAATCCTGGACGTTCGCGTGGGTGCGCTGCCGGGCCCCGCGCTCGCCAAGAAGGCGCAGTGGCTCTTGCGCAAGTCGCGAGGCGAGGGGCTGTTGTCGGGCTTGTTCGGCAGAAGAGCACGCGAATAGCCTGCGGAGAGCCCACTTGCTCAAGGGTTCGACCGACGGATCGCTTCGATGATGACCCGCGAGAACGGCTCGGCTCGAGTCTCCTGTAGGAAGTGGCCGCCGCCCTCGATCGTGATGTGTGGTTGCCCGGCGGCCCCCGGCACCTTCTCGCGAAAGGGCGCGTCCCCACCGCGGGTGACCGGATCATCATCGGTGAAGGCGCACACGAACGGCTTCTGCCACTCGGAGAACACCTTCCACGCGGCCGCCTGTTCTGGTATTGCCGGGTCGTCGGGGAGGGTGGGGACGAGGCTCGGCATCGCGCGTGGGCCCATCTTGTACGACGCATCCGGGAATGGCGCGTCGTAGGCCGCGAGCTCTCTCGGAGACAAGGGGGCGTTTCGCATGGTGCCCGCGATGATCATCGCGACCGGGAGGTCCGCGATCTCCCAGGTCCACTTCTGCCAATAGGCGAAGCGGAGCTCGTTCGGTACGGACAAACGGCCACTGAGGGCCTTGCCCATCTCGCTCATCGTGGGCGTCGGTGCGTTGGCCCGAAACTCCTTCACCGCGTCGATGCGATCTTGGGGGAGGGTTCGAGGAACAGGGAGCCCCGTATTCGAGATGACGACCCGATCGAAGCGCTCGGGGTTCTGCGCCACGAGACGCAATCCGATCAACCCGCCCCAATCCTGTCCGATGAACGTGACGCCTCGAAGTTCGTTGGCGATCAGCCAGGCGTTCATCCAAGCGACCTGTCCGTTGTAGCTGAAGTCCTCGCGCGCGGCGGGCTTGTCCGAGCGACCGAACCCGACGAGATCCGGCGCAACGACACGCAGCCCGGCGTCCACCAAGATGGGGACCATCTTACGATACAAAAAGCTCCAAGTCGGCTGGCCGTGCATGCACAGGACGATCGGACCGTCGGCGGGGCCTTCGTCGATGTGGTGGATGCGAAGCGTCCCACCGTCTCCGTCAGGAATCTCGGTGTACCGGGGCTCGTAAGGAAAGTCTGGAAGGTCGCCGAAGCGATCGTCCGGGGTGCGCATTACCTTCATCGCTCAGCAGGTACCTCATCTGTGAGGAGCCTCACAAGCGGATATGCACTTCAACGGCTCGTGCGGAGCGCCGAATTTGGCTCCGCTACAACCGATCCCCTACCTTGAACGGGTATGGGAGAGACTAGGGGGAAGGCTCTTTGCTGGGTTTACGCTGCCGTCGTCGTCTGCAGCGCGCTCGGTTACACCGTGGGTGCGGCCGCCCAGGAAACGCCGGACGACGCCGCCGCGCGCGAGCACTTCCAACGCGGCCGGGAGGCCTTTGAAGCGACCGAGTACGAAGAGGCGTTGGTGGAGTTTCGTGACGCCTATCGACTCAGTGGGCGCGGACAGCTGCAGTACAACATCGCGGTCACCGCCGATCGGCTTCGGCGCGACGAAGAGGCGCTCGAAGCATTCGAGCACTACCTCGAAGAAACCGAAAATCCATCGCGTGAGCAGGAAGTTCAAAAGCGCATCACGGCCCTCCGCCAAGCCATCGAACAGCGCGCCATCGAACAGCAGAAGGAACGCGAGCGTGCGCTTGCCGAAGCCGCGATGCGTTACGAAGCCGCAGCCTCGCTCGAAGATCTCCCGAACCCCAAGATTCCAAAGTCCGCCATCGTCGGCTCGTCCCTGTTGGCTGCCGCAGGTGTGGCCGGGGTCGTCGCGATGGGCGTCGGGCTGGCCCAAAACGGCTCTTGCCTCGACGAAAACGCCCAGGGGGTATGCGTTAGCCAGCGAACCGCCAGCCCGTGGACCGGCGTGTACGGCGGCGTGGGCATCGCAGCCCTCGCCGGTAGTGCGGTCTGGCTCGCAGTGGGCAGCAAGCGGATGAAGGACAAGCGCACCACGGCCTGGCGGCTCACCCCAACAGGCGTCGTCGTGTCAGGGTCTTTCTAGACGGCCGCCGAGGGCCCTCGGCTCACCGCGCGCAGAAATTATCGGTGCATTTAGCAGCGCCCGTGGGGGGCTTGCACTCCCGGCCATCGAAGCAGGCGTAGGTGCAGAGGCTATCTCCGTTGATCGTGCGACAGATCCCGCCCTCAGGGCATTCCTCGTCCATGCCCCCCGGGCAAGGCTGACCGCCGCTGAAGGCGAGCACCGCATTGCAGGTCGTGAGGGCCTCCCGAATGCCGCAATAACTCTGGACTTGCCCGCCCGATAGACTCGGTCGACTGGGCAGGAGCGTCGCATATGGGTTTTCAGGGCAGTCGCTGCCGGCAATGGGCAAGCAGAACCCCGTCCGGGCGTCCGGAAAGCGTTCGCCACCGTAATTCACTTCGACGCAACGATCGTCCGCGATGGCGTCGGCGCAGTCGCTGTCGCTCACGCACGTCCAGCATGTGAGGCGGCTTGCCAACGCGAACGGCCCGCACTGCATCGTTCGGGGGTCACAGCTCGTTCCCGGGCAGTCACTGCCTTCGGTCGCCGGCGTACAGGGGAGCCCTGCGATGCCGCCGCTGCCGCCGATCCCACCGGCACCGCCCACGCCGCCGCTACCAGCCACGCCACCCGAGCCACCGTTGCCGGCGACCGCACCGGTGCCGCCCGCGCCGCCCGCCCCACCGCTGCCTGGGCCACCGCTCCCCGGCCCGATTGCGTTGGTCTCAAAGATGCAGCCCGGGCAGCACAGGGCGACGCTCATAAGGATGGCAGTCCATTTTCCCACGTGAATGCATTTTTACAAATAAGGCAGCCTTTGCCAATGCTCCGATTTGTGAGGAACCTCACTGGCCTACGAACCCACTGACCACGCGTCCGGCTTGGGTACCGTTGTGTCGTTCGCACGAGGTCGCGGACGAAGTGCCCAACGGTCATGACCGGCGCTGCCCAGATTCCAACGGTGATGCGCCGATTGCGTCGGGCGACACGTCGGGTGTGAAGATCGAGGCGAGCGTCTTCGAGCCGAGCCCCCAGCTTGCTCGAACGAGGCCCAGCATCGCTGCGCGCACCTCCGGGTTACCGATGGTGCAGCCCCGAAGATACGAGCCGTGCATGATGATACTCCGAACCCTCGTCGGGTGCCGAACAGCGTAGGTGACGGCCGTGGGTCCGCCGCACGACACGCCGAACAGCGTGACCTCGTCGAGCTCCAGGTGGTCGATGAGATGCTCCAAATCGGTGACTTCGCGCTCGACGGTCATGTCGTCTAGGTCGCGCATTCGGTCACTGAGCCCCACACCCACCCGATCGTAACGAACCACGAGGTGGTCTCGGGCCAATGCGCTGAAGAATACGCGAAACCGGTCGTGTGCCCGATCCTTCTCGACATGACTGATCCACCACGCGGGGAACAGGATCGCCGGCCCCTCGCCATCGATGGCGTACGCGAGGCGTTTCCCGTCGGTGGCCTGGCAAAAGAGGATGTTCGCCACGCCGGGATCTTATCCGTTCCGTCGGTTTCGACAACGCCCCGGGAAAGCTTGCTATGCTCGTCGCCGAGGTCCAGATGGCACGAGTACAGATCTTCGGTCCGCCACAGAGTAGTTACGTTTGGGCGACTCGGATGCTTTGCGGCGAAAAAGGCATCGACTACGAGCTCGTGCCCCAAGCGCCGGGCTCCGAGGAAAACCTTCGACGTCATCCGTTCGGCAAAGTGCCGGCGATGCAGCACGGTGATGTAGCACTCGTCGAAGCCAGCGCGATCCTGCGCTACCTGGACGCGACGTTCGACGGTCCGTCGTTCGTCCCGAGCGACTCCAAGGAAGCCGCGCGGATGGAACAATGGATCAGCATGTTCAACTCCTACATGTATCACGACATCGTCAGGAGCTACGTGATCCCGAGCTTCTTCAAGCGATCGACGCTCGAGAGCATCGCTGAGGCGCTGCCCAACATTCGACGTGACGTGACCCTGCTCAACCAGGCACTCGAAGGCCGTGATTGAATCGCCGGTGACAGCATCAGTCTGGCGGACATCTTGCTCGCTCCCCCGATTCAGTACTTGAGCATGTTCCCCGAAGGCCAGGAAATCCTCGGCGGCAACGAGGAGGTCACGCGCTGGCTGCACGCACTCCGGGAACGGCCAACGCTCATGGCCGCGGCGCCTCAGCCGCGTTCGTCTCGCTGATCAGCGGCGGGGCAGGGGCTCTCGCATCAGGTGCACGTCGTCGATCCAGACTCGCCCTTTGCCCTGTACTACGAGGTTCAGGCGAATCGAATCCGGCTTTTGCCCCGCCTCGAGAAAGGAGCCGGGAGTGGCGACCGTCATCCAGCTCATGGTGCCAGTGACTGCGCCGAATCTAGCCCGCGCGAGAAGAACTATTGCCCTTTACGGGAATGTCGCACCCACATCTTCCAGGAAAGCCTTTCGTCGAGGTTCTCCGACTGCAAGCTGGCCCCAGGTAGATCAGGGTCGCGAGTCTCGATGTCCACTCCGGTCACCTCGAACACCGGCACCGTCATCGGCCCCTTGGCGTCGATTCGCGGAAACCTTTGCCGTCCATGGAGCCTCTTCGTGTCGAAGCTCGCGCCGGTCGTCGCACGTACTCCTTCCAAACTGTCCAAACGGAAGTGCTGCAACTCGACCGCCGCCGCCGGCGTTTGCCGGACGTGCACGCACTCGTCGCGAGCCCCCATCAGGAGAGCCAAGAGACTGGTTTTCATGTTTCCTCCACGTGTGGGCGGTTCTCGTACTCGTTGATACACCTATCGGCGTCGGCCCAACGTCATCGGCGCCTGCTCGCGCGGATGCTACCTCTGAAGCTCGCGTATGCAGCAAATATTTTGATTCTGGTGCCAATCGTCGGCTGCGCTTCGACGCCGTGCCGGCCCTGCAAGGCTGCTACGGCGTCACCGATAGCGTCCCCGACCGCAGCCGATGAGTCGGTGGCTCGCTCGTACTACGCGCTTCCCGGTCTCGAGCCCAGCCCGCTCCAATCGCCCGTCAACATCCTCTCGGACCAGGTCGAAGGAGGATAACGAATTGAGTACGGTCATGGAGACGGACCGGAGCAGGTCGAGAATCTCGGGACCACGGTGGAGCTGGCCTTTGGGAGCGGCATTACGACGGAGTTCGACAGCGAGAGTTATGAGCTCATGCAGGTACACTTCCACACGCCCTCCCGAGCACCTCATCGACGGGATCACATATCCGATGGAGATGCACGTCGTGCATTCCCGGCCCGGCCCCTCGGCTGGCGATCCGCCAGAGTACCTCGTGGTCTCGTTACTCTTTCGCATGGGCGCGTCGAACCGATTCATCGAGGAGTTCATCGACGCGGTTCCAACTGAAGAAGGCGAGTCTACCGCGGTCAAGGAGGTGTTCGTCGTCGACGTGCTCGGTCCCAACTTGGATGTGGAGAAGATTGACTACTTTCATTATCGGGGTTCGCTGACGACACCGCCGTACACGGAGAGCGTCGATTGGCTGGTCGTCAAACAGATCATGCAAGCATCGCCGGCTCAGATCCAACGCATCAACCTTCTC
>CAWBXS010000004.1:0-570503 GCA_963792825.1 uncultured delta proteobacterium | reverse complement strand
GCAGGGGGCATCAGCCGAGCAAGGTAACACAGCCGGGCGCGCTGCGACGGTTCGGCACGGCGTACTGCACGGGAAGCACGCCGTGGGGCCGCCCAAGCCTGAGCGGGAAGCGTGACGAGCTTTGCGTCCCCCCAAGGTTTCAACGAGTTAGCCAAATTCGTCCGTTCGTCGAAGTCGCCCGCGTCCCAGACACGGTTTCCCGAGAACGGGCGTCGTTCATTCGTTTCCCCGCTTCCACCCGATTGGCGGACTCGTGTAGAGTGCCCGCAGAGGTACGATGCCTAGAACAAGAGCTGCCGGGTTGTTCTTGGGTGCGGGGTTGGCCGTGACACTGAGCTGTGGAGGCAGCGGCGGCACCGGAGGCACGGCGGGAACCGGAGGAGGCGCTGGGACGTTGCAGTTGGTGCAGACGGTGCCCGCAGATCTGGCGAGCGAGGTTCCGACCGACGTGGTGGTCACCGCGGAGTTTGACGCCGCATTGAACGCGGCGAGCTTGACGACGAGCAGTTTCCGCTTGCGTCGAGACGAAGGTGCGGATGTCGAGGGAAGCGTGGCGGTGACCGGACCGACTGCGAGCTACACCCCTGCACGGGCGCTCGGGCTCCTGAGCGCCTACACGGCGATGCTCACGACCGCGATCGAAGGCCTTTCGGGTCAGACGCTCGAGGTGAGCCACACCTGGGGCTTCAGCACGCGAGACGGTCAGTGGGGTGAGCCGGTGTTGATCGAAACCGGCAACGCGGGCGATGCGTTTGGGCCCCAGGTGGCCGTAGGCCCGAACGGCAACGCGGTCGCGGTCTGGCACCAATCGGACGGGACGCGCCAGAACATCTGGGCCAATCTGTTCACAGTGGCCACGGGCTGGGGCGTGGCCGAGCTGATTGAAACCGACAACGCGGGCGGTGCGTCTTCCCCCCAGGTGGCCGTCGACCCGAACGGCAACACGGTCGCGGTCTGGTACCAATCGGACGGGACGCGCCAGAACATCTGGGCCAACCGGTTCACAGTGGCCGCGGGCTGGGGCGTGGCCGAGCTGATTGAAACCGACAACGCGGGCTTTGCGGCTTCCCCCCAGGTGGCCGTCGACCCGAACGGCAACGCGGTCGCGGTCTGGTACCAATCGGACGGGATGCGCCAGAACATCTGGGCCAACCGGTTCACAGTGGCCGCGGGCTGGAACGCGGCGGAGCTCCTCGAGACCGACAACGCGGGCGACGCGGCTAGCCCCCAGGTGGCCGTCGACCCGAACGGCAACGCGGTCGCGGTCTGGCACCAATCGGATGGGACGCAGCTCAACATTTGGGCCAATCGGTTCACAGTAGCCGCGGGCTGGAGCTTGGCGGAGCTGATTGAAAACGACGACGCGGACGGCGCGTCGTCCCCCCAGGTGGCGGTCGACCCGAACGGCAATGCCGTCGCGGTCTGGTACCAGGGTGACGGGACACGCATCAACATCTGGGCCAATCGGTTCACGCCAACCGGGGGCTGGGGCACGGCCGAGCTCATTGAAACCGACAACGCGGGCAATGCGATTGCGCCCCAGGTGGCGGTCGACCCGAATGGCAGCGCGCTCGCGGTATGGAACCAGAGTGACGGGACGCGCATCAGCATCTGGGCCAATCGGTTCACAGTGGCCGCGGGCTGGGGCGTGGCCGAGCCGATTGAAGACGACGACGCGGGCGATGCGTCTTCCCCCCAGGTGGCCGTCGACCCCAACGGCAACGCCGTCGCGGTCTGGTTCCAATCGGACGGGGTGGCGCGGAACAACATCTGGGCCAATCGGTTCACAGTGGCTGGGGGCTGGGGTACAGCGGAGCTCGTCGAAACCAACAACGGGGCCGAGGCGTCTGATCCCCAGGTCGCTATTGACCCCAGCGGCAATGCGTTTGCGGTCTGGTACCAATCGGACGGGACGCGCCTCAACATCTGGGCCAATCGGTTCGAGTAGCTCGCACCGATGGCGGACGGCTTGAGGGACAGCGTAGGACCGACGTTGCTTGAAACCAAGCGGCCAAAACGCGATGCGCTGCGAAGGACAGACACATGTATAGTGCACGCAGAGGTACGATGCCTAGAGCAAGAGCTGCCGGGTTGTTCTTGAGTGCGGGGTTGGCGGTGGCACTGGGCTGCGGAGGCAGCGGAGGCACTGGTGGCACGGGTGGAACCGGAGGAGGCGCCGGGACATTGCAGTTGGTGCAGACGGTGCCCGCAGATCTGGCGAGCGAGGTTCCGACCGACGTGGTGGTCACCGCGGAGTTTGACGCCGCATTGAACGCGGCGAGCTTGAGCACGAGCAGTTTCCGCGTGCGTCGAGAGGGAGGCGCGGACGTCGAGGGAAGCGTGTCGGTGACCGGACCGACTGCGAGCTACACCCCTGCGCGCGCGCTCGGGCTCCTGAGCGCCTACACGGCGATGCTCACGACCGCGATTGAAGGCCTTTCGGGCCAGACGCTCGAGGTGAGCCACACCTGGGGTTTCAGCACGCGGGACGGTCAGTGGGGTGAGCCGGTGTTGATCGAAATCAGGAATGCGAGCAGTGCTGATTCCCCCCAGGTGGCCGTCGACCCGAACGGCAACGCGGTCGCGGTCTGGAACCAATCGGATGGGACGCGCCTCAACATCTGGGCCAATCGGTTCACCGTAGCCACGGGCTGGGGCGTGGCCGAGCTGATTGAAAACGAGGATGCCGCGAGTGCATCTGCGCCCCAGGTGGCCGTCGACCCGAATGGCAATGCGGTCGCGGTCTGGAACCAATCGGATGAGACGCGCCCCAGCATCTGGGCCAATCGGTTCACGCCGGCCGCGGGCTGGAGCTTGGCGGAGCTGATTGAAACCGACAACGCGGGCGGTGCGGCTAACCCCCAGGTGGCCGTCGACCGGAACGGCAACGCGGTCGCGGTCTGGAACCAGAGTGACGGAATGCGCGACAACATCTGGGCCAATCGGTTTACAGTGGCCGCGGGCTGGAGCTTGGCGGAGCTGATTGAAACCGACAACGCGGGCGGTGCGGCTAACCCCCAGGTGGCCGTCGACCCGAACGGCAATGCGCTCGCGGTATGGAACCAGAGCGACGGGATGCGCTTCAACATTTGGGCCAATCGGTTCACGCCAACCGGAGGCTGGGACGCGGCGGAGCCGATTGAAACCGACGACCTGGGCAATGCGTTTTCCCCCCAGGTGGCGGTCGACCCGAACGGCAATGCGCTCGCGGTCTGGAACCAGGGTGACGGGACGCGCATCAACGTCTGGGCCAATCGGTTCACGCCAACCGGGGGCTGGGGCACGGCCGAGCTCATTGAAACCGACAACGCGGGCAATGCGATTGCGCCCCAGGTGGCCGTCGACCCGAATGGCAACGCGCTCGCGGTATGGAACCAGAGTGACGGGACGCGCATCAGCATCTGGGCCAATCGGTTCACAGTGGTCGCGGGCTGGGGCGTGGCCGAGCCGATTGAAAACGACGACGCGGGCGATGCGTCTTCCCCCCAGGTGGCTGTCGACCCCAACGGCAACGCCGTCGCGGTCTGGTTCCAATCAGACGGGACGCGCGAGAACGTCTGGGCCAATCGGTTCACGTCGACCACGGGCTGGGGCGCGGCCGAGCTGATCGAACACGAGATGGGCCCTGCCATCTCCCCCGAGGTGGCCGTCGACCCCAACGGCAACGCCGTCGCGGTCTGGTTCCAATCGGATGGGACGCGATTCAACATCTTGGCCAATCGGTTCGAGTAGCAAGGACTTGACCTGGCCCCGGATTTTCGGCCTCCCGGTAACATCATAGGCCGCCTCTTTGACCCGCGTCGGACAATGGTTTCAGTGACTTGGCGCTTTATCGTCTTCGCCCTCGCCCCCACGGCGCCCCGAAAGCGTCGCTCGAGGTCATTCGATGCCCCCTGCAACACGCGGCGATTGTGATCGCAAGGTCAACACACCGAACACAAGTCCCACAATTGCTCCCACACACCACGAAACAGCCAGAAACGACACGCAACACCCGGAAACAGGTTCCCCTATGATTTTCGGGGATTTCTCAATGATCCTGGTCAGTCAGTTTACGTAGGGGAAAACATCAGTCCCATGGCCTTCGAGGAGGCCGCGAGCAACGCCAGCCAGGTGTCTGCGGGACCGGGGGAAGTCCACCGCAAGCGCTTAACCGTCCACCGAAGCGGGGCAACTCCATGCTGCGTCCAGGAACATTCTGGAGTCACGGCGTCGCTTCTGCGACGGTCTTGACCACACTAACGGATCGTCGAGTGCAAGGCGGTCCGCACAGGCGACATGACTCATCGAGCTGTTGCCTGCACGCGCGGCGCAGATCGGCGTCCGATCACGCCGCCGTGGCTACACCTGCGCGCTAACCGCGAACGCGAGCCCCGCGCAGAATTTTTTCTTGCAGTGGCATCGCGTGCAACGTTGACCGCGACCGAAACCGTCTGGGCGGTGAACGGTCGCAACGAAGGGGCGAACGGTTGAGGGAGTCGCTAGTTTACGATTTGTGAACTTTGTTCGCGCCCGACTGGTCCCCAATCCTCCGTGTTTCGTTCGCGGATTCGTGATATCGGAACCCCTCATTTGCAAAGGGGTGCCATGCAAGAGCAAGCAGTAAATCGGTTCTATTCGGATCAGCGAACGCGCGGTCGAGTACGCGGGGCGATCAAGGAGTACCTGGGCTACCACGACGAGTCCAACGGTGGCGACGTCGAGGCGCGCAAGGTCGGGTACACGACGATGATCAATCATTACTACGATCTCGTCACCGATTTCTACGAGCACGGGTGGGCCAAATCGTTTCACTTCGCGCCGCGATTCAAAGGCGAGTCCTTCGACTCCTCGCTCGCCCGTTCAGAGCATTCATTCGCACTCAAGCTCGGCCTCAAGCCGGGGATGAGGGTAATCGACGTCGGCTGCGGCGTGGGCGGGCCTATGCGCACCATCGCACGCTTTTCCGGGGCGAAGATCGAAGGTGTCAACAATAACGACTACCAGCTCACCAAGGTGCAGAAGTACAACGAAGAGGCGGGTCTCGCCGCGCTTTGCTCAGGCTTCAAGGGGGATTTCATGAACCTCCCGGTAGCGGATGAAACCTATGACGCTGCCTACGCGTTTGAGGCCACGTGCCACGCGCCCGACAAGGTGGGAGCCTTCAAAGAGATCTTCCGCACGGTGAAGCCCGGCGGTCTGTTTGTTGCATATGAGTGGTGCATGACCGACGCGTTCGATCCGAACAGCGCGGAGCATCAACGCATCAAGAAGGGCATCGAGGAGGGAGACAGCCTTCCAGACATCGCCACCATTCCCAAGACGCTCGAGGCGCTTCGCGCCGCCGGGTTCGAGGTGATTGAGAGTCACGACGCGGCGAACGACTGTGACCCCGAGACCCCTTGGTACTTGCCGCTCGTGGGCGAAACGAGCAGCTTGCTCGCGGTGCGCCGAGGCCGAGTCGGTCGATTCTTCGCACGGCGTCTGATCCGGACCATCGAAGCCGCCCGGATCGCCCCCAAGGGCTCGGCCGAGGTAAGTCAAATGCTCGGCGCTGCCGCCGAGGCCCTCATCGCGGGAGGCGAAGCCGGGATCTTCACCCCGAACTACTTCTTCCTGGCTCGGCGACCATCCCAGTGATCGCTCGACGCGTCCGGGCGTCGCTTCGGCCACGATCGAGGCGAGGGGGCGGGAGAGATCTCGACCCGATCGTCGAGTCCGCACGCGAGGCCAGCTATCCGCCACCGTATCCCGAGGCGTGGTACGTCGTCGGACCGTCGAGCGACTTTGGCGGCCGCCCGACGTTCGTGCAGTGCGCGGGCAACCGATGGGTGGTGTTTCGGGATGCATCCGGACAGGTGCAGGTGGTCGATGCCTATTGTCCTCACCTCGGCGCCAACCTGGCCGACGGCAAGGTGCAGGGCGATTCCGTCGAGTGCCCGTTTCACGGATGGAAGATCCGCGGAGACGGCTGTGTGATCGCTCACGCCAACGGGGGTGAGCCAGACCCGCGGCATCGTACGAGGTCGTGGGCCGTCGACGAGCTTCACGGATTGGTGCTCGTCTATCACCGCCATGCGGCCACGAGCGCAGGCCCTGCGCCCGAGCCACCGTACCGCTTGGAACGCCTCGCGGCGATCGATGACGGGGATCTCCTTTGGCGGGGAGAGCACGATGCCGGGCTAGTGCAAATGCACCTGCTCGAGTTCGTCGAAAACAGTGTCGACTTCCAGCACTTCGCCGCGATCCACGGACGCCTCCGCATCCCGTGGACAGAGATCCCCGTGCCGGGCATGACGCTCCACCACGAAGCGACGTGGCGCCGGGACGAGAACCAGAAGCACGTGTGCTGGTTCGGAAACGACGCCACCCTCGAGTTTCGTGGAAAGCAGATCAAGGGATCGGGCGCGCACGCGGACGTTCGCCTCGAGGGTCCCGGCAGCATCATTCGATTCGACTTCTCGCTCAGTCGAGGGCGCGGCCGCGTCGTCCTGTATCAGAGCCACACGCCCATCGCTCCGCTGACCCAACACGTCCGCTTCCGTTGGTTTAGCGATGCGAGTGTCCTCAAGCCCTTGGCTTCGTTCATCGTCGGGAATTGGGTGTCGCAGTGGCGCCAAGACATCGGCATCTGGGAGAACAAGATCTATCGCGAGAAGCCGATGCTCACGCGTGGAGACGGTCCCATTCACCAGCTTCGTCGCTGGTACTCGCAGTTCTACCCAGCCGCCGCCGCGCAAGCTGCCGAATAACGATACCAAGGAGAAGCATGTCGATACGAAGTAGGCTCGGGCAGACGAAACTCGCACAGGCCGCTGCGAAGTGGATGACCGACAACCGCGGGTTGGTGGTGGCCGCGACGGCTCTACCCGCGAGTTTTGTGTTCGAGCGGGGACGTGTGGCGCGCGACGTGCTGTACGCCCGATTCGGTGCGTCACCCGAGAAGCACGACGAGCGGGTGCGAGGTGTGCAGGAACAAGTGCGTGCGTGGAAAGCTTCGGGGTCCGAGCGCCCGATGTGCACGGCGCGCCCACCGTGGTTGACCATGTCCACACGAACCTCGACGTACAAGAAGGACTGCAACCAGATCGAGGTCGCCCTGCGTGATGTGCTCGAAGTGGAAACCGAGCAGATGGTCGTCCGGGTCGAGCCGCTCGTGAACATGGGGCAGCTCACCCGCTATCTCGTGCCCATGGGCTATGCGCTCAAGGTGATGGTGGAGATGGAAGACCTCACAGCCGGGGGTCTGACGATGGGTCTCGGCATGGAGACGACCTGCCACCGGTACGGATTGATTCAGGAGACGGTCGTTGCGTACGAGATCGTGACTGCGGACGGCTCGTTTCAGCGCGTCACTCGCGAGAGCGATCCCGAGCTCTTTCATGCGCTCCCCTGGTCGCACGGCACGCTGGGCTTCTTGGTGGCCGTCGAGCTCGAGATCGAGCGGGTCAAGCCGTACATTCGGATGAAGTACATCCCGTGCCACAGTATGAAGGAGCTTTGCGAGAAGACCTACGCGCTTTCGGTCGCAGAGGACGCGCCGGAGTTCTTGGAAGCGACCATCTATTCCAAAGAGACCGGCGTCATCCAATGTGCATGGTACGACGATGCGCCCGCGGATCGGAGCAAGATCAACCACATCAATCGATGGTACGAGAAGTTCTTCTTCCGACACGTGGAGACGGCACTCGAGCGCGGCGAGTTCGAAGACTGGATCCCCCTCCGGGAGTACTACCACCGCCACACGCGCTCCATTTTCTGGGAGATCGAAGAGCTCATGCCGTTTTCCGGCAAGGCTTGGTGGCGCTGGAGCTTCGGCTGGCTTGGCGCTCCCAAGATCTCCCTACTGAAGGGCACCATGACCGAAGGCGTGCGTTGGAAGCTCGTGCACAAACACGTGGTACAGGACGTGATCGTCCCGATGCGCGAGCTCGAGCGCACCGTCGAGGAGTTCCACGAGCGATTCGAGGTGTACCCGCTACTGGTGTACCCGATACGAATCTACGATCACGGCAAGTACCAGGGCCTTCAGCCCAAGCCGCGCCAACTACAGCTCGGTATGGACTGGGACATGTTCGTCGACCTCGGTGCGTACGGGATTCCTCCTGCGCTCAAGCGAGGCGAGGACTGGGACGCGGAAGAACAGGTCGCAGCTACCGAGCGCTTCACGCACGAAATCGGTGGTTTCGTTCCGCTCTACCAAGACGTCTGGATGAACCGCACCCGGTTCGAAGAGATGTTCGACCATCGGCTCTACAGGCGGATGCGGGAGAAGCTCGGCGCCATCGGTGCCTTCCCGGAGGTCTGGGACAAGGTCCGGCTCCAGCCCAAGTGGCGAACAGACAAGTCGTACGTTGAGCGCGATGAGTCCGCTGAGCCCGAAGGGGCGCAACGAAGTGCCGAGGCCTCGAACTGAGCTCGTGCGGGTGCGCCATGCGGAAAAGGTCCAACCCGACTTGATGCAGGAGCGCGGAGAGACGCGCGTCGCGAAGAAACATCTCGACGAAGTCCGCGTCGCCCGCGAATGTGGGCAAGATGCGCTTCAGGCAAACGCGTAGCTCGAAGCCGCCGAGGGGCGATTGAGGCAACGCTCGATTCACGCAGCTTGCGTTTGGTGAGCGCTCAGGTCGACGGCCGAGAAGAGAACCTGTCTGCGCGCGAGGTCGAGAAGGTCCATAACCACATCGTCAAGGATGTTCTACGATAACACGGGCGGCTCAGGCCGGATGGGCCATGCGGGAACGGGTGAGCCCGAACCATCGAAGGACCCGCCGGGCAGCGGTCTAGTCGCCGCCGTGTGATAGTCCGGTGCAACCCCTGCGCGTCCAGGCCTCGGACGCAAGACGTGCGCGGGAGTCGGGCGAAAAACCGAAGCAATGCGGTTCGAAGAATCGGCATCCCTTTTGCATCCGTTCGTGTTGAGTAGAGGGATGATGAGGATAGTGCCTGCAGTGACGTCCAACCCGCCTAGCGCCTGGAGCACTGGAAAAGCCAATGCAAACGGTTGGTCGATTGATGAGGTTGGTTCCGCGCTGCCAGCGGGAAGTCCGCGCGGCTGTGTGCAGAAGCTTGCATACGAAACCGACAAGCTGCTCGTTTCAAAGCTTGCGAGCCTGAAACCCAGCGATCTGAAGGACGCTTCCGAGCTCATCCAGGACGTGGCTGATTTCGCTCACACCCCCGCCTATCGGGCTTACCGGGACCATCCGGAGGCGATCTTCCCCGACCCCGTCCGTACCGCCGTCGAAAAACGCTGGCTTGCGCCGCATCGCGTGGGCTTCGCCGAGTGGAGCTGGCAGAGCATTCATCCCCTGATTTTCAAAGACATCGAGCCCATCTATCGGGGCCATACGGAAAACCAAACAGCTCTTCTCAGGACATTGAATCTACGGATCAAGGGCAAGCCGATGGCGATCCTCGTCAACGGGTTCTCCTCCGGACACCACCTGCTGGAGCGGGTGGCGTGGCCCATGCGGGAGTTTCAACGCTTGGGGATCAACGTGTCGTTGTTTGCGCTTCCGTTTCACGGTCCGCGTGGCCATTCGTTCCCGCCGGCGTGGCCTCAGCAAGACACCAGGCTCACGATCGAGGGCTTCCGGCAGGCGATCTGGGATCTGCGAGTCGCCATTCGCGCGGCGCGCGAAGCGGGCGCGAGCCACGTTGGTGTCGCCGGCATGAGCCTCGGTGGCTACACCGTGACCCTGCTCGCGACCGCCACGGCAGATGTCGATTTCGTGCTATCTTACATTCCCATCGCAAACCTCCCGGACACGATGAAAGAGCTCGGCCTGATCCCCGGCATCGGAGAAGTGCAAGAGGAGCTGTTTCAGGGATATCGCGAGCTCCTCGAGCCGGTCACCCCTGAAGGAAGAAAGCCGATGGTGGAGCCAAGGCGCATGGCGATCATCTCGGGCGAGTACGACCGCCTCGCCACGGTGCAGCACGGAGCGCGCCTCGCTTCACACTTCGGGACGGAGCTCATCACGTTCCCGGGCGCGCACATGCTTCAAGTGTGGCGAGCTCGTGCGTTCCGACGAGCGCTCGAAGGCTTCGTAGAGAGGGGCGTGCTCCCACGCACGCGTTGTTTCGGGCCTCGGCGGCGATAAAGTTCGCGCAGGAGCGCGCGGCGTGGGCCACGCGCAACGCTCGACACGGAGACCTCGGTCGACGCAAACTCGGCGCATGAGGTCCAATCACCGGGCGTTCGACGAAGGCTTTGGCCGTTGCCTAGTCACCGGAGCTGCTGGCTTCATCGGGAGACATTTGGTTCCGGCGTTATTACGGAGCGGCCATCCAGTGAGGGCGCTCATCCGCAATACGCAGTTAGCCTTGGAGGATCCTCTGCTGGAACTGGTGCGTGGAGAAGTCGAGGATGGCGCCTGCATGGCTGCCGTCTGCGAGGACATCGATTGTGTGTTCCATACGGCTGCGAACATGGCGCTCTTTGGGGGGCGCGCTCTACCAGAACGGGATCGCCGCGCCTCCTACGCCACCAATGTCGAGGGCACCAAGAACGTCATCGCAGCTTGTCAGCAACGCGGCGTGAAACGACTCGTGCACACGAGCTCAATCGACGTCTGCCTCAACATGGAGGAGAACGAGCACGTCGATTCGGACACGCCCTATGCGACGACGATCGTGGACATCTACACCGAGACCAAGATTCTTGCGGAGAAAGCGGTCTTGGAAGCGAACGGCCAAGCTGGTTTGCTCACCACCGCGCTCCGGCCCGATGGGGTATACGGTCCTGATAGCAACGTGATGCTCGATAGACTTTACGAACAGCTCGTGACGGGGATGTTCGTCGCAACCGTCGGTGGACCTGGAGCAACGCATGATCACATCTACGTGGACAACCTGGTCCACGCCGAGCTTCTGGCGGCCCAGCACTTGGTCCCAGAAAGCCCGGTCTGCGGCAGGGCATACTTCGTGGGCGACGGCAGGCCGATGCCCATGTTCGAGTTCTTCCGCCCCATGACGGAGGCACTCGGTCATCAGATGCCCAAGATCGACCTTCCAGCAGAGCCGGTCATGCTCGCGATGCGCGCCTGGCAATACCTACACTTCAAGTTGGGTGTGCCAAGGCCTCTCTTCACGCCCCATGAGCTCGCGAAGCTGACGATATCGCACCGGGGCACGAACGAAGAGGCGGCCCGCGACTTCGGTTACGAGCCGCTCGTCGGCGCAGGCGAAGCGATGCGCAGATGCATCGACTACTACCAGCGCAAGCTCGTCGCTGACACCGCCGTTCAGCAGCGGTCTTGATGTCGGCCACCAGCAGGTCAAGACGCACCGAATGCTCCCACGCGCAAGATCTGCGCGGGTTGGCCGGTGGGGTCGCCGGGAATTGCCCGGAGTCGTGGTTCATCCGACGGCACGAACTTTGCGTGGTTGGGACGGTGACGAGGAGTCGATCGGTGCAACAACCCCTGCAAATCACGTTCAAAGAGATGGAGCCCTCCGACGCGGTCGAGAAGTGGATAGAGGAGCATGCAGCCAAGCTCGAAAAGGCTCATGCACCGATCATCCACTGCCACGTGGTCATCGAGGCCCCTCATCGGCATTCCCGCCATGGCGGACTCTACGCGGTTCGCATCGACATCACCGTCCCGGGCGGTGAAGTTTTGGTGAGTCAGCAGGGGCCGAAGGACCATGCTCACGAGGACCTCTACGTCGCGCTTCGAGACGCTTTCCACGCCGCTCGGCGTCAACTTCAAGACGTAGCTCGAAAGAAACGGCGAGAGGTCAAGCGGCACGAGCCCCCGAGGCGCGCTCAAGTCACCAAGCTCTACCCCGCGGAAGGCTACGGCTTTCTCGAGGGCAATGACGAAGTCGAAGTTTATTTTCACCGTAACGCGGTGCTCCACGGGGCGTTCGACGACCTCCACGTGGGTAGCCTCGTCCGATACGTGCTGGCAGAAGGTGAGGGCGAAGCCGGGCCACAGGCCAGCACGGTGGACCTCATCGGCGAAGTGGAGCCATAGCCGAATGACCCTGGCGTCCCCAGCCTAGCTTGGGAGCATTCTCCACGCGATCGATGTGGTTCGGGTCTAGCGAGCCCCGTTGAACCGAGCGGCCTCACTCGAGCATCGCCTGCTTGCCCCCGGGGCCTTTCGCCGTCGGGAGAAACTAACCCTGAACCAGGTCACGGATGGAAGACTCTTCTCTCATCGACGAGGTGCTCGATCGCTATCGGAAGCCGCACCTTATTGCAAAGGGTGGGGGAGATCCGGAGAAGGACGATTCGGCGATTGCAGTGACCGCTGCCTTTCACGATCTGAGCTTCGCGACGCGCTTGGCCTCTCCGAGCTGGCGCCCGCCGTCAGCCGCATGATCGGCTTCCATCACAAGCTCACGCCGTACGGTCACGAGGATGCGGGTCTCGTCGAGCCCTTCCGGCGGGCCGATCTGGTTGATCTCTTCGCGGTGCCTGGGATGGGGGTTCCCTTCGCGCTTCGCCGCGAGGCCCGATCGTCATACCCGATGTGCGGTTTTCGCGGCTTCGTCTGTCGAACGCTCCTCTTGGGTGCCCTGAAGCAGCCGTGGCGGCCGTTGCCGATGCTGCGCTGGTAGGTTCCTGTTGGTCCATCATGCTATCGCTCGAGCCACTTGAGCGCTTCGCGGCGCGTGAGGGGCGACAGGGAATCACGGTGCGCGTGAACGAAGCCGCGCACGGCAGGCCCGTCGGTTTTTGAGTACTCGCGAAGCGCCCAGCCCATGGCTTTGCGGATGAAGAAATCCTCGTCACCTGTGCGTTGCTCGCAATAACCAAAAAGCCTCGCGGCGTCGGTATGGCTCTTGTAGGTGAGTTGGAACAAGAGCGCGGTCCGGGCGAGCCACACATTGTCGCTTTCGATCCATGTGTCCATGACGCGCTTCACGCTCGGATGATTCTGCGCGAGCGTGCCTACGCCGCGCGTCGCCAAGAGGTCGACGGTGTCCCACCACGATTTCGTCGTGATTAGCACCTCGAGCGTATCGAGGAAATTCCCCGAACAGCGCGCGACGTGCGCCTGGACATAGTCCGCGCCGAAGTACTGATACTCGCGCTCTCGCTTACGCCAGCTGGCACGTGCCACCGTTCTCAGCTCACGCTCCGACGGCTCCGGGAAGCCCTGCCACGCTCGGCGCTGAAGCGCCCGCCGTTCCGTGGCCGAGATCCCCAGAAAGGGGAA
Source organism: uncultured delta proteobacterium (assembly GCA_963792825.1). Taxonomy (GTDB): domain Bacteria; phylum Myxococcota_A; class Polyangia; order Polyangiales; family Houyiibacteriaceae; genus SG8-38. Next base: position 557,349 of record CAWBXS010000004.1, on the reverse strand, counting down.
CTGCCCCTTCATGTAGGTCTTCATCGGCACTGCGCGCTCGGGACAGGTGTGCGCTTCGAAACTCAAGGATATCCGGTCCATCAGCGTCGTCGTCCAGGGCTTTGGCATCTCAGCACCCTGCCAAATGATCTCAGGGTCGAAAAGCGGTATCATTAAAAATGCTATGAATCAGGTCACGGACCGAGGCACGCTCGCGTATATCAAGGTCGACCATCCGTGGATCTCGAATGACGACATGCCTCTGCATCGATGGACCTTTCCGGCGGAGGCGAGTGATGAGGAGCTCCATACGTGCCTCAGAGTCCGCGAAGACTGGGGTGCGCGCGCCCACTACCACGTCGCCTGGGTGATCGACCTCTCGAACATCACCAAGGCGTCCGCCACACAACGTCAGGCATTCGCAGAGGATCCGAAGCGATTCGAGGAGTTCAACGTCCGCTGGAACGCAGGCTCGGCACTCATCGTACCAAGGGCGTGGCTGCACGGCCTGTTGACCGCCAAGCTCGCGGAGCTAAGCGCCAGGGTAGGGACATGATCGGATTCCCGCTCGGCCTTCTGTACTCGAACGCGGGTGAATGGTTTATTCATCGGTACGTGCTTCACGGGCTCGGTCGGAACAAGCGAAGCTTATGGAGCTTTCATTGGCATGACCATCATCGGCTTTCACGCCGTCATGGCTTTCGCGATCCGCACTACGAACGATCGGTCTGGGGCTGGCATGCCCAAGGCAAGGAGGCGTTGGGCGTGACCATGCTTGCCGCGGCCCATCTGCCGTTGTTTCCCGTTGCGCCGTTTTTCACCGCAGCCGTCTGGTACAGCGCGGCTCGGTACCACCGCGTACATAAACGCGCGCACCTCGATCCCGACTGGGCTCGCGAGCATTTGCCCTGGCACTACGACCACCACATGGGACCAAATCAGGAAGCCAATTGGTGCGTCACGCAACCTTGGTTCGACCACCTGATGGGCACGCGCGAACCGTACACGGGCACATCACGTGAGTCCCGTGATTCGGTTCGTCATGCGGCGCGCGCAATGTCGTGAAGACCGCCACGCGGTCCAAGCAAACCCATGTCGAAGATCAATAAACGAGCCCTCGCGACCATGAGCCGGACGAAGCACAAGGCGCTGACCCTACTGGGGGTGGGGTTTCTTCTCGGTATCGCCGTGTGGTTTTTTCGGCTCTGGATGCGCGCCGTAGTGGACGGCCTGGCCCAGATCCATTGACCCTCCCTTCGAGCGTGTCGATGGCGACGCAATGCATCGTCGTCGACCCGGACAGCTTCCTGATGCTGGATGCGAATCCGGATTCATTCTACCCGGTGATTCAGATCTTCGAGCGATAGCAAGTGCACCCAGCTCGTGCATTGGTCTCCGGAGGCAGAAGTTGGGCTTCGAATCCCTTCGCGGCCGCAAAGGAAAAGCGGGTCCAACCCGAACCCGACTCCCACAATTTCTCCCACACACCACGAAACAACATCGGGGTAGGCGAGCTTGACCCCGAGCGTGGAAACGTCAACGATTGCGCCGTCAACGAGGTTTTGAGGAGGCACAGGGGATGCGATGAGCAAAGGCCAAGGCCGGACAGACCCGTCGGTAGAGCAAAGTCGGTACGGTGCGCAGATCTATTGGCAGGAGACCGTGGAGCGGACTCCTATCCAGGTGCTGAGGGACGACCTGCGAGCGGATGTCGCCGTCGTGGGCGGAGGTTTCACCGGCTTGTGGACCGCCGTGTACTTGAAGCGCGCCGACCCTCAACTCGAGGTCGTCGTGCTCGAGGCCGAGCAGGTCGCCTTTGGCGCGACCGGTCGCAACACGGGCAACGCCATCACGAAGCTCGATCGCGGTCTCGCACACCTGGAGAGCCGCCTTGGCTTGGAAAGGGCCCGCATCCTCTTCAACGCGGTTGCCACGGCTGTCGATGAGATCGGTCGCGTGTGCGAGGAAGTCGAGATCGACTGCGACTACCGGAAGACGGGCTGGCTGAACGTTGCGACCAACCCGGGTCAGGAGCGACGGCTGCGGGTCGATTTCGAAGCGGGGGAGCGCATCGGGATCGAGGGGCTTCGCCTGCTATCCCGGGACGAGATCCGCGCGCGTGTGAGCTCCCCGACCTATCTCGCCGGGCTCTTCAACCCGGCGTCCGCCGTGGTGAACCCGACGCAGCTCGCGGTGGGGCTCGCTCGCCATGCCAGGGAGCTCGGGGTTCAGGTTTACGAGGACAGCGCGGTGTGCGGGTGGGAGCGGGCGACCCGCAACGGCGAGCTCGAGACGGAACACGGTCGGGTGACCGCGCAGCAGATCGTGATCGCCACCAACGCCTGGCGGCCGCCATGTGTGCCCCGCGTGGTCATGCCGGTCTACTCCTACATCGTCGCGACACAGCCCCTGTCCGAGGCGCAGTGGGAGACCGTGGGCTGGAAGGGTTTCGAGACGGTTCTCGACAAGCGCAACTACTTCCACTACGCCCGGCGCACCGCCGACGGACGCATCCTGTGGGGAGGAACCGATGCCCTCTACCACTTCGGCTCCAAGATCGCGCCGAGGTTCGATAGTCACGGCTCCACCGCCGACCGGCTTCGGCGCACGTTTCGCGAGACCTTTCCCCAACTCGGGGAGATCGGGTTCACCCACGCCTGGGGAGGGCCCGTGGCGATCACGGCCAGCTTCCATCCGTGCTTCGGCTCCGTGGCGGGGGGACGTATCCACTACGGCGTGGGCTATTGCGGCCACGGCGTGGCCGTCGCAAACCTCGGCGGGCGGATCTTGAGGGACCTCGTGCTCCACCGCGACACGGACGAAACCAACCTTCCCCTCGTAGGCGACAAAGCCTACCGCATGCCTACCGAGCCCTTGCGGTGGCTTGGGGCAAGAGTGACAAGGTCGTCGATGAGGAAGCAGGACCGGAGCCTGGACCTCGGTCGTGGCGTCGAGCAAAGCACGCGAGACCCCTTCCCGTTGAGGGCCCTAGACGGGCTTTCGGGTCACGGCAAGAAGCCTCGCTGAAGAAAAGCCTCTTGGCCCGTTGAGTCCATTTTTCGAGCCTTGACCGCTGGTCCCGTGCGACCGGCCGACCTCGTGCCCAAACCGTCACCGCGTCGGATGGCGACGAACGTCTCGGCTCGACCAGCTCGTAGTCGCCAAAGCGTTCGGGGGGTCGTGGGGGGCATGACCGGACAAGATACCATCGCGCGATGCTCGGCCTTCTGACGTTCTCAATCGGGCGAGCGCGCGAGTAGGGCGGATCACTACGCGACCCTGAAATCTTGCTGTTTGGTCTTGAGGGTGATCCATGTGGCGCTCCCCATTGCGCAGACGTCCCCGTTTTCGTCGAAGACGGCGCTGCCGGACCAGAGCTTTCGCCCTTCGCCGCCGATCTTCCACCCTATGGCGACGTACCTCTCCCCAACCCGAGTATCGCGAACCAGCTTGCTGTGGAGGCGCCCGAGGACGGCGATCGAATCGTAATGAGGAAAGTAGCTGGTGCAATCGAGCGCGGCCCAGACAATTTCGTCCCGGATGCGCTTGTAGTCGTTTGGCATGGAGGACCCGGGTGTCCACGGCGCCGCCACGAGAGCACGTTCAGGGATCCAGCCAGGAAAAATGCTCATGCCGTCGTTGTCGGGCCGGCCTGGCCCACAGACGAAACACGCTGGAAAGGCATGGGCTTCGTACCCGGGAAACAGTTTCGATGCTTCGACCGCCTCTTCGAAGGACGGTGGCTCGGGAAGGTCGAGCTCGAGGTTCTGGGCAATCGCTTCGCCGATGACGGTTTCACCGTCGCGCAACACCGCCTGACCGTTGTCCTGCGTTCCCAAGACAAGCGCGCGCTCGAGTGGCGGTGGGCTTCGGAGGGTAGCGATCGACGGACCCTCGATGGCACCGGCGACGATTCCGCAGACGTAACCACCGTTTCCGGAATCAGGAGGGCCATTGAAGCGACTCTTGATGATGACGCGCGTCACAGATGGTGAGCCTATCGTCACGGCGCTGTCTTAGGCAACACCGAACCGCCCGGGAATTCCAGAGACTCTGGTGTGCCGTTGTTGCGCTAGTTTGAGCTCGAGAACCAACACGTCGCCGAGCAAGTCGAGATTCGGAGCACATTGAAAGGTACGGGAAGCATACCGACGTGCGGGCTGCACCGTGGGAAGTGTGGGTAAAGCCCTGGAACAGGCACCGGCGCGAGGACAGGGGGACGTTTCCGCTGGCCACCCCGTTCCGCGGGGAGGAGACTGTCGAGATGCTTCCCGTCTCCGTCACGAAAACCTCCGCGCGCTTCGTGCCCGACCCGACCCGGGTGATCACGAAGCCGTTCACGCCCGGAAGCGAACGCTCGGTGGACGGGCGCTCGCGCGTCGAGCGCATTCTTTCGCGGATCCTGGCATTGTCCGAGTCAGAGACGAGGGCAGCTTGGAGAATGACGCAAGCCCGGTTTGCCGTGCGCCACGTCGACCTGAAGTCGGTATTCGAGGCGAACTTCGCGGCCGTAGCGGCGGGACATCTCGCCCGAGCCGACGAGCTCTCGGTAGAGCGCAAGCTGCTCATCGGCGCCTATTTCACGCAGGAATACTCGATCGAGTCCGCCGCGCTCAGCAATCCTTCGATCGTGCCGGCGCCCAACCAAGACGGCCTCGCTCGGGGCGAGCAGCGGTTTGTCTTGAGCCTGCGGGCGATCGGCGAGGGGCACATCTCGTCGATCGAGTTTCGTACGGGCGTCATCGACGGGGGCGGCCAGATCGAAATGGAAGCGCCGAGCCAACAAGCGAGCACTGCGCGCCACCGAGCTCCGGTCTACGAGAAGCACATCTTCCACACCAAACTTCGTGAGCTCGACATATACAACGAGATCGCGGCGACCGTTCTCGACGCGCTTCCCGAGCGGTTTACCCTGGAGCAGCTCGAGGCCATGATCCGCGAGGTCGACCAGCAACACGGTCACAGACCCGACGCCGCACACGTCACCCGAACGATCCACTGGCTCGCGTCCTCGAATTACGAGAGCTCGTTCGCCCCCGACTCGAAAATCTCCGAGCGCGTCCTTTTTCCAGCGGGGCCGACCGAGAGTCACGGGATGGAAGATGCTCGCTTCGTCCGTTTCACTCATGACGACGGAACGGTGACGTACTTCGCGCCGTATACGGCGTACGATGGCTATCAGATCCTGCCGCAGCTGATCGAAACGGCCGATTTCGTTACTTTCAGAATTGCGACGCTGAACGGCGCTTCCGCCAAGAACAAGGGTATCGCGCTCTTTCCCCGCATGATCGACGGACGCTATGCCGCGCTCTCCAGGTTGGACAACGAGAACAACTTTCTGATGTGGTCGGACAACGTCCGCTTCTGGCACCAGAGCGAGGTGATCCAGAGGCCCGAGTGTGCCTGGGAAATTACGCAGCTCGGCAACTGCGGATCCCCTCTCGAGACTGAAGCCGGGTGGCTCGTGATCACGCACGGCGTCGGCGCGATGCGACAATATGCTCTCGGAGCCATCCTGCTCGACAAGGACGACCCTGCGCGCGTCATCGGTCACCTCGCCGAGCCCCTGTTAGAGCCTGCGGCCGACGAGCGCGACGGCTACGTTCCCAATGTCGTCTACTCGTGCGGCAGCATGATTTCAGGCGGGCTCCTCGTCCTGCCCTACGGTTTCTCCGACATTGGTACTCGCATCGCGACGGTGCGCCTCGACGACCTTCTCGCGGAGCTCACCCGGGTTCGTTGACGTTCGCGCGCGAAGCGTCCGAGGAGCCCTTCGCCTCACAATAGCGTCGATACAAGCGCCGCAGCTCTGACGAAGGTGCGCGGTAAAACTCGGTGGTGTCGATATCGATCCAGGTCGAATCCGCGATGGAAAGGCCGGCGTCGGTCGTGGCGACTCGCTTTGCAAACGCTTCGACTACCGCGACCGTGGGCTTCGGGGAGGCGTCGGCGCGCCATAGCCCGAACGATCGCTCGTGGACCGCCAGATCGAGCGGGGGAAGTCCCCAGATGGCCGCCGCGTAGTCGGAGTAACACCAGAGCATGGCGCCCATGGTACCGCACTCGCGAAGCGCTCGGAGGGCCCGGTCGACGTACGAAGCTGCGTCCTGCTCTTCGACGAGGTCGGGGCCGGACCTGGCGACGGCTCGTTCACGGTCTGGCTCACCACTCCTGGTGGTTGGGACCCCGAACTCAGCGAAGAGGACGTCGGCGCCGCCGCCCAGCCATCGCGTCAACCGAGCGAGGAACGGTAAGACTCGCTCGTCGGTGGGACCGTCCGCCCACGCGGCGTAACCGGGATATCCATGCATTTGCAGAAAGTCGCAGACCTCGGCGGCCTCCCTTGGGCCGAGCTTTCTGTCGTGCTCGAGGTCTTCCATGTGGAGCCCTAAGGTGACGAGCGCGTTGGCATCAGCGCCGCGGATGGAGTCCGTCACTCGCAAGAGCCACTCACGGGCTTGGGTCTTGTCCGGGGGGACTGCACAGTTCGAGTTTTCGTTTCCGAGGTCCCATGCCCACAGAGCCGCATGCCCTGCGAGCGCGCCGGCGACATCACGTGCGAGCGACGACTGCGCCTGGACAATTGAGGCGTCAGAGTACCAGTTCGCGAGGCGCGAGGTCGAGACTCGGCCTCTGGAGACGACTCGGAATCGATGGTCACCTGCTTCTTCACCGAGCGCCCACGAAGGGATCCAGTTCACGCCGCTCATGTGGCCCGTGAAGAGAGTAGGGATCACCGAAAGTCCTGCGCTGCGCGCCTGGTCCAAGGTCGATACGAGGCGATCGACCATCGTCGGGTCGACTCGCGAAGGGGTCGGCTGAAAGTCCTCCCACCTGAGGAAGATGCGGACTGAGTCGAATCCGGACCCTGCGATGCGACCGAAGTCCGCCGCAACCTCCGCCGGGTCGAATGCGGTCCACCAGGCCATCGCCGTCCGAGCCGGCCAGTAGTTCACGCCGAGCCGAAAAGGCACGGACCGAGCGGAGCGAAGCTCAGCGTTCACGCGAGGCTCTCCGACGCAGAGCCGCCTAGGATGCGCCGGTAGACTGCGACGTACTCGTCGACCATCCGTTCCTTGTCGAAGCGGCGCTCGACCGATGCGCGCACGCCTTCCGCGTCCAGTTCAACGATCCCGGCTACGGCTTCCACAGCCTCGGCGGTCGAGTCGACCAGGCGGCCGTTCACGCCCTCCGCGATGATCTCCGGCATCGATCCACGTCGGCTGGCGATCACCGGGGTCCCGCAGGCCATCGCCTCGACCACGCTGAACCCGAACGGCTCGTCGAAGCTCACGAGATGGAGCAGGGCGCGCGCCCCGCCGAGGAGCTCGCTCTTCCCCTCGGGCCCGATCGCGCCGACGAACCGCACCCGGTCTCCGTCGAGGTGAGGCTCGATCGCGCGCTCGAAGTAGGCTCGATCCTGGATGATGCCGGCGATGAGCAGCGGCAGGCCTGCGCGCCGTGCAACGGAGATGGCCTCCTCGGTGCCCTTGTCTGGATGAATACGGCCGAAGAAGAGGAGATAGTCGCGCGGGCCGGTGCCGATCGCGAACGCGCCCATGTCGATACCGTGGTGGATGGTGGCCGCGTATTCGAGTGAAGGGTGTCGATCGGCGTCGCTGATGGCGACGTAGTGGGTGTGCCCGTTGTACTTCTGATAGACGGGGAGGATTCGCTCGGAGGAAAAACCGTGGATGGTGGTGACCACCGGCGTATCCACCAGCCGAGAGAAGCTGAGGGGTAGGAAGTCGAAGCTGTTGTGAATGAGGTCGAACTCGGCGGCGCGCTCGAATGCGGCGGAGATGTGCAGGCACTCCCACACCTTCGCGTCGATGGTCACGTCTTCGGAGTATCCACTTGGGGGGATTCCGACGAGCCGAGCCGCGGTGATCGAGTCAGCGGTGGCGAAGAGGGTGACGTCGAGTCCCCGCTGCACCAGGCCCTCCGTCAAGAGTGAGACGAATTGCTCCCAAGGTCCGTAATGTCGGGGAGGGACACGCCAGGAGATCGGGGCGAGCACCGCCACGCGGAGCGCGGCCGGAGCGCCGAGCGAAGGTGACGTCACACCGGGCCCCTGCGGCCTTCGCCGCTTGCAAAGGAGCTAGCGCTCTCGTCACGCAGCTGCTTCTCCGAGTCGAGCGCCCCCATCTCGGTGAGCGCGAGCAAGAATGAGAGCGTCGACTCGGCCCCTTGGTTCTCGTTCGGTCGATCTGGGTGGAGCCCGTCGAGGCAGCCCCCGGTGGTGGGGTCGTAGAGCGGCGCTTGCAGTTGGTTCTCCCCTAGAAACCAACTGAACGCGCGCCACATCTCGCGTGGCCATTCCCCGTCGCCGGAGACGCGCCACGCGTCGAGGCATGCGGATACGGTGGCGCAGGCCTCGAGCGGTTGCTGGTCGAAGTGCGCCCTCTTTGCGTGTCGCACGTAGAACCCATTCGAGCCGACCGGGGCGAAATAGCCTTCGTGTGAGCGCTGGACCTCGTTGAGCCATCGAAGGGACTCGAGTCCGGCCGCCACCATTTCTCGATCGCCCAGCTGATTGCCCGAGACGATCAGGGCCTGCGGAAGGCGCGCGTTGTCGTATGCGATGACGTCTTCGCACCATGGCCAGCCCTCACCGCCGTTCGTCTGAAATCTAGACAAGAGCCGGCCGGATAGCTGCTTCTGCAACACCTCGACCCCGCTCTCTCCTCGAAACGCACGCAGATATTCGTGGATACCAAGGAGCGCGAAGGCCCAAGCTCTGGAGCTCTGGAGCTTTGAGACCGCCGGCAGCGCAGCGTGAAACAGCTCGCTGCCGAGGCTCTTACGCCCAGGTTCGCGAGAGCGACCCACCACGGCGCCAAGCGCCCAGAGAGCACGACCGTGACTGTCCTCACTTCCGCGCTCTTCGACCCATTCCCGGGAATACGCCATGAAGTTTCGGAAGCGCCGCGAATCCTGGTTGAACGCATGACTCACGAACGCGAGGTAGCGCGCAGACAAAGCGCGAGTGGTCGCGCGGTCGTCGGTCCCTGCGTCCTCGATCAAGGTCGTCAAGAGTAGGGCGCGGGCGTTGTCGTCGAGGCAGTACCCGTCCTCGTACCGCGCAATCGAGAAGAGAGCATGCTGGAGGACGCCGGTGTCATCCGTCAGCCCGCGCAGGTGCTGGAGATTGATCTCGGGCAGGTCGATCAGGCGTCTCGTGACTGTTCTCGACGCGAAAAAGGAGCGGCGCAAGGTCGCGCTCTCGTGGTGAGCCCGCTCGAAGCTCGTGACGTACTGTCGCGCGACGGACGGCCAGACCATGTCGCGACCATATTCGGCGGCGCGTGCGCCGATCGTGCGGAGCCCCGCCGGATCGCGGAGCAGCTCATCGAGCGCCGCGCTGATTGAAGCCGAGTCCCTCCATGGAACGAGAACGCCCCGGCCGTCAGCCAAGAGCTCGCGTGCATATCGATAGGGCGTCGAGATGACGGCCTTTCCGTTCCCGAGGGCGTACGCCAGTGTTCCCGAGGTGATCTGCTCGGGGTTGAGGTACGGGGTGATGTAGATGTCCGCCGCAGCCAAGAACTCGGCGAGCTCCGAAGCGCTCACGAAGCGATCGTGAAAGACGACGTGTGCTTCCACGCCGAGCTTGTGTGCGCGAAGCTCGAGGCTGCGCCGGTAGACTTCGCCGTGCCACTCCTTGACGTGCGGATGCGTGGCGCCGACAACCAGATAGGTCGCGGTCGGGTGGCGTGCGACGACGGCGGGGAGGGCGTCGATTACGTATTCGATTCCTTTGTCCGGCGACAAGAGCCCGAAGGTGAGAATCAGGGACATCCCCTCGACGCCCAGGCGCTTCTTGCTGTCTTCACTGCTCGGCAAAGAGGGGATCCCGTGAGGGATGAGGTCGATCTTGTCGGCTGGCACCCCGTGCACTTCGCGCAAGAGCTCACCGCCGCAGTGACTCATCACGATCAAGCGGCTCGAGAGCCGGGTGATCTCGTCCATCACCCGGCGCTGTTCCCCCGTGGGCTCGCTGAGGATGGTGTGCAGCGTCGTCACGATGGGCATTCGCACCTCGCTGAGGAGCGCGAGGACGTGGCTGCCCGCTTTGCCTCCGAAGATGCCGTATTCGTGTTGGAGGCACAGTATGTCGAACCCGCCTACATTCAAGAAGTCAGTCGCGCGGCGGTACGACGCGAGGTCGCTCTCGGCGATTTCGAATCGAACTCGATCGCCGTAAGCGTGGCGTTTCCCAGCGTCGTTCATGGCGACGACCGCGCACTCGATGCCCGGAAACGTCGACGAGATGGCATCTGCGAGGTCGGTGGTGAACGTGGCGATCCCGCACTGCCGCGGGAGGTGGTTTCCAAGCAATGCGACGCGGTGGACTGCGCCGGGGTTTTCTTGTCTGGTCATGTGCTCATTCCGTTCACGTCTTTGTCCGTGCGCGGACTTGGTCGAAAAACGGTGTGCTCCGTCGCTCGACGCACGCTACCGCATACAGGTACATCGCGGCAGACCAGCTCTGCCAGTCACAGCCCATCGGTTTGCCGGTTTGGGCCTTGATCCACTCGTTGAAGCCCCATGTGAGCGACTCCCGCCGATGCAACGTTACCAGATCCGTCAGGGTCAGCAGCTTCCGCCGTGCAAGGTCGTGCCGACCCGCAGCCACGCAAGTCGCCACGTACAATCCGCAAATGAAAGGCCAGATCCCGCCGTTGTGGTACTCACCGGCCTGGTTGAACCTCTCGTAGCGAGGTCGCCAGTCGGGGTCGTCTCCGCGTACGTATGGCAGCAGACATGGCGGCAGATCGACGGCGAGCTCACCCTGCTCTCTCAGAGCAGCGCATTCGGCTTCTACCCACCTCACGATTCGTTCGCAGCGGCTCCTCGAAGCGATGCCGGTGAGAGACGCCAGACAGTTGCCGAGAAGATCAAAGCGCTCGTTGTTGTAGATCTTGTACGCATACATCGCGAAATAGGGTTTGGAGGGTACGATAAGCCCCTCGTGGATGTGGCGGTTGCCGACGTCTCGCCGCACGTCCAGTCGGTTCATGAGGGAGCGAAGTTTCTCGGCCTCCTCGTCTCGGCCGTGAAGTCTGAGATGGGTATGAACCAAGCTGTTCACGTACAGACCGTATCCCAGGACCCAATGCTCGTCGCGCCAGTCGCTTGTGGGGAGCTGCCCCACCATCACCGTATCGTCGGGGCTCTGATATTGCATCCAGGTCAGAGCCTTTTGCGCTGCGTCGTCGAGGAACCCATCGTTTCCGGTCATCCGCCGGTAGAGGCCAACCGCGATCAGAAACAAGGATGTCGAGTCGCTAGACCCTAGATTATCGGGATCGTGGATCATCGATGGGATGTGGCCATGCTGGGTCTGATTTTGAGCCAGCACGGTCAGAGTTCGGCCCAGAGTCTCGACCAGCTCCTCGCTGCCGCTGACCAGGATTCCGAACGCCGAAAGCATGAGGTCCCGCGTGTAGGGCTCGGGGTAGCCCCACCCCGCAGTGCGGGGCAGACCGTCCACGGGTCCGGACGCGTTGTGCAACAGCACCTCGACAGCAGCCTGCTTCGCCTCGATGACCGATTCCGGCAAGGGATCGCCGCGCTTGGTGATTTGAGGCACGGCTTTCACAGCGTCAGCGAATACCCAATCGATTTTCCATGATATCGACAAAGCGTCTGGCGACAATTCGATAGTCGAATCGTTCGACCACGCGTTGCCGGCCAGCCTTGCCCATTCGCTTCCGAAGATCGGCGTCGCGCATGAGCGCTAGTAAATGGGTGGCGATGTCGTGGATGCTGGCACGGTAGTCCGACGTGCGGGGCTGGGCAAAGGTCACCGAGGAATTCGGCTGGAAGCCCTGATCCTCGCCCAGGACGGCCTCGCTGATCTTGATCTCCTTTGCCACACCGGCGAGGAATGCGGTTTCGCCATGTACCATCGTGTCACGAAAGGCCATGGCATTGATGGCAATGACCGGCTTCTCGCAAGCATTCGCTTCTACCTGAATCATACCGAACCCCTCGAGGCGAGAGGGTGCAGCATAGATGTCGCAAGCCGCTAGAAGGTAAGGCATGATGTTTCGCGAGAAGCGCCCAGTCGAGATGATGACATTCTTGTCGATGCCGAGATGGGCCGCGAGCTGAAGGTCGAGCAGATTCTGCTGATCCGTGCGGGGTTGGGGCCATACCTTGCACACGTACTTCCAGTCGGGAGCCTCCACGTCGATCTTCGCGAGCGCCTGCATCACCTCTTGAGCACCTTTAGAGGCTGCATCACCGCCCACCGTCAGAATGAAGATCTGGTCATCGGCCACACCCAGCGTTTCTCGGATGGCGCGGACTTTTGGATCGTTTCGGGCCCGTGGAACGAAGCGCTCGGTTTCACAGCCTACCGGGAGCACCTCGATGATGTCGGCTCGTACGCCGTCGCGAACATAGGTTTCCTTGACCCACGTCGAGGTGACCAATACTAGAGGCAAATCATTGAGCACCTCCTGGTAGCTCGCAATGTAGCCATCTGCCACGAACCACGGGACCGGTGTCGCGCCGTAGCGCTGCGGATGTTGGATCAGATGAGGCGTGTGTCCCCAGTATCCAATACCCACGACGACGTCGGGCTCGAACCAGCGATAGTACCATTCCTTTTCCTGCGGCGCTTCGAAGTTCGCGGCATGGGCGTCTACGCCGAGCTCGAGCAGTCCGCGGTATAAGAGGTCGCCCTGCGTCGCAAGGCCAGCCGGACTCGGGGGGTAATCGTAAAGGATCAGAGCCTTCATGGGTCAGAGCTCCATCGTTGCACGTGCTCTTGGGCTGAGGTGGCGTCGTCGAAGCACCACCAAGCCTCTTCGCGCGGCGCAACTCGCACCTCCCAGCTCTCGTCAGTGAAGCCGTAGAGATCGGTCAAGACCCGTCGTTTCTCGCGCCAGACGTTTGGGGGGAGCAATTCGTGTCCGTTCGCATCTGATCGTGCGACGGGCAGGTGTGTGCCGTCTCCGTCCTCGTACGCAAACATCCAAAGGCGTCGGGTAGAAAGCCGTTCGGCGCGCCACAATGACGACACACCTCGGCAGCACTCTTCATGCCGACGATGGCGGGTATATTCGCCGCGCGGGCCGTGTGTGAGGATCAGGTCGAAGTCACACGTCGGCAGAAGTCGTAGGATCGTCCCTTCGACCTCCGCGGCCGGTAACGGCCGTTGATTGGGGCCATCGTCCAGATCCGCCATTTCGCCCTTTGCCCCAAACAGTCTCAGAACGCGATCGAAGCGAGGCGCGCGGTCCCGATCGGAGCCACGGCACAGGGTGACGATCCGCCAGTGCCAGTCCGGATGCTGGAGAATGAGCCCCCCACACCAGAGCGTCTCGTCATCGGGATGAGCCACGACGACAGCGACTCGGAGTGGTGTCTCCGCCGGCACTCACTTCTTTCCGGTAAGTGCCGCCTTTTTGACCGCGGCCGCTGCCTCTCGGCGCTGTTTGTCGTCCTTTTTCGTCTGTTGCTTCTGGTTAGCCTTGCGGTTCTTCTGTTTCGGGGACTTGTCGCCCATCGCTCACCTCCTATGCTCGAAGGCGAATCGGAGATGGCGCGCCGCCGAGTAAGCGCACTGTCGCATGGGCGCGGCAGCTTGTCTTGCCGATTTCAATCCTGCGCAACTCGGCCGATCTAGTCCTCCCCCGGCGCCGCCGCTCATTTCGTGGTAGTGTTCCGATGTGAGTGAGGTACGAATAGGCGGCATTTTGCGAAGCGCATGGAAGACGTTCCGTCTCGATGCAATTCGTGCTGTCGTCGAACAAACGATCGGTGATCTCGAGGCATTGACCGCTGGCCAAGTGGCGGGATGGGATCCTTCGCGATCCGAGCTGGAAGTGGAGACAGGCTCACTTCGCGCGGCCCTCGAAGCGTGCTGCGATGAGCTCCGCGAAGGCTGCGGGCTACCCACGTCACACCGGCCGTCCGTGCAAGCTCAGTCGATGCACGCCGCGGATGCCGATTGGACCGAAAGCTTTTCAAACGCCCTAGAGGCTTATCGCAGCGTGGCGTGCGAGGAGTTGGACGTTTCGCTGGCTGCCCTAGCGTTGCCTCCCGAGAGATCGATTCAGTCCTAGCCCAGGGGCTGGTGCCCTCGGGGGCAGGAGCGTATTCTCGCCAATCTACGATGGCGGACACATTCTACGAACGTTTGAGCGCGCTCGACGCGATTTTCTTGGACCTGGAGAGCGAGACCGCTCCCATGCACGTAGGTGCAGCTCTTGTCTTCGATGCGAGACCATTGACGCTGGAACATGGAGGGCTCGATTTCGAGCGCATCAAGAAATACACGGTTGCGGCGCTGGACACGATGCCTCGCTATCGACAACGGTTGGCGTGGGTGCCGGGACTCGCTCATCCGGTTTGGATCGACGACGATCGATTCAACATCAACTTCCATTTGCGCCACACGCGGCTCCCGCTTCCCGCGGACGAGCGAATGCTCAAGCGCCTGGTGGGCCGGCTGTTCTCGCAGCGGCTCGATCGGAGCAGGCCGCTCTGGGAGTTCTGGGTCGTCGAAGGGATCGAAAACGACCAGTTTGCGCTCGTTGGCAAGGCGCATCACTGCATGATCGATGGCGTGGCGGGTGTCGGGCTGATCGAGGCACTGCTGCAAGTAATGCCGGCCCCAGTCGACAAAGAACCGAGCCCATGGACACCGCGTCGTGCTCCGAGCGGCACGCAGCTTCTACGAGCGGAGATCACGCATCGCATCGGTGGCCTGCGCAAGCTCTCGCACTTCGGGCCGCGCGTCCGGGAAAACTTTCGAGGCGTCGTCGGTGTGCTCCAGTCCGGGATGAAGGCGGGTCCGCGCACCCCATTCACGGCGCCCGACGTCAGCCCCTATCGGCGTTTCGACTGGATCTCGCTCGACCTCGACGACGTGAAGACCGTCAAGAACGCGCTCGGAGGTACCATCAACGATGTCGTGCTTGCGACGACGACTGGGGCGATCCGGCGGTTCCTCGAAGCACGAAACATGAACGTGAACGCGATCGAGGGGTTTCGGGCATTTCTTCCCGTCAACACACGCAAGTCCGGTGGCGGATCGACGGGAAACCAGGTCGCGATGCTGCTCGCCGAGCTCCCGGTTTCGGAGGCTGACCCGATCGAACGACTCAAGAAAGTCATCGTCGTCACCACCAGGCTCAAAAAAGAGTCGAATCAGACGGCGGGAGCCGAGCTGCTCGAGGACGTGGCCGACCTCACGACCAAGCGGCTCATCCTGGACATCTCCCGCGGTGCCATCATGCGACGCGCCTATAACGTCGTCGTGACGAACATCCCGGGGCCACCGTTCCCGCTTTACATGCTCGGCGCGCAGGTGAAGGCCATGTTTCCCTTGGTGCCCATCCCACCAACCCAGAACCTGGGCATTGCCCTCTTCAGCTACAACGGCGGGCTGCATTGGGGCTTCAACGCAGATTGGCAGGGCTTCCCCGACGTGCACGAGTTCGTCGAAGATCTCGAGCGAACGTTCGAGGAATACAAGAGGCTTGCGATCGCGCGGATTCCCGAGGTTCTGTCGGCCCCACCTCCGATTCGTAGCCACCAAAGCGTTTCATCGGGAGACCGGCAATGGACGCAACGAAGGACGGAGAACGAGCATGACCGACAAGAATGAGCTCCAAGAGCTATACGCCTCGTTTGCGCGCATTTATGCGGACGGGAAACCGATTCGAGGTGCGTTCGAGCTGGTAGCCGCGATCCGCGCCGCGGGGCTGGAACCGGAGCGGGTGACCGAGGACTGGCTCAAGACGCTCAATCGGGACTGGGTGTACGGGGAGTCGTTCCTGCCGTTCCAAGACCCAGCCGCGAATCGCCTCTACCATCGTATCCTCACCGGAGGGTGAGCGGGGGATCCCTGATGCCCTTGATCGTTCGAAAGCGCGGCGAGAAATACCGCATCCTGGAAAAGGACACTGGCAGGATCGCCAGAGGACAAACGGGCAAGGTGCTCGACCAAGGCGGGAGCCGAAGTGCCGAGGCGCTGAAAAAGCAAGCGGCTGCCATCAACATCGCCCAGGCGCGCAAGCGTGGGCACGAGATTCCAAAACCTCGATGATGCGATCGCGGGCGAGAGCGTGAGGTCTTCCCCTATCAGACGTCGAGGTCCTGCCGATGTTGGAACGCTCGAGGAGGCTACGGGTTCGGCCAGTTGTTCGCGAGCCAGGCCGCGATGTCCGTTGGGGTCTCCCGTAGCTGTAGATCGCGGTTCAGGAAGACCAACGTGATTTGGGCCTTGATCGAGTGGGTTTCCCCCCGAACGACGCTCTGATCGAGAATCAGGCGGTGCGAAGTGTGCTTGGCGACGGAGGTCACGACCTCGCACGCGTCGCCGAGTCGGGCCGGTGCGAGAAAGGTCAAATCGGCGCGGTGAACCGCTACGATGATTCCCTGCTCATTCAGCGTCCATGGGGCAAAGCCCGCGTCGGCGAAAAACTCGGTGCGACCGCGTTCGAGATACTTCAGATAGTTGGCGTAATAGACCACCGACAGGCTGTCGGTGTCTTCGTAGTAGACCTTGACGGGAAATCGCCCTGGGGTGCCTGCCATCGAGCCTCGAATCACGTCGGCCGGTGCGCCTGCAACGCGCTCATGACCTGCCGAGACAATAGGCGCAGACCCCACGATGTCCAGGCCTGCAGCGGTTTTGGCTGAGGTTGCCGGCAACCCAGTGTTTCGCTCGAGCGCTTCGGGCTGCCCTCCGAGAGAGCGTTGGGCTTGGACATCGTCGGAGTTTCGGGCCAACTCGTCGCATCCATAGGCAATCACGTGCAGGACATGAATCCCTCTCGGGCTGAAACGAGAAAGAGCGCAGAACAAGAACGCTGGCGCGCACTCGATCTGCTGCGGCTCGTTGCGGTGGTGCTCATGGTGCAAGGCCATGTGTTCACGACGCTCCTCGACCCAGAGCTTCGTCATGGGGCGTGGTACATCCGGCACGGCTACGTTCATGGGCTGACCGCGCCGATCTTCTTCTTCGCGTCGGGGTTGGCCTTTGGCGTAGCCACCCTCGGCAACTTCTCAGTGCACACGCGTTGGGGACCGGCGACAAAGCGGCGCTTCGGCCGGTATGGTTGGTTGCTCTTCATCGGTTACATGCTCAGCCTTCCCGAGCTCAGCTTTCGCGAGCTCTGGACGTCGGCATCACCGGACACGGCCCGGATGTTTTTCAGGGTGGACGCCCTCGAAAACATCGGGGTCTCGCTGATCCTCGTTCAGGGGCTCGTCTGGCTCACGAAACGGCAGCGACGGTTCGCCGGCTCCGTCGCGGTGCTCGGGGCGGTCTTCGTGTTGAGCGCACCTGCGGTATGGCGGCTTCCGGTCGAACGATGGCTCCCAGTGGGCATTGCCGCCTACGTCAACAGCGACACGGGGTCGATCTTTCCTCTGTTTCCTTGGACCGGTTTTCTCTGCGCAGGCGTGGTCACCGCTTACCTGTCGATCGATCCGAATCGGGGCTCGCTCCGCAGAGGGCTGGTGTGGAGCCTGGCAGGCGCGGGGCTCTTCTCGTGGGTGGTTGCGCGCCTGTTGCAGGACTCCGGCGTGAATCCCTTCGGCGAGGAAGACTATTGGAAGACGAGCCCGATCTTCTTCCTGACGCGGCTCGGCCTCATCTTGCTCGGTTTCGCCGCGCTCTGCGCTCTCGAGGCGGTCTGGTCACGTTCGAAGCGACGCGTCGTCACCTCGACGGGCGCCCACCCGACGGGCCTCCTTCAACGGGTCGGCCAGGAAACCCTCGTCATCTACGTCGTACACCTCTTCGTATTGTACGGCTCGCCCGTCACGCCCGGACTCGATGCTCGGTATGGTGTGGCGTTGAGCCTCGAAGGTGCGTCGATCGCTGCCGCGCTCGTGCTCTTGATCAGCACGGCCGTCGCCTTTTCGTGGAGCAATGCGCGCCGGCGCTGGCCTGCGGGGTTTCGCTCGTTCCAGCACACCCTCGCGGCCCTCGTGCTGTTCGTCGCCTTGGTCAAACCCTGAGGCGGCCTCAGCGAAGCGCAACCTCTAGCGCTCGCAGGCAGACCTCGACGTGCCTCGGTGTTGCCGACGCCCCCATGAGACCGATGCGCCAGGCCTTTCCTTTGAAGTCTCCGAGGCCGCCGCCGATTTCCAGGCCGTGCTCGGCGAGCAACTCGGCCCGCACGGCTCGGTCGTCGACCCCGTCGGGGATGCGGACGAGGGTGAGGGGAGGGAGCCGCACCGCTTCGTCGACCCACGGCTCGAGCCCGAGCGCCTCGAGCCCCCGATAGAGCGCACGGGCCTGCTCGCGATGCCGGGCGTACCGGGCTTCGAGCCCCTCTTCGAGCACGAGCCGGAGAGCCTCATGCAGCCCGAAGATCATGTTCACCGGCGCCGTGTGGTGGTAGACGCGCTCACCTCCGAAGTACTGTCCGATGAGATTCAGGTCGAAGTACCAGCTTTGGACGGGGGTTTTCCGGGTCGAAAGCACTTCGCGGGCGTGCTCGGAGAAGGACACCGGGGAGAGGCCTGGCGGGCACGAAAGACACTTCTGCGTGCCCGAATAGACCGCGTCGATGCCGAGGCGGTCGACGTCGACGGCAACGCCGCCGAGCGAGGTCACCGCATCGACGACGAGGAGCGCTCCGCATGAATCCGCGATCGCGCGAAACGGCGCAAGGTCCTGGAGCACGCCGGTCGATGTTTCCGCATGGACCACCGCAAGTACCTTGAACGACCGGCGCTTCGCCGCCTTTGCCACGTCGTCGGGGTCGATGGCCTGACCCCACGGCGCGTCGACGACGGTCACTTCCGCACCGCAGCGCCGCGCGACTTCGGCCATGCGTCCCCCAAAGACTCCATGGCGGCAGATCAGCGCGTGGTCTCCCCGTTCCAGCAGGTTGACGAAGCAGGTTTCCATTCCCGCAGAGCCGGTCGCCGACATCGGAAGGGTCAGGGCATTCTTGGTTCCGAAGACCTGACGGAGCATCGCCTGCGTTTCGTCGAGCACTCGAAGAAACACCGGATCGAGGTGGCCGATCGTCGGGCGCGCAAGCGCCTGGAGAACGGACACCGGGACGTCCGACGGCCCGGGTCCCATCAATATGCGTTCGGTCGGAGTCATCTCGGCACCATACAAGATAAAACCCCCCGAAACAGTGTGTTTCGAGGGGCTTCGCGGATGAGGGCATCGGGGGACGGATTCCCGCTCTCGTCTGAGCGGTCAGTGCAGCCGTCGGTAGACCCCGACGACGACGCCGAGCACCTGTGTGCTCCGCCAGTCGTTCTTTGGGATCAGAATCGGCGCCATCTGCCTGTTGGCGGGCTGCAGCCGAACGTGCTCACGCTCCGGATAGTAGTATTTGCAAGTCGCCTCATCGCCGACGAGCGCGATGATGATCTCCCCACGGTTGGCGGTGAGCTGCTTGCGCACGAACACGAAATCGCCGTCGAAAATACCGGCTTCGATCATCGATTCGCCGCTGACTCGAAGGCCGAAGACGTCGCGCTGGCCGCCGATCAGCATTCGGTCGATGTGCACCGTGTCGTCCGGGTGCTCGATGGCTTCGCTGAGGGCGCCCGCGGCGACGCGCCCGATGATGGGGATCTCGACCAGATCCTCATTGGCGGCGGGAGGCCGGCTGCTCGGCCTGCCGTCCGGGGTCTTCATGAGACGCAACGTCCGCGACTTCATGTCCTCGCGGGTGAGATAGCCCTTGCGTTCGAGGGCTCGGAGGTGGTCATTGACCCCGTTGGTGCTCCGGATTCCCAGATGATTCCCGATTTCACGAAGCGTGGGTGGATACCCACGCGCATGTATCGAATCTGAAATGTACTCCAATACGGCTTTTTGGCGCGCCGTTAGCTTGTGCATGGTTTCCCCCGCTCGCATCTCTCACCGTCCTTTTTCTGGAACGTATCCCAATGCTGTACAAATGTCCCCTGCAATGTTGAGCAGGTGGGATAAAGGTACATATCGTCGCCAATTTTGTCAAAGAACCGACGATCCGTGCAGGGGTGCTCAGCTGCGCGGGTCCGAACGCCGCTTGCGCGAACGCGCCCGACCCTTTGGAGGAGCAGGCTGCTCCGCCAGCTCCTCTGCCGGCTCCTCGGCAAGAGGCTTACCGGACGGGCTGGGGGAATCGTTTCGGGGCGGACGCTCGCTGCGCGCTTTGTCGAGGGTCTCCGAGATCATGCGTGCGGGCGAGAAGCCGAGGAGGCCCTCGAGGCCTTTGCCGTCCGTGAGGCCGCGCCAGAACCCCTGGGCGATCGCAACCAGCTCCTCGGACTCCATCTGCTCGAGCGCTTGGATCGCGTACTGCGCGACGCCGCTCAAACCGTCGATTCCGAGCGCCGCCGCGGCGGCAGCCGGCAGCGGATGGATCATCAGCTGCCGGGTCGTGTAGGCGAGCGCCCACTCCCCAGCTTGCTTGCGGGAAAAGAGGGCATGGGCGGTGGAACGCTCCATGAAAAGGCCGATGTGAATAGGACCTAGCTCCCGTTCGATCGCGCGAGTCAGCACCCGATGGTCGCGGCGCCAAGCGCCCCCGAGGGGCCCCGCCCATTCCGAGATCGCACCCGGCCCCGCCAAGACATCGAATCCTTCGGCGCTCCGTCTCAGCGCGGCGCCCGTCCAGAGCGCTCCCCCTTCGAAGATGCCGAGGACGACGCTTTGCCCGTCGGGGAGAAGGAAGTCGATCGCGGGCTTGGCCGAAGGCACCGCCGAGAGCAGGAGATCGGGTAGGGGGTTCGGCCAGATTCGCAGCCAATTGCCGCTGCCGAGCTCACGCACGACGTGGACGAAGCGCATGACTCGCGTCACGAAGTCTTGATCCGGGTCGAGCGGAGCGGCGAGGTAGCCCTCGAGCTCGGCCCTGGCTGGTTCTCGAATGATGATGCAGGCGCCTGCCCCGGTTTCGCGGCAAAGCGCCTGCGGATCGGCGAGGGAGGGAAGCGATGCCGGGTCGAGCGATCCGGTGGCGGTGTGGAAGCAGGCCACGGGGATCCTTTCGCCGTCTACGACGATGACGAGAACGCCTCGGGGCGTTGCGGCTCCATCATCGGCGACGAGGAGCGAGACGAGCCGGTCCCAAGACGTCTCGTCGAAGCCGAAGAATGCAAAGTCCTCGCTGATCACGGCGCGGACTCTAGCACGGGCGCTACTCGAGGATCGTTACGGCGGCTGGATAGGCATCCACCATGAGGTAGACCCGAAGGCTCGCGGGAAGGTCCGCGACGTCGGTGAGGTCGAGCGTGACGGTTTGGACCGTTCCGGTGTCGGGCAGGTGTGACGTCCGCTCGGTGTAGTTCAGGCCGATGGGGACTCCGGTGGCCGCGTTCAGGGCGAGGATTCCGAAGTTGTGCTCCTCGCTCTTCAAGGTCGTGCCGGTCAACGTGGCCGCGATCGCGTCTCCTTCGCGTGCGAGCAGGACCGAGCCGAGCCCTAGCGGTGCGCTCTGCGTGCCATCTCCGAACGGCCGGAACTCACAACCGCCGACGGCGTCGAGCAAGCCCGTCTCGAGGTTGCAGAATCCGAGAAGGTTGAGGAACAGCCCATAGAAGTCGATCTCATCGCAAATCGTCTTTGCATTGAGCCAAGGGCTATGAAGCGCGTTTCCGTCGGCATCGAGGGTGGTAGCGACTCGAAAGTACTGGAACGGCAGCGGGAAGCCGTTGAACTCGATCGTGAAGCCCTCTTCGTTGATCATGGTCAAGACCCCGTCGTCCCAACGGAAGACCAGTGGGAACCGGACGTCGGAGCTCGGGTTCACGAGGGTGTTGGCGCCTTCTTGGAACGTGCCGCCGACCCCCCACGCGAGGCATACGCGCAGCGATTGTCGTTCGGCACGTACAACGTCCCATCGACGCCCATCGCCACGTTGCCCTCGAACCAGTTGATGAGCGCACCGTTCAGCGAAGGCGGGTCGGCCTCGAGCTTCCACACTTCCGAGCCATCTTCGCGGTCGAGCGCATAGAGGAAGCCATCGCCCGAGCCGAAGTACACCCGGCCCCGGTCGTCGAGCAGCGCCGACGAATCGACGACCTCCCCGGTGAGCACCGACCAGACTTCGTTCCCGCGCTTGTCGAGCTTGTAGAAGACACGGTCTCCGGAGCCGACGTAGACGTTGCTGTCTCCATCGATCACTGCGGTGGAGAAGATCCCTTTCCCCGTTCGAAACACCCAAGGGTCCTCTCCGTTGTCGATCGGTAGGACGGGGCTTCGGCCGGTCTGCATTGCGGTGCGGCGGAACTTCGGCCACGGGCTCGAGGCGTCCATCGGCACCGCGTATTCGAACGTTTCGATTTGCACGCGAGGGGGAGTCTCGGCGGCATTACTGCAGCTCGATGAGCCCGTTGCGAAGAGAAGCCAGACACAATATCCCGCGGTGTGCCTTGCGTGCTGTGCGATCATGGAAGCCGCTCCTTCGTAGAGACCCACGCTACGCAAGCGAGCGCATCGGGTCAACGAGGCTCACGGCGCTGATTTGTTCGATTGACACGCAAACCTTGCGCCTCCGCAAAGTTGTCGTCTACAACCCGAGCGTGAGTTTCGTTTGGGTCGCCATTGGTGGAGCGGCGGGGTCGTGCCTTCGATACTGGGTATCGTTGCTGCTCGGGCCCCTGACGGCGGCGCACGCCTT
Source organism: uncultured delta proteobacterium (assembly GCA_963792825.1). Classification (GTDB taxonomy): domain Bacteria; phylum Myxococcota_A; class Polyangia; order Polyangiales; family Houyiibacteriaceae; genus SG8-38. The sequence continues at coordinate 534,760 of CAWBXS010000004.1, read as the reverse complement.
TCCGTGGGCGACGTTCGCGGTGAACGTGCTCGGCTCGCTCGGGTTGGGGGTCGCGTTCGTGCTTGCAGAGGATCGGTCCTGGTTCGGAAGCGACCTTCGGTTGCTGCTCGGCACCGGCCTCATGGGCGGCTTCACCACCTACTCGGCGTTCAACCTCGAAAGCATCGGGTTGATGCAAAGCGCCGCGTGGGGTCGCGCCGCCCTCTACATGGGCGGGACCTTCCTGGTGTGCCTGGTGGCCGGTGCGCTCGGGTTGATCGTCGGGCACGCGATCCGCGGCTAGGTCACGGCTGCGGTTTGCCGAGAAGCCATACGCGCGCGGTGTGGGCGAGGGCGTAGAAGGCGCCCGCACCCATGCTCAGGCCCCCCATCCAATCCTTGTCCTGTGAAAGCAGGATGGCCCCGGCGATGATCAGCGCGCCCACGATCATTCCGCTGAACGCGCGACGTCCGAGCCGGTCCGCCGCGGAATCGAGCTGTGTCTGCTGCGTCCGAATCGTGAAGGCCCCTTGGCGTAGGTCGTCGAGGATCTCCTCGAGCTGGAGCGGCATCTCCGAGGCGGCAACACCCAATCGGCGCAGGCCTCGCAGAGCGTCTTGGGTCATGCGCTCGGGGGAGAAGCGCTGCGTGAACAGCGTCATGAAGTAGGGTCGGACCTCCTCGAGCAGATCCAGCTCCGGGTAGATTTCCTTGCCCACGCCCTCCACCGTCATCAAGCTCTTTCCGAGCATCAGGAACTCGGCGGGGATCTCGAGACCGAATCGTCGACCGACCATGACGAGGTCGCGGATCAAGGAGCCGAGCTCGATCTCTGCGAGCCTTTTTCCTAGGTAGCGCTGGGAGAGCGCCGTCACCTCGGCATCGTAGGCATCGCGGTTGATCTTCTGCGTAGGCCGGCCGATCGCGTAGAGGGCATCCGCGATTCCACCGTAATCCTCGCGCACGGCCGCCAGCATCAAGTCGATGGTCCGGTCGCGCATCTTCGGCGTCAGCCGGCCGACCATGCCGACGTCGATCAGCCCGATCACGGGGTCGTCATCCGGACCCATGATGATGATGTTTCCCGGGTGGGGGTCGGCATGGAAGAATCCATCTTCGAAGATCTGCTGAACGATGATCTCCACCGCACGCTTCGCGATCGACTTGCCGCTCACCCCGGCGCGCAAGGCTTCGTCGAGCTTGCGCCCCTGCAGATACTCGAGCGTCAGGACGCGTTTCGCGCTTGCGCGGCGATGGACCTCCGGAAATCTCGCGTGCGGGTTGTCGGCGAAGTTCGCCGCGAAGCGCTCGTGATTGTCGGCTTCCAGCGAAAAATCCAGCTCAGCGGTGACGGAGCGGTCGAACTCCTCGACGAGACTGATCGGCCGGTAGAGATGCGACTCCGGCATCGAGCGCACGATCGCCTTGGCCAGCCAATACAGAAGGTCGACATCGCGTGCCATCAAGGCCTGGACGTTCGGACGCTGCACCTTGACGACGACGTCGGCGACCTGGTCGCCCTCGCGGAGCAGCGCCCGGTGGACCTGCGCGATCGAAGCCGAGGCAAGAGGGGTTTCGTCGAAGGATTCGTAGATGTCCGAGAGCGCGCAGCCGAGCTCGCCTTCGACCTGCTCCCGAATCACGGCAAAGGGCTCCGGCGGTACGCTGTCCTGAAGCTTCTTGAGCTCGACGAGGATCTCTTCAGGGATCAGATCCGGCCTGGTCGACATGATCTGTCCGAGCTTCACGAAAGAGGGCCCGAGGTCTTCCAATACCTTTCGGAGACGAATTCCAGCTGGCATTCTCCCCTCGTCTCCGCGTGCCCGACCTGGAATGAGCGAGCTTAACCCGGTGCGATCGACCACTTCGCCGAACCCATGAACCGCGAGGACTGCGGCGATTTGCCGAAGGCGTTCGAGGTCACGGACGGTGTTGAGAAGGGAGGGCATGGGCGCAGGAGCCTACCATTCGACCGGGCGTTTCTCCCCACCACTTCCGTATTTACGGCGGCGAAACAATTCGGAAATAATCGGGGGGTACACCGTCTCGCATCGGCGGTTCTCGTTGGGCTGCTTGAAGTTCGGAGGTCCCATGAAAAAGGTGGAAGCCATAATTAAGCCTTTCAAGCTCGATGAGGTGAAGGACGCCCTCAACGAGGTAGGAATCAAAGGCATGACCGTGACGGAGGTCAAAGGGTTTGGCCGCACCGGCGGCAAGCGAGAGGTTTACCGGGGGTCCGCGTACGTGGTCGACTTCGTCCCCAAGGTGAAGGTGGAGATCGTCGTTCCCGACGCGCTGGTCGTGTCGGTGATCGAAGCGATTGAAAATTCCGCCAAGACGGGCCGCATCGGTGATGGCAAGATCTTCGTCTCGTCCATCGAAGAGTCGGTACGCATTCGGACCGGCGAGCGCGGCGAAGCTGCCGTCTGACGCCGGCGCCGTGGATCATGAGTGCCTCGCCGAGCCCTGCATCGGTGGGGCGTTCTGGTCTATACAAGCCTGAATTCCACGGGATTTCAGGGACTTGTCCCACTGCAGAGGTTTGACGCCAGCTCCTTCGCTCGGATAACCTGTGCGAACGGCACGGGTTCATGGGGATGAGTGCGTCACGATTGGCCGCGCAGACGGTTCGTGCTCTGCCGCGCAAGCGGCTGAGCAGGGCGCTCGGCAGGCTTGCGGCGTCCCGAGCCCCACGACCCGTGCTCGACGCCGTGGTGGCCGCGTTCGTTCGTATCTACGACGTCGATCTAAGTGAGGTCGACGTGCCGCCGAGCGGGTTCCGAACGTTTGACGACTTTTTTGCGCGGAGGCTCGTCCCGGGCTGCAGACCGATCGACCCCGACCCCGAGGCGCTGGTGTCGCCGGCGGACGGCCGGATCGAGGATCTGGGTGAGATTTCCGCGCTCGGGGAGCTGACCGTGAAAGGGCAAAGCTATTCGACGGCTGCGCTGCTCGGCGACCCTGAAGCGGCCGCTGCCTACGAGGGCGGCCGCTATTTCATCGTCTATCTGTCGCCTCGCGATTACCACCGCGTACACGCACCGACCTGCGGAAGCGTGCAGTGCGTGCGCTACATTCCCGGTACCTTGTTCCCTGTGAACCGCATCGGGACGGACTTCATCCCGGGCCTTTTCGCAAGGAACGAACGTCTTGCTATTGTGCAAGAGAGCGTGGTGCACGGACGGGTGACCACGATCATGGTGGGGGCGATCGGCGTGGGACGCATCGGCTTGAGCTTCGATGAGCTGGAGACGAACCGGGGGCACAGCCCCGGGCTGCGCAGCTATGCGGATTCGCCGATCCCGTTCGACCGTGGGGAAGAGCTTGGCGTTTTTCACATGGGCTCCACGGCGATCGTGATGGCGCCACCGCAATGTGAGCTCGCGATCGTCGCGCAGAGGGGCGCGTCGATTCGCATGGGCGCAGTCATGGCCAAGGGATCCGTCGATGAGCGGTGAGTCCGCGGACAAGCCCGAAGGCTTGCAGACTCCTGCGTCGCGGCGCCGTCGCGCCCTTCGCGTTCCGATCAACGACATCGTGCGCTTCAGCGTGCTGGACGAAGCGGGCGGGGGCGATGGGGCCGTCGACGGAGCCTCGAATGGCGTCGAGCTCGATGCGTCCGACGGCGGGGCCGTGGCGGTCGCGCTCCAGGTGGACCGCGACCCCACCGAGCCTTCCTTCGTGACCGAGCCCGATCCGCTCGGCGGTGATGAGCCGGCGCCCGAGCCTGCCGAGCTTTCGGAGCCTTCGATCGAGGTGCGCTTCACCGAGCCGCCCGCACTTCCACCCGCGAGCACGCCGCCCCCCGCACCCCGGTACAGTGAGCCCCCCGAAGAGCTCTTCTTGGAAGACGCAGACGTCCTATTCCGGAGCGATATCGCTCCTCCGCCCGACATGGCCGCGGAGATCATAATTCCGATTCCAAAGCCTCCGCCCCCGCCGACCGACTCCTTGGAAACGGGCCCGATCGAGGTCGAGGCCGACGAAGACGGACCTTGGCACGAGCACTTCTTCGGCGAGGCCTACCTACGCACCGTTCGAACCTCGACACCAAGAGAGGTGGTCGTCGAATGCGATTTCATCGAGCGTGCCTTCCAGATCCCCCTCGGCTCTCACATCCTCGACGTGGGCTGTGGCCTCGGGGTGCAGTCGGTCGAGCTCGCATCGCGCGGCTACCACCTGGTCGGCCTCGACATCTCCGCCACGATGGTGACGAGGTCCTATGACGAGGCCGAAGATCGAGGCCTGCACATCGAGTTCGTGCACGGCGACATGCGAGAGGTGACTTTCGACGAGCCGTTCGACGCGTTGCTGTGTTGGGGAACGACGTTCGGTTATTTCTGTGAAGAGGAAAACGAGCTCGTGATTCGGCAGTTCCACAAGGCGCTGAGACCCAACGGCACGCTGTTGCTCGAGATCGTCAATCGCGACTTCATGATCGGCTCGCAACCCAATCAGGTTTGGTTCGAGGTCGACGGCGCCGTCTGCATGGAAGAAACCGACTTCGACTACGAAACGTCGCGCCTCCGGGTGAAGCGCCGGGTTGCGAGCCACAGCGGACAACAAAACGACCGTCGTTATTCGATTCGGCTCTACGCCCTTCACGAAGTCCGCGCGCTTCTCGAGCGCAACGGCTTCAGAGTGGACCAGGTCAGCGGCCGCGAGGCTACGCAGGGAGTCTTCTTCGGCGTTCACTCGCCGAAGATGATCGTGCGGGCGGAGCGCCTGCCGGGACCGTTCTCGGAAGAGGGCAACACCCCGCCTCCCGTGCCCAAGGTTCCAAAGGGCGCCCTGCGACCCTCGGAGCTTCCGGCAGAGCCCAAGGAGGAGTAGAGGACCGACAGGCGCTCGGGTGCCTCACTCGGTTGCGACCCCGTTGCCCGTGAGCACGTATTCCACACGGCAGGGCAGCGATAGAAACGGACCGCCCATCGCTGCGACTGCAGGTGTGCAGTCTGCGCCCGACAGAGGCATGATTTCGGTGATCTGGGAGCCGGTGAGCGTGACGGACAAGGGATCGACGCCGGCATCGGAGCCGTCTTGCGAGCCCGCGTCGCCTGCCGAACCGGCATCGGCCTCGGTCGGCGCCTCGGGCACGTCGACCTCGAACTCAAAGACATCTCGCTGCGTGACCGAGCAACCGGGGTAACCTCGAAAACGGTCGGGCTCGATCACCACCCAGCTCTGGCTGATCTGGAAGGTGTACCGGCCGTCGTTCTCGACCCCCGCGAACGTGGCGCCGCCCCACAGGCGCCAATAGGCGCGTCCGTTCGATTCGCTCCGAAGGTCGAACTTGAGCTCCAAGGGATCAGGCGCAGGGATCGCCGCGCCGCAGCTCTGCTCCACCATCAGCCCGACGGCCTCGAACGTGCCGACGGGCTCGCCGGGAAGCTCTTCTCCCCCTTGGCTCCAGCAGCCCGACGTGAGCAGGAGGGCGAGTACACTGCATCGCATCGCTCCGAGGTAGCGCCCAGAGCCTCGGGCGGTCAAAGAAAGTGCCTGCTTCCCGGTGCGCTAGTACCGGATCTCGAAGTTACAGCGATAGGTCACCCGGGTCGCGACCGGCTTGCCGTCCTTGTCGAGCGGGGGTTGCCATTTCTCGCCTTTGAGCGCCTCCGCGCAGGCCCGTTCAAACTCGTATCCGGGTGGGTCGAACGAGATGACGCGGATCTTACTGGGCACTCCGTCAGGACCGATCAGCAGCCGGATGGTCGCCCCGCCCTCGACTCCTTCCTGACGTGCCTTCTTGGGGTAGAGTTTTTCGAGCTTTTGACGCAAAGCTGGCGGAATTGGCTTCTTCGAGAGGTCGCCGACGTCGACTACGACCCCGACGCCCGCACCACCGACGACGCCTCCGACGATGCCCTCGCGGCTTCTGCCCGTGGCCACCGCGTCGGGCCGTCCGATGGGGCCCTCGCGGGTCTCCCCCGAGCCAGGGTTGGTGGCCCACGAGGAGGGCTCCTCACCCTCGTTCGTGAGTACGATGTTGTCGAACGCGATCGGGGTCTCGGGCGCAGCCGCTGGAGGTTCCTCGGGCGCCGCGGGTGGCTCCTTCGGTGCCCTAAACGTCTTCGGCTTCGGTGGAGGGGCGACCCGCTCGGGCTCCGGAGGTTCTTCCTCGACGGTCTCCTCCTCGGTCTCGGGCGGCATGGGCTCCTCCTCGATGATCGAGACGGCTACCGTGTCGACCAGGCCCTCAGGGCCCGGTCCGAGGGGCGCATTGGGCATCAGACCGAGGAAGGCAGCGTGCGTGGCAACCGCCAGAACGAACCATCCTGTCTCGAGGGCCCAAGGGGCCAGATTCTCGACCGGACTCGACATCGGGTTGACCGCATCGCTGCTCAGCGTCCGATCTCCTCCGGGCGCACGTTGATCGCGAACTTCGTCACGCGCTCCTGGCGCAAGATGTCGATCACCTGGACGACCTTTGCGTACGCGATGCGGCCGTCGGCAGCGATCACGGCACGAAGATCCTCGTCGGTCTCGCGGGCAGCCCGAACGCGGGTCCGAAGCTCCTCCGAGGTGACGGGAATGGTGTCGAGAAAGACCTGGCCGCTCTGGTCGACCGATACGGCCAAGGTCGACGGGGTTTGCTCGCCGGTTGCGGCTTTGGGGAGCTCCATGGGAATCGTCTTCGAGACGATGGCCGTGGCCGTCACCATCAAGATGATGAGCAGAACGAGAACGACGTCGACCAATGGGGTGACGTTGATGTCCGTGATGAGATCATCGTCCTCACCGGAGCGCCGGCCGCCAGCCATGACTACTTGTTCCTCGGGCGTTCGGTGCCCTTGAGATAGGCGAGCAGGTCGCGGCCGAGCGCGTCGGCCCATGTGAGTCGGTACCGGATCAGGCGCTGGAAGTAGTTGTAGAAGGCGACGGCGGGAAGGGCGACGAGCAGTCCGATCGCCGTCGCGACCAGCGCCTCACCGACCTCGGTCATCAAACCGCTGGTGACCTTGCCCGCGCTTTGATCGAGTACGTGGAACGCCTTGATGACCCCGATGACCGTGCCGAGAAGACCGACGAAAGGGGCGTTGTTCCCGACCGTGCCGAGGAAGCCGAGGTTTCGCTCCATCTGCGTCCGGGCAACCGAGGTCTCGCCGGCGAGGCGCTCCTCGACGGCCGCGGGCCCGTCATCGACCACCTCGATGCCGGAGTAGACGATCCTCGCCTGGAACGACTTCGACTGGGAGAGTCGCTCGCGTGCGCCTGTCACGTCGTTCTTCGCCAGGAGAAGCCGAAGATCTTCCTGAAGCTTTCGCACGTCGTCGCGGGAGGCAAAGAAGTAATACACCCGCTCGAAGATGATCGCGACACCGATCACGGATAAGAAGATTAGAAGCCACATGACCCACGTCGCGCCAAGCATGGCGAAGGCGGTGAGTCTCTCTTGAATGTCGATCATGCTTTTCCTCGGTAGAAGCGCGCTCTTAGCCGGTATGGAGCGGGTGTGCATCCCGCTTGAGAATCTCTCGCAGCAATATGGTCGCGTAGGAGCCAGCGGGTAGGGTGAAATCGAGCTCCACCGTATCGTCCCTCACGCTCGAGCGCACGTCGGACACGGGAACCCGAACGAAACGCCGGGTTCCTGGTGCTACTCGATGCCACTTTTCGAGGTGAGCTAGGCTCAATCCAGCTTGCTCAAGGAGCGCCTCTTCTCGGGCTAGGGCCTCGGCTTCGGGCCACCGCATCTTGGCTCCGAACATCGGCCCCGTCGGGCTGATCTCCCAGGCATCGGCCCGCCGCTGCGAGTCCTCGACGTCCATCGCGTTGAAAAGGCCCCCGGTATCGTGCTTCTTCATGACGTCGCCCGGAAAGACCCGTCCGAGCGCCCCGTCCTGCAGACGCTCGGCGACGCACCGGTTGAAGAGCTCGGACTGGAGCGCGGACATCTCGAGCTTGCGCTGAAACCCGCGCCGGGGCGCGCGAGCCTCCCCGAGCACCCAGCGACGAGCGCGCTCCGCGTTGTCGCCCTCTCGTCCGAACCGCTGATCTCCATAGTAATTGGGAAGGCCTTGGCTCTCTATCTCCGACAACACACGGCGTAAATCCTCTATTCTCGCCACGTCGATCTGTCTCAAACGGATGCGGAACCGGTTTGCGCGAAGGTGGCCCGTCTTGAGCTTGTGGGGATGACGCGCGGCCTGCAGAACCCGGACCTGCTCGACCTCGGTTCGCAGGACAGCGTCCGTCGTGGAGCCATAGATGCTGATCCACTGCCGGGTGACCGCGTGACGATCCTTCAGGCCAGCCCAGCCCGCGGAGCTCGGGTCCACACCGAGGCTTTCGCACAGCCGGCGCACCGCCTCCGGTGTCGTGAGCTCGCGCTTCTCGATGAAGGCAAACACGTGGTCGCCGCTCCCGCTCGGCGGGTAGGCGGGCACTTCCTCCACTTCGAAGTCCTCGGGAGTGGAGCGGAGCTCGGCTGGGATCGGGTCGACTGAGGCGACGAGATACGGAAGGGGCATGATCGCGAGCCTCCTGTAGACCATGGTCGTGCAATTGGGTAGACACCGGTCGTGAACGCAGGCGTGTCGGCGCGGATCGAGCGCACCTTGACGCAACAGATCGGCGCAGGATGCGAGGCGGCAGTCTTTCCAGGGGCGAGCGCGTGCGTCGCGACTTGGCAGGGAGGCGAATGGAGGTACGTCCAGGCTGCGGCCGGGGTGCTCGCCGAGGGGTTGGTCGCCGTGACCCCCAATACGTTCTACGACCTCGCGTCACTGACCAAGCCTTACGTCGCGATCGCTGGGCTTCACTTGCACCAATCGGGCGAGCTCGAGCTCGGGGGCCGCGTCGACGCGCTGATTCCCGAAGCGCGTGGGCTGCCGATCGGTGCGCGAAGCTGGGAGGAGGTGCTGAGTCACCGCTCGGGATTGGAGGCCTGGGTTCCGTTCTACGAATCTCTTCCCGAGGAGCCCGGCACCGAGGCCGCAAGCGCTTGGATCCTGAGGGAGCTGCTCAAGCATTGGGACGGGGAGATGGTGGGCACCTCGGTCTATAGCGACCTCGGTTACATGCTCGCTGGGATCGCGATCAGTCGTGCTTCGGTCAAACCGTTGTCGCAGGTCGTGCAGGACCGGGTCACCTCGAGGCTGGGTCTCGGGGACACGGTGTTCTTCGGCGCGAGCCGAATCGACGAAGAATGGAAGACGCGTTGCGCACCGACGGGCTGGTCACCCTGGCGCCAGCGAGCTCTCTGCGCCGAGGTGCATGACGACAATTGCGCCGCGCTTGGCGGCGTCGCGGGTCATGCGGGGATGTTTGGGGTCGCCGAAGGGGTGGCCAAGTTGGGGGCGGCCTCGGTGAGCGCGTGGCATGGGAGGCGAGGCGCGTCGGAGGAAGAGCTGATTCGGCATGCTACCGCCGTCAGGCCGGGCGGCACACACCGCCTCGGATGGGACGGCAAGGCCGAGCGCGGATCCGCCGCGGGCGACTCCATCGATGCGGAGGCCTTCGGTCACCTGGGATTCACCGGCACTTCGCTGTGGTGCGACCCGCGCCGGCAGCTCGTCGTGGCGCTGCTGACCAATCGCGTTGCAGTCTCGGACGACAACGCCGCCATTCGTGCGTTTCGCCCGCGCTTTCACGAAGCTGTGATCGCTGCGTTCGACGACCGCTAGCCCGCGGAGAAACGAAGGCGGTCGAGGAGCTTCGAGTTGGTTTCGTAGGAGAGCGCATTACGGGCAGCCCGGGCCATCGCACGCGGGTCTCCGATGAGAACGACGAGCTTCTTCGCCCTCGTCAATGCGGTGTAGAGGAGCGCACGGTTGAGCAACAGGAAGTGGGCATTGTGCAGCACGATGACGGCGGCAGGAAACTCGCTGCCTTGCACTTTGTGCACGGTGCATGCGTAGGCCAGCGAAATCGCATCGAGCTCATCGGCCCCGTACTGGACTTCGCGTCCATCGAATCGAACGTAGGTCACGCCGCCCTCGATCCGATGAACCTCACCGAGATCACCATTGTAGATGTCTCTGTCGTAGTCGTTGCGGAGCTGCATGACTTTGTCGCCGTTGCGAAAGGAAGTCGGCACCAGGATTGGCTGCGGGCTTGGGTTGAACGTTTCCTGAAGAACTGCGTTGAGCTTCACGGTACCCAGAGGGCCGCGACGCATGGGCGTCATCACCTGCACGTCGGCCAGTGGATCGAATCCGTACGCCGACGACATGCGCCGCAGCACCTGCACGAGGCGCTCGATGATCGTGTCGGGGTCCGTCGCCGCGACGATGAATAGGTCCCCATCGCCTTTCGTCCCCGTGGGCGTCGGTTCGGGCATCCCTCCTTCGAGGACGGCATGCGCGCCGCGCACGATGGCGCTCTGCTGCGCCTGGCGAAACACTTCGTGCAGACGAATCGTCTTGCAGATCCGCGATGCGATCAGATCGCGGAGTGGCTGACCGGGGCCGACGGGGGGCAACTGATCGATGTCCCCGACGAGCACGAGCGTTGTGTTCGCAGGAATTGCGTCGAGGAGCTGCGAGGCGAGCCGGATGTCGAGCATCGATGCCTCGTCGACCAGGATCAAGTCTGCTTCGAGGGGTGAGCGTCGATTGCGATTGAAGTGCCCGGTCGCGGGGTTCCATTCGAGCAAACGATGAATCGTCTTCGCCTCGATGCCGGCAGCCTCCGAAAGGCGTTTTGCGGCGCGGCCCGTCGGCGCACACAAGGCCACGCTCCGATCGAGCGCGGCGTGCGCCTGTACGATGGCTCGGACGGTCGTGGTCTTGCCGGTGCCGGGCCCGCCGGTGAGCACGAGAAGATGCGTACCGAGCGAGGCTTCTACGGCGCTTCGCTGTGCCTCGCTGAGCGCGTCATCCCGGGTCTTGACCGGCCTCTTCACCATCGGGCGATTCGCGAGCGCACTGAGTGCCTCGGCGACGAGCATCTCGGCACGGAACAGCAAGGGCGGGTAGATCGCGTCGCCTTCGATCGTGATCAGCTCCCGCATTCGAAGCTGTTCGAGGGCCTCGTCGAGGGCATCGCTCGGGACGCCGAGCTGGTCGAGGCCGTCGCGGAGCTGGGTCTGGGTCGCAAAGACGTGCCCTTCGTCGACCGCTTTACCGATCAAGTGCAGCACGCCGCCTTGTACACGCCGCAAGTCATCGCCCGCGATGCCAAGCGCCTCGGCGATCCGGTCGGCCGTGCGAAAGCCGATTCCGCGGATTTGCTCGGCCACGATGTATGGGTCGTCGCGCACGACGCGCGGAGCGTCTGCCCCGAACCTTCGCACGATTTCCCGGGCGGTCGCGGGCCCCATTCCGAGCCCGTGCAAAAAGCTCATCGTTTCGGCTTCGACGCGACGCTGGCGGACCGCTGCGGCGATCGATTCTGCGCGCTGTTTCCCGATGCCGGGCACCTCGCGGAGCCGCGCCGACTGGGTCGCGACGACGTCGAGGGTTTCCGCCCCGAACCGGTCGACGAGGCGTGCGGCCAGAGCGGGGCCGATGCCTGGAATCAGCCCCGAGCCGAGGTAGCGGATCATTCCCTGCTCGGTGGACGGGATCGTAGGCGTGAAGGAGGTCACGCTGAATCGGGCGCCATAGACGGCGTGCTGGGTCCAGCGGCCGATGAGCCGGACGTTCTCCCCCCTCGCGATCTGCCCGAGGTCGCCCACGGCCGTGTAGAACGGGGAGGGCTCCTCCCCGTCCCCCGGAACGAGGCGTATGACGGCGAACCTTCCGTCATCACTACGGAAAAGCACGTCTTCCACCACGCCTTCGAGGACCTCTTGTAGCTCCTGCGACCCCACGATTGCGTGGGAATCTAACAGTCTTGCGTCGCTGGCGACACCGACGAGAGCGGCGGTAGGCGCCCTCTGCCGCTTCGTTGCACCCGAAACGGGCGATTGGTAAGAGCGATCGATGCCCCCAACCACGATCGCCATCCTCGGGGCCAAAGGGGGCGTCGGCACTTCGCTCCTCGCCGCGAACCTGGCGATCTACCTCGCCACCATCGGAAAGCGGGTGCTGGCGGTGGATGCCGACCCCTCTGGTGCGAACCTTCACACCATGCTCGGCATCGGGCCGCGCGTGGCGCCGTACGTTGCGCCGACCCCCGCGTTCGGCGCGGAGGGAAGCTTCGGGAGCCTCGCCATCGCGCTCGACCACGACTCGATCAACACGCTGCCGCCGCGCGAGCCGGTCGACGGACCGATCGCGAGCCTGCAGTTGATGGATGGAGGCCTGAGCGAGCCTCACCGGGGGAGCGCACGGCGAAGCTCGTTGCGCGAGCTGCAAGGCCGTCTCGGGCGGCAGGACGCGGACTTCGCGGTGGTCGACCTCGGGTCTGCCGCCACCGACGCGGCGATTCGGTTTTGGTGCGGCGCAACCCATCGACTCGCGCTCACGATGCCCGAGCCCAACGCCGTGAGCGGGCTCTATCGCTTGATCCGAAAGGCGTTTGCAGCGGTTGCTCTCGACCGTGTCTCGGATGAACGACGCCGAAGTGCGCTTCACGCGGCATTCACGAAGGCGGGTCAGGCGCCCGCACCCTCAGACATCGCTGCGTTGGTGCAGCGCGAGTGGCCGGAGCTCGGGCACGCATTGCAAGATTGCATCAGCGAGTTGGAGTTCCCCTTCGTCGTCAATCAAGCGCGCCTTCGTGCGGATCTGGAGCTTGGCGACCACATCACGGTTGCGGTGCGCCGACGCTACGGTGTCCATCCGAGGTACCTCGGCTACGTGGAGCACGATGACGCGGTTCGCGCGTGCGCGCGCCGGCGCCGGCCGCTTCTTCTCGAGAGTCCGGGATCGAGGGCGAGTCGCAACATCGAGAAGATCGCGCGGCGACTCTTCGCCTCGCAGGACCTGAGCAGGGACCGTGCGCCGTGGCGCGAGGTGCCGGCGAGCTCCCATCACGACGTGCTCGAGGTCGAGCGTGGCGCAACGGACGAGGAGATCCGGCGGGCCTACAAGCGCATGTGCGCGGTGTTCGACCCGGAAAACCCAGTGACTTTCGGCCTGTTCGACGAAGACGGGCTGGCGGCGGCGCGGGCCCGCATCGACGAAGCGTACGACGTCCTTCTCGACCCCGCGCGGCGTCGGCCGTACGAAATTTCCGTCTTTCCGCAGGCCCCGGAGACGAGGGCCGAAACGGAGCGGGAGCAGCTATCGAGCGGCGAGCTGCCGCCGGCGCCGAGCATCACACCGGACACCGAGTTCAGCGGGGCGCTTCTTCGCGCGGTGAGAGAGTCCCAGGGAACGAGGCTCGACCAGATCAGCGAGCGAACCAAGGTTGGGCTCCACTATCTTCGCTGCATCGAAGAGGACGACTTCGAGGGATTGCCAGCGGCGGTCTACGTCCGAGGCTTCGTGACCGAGTTCGCCAAGTGCCTCAGGCTCGATCCCGACCATGTGAGCCAAAGCTACCTACGTCGTTATAAAGCGCGCGTTGAGCAGGGAGACGCGAGGACGTGATCAGTCCGCGACCCGCGGTCATTCTTGCGTCCGCGTCGCCACGTCGTCGTGAGATTTTGTCGTCGCTCGGGATCGTTGCTGAGGCTCGGCCGACTCGCGCCGACGAAGCCGCGCTCGAGATCGACGATGACGTCGGGTTCGTGCTTGCAGCCGCGCGGCTCAAGCTAGAGGCAGCATTGCACGCGAGCCCGCCCACTGGTGCGTACGTTCTCGCGGCCGATACCATCGTCTGCGTCGACGGGCTTCGGCTGGGCAAGCCTACCGATGACGCCGACGCCCTGCGTATGTTGAAGCTTCTCGCCGGGCGCGACCACCTGGTTCGAACTGCGATGGCGCTCGGCCGGGCCGGGGAGGGCATTCTCGAATCGCGTTTGGTCGAGACGAGGGTGTGGTTTCGATCTGCATCTCGGCAGGAGCTCGAGCGCTACGTCGCGACGGGGGAGAGCCGCGACAAGGCGGGCGCCTACGGCGTTCAAGGGCTCGCGAGCGGTTTCATCACTCGGCTCGAAGGTTCGTACACGAACGTGGTAGGCCTTCCTGCGGCCGAAGTCATCGAGCTGCTGCTCGACTACGGTGCGCTGAATCAATGGCCATGACTCACGAGATCTCCGGTGCCATCGAAGACGTCCGCAATCGCATCGAGCGAGCCTGCAAGCGCGCAGGACGCGATCCGAGCTCGGTCCGACTCGTCGCGGTGTCCAAAGGGCATTCCGAGCAGGTGATTCGAGCGGGGTATGCACTCGGATTGCGCGTGTTTGGCGAAAACTACGCCCAGGAGCTCGCCGCCAAAGCATCTGCATTGCGCGACCTGACCGAGATTCGCTGGCGCTTCATCGGTCATCTTCAACGGAACAAGATCAAGCTCATCGAGCACGCGCGGGCGACCGTGGACACCGTCGATTCGGTGAGGTTGGCAGAGGCGCTTTCCTCGCGGGCGGCGGAGCGTGCCCATGATCTCGAGGTGCTGCTCCAGGTCAACGTGGCTGGCGAGGCCCAAAAGTCCGGCTGCGAGCCCGCCGAGGTGCCGAAGCTCGTCGAGGCGGTCCAAAGGATGCCCAATCTCGAGCTTCGCGGGCTCATGACCGTTGCCCCACACCTCGAGGACGTCGAGGCCACCCGTCCGTTCTTCGCGAAGTTGCGCGAGCTCGCATGCGCGCACGGCCTACCGGAGCTGTCGATGGGCATGACTCACGATCTCGAGCAGGCGGTCGAGGAAGGCTCGACCATGCTCCGGATCGGGACCGCAATCTTCGGTCCACGTCCCCCGTCGCACCATTAGTCGGGCTTGGGGGCCGCGGCCATCTTGCCGAGCTCGACGGACCGGCGCGTGGCTGCCTGCACGGCGCGGACTATTGCGTCCGCGAAGCCGGCCGATTCGAGGGCGTCCAACCCGGCGCGTGTGGTTCCACCGGGGCTGGTCACCCGCTCTCGCAAGACTTCGGGCGATTCTCGTTGCTCGAGCAACAGCCGCGCGGCTCCAAAAACCGTCTGCGACGCCAACTGGAGCGCGGTCTCCTCCGGCAGGCCTTCCCCCTGGCCGGCGTCCCGAAGCGCCTCGACCATCGCAAACACATAGGCCGGGCCGGAGCCGCTGAGGCCGGTCACCGCGTCGAGCTGTGATTCCGGCACGCGGACGCAGATGCCCACGCTTCGGAACAAGGTTTCAGCGAGCTCGAGATCGCGATCGGTCGCGTGGCTGCCCGGCGAGATTGCGGTCGCACCGGCACCGACGAGCGCGGGTGTGTTCGGCATGGTGCGAACGACCCGCGCGCCCGAAGGGCAAGCGCGCTCGATGATGTCCGTCGAGATGCCCGCGGCGATCGAGATGAGAAGCGCATCTGGGCTCAGGGCGGCGGCGACGCCGGGAAGCACCTTTGGAAACACCTGTGGCTTGGTGGCGAGCACGACGACCGTCGCTCCATGCACGGCCTGTGCGTTGTCTTCGGTCACCCGGATTCCGAGCTCCGATCGGAGCGCCCCGAGTCGGGCTTGGTCCGGGTCGGAGGCGACGATTCGGTCGGCGGACACGGTCGAGGTGCCGACCAATCCGCGGATGAGAGCGCCGGCCATGTTCCCAGCGCCGACGAAAGCGATCTCTTGGTCGACTGACATGCCGCGCGGCATACCACACAAACTCTGCGGGCGACATCGCGCGGCGAAGGCTAAGCGCAGGCGGCTTCGACGTCGTCGATCTCTTTGGGAATGCCGCTCGTCAGCACCTCGTATCCCGCTGCGGTCACAGCAACGTCATCTTCGATGCGAACGCCGACCCCGCGCCAGCGCTCCGCGACTTCCTCCGCATCGGCGGCGATGTACAGGCCCGGCTCGACGGTCAGCACGAAGCCGGGCTCGAGAGGCCGGTGCTCACCGCTGACGTAGTAACGGCCGACGTCGTGGACGTCCATTCCCAACCAATGCGAAGTTCGGTGCATGTAGAAGGGCTCGTACTTCTTCTCCTCGACGAGGGAATCCACGTCGCCTTCGAGGAGACCCGTGTCGACCAGCCCTTCCGTAATCGATCGCACCGCGCGGTCGTGGATGTCTTTGAGCGTGACCCCCGGTTTCACCGCCTCGATGCTCGCCTTCTGCGCGCGGAGCACCACCTCGTAAATCGCGCGTTGCTCTCTTGAGAACCTGCCGTTTACCGGGAAGGTGCGGGTCACGTCGCTGGCGTAGTAGCCGTACTCGCAGCCCGCGTCGATCAAGACGAGCTCACCGTCCCCAAGGACGCGGTTACCCGCCCGATAGTGAAGGATCGTGGCATTCGGGCCCGAGCCGACGATGCTCTCGTAGGCGGGGCGCGGGCTTCCGTGCTTGCGAAAGACGTGCAAAAGCTCGGCGTCGATCTCGTATTCGTGCAGGCCGGGGCGCGCCAGCTCCATTGCGCGGAGGTGAGCTTCTCGGGTGATCGCTCCGGCCTGGCGCATCGTCCCGAGCTCGCTCTCACTCTTGCGCAGCCGCATTTCGTGTAGGTCCAGGGCAGGATCGACGATCGTGTCCGGAGCCGTGATTCCGCGCCGCTCGCCCCGGCGAAGCAGGTTGAGGCAATCGAAGAGCTTGGCGTCCGCCTCGTGGTTTTGCGCGAGCCGGTAGTGCAAGTGCTCGACGTTGCCGAGGTAGTCGGGAAGCCTCTGGCCGAGCTCCTCGATCGGGAACGCGACGTCGGCCCCGAACCTCTCGACGGCGCCTTCGACTCCGGCGCGCGGCCCATCCCAGATCTCGCGCTCCCGTTTCCTAGGGCGAACGAAGAGAACCACGCGATGCTCCTCGTGCTGATTAGTCAGCAACAGTACGCTCTCGGGCTCGTCGAAGCCGGTAAGATAGTAGAAGTCGCTGTCCTGACGGTACGGATGCTCGACGTCGTGGTTGCGTACCGCGAGGGGAGCCGATGGAAAGAGTGCAACGCCGTCCCCGATCGACTCGAGGAACTGCTCACGGCGTGCTGCAAACTCCGACATGGGAACGAGCCTAGCAGTTAGTTTCTCGGCTGCATCTCGCCGCTCTTGTAGCGGCTCCAGTAGCTCTTCAACGCATCGCCGACTTTGCCGCTCAACAAGACCGCACCGAGGATGTTCGGAAACGACATCCCGAGGATCATCAGGTCCGAGAAGTCGATGACGTTTCCGAGCTTGAGAACAGAGCCCAACACGACGAAGCCGAGGAAGAGCACCTTGTAGAGAATCGAAAACTGCGCGCCGAAAAGGAAGCTCCAGCAGCGCTCGCCATAGTAGCTCCACGAGATCATCGTCGAGAACGCGAACAAGAAGACCGCGAGGCTCAACACCCGTGGAAACCAGGGAAGAACCGTCGCAAACGCCTTCGAGGTCATCAGCACGCCTTCTTCGCCGCCACTCTCGTAGGCGCCCGTGATCACCACGACCAAGCCGGTCATCGTGCAGACGACGATCGTGTCGATGAAGGGCTCGAGGAGCGCAACGATGCCTTCGCGAACCGGCTCGTCGGTTGCCGCTGCAGAATGCGCGATCGAGGCGGAGCCCACGCCGGCTTCGTTCGAGAACGCGGCGCGCCGAAACCCCGTCACCAAGACGCCGAGTAGCCCGCCCAAACCTGCCTGCGGGCTGAATGCTTCGCCAACGATCTTCGCGAGCGCCAGGCCGATCTGATCGATGTTGGAGACGATGATGAAGAGCCCGGCGACGAGATAGATACCGCACATGATCGGAACGATGAAGCCCGCGACCTGTCCGATTCTGCGAATGCCGCCGATGATCACGATGCCAACCAAGAACGCGAGGATCAGGCCGTACGCAAGCGAGCCCCATCCGCCGGAGAAGATCGGCAACACGTCGGCGACCTGCGCATAGCTCTGATTCGCCTGAAACATGTTGCCTCCACCGAAGCTTCCACCGATGCACATCAACGCGAACAGGACGGCGAGGAAACGTCCGAGACGAGGCAGGCCGAGCTCGGTGAGACCCCGTCCGAGGTATCGCATCGGTCCGCCGAGGATGTGCCCGTCTTCGCCGACCTCTCGATACATCTGCCCGAGCGTGCACTCGGTGAACTTCGACGACATGCCGAGGAACCCCGCGACGATCATCCAGGTGACCGCGCCCGGGCCGCCCACCGCGACGGCGACCGCGACGCCGGCGATGTTTCCAAGCCCAACCGTCGCCGACAGGGCGGAGGACAACGCCTGAAAATGCGTCACCTCGCCCGGGTCGTCGGGGTCGTCGTAGTGACCCGTCGTGACCACCCATGCATGACGGAACGCGCGGATGTTGATGAACCCGAAGCGCAGCGTGAAGAACGTCGCGCCCGCGATCAGCCAGAAGACGATGAAGGGCAGCTTGATCTCGTCCGGGGCGCCGTTATCCCAAAACGCGAGGTCGAAGAAGAGCACGTGTGCAAGGGGAGCGACGACGGTGGCGCCGAACCCCTGATCGAGCGACTTCAGCAGGTTGCCGATGGCGAACTCTTCGGGCTCCCCGGCCTGGGCAGCGGCCAGGCCCGGCCAGAAGGCCCACCACAAGGCGGCGATTGCTTTTCCCGCTTTTCCCATGCCCCGAGCCGAAACATCGCACACCGTCAGGGTTCTCTCCAATTTTGTTGAAAATGTAATATTGCAACTGAAGCGTACTCATGGCATACGGTATTTGGACGGTTTAGTCGGAATTTCGTCACAAATCGTCCGAAACGTGCATTTTGAGTCGGAATGGGGCGCTTCTTACGATCGATCTCGATTGCCTTCTTGCTCTCGCTGGCGTGGCCAGCGTGGGCGTGGGCGCAATGCTCGACCGCTGACCTCGACATGAATGGGGTCCCCGACGTCTGTCCGCCGGGCTCGAACTACATCGCGGGCACAGCCGGGGGCGATTTCCTATTCGGCACCAATCAGGACGACTGCATCTTCGGCTTCGGAGGGAACGACTTCATCCTCGGTCGCGGGGGCGACGACTACATCTGCGCAGGCGACGGTAATGACACGGTCTCGGCAGGGGCCGGCAACGACACCGTCTTTGGCGAGGGCGGCAACGACTTCGTCAACGGGGGCAGCGGAGCGGAATTCATCGATGGTGGAGACGGCGACGACAACCTGGACGGGTCCAGTGGCGCCGACACGATCAACGGTGGAAGCGGCAACGACACGATAACCGGCGGCTCCGGCGACGACGTGCTGAGCGGCCAAGAAGGGGACGACGTCCTCGACGGCGGCCAAGGGAACGACTGGCTCAGCGGGGGCCCTGGGAATGACACGCTCGACGGAGGCGGCGGCACCAATACCTGCGTCGAGGAAGTGCCGGGCAGTTCGCAGGGTCTCACCAACTGCCAGTTGACGACCTACGCCGCGGTGACTGACGTCGAGGTCGTTCGTCTCGACGAGGGAGTCGCGGTCGCCTGGTCGACGACGACCGAGGTTGGCAGCGTCGCGTTTCGGGTATGGCGAGTGAGGGGCGATGGAGCGCTTCAGTGGGTCGGCGAGGTCGCGGCGGCGCCCGAGGGCTCGGTGCACGGGGCTCGCTACTTCGTCCGCGACGAGGCGGCGCCGATGGATGGTCCGGTCGAGTATTTGCTCGAAGAGCGCACGGTGTCGGGCGGGAGCGTTCAGTATGGGCCCTTCGTCCGAGTCCCGAGCGACCCAGAGCCGGGCGAAGCGCTCTTGCAGAACGGCGCAAGCCAAGGCCGTCAGCCTCATCGGGTTGCGCTCGAGCGCCTCGTTCGGCCGGTCTCCGCCAAGCGGACGGCTGCAGCGGGACCCAAGGCCGTGGCGACCCCGAGCGGCGTCGTGCTCGTGGTCGAGCAGGCGGGCGTCGTCGAGGTCGAAGCGGTGACAATCGGCGAGGCGCTCGGGGTGAGCACCGATGGCGTCGGGCAATTGATTCGCTCGGGCGGTCTCGCGCTTCGGCTTGGCGGCGAGTCGGTCGCGTGGCGCGCGGCGCGGGACGGGGCGGCGCTTCGGTTCGTAGCGCCGGAGGTGCGCTCGCCGTTTTCGCTCGAGCACCGGTATCTCTTGTCGGTCGGGGAGGGCGTGATGATGGAGCGGCGCACGCTGGTGCAAGAGCCTGCGGCCGAGCCGCACGTGTTCGTCACGACCCAGCGCTTCGAGCAAAACGTGTTCCCCGGTCCGACGGGCAATCCCGACCCGAGACAGGACCTGTTCTTCTGGCACGCGCTGAGCTCGAGCTCGCAAGCCGCCATCACGGTGTCCCTGCCGGCGCTGAGCGGCGCGAGCGCGCAGGAGCTTCGGGTCGTCGTGCACGGCGCGACCGAGCACCCGGAGCAGCCGCACCGGGTCGAGCTTCACTGGAATGGGCAGAGCCTTGGCGTCTTCGATTTGGTGGGGCGCGTGCGGCACACGATCACGGTATCGCTCGAGGGCATCGCGGCGGGGCTTCAAAACGAGCTCCTCGTGCAGCAGCACGTGGCGGGCGAAGCACCGCCGGTTCTCTATGTCGATGCGGTCGAGGTCGACTACACACGCTTCGCCGAGGCCGACGCGCCCGCATTTCGATTCGGAGGAGCGGAGGACGGCGCACAGTCGGTCACGGGGCTCGCCGCGGACACGGTCGATCTCTACGAGGTGACCGACCCGAGGGCGCCCACGCACTATGGCGAGGTGTCGCTGGAGCAGCCGGGCCAGCTGAGCTTCTTCGAAGCGGGGTCTTCCCTTCGGTTCCTCGTTGCGACGCCCCAGAGCGTGTCTGCGCCCCTCGAGGTGACGCCCTACGTCTCGGCAGGCCTTCGCTCATCGCTTCACGACGTGGACTACGTGATCGTGGCAGCCTCGCACCTGGTCCCCGACGCCCAGGCGCTGGCCGCGCTCCGCGAGGCGGACGGCTACCGGGTGCTGGTCGTCGACATCGACGATGTGTACTGGGAGTTTGCCGACGGCGAGCCCGACCCGCTCGCGATTCGGGAGTTTTTGAAGTTTGCCTGGGGGCACTGGGACACGGCGCCGAGGTTTGCGGCGCTGCTGGGCAAGGGCAGCCTCGACTACCGCGACCTCCTCGATCTCGGGGGCAACTGGCTTCCGGCACCGCTGGCGCAGACCGAGGGGGGCTTGTTTCCTGCGGACTCGATGCTGGGCGACGTCGTCGGGGACGATGGCGTGCCCGAGATCGCCGTGGGCCGCTTGCCGATCACGACCGGCGAAGAGCTCGGCCGCATCCTCGAGAGGATCCAGGCGTTCGAAGCGAATCACGAATCGGGAGACGCGCTGTTTGCGGCCGACGATGCCGAGGCCTACGAATTCACTCGTTCAGCACACGCGCTGAGCCAGTGGGCGGCGCCGGAGCGCGTGCGCGAGATCGACTTGAACATCGAGACTCTCGAAGCGGCTCGCGACCGGCTCTTTTCGATGTGGGATGGGCCGCTCAGCTGGGTGAGCTACGTGGGGCACAGTGGGCTCGACCGGATGGCGACCGAGGGACTGGTCACTTCGGCCGACGTGCCGGCGCTTGCGCAACTGCAGAGCGCGCCGGTCGTGCTCGGCTGGACCTGCAATCTGCTCCGCTTCGACATCCCAGGCTTCTTCTCGCTCGGCGAGCAGCTGCTGACCGAAGGAGCGAGCACGGGGCTCTTCAGCGCGACCGGCTGGTCGAACCACTTCGAGACCGAGAGCCTTCGGACGGCGTTCACCGAGGCGGTCTTTGCATCGGACGCCGAGACGATCGGTGATGCGATGCTTCGTGCACACCAGGCGGCCGTCGACGCGTCGCTACCGATGCACCGGGTCTATCTGCTGCTCGGCGACCCGGCGCTCAGGCTTCGCGCTCCGCACACCGCGCCCGCCCCCAGCCCCGCCCCCGATGAAGAGGTCGAGCCCCCGCCTGCTCCGGGGTCTGAAGGCGTGACGCGATCGGCAGAGGACCCGGCCCCGCATGGCGCAGGCTGCGCGGTCGCCGCTTCAGGCGCCGGCGCGAGCCCCTTCGCGCTTGGGCTTTGGGTCCTCGCTGCCCTTGTCGCAACCCGCCGGCGAGGCGGACGGCGGTCGCGCGAAGACCACCTTCATTGACACCCCCTGGGGGTGATACTAAGCATCTCCGGACAGGCCCAAGACGCCCGTCGCGGAGAAACTTCGTCTATGTTTTCGGCCTATTTCCCGATCTTCCTCATGCTCGGCGTTGCCGGCGCAGTCGCCGTGAGCGTCTTTAGCCTCACCACGGTACTCGGACCGAAGAACATGACCGCCGAGAAGGCGATTCCTTATGAATCGGGGTCGGAGACGACCGGCACGGGCCACATCCGATTGAGTATCAAGTTCTACCTGACCGCGATCCTCTTCGTCGTCTTCGACATCGAGGCGGTGTTGCTCTACCCCTGGGCGAGCCTTTTCCGAGAGCTCGGCTGGTTCGGCTTCATCGAGATGATGCTGTTCCTCGTGATTCTGGCCGTGACCTTGGTCTACGCCTGGAGAAAGGGTGCGCTCGAATGGGAGAGCTGAAGGTCATCGGCGGCGGTGGCGAGGTTGCGGTCACGACTCGGCTCGAGGACCTGCTCCAGTGGGCGCGCAAATGGTCTCTTTTTCAGTATCCGTTCGTCACGGCCTGCTGCGGCATGGAGTTCATGGCCACGGCGGCTCCTCGCTACGACATCGCGCGCTTCGGAGCCGAGGCGCCCCGTTTCAGCCCTCGACAATCGGACGTGCTCTGGGTCGTCGGCACGATCAGCCAGCGGCAGGGTCCGGTCGTGCGGCGCATCTGGGAGCAGATGGCGGATCCAAAATGGGTGATCGCGTTCGGCACGTGCGCTTCGTGCGGCGGTTTCTACGACAACTACACCACCATCCCCGGCGTCGACAAGGTGATTCCGGTCGACGTCTACATCCCAGGTTGTCCGCCCCGGCCCGAAGCCGTGTTGGACGCCTTGATGCTGCTTCAGGAAAAGATCCAGGCGAACGACCGTAGGCCGGTCGTCGTGCCTCCGAAGCTCGTCCCCGAGCGCGCGCCAGGCCGTGCAAAAGAGGGTAGCTCATGAGCCAGGCGGTCATCGACCGGCTCACTTCGAAGTTTGGCGAACGCATCCTCGAAACGAGTGACGCATTCGGTGACCATGAAGCGCGCGTCGCCCTCGAGAGCTGGACGGAGGTTGCACAGTTCCTCAGAGACGATCGTGACACCCAGATGGATCACTTCATCGATCTCACTGCGATCGACTATCCCGAGCGTGAGTCGGCGCGGTTCGACTTGATCGTCATGCTGCGATCGTCGGTCACGGGGTCCCGCATTCGGCTTCGCACCCACGTCAAAGAAACCGAAGAGCCCGGCACACTGAGCCGCATCTGGTCCGGTGCCAACTGGGCCGAGCGCGAGGTGTGGGACATGTTCGGAATCAAGTTCAAAGGCCATCCCGACCTCAGACGGATTCTCCTCTACGAAGAGTTCGTCGGGCATCCGCTTCGCAAAGACTATCCGATCGACCGGGCACAGCCGCTGGTGCCCTACCGGGACGTCGAGGACATCCAAAAGCTTCCGCCCTTCGGCATCGAGGAGGGTCAGCCGTTTGCCCGCATCGATTGGGAGGCGCGCCTAGCCGGTGGTGGCGAGCAGGTGTCGCCTGCGCTCGCGGTTCAGCAGGGACAGCGGCGCACGCTGAGCGACTCGGAGGCGGCCAAGCAGATTCAAGCGCGAATCGAGGCGCGGATGGCTCGCGAAGCTGCCGAAGAAAGCGCGGGGAAGTAATGGAGCCAGCTGACGAGCTGTTGAACGACGAGGCATCCCTCGAGCTGCACACGGACCCGATGCGCTTGAACATGGGGCCCTCTCACCCGGCCATGCACGGCACCATTCGCATGGTGCTCGATCTCGACGGTGAGACTCTGGTCAACCTCGACGTGCAACCCGGCTACTTGCACCGCGGGTTCGAGAAATCGTGCGAGCGAGGCACTTGGGCACAGGTCTTTCCTTATGCCGATCGCTTGAACTACGTGTCGCCGATGCTCAACAACGTCGGATGGTCTCTGGCAGTCGAGAAGCTACTTGGGATCGAAGTCCCTGAGCGATGTCAATACTACCGGGTGATCCTGGGCGAGCTTTCGCGCATTGCCGACCACTTCACCTGCAACGGGGCCTCGGCGATGGAGCTCGGAGCGTTCACTCCGTTCCTCTGGCTGCTCAAGGTTCGCGATTGGGTCTGGGACATTCTCGAGCGCGAGACCGGCGCACGGATGACGCACAGCTTCGGACGTATCGGTGGCATGGCCGCTCCTCCTACTCCGACCTTCAAAGAGGACGTGCGCCGGCTGATCCCGGAGGTGCACAAGGTCGTCAAAGAAACCGAGATCATGCTCATCCACAACCGGATCTTCCTCGACCGCATGCAGGGCGTCGGCGTGCTGACGAAGGAGCAGGCCCTATCGTATGGTTGCACCGGGCCGGTGGCGCGTTCGACGGGCATTCCGTATGACGTCCGCAAAGACGAACCTTATCTCGTCTACGACCGTTTCGATTTCGACGTGCCGATCGGCGAAGATGGCGACAACTGGGATCGCTTCATGGTGCGCCTCGAGGAGATCCGGCAGTCGGTCCGCATCATCGAGCAGGCCGTGAGTCAAATGCCGGACGACGGCCCGGTCAACGTCGACGATCCGCGCATCGTCTATCCCGAAAAGGAAGCCGTCTACACGACGATCGAGGCGACCATCGCGCACTTCAAGCTCGTCATGGAGGGTCTGCGGACGCCCAAGGGCGAGGTCTACAGCGCCACGGAAGGCGGCAACGGTGAGCTCGGCTTCCACATCGTGTCGGATGGGAGTGGCACTCCGTATCGGGTCCGCGTTCGTCCACCGTGTTGGTACAATCTCGCAGCCGCTCGTGAAATGCTGCTCGGTGGCATGATCGCAGACATCATTCCGACCTTTGGGTCGGTCAACATGATCGGCGGAGAATGCGACCGATGACGGTGCCTGAGGGCCAAGAGGTGAGCGCGGGACATGGCTAAGTTTACGTTGGATGGAAAAGAGATCGCCTTCGAGTCTGGCGAGACCGTCATGCAGGCGGCGTGGCGCGAGGGCATCGAGATCCCACACTACTGCTGGCACCCAGGGCTTTCGATCGCCGCGAACTGCAGAATGTGCCTCGTGCAGATCGAGAGCGGCCGCCAGCTGGAGCTGCCCCAGCTCACCTTCGACGAGGAGACGGGCGAGTACCTTCCGTCGACCAAACCCAAGCTTCAGCCGGCCTGCCAGCTCGCGGCTGCCGAGGGGATGGTCATCTCATCGACCAACGAGGTGGTCAAAGCCGCGCAGGCATCGGTCCAGGAGTTCCTGCTTCTCAATCATCCCGTCGATTGCCCGATCTGCGATCAAGCCGGGGAGTGCAGGTTGCAGGACTATTACTACGAGTATCAAGGCACACTGAAGCGAAAGCTCACCGAGCCTGTGCACAAGCCCAAGGGCGTTCGATTCGGTCCGACCATCGTCTACGACGCCGAGCGATGCATCATGTGCACGCGCTGCATCCGCGTCTGTGACGAGCTCGCCAAGGATCACGTTCTCGACATGCGCGAACGCGGCAACAAGAACGAGATCGTTCTCGCCCAAGGCCGGGAGCTCGACCACCGCTATACCCTCATGACCGAGCACGTCTGCCCGGTCGGAGCCCTGACGAGCCAGGATTTTCGCTTCAAGGCACGGGTCTGGTTTCTCAAGTCGGGGCAGGGCGTTTGCACGGGGTGTGCTACCGGGTGCAACACCCACGTCGATTTCGACCCGCGCTACGGCAAGGTCTACCGGCTTCGCCCTCGCGACAATGCCGAGGTCAACAAGTTCTGGATGTGCGACGACGGCATGATGACCTACACGCGTCATGACGCGGATCGGCTGCTGACGCCGACCGGAGGCCGTGGCGCGCAGCGCATGCCCCTCGGTGAAGAGGAAGCGCTCGAGCTGGCAGCCGAAAAGCTGCGAGCCGTTGACGCGTCCGAGCTCGCGGTGGTGTTGAGCGCACAACACACGACCGAGGACAACCTCGCGCTCGTCAAGCTCGCCACCGCACTCGGAGCCGATCGGCTCTATCTCGCGGCGCTCGGGGGTTGGGAAGGCGATGACATCCTGCGAAGCGACGACAACAACCCGAATCGTGCTGGCGCCATGCAGGCTGCGGGAGGAGCCGAGCTGAAGTCGGTGGGTGACCTTCTGGCTGACGTCCAGAACGGGGCCGTGCAGGGTGTGCTTGCCCTTGGGTGGGCGACCAAGGAGACGCTCGACCAGCTCGCGCCGCTGCTCGGGCTCGATGGGGTCGTCTCGCTGACGAGTCACGTGGGCGCGATGCCCGCGGTAGCCTCCGTGGCCATTCCCGTCGCTGAGATCTTCGAAATCGAAGGCAGCTTCGTCAACGAAAAGGGCATGGCGCAGTCGTTCCGTCCGGTGCTTTCACCTCCAGCCGGCGTCGATCCTGCCTGGAAGACGATTTCGGTCTTGGCGGAGCGTCTCGGCAAGAGCCTCGGCTTCGAGAATCTGGAAGGGTTGCGCCAAGGGCTCGTCGACGCGGCGGAGGCAGCCCAATGACGACGACCTTCCTGATCGTCTCGTCGCTCGTGAAAGTGGCGGTCGTGCTCGGGATCACGGTGGGTGCTTTTGCGCCGATCATCATCTGGGCGGAACGCCGCCAGAGCGCGATGATTCAGGATCGGCTCGGGCCGAGCCGGGCCGCCATCGTCCTTCCGCCCAAAGCAGTCGCTTTTATCGATCGGGCCAGGACTCCCCTGCGGCGCCTGGCGGTGCTCGCCGGCATCATGGCGATCGTCGCGCTCGTGACGCTGACTTTCGTCGCGATCAAAGGGAGCAATCCGCTGCCGATTACCACCTCCGCGCTCGTCAGCGTGTTGGTCGGATTCGGGGCGGCCGCGGTGCTGCTTCGGACAGGCTACGCCGTCCACGGGATGATCGTGCGAAACGGCGGACGCATCATGCTCATCGGCCTTCTGCATCCGGTGGCCGATGCCATGAAGTTCATCTTCAAAGAGGATTTCGTGCCCCCCAAGGCCGACAAGCTCCTCTTCTCGGCGGGTCCGATCATCGCGCTCATCCCGGCCATTGCGGGCTTTGCCGTGATCCCTTTCGCCAGCACTCTGCACTGGGATTACCTCAATCAGGTCCTTCCACGCACGGGCGAGCTCAGTGGTCCGGCCGTGCCGATGCAGATCGCAAGCATCAACGTGGGTATCCTCTTCATTTTCGCGATTGCAAGCACCGGCATCATCGGCGCCGCGATCTCGGGCTATGCCTCCGACAACAAGTACTCGCTACTCGGCGGCATTCGCGCCGCCAGCCAGATGGTGAGCTACGAGGTCGTGCTCGGCCTGACCCTCGTGCCGGCGTTCATGGTCTATGGCTCGCTGCGGCTCGAGGACATGGCGATGTGGCAGCACGAGCACATGTGGGGGTTCTTCGTGCCGCCGCTGACCTTGGCCGCGATCAACTTCTTTGTGGCCGCCGTCGCAGAGACCAAGCGCGTTCCTTTCGATCTCCCCGAGGGCGAAAGCGAGCTTGTGGGCGGCTATCTCACCGAGTACTCCGGCATGAAATTCGGCATGTTCTTCATGGGGGAGTTCGTCGAGGTGGTCGCCCTCGCGGCCATCGCATCGGTGCTCTTCTTCGGTGGCTGGGACGTGCCCTTCCTTCACCGAGACGGTTTCGAGCTCTCCCTGCCGTTCTCGCAGGCGAGCTACTCGGTGCCCCTGGTCCATTGGCTCGTCGTGGCGATCGAGTTCGTCGTCTTCTTGTTCAAGATCATCGTCTTGATCTGGTTTCAGCTGATGATTCGGTGGACGCTCCCGCGGTTCCGCTACGACCAGCTCATGTCGCTTTGCTGGAAGGGCCTACTGCCCGTCTCATTGCTCAACATCTTGGTCGTCGGCGCCTTCATCCTGTCGGGTTGGCTCGACGACTGGGTCCTCTTGTTCGAGAAGATTTTCTGAGGTCGCGTATGGCAGCTCAAATCAAAGTCATCAAGAAACCCCGGCGCACTGCCTCCGAGCAGGTCTATCTTCCCGAAATCGCCAAGGGGCTCGGCTTCACGATGGGGCGCTTCTTCAAGAACACCTTCGGCCCGCAGGCCAAGAAAGAAATCGCCACGGTGAGATACCCCG
The DNA here is from genome assembly GCA_963792825.1 of uncultured delta proteobacterium. Taxonomy (GTDB): domain Bacteria; phylum Myxococcota_A; class Polyangia; order Polyangiales; family Houyiibacteriaceae; genus SG8-38. The sequence continues at coordinate 506,810 of CAWBXS010000004.1, read as the reverse complement.
AGGAGAAGGTGGAATACCCGGAACGCTTCCGAGGCATTCACCGTCTGACCCATCGGACCGACGGCTCTCCACGTTGTGTGGCGTGTCTGTGTTGCAGCACTGCCTGTCCGGCCCAATGCATCTACATCGAGCCTGCCGAGTACGAGCCAGACGATCCGCGGTACGGCTACGAGCGGTTCCCTGCCGTGTTCGTAATCGACGAGCTCCGCTGCATCTTCTGTGGCTACTGTGTCGAGGCCTGCCCTTGCGATGCGATTCGTATGGATACGGGGATGCACATGCCGCCCTCGACCCACCGCGACGATTTTCTCTACGACAAAGAGACCCTCCTATCGATTCCTGGGCGGGACGGCTCCTATCTCACCGCCAACCCGCGCCACGAGCCTGGGGACCCGACGCACCCCGGCATCGACCGCGAACGCGGGCACTGAGCGTGAACGGATCGCCCGGGGCGAGCCGGACCGCGATCATGGTCGCGGCCTACCGGGGCCGAGCGTCGGCCGCCCCAAACCCTGTGTGCGACGATTCCTGGGCCTTGCGCCTCGCCGGAGCGGAGGGCGAGGCGCTGTCGCGGCGATGGGACGCGCACGCGCCCTCGATGGAGCTTTGGATGGGGCTGAGAACCCGGTACATCGACGACTGCGTGAGCCGGGCGCTCGATCGGGGCCTCTCCCAGGTCGTCATCCTCGGGGCAGGGCTCGACACCCGTGCGGCAAGGCTCGGGCGGGAGGGCGTCCGTTTCTTCGAGGTCGACCAAGCCGCCAGCCAGGCGGACAAACGTGCGCGACTTTCGAGGTTTGAAGACTATCCCACCGATGCCACGACGTTCGTGCCGTGCGATTTCGAGCGCGATGATTTCGTCCAGCTCCTCGTGGCGGCGGGCCTCGACCCCGCGACCCCGGCCTGCTTCGTCTGGGAAGGCGTGATCTACTACCTCGCCGAGGAGGCCGCCCGGGCGACGCTCCAGCGCCTGGCCTCCGAGCTCGATCCCAGGTCGCTCCTGATCTTCGACTACCTCAACAGCAACATGGCGAGGTCGAGCCCGAGGCTCCGGCCCGAAGATCGTGCGATGAAGGAGATCATCGAGGAGCTCGGGGAGCCCATGCGATTCGGGATCGACGACCCGACGCCACTGATGGCCGCGTGCGGGTATCGTTTTCTTCGGACGGTCTCCTTCGACGAGCTCGCGCTGCAGTACACCGGGACCTATGCCCGCGAGCGCTTCTTTCGATTCCAGTCCATCGCGCTGGCGAGCGCGGGTGCAGAGCTCTCGGCGTGGTAGAGGCCGGGCGCATCGATGGACGTGCCGTCGCCTTCCGGCACGATGCCGGAATGGCACCCGCCTTGGTCTGTACTCATGGCGCAGCAGACAATCATCACGTCCACGACCGGCTCCTCGATGCGCTGCCGAGCTACGAACGGTATGCGATCGATTTCCCGGGACGCGTTGGGACCGATGGCCCGCCACTCGGCACGGTCGTCGAGATGGAGATCTTTCTATCCCGCTTCGTCGACTCCGAGGTCGAGGGCGACTACGTCGTCGTCGGCCACTCGCTCGGTGGGGGCGTGGCGATCCAGCACGCTTTGACCTTCCCAAGCCGGCTGAAAGCCATCGTTCTCGTTGCGTCGGGCGCGCGCCTGCGCGTGCATCCGATGATCTTCCGGCTCTTCGAAGAGGCGGAGCAGAGGGGAGGGCCGCCGCCGCTTCCGCCGGGCCTCTTCGAGCCCGGCGCAGATCCGGGCCTCGTCGCCGAAGCATCTCGTCATCGTGAGCTCACCCCGAGCCGAACGGGCGTCATCGACTGGGGCGCAGCCGACCGCTTCGATCGCATGAAAGACCTACATGCGATTCGAGTACCGGCTCTCATCGTCGCGGGCACCCGGGACCCGCTGACGCCGCCGAAGTATGCCGAGTACCTGGCGGCCCACATTCCGGACAACGAGCTGCACGTCCTCGACGGAGCGGGCCACATGCTCACCCTGGAACGCCCCTCGGAAGTCGCCGCTCACATCGAACGCTTCCTATCCACTCGCATCGGTCCGAGCTCTGCATCTCGGTCTCTTGAGTCGGGCTGAAGCTGCCGCTGCGGCGACTACAACGCCGGAGGACGGCTCGCCACGGGCGTGCTCGCGAGCGGGACCCCGTCGCCGTCTTCTCATGTCCACACAAGGGGGGCTCCTGGCCCACTCGCTGTGCTGCCCATCCCGAGCTCCGGGACGTCAGCGTCAGCGAAGCTCCGTGAGGTGGGTTTGTCGGGGCAACGTGCGGTTTGTTTGGCCGATGGGTGTGGCGTGCAGTCATCGGGCGCACTAGGGTGCCTTCCGTTCATGATCGATCTCGACTTGGCGTTGCGTGAGCGGTTTGGGCTCTCGGCTTTTCATCCCTGGCAGCGCGAAGCGATCGAGGAATTGCTCGAGGGCCGGCAGAAGGTCTTGGTGATCGCGCCGACGGGCGGGGGCAAGTCCCTTTGCTACCAGCTTCCGGCGGCGGTGTTGGACGGCACCTCGATCGTGATCTCGCCGCTCATCGCGCTCATGGAGGATCAGGTGCGCGCGCTCACCCAGCGCGGCGTGGCCGCGACCTACCTCGCATCGACTCTCGATCCGGGGGAGCTGCGCGACCGTGAGGGCGAGCTCTTCCGCGGTCGCTACCAGCTCGTTTACGTCGCGCCCGAGCGGCTCGAGTCGCTTCGGCTGGTCGAGGGCCTCGCCCGGCTTCGACCACCGCTGCTCGCGATCGACGAGGCACATTGTATCTCGCAGTGGGGACATGACTTCCGGCCTTCATACTTGCGTCTTGGCGAGGTCATCGAGCGTCTGCGTCCCTCCCGCGTGATCGCCTGCACGGCGACGGCTACGCCGATCGTCAGGCAGGAGATTCAAGAGCGACTCGGACTCGGCTCCTCCGAGAGCGCAGTCATTCTGCGCGGCTTCTCCAGACCGAACCTCCACCTGGCCGTCATCGAAAGCGACAGCTCAGCGCAGCGGCGTCAGCGGCTGCTCGCCGCGCTCCGCGAGGCCCTCGGCATTCCCGAGAATCCTCGAGGAGGTGCGATCGTGTACGCGGCGACACGACGAAACACCGAAAAGGTCGCAGAGGTAATACGCCGAGAGGGGTGGCGGGTTGCGGCGTACCACGCGGGCCTCTCCGCTGCCGTCCGCGAGGAGGTCAACCGGCGTTTCGCAGACCGATCCCTCGACGTCGTCGTGGCCACCAACGCGTTCGGGATGGGCATCGACCGGCCGGACATTCGCGCGGTGGTGCACGTGCAAGCCCCCGGGTCGGTCGAGGCCTACTACCAGGAGGTAGGCCGCGCGGGTCGCGATGGGCAGCCCGCTCACGGTCTCTTGCTGACGAGCTCCGGCGACCTCGGGCTTCGGCGCCGCTTGATCGGGTTTAGCGGCGGCCGGGAGCCCGGAGGAGTCCCCGACCCGGCGCACGTCCAGCAGCAGTGGCGCCTGTTCCTCGATCTCATGCGCTATGTAGAAGCCGGGAGTTGCCGGCACGACTTCATCCTCAAGTACTTCGGTGACGAGCAAGAGACATTGGGGGGTTGCGGTCACTGTGACGTATGCGAGCGACTCGAGGAACGAGGCGAGGAGGGCGCCGTGCGGAGCGCATCGGATGCGGAGGCGCTCGTGGTACGTAAGGCCTTGGCAGGCGTCGCGCGTAACCAAGGGCGCGCGGGTCTGACGCTCGTCTCCGAGATGCTGCATGGGACGGACAACGAACGCCTTCGCCGGCTCGGGCTGACCGAGCTCACGACGCACGGCTTGCTCCGCGATCATCCGAGGCCATGGGTCCTCGCGCTCCTTCGGCGGCTGATCACCGCAGGCCTGGTCGACCTCACCGCAGGCGAGTTTCCGATTCCGCATCTCACTGCCCTCGGGATTTCGACGATGAAGGGCGAAGCGCCCGTGCGCGTCCTCGTTCCATCCCCGGAGGCAGGCCGGATGCGGCGGGCCAAGAAAGACCGTACGCCAGCCGACCGTGAGCTTCCTGACGATGTCGACCCTTCACTCTTCGAAAGGCTGCGCGCCACCCGGCTCGAAATCGCGCGCGCCAAAGGTGTCCCCGCCTATGTGATCTGCCACGACCGAACTCTACTCGAGATCGCCGCGTACAAACCCGCGTCGATGAAGGCGCTCGCGGACATCTATGGCATGGGGCCTGCGCGTCTGCAGAGTTACGGAGAGCCGTTCTTGGACACGGTGAACGCCCACGCACCGTAGCCGACGACCTCACGGCGTCCGCCTGCCGTATCGCCGGAGCTTCGCAAGTCGAGGGTGTGCGCAGCGAGCGAATGCCGACGTGCGAGACCGAGAAGCCCCTGCACCCCGATGCGCCCACAGGCGTCTTCGTGACCAATCCGTTCGGGATCCAAGCTTTCGATCGCAGAGGCAGTCGCGTTGTCCATTTGCTTGGCGGTCTCGTAGTCGTGGTAGTGGCTCAGATCGGAGCTGATCACGAGCAGAGTCTCCTCTCCTCCCCACACGGCTTCGAGGGCCTTCCCGGCCTCTTCCGCGGTCGCTCTTCCCACAGCGATGGGCAGCAGCGCGAAGGTGCCGAGCACCTCCTGCAGAAACGGGAGCTCGACCTCGAGCGAGTGCTCCCAGTGGTGTGCTTCGTCGAAGACTTCCACGAACGGCAAATCGAGCACCCGACGCCGCAGCTCGCCATCGATGAGCACGCGCCCCAAGGGAGTCTCGAAGGCGTCGCTGCTCGGTACCGCGAGGCCCGAAAACGGGACGTGGTGGCTCGGGCCGAGGAGCACGACGCGCTCGACGCGCTCACGCGCGCCTTCGAGCAGAACAAAAGCCTGGGCGGCGACCGGGCCCGAGTAGACATAGCCTGCGTGTGGGACGATCAGCGCTTTAGGCAGAGGACCGCGCGGCACAAAAGATGCGCGCGCTCGAGCCAATTGCTCGCGAATCATGCGGCGCAGGGCATTTGCATCGGCAGGGTAAAAAGATCCCGCGACGGCAGGGGATCGAACGGTCACCATCTCGTGACTCTGCGCACGCCTAGATATTTGTCAACGCCATGTTGCCGCCCTTGCCAGGAGACGCTGTCATGCGCACGGTAGTGATGATGGCCGGAACGTGTGCATCGACCGTGAAGACCGAGTATTGGACTCGCCTCGATGATGGGCGGGTTCTCTGCGAGGTGTGCCCACGTGCGTGCAAGCTCCACGAGGGGCAACGCGGCCTTTGCTTCGTTCGCGCCCGTGAAGGTGATGCGATTGTGCTCACGAGCTATGGCCGCTCGAGCGGCTTTTGCGTCGATCCCATCGAAAAGAAACCGCTCCATCACTTTCTCCCGGGAACGCCGGTTTTCTCCTTTGGAACCGCTGGCTGCAACCTGACCTGCAAGTTCTGCCAGAATTGGGACATCTCCAAGTCGAGAGAGATGGACACGCTCGCGGATGCCGCGGGGCCCGAGGAGATCGCCGAAGCCGCGGTGCGGCTCGGCTGTCGAAGCGTGGCGTTCACCTACAACGATCCGGTGATCTTTCTCGAGTACGCGCGAGACGTTGCCGCGGCCTGCCGAGATCGGGGTCTCCGCTCCGTGGCGGTGACGGCCGGCTACGTCAATCCGGAGCCACGCGCGGAGCTCTTTTCGTTCGTCGACGCCGCGAACGTCGACTTGAAGGCGTTCGACGACGACTTCTACCGCCGTATCGCCGGCGGCCAGCTCGAGCCAGTGCTCGACACGCTGCGATACCTCCGACACGAAACCGACGTCTGGTTCGAGATCACGAATTTGGTGATCCCCGGGCACAATGATGCCGACGAGAAGATCCGCCAGTTGGCAGACTGGGTCGTCGGCGAGCTCGGCCCCAACGTGCCGCTACACTTCTCGGCCTTCCATCCAAGCTACAAGATGCGTGACGTCCCTCCCACGCCGCGTGCGACGTTGAGGCGGGCGCGGGACATCGCGAAACAGGCGGGCGTTCATCACGTCTATACAGGCAACGTTCATGACCCCGAAGGCGACACGACGTACTGCTCGAGCTGTGGAACGGCGCTCATCGCCCGCAACTGGTATGAAGTGTTGAGCTGGAACCTACTCGACGGAGCCTGCCCCACCTGCGGCATCGACTGCGCGGGCGTGTTCGAAGCGACGCCGGGGGCCTGGGGCGCCCGGCGGTTGTCCGTCAAGATGGCGCCTGAAGGCATTACGCTCTGCTAGCCGCTGGTGATCTTCACGCTGCCGAGCCTTGTTCCGCCGGCGGCGTCAACGTCTTGCCCAGAAACTCGAGCACGGCGCGAATCCGTGCGCTGTCCCGAAGGTCCTGATGAACCGCCTGCCAGATTTGGCGGGGCTCGGGCTCGCCCTCGACCGGAATCCGCAGAAGATGTCGGTCGTGATCGGCGACGAGGCAGGGCAGAAGGCCAATCCCCGTCCCGGCCACGGTCGCGGAGTAGATGGCGGAGACGCTGTCGGAACGCAGCGCCACGCGGGCGCCGTCCATGCGCGCCTCGATCCAATCGTTTTCGCGCTGAAACGGACGAACGTTGGCGAAGAGAATCATTTGATGGCCGGCGAGTGAGCCCTTGGGAAGGCCGAACCGATCGACGTAGTCGAGCGACGCATACAACCCGAGGTGAATGAAGGAGAGCCGCTTGATGATCAGGTCCTCTTGGGTGGGGCGGGCGAGACGAAGCGCGACGTCCGCTTCGCGCCGGGCCAGATTGACCTCGAGGTTGGTGCAATTCAGCTCGAGCTGGATCTCCGGGTACCTCTCGCGAAAGCGACGAAGGTGCGGGGCGATGAAGCGCGTGGTGAGCATCTCGGTGGCGGTCACGCGGACGACGCCCTCGAGCTTCTGATCTTCGCCCGCGACGTCCCGCTCGACTCCGAGGGTCTCCCGTTCGATCCGCTCAGCCCGAGGCAACAGTCGATGGCCCGCGTCGGTCAAGACGTAGCCGTTGGGCGTCCGATCGAACAGCCGGGCACCGAGCTCCTCTTCGAGCTTCACGAGCCGGCGGCCGACGGTCGTCGGGTCCAGCGTAAGTGCAGCGCCAGCTGCAGCCAGGGTGCCGTGGCGCTGAAGCGTGAGGAAATACCGAACATCGTCCCAGTTGAACATGGCCTGCAGCATCGCAGGCCTAGTCCGGCCTGACAACTGCAAAAGTGCGCCATCAAGCTGCGTCCACCTGCGCTCACCAGGCGCTAAGCACTTCATATCACGGCTGAAAGGAGCCGATCATGGACCCTATCCTCAATCAGATGGACCCAGAGCTCTACGCGGAGGCACGGCGGAGGCAGGCGCGGGTGTGGACCGACTTGATCGAGGCGCTCAGGCAGGTGTGGAGGCGCTCCTCGCTCAAGGGATGGGCGATTCGCCCGACGGTGTCTACCGACGAGGTCGAAGCCGATCTTGCCTACGGGCGGGACTGAGAACCCGAACGCATCCGGTGAACGCACTCATTCCTGGTTACATACCGGATACAAATATCTGCTAGCATAGGAATTCAGAGACCTGATGAATCGACCTATGCGAATCGCGTTGGCGGCGTGTGCTGTCTCGTGGCTGTGTGCCACCGGGTGCGGCGGGGGCACGACGCCCAATGCACGGGTCGCTCCGACGATCACGTCGACGCCGCCGACCTCTGCGACGGTCGATGTTCCGTTCGAGTACAGGGTGACCGCAGTCGGCATGACGCCGCTCGCTTTCGCCGTGGTGTCGGCTCCGGAGGGGTTTCGGATTCACGCTGCCAACGGAATGGTGTCGTGGACGCCTCGGGCGACGGGTACAGTGTTGATTGAGGTTCGCGTCTCCAACCTCGCGGGAAGCGCCACACAGGCGTTTGACGTCGAGGTCGTGGGCTTGAGCGGACCGGTGTTCCTCACAGAGCCTCCAACCGAAGCCACGGTAGCGGCAGAGTACACCTACGACCCCGCCGTCGCAGCCAACGGCTCGGTGTCGTGGAGCGCGCCGATCGCTCCCGAAGGGCTGACGATCGACGTGGAGACGGGTGCAGTCCGTTGGACGCCGAGCGTAGCCCAGGTCGGACCGCAGAGGGTCGCGATCCGGGCAACCGAAGAGGATGGTGGTCTCTTTGCGGATCAGGAGTTCATGGTTACCGTCGAGGACACCGGCGGTCCCGCGGTGATCACCTCGATGCCTCCCACCCGTCTCTACGCCGGCGAGGTGCTCGTGTACGAGGCGACGGCCTCCGGCGCGCCGACGATTCGATGGACGGTGGAGGAGCCTTCCATGGGAAATCCGGCGCCCGCGGTGACCATCGTCACCAGCCCGCCCACCGGCTCCGCGGTCAGGGTCGAGTGGGACACCGCCACTGTGGGGCCGGGCGACTACACGATTGCGCTCCGGGTCGACAACGGGCTCGGCGACCCCGGCGTTCAAGAGTTCACGGTGATCGTCGATCCCCGCCCACCCATTCCCGAGATCGATCTCGTCACGTCGCCGCCTCCCGACACGATCTTCGTGGGTTCGGCGTACCGTTACGATGTCGAGCTCACTCCGCAAAGCGAGAGCGCGGGTGTCGTCTGGACACTGGTCGGAGCGACTGTTCCCGCGGACCTCGCCATCACGATCGACCGACAGACCGGCGAGGTGGGCTTCACGGCGTCCCAGACGAACGGCGAGATCGAGTACCGCTACACCATACGTGCGGAGAACGTGCTCGGAATAGGCGACGAGGCGACGATCTCGGTTCAGGCCGTCTACCCTCCGGCCAGCCCGATCCTCACCGTGACGCCGGAGACGAGCTTCAGGCTCGAGGTTGGAGAACGCTTCCCTGGCGCGTCGGCGACGGCTACGGGGCAACCTGCCCCAGTGCTGACGACTTCGGGGACCCTTCCGGATTTCCTGTCGTTCGATCCGCTCACCGGCTTGCTTTCGGCGTCGTCGAGCCAACCGGTCCCCGAAGAAGCCGACATCGGCGTGCACTCGTTCGAGCTCGTGGCGACCAACAGCGAGGGGATGGACCGCGTCGCGATCGACATCACCGTGGTCGCTCCTCCGGCTCGCGTCGACTCGATCACACCGGCTGCTGGCAGACGTCAGTCGGAGGTTCCGATCGTTCTGCGCGGCGACGGCTTCGTCAGCGCGGGCATGCCGGTGATCCGCCTACAGCGTGGGGCGTACACCGAGACGCTAGCGACGACTTTCATAGATGAGACCACCTTGATTGCAACCGTTCCCATCGACCTCGGGCGTCCGTCGGGGGTGCACGACGTCGTCGTCGACCAAGGCTCGACGACGATCCTTGCGAAGCGTTTTACGGTCACGGAGGGTGATGGCTTGATCTTGAGTGGCTCGATCGCGACAGACACCACGCTGACGGCACTCGACAGCCCGCACGTCGTGACGGGCAACGTGAGCATCGAAAACGGTGCAACCGTGACAGTCGAGCCCGGAGCCGTGGTGATGTTTGCCGGAAACACGAACCTGCTGATCGAGGTTGGGGTCGCCAGTGCAGGGGCGCTCATCGCGAACGGCGGCGAGCCCGGAGCTGGTGACCAAATCGTCTTCACGCGGTTTCAAGACGTCGGCGGCCCGGTGCCGAGCGGTCACTATCGAGGCCTTCGGTTCGGCGCCAACTTGATCTCCGCGACGACTGTCTTGCGAAACGTGGTGGTGGAGTTCGGAGGGCGGCGAAACGCCGAAATGGATCGAGGCGCCGTCGAGGTGCTGAGTGGCTCTGCACCGCGCATCACCGACTCGATCATCCGTGAAAGCCTGAACTATGGACTGTTCGCGCAGGCGGGCGCTGGCTCCGATACGTTCGACTGGTTCGACGGCAACCAGCTCACGGGCAACGGCCGCTCCCCGATCAGCGTGGGCTCCGACGAGGTCTCGACCCTCGGCGCCAACCTCAATCTGCTCGGGAACGGCTTGGATCGTGTCCTCGTTCGCGGGACCGTCGTGAGTAGAGCGGGGGCCGCCTGGGTCAACTATGGGGTTCCGTTCTACCTGCTCAACGGTCTGACCGTCCGCGGCGGAAGCACCTTGACGATCGCACCGGGGACCGAGATGCGGTTCGCGCCGGGTAGGCGCCTGCAGGTCGCCACCGGCACCGAGCAAGGCACGCTGATCGCGTCGGGGACGGCCGCGGAGCCGATTCGGATGGTGCCCGACGGCAGCACATGGGACGGCGTCTTTCTGGAGCGTCTCACCCAGTCGGGAACTGCGCTGCGGGACATCCGGATCGAAGGGGTCAGCGCAGCTGTGACCGGTGGCCTGCGTGTCGCGGATCCGGCGACTCCGGGCGAGCGCGTTGCCATCGTCGAGCGCTGTCTCATTCAGAGCAGCGAATCTGGCTCGACCGGCGTCCATCTCGCGAACGATGCGCGGCTGAGGTCCTTCGAGAGTAGCGTGCTCGATGTCGTAGGCCTCTCGGTGAGCGCCGCGCTCGTCGGCTTCGATGACCTGCTGCAGCCCTCGAACACCTACGAGGCGCCTCTGCGAGTTCGAGCTGGAACGAGCCAGGGCGCGCAAATGGTCTGGTACAAGCCGCTGGCGGCAGACGCATCGGTGCAACCGATTCGGCCTACGGGCAGTCTGACCGTGAGCGACGGGTCGTTGCGCATCGAAGCGGGAAGCCGAGTGGAAATGCCTCTCGACGGAAGGCTGACGATCACGAGCAGCCAGCTCGAGGTCCTTGGAACGCCCGGAGAGCCGGTGGTCTTCGAGCCTGCGGCCGGGGCCGGATATTGGAGCGGGATTCGACTTCGTGGATCCGGCGGCAACGGAACGTCGCGCATCAGCCATGCAGTCCTCGAAGCCGCGGGCTCCAATCCAGCGCTTGGGGCGGCGACCGGGCGCGCAGCGATTGTCGTCGAGCCATTCGGCGGACTCGCTGCCACGCCTGCGATTTCGAACACGACCGTGTTGCTGAGCAACGGCTATGGCATGACCTTCGCCGACTCCACGCATTGCGCAGATCTGTGCAACGACAACATGATCCTGGGCTCCCGGTTCTCTGCCGTTCGCATCTACGCGAACTTCGTCGGCCGCTTCGGCTCGGGAAACTCGATGACGGGCAACGACACCTCCGGCATGCGCGAGCACGAGGGCGTCTGGGTCGTGGGCGACGCGATCGATCGAACCGCCACTTGGCCTGCGAATGACGTGCCGTACGTCGTTCAGGGCGACCTCGAGCTTCGACGGTCGAGCCCGCTCGCGCCGGTCCCGATCCTCACCATCATGCCAGGAGCGGAGCTTCGATTCGCCGAGGATCGACGACTCCGGGTAGGTGAGGGAAATGATGGAACGTTGGATGCCCGTGGGACCCCCTCCGCACCGATCATGTTCACCAGCATGGACGTGAGCGCACCGCTGTTTTGGCGGGGAATCGATTTCAACCAGGGGTCGAGCGGTTCGATCCTCGATCACGTGATGATCTGGTACGGCGGTCGAACGGATGACACTGGCAGCGTCAATCTCAGGACGGGCTCGGCGGTCACCATCGGTGAAGCGGTCTTCGCGCGCTCTCGAAACTACGCGGCGGTCGTGTATCCCGGGTCTGCTCCGGCGTTCACTGGTCCGCCGAGCAGCCGAACCTATGTCTCCAACGGACAGCAATCGAATCCCGGTCCGGGAGACCCCGCGTTCGACTGCGTGTGGGACATCGGGGCCGACCTCTGCACCCAGCCATAGCCATCCGAGAGGGGCAGGTGTTTCCGGAGCACCGGAGGTTGCATCGCTAGATCCGCTCACCTACGCTCACGCCTTCGTGTCGGATGAAGACGGCATTTCGCAGAAGACGTTGGCGGTTCACGGTGGTGAGCCGAGAACGTATCCGTACGACGCGTTGGCGGCGCCCATCACTCAGACCGCAACCTATTCGTTCGCGGACACGGCCGAGCTGATCGCCTACTTCGAGGGGCAAAAAGAACGTCAAGAGTACGGCCGCTACGGAAACCCATCGGTGCGTCTGGTCGAGGAGAAGGTCGCCGCGCTCGAGCGCACCGAAGATGCTCTCGCCTTCTCGAGTGGGATGGCCGCGATGACCTCGACGATCCTGGCCTTGGTGAAATCGGGCTCGCACGTGATCTTGTTCTCCGACTGCTATCGTCGAACGCGACAGTTCGTGACGACGTTCCTCGAGCGGTTTGGGGTGTCGAGCACGCTCATCCCACCCGCAGACGTCGAGGCCCTCGCGGCGGCGATTCGCGCCGAAACCCGACTGGTCATTGCGGAGGCACCGACCAACCCCTACCAGACGATTCCGGACCTCGAGCGAGTGGCCGAGGTCTGCCGTGAAAAGAAGATCAAGACGCTCATCGACAGCACGTTCGCAACGCCCGTGAACTTCAGGCCCGCCGGATGCGGAATCGACATCGTCGTGCACAGTGCGACGAAGTACCTCGCTGGCCACAACGACGTGCTCGGAGGCGTCGTCGCTGGGAATGCTGGTCTCATTTCGCTCGTTCGGGACCTTCGTAGCGTCTTTGGTGCGTGCCTCGATCCGCACGCTGCCTATCTGATTCATCGCGGCATGAAGACCTTGGCGCTTCGTGTCGAGCAGCAGAACGCTTCGGCACAGGCGCTTGCCGAACGGCTCGAGCGGCATGGGCGAGTGCGGCGGGTCTGGTATCCTGGCTTGACCTCCCATCCAAACCACGAGACCGCCAAACGCCTGATGACGGGGTTCGGAGGGGTGGTGACCTTCGAGGTCGATGCCGACTTGCAAGGCACGAGCCGTTTCATCGACGCGTGTCGAATTCCCCGGATCGCCCCGAGCCTCGGCGGCGTAGAGTCGTTGATCGAGCAGCCCGCCCTGATGAGTTACTTCGAGCTCAGCACCGAGGAACGTGAAGCGATCGGCATCCGCAACAACCTCGTCCGCTATGCGGTGGGCATCGAGGACACGGACGAGCTGATCGCCGACGTGGTGGCCGCGCTCGACGGCTCCGCGTGATGCGTCGCCATCGCGAGTGCGATTCTCCTCACAAAGCGATGCTGGAACTCTTTTTTCACACTGGCACGCGCTCTGTGCCAGAATGCCGGGATAGGGCGCAAGTGCGCGAAATCGCTATTGACGCGCCTGGGGGCCTGGATATACTGGGCGCCCAATGGGGAGAGAATCGATGACGAAGTCGGAGCTCATCGACGCTGTAGCCCAGCGGACGAAGATCACCAAAAGCCGTGCGGAACAGGTCGTAAACTGCGTTTTCAACGCGATGACGTCGGCGCTCGAGCAGGGGGAGGGGATCGAAATCCGCGGCTTCGGGAGCTTCACGGTTCGCGAGTACAAGTCATACAGCGGACGCAACCCGCGGACGGGCAGGCCCGTGCCGGTTCCTGAAAAACGCCTTCCCTTCTTCAAGGTCGGCAAAGAGCTCAAGGAGCTCGTCAACGCCGACGTCGCCGGGCCCGGCGAATAGAGGTTGCAGATGAAAGCCGAAGCGCAGCTCGCCGAGCTCAAGCGCGGCGTGGTCGACCTGCACGTCGAGTCGGAGCTCCTCGAACGCCTCGGCACAGGGAGGCCCCTCAAGATCAAGGCCGGCTTCGATCCGACGCGTCCGGATCTGCATCTCGGGCATACGGTGCTCCTCAACAAGATGCGTCGGTTTCAGGAGCTGGGGCATCAAGTCGTATTCATCGTCGGTGACTTCACCGCTCAGATCGGTGATCCGTCGGGCCAGAGCACCACACGTCCTGTTCCCACACGCGACGAAATCCTCGAGGGCGCGAAGACGTATGCCGAGCAGGCGTTCAAGATTCTCGACCGGGATCAGACCCAAATCGTCTACAACAGCGAGTGGCTCGGACAGATGGCGTTCGACGACGTCATTCGGCTGGCTGGCAAGTACACGTTGGCACGGATGATGGAGCGCGACGACTTCAAACGCCGCTGGGCGGAGCACCAGAGCATCTCCATCCACGAGCTCCTGTATCCGCTCGCCCAGGCTTATGATTCGGTCGTGTTGGAATGCGATGTCGAGCTCGGGGGCACCGACCAACTGTTCAACCTGATGGTCGGCCGAGAAATCATGCGAGAGATGGGGCAACGCCCCCAAATCGTCATGACGACTCCGATCCTCGAAGGCATCAACGCCCGATCCGAAGACGGTCGAATCGCCGGAGCGAAAATGAGCAAATCGCTCGACAACTACGTCGGTGTGACCGAGCCGCCGAAGGAGCAATTCGGAAAGCTGATGAGCATTTCGGACGACTTGATGTGGCGCTATTACGAGCTGCTGTCGGAAAAGCCCAAGGACGAGATTCAGGACATGAAGCGCGCCTGCCAAGCGGGCCAGATGAATCCGCGGGATGCCAAAATCGTTCTCGGCAAAGAAATCGTCACGCGCTATCACGACCGCAAGCAGGCCGATGAGGCCGAGGTTTCGTGGCTCGCCCAGTTTTCGAGGCGCGAAGTGCCGGACGACATGCCAGAGCACGAGCTCGTCCTCGACGAGGATGAGGTCTGGGTACCGAAGCTGCTGAGCGACATCGGCCTCGTCAAGAGCTCGAGCGATGGTCGCCGGCGCATTCAGCAAGGGGGCGTCGAGGTCGATGGCGAACGGATCACCGACCCCCAAGCCAAGCTCGACAAGGGGCGCCGCTACGTGATCAAGGCGGGCAAACGCAGCTGGGCCGCCGTCACGTTGAAGTAGGGACGCTCGCTCCCCTTGGTGGTATAGGAGGGCGATGAGGGTTGGAAGATCATACAAGCAACATCCCGGTCTTGCCGATCGGTGGGACGCGATCGTCATCGGCTCGGGCATCGGCGGCCTCTCGGTTGCGGCAACCCTCGCGAAGCTCGCCGGGAAGCGCGTTCTCGTGTTGGAACAGCACTATACAGCCGGCGGTTTCACCCACACGTTCCGCAGACCCGGCTACGAGTGGGACGTCGGCGTTCACTACATCGGTGACGTATCCGATCCTCGCGGCTCCGCCCGGCGGATCTTCGATTTCGTCACGGACGGCCAGCTCGAATGGGCGGACATGGGGGATGTCTACGACCGCATCATTCTCGGGGAACGCTCGTACGACTTCGTCAAGGGCAAAGAACGCTTCCGCGCACGGATGCACGAGTATTTTCCAAACGAGAAAGACGCGATCGATCGATATTTGGAAAAGGTGATCGCCACCGCCAAGAAGGCTCAGATGTTCTATGCGGAAAAGGCGATGCCCCCGTTCGTCTCGAGGCTGTTTGGCGGAATGATGCGCCGGCCGGTTCTCAAGGGCGCGCTCGGCACCACCCGGCAGGTGCTCGAGGAGATCACACGGAATCAGGAGCTCATCGGGGTGTTGACCGGACAGTTCGGCGACTACGGACTGGTGCCGGCAAAGAGCAGCTTCTTCATTCACGCGATGGTGGTGAGCCACTACCTTCGAGGCGCCGCCTATCCCGTCGGCGGTGCGGGGCGCATTGCCGAAACCATCCTCCCGGTGATCGAAAGGGCCGGTGGCGAAGTGATCACCAATGCGGAGGTCACCGAGATTCTGATCGAGGACGAGCGAGCCGTCGGCGTTCGGCTCGCCGACGGCCGTCCGCTTCGCGCTCCGACGATCATCAGCGACGCAGGCGCGGTGAACACCTTCACGCGTTTGCTGCCCGAGACGGTGGCACGGTCCACTGGCTTCCCGAGCAAGGTCGATGCCGTGGGAGCATCGATCGCGCATCTGTCGCTCTACGTGGGGCTCGAGGGCAGCGCTGCGGACCTCGGTCTCGAAAAGACCAACCTGTGGGTCTATCGAAACCACAGGCACGAAGAGAACTTCGAGCGATTCCAGGGGGATCTCAGCGCGCCGCTGCCGGTGGTCTATCTATCGTTCCCCTCTGCCAAGGACCCCGACTTCGATCGGCGCTACCCCGGCCGGTCGACGATCGAAGCCATCACACTAGGGTCTTACGACGCGTTCAAGGCGTGGGAAAACACCTCCTGGAAAAAGCGCGGCGCCGAGTACGACGACCTCAAGGCGAGCCTGACCGAGCGGCTTCTCGACGCGCTCTACAAGCACGCCCCAAAGACGCGCGGACGCGTCGAGATCGCGGAGCTGTCGACGCCGCTCACGACGCGCAACTTCGCGGCGCATCCGCACGGAGAGATCTACGGCCTTCAGCACACGGCCCATCGCTTCGAGCAACGATGGCTTCGTCCGAGGACGCCGATCACGGGCCTGTACCTGACGGGCGCCGACGTCTGCTCTGCTGGTGTCGTAGGCGCGTTGATGGGCGGGATGCTTTGCAGCTCCGCGGTGCTCAAGGGCAACGTCCTCGGTCGTGTTCTACAGCAACGCGCCGGGACGTTGCGCGCCGACACCCGGGCCGGCCCGGCGCATGCGGGCGCGTAGAAGCAAGTCTCGGTGGCTCCCCTCTACCATTGCCCCGCCACACGGATCACCGCTTCACGCGATGGAAGGCTTTCGCCGACTTGCTCGAGCAGAACGTCCGCCGGGCACCGCGAGGACTCGAGAAGCGCGCGCAGCGGACCCAGTAGCGTGGTCTCGTCTTCGCCTGCCTCGTTCTGGGCGCCGATTCGCCTCAGGCCCGCCTCCGCCAGCTCGAGGATCTCGCCTGCCCAATCGATCGCCTCCCGATTCATGAACCGGGTACGCACACCGTGGCGCGCCAACGCATCACGCTCTCGCTCGACCTCGGAATACGACCAACGGTCCACCAAGTCTTCGAGCGACCGGAAGCTATCCGCATCGTACAGGAGCCCCTTCCAGAGGGCCGGAAGCGCGAACAGCATCTCCGGACGCTGTGCATCGGCTCCCCGGTACTCGAGGGTGTTCTTGAGCCTCACCTCGGGAAAGAGCGTTCGCAGGTGAGTCATCCAATCCCCGTAGGTCGCCATGACACCCTGAAATCCTTCTTCCATGAATGCGCGGAACGTCTGGCCGGTGTTGTAAAAGGCGCGCCCCTCGCGTTTCACGAGGAACATCGGCGCGTCGAGCGCCCACTCGACGTAGTCGAGATAAGACGGCTGGTCCTTCCACGCGAAGGGGAGGAGCCCAGACCGGTCTGGGTCCATGTGTAACCAGACCAAGGCCCGATACGATCGATAACCACTTCGCTTTCCGCCCTCCCAGGGGCTGTTGGCGAACATCGCGGTGACGATTGGTTGCGCGCGAAGCCCCACGCGCAATTTGCGCATGGCGTCCTCTTCGGAGGAGTAGTCGAGGTTGGCCTGCACGGTGCAGGTCTTGGTCATCATGTCGCCCGCCAGCGAGCCCCGCGTCGGCATGTAGCGGCGCATCACTTGGTAACGGAGCTTGGGCACCCATCCGAGCTCCTCGACCGAAGCGAAAGGATGACAACCGAGCCCGAGCCAAACGAGCCCGAGGTCTTCGATCACGGGCCGCAGCTCCGCCCAGTGTCGGTCAGACTCCGCCTTTCCCTGGTGCACCGTCTCGTAGGGCGTTCCCGACAACTCGATTTGCGATCCGGGCTCGAGCGTCACCGAGGCCTCGCCGCGCTGAAGGGCGATGATCGGGCCGTCCTCGGTCTCACGCTCCGCCTTCCAGCCGAAATCTCGAATCAGCCGGTCGAAGATCGCCAAGACACTGACGGGCCCGTCATAAGGCAGATGGGCGCCGTCCGCTTTTCGCACGGCGATTCGCTCCGCTTCGGTGCCGATCCGCCAACGCTCCCGAGGCTTCTCCGCCTCGTGAAAGAGCACGAGCAAGTCGTCCATGGCGCGAAGCGGGGCATCGGGTTTCGGCAACGTGTCCTCTGAGCTCGCCAGTAGGGCGCCGGACCCTACCACGAAGCCCGACGCCTCGCCCTCAGGCGACGTGCGTTCGCGGTTGCGCGACGGGCCGGGACGTGGTGGAACAGCCTGGTGGAACGACTTCTCGAGCTCCTGCGGGAACATGGTTTTCGGCGCGGCCACTTCGTCTTGAGCTCCGGGAAAGAAAGCGACTTCTTCATCGACTGCAAGCCGGCCGTGCTTTCGGCCGAGGGGCACGCACTCGCGGGCAACGCCCTGCTCGAACGAATTCGCGACGTCATGGGTCCCGTTTCCGCCGTTGCCGGTGTCGAGCTCGGGGGCTGCCCGCTCGCGTCCGCGGTCGCCTGCGCTTCTTGGTCGCACGGGAGCCCCATCGATGCGGTCTACATTCGCAAGTCCACCAAAGACCACGGCACGCGCAAGATGCTCGAGGGCGCCGACCGGCTTGCGCCCGGTGCGAAGTTGGCGATCGTCGAGGACACCGTGACCACCGGCGGCTCGACGCTTCGGGCGATCCAAGCCGTTCGCGATGCGGGATTGAAGGTCGCGGGCGTCGTCGCCGTCGTCGATCGCCTCGAGGGCGGCGCAGCCGCGATTCGTGAAGCCGGAGTCCCTTTTGGCGCGCTTTACGATCGAACCGACTTCATGGGGGAACCATGATTCGGCGAATGTGGCTGCTGCTCGCCGTCCTCACGGCGTTCGGTTGCAAGCAGCCTCGAATCTCGATGGAGCCCGGTTCGCGCACCTTCACGCCCGAGTCGTATCCCGGTATCTGGGAAGCATGGACGCGCAGCGAGGAATCGTTCTCTTGGCGCGAGCTCTCGCATGAGATCTTCGTGTCGGCGACTTTCGAATCGTGGGAGTTCCGCTGGGCCTATGTCATTCGGTACGCGTACGACTTCAGCCTCGAGCCGGAGGCCCGCGACGAGATGCTCCAAGCGAGCCTGCAGAGCTCGCGGCAGGAGCACCGGTTCTTCGTCACCTTGGCGGGGATGGATTTCCGAGAATCGAACCTCGCAGGGCGGCAGTCGGCCTGGCGTGTCCTCCTCATCGACCCCGACGGCAACCAGACCGTGCCCATACGCATGGAAGAAGTGAGGCGCCCTTCGGCGGTCGATCGGGTCTATTTCCCTCAAGTTGACCCGTTTCGGCAGACCTTCCGCCTGACCTTTCCCGCCGTGGACGCGAATGGGCACAGGACGATCCCCGAAGACGCGAATTTCGTCGTCTTGCGTTTCACGGGGGCCAGGGGTCGAGCCGACCTCCGATGGGATCTGCAGCCGATCGGGGGCGGTTGAAGAAGGTTTGACAGTGTCGATCCGCCCTCGCTATCATGCTGTGGTCGCGTAAGCCTTTGTAACGAATGGGGAAACGGGACCGTGTGGGGAGGTTCAGAATGATTGTGCGCCACAGGGGGTGGGCGGTTGCAGTTCTCGTTGCAGCGCTCGGGTTGGGTTGTCACGCCGCCAAAGATGATCCGAAGGGACAAGCCGGAGAGCTTTCCGATCCGGTTCGTCGAGAGAACGCGATCTTCAATCTCAAGGAGGTCTACACCGAAACGCTCGCCGCCCATGGTGGTGATCGAAACAGTGCGGAGGTGAAGGCGGTCGCCGACGTCATCGTCGAGCCGTTGACCCGGGCGTACCTGGACTATCCGGAGGACCGCATCAATGGGCTCGCCATCTTGGATCTTCTCTACGAGATGCAAGACGCACGGAGCATCCCGGCGCTGACCGAGGCCTTGAACTGGCGAACGGAGGTATCGGAGGAAGATGCCGTTCGAGCCGCACAGACCATCGACGTGATGGAGGTTCCGGCTGACGAGCGGCCCGCGGTGATACAAGCCCTTGCGGGCTCTCTCGAGCGCATCACCGATGCGCGCCCACAAGACAACAGGATGCGCGTTTCCATGATTCGCGCGCTCGGCTCACTGCAAGACAAGGGTGCGACCGAAATCCTGACGACGATTGCAACCAAGCAGGATGAGAAACAGAACTTCCTCATCAACCGGCTGGCTGCGCAGCAGCTCGGCGAGCTGAGGGATCCCGCCGCGGTGCCCGCTCTGATCAAGTGTCTCTTCCTCTTTGCGCCAAACCGTCCCGAGCTGCGAATGAACGATGTGGCAGCCGAGGCGCTCATCCTCATCGGCCGGCCGTCGCTCAAGCCATTGCTTGCGGTGCTCGATGGCAAGGATGCCGCAGCCAACGCGATCGCGAAGGAGTACATCGATGCCGTCAAGGCCCGCCGGCCCGATCTGGCGAACCGAATGACCGTCCGACAGGTGACCGGCGGGGAGGCCAGCTTCGCCCTCGGCGCGCTCGGTTTTCCAGATGCGCTGGAGCCTCTTCTCGCAGAGGCTACCTCGTCGGACACGCCGCGGAAGCTGAATGCCGCCATCGCGCTGGTGCGCATCGACGTTCCGGCGGGACAGAAGGATCGAGTGCGCTCGACGTTGAAGACCGTCTATGGCGAGTTGCCCAAGGGTTTCGACGGCGTCGCCATGCGAGGTCAGCTGATCGCCGCGATCGCCCACACCTACGACGCGGACATGATGCCCTTCATCTACGAGCAGGCCGCTGGTGCGAAGTCGAACCCAGACGTTCGCCTCATCGCGGTTCAAGATTACGCGCTCCTCGCGAACAAAGCAGAGGCTGGGACTCTCTCGCAGCTGATCGCGAAGGAGGAACCTTCCGAGGCGGGTGGATACAAGGAAAAGTTCGAAGAGGCCAGACCGTTGCTCGACCTCGCCCAGGAGTGTGACGACAGCGTCGACTGTTGGATTTCGAAGGCCGGGAGCTCCGATACGAACAAGGCGCGTAAGGGGGCCTACATGTTGGGCCGCTACGCACGAGGCAACGACCAGGCCATCGAGGCGCTGGTCGGCAAGCTCGGCAGCGAGGACCTCGGCGTCCGTTTGGCGGCTCTCTTGGCGATCGATCGAATCGCCGTCCAAGGTAGTCCTGCGGCGGTCGCCAAGATCGACGAGCTTCGCACCCGCGAAGAAGGCCAGTCCGTCTGGGCGCAGTTCCGCGGCGAGGCGCTTCCCATTCAGGCGCGCCTTCGCAGTCGGGCCGGTGACGCAAACTAGCGTCGGCGGCGGGTGAGCCGTGGCGCGCATCTTCATCGCCCTCTGTCTGCTCGGAGCTGCGGGCCTCGGCTCTTGCGACCACCCATCGCCCGGGCCCGAGGTCCAGCCGGAGAGGAAGGCCCGGGTGGTTCCGGACCTCGTCGCCCGTGTCGGCGATCGTGGAATCGGAGCATCGGAGGTCGAGGCGCGCATGGGGGCAGACGGGATCGGCGCAGAGGCCGCCCTCGAGCAGCTGATCGACGAAGCGCTCCTGGTGCAAGAGGCGGAACGCGACGGACTTGCGCTCGATCCGGACGCCGAACGCACGCTCGAGCGTCTGATGGTGCGTGCGCTGCTTCACGATCTGGAAACCGAGAACACGCCGGCATCGATCTCCGAAAAAGAGGTGCGGGAGGACTTCACAGCCCACCGCGACCAGTTGGAGATCCCGGAACGACGCCGCTCTTGGCAGATTCTCGTGAAGGATCCGAGTGAGAAGGGGCGCGCGGTGGCCGAATCGATCCTCGGGGAGCTGCGCCGAGCGAAAGACCCGAGGGCCGTCTACGAGCGCTATGCGGAGGCGGGACCCCGACAAGACGGGCTGAAAATCGTGGCCGAGGACCTCCCGGCGATCACGGTCCAGGCAAACTTCGAAAAAGCTTACAAAGCTGCGCTGTTCGACGCCCCGTCCGAGGGCCCCTTACGGGATGTCGTGAAGACTTCGTATGGATGGCATGCGATCGTACTGACCGAAATTCTGCCCGAGGAGCACCCGAGCCTTCGCAAAGTCGAGAGCGAGATCCGTGAGAGGCTGAGCCAGCGGAAGCGATTCGAGCGGCTGGTCGGGCTCGTCCAAGGCCTCGAAGTGCAGGGCCTGGTCGAATACAACACCACCGGTGTCGAGCAACTTCTCGCGATGTCTGCGCTGCCTGAGCCCCAAGAGTGAGAGTCACTCGGCAGCCTGGAGCAAACCTTCTCGGACCTCGTATACCTGCGGCGGGTGCGCTGGGGTGCGGTCGGTCGAAAACGAATCCACCGAGGTGACGGAGATCACGCCGGAGCCGCTCCTCAGCGCATCACCGAGGGCCTGACGCGTTTGATGTCCCTGTCTCAGCGTCGCTGAGATCAGCCGATACGCGTCATAGCCGTAGGCGGCGAACATCTGCGGCGGCTGACCGTATCGGGTTTCGTACGCGGAGCGAAACTGCTGGTTCAAGGTGGACTCGGATGCCTCGTAGAACGGCAACGAAACCAGCGCGCCCTGCAGGTAACGCTGTGCGCGACCGAGAAGCTCGGTCGACCAGCTCGGGCTCGACAGAAGAAAGTGCACCTGGCTTTCGGCGTGGTCGGGCAGAGCGCTGCCGGCAATACTCCAAGCGCCCTCGGCCGCGAAGGTCGGTGCGATCAGTGCCACCTGATCGGCAACATCGGCGAGAAGCACCACGTCGCAGCTCGTTTGAAGAATGAGTCGCACATATTCGGCGAACGACTTGGTTCCGGGGGGATAGGGCACACCCTCGCAGTAGACCCCGCCGGCTGCGGCGACCTCTTGATCGAAGAGCCGCTCCATCGCGCGCCCGTAGCCGTGGTCCGGATAGAGGATCACGAACCGAGACAACCTCTGCGCTCGAGCTCTTTCGACGAGCGCCGTGAGCTCATCCCTCTGACTGTAAAGCACGCGGAAGATCTGGTCGCCCGCGTTCGTCACCTCTTCCGATGCAGAAAAGCTCAACAGCGGGACGCCGGCACGTTGCGCCGGCTCGGCAGCCGCGTCGGTCGTCCGACTTCCGACCGGACCCAATACCGCAACGACGCGCTGATCGCCGATGAGCGATTCCACCGCTGAGGCGGCGGTTGCCGGATCCCCAGCGGTGTCCTCGACGGCGAGCTCTGGACCGCCTTCCTCGAGCGCCGCGAGCTGCATGCCCTGCAAGAGCTGACGTCCGACTTCGCGCCCGCGTCCGCTCAGCGGCAGCAGCGCACCGAGGACATAGGGGTTGCCGTGGAGAAACTCGTCCGCGCGCGCCACGAGCAGGGCTACCTCCGCGTTCTGCACGGAATCCGTCGTGCGAAGCGCGCCGGACGCAAGCGCCACCATGTCCGCGTCCTGCGTGTCGAGGGCGTGGCGGAGCAGGCGAATCGACACCGCGATGCGGGGCGGGGCGCCGGGGCGAAGCTCGCGAAAAAGGTCCGCGGCTTCTTCGATCGTCAGCTTCTCAGCCGAGAGATCGAGGGCGGCCTCCAAGCGTTGCGGGTCGGGCGGGACCCCGCCGTGCTCGAGCAAGGTGTCCATCACCCGGAGGGCAAGGGCTGCCGTGGTGGTCTGCTCCGCCGCGACCACCGTGGTGTCCCAGAGCAGCGTCTGTTCCTCGCTCGAGAACCGCCGTCCTGCGATCGGCTCGACCGTCTGAAGCGCTCGCTCAGGATCTCCGAGTCGCAGCTGACAAGCCGCCAAATGAAGCGACGCCCGAAGCCCGATCGCGCGATCCGCGCTCTCTTGGGCCTGCTCGAGATGCGCGATGGCGCTCTCGCAGCGGCCGATGTCGGAGTCGAGCACGCCGAGCTCGAGCCGCGCGAGGTCCGCTTCCGTCGTTCCGGGATGGCTGATGATGAATTTCTCGTAGGCGTTTTGAGCACCGCGCACGTCCCTGCTCGACCCGAGCGCCCGCGCTTCGGCGATCTCGACGGGGGGTGCTTTCTCGAGAGCGCTTTCGACTCTCTTGGGTGCGCAGCTGGTCAAGAGCACCAGCGCCGCGCAGGACAGGGCGCTTCGAAGCATGGGAGCGCACGATACATGGCAGGGCGACGCTTCGCCACGCAGCGCGGTCAGACTGCGAGCTCCCAGCACCTGCCCAGGCGTGCAAACTCCTCGACCGAGAGCGTTTCGCCCCGTCTCCTCGGGTCGATGCCGGCGCTGCTCAACGCACGGCTGACCCGTTCCGCGTCTCCGAGCGCACGCAGAGCATTGCGCAGAGTCTTGCGGCGCATCTGAAACGCCGCCCGGACGACCCCTCGAAAGGCCTCGGTTTCCTCCGCGAGGAGCGGCTCGCGTGGAAGCAGCCGCACGACCGCGCTGTCGACCGCCGGTGCGGGGTAAAAGGAGCCAGGCCGAAGCCGAAACAAGGTGTCGATCTCGAAACCGGCGCGCACGAAGACCGTGAGCGCGCCGTACTCCTTCGTGGCAGGCGCGGCCACGAGACGATCGCGCACCTCTCGCTGGACCATTAGCACCGCGCCCGTCAATGCGGCACGGTGGGAGACCACCTGACGGAGGATTGCACCGGTGGCCTGGTAAGGGAGGTTTCCCGTCACCACGAGCTTGGACCCGCAAGCGTTTGAATATGCCTGAAAATCGATCTCCGCAGCATCTCCGCAACGAACCTCGAGGCGCGGCTCGTCAGCGAGCTCCTCTCGCAGCACGCGGACCATGTCCCGGTCGAGCTCGACTGCGAGAACGTGGCACCCGCGCTCGAGAAGAGCATGGGTGAGCGCGCCCAAGCCGGGGCCGAGCTCGACGATGCGTCGGCCGAGCTCCGATGCTGCGTCCGCGATCTGCGCGATGGCACCAGGCTGGATCAAGAAGTTTTGGGAGAAGGACCGCTTGGGCAGGAGGTCATATTTCCTCAGGAGATCCCGTGCATCGGGCGGATCAGTGCGTTCGCGGGTCACGACCTCAACCGCCTAATATCATGAGGTTTTTGATACGAAGCCCGCACGGTGGCCCACTTTTGTCACACCGGTTGCCAGCCGGAAAGGCGTTATTATATTGGTGCTGCCCGTCGTTTGACCTACGTTAAGAACAGAGGCAGTCATGCTCCCAGGCTTCATCATCGACCAAATCCGTCAGCGTGAGGAAGAAGAACGGGCCAAGCCTGCGATTGCCCAGCTGGAGCTTCCCCTGCCGCTCCCAGAAGGGTCGAAGCCGCCCGAGCGCGAGGAAGAGTCCGAGCGGGGCGTCATCATCATCGACCTCCGGGGGGAGTGACAATCCGCTAGACTACGGGTGTGTCAGATCGTGCCTTACTGGGCCTCGACGAGCTCCTCGCCTCTCTCAGCGCAGCGCTAGACCACTCCGATGCGACCGAGCGATCCGCGATCGAGGCGGACCTGGTGTGGTGCCACGTCGAGCGTGGGGCACTCGGCGACGCATTTCGGCTCCTGTGGGAAGCCCCTGAGGAGCCTGCTCTGACCCGCGCCCGACAGCTCACGCGTGCGGAGCTGCAAGCGTACTGTGGAAATGAAGATGCGGCGCTGCAACTGCTGGCGGACCTCGGGGAGCCCGACGGCGAGTCCGCGATCGTGCGCGCACGCGTCGCGGCCTCGCGCGGCGATTGGAGCACGACCTTACGGTACGCGCTGCAGGCATCGAAGGCTCCCAGCGGCGTGACCCGCGCGCTGATGCTCGCGGCGCGTGCCAGCATCGAGCTTGGTCGTGGTGGGGAGACGGCGGAGCTTCTCGGCCGGATCCGAACGCAAAGCGCGGTCGAAGCGCTCGGTATCGAAGAGCTCCGCGCGCACCTCTGCGCCGACGATCCGATGAAGGCGCTGGCCGAGGTCGTGGGGCGTGCACAAGAGCAAGGCACAGCCCGGATCCAAGCAGATACTTGGGCGGACGTGAGCGTGCTGCACCGCTCGCGCGACGAGCGGGAAGAGATGCGCAAGGCCGCTGTACGCGCCGTCGAGCTTTGGGATGACATGGCGACCTCGCTTCCCCCGCCTCTTCGTGGCGGATTCTGGTGCGACGCGAGGCGGCGAGCGGTTCGTAAGATCTCGAAGCGCACCAAGACCGATCAAGCCGCGCGCCTCGGGGGCGGGCTGATGCCCCTGCTGCTCAATCTGCGGCGCCTCACGAGTGAGCGAAACCTGTCGAAGCTCCTGACGGTGATCACCGACGGGGCGGTGTCTTTGAGCGGTGCAGAGCGCGGGCTCGTCCTGCTCGTAGACGAAGACGGGGCGCTCCAAGCGAAAACGACACGTGCCGCACAGAGAGAACTCGGAGAAACCACCGCTGCGTTCAGCCGCTCCATCGCCGAAACGGTTTTGATCGACGGGGAGCCCGTCATCACGGTCGACGCCGCCCACGACGCTCGCGTTCAGGACTACCTGTCCGTTCACCAACTGATGTTGAAATCCGTCGCCTGTCTGCCCATCGAGTCGCGAGGCCGAATTTGGGGCGTGCTCTATCTCGAGCACCGGAGCGCCAGTGGGCGCTTTTCTGGCACCGACCTCGCGTTGCTGCGCGCCTATGCCGATCAAGCCGCCATCGCCATCGAGACTTCGGATCTGTTCGACCGGATCGACGCGCAGAAGGAGGAGCTGCGACGCGCCAACCTCGCCTTGCGAGAGGCAAACGAACAGCTCGAGCAACGGCTTCGAGGACAGGCCGACGCTCTGCAACGAACCCGGAAGGAGATCGCTTCGCTGCAGGCATCGGGCGCAGAGGGTGATCGGTGGGGCCTCGTCGGTGCGAGTGAGGCGATGCGGAAGCTCTACCAAATGCTCGACCGCGTGGCGACCAACGAAGTGCCAGTCGTGATTACGGGAGAGAGCGGGACCGGTAAGGAGCTCGTTGCCCGGGCCATTCATCGAGGCAGCGCTCGCGCCGATGCTCCCTACGTTTCGCTCAACTGCGCCGCCATACCGGAGGGACTTCTCGAGAGCGAGTTGTTCGGTCACGTCGCGGGAGCGTTCACGGGGGCGACCCACGCGAGGCAGGGCGTCTTTCAGCAGGCCGACGGAGGCACGCTGTTCGTGGACGAGATCGGGGACATGCCTGCTCGCATGCAGCTCGATTTGCTCCGGGTCTTACAGGAGCGGCGAATTCGGCCGGTCGGCGGCTCCGAAGAACAGGTGATCGACGTGCGTCTCATCACTGCATCGAACCGGCCGCTACGCCAGCTGGTGGACGAGCACAAGCTCCGGGAGGACCTTTATTACCGCTTGGCGGTCGTCGAGCTGAGGCTTCCCCCCCTTCGCGAACGCCGTTCGGACATCCCACGCCTCTGCGACCACTTTCTCGAGCGTATCGGCAAGGAGAGAGGCGAGCCGAAGAAGCGGCTCAGCCGTGCCGCCCTGCAACGGATCAGCGCCCACGACTTTCCTGGAAACGTTCGCGAGCTCGAGCACCTTCTGGTGAACGCCACGGTGTTCGCGGCAGGGGACACCATCGAGGCTGACGAGTTGGCGATCGATGCGGGGCCTGCCGTCGGGACCACGAGCCCGGGTTCGACCAACTTTCGAGACTTCAAGGACGCTGAACGCGATCGAATCGTGGCGGCCCTCAACGCTCACGATTGGAATCGGGCGAAGGCGGCGCGAGCGCTTGGAATGGCCCGACGCACGTTTTATCGCCGCCTGAAGGAGCACGAGATCGAGCTTCCGAACCCAAAAGGTTAGAGGCTCGCGGGCGATACCACGGTGGCGGCCCCGCCGTCGTACTTCTCGGGCGTTTCTCCCGGTGGCAGGTAGAGGGGAGGCTCGCCCGGCCTGGACCAGTCGACCCAATAGACCGCTTTGGATCGGACATCGATGTGAACGAAGCTGCTGCGGGGATAGTACCCCACGCCCACCTTCGAGAGCGTCAGACAATAATCGCGCAGCAACTCGTTGGGCACCCCCTCGATCCGGAGGTCGATGGCTTCGCCCGTCATGTGCCGGCTCGAGCCATTGCCCGCGTCGTCGGAGCGGAAGGCGCTGAGGACCACGATCGTGCGGCCGTTGAAGTGATCCGCGAGATTGGCAAGCACGCGCATCAGCCTCGTGTTGGGGGGCTTCGTCTCATTGCTCTCGCGATCGCGGAGAAAACGTGCCAGGCGCGCTCGCGCCTTCGGGTCGGGCTTGCCCCGTTTGTCGAACAACCGAACGCTCAAGCTCTCTTGGCTTGCGGTACGCTCGAGGGTGACCAACCCATTCAGCACGGAGTTGCGCGCCTTGCTGGCATCGACGTCGTCACGATATCCAGGCAGCTCGAGGCGCTGCCCGACGCGCAGGGTCGATTCGGGTTTGAGACCATTGGCGGCCGCAAGTGCTTTCACGCTCACCTTGTTGAGCTGCGCGAGGCCGATGAGGGTTTGACCCGGATAGACGTAGACCACACCTTTGGGGGGAATCTTCAGAACCTGACCGACGCGTAGATTCGAGGTCTTCTGAAGGCCGTTGGCTGCCGCGAGGTTGGTGGCCGAGACCCGGTAGCGTGCCGCGATCGCCCCGAGCGTCTGCCCGGACTCGACCGTGTGCTTGCGCTGGGCGTGAGCAGGTGCGTGGAGCAGAAGAACCAAGCACACGATGGCGAAGGCGCGCAACACCCGTATGGACCTCATCACGACCCACCGAGTATTGACTAGCCCTCCGGCAGGGCAACTAACCGGCGCCGATCTCGGTTTTCTTGCCTTCGGCCTTGAGCGTTGCGACCATGATTCGGACACCTTCGCTCGTTGACATTCGGTGGGTTCGCGCGTCGAGCACAAACAGTTGCCCGACGATCGCGGATGTCTGTGTTCCGGCCATTAGGTGCATATAATTTATGGCTAATTAGCGTCTAATTTAGTGCTAAATTTTCCTAAGTTGCTTGACCCTAGGGTGGTTCAGTCATAGCTTAGCAAGGAGTGTTTCTCCTCCAGTGAGCCAAGTCATGACCTACGACCCAGAGGCGAATGAAGCGATGCAAGAGCCAACCGTGCTGGGTGCGTCGGCCTCGGATGCGTCCGGTGAAGAAGGGTCCTCCAAACCCGGTGTGAACAAGAGAAATGGCAACAAGCCCAATAATGTTCGCAAGATTCGAATCGAACGCATGATGTCCAAAGCTGAGTTGGCTCGACGCGCGAACCTATCGGTGTTGACGATTGATCGTGTCGAGAAGGGTTTTGGATGTCGGATGGACACAAAACGAAAGATTCTCGAAGCTTTGGGTCTGAGGCTCGCCGATCGAGTACGTGTGTTCGGCGAGGAGGAGTAGCGTGCCTACATGGCGTCCGAGGGGAAGAACTTAATCGGGGTCGACATCGGTTCGAGCTCGATCAAGGTTTGTGAAATCAAAGAGGGGCGCCGGGGGGCTCGAACCATCACCAGGTTCGGCTATCATCCTCTTCCGGCCGAGACCATCGTCGATGGGCACATCATCAATTCGGGTGCTGTCGTCGAAGGGCTCGAGAAGCTTTTCGCACGCTCGAAGCGTCGCAATGTCGCGCTTCGAGCCAGCGGTCATAGCGTGATCATCAAGAAGATTTCGATGCCGTTGATGACGGCCGCCGAGCTGCAGGAGCAAATCAACTGGGAGGCTGAGCAGCACATCCCGTTCGACCTCGATGACGTCCATGTGGACTACGAGGTGCTGCACGAGCGCACCGATCACGGCCAGATGGACGTGCTTTTGGTTGCCGCCAAGAAGGAAGAGGTCACCGATCTCACGAATCTGGCGATGGAAGCCCGGCTGCGCCCGATGGTCGTCGATTTGGACGCGTTCACGGTCCAGAACGTGTTTGAGGTCGGCTATGGGGCCGCCGCGAAGGACGAAAGCACGGTCCTGGTGCACTGCGGAGCAGCCACGACCACGGTCAACATCCTCTCCGAGGGCACCACAGCGTTCACGCGCGACATCGCGAACGGCGGAAACGCGATTACCGAAGAGATCCAGCGCCAGCTCGGTATTGGCCGCGATGAGGCGGAATCATACAAGTGCGGCGGGGAGGGACGCGGGATCGTACCGCGGGAGGTGCCCGAGATCGTGAGCCAGGCCGTCGACCAGCTGGCCGGCGAGATTCAGCGGTCGCTCGATTTCTATCTGGCGACGAGCGGGGATCGCGAGTTGAATCGGATCTGCCTATCGGGCGGCACCGCCAACATCCAATCGTTTCAAGACATACTGCAGGAGCGCGCCCAGGTGCCCGTCGAGGTGCTCGACCCGACCCGCGTGGCCGACGTGGACGAGGAAGCGGTGGCCGACTTGCAGGGCAGAACGTCCCAGGCGGTGGTGAGCATCGGGTTGGCCTTGCGCAAAGAGCGGGAGCGTAACTGATGATTCGCATCAATCTGCTACCGAGCGATAAGAAGAAGCGGACGCGCCGTGTTGCGACTGCGGCGCTCCCCTCAGGCGATTTCAGCCTTGCAACCTGGGGTGCCATCTACGGGGGCGCGGTCGTGGTATGGGTCGCGTTGCTCGGAATCTTCTATTTCGTGCAGAGCAGCGGGCTCGACACGCTCACCCAAGAAAACAAGACCCTGGAGGCGCGGCGAGACGAGCTCCAGAACAAGACGAAAGGCCTGGCCGACGTGGAAGGGCGCCTCGAGAAGAGTCGACGCCTCGAGCAAGTCGTCGAGGAGCTCGAGCGCGCGAGGCGGGGCCCGACGCGTGCCGTGATGGAGCTTTCCAAGGTGTTGAGCAGTCCCGGTGGTCCGACGATCAATCCAGCAGAGCTCGAGCGCATGCGAGAAGACAACCCGCTGGCCGGGTACAACGAGTCATGGGACGTCCGGAGGCTCTGGATCAACCGCTTCGAAGAGGTGGATCGAGAATGCAAGATCTCCGGCATGGGGCGTTCCAATGAGGACGTCGCAGAGTTCTTGCGTCGCCTGACCCTCAGCGAGATCTACGACAACGTGACGCTTCAGCGAACGCGAGCGGCGGTCGACCCGGACACGGGGCTCCAGATGGTCGGCTTCGACATTACCTGCAAGGTGAGATACTGATGGCGAGTCTCGAAGATAGGTTCATTGGGATGCCGGGCTGGGGGAAGGGCCTCGCGCTCCTCGGGCTCCTAATCTTGCTCAGCGCCGCGTACTATGCGCTCGTCTACAGCAGCGTTTCGACCGACCTGCAGTCCGCTCAGCAGAAGCAGCAGCAACTGCAGGATCAGATCCGTGACGCCGAGCGCCGCGAGAAGCAGTACCTCGAGCTGACGCAGGAGCTTGCGAATCGGGAGACGGCCGACCGGCAGAATCGCAGAATCTTGCCCGAGAATGCCGAGATCGCCGCCTTCCTCCAGGATCTCAACCGGGTGGCTGAGCTGAGCGGTCTCACGATCCGTCTGGTCGAGCCGCGTCCCGAGCAGCGCCAGGATTTGTATTCCAAGATTCCCGTCGTTCTCGCGCTCACCGGGCGATTTCATCAGATGGGTAAGTTCTTCTACAACGTGAGCAAGTTGGATCGAGCCATCAGCATGGAGAACATCCGGATGACCCAGCCCAGGTTGTTGCCCTCTGGGGAAGTGGTCATCGACGTCGATGTTCGCGCGACGACCTTCCGTCGACCGGTGGCTGAAGGGAAGAAGTAGACAGCCATGAGCGCTACGATTCGAACTTTCGTGTCTTTTCTGCTCATCGCCGCCATCGGCTTGGCCGGCTGCGGCGGTGATGACGAGGAGTACGTGACGACCCGCGCTCCCGGCGCCGCGAAAAAAAGCAAAGCCAAGAAAGGCGGGGCCGCCGAGGGAGAAGCCCCGGCGGAGTCATCCCCGATGGACTCGGGTCCAATCTCGTACAACGACGAAGACTTCTCAGAGCTCGACGTGCAGAATCGCGATCCCTTTCGTTCCTACGCGAGAGCGTTCAAGGCGCAGGCTGCGGCCCCGGCTCAGCGCCGGGTGCTCCTGCCGAGCACGAGCGTCGACGAAATGAAGCTCATCGCCATCGTGACCGGCATCGCCACCCCCCGCGCCATGTTGACCGACACCGCGAAGGTCGGGCACGTGATCCGTCGTGGTGACTACATAGGCCGTCCGGAGGTCGTACAGACCGGAGGTTCAGAGGGAATGCCAGTCACACTGAACTGGCGTGTGGATCGCATCCGTCCAGGTTCGGTCGTGCTGACCCGCGAAGATCCCACCGCGCCGGACAAGCCGCCGTTGACCCGCGTCATGCCTCTTCACGAAGGCGGCGAAGCACCCGAGCTCACATCTCCCTGACGGCGAACGGTTAATCGGGTCGTTTTCTTGCCCCGGTGGTAGCTGGCGTTCGATGATTAACACCAGCTGGCAGAGGAGTCAGGAATGCGTATTCATTGGGGTCTTGCAATAGCCGCGGGAGCAACGTTCGCATGGGTCGAGATGGCTCACGCTGCGGCCCCGAAGATCGACAGCGTTCGCATCAACGGCGAACGTGACGGAGCACAAATATCGATCGAGGGCGCATTCGAGGACCCGCAGTACGCGGTTCACGCAAAAGAGAATGGCCGGCTCATCATCATCGACATCGACAACGCGGCGCTACCTGGAGGCGGCATCGAGACGAGTGGCACGAGCTCGCTGGTTGCACGTACGGTCGCCAGCACGACCGCGCGCGGGGCCCGCATCGAGCTGACGCTCACCGATAAGGCTACCTATCATGCGCGCGCGACCAGCCGCGGCATCATCGTGAGGCTCGAGCGAGGGCAGGGCGCTGCCAAACCAAAGCCTGCCAAGGCATCGGCTGCGCGCGCGCCAGAGATCGAAGAGGTTCATCTCGAGCACAAGGACGGACGCGACCGCGTCGTGATCTTGCTCGATGGAGATGCCGAGTTCCGCGTTTCGACGCGTGCAGGATCGCCTCCTCGCTTGGAGGTGCTCGGCGCCCGAATCGGCTCCGGCGCCAAGCGGCGGATCGATGCGCCGCGTGGCTCGCTGATCGGCTCCGTGGAGCTCGACCAGAAGGGGGACCGAGCGGTGCTCGAGGTTCAGGGCTCTGAGGGAGCTGCCGGAACGGCGATTCGCTCGGGGGAACGCATCGTGTGGATGTTCTCACCCACCTCGAAGGACACGCGTCCGCATACCCGAACCATCGCTCGGGAGAAGGACTATGCGGCGGAGGTCGATGGTCCGGAGGTCGCGGGCTTCCTCAGCAAGCTACCGATGCAGGTCAGCGGGCAGCGTGATCGGCGCTACTCGGGTCGCCGCATCGATCTCGATTTCAAGGATGCGGACATTCACAACATCCTACGCCTCCTCTCCGAGGTGGGGGGGGTGAACGTCGTGACCGCCGACAACGTGGGTGGCACGGTCACGATTCGCATGCGCGACGTCCCGTGGGACCAAGCCCTCGACGTGGTCCTTCAGGCCAAGTCGCTTGGGATGGTCCGTCAGGGCAACCTGCTTCGAGTAGCCCCGCTCGCACAGCTCGAGCAAGAGCGAGAGGCCGCCATCGCGCGTCAGAAGCAGCAGCAGCAGCTCGCTCCGCTCGAGACCCGGCTCGTTCCGGTGAGCTACGCCACCGCCCAAGAGCTACAGCCTCGCGTGCGCGAGCTTCTCACGGAGAGGGGCAGCGTCTCCGTCGACACGCGCACCAACATGCTCATCGTTCGTGACATCGTCGGACAGCTCGACGACGTCGAAGACCTGGTGCGGAGCCTCGATACGCAGACCCCCCAGGTGTTGATCGAGTCGCGAATCGTCGAGGCAGGCAGCACCTACTCGCGTGACATCGGCATTCAGTGGGGCGGCACGGCCGTCATGAGCAGCGCGACGGGGAACCCCACCGGACTTCGCTTCCCGAACGACATCGGTATTGCCGGCGGCGTTCCGGTCGACGGAGCGCAAACGAACGGTCTCTCGCCGTTCAACCCCACGGTCAGCAATCCGAATTTCGCGGTCAACCTCCCGGCGGTGACGGGTAACGGCTCCGGTGGTGCGCTCGGATTGACGATGGGCAGCCTGAGCGGAGCGGTCAACCTCAACGTTCGCCTGAGCGCGGCGGAAGCTGCCGGCTCCGTACGCATCATCAGCTCTCCGCGTGTCCTGACGTTGGACAACGAAGAAGCGTCAATATCCCAAGGCACGTTGATCCCCTTCTCGCAGGTCAGCGCGCAGGGCGTGAATACTGCGTTCCAAGAGGCGAAGCTCGAGCTCAACGTCACCCCGCACGTGACGAGCGACGGCGCGGTCGCCATGGACGTGAAGATCACGCGTAACGAGCCGGACTTCGGCCGCACGAGCGCACAGGGCGACCCGACGATTCTCGAGCGAGAGGCACAGACGCAGCTCCTCGTCGACGACGGCGATACCGCGGTCATCGGCGGGATCTACGTCCGAAACACCGGCCGAAACATCGACCAGGTGCCGTTCTTTGGAGACATCCCCGTGCTGGGCGTGTTCTTCAAGCGACGCCGGTTCCGTGACGAGCGCAACGAGCTCCTCATCTTCCTCACGCCGCGGATCGTGAACCGAGCGCTGGCGTTGCCGGAATAGGCCCCGCCTGCGGAGCGACGCTGTCCGCCTTCGACGGGATCGAGCACTGGGATCGTGACTCGCCGGGGGGGTGCTGTATGCTTCAGCCCGTGCGTGTGTATTTGTCGGGGCCCATGGGGGCCGGGAAGTCCACGGTGGCCGCCGTGCTGGCGGAGGAGCTCGGGACGCGTGCGCTCGATTTGGATGAACGGGTCGAGCAGTTGGCGCAGCGGACGATTCCCGAGATCTTCTCCGAGCGGGGTGAGGGCGCGTTTCGAGCGCTCGAGAGGGAGGCACTGGAGAGCCTGCCGCCGGACGTGGGGGTGGTGTCGCTCGGCGGTGGGACGGTCGTCGACGACGACACGCGACAGCGGCTCCTTCGTGAGGGAATCCTGGTCACGTTGACGGCGGACCCGGCCGTGCTCGGAGGACGGGTCGGAACAGGCGAGGGTCGTCCGCTGCTCGGGGACGACCCGCACGCCAGCTTGCAGCGTATCTTGAAGGCAAGGGCCCCCGCCTATGCCGAAGCCCATGCGGTCATCGACACGGGGGGTTCCGAGCCTGCGGAAGTGGCGGCCGAGATCGTCGCCCTGAAGAGTCGGGTGCCGATCGTCGTGCCGCTTGGCTTGAGGACCTATCGGGTCGAGGTCGGACGCGGCACACGCCATCGGGTGGGGCTCCGGGCAAACGAGCATGCGGCGGGCGACGCGATGTTGGTGTTCGACGGGGCCGATGATCGCCCATGGCCCAAAGATGCCATTCATGATCTCACCTTGGCGGGCAAACCTCCAATTGAAGTGAAGCTTCAGGGCGACGAAATGCACAAGAACATCGAGGCCGTGGAACAGATTTGGGATCGTGCGCTCGACGCCGAGGTCGATCGAGGGGCCATCCTGATCGGCGTCGGGGGTGGCGTGATCGGAGACTTATCCGCGTTCGCCGCCTCGACGCTGCTTCGCGGAGTGGCGCTCGGACAGATCCCTACCACCCTTCTCGCGATGGTCGACAGCTCGGTAGGTGGGAAGACCGGATTCAATCGGCCACGGGGCAAGAACCTGATTGGAACCTTCTACCAGCCGAAGTTCGTCTTGTGTGACGTCGAAACCCTCTCGACCCTGCCGAGCCCAGAACGCATCGCCGGCCTGGCCGAGGTCGTCAAGAGCGCATGGCTCGACTCCGATCGGTCGGTCGCCGGATTGGAGCACGACGCTGAGGCGCTTCTGGCAGGAGACGCGGACGCGACGATCCGGGCCGTTCGGATGTCGATTGGTCTCAAGTCGCGAATCGTTCACGAGGACGAGCAGGAATCAGGGCGTCGTATGCTCCTGAATCTCGGGCATACCCTCGGGCACGCTCTCGAGGCCGCCAGCGGGTATCGAGGCATCCGCCACGGAGAGGGCGTAGCTCTCGGGATGATCGCGGCCATGCGGGTCTCGCAGAAGCTCGGACGGGCCCGCAGCGAGGAGACCGAACGGCTGACAGGGCTGCTCGCGCGGCTCGGCCTGCCGACCGATCTCGATGGACGGCTGAGCAGCCGCGTGTTGGGATTCATCGGGTCGGACAAGAAACGCCGTGGGGATCGAATTCACTTCGTAATTCCCCGTCTTCCAGGCGAAACCGAGGTTGAGCTCCTCGGCCTCGACGAGGTTCGGGGCGCGCTCGATCCTTCGTAACCTACGGAAATTTGGCGGCCTGCGCCGAGGGTCGATACCATGAAATCACCCTCTGGAGGGGACTTATGAGTCGATTCATCCTCGTGGCTATGATGTGCGCGATGACGGTTGCCGGATGCGACCGCTTCCCCGATAACGGACTCCAGATCGCGGCGATGCTTCCGCCCGATAGTAGTTGCACGTTCAGCTCGAACCAGACTACGCGGCTGCTCGGCGGGCTTTACGACGTCGGAGTCGGAGGAAGCTATGTGATCGCTCCGCTGCTGCGGAGCTATCTCGTCAGCAACGCGCTCGAGTTCCAGGCCGAGCAGAACAACCTGCAGGTCGACAACCTCGAGATCACCATCGTCCTTCCCGATGGGTCTCTGCCCGCGCTGCCGGGGCCCAATCCGTATACCGTCACCACCACCGCGTTCCTCCAATCCAATGTCGCGGCCGGAAGCTTCAGCGAAGAGGTCGCCGCGGCGGTCGGCATCCCGGCGGCGTATGGTCCGGCGTTGGCCGGCCTGACCCAGGTCGTGCTCGAGATCCGGGCGGGCGGCACGACCTTCGGGGGGTTCAGCCAGCGGTCCGCAGCGTTCAGCTTTCCGGTCGACATTTGCAGCGGGTGCTTGGTGAAGGCTACCTGCACGACCGCGGAGGCCGACGAACAATGCTTTCCCGGCCAAGACACGTTTTTCGCCTGCGCCGCGATCGTGGACCCGACGGCGCCTTAGCGCAGCGAGTAGAGGTAGGGCGGGATCAGCGCGACACGCTCTTCCGCGAGGACCCCGAGCAGGTCCGCCCACGGCTCGATGGGCAACGACCGAGCCGCCGGATGTCGGCGAAGCCACAGACCCTCGAGGGTGCGTGCGTCATCGTCTCCGTTTCCGCTCAGCAGGTCGTTGATCGCGTCGACCACGCCCTGCGGCGCAGGCCAGATCTCGACGGGCGCGTCCGGGCCGAGCCCTCCCGCTGCACGCGCTTTCGCCAGCGCTTCGGTCAATCCCGCCATCTCGTCGATGAGGCCGAGCTCTTTGCCGTCTTGCCCGGTCATGACGCGCCCCTCCGCCGCGCCGAGGACCGCTTCGCGATCCATCTTCCGACCTGTCGACACACGATCGATGAACCGGTCGTACGTGTCGCGCAGCAGGCTCTCGAATGCTTGCCGCTCTGTGGGTTCCAATCCGCGCACCGGGGTGGACCACGCCGCGCGCTTGCCCCGCTGTAAGACGTACGTGTTCACGCCGATGTCTTGTGCGAGGCCGGCGAAGTTGAACTTTCCGCCGACGACGCCGATCGAGCCGACCAGGCTGTTCGGATGCGCCAGGACGTCGTTTGCGGCCGAGGCGATGTAGTACCCGCCGCTTGCTGCCATGTCTCCGACGCTCGCGATCAGCGGTTTCGCCTCCGCCAGATTCCGAGCCGCTTCCCACATGCGATCGCTCGCGAGGGCCGAGCCCCCAGGCGAATTGATGCGCATGACGACCGCCTTGACGTTGTCGTCGTCCTCGAGGCGCTCCATCGCGCTCACGAAGGGACCGGCAACCGCATCCCCCATCGCGCTCGACTCGCCGTCGCGGATCGTGCCGGTGACGAACACCAGGGCTACGCGCTCGCCGTGTGACTCGGGCTTCTCGGTCTCGCCGCTCAACAGGTTCAAGAACTGACCAAGCGTGAGCTGCTCCTGCTTCGGCAGCATGCGCGTCCGCCGAATCGCATCGACACCTGCCGACTTCTGGACCTCTTCGCGCGACTCTCGAAGGAAGCCGACCGCGTCGACCAAGCCTGCCTGCACGGCCGCAGCCGAGGTGTACGGGCCTTGGTCGATCAGCGCCTTGGCCTTCTCCGCGTCCCCTTGGCTCCGGATCTTGGTCGCTTCAATCAAGGCGGCGTAGAGGTCGTCGAGGATCGCGTCCATCGACTCCTTCGCCTCCTTCGGCATGTCGTCTCGAATGAACATGTCGCCCGCACCCTTGTACCGGCCCATGTGGAGGATCTCGGCTTGCACGCCGACTTTTTCGAGCAGCGAGCGTGCATAGATCATGACCGCTGCAGGGCCGACGAGGTCGAGCGTGCCGGCCGGAGACATGGTGATCCGGTCGCAGGCCGACGCGAGCAGCAAGTACCCGACGTTGTCCGCCGTCTCGAAATGGCAATGGATCGGGCGGCTCTCCGAGCGGAACCCGTTCAATGCTTCGAGGAGGTCCTCAGCGCTGCCCCAAGCCCCTTGGAGCGCCCCGACACGCAGGAGCAGGCCCTTGACGTTCGCGTCCTCGGTTGCCTCCCATATTCGCTGCAGGACGTCGTGGAGGGTCGGCTGCGGACGCGCGAACGGATCATGCTCCGCGCCATCCGGGAATGCTTCGAGGAGCCGCAGCTCGACCACCGCGGGTCCTGCGGGTGCTTTCTTGTCTCCACGACAAGAGGTCACGTCAAGCGTGAGCATCGCGAGAAGGCTGAGCGCAACGAGACGCGTGTGGTGATTCATGGTGTTGTCGGATCCGGCTCGGGTTCAGGCTCGGGGTCAGGTTCGGGCGGAAGCTTTGCGCGCGGCTCCAAGGTCTTGATCGCCGCCCTCGCGGCAGCCGCATGAGCCCCGGAGGGCCGCCGTGTGATGTAAGTGTAGTAGGCAGACACGGCTTCTTCCCCCTTGCCGAGCCGTTCGTAGGTTTTTCCGAGATTGAAGTAGGCGTCTGGATGCCCGCGTTGGGCGGCGGCACGAAAATAGCGGATGGCCGAGTCGAAATCCTCGATGCCAGTCGACACGTATCCTAGACCGTCCATCGCGTCAGCCGATCCCGGATTGGCTTCGAGGGCGCTGTCGAACAGCGCCCGGGCGCGAGAGTAGTTTCCGGCAGCGAGCTCCGCGCGTCCCTGCCGCATGTACCAATCGTAGTCACGAACCGGTGGCCGGCCATCGACGAACGCATCGTCTGAGGCCGCCTCAGCGAGCCGGTCGTACTCGTCGTACGCCGGGCCGCGCTTCGCAATCCCCGCAGCGCTCCGCGCCCGCGGCTCTTGCTTTGCTGCTGGCCGCGCCGTTGCCGCAGCCGGTTTTTCCTTCTCCGCCGTTTCCTTCTCGGCCGCGGCGGCCCCTGCCGCTGGCTCCGGCGCTGCCGCTGGCTCTGGCGCTGCCACTGGCTCCGGCGCTGCCACTGGCTCTGGCGCTGCCACTGGCTCTGGCGCTGCCCCCGCGTCCGCCTCCACGCCTGCGTCTGAGGCTTCCTCCGCCCGGACAGGCGCCGCTAGCTCCTGCATCAGCCGGGTTGCAACCGGATGTCCCGGATGAGCCTCGAGGACCGCCGCGAGGACCGCCTTCGCATTTGCATCACGACTGGCCGCGTGTTCAGCGCGAGCCAACAACAACTGGTAACGCACCTCTTGGGGCGCGAGCTCGACAGCCTGCCCCGCGCTTCGAAGACCCTGCGACAGGTCGCCGTTGGCTTCGGCGGCGCTCAGGCGTGCATCGACGCGAAAGAGCTCCGCAGTTCGACTGAAGGGGATCGATCTCACCTCCTCGAGCCGGTCGCGCGCTTCGACCAACTCGCCCGACAGGCGAAGGGCGTCGGCCGTGGCGAGCAAGGCCACGGGATTACGGGGATCGATCTTCGCCGCTTGCCGTGCGGTCGACAGTGCATCTGCGATCAGGTTTTCGGCGCGTTCCGGGGGAGCACCCTCATCGAGCTGCGCCTGCGCGGCGAGTGCATAGGCATTCGAGAGCTTTGCGAGGATCTCCGGATCGGTCTCGCCGCCCGCCTCGATTGCTCGACGATATGCTTCGATGGCGCTCGCGTATCCCTGCGGATGTCCCTCGGCGAGCCCTGCGTCCCCTTCCGCGACCCCGGCGGCGATGGAAGCCGGATTGCTCCCGAGACCGAACAAACGAGTCACCCGTTGCCACTGCACCGCAAGCAAAGCCAGCGCTCCGACCGCCACGATCAGCAGCAGCCAGTTGAGCGGCGACCCCCCACGTCCGGGCAGAGCAGGAATATCGTCATCGTCGTAATACGCGGGAGGCGGGGTGCTCGGCCGCGCGGAAGTCGAAGCGTAGGCGCGAGGACGCTCTTCGAATTCCGCCTCCTCGATTTCGGGAGGAGCGGCGCCGCCCCGCCTGCCGAGCTCCGCCCATGCCCTGACGGACTCCGATCCGGCCCCTGACGCCACCGGAGCCGGCTCGGATACCGGCTCGGGCTCCGGCAGGGGCGGCTCCGCCGCTGGCACCGCCCCCGACGCCGGCACGGCCTCTGACGCTGCCGCTGCGCCTGATCCTGCCCGTGCCGCTGCTGATCCTGCCCGTGCCGCTGCCCCGGACACTGGCCCTGCCCCGGACACAACTCCTGCTATCTCTCCCCCCGCCCCCCGTTGCACGGGCGAAACCCCGAGCAGCGTTGGCTGCCGCGGGCGCCTGTGCGGTGGAGTGCTCGACGTTCCTGTCGGCGTGGGTGCCGGCGGGATCGGGGACGGCCCGACCCGGGATGGAATCGACACTCCGGCAGCTTGAAAGAACGTGTCGAGCTCTGGAATCGAGCCGAGCGCCCTCCATGCCTCCTCGCCACGAGCGATCTCGTCGTCGAGCGAGAGCTCCCCAGCGGCAATTCTACGCTGAAGCTCGCGAAGCGTGTCGATCGTGTCGGTCGACCCGTCCTTCAGCTTGAGCCGCCAGAGGCTGGTCGTACGGTCCGCAAGGGTTTCGCCCTTCGGAAAGACTTTGAAAACCTGCCCGCAGTTCGTGCATTTGACGCTGGTTCCGCGCGCCGAAAGAAGCGTTTCGTCGAATTCATATTCGGTGCCACAGCGCTCACAAGTGACGTCCATCGGTCTAGAGCCCCCCAAGCTCGCATGCCCGCGCGGTTGGTCGCATCGGGCGATCATTGCTAGGACGAAGCCTCCCATGCGTCCGGACCTCGCTGCGCTCATCGATCACACGCTGTTGCGGCCCGACGCGCTCCGGTCGGACTTCGAACGGCTCTGCGCAGAGGCCACCCGCTACGGCTTCGCCACCGTTTGTGTCAACTCGTCCCACGTGGCGCTTTGTACCTCACTGTTGGAAGACCGCCAGGTCCCCATCGTCTCAACCGTGGGGTTTCCCCTCGGCGCCGCCAGCCCGGTCGCAAAAGCAGCTGAAGCAGCCCAAGCGGTGGTCGACGGTGCCTCGGAGATCGACATGGTGTGCCGAATCGATGCGCTGAAAGAGCGCCTGAAGGTCGTGTTTTCGGATGACATCCGCAGCGTAGTCGACGCGGCCGCGGGGAGGCCGGTCAAGGTCATTCTCGAGACCTGCCTGCTCACCGACGACGAAAAGCGACGCGGCGCCGAGTGGACCCGGCTCGCGGGCGCGGCTTTCGTCAAGACCTCGACGGGGTTCGGCGGAGGCGGAGCCACCGTGGCGGACGTTCGATTGCTTCGGGGTGAGGTGGGGCCTGACTTCGGGGTGAAGGCGTCCGGTGGGATTGTCGACAGCGCCGCAGCGGATAGAATGATCGAAGCGGGTGCCAACCGGCTCGGGACGAGCGCTGGCGTGGCGATCGTGACAGAGTCCAACAGAACAGACGAAGGAACGTAGCATGGCAGTCCAGGCCGTCACAGATGCAACTTTCGAAGCCGAAGTTCTTCGCTCAGAGCTTCCGGTGTTGGTCGACCTTTACGCAGACTGGTGCCAGCCGTGTAAACAGCTTGCGCCGATCGTCGCTCAGGTGGCTGCCGAGCTCGCCGGGAAGATCAAGGTCGTCAAGGTCGATGTCGACGCCAACCCGATGGTTGCCCAGACGTTTCGGGCGCAGTCGATCCCGATGCTGCTCGTGATCGCGGGCGGAAGAGTCGTCCAGCACCACTTGGGCGTGCTCGACAAGGCCGGGCTCTTGCGTCTTCTCGAGCCGGTGATGCCGCGCTCTGCGGCCGAGGTTCGTCCGGAGGAGCTCGCGGCGTGGGTGTCACAGCACAAGGCGGTTCCGGTCGACATCCGCGACGCTGCATCCTTCGGGCGCTTTCGGATCCCGTCGGCGATACACATCCCTGCCAGTGAGCTGGCGGGCCGCATCAAGGAGCTTCAACCCTTCGACGGCCGCATTCGAGTCCTCTATGGCCGTAGTGAAGAGGCCAAAGAGTGGAGCGAGAAGCTGCAGGCGGACGGCGTACAGGTCGGCTTCTTGAGCGGAGGGTTTCTGCATTGGGAGGCTGCGGGGCTCGAGGTGGAACGCGGTTGAAGCGCTCGCTTCAGGTCGTCGATGATTCGGACGACGCACCGTCCGCTCCCTTGCTGGTGAGCCTCGGAAGAGAGCTCGTCTCGGTCGTCGACACGGGAAGCGGAGTTGCGAGCGCGCGCTTCGTCGACGCGCTCGTCGATGCCGGCGCCCAACGCTCGGTTGCGGTCGGCGATGAGAGACCGAGCCTTCGCATCGTCATTCGGACCGCTTGGCGATCTCCGGCGGCACGGCTTCGCGCAGAGGGCCTCGAAGCGGGCGCCGATCTGATTCTCGGCTCCGTCCGTCCTGCCTTCGCCAAGCGTTTCGTCTCGACTTGCGCCTCTTGGGCGAACAGCTAGGTTGCCGCCCGACAAACCGGCCCGAACGTGGAGAGCGCGATTGCTCGAATACATCCCGGGGCTGGCCGGCATTCCGGCGGCCCGCAGCAGCATTTGTTTCATCGACGGCTCCGTTGGAAAGCTTCAGTATCGAGGCTTTCCGATCGAAGTGCTCGCGGAGCGCTGTTCCTATGAAGAAGTCGCGTATCTGCTCGTCTTCAAGCGACTGCCCACCACGCCTCAGCTCGACGAGTTTCGGAACGAGCTCATCGCCGAGCGTGGGCTCAAGTTTCGCATCATCGATCTCTTGAAGACGCTGCCGGAGAGCGGCCAGCCGATGGACGCGCTCACGGCGGCGGTGGCCGCGATGGGGATGTTCTACAAGGGAGACCACATTTCAGACCCCGAGTTCCTTCGGCTGAGCCTGGTCCGGTTGATCGCGAAGCTTCCGACCATCGTCGCGGCCTGGCACCGGATTCGGCGCGGCGACGACCCCATCAAACCGAGCACCGAGCTCAGCCATGCCGCGAACTTTCTCTACATGTTGGAAGGGGAGGTCCCGACGCGGTTGGCTGAGCGCGTGTTCGACGTCGCGTTGATTCTGCATGCCGAGCATTCCATGAACGCGTCGACGTTTACCGCACGGGTGACGGGCTCCACGTTGACCGACCCGTACGCGGTCGTCGCGTCCGCGATCGGCAGTCTTGCGGGCCCGCTTCACGGCGGGGCGAACGAGCAAGTGCTTTCGATGCTCGAGACCATCGGGGACGGGTCGCCACACGCCGTTCGCCGGTGGGTCGAAGACCGCCTTGCCCGCAAGGAGAAAATCATGGGCTTTGGTCACCGGGTCTACAAGGTCAAAGACCCCCGTTCTTCCATTCTGCAGGACCTGGCTACGAAGCTCTTCGCGAAGTTCGGCAACACGCCTGCCTACGATTTGGCACTCGAGGTGGAGCATCAAATGGAGGAGTTGGTGGGTGGCAAGGGGATCTACCCGAACGTCGACTTCTTCAGCGGCATCGTTTATGAAAAGCTCGGCATCCCAGTCGATCTGTTCACGCCAATTTTCGCGATCTCGCGTGTCGCCG
Source organism: uncultured delta proteobacterium (assembly GCA_963792825.1). Taxonomy (GTDB): domain Bacteria; phylum Myxococcota_A; class Polyangia; order Polyangiales; family Houyiibacteriaceae; genus SG8-38. Next base: position 463,688 of record CAWBXS010000004.1, on the reverse strand, counting down.
GATGGCTTGCCCATCTCCTCGAGCAGCTCGAGGGAAACCGTATCTTCCGGCCGAGCCAGATTTGGATTGGTCAGGCGGACCAGACGTTCGTGCCCATCGACCAACGCGAATAGGGCCTCACGCGGGTCTGGTCGGGGGTTACGGTCCGCAGTCTGGCAACCGACCGTCGCTGAGCTCGACGTTCATCCGTATCGTCTGCTTTGCCTTCTCCGTCATGTAGACCTTGCAGTCGGCGCCCACGATGACGGCTTCGGCGGGGTACGCGATTCGGCTCAGCATCTCGAGGGCGTTCTGCGGGCCCAAGACGAAGGCTGCCGTGCTCAGTGCGTCTGCGTAGATTCCCTCGGACGTCATGATCGTCACCGAGATGGACTTGGCAGAGGGGCGCCCGGTCTTCGGGTCGATGATGTGGTGCCATCGTTTGCCCGATCCATCGACGACCGCGTGCTCGTAATCGCCAGAGGTGGAAAACGACGCGCCCGTCGACTCCAACGCCGCGAAGTAACGAGTCGGGTCGCGGGGGTGCTGAATGCCGACGCGCCAGGGGCGGCCGGCGCGTTTGCCGTGCACCTGTACCTGGCCGCCGCCGAAGATCATGTAGTTGTCGACGCCACCGCCTCTGAGAATCGCGCCCGCGCGGTCGAGCGCATACCCTTTCGCGATGCCGCCTGTTCCAATCGCCATTCCCCTCTTCTTCAGCAATATCGTGCTGTACTTCTTGCTGACGCGGATGTTCTTGTAGTCGATGAGCGCGAGGCGCGGCTTGATCTCCTCGGGCGTCGGAATCTTGATCGAGTCGGGGCGAAAGTCGTAGAGACCCCAGAGCGCAGCCCAAGAGAGGTCGAACGCGCCCCTCGACCAGGTCGACACGTCCATGCCCGCGTCGATCACTCGCAAGGTGTCGTCGCCGACCTTCACGGGCTTCTCTCCGGCGGAGCGGTTGACCTTCGACACGTCGCTGTCTTCGCGCCACTCGGACAGCTCGGTTTCCAGACGCTCGACCTCCTCGAACGCCTCACGGACGACCTGCTCGACGCCGGCAGGTGGCGAGTCGACCTGGATCTGAAAGACAGTGCTCATCAACGGACGCGTTCGCGAGAGCAGGTTCGAATTCGTGCCGATGGACTCTCGGGCAACCCCTCCCGACACGGCGGTTTCGCCCTCGCTCTGACAACCCAGTCCGAATCCCATCAAGGCGATCGCGGCGCACGCTTGAAGTCGGCGCGGTGACACGGCGCAACTGTCATCGTGAACACCTTCGCCGTCAACCCGGCTTGCGCTTCCTCGTACGGTTGGTACCTGTGTCGAATGAGGGTCGAGTTCGGGGCGTGGTGGGTTCGCCTGTCATTGGTGCTTGGCTGTTGTTCAGTGTCCGTATCTCACGTGGCTGCTTTCGGCGATCAGACTGCCGTCGAGATCGTCTCACTCGACGTCGGCCAGGGGATCGGGGGCGCACAGGGAGTCGCGGAGAGGCTCGCGTGGGAGGTGCGCAAGCGGTCGAGCGTCGAGCCGAAGCTCGATCCTGGCCGCGCGCGGCTCGATAGGGGGTCGCTGTTTCGAAGCCCGCTGCTGTACTGGCGTGGGAGCGAAGAGTTCCCCGCTCTGAGCGACGCGGAGATCGAAGGCCTTCGCAAGTACATTCATCGGGGCGGCTTCATCGTCATCGATGATGCCTCTGCGGGCGGCGAGGATTTCGATCGTGCGGTTCGCCGCGAGCTCCTCCGCGCGTTTCCCGCGCTTCCACTCACACCCATCCCGACGGATCACACGATCTATCGCTCTTTCTATCTCCTGCGAAGGCCACTTGGACGCGTTCAAGGCCCAGCATTCCTCGAAGGCATGACCTACGGAGATCGCATCGCCATCGTGTACTCGCGCCATGACCTCGGGGGAGCGCTTCTGCGCGACAAGCTCGGGGCGTGGAGTCAGGCGGTCGTGCCCGGGGGTGAAATTCAGCGTGAGCAAGCCATTCGTCTCGCCGTCAACCTCGTGCTCTACGCGCTCTGCACCGACTACAAAGACGACCAGGTGCACGCGCCTTTCATCATGCGGCGACGAGGCTCGACTCCCTGAGGTTTGCGCGTGACGGACTGGCAATGGCAGCTCGGAATTGCAGGGGGGGGCACGACTGCGTGGGTGCTTGGGCTCGCCCTGTTGGCGCTGTGGCTGGTCGAGCTGCGATCGATTCGCGGCGAAAGCGATCGGAGGCGGCGTTTCGCCCTCGGGACCCTCGGTGCGCTCGGCATTCTCGCGGTCTACCTACTGGCACTGCGAATCACGCTGGTGCGAGAGACCTTCGAGGAAGTGGCTGGCGGCACTGGAATCGTCCTCGACTACTCGCGCAGCATGACGCTCTCGGGTGCGCGCTCGCCTCGTAGCGATGACGTTCGGGCGCTGATCGGCGAGTGGCAAGAAGACCGTCGAGTCAGTCCATCGGTTTACCTCTTCGGTTCGAGCGCGCGCGGCGCGATTTGGGACGGGCTCGCCGAACGCTACGAGCCCTCCGACGACGACACCGACCTCCGCGAAGGCCTCGGATACGCTCTAGGCAAAGCGGCCGATCAAGATCTCGGCTCGCTGGTCGTGATCACCGACGGAGCGGATGCTGGCTTCCGGGCAGACACCCTCGCGCTCGGTCCAGGCGCGCCGGCCATTCACGCGGTCATCGTCGGCGGAGACGACCCCCTCGATGACCAAGCGATCGTCTCGTTACACGCCGACACGACGGCCTACGTCGGAGTCCCGGCGATCATCCGGGCCGAGGTGCGCTCGATCGGGAGGCTTCGCGGACGCGAGCTTCGGGTGCAGCTTTGGCATGAGAGCCGCCTCGAACAGGAGACGGTCGCGGCGCTCGACGAGGCTGGCCAGGGCACGGTGGAGTTCGAGGTGACGCCGCGTCGGACGGGGCGCGCGCTCTACCGGCTCTTGATTCCCGTGGCTGCGGGCGATGAGGTCCCTCAAAACAACGACCGCGCGGCACTGTTGCGGGTCGGCCGTGAGCGCCTCCGCGCCTTGCTCGTCGCGGGACGACCGAGCTGGGACGTACGATTTCTTCGCGACTTCCTGAAACGCGACGGCTCCGTCGACCTCGTTTCCTTCTTCATCCTGCGTGCGGCCTCCGATCTGACCGCCGCTTCGACCAACGAGCTAGCTTTGATTCCGTTTCCAACCGACGAGCTCTTTCGGGAGCATCTCGGAAGCTTCGACGTCGTGATCTTTCAGAACTTCGACTATGCACCCTACGAGATGCAAACCTACCTGCCCCGCATTCGCGATTACGTGCAGCGGGGTGGCTCCTTCTTGATGATCGGAGGTGACCGTTCGTTTGCCGAAGGTGGGTACTCGGGGACCGCGATTGAGGAGATTTTGCCGGTGAAGCTCGGTGCTCCAAGCGTCATCAAGGGAAGCTACCGCGCCGAGGTGAGCAAACAGCTCGTCCAGCACCCGATTGTGGCCCTCGGGCCGGACCCGACGCTCACCAAACAGACCTGGAGGGAGCTTCCGCCGCTTTACGGCGCTAACGCAGTCGCCTCGGTCAAGCAGAACGCTCAGGTTCTTCTCTCCCATCCCAGAGCTCGGCTCAGCAATGGTACTCGGCTTCCCGTTCTCGTCGTCGGAGAGGCCGGAAGGGGGCGGGTCGCTGCGTTGACGACCGACGCGTCGTGGCGGTGGAGGTTCGCCGCAGACGAGACGACGGTCGGCTCCGATGAATACGAGCTATTTTGGGACCGGATGATTCGCTGGCTCACCCGTGATCCGCTCCTCGAGCCTGCGAGGATCTCGACCGACCGGGAGCGCTATGGTGTCGGAGGCGAGCTCGGGGTTTCCGGGCGACTTCGGGATGAGCGCTATCGGCCTCTCGACGGCGCGGAAGTGGAGCTGCGTTTCGATCCGTCAGCCAACGATGAGGTCGTCGGCGCGGTCGATACCGACGAGGAGGGAAAGCTCCGAGCGGTCCTTCGGGCACCACGCGATCCGGGAGCCTACGAGGTCGTCGCCTCCGTCGAGGGCAAAGAGATGGCGCGCGAAGTGTTCATCGTCGAAGAGAGCGGAGATGAGCTCGCCGATCTCGAGGCCTCGCCCGCGGAGCTCGAAGAGGTGGCAGAGCAAACGGGCGGCCGCGTCTTTCTAGGGATCGCGGACGTTCCTCCGCTATCCGAGCTCGCCTCGACGACGCGGCGGACTGCCGGGCTGGTTTCGAAAGAGCCCCTCTCGAGCCCATGGTTCATCTTCATCACGATCTCGCTGTTGGGCGCTACCTGGGTGCTCCGAAGGCGCTGGGGACGCCGATAAACGTAGGACCGTTCCTCGGCCGGGTCTTGCGGACTGGACATCGGCCGCGGCCATCCTAGAGACACTGGTCTACCCCATGCAGCCCACCAAGCTTCGCGGCGCGCGTACGCACAACCTACGTTCGATCGACCTCGACATCGCGCCGGGTACCTTCCTCGCGATCGTCGGGCCTTCGGGCGCAGGGAAGTCTTCGCTGGCCTTTGGCACCCTCTACGCCGAAGGGCAACGGCGCTACGTCGAGAGCTTCAGCGCCTACGCGCGCCAGTTTCTCGAGCGGCTTTCGAGGCCTCCGGTCGATGCGCTCGACCCCGTACCGGTCGGGATCGCGGTGGACCGGCAGGCGCCCGTCCGCACCAGCCGGTCGACCGTCGGGACGATGACCGAAATCGCCGATTACGCCAAGCACTTGTGGGCTCACGCAGCCGAGCTTCACTGTCCGGGCTGTGGGCAGCTCATTCATCGAGATGCACCGACGAGGGCGGCGCAAAGCGTGATGAGCGAGCTCGCGGGCGAGAAGCTCCTGGTGACCTACCCAGTCGCCGTCGCCGACGAGGAGCACTTCATCGGCGTTCGTGAAGGTCTGTTGCGGGACGGATATCGCCGGATCCGGGTCGAGGGAAAGGTCCGCGATCTCGACGAGGTCCGGCCTAGCCAAGTCACCAATGGCCGAAGCACCCACCTCGACGTCGTCGCCGACCGAACCGTGGCGCGTCCGCGGGATCAGAGCCGCCTGGTCGAAGCGCTCGAGGACGCGATGAGGCGAGGCGGGGGAAGGGCCTCGGTGTGGTCCGCCGTGGGCGCCGAGCTCGCGTTCTCCGAAGGACTTCACTGCCCGACTTGTGACCGGTCGTTCCGTCCTGCGACGCCTGGGCTCTTCAGCTTCAACAGCCCGATCGGCGCCTGCGAAACATGCCGCGGTTTCGGGCGGACCATCGAGATCGATCTCGACCGTGTGATCCCGGACTACGATCTCTCACCCGACGACGGCGCCATCCGGGCGTGGCAGGGAAAGGCGACGACCTGGGAGCGCCGGGAGCTCAAGAAGAACGCAAAGAAGGCTGGCATCGCGCTCGATCGGCCGCTTCGTGCATGGACACCCGCAGAGATCGACTGGCTCATCGACGGAGACGAGGTGGGCTATCCCGACGGCTGGTGGGGGATTCGGAGCTGGTTCAAATGGATGGAGTCGCGGGCCTACAAGATGCACGTCCGCGTCTTCCTCTCGCGCTACCGAAAGTACGAGACCTGCACGGACTGCCACGGCACGCGGCTCAAACCCGAAGCGCTCGCGTGGCACATCGACGGGCTCAGCATTCCCGACGTGTATGCGCTGCCCGCATCGAACGCCCTGTCTTTCTTGCAGAAGCAGGAGAAGCGATTCTCTGGAGATGCCGGCGCGGCATTGCTCTGGCGCGAGGCCGTGGGGCGGCTCCGAGCGTTGCACGACGTGGGCCTAGGGTATCTTTCACTCGACCGAACATCGCGGACGTTGTCGGGGGGCGAAACTCAGCGAGTCGCTCTGACCAGCGCCCTCGGCGCCACGCTCAATGGTGCGATGTTCGTGCTCGACGAGCCTACGGTCGGGTTGCACCCGCGGGACGTAGAGCGGCTGCTCGGCGTCGTCCGGGCGCTGTCGAAGGATGAGAATGTCGCAGTCGTCGTGGAGCACGATCAAGAGATGATCATGGGAGCGGACCGGGTGATCGAGCTCGGCCCCGGAGCTGGAGCTTCCGGTGGAACCATCGTGTTCGACGGTACGCCAGCCGCCCTCCGAAAGGCCGAGACTGCCACGGCCCGGGCCTTCCAAGCCAATGGAACGGCGACGCGGCATCCGCGACGCGAGGCAAAGGGCTGGATCGAGGTGCGCGGCGCTTCGGGACACAACCTCCGCTCGGTCGACGCGTCGTTCCCCGTCGGTGTGATGACCTGCGTGACGGGGGTCAGCGGATCGGGAAAGAGCAGCCTGGTTCTCGAGACGTTGCTCCCCGTCGTGCAACGCCAGCTCGGCGTGAAATCGGAGAGCGCGCCACTCGATCACCAGGCGGTGACGGGCGCCGAGTCGCTCGGGGGTGTGGTCGGGGTCGATCAAGCTCCACTCGGTCGAACTTCGCGCGGAAACGCAGCGACTTACCTCAAGATTTGGGATGTGTTCCGAAATCGTTTCGCGAGCCGGCCGCTCGCCAAGGAGCGTGGCTACAAGCCCGGGTTCTTCTCTTTCAACGTGGCTGGAGGACGATGCGAGGCCTGTCGGGGCGACGGTGCGGAGACCGTCGAAATGCAGTTTCTGGCCGACGTGGTCTTCAGCTGTCCGGAGTGCCAAGGGCGGCGGTTCGTGGGGGCGGCGCTCGACGTGAAGTACATGGGCCTCAGCATCGCCGACGTCCTCGAGCTGACCGCCCAACAAACAGCGGAGCATTTCGCCGAGGACTCGATGATCGCGCGGGCGGTCGCGCCCCTTCTCGAGGTCGGGCTCGGCTACCTCCGTCTCGGGCAGCCCCTCAATACGTTGTCCGGTGGCGAGGCGCAGCGGCTCAAGCTCGCGGAGGCGCTGCTCCGGGCAAAGCCCGGCTCTCTGCTGGTGCTCGACGAGCCCACAGCGGGTCTTCATGCCAACGACGTCGAACCCCTGATGAGGGTTCTCGACCGCCTGGTCGAACGCGGAGACACGGTCGTCGTCGTCGAGCACGACATGCACGTCGCTGCGCATGCGGATCACGTCATCGACCTAGGGCCGGGCGCTGGAGACCAAGGCGGACAGATCGTTGCGACTGGGGCGCCCGAGGAGGTTGCCAAGAAAAAGGTTTCGGAAACGGCGCCATATCTCGCACGGGCGCTCGGCCAGCGCACGAGACGACGCACCGTGGATCGCAAGAAGACCGGGCCGGCTGCGCCTCCGCTTCGAGAGATCCGAATCGCAGGAGCACGCGAGCACAATCTCAAGAACGTCACGGTTCAGATCCCTCGCGACCAGCTGGTCGTCCTCACGGGTCCGAGCGGAAGCGGAAAGAGTACCCTGGCGTTCGACGTGCTGTTCGCGGAGGGCCAGCGCCGCTATCTGGAGACCCTTTCGCCCTACGCCCGCCAGTACATGCCCCAGCTGCCCCGGCCGTCCGTCGACCAGGTCGTCGGCGTTCCCCCGAGCGTGTCGCTCGAGCAACGCCTGACCAGGGCAGGAGCGAACTCGACGGTCGCCACCGTGACCGAGGTCTCGCACTATTTGCGCTTGATCTGGGCCCGGACCGGCGTGCTGCACTGCGTGGATTGCAAGTTGCCGATCACGGCTCGGCCGGCGCTTCAACTGGCGCGTGACGTGAAGCGGCGCTTCGGTTCGAGGAAGGTCGCGCTCCTCGCGCCCGTGGTGCGCGGCCGAAAGGGCATCCATCGCGAGCTCCTCAACAAGGCTCGAAAAGACGGTTTCGCGGAGGCGCGCATCGACGGCAAGCTCGAGACCCTCGAGCCGGGGATGAAGCTCGACCGTTACACCGAGCACGACGTCGAGCTGGTCGTCGGCCGCGTGTCGGCGCAGAGCAGTGGGCTGCTGGAGTTGCTCGAACGGACTCTTCGCGTCGGGGATGGGGCGGCCTGGGCGATGGCGGGAAACGACGAGCTGCAGCTGTCGAGCAAGCATGCCTGCCCGAGCTGCGGACGCGGCTATCCGGAGCTCGATCCGAGATTCTTCTCCTTCAACACCAGGCAGGGCCAATGCCCAGCGTGCGAAGGACGAGCAGAGATCACGAACAAGACCTGGCGGGGCCGCCGACGCAAGCGCGCAGTCGAAACACGCGCCTGCGAAGAGTGCGGGCAGACGCGCCTTTCGCCGCTGGCGCGCGGGGTGACCGTCGGCGGCATGTCGATAACGGCGCTTTTCGACCAGAGCGTTTCCGAGGCGATCGAAACGCTTCAGGAGCTCGAGCTCGATGGACGCGACGCCACCATCGCGAAGACGCCTCTGCAAGAAGCACTGCGCCGTCTGTCGTTCCTCGAGGAAGTGGGATTGGGCTACTTGGGGCTCGGCCGCGCGGCCAACACGCTGAGCGGCGGAGAAATGCAGCGAGTACGGCTGGCGGCGCAGCTCGGAAGCGGGCTCACCGGTGTGCTGTACGTTCTCGACGAGCCGACCATCGGCCTCCATCCGCGCGACACGGGACGTCTCCTCGGCGCGCTCCGTGGTCTCGTCGACCGCGGCAACTCCGTTTTGGTCGTCGAGCACGACGCCGATACCATTCGAGCGGCCGATCACGTGATCGACGTCGGCCCTGGAGGCGGCAAGCACGGAGGGCGGGTGGTCTCTCAGGGCTCGCTCGGGCAGATGGAGGGCTCGGTCACTGCCAAGGCCCTCGAGCGAGCGCCCAAGGTGCCCGGCAAACGGCGAGCCACGCGAGGCGCCTCGTGGCTCGAGCTCGATGGGGTGAGCCACCACAACCTCCGAAACGTCGACGTCCGGTTCCCCCTCGAACGTTTCGTGGCCGTGACCGGTGTCAGCGGGTCCGGGAAGAGCTCGCTCGTCCGTGAGGTGCTGCTGCGCGCAACCCGCGAGGCGGTAGGCATGGTGAACGACGCGCCGCCCGGCAGCCTGAAAACGATCCGGGGCTTCGAATCGTTGAAACGCGCGATCGAGATCGACCAAAGCCCGATCGGGCGGACCCCCCGGTCGGTGCCTGCAACCTATGTCGGTATCTGGAATACGGTGCGCCAGCTATTGGCCGGAACCCCCGAGGCGCGGGCGCGCGGGTATACGGCGAGCCGTTTTTCGTTCAACGTCGAGCAGGGCCGCTGTCCAGAGTGTCAGGGCCAAGGCTCGATCCACGTCGAGATGGCCTTTCTGCCCGACGTGAACGTGCCCTGTGAAACCTGCAACGGGATGCGCTTCACGCCGGAGACGCTCACGGTCCGTTGGCAAGGTCTCAACGCAGGCGAGTTACTCGATCTCGAAGTCTCGGAAGCCGTGGAGGTGTTCTCTCCGATCAATGCCATTCGCCAACCACTCGAGCTCCTAGACGAGCTCGGTCTCGGATACCTCCATCTCGGCCAGCCCTCGAATACGCTCAGCGGCGGCGAAGCACAGCGAATCAAGCTCGTGTCTGAGCTTGCGGCCGGGCTCAACACGGGCCCGACCCTGTACGTCATGGACGAGCCGACGACGGGGCTTCATCGCGATGACGTCGATCGATTGCTCGGCGTGCTCGACCGCTTGGTCGGGCGAGGCGACACCGTCGCGGTGATCGAGCACCACCCCGACGTGATGCTGGCGGCCGACTGGATCATCGATCTCGGTCCCGAGGGTGGAGTCCACGGAGGCCGAGTCGTGGCTCAAGGAGCTCCCGAAGCCGTCGCCAAGCGCAAACTAAGTCACACCGGTCACCTGCTCGCCCGGGAGCTTTCTCGCTCAGGTAGGAAGGCCGTTCCTCCCGCGAAAACCGTCAGTGAGCACCGAGCTCTTTGAGATCCGGTCCTGACCAAAGCGGAATCGACAGCCGTCGCTGGATGTCGGCGGCGGTGAGCCCGTGCCGGACCTCGCGGATGCGGACGCCTTCGGGGCTGAAGTCGAACACCGCGACCGGACAGATGAGGCGGATGATCTGAGGGCCCGCGTTGTCCCTCGGACGCAGGAGTGTGCCCAGCTCGTCGAGGGTTGCCGCGCTCAAACCGACCACCGGACAGCCCGTGGCGGGGGGAGGCGAAGCGGTAGTCGCCCGGCCCTGCGCGGAGACTGCGCTCACCTCGAGGAACGCGATTTCAGGGGTGCGTGCGGCGGCAGCTCGGCCGTGTGCTTCGATGGCGACTCGCAGGGCCTGAGGCAAACCGGTCCCGAACCAGATACCGCGTCTCGATTCGCATTCCTTCGCAGCGCGAGAAAGAACTCGCTCGAAATCAGCTGCGTGCTCGCGCGATGGCATCGGTGAACCGCCGAAATAGGTAACGCGAATCGTGCGGACCTGCAGCGGCTTCGGGGTGATATTGAACACTGAATGCACCCGTCTCCAAATGCTCGATGCCTTCGCAGGTGCCGTCGTTGAGGTGGAGGTGGGTGACCTCGCATTTGTTCTTCAGCGAATCGACGTCCACACAGAAACCGTGATTCTGCGTGGTGATCTCGATGCGTCCCGTCTTGAGGTCTTTGACGGGTTGATTCAGGCCGCGATGTCCGAACTTGAGCTTGTAGCTCGTGCCGCCGAGCGCGAGGCTCATCAGCTGATGGCCAAGGCAGATGCCGAAGATCGGCCTCTGGCCGAGGAGCTCCCGCACGGTCGCGATACCGCCGGACACTGCGGCCGGGTCTCCTGGGCCGTTCGACAAGAAGATGCCGTCGGGATCGAGGGCGAGCACCTCCTCGGCACTCGTCGTGGCCGGAACGACCGTGACCTTGCATCCCTCATCGACGAGGCAACGAAGGATGTTGTGCTTGATGCCGAAGTCCATCGCGACGACGTGCCAAGGACGCGCGTCCACACGCCGCTGCGACCACGTGCCGCCGCCTTCGGTCCACCGATACGTCTCTCGGCTGGTCACCTCGCCCGTGAGATCCTGGCCCAGCATCGGGGGCGCGGCGATCGCGCGGTCGTGCAGGGTCGCCGGATCCTCGGTCCCTACCGCTGCCATCTGCGCACCCACGTCTCGGATGTGGCGGGTCAGCGTTCGGGTATCGACACCCGTAATTCCGACGACGCCCCGGCTCTCGAGGTAGCTGTCCAACGACTCCTCGGTGCGCCAGTTGCTCTCGATCGCGGACAGCTCGCGCACGACGAAGCCACGCAGGGCAGGGCGCCTAGCCTCACCGTCTTCGATGGTCATGCCGGTGTTGCCGATCTGCGGCGCAGTCATGGTCACGATTTGACCGCAATAGGAGGGATCGGTCAGCACCTCCTCGTAGCCCGTCATGCCGGTGGTGAACACCGCTTCGCCCGTAGCCGCTCCCCGCGCGCCGAAGCTGATGCCACGAAATCGTGTTCCGTCGGCGAGTACGAGATGTGCTTCTTGAGTCATGGCTTCAGCTCGTGCACGACTTCGCCCGCGACGATCGTCAGGACAGGTCTTCCGGTGAGCTCGCGGCCGAGCAACGGCGTGTTGTGCGACTTGGACCGTAGCGCTCCTTCATCGAGAATCCAGCGGGCCTCGGGGTCGAGGACCGTGACGTCGGCCCGACGTCCCTCGCGAAGCGAGCCGCCTTCGAAATCCGGAATCAGTCGAGCCGGCGCGGTGCACAGCGTCTCGACGAACCGCAGCGGCTTGAGGACGCCGTCGCGAACCAGCTTGAACATCGATCCGACTGCGCTCTCGAGCCCGTTGATTCCCACGGACGCGGCCTCGAACTCGCAGTCTTTCTCGAGATCGCTGTGCGGGGCGTGGTCGGTCGCGATGCAGTCGATGGTGCCGTCCGCGAGCGCCTCCCGCAGGGCTTCGCGGTCCTCCTCCTCTCGGAGCGGTGGATTGACCTTGCAGTAGGTGTCGTAGCTCAGGAGCGCCTCGTCCGTGAAGAGCAAATGGTGTGGGGTCACCTCTGCCGAGACGCGTAGGCCCCTCGACTTGGCCTCTCGAATCAGGCGAACCGCGACGAGGCTCGAAATGTGGGCGACGTGATATCGGGCGCCGGTGACCTCGGCAAGAATCAGATCTCGGGCCACGATGACGTCCTCCGCCGCGCGGGGCCAGCCGCGAAGGCCGAGCTGCGTCGAACGGGCGCCTTCGTGCATCTGGGCGCCTTTGGTCAGATCGTGGTCCTCGCAGTGTTGGCTGACCAGCAAGTCGAAGGTGCGCGCGTACTCCATCGCATGCCGCATCACCGCGGCGTTCATCACGCAACGACCGTCATCGCTGACACCGATTGCGCCGGCATCGCGCAAGTCCGCCATCTCGGTGAGCTCGGAGCCGTTTTGGCCCCGAGTGACGGCGCCGAAGGGCAAGAGCCGTGGACCCCCATGATCCTCGGCGCGGGCGATCATCATCTCGGTAATCGCTCGGTTGTCGTTTGGCGGCATGGTATTCGGCATCGGGCAAACGGCAGTGAATCCACCTGCCGCGGCTGCATCCAAGCCCGAGCCGATATCCTCTTTGTACTCCTGCCCGGGCTCACGCAGATGAACGTGCAGGTCGATGAAACCGGGGCATACCCAGTGTCCAGCTGCGTTCACGATCCGAACGCCCTCACTCGGGCCGTACGCCTTTCCAGCATCACGCCCCACGTCCTTGATGCGCCCAGCTTCGATCACGACGTCGGCAGTTTCATCGAGCCCCTGCGACGGATCGAGAACGCGTCCGCCCCGCAGGACCATCACCTGAGTCCGCATAGCGGTCCGCGCTTACGGGACGGACCCAAACGAGTCAACCCGGTCAGCCGGCCTTGCGGTGCAGATCGTCGTCGCCGGCGGCAGCGACCGTGCCGGCCGAGGAGGAAATCTTGTCATGCGACTTCTTTTCCTCGACGCGCTTTTTCATCGTCATGACCTTTCGGTAGACCGACGCGAAGTCCTTGTTGCGTGTCGCCATCGAGGGCGTGCCACCGCGCAGGAGGGTTTGGAGGATGAATTCGAGAACCTGAATCTCGCCTTCGGAGAAACTGTTGCTGATTCGCATGCCGTCGGATCTACCACCGGTCGGGCAACATGACAATCCGTGACGTGCCATGTAGGGTCAGACAATGGCATTCCATTCCGAGGTTTCTCTTCTAACATTTGGAGAACTCAGGCTTCTCGGCGGAGCGCATCTCGCGATCCGCGATCGCCCAAGACCTCGTTCTGGCCGCTCAGAGCTTGACAAAGCACGCCGAGGCACTTCGCCAGGGGTTTCTGCTCACTTGTCGGCCGCGGTGACCCGCACGACCTCGTCGATCGTCGTGGTGCCCTCGAGCACCTTGTTGAGCCCCGCCATGCGCAGCGTCGCCACGCCGTCGCGAATCATCTCGTCCTTGAGCTCCGCGGTCGACCCGCCCTGCAAGACGATCTCGCGCAGCCGCTCCCTGAACGGCATCACTTCGTAGAGGGCGACTCGGCCCTTGTAGCCGGTGTCGTTGCAGACCTTGCAGCCGGTGCCGCGGAAGGCGACCACGCTTGGAATCTGGCTCTCGGGAAATCCAACGTCGAGGAGCACCTGCTCGTCGGTCGGAACCTGGACCTTGCACTCTTGGCAAATCTTGCGGGCCAGACGCTGGGCCACGACGAGATTCACCGAGGCGGTGACGAGGAACGGCTCGACACCCATGTTGAGCAAGCGCGTGACCGTGCTCGGCGCATCGTTCGTGTGAAGTGTCGACAAGACCAAGTGTCCCGTCAACGCGGCTTTGACCGCGATCTCGGCAGTTTCGAAGTCTCGAATCTCGCCGACCATGATGATGTCCGGATCCTGACGGAGGAAAGACCTCAACGCCGCGGCGAAGTTCAAGCCGATGTCCTCGTGCATCTGCACCTGGTTGATACCCATGAGATTGAACTCGATGGGATCTTCTGCCGTGCTGAGGTTGGTTCCGACTTCGTTCAAGTCCGACAAAGCCGAGTAGAGGGTCGTCGTCTTGCCAGAACCGGTCGGCCCGGTGACCAAGACCATCCCGTAAGGCTGATGGATCGCGTCGCGGAAATCGGAAAGCGGCTTTTGCTCGAAACCGAGCTTCGTCATGTCGAGCTGCAGATTCGACTTGTCGAGGAGACGAAGGACGATCTTCTCGCCCCAGAGCGTCGGCACGCAGGAAACGCGATAGTCCATCTCGCGTCCCTTGCCGAGCTTGAGCTTGATGCGGCCGTCTTGAGGCAAGCGGCGCTCGGCAATGTCGAGTGAGGACATGATTTTGAGACGCGAAGCAATGGCATTCTTCAGTTTGATCGGCGGCGTCATTTCCTCGTGAAGCACGCCATCGACGCGGTATCGGACGCGAAGAACGCGCTCGTACGGCTCGACGTGGATGTCGGAGGCGCCCTGTTTGATCGCGTTCAAGAGAATCGCGTTACACAGGCGGATGACCGGCGCATCCTCGCTGGCTCTCTCGAGGTCGAGAAGATTGTCGTCGTCATCGTTGAGAGCGACTTCGATCTCCGACTCGTCGAAGCCCTCCATGATGTCGTCATAGGAAATCTCCGGCTGCGCGTATGCTTTTTCGAGCGCAGCCATGATCGCGCTTTCAGACGAGACGACTGGCTCCACGTTGTAGCCGGTGAGAAACTTCACATCGTCGATCGCATTCAGATTCGATGGATCGGCCATCGCAACGATGAGCGAGCTTCCCGCGCGCGAGACGGGAATGATCTTGTGACGCTCGCAGACCTGCGGGCTGATCAACTTCAGGATGTCCCGATCGATGTCGTATGCCGAGAGGTCGATGGACTGAACGCGATACTGCTCGCTCAGGAAGTCTGTGATCTCCTGATCGGAAATCGCACCAAGACGCGCGAGCGCATAGCCGAGGCTGATGTTGTCGTCTTTCTGGTGCTTCTGCGCTTCGCGAAGCTGCTCGAGGCTGATTCTCTTCTCGCGAACGAGGAGCTCACCCAGTCTGTTTCTACTCATGCCTTCCAGTTCCCAACCACGATCCAGTCTTAGTATATTTATTCACAAAAGCCAGGAAAGCTCAAGTGGCGCGCGACGAAAGCAAGCTCTAGTATCGCGGGATTCTCGGGCTGCGCAAGAGATGCGCGGCAGATCACAGATGCGGATGAGCCTTCCGTAGGTTGCTGATTTCTATGGTATTTTTTGAGCCCTCGCGCCCACCTTCCGGCGGGTGGGGTTGCCGCGATGCGGCCATCGCGGTAGCCAGCGAAAGTGGCAAAGCCGAAAAAGCAAATCACCGCTGGCCCGAAGGATGCATCTCAGGCGCTCGAGGAAATCGAGCAGCCCCGGATGAACTGGAAGGTGTTGGGCCTGATCGGCCTGGCTCTGGCGGTGCTGTGGGTGATTGCGGGCATCCTTCAGCCGACCATCGGAGTCGCGGGGCTGATCGTCGCAGGCGTCCTCACGCTCATTGCCTTGGGATTTCTCTTCTGGGTCTGGCGGCTCACGCGCAGGTCGGCCGACATCGCGGCCATCCTGAAAGGAGCCACCGACAAAGAAGGTCGCTTGGCGGCTCTCGAGCAACTCCGTGCGCGCGAGACCCCTGGCGGGAAAGATGCGCTGAATGCGATTGCACAGGCCCAGCTGGTCGCGCAGGAGAATCCCGCAGAGGCCATCCGCATCCTCGAAGGGATTGAAGTCAAGAAGGCCCCAGCGATGGTCCAAGACGACGTCCGCGCGAACCTGGCGATGTTTTACTTGATGACCGGACGTGTCCGCGATGCACGGGAGCTCGCCAACGAGATACGCCTCGACCGTCAGCCCCAAGCAAAGGCCAAAGCGATGTATGCTGCCGTCGTCGCGGAAGCGTTCGCGCGAACGGGAGACGCCGAAGAGGCACGCAAGCTCATCGAAACCTACGACCCCGCCGACAAGGAATTCGGGCAGGTTTCGGGGATGCTGCTGCGCGCCCAGGTCTATACCTACACGGCGACGAAGAAACGCGGACGTGCGCGAGAAGCCATGGAGCAGCTCCTCGAGGTGGACCCGAACATGGTCGCGGCGTTCGTCCAAAAAGGGACGCGGCCCGAGCTGAGCCGCCTGGCCAAGCAAGTGCTCGCGGGCGCTGGTGCATTGCCAAAACCGAAAATGCGCGTGCGCACACGCTAGACGCCGGTGACGTCACGCACTTGGACAATCCGAGAAGTCCTCGATTGGGCGACGCAGGATTTTGCGGGTCGCGGCATCCATAGCCCGCGTCTCGATGCAGAGCTATTGGTCGCCAAAGCACTGCAGACTGACCGGGTCGGACTCTACCTCGATCTGAGCCGGCCGCTCCTCGACTCGGAGCGGAAAGCCATTCGACCCCTGATCGAACGGCGCCGAGCACGTGAGCCGGTCGCCTACATCCTAGGGCATCGGGACTTCTACGGTCGGCGTTTCTCGGTGACGCCGGACGTTCTGATCCCTCGCCCTGATACCGAGACACTCGTAGAGCAGGCGCTGCGATGCATTCCCGAGGATTCCCCGTGCCGTGTGCTCGATGTTGGAACGGGCAGCGGAGCCATCGCCGTGACCATCGCGGCCGAGCGGCCGTTGGCGCAGCTGACCGCGACCGACATCTCGGAGGCTGCGCTGCGGATCGCTTCCGAGAACGCGCGACACCACCAGGTAGCAGACCGCATTCGATTCGAACGTGTGGACTTGTTGAGCTCTTCGGGTCTATACGAGGTGATCGTCTCGAACCCGCCCTACGTCGCGAGGCCGGATCTCGAGTCACTTCAAGCGGAGGTTCGGGAGCACGAACCCATAGCCGCCTTGCAAGCCGGTGAGGACGGCCTCGATGTCGTGAGAGCCCTCTTGGCCGCTGCAGAGCCGGCGACCACGAGCGGTGCTCACATCCTGATCGAGATTGGGGCCGGGCAGGCCGCAGCCGTGATCGAGCTCGCGGCGGGGCAGGCGGTTTGGACGCGCGCCGCCCTGTACAAAGACCTGAACCGCGTAGACCGCGTCATTCACCTCCGGCGGATCTGACGCAGCCACAACTCGGTGAACAACAGCACGACGGCCAGCAGAAGCAGCCATGGGGCGAGCGGCTGCTCCACGGTTCCCGAAGCCGCCGCCACTGCTGATTCGGCACGGCTCGGCTGCTCGGGGGGCCCCTTCGACACGAGATCGTTCTCGCCCGGGGGGGCATCCACCACAAAGGCGAAACGGGCGCCCTGAACTCCGTTGACCAGCACGCGGTAGGCACCGATCTCGGCGGTATCCCGAAACGCCACCCGGTCGGCCTCTGCGAGATCGACGGTCCGTCCACTCGGCGTCACCACTTGAATGCGTTGACTCGGGGTGGAGCCGGGCAGCGAGACGGCCGCGTACGGTTCGATCGAATGGTTCGCGCGGCCGGCGAGGCGAGTCAACGTGTCGAGGACGAAGGGCACGAAGACCGGCTGGTACGGCAGATCAGTCCATGCATCGTCGACGGTGGTTGCAAACATGGTGACTCGGCCGCTTCGATAGCGATGCTCCACCAGGGCCGGAGCGCCATCGCTGAAGCGAACGGTCACCACCGCATCGAGGGCAGTTTCTGCGATTGGAGTCCGCCCAAACACCTTCGCTTGGTGCAGCTCGGGAAGGGTCGTCGATTGGAGCGAAAGGGGGCGTTCCTCCATCCGTGTGGCGGTGTAGCGTCCCGGAAGCAGCTCTCTCAGCACGCTTCCGTATGCGCGGGGATTGATGCGGTCGCCCGCCGTGATCCACAGGCTGCCGCCGCCGCCGACGAAGCGCTGAATCAGTGGCAACCATTTCTCGTCTAGGGTCGCGTTGGCCAACACCAGCACGTCCGATCGAATGATCGCGCTCTCGGAAAGGTCCTCAGCGTCCAGCGTCTCCACCGCAAAAGAGCGCCCGATGAGGGGCGCAACGCCGAGCGCCTGAGCGAGGAACGAGGTCTCCCGCTTTCGGGGATCGGGGTGCGGATCGCCGTCGACGAGCAGGACGTGCACCGTGTCGGACCCGAGCAAAACACCCCGAACGTTGTCGGCGGAAAGCACGTCGTCGGGGTCGAGGCGCAGCTCGACGACCGCGTCGGTGGATCCGGGGGGGATGGCGATTACCGCTTCGCCACCGCCCTCGACCGATTCAACGGAAGACGTTTGCGTTTCCTGCCCTCTTTGAAGGAGCCGAATCTTCTGCGGCACGTCTGTTGCCGTGCCCAAAACCTGAGCGTCGAGCCGAATCCCATCCGCAGAAAGCGCGTCCCCGATGACCTCGACCGACGCAATGCGGCGATTGTCGGGGTTCGGCGTAGAGACAGTCTCGAACGCAACCTGAATGCCGCGACTCGGCCATTCACAATCTTCGGCGTGCGTTCCTGGTGTGAAGTCCGATAGAACCAGCAGACGGCGGTCGGCCAGCTCGCTTTCGAGCAGCAACTCTACCGCGGCTCGGACCGCGTCACACATCGCGTCACCGCGGGTGGACCTCGGATCGATTTCGCCAAAGACTCTCCGGACCGTTTCGAGCTCGCCGCTACGACGGATCCATGCCCTTGGCGGCTTCCCCGAGAGCACGACGGAGATCTCGGAACCCTCCGGCAGCTTCTGGACCTGCTCGGCGGAGAGCTCGGCGGCACGGTCGATCAGGGTCTTGCCCTCATGAATCGCGGCCATCGACATCGAATCGTCCAGTACGATCGCAAGCGCATGCTGCCGGTCGAGCAGGCTCGACTGCACGACGCGATAAGGCGCCGCCGCGACCAAAACGAGGGCTCCAACGAGCAGTACGCGGACAATCAGCAACAGCGCATCCACGACCCGGAGTCGGGTCGCGCGGGTTGCGTGGATTCGATGGAGGAACTCGATCGTTGGCAGGGTCTGCCTCGGAAGCTTCTGGCGCCTCATCAAGTGCGCGATGAGCGGGACAGCAACCGCGATGAGACCGGCTAGTGCCCATGGAAGACCGAACCCCATGCTCAGCCATCCCGCAAGAGCTGAAGCAAGGTGTGCTCCGGAGGAATATCGGTTCGCGCCAGCAGGTACCGACCGCCTGCCGCGACGACGCGGCGCCGGCACGAAACGACGAAGGCGTCGATCGCCTCACGGTAGCGGCGCCTGAGGCCCCCGGGGTCTACTTCGACGTGAGGCTCTCCCTCGAGCCCTTCGAAGCGCATCGGTTGCTCATACGGAAGCTCCAGCTCCGCCGGGTCCATGACGTGCAACACGATGGTCTGGTGGCCGCGTGCTTGAATCCGAGCCACGGGGTCGAGCGCATGGTCGTCGAGGTCGAGGAGGTCGCTCGCGATCACCACGAGCCCCATCCGGCCGGCATGCTCGATTAGCTTGTCCAACGACGCGTGCAGACCGGTGACGCCCCGCGGCTGCGCGGGCTCCGCCAGAGTGCGCATCAAATAGTCGAGGTGCGCAGCTCCCGAGCGGGCGGGCAATCGATCACGAATCGCATCATCAAACGTGATCAGAGAGACCGCATCGCCCTGTCGGGTGAGAAGGTAGGCGAGAGCGGCCAGAAGCGTCGCTGCGTGATCTCGCTTGCTGACCTCGCCACTGCCCCAGTGCATCGACGGGGAGATGTCGAGGGCAAGTGTTCCTCGAAGCTGAGTCTCGTGCTCGAAATGCTTGATCGTATACCGGTCCGAACGTGCGTAGGCCCGCCAATCGATGAGTCGCGGATCGTCGCCTGGCCGATAGGCGCGGTGTTCCTTGAAGAGAGCGCTCGCACCCCGGTGCGGGCTCTGATGCATCCCGGCCAGCAACCCATCGACGGTGCGCTTTGCCCGAAGCGTGAGCCCGGCCAGGCGCACCGCGAGCTCGGGTTCGAGCACGTGGGTCACGGCTCGATGCTTCGCTTGATGCCTTCGATGACGTCGATGGGTGTCACGCCCTCAGCCTCTGCACGAAAGTTCATGACCAGACGGTGCGTCAAGATGGGCTGCACGAGTGCGCGGACGTCTTCGAGCTCCGCAGCATATCGGCCGTGTAGGATGGCCCGCGCCTTCGCGCCGAGAATCAACCCTTGGCTCGCTCGAGGTCCGGCACCAAATGCGACGTTTTTGCGGACGAGCTCGGAGGCGTTGCGACCCTCGGGCCGCGAGGACCGGACCAGGTTCACGGCATACTGAATCACGTGGTCAGCGGCCGGAACGCGGGGCACGAGGTCTTGAAAACCAACGATGTCGCGAGCCGATAGCACGGGAGTAATGGTCGTCGGCATCGGCGCAGTCGTCCGCTTCACGATGTCCACTTCTTCGTGTTGGCTCGGGTAGCGAACGTCGATCTGGAAGAGGAAACGGTCGAGCTGTGCCTCCGGCAACGGGTAAGTGCCCTCCTGCTCGATCGGATTCTGAGTCGCGAAAACAAGGTAGGGTTGCTCGAGCGCGTACGTGTTCCCGCTCGCCGTGACTTGTCGCTCGGCCATCGATTGAAGCAGCGCGGCCTGGGTCTTGGGTGGCGCGCGGTTGATCTCGTCAGCCAGTAGGATGTTGGTGAACACCGGCCCCGGGATGAAACGGAAGTGGCGCTTGCCCGTGGTTGCATCCTCTTCGAGGACATCCGTTCCGGTCACGTCGCTCGGCATCAGGTCCGGCGTGAACTGGATCCGATTCGAGTGAAGCGACAGGGCATCGGCTAGCGTCGTGATCAGCAGTGTCTTTGCGAGCCCTGGCACCCCCACGAACAGCCCATGGCCTCGCGCGAACAACGCGATGAGCAGGAGCTCGATGACTTCCTCCTGGCCGACGATGCGCTGTTTGAGCCGGTCGACGATCTCGTCGCGGGCGCTCGCGAGTTGTTGCACCCGCATGACATCGGAGGTCGGGCCGCTCGGCGGGTGCGATGAAGTGCTGCGTACGGGTTCGGTCACGAGCACCTCTTAGCGCTTGGCTGAATGAATTGCCACATCACTCGCGCATTCCCCCGAGCCGCTCGCAAAGCGCTGCCTCATGATCAGCCTGGGGAACTCTCAGTCGCGAGAGGATGCAGTGAGGCTGCGGATCGAAGGGATTCTGAGCGATCGCCTGGTTCGCGAGATCCCGCGCGAGGTCTAGCTTCGAGAGACGGAACATCGCCGTTGCAAGACTCGAAAGCGCCGGAGCATGCGTCGGGTATCTGTCTAGGGTTCGCATGAGTGGCGCGAGCGCGTCACGGGGACGGCCTCCGGCGATCGCTGAACGTGCGTAGCGTGAGGCGACCACTGGATCATCGGGCGCTGCGTCGTG
This sequence comes from uncultured delta proteobacterium, assembly GCA_963792825.1. GTDB lineage: Bacteria > Myxococcota_A > Polyangia > Polyangiales > Houyiibacteriaceae > SG8-38. The sequence goes on along the minus strand of CAWBXS010000004.1, from coordinate 442,693 downwards.
GGCCTTGGCGTATTCCGCCGAGGCAGCAGCGGGGCGAGAGCGGGTCCACAGAAGGTCTCCGAGCCGTAGGTAGTTGCGAGCACGCTCGAGCTCGACTCCTGCGAGCTCGTCCTGCTCCGTAGCCTCGCCGTTGAGGTAGCGCGGGATGAGCCTCGCCGCAGGCGGCTTCGGGGCCTTCGCCAAGGCGGCTCTCCAGCGCTTTTCGAGAGTCTTCCAAGATACCCCCGCGACGCCGGCCAGTGCCTTCCTGGCGTCCTCTCCATTCTCGATGCGCCGAAGCGCTTGCTGCACGCCATCACGGCCGTACTCGCGATAATAGCTTTCCATGAATGAAGAGACCTGTGCGAACGCGAGAGACGCGGCTTTCTGCGTCGGCAGAAGAGCGATCGATGGGTGGAGCTGGTCGAAGTCGAGCAGCTCGTTCGCCTGCACCGCATCATAGAGCAGTTGATTCGATGCCGGATCCTGGCGAAGAACCGGTGCGTCCTCTCGCCAGCGGGTTTCGAGGAACTTCGCAAGCCCTTCTTGCAGCCAGACGGGCGCTTGATCGAGCGACGCTTTCGTGAGCAGCAGGTGGACGTACTCGTGGGCGATCGTGTCGAGCCAAGGGTAACCGTGCATCAGCGCGGCCGGCGACGCAATCATCAAGCGTCCCCATTTGCACAGGGCGATCGTCCCAGTGGTCCGAATCGCCTCGACCGACAACGTCGAGACCCGGGCCAGTGATTCCGCGTCTGGATAGATCTCGAGGCGGACGGGACTGACCATCTTCACGCCGAGCTCCGCCTCCAGGGCTTCGGAGGCTGCCTTGAGCGTGTCGACTGCATACGGGACGAGAATTTCGTCCTGACCTGGCGCATAGCGAACTTCGAAGCTCTCGTAGCGAAACGTCTCGTAGTTTTTCGTCGTCTCGTACGTGTCGATGATCACGTCGGCGAGACCGCCGAGATGCGTTGCCGTGCGAGGGTCCTTTCGAAGCTCCATGATTCGGTCGGCCGCGGTCTCGTAGTCGCCCGCATAGAACTCGGCGAGCACTTCGAGCTCGATTACCCGTGCGGTGCGAGGGTAGTGGTCTAGGTACTGCTGAAGTAGGATCTGCGCCGCGAGCCCTTCACCTGCAGCGAGCGACGCTTCGAGCATGTCGAGAACGTCGTCGCCGGTCGCGTTCTCGGCCGGCACGGAGATCGAGAGTGAGCCGAGCAGGGCGCAGGTCACGAACAAGGCGCTGCGCTTCATCGCAGGAGCCTCTGGTAGTAGTCGTCGACGGCCTGCTCGAAGCCCGGCGGGGTAGTACCGTTCTTCGCGTCGAGAACGCGGCGGCGCCATGCGAGCTCGTCAGCCTTGGAACGTCCCGTCGGAATCTCGACGCGCTCGTCGGAACGGGCCCCCTGGCTGCGGTCTTGTCCACCGCCGCCCACTGGGCTTTTGCTCTGGGATTCCAACTGCTGCCGCAACCGCCGAAGCTGATCCGCCGCGGCCTCCTGCTCCTTGTTGGCCTCGAGAGGGCTGCCTTCTTCGAGCGCGCGTGACGCCCGCTGCATCGGTTGCTCGATCGACTCGAGCTGCTCGGCGGCTTCCTCGGATACCGGTACACCACCGACTTGTTCGCGAAGGCGCCGCGCGAGCTGATGGGCAGCCTGCTGTGCTTTGCCCTGTTGCTCGGATTGTTTCCGTAGCTGCTCGCGCTCCTGCTCGGTGAGCCCTTTGGCGATGTCCGGAACCGCTCCTCTTGCCGCGTCGCGCAGATCCTGGGCGCGCGCCGCGGCTTGACGTGCTTGTGCAGCCGCGTCGGCGGTTTGACCTCCCTGACCGCGGAACATCATCGCCGAAAGCTCGAGGTCCTTTGCGAGGGCGTTGGCCGCCTCCGCCAGGCGGTTCGCCATCGAGAGCGCTTCGCCGACATCGCCACCTTGGAGCGCCTTCTCGAAGTCGTTCAAGCGCTCGTTCGCGCGTTCCTGAAGGTTCGACTCGTAGGGGCCGAGAGCTTCCTCGTTCACGCCACCCAGGAGCTCGGAGACGTCCTTTGCAATCTTTTCGAGCTCGCTGCGAATTTCGGATGCCAGTGAGCTCTGCTCGCCGGCAACTCGCTTGACGACCTTCTCGCCAGCGCGGCGCGCTTTGTCGGCCATGCGTTTCTGCTCGACCTCGAGATCGCGAATCGAATCCATCGCCTCCATCAGCGCGCGCTCACGCGGACCGAACCGGGCTTCGACCAACGAGTCTTTGCTGTCCGAGAGGGCCTGCGTCATCGCTTCGATCGTCTGGTCGAGCTTCATCAGAGCGGCCTCGGCCGCGTCGAGATCGCCCTTCGCGAGGGCTTCCCGAATGCTTTGGAGGGCGTCGGTGGACTTGCTCGCCTGCTGTGACTGGCGGTTGACGAACTCTCCTGGCACGTACCGCATGGCCTCCCGAAGCTGCTGCCGGAGCGCCTCGAGGCGCCTGTCGGCTCGATCGAGGGCAGCCATAAGCGCACGCTGCAGCTCGGGGGTTTGCCCACGGCGAAGCTCACCGATGAGCGAGGCGATCTCACGGCGCAGTTGCTGCATTTCGCTGGCGATCTCGGCGGCGTCGTTGAGGCGGGCCTCGCTGATGAGGTCGGCCACGATCAGCGTGTCCTCCTCGAGCTCGGTCACGATGGAACGGTCGGAGTGTTCTTTCGAACCCTTCGGTGCGCCACCCCGGTAAGCTCTCGCTTCCCGCGCAGCGGCACGCTCGAGCCGCTTTTTCATGTCGAGCAGCAAGGGGATGGTTCTCGGGCCGCGATGGTCGCCTACGTTCCCGAGTAGCGACATCACGCCCGCGTACGAGACCATGACCAAATTGCGGCGCCTACGAGCAGGCTCCGAAGTTGCAGGAATGGGCTCCTCGAGGCGAGCCGCCAGAGCTGCGAGCAGCGAGTCGAGAAGTTGCTCGAGCTCGACGATTCGGTCGCGGCGGCGGGTGATCTCGGAGGCGAGGGTCAGAGTGCGCTCGGCAGAACGCCCGACGCCGGGACCATCGACGCGGTTTGCGTCTTTGGCCTCGAGCCAAACCGTCACGGCATCCGCTGGCGCGAGCGAAAACTCGTCCAAGCGGAGCACATTCTCGCCGGATAGCTCGGTTTGGGGGCCGTCGGATGGAGCCCACAGAGATCTCCGCAGGTGCTCGCCATTTGGAAGCTTGATGATCAGCGTCAGGTCCTGGACGCCGTAGTCGTCCGTGGCGTAGTGCTTCAGAAGGACCGGTTGCTGCTCCTCGACGACGAGGTCCTCCGCAGGAGCGACGATGCTCACTTGCGGCGGCTCGTCGAGCTGAACTCGAATCGACCGGGCGCGATGGTCGATGCGGCGTTCCCCGCTGGCGGATTCGACGTAAATCGACAGCGGCCCGTCGGTGTCTGCGACGAAAGACGCGACGAACTGCCCTCCTGCCCGGTCCGCTTCGACGTGACGTCCAGGCAGCTCCACCACGACGCGCGCGGCACTTCCTATCGGCGTGATCGTGTACTCGACTGCGGTCCCTCTCGGCACGGTCAGCTCGTCGGCGTTCGACACCCGCTCGTTCCCTCGCTCCATGTAGTCGGGAAAGAGGAGCTCGGCGTCTGTGCGCGCGACCACGCGACTCATCCGTGGCCCTTCGAGCCGGCCGATCGCAGTGTGCAAGAGGGCGTAGCGCCCCGCAGCCGCGCGATCGAAATCGAGCGACCACCAGGCCGCTGCGGCGAGCAGCAGCGCCGCCGCCAAGGCGGGCTGCGCGAGCCATCGCCACGGAACGAACTTTCGCGCTGGCGATGCGTCGAGGGCCCGAAGCAGTCGGACGCGCTGCGCAACGATCAGCTCGCGCGAGAATCCGCTCTCCGTCTGCAACTCGTAGGCGCTCTGCAGGGGTGAGAGGAGAGCAGGCTCGCGAGCCGCCACCAGCCCGAGCGCCCCGTGTCCGCGCAGCTTTCGGATGGGCCGAATCGACCATGCGACGGCTGCAGCGATCATTCCGAACACGACGCCCCAGCCGATGCACAACCAAACGTCCGGAGTCATGGGCCCGAGCACCCACGCGACGAGCACGAACGAGGCGACACCGACCGCAGTAGCGGCAGCGACGATTCGAGCCACGAGCACGGTGGCCGCGGCGACCCGAAGCCGCCTCCTGTACTCGGTCAGTCTTCCGGTGCTCGAGCTCACCGGGGAAGGGTAGCCTCGGTGCGGGCGCCCGCGCCAGCGCTCGGCACCACGAGGACGCTGGCACCCCGTCGAGCAGCCGCGTCGCGTCGGTCGCGAGGCTTCTCTGACAAGTGACGCGCCCCAAAACAGAAAAGCCGAAGCGTCGCCGCTTCGGCTTCCCGTTGTCGTGACCGTAGACGAGCCTAGAAGCCCATCCCGCCCATTCCGCCGCCGCCGTGGTCGTGACCACCGCCGCCGGCGCCGGTCTCTTCCTTCGGGATCTCGGCGATGAGGGCTTCGGTCGTGAGCATCAGGCCCGCAACCGAGGCCGCGTTTTGCAGTGCGCTCCGAACGACCTTGGTCGGATCGATGACGCCAGCCTTCACCAAGTCTTCGTACACCTCGGTCTGAGCGTTGAAGCCGAAGCCGCCCTTGGCGTTTCGAACCTCGTTGACGACGATCGAGCCTTCGACGCCCGCATTGGTGGCGATCTGCCGAAGCGGCTCTTCCATCGCACGAAGAAGAATGCCAGTGCCGACTTTCTGCTCATCGCTCACGTCGAGGGCTTCGAGTGCCGCCTGCGAACGAATCAGCGCGACGCCGCCGCCGGGCACGATACCCTCTTCGACCGCGGCTCTGGTGGCATGGAGCGCATCTTCGACGCGCGCCTTCTTTTCCTTCATCTCGACTTCGGTGGCCGCGCCGACCTTGATCACTGCGACGCCTCCGACGAGCTTCGCGAGGCGCTCCTGCAGCTTCTCACGATCGTAATCGCTGCTCGTCTCCTCGATCTGTTTGCGGATCGTCTCGATGCGGCCAGTAATGTCTTTCTTCTTGCCTGCGCCATCGACGATGGTGGTGTTTTCCTTGTCGATGCTTATTCGTTTCGCGCGACCCAGATCGTTGAGGGTCACGTTCTCAAGCTTGATGCCCAGGTCTTCGCTGACGACGGTGCCGCCGGTGAGGACGGCGATGTCTTGAAGCATCGCCTTTCGACGATCGCCGAAACCGGGGGCCTTGACCGCAGCGGTCTGAAGAGTGCCGCGGAGCTTGTTGACGACCAGCGTAGCAAGCGCCTCACCTTCGACGTCCTCCGCGATGATGATGAGCGGCTTCTGCTGACGCGCAATCGCCTCGAGAACCGGCAGAAGATCCTTCATGTTCGAGATCTTCTTCTCGACGATCAGGATGTAGGGGTCCTCGATCTCGGCGACCATGCGCTCAGGGTCGGTCACGAAGTAGGGTGAGAGGTAGCCGCGGTCGAACTGCATGCCTTCGACGACTTCGAGCTCAGTCTCCAGGCCCTTGGCCTCCTCGACGGTGATTACGCCTTCTTTGCCGACCTTCTCCATTGCCTCGGCGATGATCTCGCCGATCGTGCGATCGCCGTTGGCGCTGATCGTGCCGACTTGGGCGATCTCTTTGGGATCCTTGGTCGCCTTCGAGAGCGTCTTCAGCTGCTCGACCACCCGAATGACACCGGCGTCGATGCCGCGCTTGATCTCCATTGGGTTGTGGCCCGCGGCCACCATCTTGGTGCCTTCGCGAATGATCGCTTGCGCGAGCACGGTGGCGGTCGTGGTGCCATCACCTGCGATGTCGGATGTCTTCGAGGCGACCTCGCGCACCATCTGCGCGCCCATGTTCTCGAACCTGTCGGCAAGCTCGATCTCCTTGGCGACCGTGACTCCGTCCTTCGTGACGGTCGGCGCGCCAAAGCTCTTTTCGATCACGACATTGCGGCCCTTTGGACCGAGGGTGACCTTGACGGCATTCGCCAGTGCGTTGACGCCGCGCAAAATGCGGTCGCGAGCAGCGGTATCGTAAATGATCTCTTTCGCAGCCATTTTTCTGAGTCTCCTATTCGATGATTCCGAGGATGTCGTCTTCGCGGAGGATCAAATGGTCTTCGCCATCGATCTTGACCTCCGTGCCGCCGTATTTGCCGAACAGGACGAGATCGCCCTTCTTGACGGCAAGCGCCCGCACCTCTCCGTTATCGAGGACGCGCCCGCTACCAACCGCGACCACCTTGGCCTCGATCGGCTTTTCCTTGGCGGTATCCGGAATAATGATTCCGCCCTTGGTTTTGTCTTCTTCCTTAACTCGCTTGACCAGGATGCGGTCATGCAGTGGACGAATTGCCATTTATCCCTCCGTTTTCGGGCACTTACCGAGCCCCTAGCTTGTTAGCACTCGATGGAAGAGAGTGCTGATTGGTCGGCAACTTAATCCTGAAAACGGGGTAGTCAAGCGTTGTTCGCAGGGTTTGTGGAAGGAAGGTCGGACCGGATTTGCCGCCCTCGAGGACCCCTGCTAGCGTGCGCGTTTCATGGCACGCGTCACCGTCGAAGATTGCTTGGAGCACGAGGAAAACCGTTTTGCGCTGGTCATCTTGGCCGCCCGGCGGACCCGCCAGTTGATCAAGGGCGCCCCGGCCCTCGTCGTGAGCAAGAATCGGCCGGTCGTGACGGCGCTTCGCGAAATCGCCGAGAAGAAAGTGTTCTTCGCGCGTCCGGTCAGGGGCGCGGTGGAAGAGTTCATCGCCGAGACCAAGGCCAACGACCCTTCGGCCTGAGCGCCGACTCCGCCCGGTCTTTGCAGCCAGACGGCGCCCCAGGTAGCCTGATGCAGGGGTCATGGCTCGCATCAGCATCATGGGGCCGAGCGGGCGGCAGGAGCGCCAGCTCTTCCGGCACAATTCGCTGGGACGGCATCCGCGAAACACACACCAGGTCCTCGATCGGGTGGTGTCCAAGGAGCACTGCCACATCGAGCTCGTCGAAGACCGCTACGTCCTCAAGGACCTCGGCTCGCTCAACGGCACCTACGTCAATGGTCAAAGAGTCGATCTGCATCCCCTCGAGGCCGGCGACGAAATCACGATCGGCTCGACCCGAATCATCTTCGAGCCCGACCAGAGGCGAGATGGGTTGTCTCTCGACGCGCTGCTGAACGAAGAGCCGCGAGAAGCCACGAACCGCTTCAAGATTGGAGACACCGACGCCGGCCCTCTGATCCGCGCCAAGGTCTCGATCCTCGCCGAGAAGACCTTCTTCGCCGAGGAGTTGATCGAGGACGACGCATCGCTGCGCCGCGACTACGAGAAGCTACGTGCCAGCTACGAGGTCACCCGCGCCATCGAGATCGGAACGAGCATCACCGCGCTTTGCAACAAGATCCTGGAGGTGGCGTTCCGTCTCGTTTCGGCCGATCGGGGCGTCGTGCTCTTGCACGGCGACCAGGGCATTCTCGAGCCGGTCTCGGTTCGTACGAGCGAAGGGGTCGATCCGGAGCAGGAGGTGATCGTATCGAAAACCGTGCTGGATACGGTGGTTCGCGAGAAGGAAGCCGTCCTCTCCCATGACGCCTCGACGGACGCGCGTTTCCAAAGCGCGCAGTCGGTGATCATGCAGGGCATTCGCTCGACGATGTGTGTTCCCCTCATCCACAACGATACGGTACTGGGGGTCATGATGCTCGACTCCAAGCTCGCTACGCACGCGTTCACCGAGAAGGATTTGGCTTTGTTCGAAACCGTGGCCAGCCAGGCTGCGGTCGCGGTGCAGAACACGTTGTTCGCCAAGAAGCTCGAACAGGAAGCGGTGACTCGCGAGCGGTTTCGGCGCCTGCTGTCGCCTGCCATCGCCGAGCAGGTGCTGTCGGGGCAGGTCGAGGTGAAGAAGGGCGGAGAGCTTCGCGAGACCACCATCCTCTTTGCGGACATTCGCGGCTTCACCAGCATCAGCGAATCCTGCGAGCCGCAGATCGTAGTCGATGCGCTCAACGAGTACTTCGAGCGCATGGTCGAGATCGCGTTTCGGCACGAAGGAACGCTCGACAAATTCATCGGCGACGAAATGATGGTGCTTTTCGGCTCGCCGGTCGCCCATGACGACGATCCGGCGCGCGCGGTCCGCGCGGCCCTGGAAATGCAGGAAGCGCTCGCGTCTCTGAACGAGCGGCACGAGTCCAGAGGCTTGCCACCCTTCGAGATCGGAATCGGAATCAACACCGGGGAGGTCGTTGCGGGCTACATCGGGAGCAGCCAGGCGCTCGAATACACGGTCATCGGAGACCCGGTGAACACCGGCTCGCGGCTGTGCTCACTGGCCAAGCCGGGGCAAATCCTGATTAGCGAGTGGACCCTCGGCAAGGTCGATGGGGGCTTCGAGGTCGAAGAGCGGCCGGCAGAGCAGCTCAGGGGTAAAGCCCTGGCCGTCCGGGTGTTCGAGGTTCTCGGCCGTGCTGGTCCCCGGTAGCCCGCCTCGTGCTTGCCGCCCCCGGGAGATGTGCGAAGCACTGCGATGGATGGCCCATTTGGAGTTTGAAGCACCGCTGGTCGAGCTCGAGGAGCGCATCGCCGCCCTCAAGGAGCTGACCGACGCGGGCGCGCCCGAGGCCGACGCGATCGATACCGAAATCCAAAGCCTTCAGGCTCGAGTAGAGGGTTTGCAGCGCGAGCTTTACGCCGACCTGGACGTCTGGACGAAGGTCCAGCTCAGCCGGCACCCCGATCGCCCGTACTTGCGAGATTACCTCGCGTTGCTCCTCGAGGATTTCGTCGAGTTGCACGGGGACCGGGCGTTCGGAGACGATCCGGCGATCATTTCTGGGTTTGGTCGCTTTGAGGGTGAAATCGTTGCGGTGATCGGCCATCAAAAAGGTCGAACCGCCAAGGACAAGGCGCACCGGAACTTCGGCATGGCGCACCCCGAGGGCTATCGAAAGGCGGTTCGGGTCATGAAGCTTGCCGAGCTCGCGGGGCGCCCGGTGCTCACCTTCATCGATACGCCGGGCGCCTATCCCGGCCTCGAAGCCGAAGAAAGGGGCCAGGCAGAGGCCATCGGCCGGGCGATCGCGGTGATGAGCCGGCTTCGGGTCCCGATCGTGTGCACCGTAATCGGCGAAGGGGGCTCTGGGGGCGCGCTCGCGATCGGGGTGGGCGACCGCGTGTTGATGATGGAGTACGCGACCTACAGCGTGATCACCCCGGAAGGGTGCGCGTCGATTCTTTGGCGAGACGCGGGCCGGAGCCCGGAAGCCGCAGAGCAGCTTCGGCTTCTGGCCGACGACGCCAAACGGCTCGGGATCGTCGATGACGTCGTGCCCGAGCCCGGTGGCGGGGCGCATCGCAGGCCCGAAACGGCTGCGGAGCTCCTCCGGGAGCGCCTTCGCCTACACCTCGACGCGTTGCGGGCGCTCGGCCCAGACGACCTGGTCGCCGCGCGATATCAGCGATTTCGAGCACTTGGCACCTGGCGCTAGGCGCACGCCTTTTTTGACGTGAGTCCGGTGGGTTACCTACGATCGGGGTGCGGGGTTATGCCGTGAGAGCGCTCTTCGCAGTGGCGGGTGTGTTGATGCTGGTCGGGTGCAGCTCCGGTCGGTTGCGCCCGGAGGCTCGTACCGCCTCCGACGCGGCCTCGAGAGACGCCGAGCTCACCGCGCTTCGGCTGCGAAGCGACGAGCAGGAGCAGGAGCTTCGAACCCTGCGTGGCCAGCTCGCCTTGGCACGTGCGGAGCTTCAGGAGCTGAGAGCGGAGGCGGGATCCAAACCGACGGGGTTGGGAAATCGTTCGAACAATGATGAGCTTCCATGGTCGAAGGATGGGGACCTCAGCATGGAGCCCGTGCTGCGGGTGGACGGCCAGGTGGTCGACGAACGTCTGCCGGTCACAGGGGACGTGCCCGACCTCCCCGTCCTCGTAGGGTTGGGGCCAGAGCCCGCAACAACGGCCGTCCGGCAGGAGGTCAGCGTCGAGGGTTACCGTCGGGGCCTGAGCTTGATCCGGGAGCAGAAGTTCGAGCAGGCCCTGCTCGAGCTCGAGGCGTTCGTGTCCGAGCACCCCATGCATCCGTACGCGGACAACGCGCTCTTCTGGTGCGGGGAAATCCACTATCTGCGGCACGAATATGATCGGGCCCTCGAATACTTCCAACGCATCGAGAAGCTGCATCCGTGGGGAAACAAGGCTCCGGATGCGTTGTACCGCATGGGTCAGATCTGTCTGAAACGCGGAGATACCGCGGGTGCTCGGGCATACTTCGAAAAGGTTAGGGAGCAGTTCCCGGATACCGCGGCGGCGCGGCTGGCACTGCGAGAGGACGCATCATGAAGCTGGTTGGATGGATGAGCATGGCAGCCGCGCTGACGGCCAGCACGGGATTTGCGCAGACCGTGGCGACCGTCGAAGGAACGGAGGCCGAAAAGGCGAAGGTCACGGTCCCCGCAGACATGCCTGAAACGCATACCGTGAAGGAGGGCGACACTCTGTGGGACATCACCCAGACCTATTACGGCGACCCATACAAGTGGCCGCAGGTTTGGTCGTACAACCCCGACATCACGAATCCGCACTGGATCTATCCAGGCGCCCAAGTCCGTCTTCGGCCCGGCGACGGTGAGGTCGTGAAGACCGCCCCGCGTGGCTTCGCGCGATCGAAGAGGCGCGCCGGAAGCCAAGCGGTCTTTTTGGCGGAGTACGGATTCCTCGACAAGAACGCTCTGAAGGACGCTGGCTACATCATCGCCGCGAACGAAGACCACATGATGATGGCGGATACCGACATGGTGTACGTGCGCTTCGACGAGGGTTTCCAGCCGGAAGTCGGCAAGGTCTACACCGTCTTTCGTCAGATCCGCGACTACGAGCGCGAGGAAAACGAGAAGGGGACGCTCGTGCGCATCCTCGGTGAGGTCAAGCTCCAGGACTACGATGAGGAGCATCAGGTGGGCCGGGCGGAAATCGTGAACAGCCTCGATGCGCTCGAGCGTGGCTTCCGGCTTGCTCCCCTCGAGCAGCGATTTTTCTGGGTCGACGTGGTCCCTGCAGACCACGCACTGCAAGCCACAGTGGTCGCAAGCCTCTATCCACGCAAGCTTCCGTCGACCAACCAAATCGTGTTCGTGGACGTCGGAGCAGAGCAGGGCGTGGTCGTCGGCAATCGGTTCTACGTCGTCCGGCAGGGCGACGAATGGCGGCGAAGCAGCGAGGGAAGGATCGGCCGGGAGATCGAGACGACGGTGCCTCTTCCGGATCCACCCGAGTACTATCCATGGGAGGTCGTGGCGATCGGGCGTGCCGTGAATGTGCAGCCCAACACGACCGCCGTCCTCCTCGAAAAGGCCACGCGCACCGTCCGGATGGGCGATCGCGCCGAATTGCGCAAGGGGGAATAGCTCCGCCTCGAAGGTCGTTGCTTCCAAACCCCGGTTCGGGGGAGTATCGACCTCAACATGGCTTTGGGCGACCAGCAAGAGAGCGCGGAAACCCTGCGGCTTCAAGACGCCGTGGAGCGGGAGCGTGCCAAGCTGCGGGCGCTGCAGGACATCAGCTCCGCGCTCGGCTCCACGCTCGACCTCGGGGAGCTCCTCGACATGATCCTCGATCGCATCTCGGAGGTCATGGAGGCGGATCGGTCGACTCTCTACCTGTTGGACGAGGAAACCGACGAGCTCTGGTCGAAGGTGATCCAAGGAGGCGAGGTGCACGAAATCCGCCTCAAGCCGGGCGAAGGCCTGGCGGGTGCGGTCGCCAGCACGGGCAAGCCGCTCAACATCAAGGACGCTTACCAGGACGTGCGTTTCGACGCCGAATGGGATCGCGCGACCGGCTACCGCACGCGTTCGACGCTGTGCGTACCGATGAAGAATCAACACGGGCGTACGATCGGCGTGGTGCAGGTGCTCAACAAGCACGAAGGGCACTTCACGGTTGCAGACGAGGCTTTGTTGACGGCCCTTGCGAGCCACGCAGCCGTGTCGATCGAGAACTCGAAGCTGTTTCTCTCGGTGGTCGGCAAGAACATCGAGCTGCTCGAGACGAAAGAAAAGCTCGAAAAGAAGATCCGCGAGCTCGATGTTCTCTTCGAGATCACCCAAGTTGCCGCGAGCGCCATGGAGCTCGACGACCTTCTGGCTGGCGTGCTTGCGCGAACGATGCGTGCAACCGACGCGGAGGCGGCGTCGATCCTGCTCGCCGACGAGCACACGGGTGACCTCACGTTCCGAGCGGCCGTCGGCGGAGAGCCCGACCGTGTGAAGAAGATGAAGATCAGGGCCGGCCAAGGGATCTCGGGCTGGGTGGCCGAGCACGGACGGCCGCAGATCGTCAACGAGGTCGAAAAGGACCCTAGGCACCACAATCACATCTCCGATGAGGTCGGCTATCATCCCAAGTCGGTCCTTTGCGTCCCCTTGCGCTGGGACGAGGGCTCGGGGGCCCTGCAGCTTCTCAACAAAGCGGGCGGGCGTGCTCCGTTCATGGACGACGACCTCAAGATGGCGACGGTCATCGCAGGGCATTTGTCGACGGCGATCTCGCAGGCTCAGTATCGGGCACAGAAGGCGCGGGAGGACCGCCTAACGACCCTCGGACGCTTTCTCTCGAGCATGCTCCACGACCTCAAGACGCCGCTCACGGTGATCTCCGGCTATACTCAGGTCCTGGTTCAGGAGGGCAATGAGGCCAAACGTGCCGAGGCGGCCGCTGCGATTCGTCGCCAGGTTCAACTCCTCAAGACGATGATGGGCGAGACGTTGGCCTTTGCGAAGGGTGAACGAAGAATCCTGATTCGGCGCGTGTACCTCAACACCTTTTTCGATGACCTCGTGGAGCAACTGACGCCGGCTCTCGCCGAACGAGGCATCCGACTCGATCTCGTGCTTCGGGATCGTGGCGTGGCGCACTTCGACGAAGAAAAGATGCTGCGGGTGTTCCACAACCTCGCGCGAAACGCAGCCGAGGCGATCGGCACCGATGGCGGCGTCTGTCGTTTGGAAGTCGACCGCTCCCCGGAGGGAAATCTTCAGTTGACGTTCTCTGATGACGGTCCCGGTGTTTCGGAGGAGATCCGCGGGCGGCTCTTCGAGTCGTTCACCACCCATGGCAAGCAAGGTGGGACGGGGTTGGGCCTCGCCATCGTACAGAGCATCGTCGAAGACCACGGCGGTAGCATCTCGGTCGACAGCCGGCCCGGACAGACCACCTTCAAGATCCTGCTTCCGCAGCCTCAGCCGCGGACGAGCAGCCGCTCGGCTGCGGCCGAATAGGCGGCGGCGCCCTCAGGCGAAGTCTCGCTCCGCTCGTTCCTGGTCTTCCTTGCAGCGAATGCAAAGCTCGGTTTCAGGGCGGGCCTCGAGGCGTTTGAGGCCGATTGGCTCTTCGCAGTCTTCGCAGACACCGAATACACCGTCGTCGAGCTTCTTGAGCGCCTTTTCGATCTTCTGCAAAAAGACCCGCTCCCGGCCACGAAGACGAAAGGTGAAGGACTGCATGTACTCGCTGGAGGCAAGGTCCATCTCGTCGGGAAGCTCGGCCGTATCGAGCGTCATGTCCTGGTCCATGGTCTCGCGCGCACGGCGGATCACGGCGTCCCGCTTCTCTTCGAGGATGGTGCGAAACCGCTTGAGCTCGGCTTTCTTCATGCGTGTGCCCCTTGGAGGGAGCGCGAGCATAATGATCGCGAACCGCTAGTCAAGAAGACGGGGGCAAAGGGCTGAAATTGCGGTAGAATGACCGATCAGAGATCGTCGAAGCAGGAGCGCTCCGCTCTCAGCCCAGGACCCCAGAGCAGGACCCGGACCGCCTCACCCGCGCGCAGCTCGGCCCGATCCGAGGGCAGGATGACCAGGGCGTTGACCCCGACGAACGAGGGAAGGGACCCGGAGCCCTGGAGGTGGTGTAGATCGACGATCAGGTCGTCCCCCTCGCGTATGGCGAGTCCGCGGGCGATCTCGACGCGGCCCGGCCGGCGCCGGTACGGGTGGCGCAATCGTGCCACGACAGGCTGAGGGTGAGGCCGGGGGTCGCCGAGCATCTTGCGAAGGCAGGGAGCGATCAGCACCTCGAAGGTGATCATCGCGCTGATCGGATTGCCGGGAACGCCAATGACCGGTTTTCCTCGGTACGAGGCAAATGCGAGGGGCTTGCCCGGCTTGATGCGAACCTTCCAAAAGGCCGGCTCGATGCCGACGTTCTCGAACGCATCTTGCACGAGGTCGTAGGCACCCACCGAAACCCCGCCCGTCGTGATGACCACATCCGCTTCGAGGGCCTTCCGGAGGGCGGCCTCGATCTCGGGGAGGCTGTCGGACGCGGCCGGAATGGGAACGGGGATCGCACCGAGAGCGCGCAGCATTTCACTGAGCACGTAGAGGTTCGAGTTGATGATCGTGCCGGGCTCGAGCTCATCGCCGAGCTGTCGGAGCTCGTCGCCGGTCGAGAGAAGAGCGACCTTGGGCCGGCGAAAGACGTGCACTCGATCGATGTTCTGACTTGCGAGAAGCCCAATCTCCCCTGGCCAAAGCTGATCACCGACGCGCAACAGGAGCGTGCCAGACCGCACGTCGCTGCCCCGCGCGCGAACGTGCATGCCCTCCGGGGAGGCCTCCCGAATATCGACCCAGCCACCGTCGTAATCGGTGTCCTCTTGAATCACGACGGCATCCGCCCCCTCGGGCATCGGTGCACCGGTGAAAACGCGACAAGCCGTGCTCGCCTCCAAAAGCGACGGCAGGGGACCTCCCGCACGAGACTCCCCCTTCACCAGCAAGCGAACTGGACCATCGCGGCTTGCCGAGGCGACGTCGCCGGCCCGAACTGCGTAGCCATCCATCGCGCTGTTGTCGAAGGGCGGCAGGTCGATGCGAGCGAGGACCTCGCGAGAGAGGTAGCGCCCCGACGATTCGATGAGAGAAACGTCTTCCTCGCCCAATGGCGAAAACGCGGGCAGCATCGAATCGAGGGCCTCTGCGATCGAACGCATCGTCGCTCGAGCGTAGCACGTCTCGGGTGCGCTTTCGGACTACGCGGGACAGACGCGGTTGCGGCCCGTCCGTTTGGCTTCGTAGAGCTGCTCGTCGGCTGCCCGAACGAAATCATAGGCGCGCCAAGCCGGATCGAGCTCAGCCACGCCGCATGAAATCGTCACGTCGATGTCTTCGTCTTCGAAGACGAAACTGCCCACGGCGATGATTTTGCGAAGCTCCTCCGCAATCCGAATGCCACCCGCGAGATCGGTTTCCGGGAGGATGATCGCAACCTCTTCACCGCCGTAACGTGCGATTACGTCGTCAGGTCGAAGCCGGCTCTGCGCCAACTGCGCAACCTCCTTGAGCACGTGGTCCCCGGCCAAGTGTCCAAACTCGTCGTTGACTCGCTTGAAGTAGTCGATGTCGAAGATCATCAAGGTCAGCGGTCGGCCGTGCCTCTTGGCGCGCGAAAGCTCGCGATCGAGCTGCTCCACCAAGTAGCGCTTGTTGTGGATGCCCATGAGGCCATCCGTGATGGTCATCCGATAGATCGTCTCGTGATACTGGGACTCGAGATCGGCACCGCTGAGAAACTTCAGAATCGTATCGCCAACCTTGACTTGGTCTCCCCGGCGAAGCCTATGGTCGTGCACGAGCTGATCGTTCACGTAAGTGCCGTTCGTCGAGTGGGTGTCGACGACGTAATAACCGCCCGCCCGCTGCTCGATTCGCGCGTGGCGTCGAGACACGCTATCGCTCATGAGTACGACGTCGTTCTCGCCTCCGCGACCGATGCTCACTGCGCCGTGGACCAACGCGAAACGCTTCCCCAGCTGATTCGAGGCTGGCGCGTAGATGACCACCAGGCAGTCCTCCCCCGCACCGATGGGAACGTGAGGCTCCGAAAAGGGGGTGACCCTCGTCTTGATTTCGGTTTCCACGGGTTACACTCAGGGTAGAAAGCACCCCATCCGGCGTCAATGTCGCCGAATGAAGGTCATGTTGCGCTGGTTGATCCAAACATGAGCGAGAACAGGACCCCAGATCACACCCGTGAGCTCGAAGATCGAACCAAAGGAAAGGCCCATCACAAAAGCCCACGTGGTCCAGGCCAACAAGACCTTCCTCGGGCCCACGTGGACGGCGCCGAAGACGGCCGAGGTGAACAGTAGCCCGAGCACGGGCTGCATGGCACCTCGAAAGAACATCTCTTCGGCCAAGCCCGATGAGAGTGCCAGAATCGTGATCTCCTTCGTCGACAGGGGCGAGATGAGCCCCTCGAGCTCTGCGTGCAGAGCGCGTGCCCACTGCGTTCGCTCGGACAGAATTGGGGTGATGGCGACCACTGCAATCGCCAGCGCCGAGCCGAGTCCGAGGGAGAGAACGAGGCGCATCGCATAGGGAGCGGAGAGCGCGGACGGCTCGAGTGACCACGCTAGACGACCGCCCGCAAACCATGCCCACGCGAAGGCTACCAGGGTGAGCGGGACATAAACGGCGAGGGCGACAGTGGTGATCCGAGTCGGAGATGGCAAGGCCGTGCAGGATGTATCAAAGTGCCTCGGGGACCGCAATGCAACGGGGGCACGCATTTGACACCGCTGCGCCGAGCAGAGTACTAGCCATGGCCAGACGCGCATGAACGGAGAGCCGAGCGAAGACACCGCGAAGGTCCTCGTGGTCGACGACGAGGAAGTGATCCGGGAGATTCTCGCAGACTTCCTGAGCATGGAGGGTTTCTATGTTCGCACTGCCGAAGACGGGAGCGGTGCGCTCGTCGAGCTTTCTCGCGATCGATTCGACCTCGTTTTGAGCGATTTGAAAATGCCCAACATGGGAGGCCTCGAGCTGCTCGGCGCCATCCGCAAGCACACGCCGCACGTGGTCACGATCATCATGACTGGCTTTGGAACGGTCGAGACCGCGATCGAAGCGATGAAACAGGGTGCGTACGACTACGTGCTCAAGCCCTTCAAGGTGGAAGAGGTCGTACACACGATTCGGCGTGGGCTCGAGAAGCAGCGGTTGGAAGCCGAGAACTTCCGCCTCAAGGAGGCGCTCTCGCTCTACAAGGTGAGCGAGGCCATCGCAGCGAGTCTATCGCTCGAGCAGGTGGTTCACACGTTGAGCCGCGCGGCGATTGACGAGGTAGATTCGGACATCGTCACGGTCCTCTTGAGCGACGGCGGGGGGAGCTTCTATCGCCGCACCACCGAGCTCAACCCGAGCTTCCGCATCAGGCGGGATCCGGACACGCTGAGCGTCAAAGCCCTGAGAGAGCATTTCGTTCATGCGCCGGCGCTTCTCGAGCATGGAGAGCGGTGTTGGCGCTACTTCGAAGAGGTCGTCGAAGACCCTTCTCCACAATCCCTGGCCGTGGTCCGACTGACGGCGCGAGGCGAAACGATAGGTTTTCTCTGCGCGCTCAGTTACACCCGGGGTAAGCGCTTCGACGAAGGGCAGCGCAAGCTCCTGCACGCGACCGCAGACCGCGCATCTGCGGCGATCGAAAACGCCAGGCTTTACGAGGACCTGCAAGCCACCTTCAAACAGACCATCCGCGGTCTCGCAAGCGCGATCGACAAGATGGATCGTTACACGGCAGGACATTCCGCACGGGTTGCCGCGTATGCTCAGATCTTGGCGATCAAGATCGGACTGAACGACGCGGACATCGAGATCGTTCGTCAGTCGGCATTGATGCACGACATCGGCAAGATCGGGTGCGTCATGAACCTGAACAAGCCCGGCAAGCTCTCCCAGCAGGAGTACGAGATCTTCAAGCAGCATCCGGAGCACGGCCGAGACATCTTGCAGCCGATCGAGTTCCTGCATCCGCTGATTCCGGGCGTCCATCTTCACCACGAGCGCTGGGATGGCCTCGGTTATCCACTCGGGCTCAAAGGGAACGAAGTCCCGCTGATCGCGCGAATCATCGCGGTTGCGGACACCTACGATGCGATGACGAGCGACCGGGCGTACCGAAAGGCGCTGGCTCACGATCTGGCTATTTCGGAGATCAACCGCTGCGGCGGTGCCCAGTTCGACCCGGAGCTCGCTCACGGATTTCTCGAATCGATCGTCGAGTTTCGCGACGAGGGAAGGTCGCTCGAGGAGTTTCCGGACGTGCGGGAGACGCAGTCGGGGCTCATGGCCCCACGGAGGTGACCGCGTCCTTGGGAGGCTCGGGCATTGCAAACGCAGCGCTCCAGCGACGTGAGGATCCGGAAGCGGACCAGCGTCGGACGATGGGGGGTTGCCCCGCCATTTCGAAGATCGTGACGAGTTGCACGGGTGGGCCGCCCACGATCCCGGGCCAACGAACCACCACCGAGACCAGAGTCAGCGTTTCGCTGGGGCCAATCGAAGGATCGGCGTAGTCGAAGTCGCCCAAGCCCTCACCGACGATGCGCCGGATCGTCTCTTCGTTCCGGAACGAGCGTGTCGTCGTTTCGAGGTGGCCCCGCGGATCGACGGTCGGGCCAGTCGCGAACTGCGGCGGATTCCCGAGCTCGCTGCAGCCGACAAGAACCGCCAACGAGCAGAGGATCCAGGCGCGCCTAGGTCGACTCACGGCTCCGCTCCCGCGCGACATCTTGCTCAGTTGCGAGACCCGGCACGGGTAGCGGCGCTTGACCTTCGTCTTCCTGGTCTTGCCAGGGGTACTTGATCCTGTTGTGGTAGACGTTGCAAAGGGTGTCGGTCAAGGTGCCCTGAAGCACGCGCAGGTCCTCCATCGTCAAACCGCATTCGTCGAGCTGGCCCTGCCGTAGCTTGACGTTCGTCACGCGCTGCACGACCGCCTCGAACTTCTCGCGCGTGGGATCGTCGACCGTGCGTGCCGCGGCCTCGATGGCATCGATGAGCATGAGGATGGCGGTTTCCTTGGTTCGGGGCCGCATTCCCGGATATCGAAACGCCGCATCCGAGAGGCCCTTCGGGTTTCCGGCCTCGAGGCACTTGTGCCAGAAATACTCGATGACGCTGGTCCCATGGTGGGTATAGGCAAACTCGACCACGGGTTCGGGCAGGCCTCCCTCGCGAAGGATGCGTGCGCCTTCGACGACGTGCGCCATGATCGCGTCGGCACTCACGTCGGGTTCGAGGTCCCCGTGTGGGCTCGGCTCGCCGGGGAGCAGGTTCTCGACGAAGTACTTCGGCTGAATCGTCTTGCCGAGGTCGTGATAGTAGGCCCCGACCCGGGTCAGTAGGGCGTCCGCACCGATCGCCGCCGCCGCGCCCTCGGCAAGATTCGCCATGGCGCGAGCATGTTGCCAGGAGCCGGGAGCGTCTCGCGCCATCTTGCGAAGGAGAGGGTGGTCGACGTCGGTGAGCTCTTGGAGACGGCCACGGGTGACGACTCCGAGGGCCGCCGTCGCAACCCGCTGCAGCAGAAGGGCGATCAAGCCCGAGAGCATTCCGCCAGCGATGGTGGACAGGAGAATCGATCCGTCGAGCTTTGCAAGGTCGCCGATGACGTCGACCCCGCTGCCGACGGACATCGCGACACTGATGAGAACGAGGGCAGCAAAAAGCCCCGCGGCCGTCCCGGCGACGAGCACGTGCGTGGCGTGCTTACGGTCGTGGAAGAAAACGCCGACGCCGAGCGTCGTGGCCAAGTAGACGACGACGACGGGCATCCAGAAGCCCAAGAACGAGCTGCAAACGAGCGCGATCACGAGACCGGTCGCTGTCGCAGTACCGCGATCGAAATAGAGGGCCGCCCACAAAGGCACCACGGCCAACGGTAGAACGAACGGGGAGAGCCCGGTGAACAACAAGAGGAGCTTCGCGCCCAGACACGTCACGCCGACCAGCACCAGCAGCCCAGCCTCGGTGCGCAGCAGACCGCCCCGGCCACCGGTGAACAATCGGAGGTACGCGAGAAACATGTACGAGACCAGGAAGTAGCTGATCCAAATTCCGAGGAGCGTCTCTCGTTCGGGGGGACGCCGCTCGCGTTCGAACTCGCGCACGAGCCGTTGGTTTTCCGGCTCACTCACCACCTCGCCCCGGGCGACGACCAGCGGCTGCGGCATCCCTCGCTCGAGTGGAGTCCGCGTCTTGGGCACGTAGCTGCTCGGAATACGCAGGGTGACGGGTGCAGGGCGGTCGGGATCCACGCGCAACGGCTCGAGCACCACTTCCACCTGGCTCGCGAGCGTGACGATCGACGCAAAGACGGCGCTCAGAATCAAGCCCGAGGTGCGACCGGCGATGAGACGTGTGCGGAGCATCGTGTGCGGGTCGTCCGTCTAGTAGACCCTAGTGAGGGGTCCCGGGGGATTCAAGTGCTTGCGCGTCAATCGCGCTGGAGGCCCCCTGCAAGGCCAGGATACCGAATCGATGGGGCACGTGGAAATCGCTAATTCCCACCGGCGACCACGCGGCCGCCCGTTGGCGCTCTTCAGAGAGGTCCATCACGTAGAGGTTTGCCCGCATTTCATGCCCGATCGCAGGGGCTCGAAGAGGCTTGTCACGCAGACTGAACGCCTGCCAAGGTATAGCCATCTCAATCGCATAGCCGTCATCGGCGTCGGAATCGTCGAGGTGACCGCGCCGCGACACTCCGATGCGAACGCCACTGTCCCAGTCGACGTGGCCGAACGGCCGAGGAATCCGGCGCGAGTCGTACCGCGTGTCGAACACCACGCCTCGGGGCGAAACCTGGATCTCGAAGTAGCCACTTCCGTCGCCGTCGGGGTCGATCATGAGCTCGACGCAGTCTTGTTCCCAAAGATGGTCGTCGTGCTTGGTGTAGCTCGCGCGAAGAAAGGTGTCGTGCACCTCGACGCCGACATAGAGGTAGCCTTCATCCCAAAGCAGCTTCGCGGATGCCCGGAACGGCGCGTCCCTTCCGCTGCGCGTTTCGACGAAATCACCGGTAGCGCTTGCAAAGCTCCAAACGGGTTCCCCGAGCCATCCGTCGAGCTTGGGCGCCCGCTTGGTGTGCATCACCGCGAGCCGAGGGACCACGTCTTCGTGGAACGAGGGCTCCGGGTTGCGCGTGCAGGCCGTGAGCAGACCAGCGAGGATCAAGAAACCGCGGCGGTTGTTGCGCATGATCGCCGCGCTCATCGTCGAGATTTGCGACGCGACTTTCTCTGCATCTTGCGCTTCGATTTCTTCTTGCCCTTGTCGACGACCCTGCGAACGCCCGGGGCGCCCGCCGGACCCACGCCGCCTTGCCCGGCCACCGCAGCCTCGAGGAGCGAATCGGCCAAGTTCGCCATCATCGGGTTGGCCTCGAGGCCGCCGGTCTTGACCGCGTCGCGGAGCCGATTGGCCGCCGCCATCTGTTTCATGCCCGGGATCTTAGCGAGCATGCCTGCCTGTGATCCGATGCTGCCCATCATCTGCTTCATGAAGGCAAACCGCTGAAGGATCTCCGCGACCTGCTTCTCTGTCGTTCCCGAACCCTTCGCCACGCGAACGAGGCGCGTCGGCTGATTTCGAAAGAGGTCGGCCTTGGAGCGCTCCTGACGGGTCATCGAGCTGACGATCGCCTTGATCTGGCCGATCTCGCGCTCGTCGACTTGGAACCCGTCTGGCACGCTATCGGCAAAGAACGGGACCTTGTCCAGAAGATCCTGAAGCGGTCCCATGCTCTGGAGCATCTGAAGCTGCTCGAGGAAATCATCGAGAGTGAACTGGCCCCTGAGCATCCGCTTCGCGTCCTCTTCGGCCTTTTTCTCGTCGACGACGTCTTCGAAGTCCTTCATCAGTCCGACGACGTCGCCCATCCCGAGAATGCGACTAGCCATCCCGTCCGCGCGGAATTCCTCGAGGCGATCGAGCGTCTCCCCGGTGCCCACGTACTTCACCGCGGTACCGGTGACGTTCTTGATGGAGATCGCCGCGCCACCACGTGCATCACCGTCCAGCTTGGTCAGGATGACCCCGCTCAACCCGAGCCGGTCGTGGAAGGATTTCGCGGTCTTGACCGAGTCCTGACCGATCATCGCGTCGACCACGAGGAACACGTTCTGAGGTTCGACCGACGAACGAATTTCGGCGAGCTCTTTCATGAGCGGCTCGTCGATGGCAAGCCGACCTGCGGTGTCGTAGATGACGGTGTCGCACTTGAGCTTTTTCGCATGGGCGAGCCCGCGCTTGCAGATCTCGACCGGCAGTCCTCCCGGGATCGAGAAAACCGGCACGTCGACTTGCTCCCCGAGCACCTGAAGCTGCTCGATCGCGCCCGGCCTCGCGACGTCTGCTGCGACGAGCAGAGGCTTGCGCGCGTTGCTGATCTCGAGGAGCCTCGCCAGCTTCGCGGCGGTCGTGGTCTTCCCGGAGCCCTGAAGGCCCACCATCATGATGCCGGTCGGCTTGGGCTTTTTCGCGAACTCCACAGGCTCGCCGTCGAACGCCATCATGGCCTCCAGCTCGTCTTGGCAGATCTTGACGAACCGTTCAGCAGCACCGACCTTCACCTTGCGCCCCTTGGACTTGGCGGCGGTTTCGACGACTTGCCCGACCGCCTTTTCTTTCACGCTCGCGAGAAACGCCTTGGTGACGCCGAACTCGACATCGGCTTCGAGCAAGGACAGGCGCACGTCGCGGAGGGCTTGATCGATGTTTTCTTCTGTGAGCTCGGTGACTCCCGCGAGCCGATTGCGAGCATTGCGAAAACCCTTGGTGAGCGTCTCAAACATGGGGATTGCCTTTGAAGCGACGGCTCGTGCGCGTAGCATGCGCGCAAGCCGCCGTGCAACCTGCTTCGCACCTTGACCTTCGGTTTCGAGCGTTGGAAGGTGCTCACGCATGGTGGAGGATCTGCTGAAAAAGGGGGACCCAGAAACGATCTACGTGATCGACATCAGCTCGTACGTGTTTCGCGCGTATCACGCGCTTCCACCGCTTTCGAACAGCAAAGGCGAGCCGACCCATGCCGTCGCGGGGGTGTGCAGCATGCTCTTGAAGCTGCTGCGCGAGCAGGAACCCCATACGCTCATCGTCGCGATGGACTCGGCCACGAGGTCGTTTCGCAAAGAGCTCTACGAGCCGTACAAAGCCAACCGTCCTCCTGCGCCACCCGACCTCGCGCAGCAGATGGGCCGGGTGCGGGCGGTGGTCGAGGCTTGGGGGATGTCGCCGATCGAGGCGCCTGGCTTCGAAGCGGACGACGTCATCGCGACGATCGTGGCGCAGGCTCGTGCGAGGGGGCTCCGAACCGTGATCGTCAGCGCGGACAAGGACTTGCTCCAGCTCGTCGGGCCTGACGTTGTCATGTACGACACGATGCGAAACAAACTGTTCGGAGAAGAGGAGACCCGGGAGAAGCTCGGCGTAGAACCGAGCCAGGTACGAGACCTCCTCGCGCTGGTGGGGGATAGCTCAGACAACGTGCCGGGTGTCCCCTCGGTCGGACAGAAGACGGCAGCCAAGCTTCTTCACGATCACGGCAGCCTCGACGGCATTTACGAGAACCTCGCGAGCATCAAACGCAAGGCGCTGAAGGAGAAGCTGATCGCGCACCGCGACGGTGCGATGGCCTCGCGGGAGCTCGTGACGCTTCGCAATGACGTCGATATCGACGCGAACCTGGTCACGCGCCCCTATTCGGGCGGAGATACGGCGGCACTTCGCGCTCTCTTCAGCGAGCTCGAGCTCACGCGCCTACTCGCGCAGCTCGACCCCGCTCCTCTGACCGAGGGGCACTACGAAACGATCACCACTGCAGATGGGCTCGTGAGAATTGCGCGAGCCGTCCGGGATGCCGGAAGCTTCGCGCTCTATTCGGTGATGGACATCGACGATCCGATCTGCGCAGATCTGGTGGGCGTCGCAGTGAGCTGGTTGGAAAGTGTGAGCGCCTACGTTCCCCTGGGGCACCGTTACATCGGGGCGCCCGACCACCTCTCCTGGGACGATGCTGAGCCGGTTCTCAGACCGCTCCTCGAGAACTCGCTCATCCCAAAGCTCACTTTGGCGAAGCGCGAGACCGTTTTTTGGGCAAGACGCGGAGTGAGATTGCGGGGTGTCCGTTTCGATCCCTCGCTCGCGAGCTATCTGCTGGATCCTGCCCGGCATGCCCATCGGCTCGAGGACGTGGCGCGATACGAGTTGGACGGAGAGCTGAGCGACGAAGACACGGTTCGCGGGAAGGGCAAGAAGGCTCGGCCCTGGGACGAGGTCGAGGTGAGCGAGGTCGCCAGGTACGCCAACGAGCGCGCGGACTTCACCTTCCGGCTGAGCGATTCTGCTGACCCCGCGGATGCACGAGGGGGAGTTCCAACGGCTCTTCTACGAGGTCGAGCTCCCCCTGGCACGGGCGCTCGCAACGATGGAGCTAAACGGGATTCGGGTCGACACCAAGCCCCTGCAGAAGCTTTCGGAGGAGGCCGCCGTCGAGCTCGAAAGACTGCATGCGCTGTGCACCGAGCTTGCCGGGCACGAGTTCAACGTGTCCTCGCCGAGGCAGCTCGAAACCATCCTGTTCGACGAGCTCGGGCTGCCGATGATCAAGAAGACGAAGACCGCGCGGTCGACCGACCAGGGCGTTCTCGAAGACCTTGCGCTCCTGCATCCGCTCCCTCAGGCAATCCTCGAATACCGTTCCATTTCGAAGCTCAAGAGCACGTACTTAGACGCTTTGCCGCGAGAGGTGAACCCTGAGACCGGCCGGATTCACACGCGCTACAACCAGCTGGTCGCCGCGACCGGGCGGCTCTCCTCGAGCGACCCGAATCTCCAGAACATCCCGATCCGGACCGAGATGGGCCGTCGAGTGCGGGATGCCTTCGTTCCCGAGGCGGGCTGGTCGATGCTCGCGGCGGATTATTCCCAGATCGAGCTCCGAGTGCTTGCGCACCTCAGCCGGGACCCCGCGCTCGTCGATGCCTTCTCGCGCGGGGACGACGTCCACGTCCAAACAGCCTGTGCGCTCTTCGGAGTGAGGCCGGAGGAAGTGACCAAGGACATGCGGAGCCAAGCCAAGACCGTCAACTTTGCTGTCATCTACGGCCAGACTCAGTTTGCCCTCGCGCGAAACCTGAAGATCGAGCGCGCCGAGGCTCAGTGCTACATCGATGCATTCTTCGATCAATACGCTGGGGTGAAAGCGTTCCTCGACGAGGTCGTCGAGCAGGCCCGCGCGAACGGGTTCGTGACCACGTTGTTGGGCCGACGTCGGACACTGCCGGACATTCGAAGCAGCAATCGCAATCTTCGGGCTGCTGCGGAGCGAATTGCCCGTAATACGCCAATTCAGGGCACGGCCGCCGACGTGATGAAAGTCGCGATGGTTCTGATCCAGGACGACATCGAGAGACGCCGCCTGCAAAGCCGCATGGTGCTCACCGTTCATGACGAGCTCGTCTTCGAAGCACCTCCGAACGAGCAGGAGACGCTACGCAGCCTGGTCGTCGATCACATGCAGAGCGCCGTTCCCTTGTCGGTGCCGCTTCCGGTCGAGGCACGATGGGGCCCGAACTGGGGCGCGGCGCACTGAGGCACTCGCGGTGGCACCGTCACCGGCAGCATGCCTGGGCTCTGGAATTCGCGCCTCACGGGGTTCCGTCGGACGGCTTGGGAGGGGTAGCACAGCGAGCGGGGGCGACGCCAGTCGTAGGGTGGCGTGAGGAGCCAGCGGAGCGGGGGCGACGCCAGACGTAGGGTGGCGTGAGGAGCCAGCGGAGCGGGTCCCGCTCGCGAGCACGCCCGTCCCGAGCCGTCCTCCGGGGATGCAGTCGTCGCAGCGTCTGCGCTCGCGCCAATGTCGGCATGCCGGGGCACGGGAATTCGCACGACACGGGGTTCCGTCGAACGGCTCGGCTTGCAAAGGTGGCCGGTTGGGCTTGGGGCCGGTGGCCACGCAAGCCTCCCCTCGACGCTCACGCCAATCGGAGGGGGTTGCATGCATGCCGATTGTCATTCGCGACGTCGACTCCACCCCATGACGCGCGAATTCCCGCGCCCCTCCATACGGAGACTTCTACGGAGGAGGACGGCTCGGGATGGGCAGCACAGCGAGCGGGGGCGACGCCAGACGTAGGGTGGCGTGAGGAGCCAGCGGAGCGGGTCCCGCTCGCGAGCACGCCCGTCCCGAGCCGTCCTCCGGGGATGCAGTCGTCGCAGCGTCTGCGCTCGCGCCAATGTCGGCATGCCGGGGCACGGGAATTCGCACGACACGGGGTTCCGTCGAACGGCTCGGCTTGCAAAGGTGGCCGGTTGGGCTTGGGGCCGGTGGCCACGCAAGCCTCCCCTCGACGCTCACGCCAATCGGAGGGGGTTGCATGCATGCCGATTGTCATTCGCGACGTCGACTCCACCCCATGACGCGCGAATTCCCGCGCCCCTCCATACGGAGACTTCTACGGAGGAGGACGGCTCGGGATGGGCAGCACAGCGAGCGGGGGCGACGCCAGACGTAGGGTGGCGTGAGGAGCCAGCGGAGCGGGTCCCGCTCGCGAGCACGCCCGTCCCGAGCCGTCCTCCGGGGATGCAGTCGTCGCAGCGTCTGCGCTCGCGCCAATGTCGGCATGCCGGGGCACGGGAATTCGCACGACACGGGGTTCCGTCGAACGGCTCGGCTTGCAAAGGTGGCCGGTTGGGCTTGGGGCCGGTGGCCACGCAAGCCTCCCCTCGACGCTCACGCCAATCGGAGGGGGTTGCATGCATGCCGATTGTCATTCGCGACGTCGACTCCACCCCATGACGCGCGAATTCCCGCGCCCCTCCATACGGAGACTTCTACGGAGGAGGACGGCTCGGGATGGGCAGCACAGCGAGCGGGGGCGACGCCAGACGTAGGGTGGCGTGAGGAGCCAGCGGAGCGGGTCCCGCTCGCGAGCACGCCCGTCCCGAGCCATCCTCCGGGGATGCAGTCGTCGCAGCGTCTGCGCTCACGTCAATGTCGGCGTTCGTGTCGTGTTCTCGCGCGGCCCGGGTGTTGCTCAATCGAGGAAGCCGAAGTGGCGGAGGCCTTCTAGGACTCCGCGGGCGTACGGGTATCGTGCGAAGTAGATCCGGGCGCTCGTCCCCGCAGCCGCGGATTCGGCTCGGAGGTCTTCCTTGAGCGCTTCGTCGGCATTAGCCACTACGATGACGCGATAGCCGGCGAGCATGGCTGCGCGGTCGTTTCCAGAGTCGCCCGCGTACACCAGGTTCCGCTCGTCGACCCCCGCATGATCGTGGAGATATCGAACGGCGTAGTCTTTCGCGACGCCGGCGGGCAGCACGTCGAGCAGTCCGCATTTGCTGACCGAATCGTAGCTCGTCACGAGATTGACCTTTGCGCGCGCAGCATCGAGCCGAGATCGAACCACATGGACGAACGGCTCCGGACGCCCGCGCGTGTAGTAGCTCACCTTGAACTCTCCCTGTTTCTCGTTCTCTTGGAGTGTCACGCCCTCGGGCGTGCCGACCGCGGTTCGGACCTCGTCACCACCCAGGCCGCCGAAAGCGGCCTTCATCGCGCGGCGATACTCTTCGTCGGGCTCGAAGCCTCCGTCCTTCCTCCGATAGACGCTGGTGCCGACATCGCAGACGAACCAGCTCGGCGGAGGTAGGCCAATCTCCGCGATCCCAGCCTGTGCCAGAGACAGATGGCGGCCTGTGACATACGCGAGCATCAGACTCGTGTTGGCTTCTAACGCGCTCACCAGCTCCGCGACCTCGCGCAACGTTTGCGCGTCCTGCTCGAGCGGAATGAGCGTGCCATCGAGGTCGGACGCGAGCAGGTAACGTGTTATGCTCATGCCGAGGTGAGCCTAGCGAGGACCGAACCCGCCTGCACCCAGGAAGGCACTGGGTGAGAGGCCGTGCACCGTTCCCACGATAGACCCGTCATTTTCGGCGAGGTTCTGTTCGATCACTTCCCGGACGGCAGCCGTGTGCTGGGCGGCGCGCCGTTCAACGTCGCGTGGCATCTCCGGGGCTTTGGCGCCAATCCCCTCGTGATCAGTGCCGTGGGCGAGGACGCCGAAGGACGCGAGGTTCTCGAGCGGATGACCAGCTGGGACTTGATGACCGATGGCATCCAGACCGCATCCGAGCACCCGACGGGCAGAGTCGCCGCGAGCGTGGTGGAGGGAGAGAACAGGTTCGAGATCTCGAGGGGGCAAGCTTGGGACTTCATCGCCGTCGAGCCCGCTCGCAACGCAATATCGGAGGAAACGCCCGGCCTTCTCTACCACGGAACGCTCGCTCTCCGCTCGCCGCAGAGCTGGAGCACCTTGCAATCGTTGCGGGCTGAGACGAGCGCCCCGTCCTTCGTCGACCTGAATCTTCGCGCGCCCTGGTGGACCAGGGACAAGATCGACTGGTGTCTGTCGACCGCGAACTGGATCAAGCTCAACGAGACGGAGCTCGCCGAGCTGACCGCCAGGGCGACGGATTCGTTCGAACACTGTAGGGACGCGGCGCTTCGGCTCGCGCGCGATCGTTCGATTCAAGGGGTGATCGTGACTCGCGGGGCGCGAGGGGCGCTCTCGGTCGTCGATGGCGAACGGGTGTTCGAGGCCATCACGACTCGGGTTGCGAACATGGTCGACACCGTGGGAGCAGGTGACGCGTTCAGCGCAGTCGTCTGCCTCGGGCTGCTCCACGGTTGGAATCACCAGACCATCGTCGACCGCGCCGCGCGTTTCGCAGCGGATCTATGCGGGATCCGCGGTGCGACCACCACCGATTTCGCGCTCTACGAGCGCCACCTCGCACAGTGGGCCCAAGATACCAGCGCGGGCTCGATCCGCGCGCCCGGACGAGAGGGTCTGTACGTTCTTTCGCTCTCGGTTCATGGCCTTGTGCGGGCAACCAACATCGAGCTCGGGCGCGATGCCGACACCGGCGGACAGGTCTCCTACGTGATCGATCAAGCGCGGGCGTTGGCGGGGCGCCCGGAGGTTGCCCGTGTCGACGTGGTCACCCGACTGATCGAGGACCGCAGGGTGGACGAGAGCTATTCACGGCCGTTCGAGCCGATCTGCGAGGACGCGCAGATCGTCCGATTTCCCTTTGGGCCACGCCGCTACCTTCTCAAGGAAACCCTCTGGCCTCATCTCGACGGCCTCCTCGATCAACTCACGCGCTACATTCGACAGCAGCGGACCCCGGACGTCATCCACGGCCACTACGCCGATGCGGGGTATCTCGGCGCACAGCTGTCGAAGCTGCTCGGGGTCCCCTTCGTCTACACGGGGCATTCGCTCGGGCGCGTCAAGATGGCCCGGCTCGCCTCGCGAGGGCAGGCGAGCGAGGAAAAGTACCGCTTCGCGCAACGGATCGAGGCGGAAGAACGAGCGCTCGAGACCGCCGCGCTCGTGATCGCCAGCACGAACCAGGAGGTTCGCGAGCAGTACGTTCTGTACGACCACTACCAACCGGATCGCATGCAGGTCATCCCTCCTGGCGTCGATCTGTCTCGTTTCTCTCCGTCGGAGGCGGCCTGGCCCCGCCCAGCGATCGCAGACGAGCTCGAGCGATTTCTCACCGATGTCGAAAAGCCGATGGTGCTCTGCGTAGCCCGAGCGGACGAGAGAAAAAACTTCGAAGGTCTCCTGCGAGCCTTTGGCGAAACCAAGGGTCTCCGAGAGATGGCCAATCTGGTCATCATTGCAGGGAACCGGGACGACATCGCGGAAATGGGGCCCGGGCCGCGGCGTGTCTTGCAACAGATCCTCTCGTTGATCGATCGCTACGACCTCTACGGCTCGGTCGCCTATCCAAAGCACCACGACTCCATCGACGTGCCCGCGCTCTACAAGCTCGCGGCCAAGAGCAAGGGTGTGTTCGTGAATCCAGCGCTCACTGAGCCGTTCGGGTTGACGCTGCTGGAAGCGGCAGCGACCGGGCTACCCGTGGTCGCCACCAATGATGGCGGGCCGCAAGACATCATCGGCATCTGTCAGAACGGGCTTCTCGTCGATCCTCTCGACTCGAAGGCCATCG
Organism: uncultured delta proteobacterium; assembly: GCA_963792825.1. Taxonomy (GTDB): domain Bacteria; phylum Myxococcota_A; class Polyangia; order Polyangiales; family Houyiibacteriaceae; genus SG8-38. The sequence continues at coordinate 412,903 of CAWBXS010000004.1, read as the reverse complement.
GCAACGCAATCCGCGACGCGCTCAGCGATGAGGCGCGATGGAGCCGATGGTCCAAGAGCGGCTTGCGCGCGGCACACGAGAATTACTCGTGGGACAGCCATGCGGCCCGCTACGTCCGAGAGGTGGCCAAAGTCGTCAAAGGGATCCGCCCGTTCCCCGTGCATCGGCCGCGCAGCAATCTGGCTGGAATCGATCGTCTGCTCGTCACCGATGTCGACGACACGCTGACCGGGGATGATGCCGCCTTGGCCGCGCTCGTCGAACGACTTGAAACCACCGACGTCCAAGTCGGTTTCGGGATCGCCACCGGCCGGACCCTCGATGAGGCCTTGGCGCTCCTCGAGCGGCTCGAGGTGAGGGTTCCCGACGTTCTCATCACCGCTGCCGGGACGGAGCTCCACTACGGCACGCGGTTGCTGCCAGACCGCTCTTGGGAGCGGCAGATCCGCTACCGCTGGGACCGTGACGAGGTGGACCGCGTGGTGAGCGCGATCCCCGGCCTGCATCGGGTCGCCGAATCGGAGACTCGCTACCGGTTTCGTTACCGGCTCGACCCGCCGCATGCGCCAACGCTTCGGGAGATCCGCCGGCACGTTCGTCAATGGGGCCTCCGGGTCACGACGATTCTCGACCACGAAGTCTATCTGGACGTCATTCCCGTGAGCGCCTCGCCCGGGCTTGCGATTCGATTCTTTTGTTTCAAGTGGAATCTCGAACCGCAGCGTCTCCTCGTCGCGGGTGATTCCGGAAACGACTGGGACATGCTTTCCGGAGACACCCTAGGAGTGGTGGTGAGCAACCACACCCCGGAGCTCGAGCGGCTCCGCGGGCGTCGGCGTGTGTATTTCGCGAAAACTCCGCATGCGCGCGGGATCCTCGAGGGGATCGACTGGTATGATTTCTTGGGAGAGATTCGAATCCCCGAAGAGGACGCGGAATGATCACAACCGTGGAGGCCCTGATCGAGACCCATCGGGAGCCGATCTACGTGCTCTGCAGGCGATTGAAGGGGCTCGGCCGGGCCTTCTTACTCTGGTCGGACCTCGTGCACGAGTACGACGAGTTCACGGCGACCGAAGTCGGCGCGCCGCTGCGAGAGACGGAAATGTCTTGGATCATGCGGCACACCCAAGAGGCGGTCGTCGACGACCACTTCATTTATCTGGCGGTGCGTGTGCGGGTTGGGCGTTGGCACTACGTGCAGCTGCACACCGAAGAGGTGCGCTGCCGCGAGATTCGGACCACCGAGTTCTTGGACGTCAAAGAGCGCCTCGCTGCGGGAATTCCTCCGGGCGATCGTTATGTCCTCGAGATCGACCTGAGCCCCTTCGAACGCGGGTTTCCAAAGCTCAAGGACGTCCGCAGCATCGGCCGTGGAGTCGAGTTCCTGAACCGCCACCTTTCTGGGCGCCTTTTCATGGATGGCGGGCGGGGTCAGAAGCTGCTCTTCGACTTCTTGCAGGTCCACCAAGTGCGCGGGCAGCCGTTGATGCTCAACGGCACGCTTCAGGGCGTCGACGAGCTCCGGGAGGCGCTCAGCGAAGCCACCGAGCTCCTGGCTGCCCAAGGCGAGGACACCGGGAGAATCCAGCGCGAGCTTCGCCGGCTCGGATTCGAGCCAGGCTGGGGTCGAAGCCCGGCACAGATACGGGAGACGATGGCGCTCTTGCTCGACATCCTCGAAGCTCCTTCGCCGCGGCATCTGGAGAGCTTTCTCGCGCGAATTCCGATGATTTTCTCGATCGCTATCATCTCTCCGCACGGCTATTTCGGGCAGTCCAACGTGCTCGGAAAGCCCGACACGGGAGGCCAGGTCGTCTACATCCTCGACCAGGTCCGAGCGCTCGAACGCGAGATGCGCGAGTCGATTCACAGTCAAGGTCTAGACATCGAGCCGCAAATCGTAGTGGTGACCCGATTGATCCCGGAGGCCGACGGAACCACCTGCGACCAGCGTCTCGAGCCGATCCTCGGCACACAGAACGCGCGCATCCTCCGAGTGCCGTTTCGGGTCTACGATACGGGCGAGGTCATCCCACACTGGATTTCCCGTTTTGAGGTCTGGCCGTATCTCGAACGCTTCGCCGTCGACGCCGAGCACGAGCTTCTCGCCGAGCTCGGGGGCGCGCGGCCCGATTTCGTCATCGGCAACTACTCTGACGGAAACCTCGTCGCGACGATGATGGCTTACAGGCTCGGAGTCACCCAATGCAACATCGCGCACGCCCTCGAGAAAACCAAATACCTCCTCTCGGACCTGCATTGGCAGAATCACGAGTCCGACCATCATTTCGCGGCTCAGTACACCGCCGATTTGATGGCGATGAATACCGCCGATTTCATCATCACGAGCACCTATCAGGAGATCGCCGGAACGGCCGAAAGCATCGGCCAGTACGAGAGCTACAGCACGTTCTCGCTCCCGCGGCTCTACCGAGTGATCTCCGGGATCGACTGCTTCGACCCGAAGTTCAACATCGTCTCACCCGGCGCGGACCCCAGGGTGTTTTTCCCGTATTTTCAGGAAGCAAATCGCCCTGCAGAGATCCGCAACGAGATCGAAACGATGGTGTATGGCTCACCCGAGTGCGCGTTTCGGGGGATCTTGAAGGATCGCGAGAAGCCCTTGCTCTTCGCGATGTCGCGCTTGGACCGCATCAAGAACATGGCGGGCTTGGTCGAGTGGTACGGGCAGAACGACGAGTTGCGTAGCACGGCCAACTTGCTGATCGTCGGCGGCAGGCTTCGTGCCGAAGACTCCAACGACCGAGATGAACGGGAACAGATCGAACGCACCCACTGGCTGTTCGAAGAGTACGGGCTCGAGGGCGATGTCCGATGGATCGAAATGCAGACCGACAAGACCAAGGTCGGTGAGCTCTACCGTTTCGTTGCCGACCAGCGGGGCGCGTTCGTGCAACCGGCCTTGTTCGAGGCGTTTGGCCTCACGGTCGTCGAATCGATGAGCAGTGGTCTTCCCACCTTCGCGACTCGATACGGAGGCCCGCTCGAGATCATCGAGGATGGGATCTCCGGCTTTCACATCGATCCGACGCGAGGTGAGGCGGCAACCGAGAGGATGCTGGCTTTCTTTCGGAGCTGCGAGCGGGATCCCGGCGCCTGGGATGCGATCTCGAACGCGTCGATCGCCCGGGTCGCGGAACGCTACAATTGGGCGCTCTATGCCTCGACGCTCCTCAAGCTCTCCCGAATTTACGGATTTTGGCGCTACATCTCGTCGCTCGAGCGCGATGAAACCCGACGTTATCTAGAGATGTTCTACGGCCTGATGCTGCGTCCGCTTTCGAAGGGCGTGCTCGAGCATCACCAGGGCTAGAGCCCTGCTTCGGGGAGCTCGAGGATCACTCGCTCGCCGTCGCGTCCCTGGGCTCGGACCACTCCGCAGGGCACGAGAAGCTCGACGAATAGATCGCGAAGCGGGCGCGGCCGGCGGCCTGCCTCTTCGGTGATGCGGACCTCGACTACGCCCTCGCGTCTCTCCGCCCGGTAGGTGGTGAGTAGGTAGTCCCCGTCGAGATGGCCGAACCCCTCGCCCGCATCTTCGTAGAGGCGTCCGAGTGCCTTCCCCGTGGCGTCGAGGGAGATCAGGAGAGTCAAAGGCCCGGTGAAGGCCTCTGCGGCGGTTTGGCCGCCAGCGCCGACCGGTACGATGGCGCCGTCTCGCAGCCGCAGCACCGGATGCGCAAGCTCGTTAGCCGGATCCTCTCCGACGAGCGTGAAGGGACGCCACGCCCCTGGTGGCGTGGGGAAGTCATGGGTGCCTTGCTCCACGAGTCGGGGCTGGATCAGCACGTCCCCGCCGAGCAGGAACGCGTGGTCTTCTGCGCGTAGGGACGGGTCGGTGGGACAGGCAAAGAACAGCGGGCGCGAGACGGGAAGGCCGGCCGTCGCTGCTTCGTAGAACGCGGTGTATAGGTATGGCAGCAGCCGATAGCGCCGCGCGAGGGCCTTTCTCGCGACCTCCTCCGCAGCCGCTCCGAACGACCAGGGCTCCTGATCCCCTCGGAGCGAGTTGTGGGTCCTGCAGAACGGTAGGAACGCGCCGACTCCAATCCATTGCGCGAAAAGCTCTGCCGAGGGCGTCCCGGAGAATCCTCCGATGTCCGGCCCGCTGAACGGCTGACCGGAGAGACCGAGGTTGAGCACCATCGGCACCGACCACTGTAGGTGGGACCAATTCGACACGTTGTCTCCGGTCCAAGTCGCCGCGTATCGCTGCCCACCGAGGTAGCTCGAACGCGTGAGCACGAAGGGCCGTCGCTCCGGCCGTGATTCGCGCATCGCGTCGTGTGTAGCTTTGGACATCAAAAGCCCGTAAACGTTGTGGTATTGTGCGTGGGTTCCAGGCGGGATCTCGCCACCGCCCCGGTGCCGGAGATCGTCCGGAAGCTCGGCGCCGAGCGGCAGAATCGGGGAGGGCTCATTCATGTCGATCCACACCCCGTCGATCCCCTGCTCGAGGAACTCGCGCGTCAGCCGAGTCCACCAAGCTCGCGTCTCGGGGCGGGTGTAATCTGGAAAGGCCGCTTCGCCGGGCCAGGTGCGCGCATGATACTCCCGTCCCTCGGCATCGCAGAGGAAGTGCAGCCCGGCCACGCCTTCGTCGTAGACCGCGTAACCGGGCTCGGCCTTGATCGCCGGGTCGAGAATCCAGACCGACTTGAAGCCGAGCGCGTGAAGCGCCTCGTTGGTACCCCGGGGGTCCGGAAACCGCTTGGGGTCGAACGAGAACACCCGGTACCCATCCATGTAATGGATGTCGATCCAGATGACGTCGCAGGGGATCTCCCGCTCGCGGAAGCCGGAGGCCAGCTCCCGGACGCGAGCGTCTGGATAGTAGGAGAAACGGCATTGCTGATAGCCGAGCGCCCAGTGCGGCGGCAGCTCGATCCGGCCGGTGAGGGTGGCTAGGCGCTGCACGACTCGCTGCGGGGACTCACCCTCGATCACGATGACCGGGAAGGGCTGCGCGCACCGGAGCCGAATTCCCTCGCGCAGATCGATCTCGAGCCGATAGGTCGTATCGGCTAGGACGCCAAAGGCGCTTCCGTCGGGTCGGAGCGCGAGCACCCAAGGATGCGCCTGATAGAGGCTCTTGGACCGCGCATCGTAGTGGGTGAGGACCGTCCCATCCGCCTCGATGCGAAACGGTTGTTTGGCCCAGACTTCGGTGACGAAGCCATTGCGGAGGAGCGAGCCGGCGACCTCGCCGGTGCCGTAGAGGCTGGTGCCGGCGTCGGCCGAAACCATGGCAACCCAGGATCCGCTGGCGCTCTCGAACCGTGGGCGGACACGCCACCGAGCGGGCACGGCTTCCCTCGCAGGAACCGGGTTCACCAGCGCGAAAGAGCGCGGCAGCGTGCGCGGATCGACTCCAGGGGGAACGAAGCGCGCGACGTCCTCCGCCAGCAAGCCCGGATCCTGAGGCCAAGGATCACTCACGGCGCGCATGCTAGCGCACCAACGCCAGCTCGAACACCGCCGCGCCCCGGCATGCACTGCAATCCCGGCAGACGTTTCGGTCCGGGCCTGCTCGCGAGTGGGACCCGCTCCGCTACCGCCTTACATTCAGTCACGGCTGCATCGAGAGTGCAGCGTACGCAGGCTCCCGCTTAGGGGCATCCTTGAATGCAGATCCGGAACTCGCCTTCGCAGGCGGCGAGACAGCTTTTGTCCTTCATGTCGCAATAGCTGTTGCAGCGTGCCCAGTGATCATTGCAGAGGGGATCGCATCCCGAGGTGGGATACTCGGCGGGCGGTGAGCGCGGGTACTCGTGCTCGTAAGCGGCCCTCGGCACGGGAGCCTGGTTTGGAAGAGGCCTGGTCGAGGCGTCGAGCGCGAGCTGCTGCAGGCGCATTTCGGCATAGGCGACCTGCTCCGGAGGCTGATCTTCGGAATGCTCTTTTGCCCACTGACTCCAGCACTGACGCCGCTGATCGGGGGTCACCGAAGGGTCGTAGTCCGCGCCATAGCATTGCGCGTAGCGCTCGGTGCTCCTTTGGACTTGTTTAAGGCTGGGTCCGCATGCAATTGAAAGCGACAGGCAGCATGCACAGAACGAACGACCCATGACGGCCGAAGGTATCACCAGCGACGAGCCCAACCAAGCTCCCGTCACGGGTTGGGGAACGTTCGAGGCGAGACGGCTCGGAACGATTTGGCTCGCGTGGAGCCGCACCGGACTGCTGCGGGTCTCGTTCGAGCGATGGGACCACGTCGCCGCGCAAGAGGTCGGTATCCCCGAAGTTTACTCGGATCCGCTCACGCGCTATTTCGAAGGCGAACCGGAGAGCTTCGCGGACGTGGCGCTCGACCTGAGAGGCACCGACTTCCAGATTCGCGTCTGGAATGCTCTGCGTGAGATCCCGTGGGGCCAGGTGCGCACCTACGGTGGTATCGCTCAGCAAATCCGATCGCCCCGCGCGATGCGCGCCGTCGGCCAAGCCAATCACGTCAATCCCGTCCCGATCATCGTCCCCTGTCATCGAGTCGTCGAGGCGGGCCATCATCTGGGTGGTTACGGCGGCGGGATCGAGCGCAAGCAGCTCCTGCTCGAGCTCGAGGGCGTCCGCTTCCACGAGGGCATCGTGCAACCCGGGCAGATGGAGCTCTTCTGAGCTATCCGTAACGCGCGACCAACAAACAGATCACGACGAGGGCGCCGGCCGCGAGGCTGATCCGGTCCTTCAGCGCGAAGAGTACCGGGTCGTCATGCATTTGATCGCGCGCGGCGAGGAACCAGATTCGAGTGATCCAATAGACCAGGATGAGACAAATGCCCCAGAGGGCCTCTGGACGCGAGTAGTACACCAGCATGGCGGGACTGTTGATGTAGAGCGCGAAAACCAGCACGGCGAGAAAACCCGCTGCGGGTCCGACGGAGGTGATGATCGGGATGTCTGCAGGCACGTAGTTGCGACCTCTGAGAGAGAGCCCCTCCTCGCCTTTGAGGGGGATCAGCTCGGAGTAGCGCTTCACGAAGGCCAAGCTCGTGAAGAGAAAGATCGAGAACGCGAGCAGCCAGGGGGAAAGCTCGACCCGAACCGCCAAGCCGCCCGCCACCACGCGATAGGTGAACAGGGACGCGAGCGCGAGGACATCGACGATCATCTTCTGCTTCAGGACGAACGTGTACGCCGTCGTGAGTGCGACGTAGCCCAAGAGCACCCAGATGAACGTCGGCCGCACGAACACCCCCGCGATGATCATTGCGATCGCGAGAGATCCCACCGCGAGCGCGATCCCCTCTGGAATCGAGAGCATTCCGGCGGCGATGGGTCGATTGCGTTTGGTTCGATGGTGACGATCGGATGGAAGGTCGACCAGGTCGTTCAGGACGTAGATCGCGGAAGCGCAGAAGCTGAACGAAACGAAGGCCGCCAACGCGGTGAGCACCAGGCTCACGTCCGTGTAGCGATGTGAGAAGTAGAGCGGGACGAACAGCAGCAAGTTCTTTGCCCACTGGTGCGGCCGAAGCTCCTTCACCGCGGCCTTCCACTTGCTCGGCCGATCTCCGAGCACGGTCACTTTCGCGACCGACCTTTCCGCGCGCCGTCGGAGGCTCGAGCTCGGGCACACGATGATCGCCTCGTCCGCGGCCCTCCAAACCGCAAGGTCCGCCGACGAGTCGCCGACGTATTCGAAACCTCCGGCGCCGAAACGGGAGACGAGAAGCTCGGCCTTGCGGTCGGCCTTCAGGTTCTTCCGGCCGTCGCTGCCGATCGCCTCGTCGAACATGGCGACGTGCTTCGCGACGGCGTCGGCGGTGCCTTGGTCGGACGCAGTGACCAGCAGGACCTGACGGCCGTCGCTTCGCGCCTCTCTAATGCGTGTCAGCACCACGTCGCGGTAGGGAAGGGCGGCCGGGTCGATCGGAGCGTTGTCCGCCAAGTAACGCTTGAGCTGCGGGCGACCGCGCATCAGGGCGGACAGAAGCGCGAAGAGCTTCCACGGGGCGGTCTTCATCAGGCCGAGGAAGCCCTCGGCGAGCGTATCGGTTGCGATCAACGTCCCGTCGAGATCGACGCAAAGCGGCCTCTTCGCCGCACCCGAAGTCGATTCTCTTGCCGGGCTATCCAACATACGCTCCTCAAAGAGCATTCAGCGCGGCTTCGAGCCGGTCGCGTTGTTCCCGAAGCTGAGATGCATCACGCCTCGATTTCTCGACCACGGCCTCGGGGGCCCGCTCGATGAAGCTCGGATTGCCGAGCTTCTTTTCGACGATCTCGAGCTCCTTTTCGAGCTTCTTGAGGTCGCGCTGCAGACGGTCGCGCTCCTTTTGCGTGTCGATGACGCCCGGCACCGCGGCCCGGACCCCCGGATTCACGAACACCGCTGCGTTTTCGAAATGCGCGGCCGGATGGTCGAGCTTCGATGCATCCGCCTCGAAGCACATGGTGCACCGGGCCAGATTCTCGATGGTCGGCTGCTCGGCCTCCAAGATGGCGCGTTTGGCGTCGTCGCTCGTATGCCAGTGGATCCTCACCGTTCGATTCTTCGGAACGTCGTGCTCGGCTCGAATCGTTCGGGCACTGCCGACGAATGCCTGCACCACTTCGAAATCGCGCTCGGCTCGGCGGTCGGCCTTCGCATCGAGCAGAGCCGAGGGAAATCGGCTGATCATGATGCTCGGCCGAGCATCCGGCCACTTCGGAACCCGCTGCCAGATTTCCTCGGTGATGTGCGGCATCATCGGGTGCAATGCACGCAGCACCGTTTCGAGGACGTGGGCCAACGTGGCTTCCGTCTCTCCCACCAGTGTCGCATCGCCGCTGTCCAACGCCGGCTTGCTCACCTCGAGAAACCAATCGCAGAGCTCGTCCCAGACGAAGTGATAGAGTGCGCCCGATGCGTCGTCGAGCCTATACTGGTCCAAGCCCCCGGAGGCCACGTCGAGGGCGTGATAGAGGCGTGATAGCACCCAGCGGTTCGCGAGCGCCGTCGGGTGCGGGCACGTCTGCGACGCCACCGTCTCAGAGCCCTCGAGGCGCATCAGCGCATAGCGCGAGGCGTTCCAAAGCTTGTTGGCAAAGTTTCGGTAGCCTTCGATACGCTTGATGGAGAGCGCGATGCGTCGCGACTGCGGAGAATAGCTGAGAAGCGTCATCCGAAGCGCATCGGCACCGTAAGGCGCGAAACCATCGGGGTAGGTCGCCCTCAGATAGGCGATTCCCGATTTCTTGGCACCCGACTTGAGCGCTTTCGCGATCAGCTCGTCGCAGGTTGCTCCATGGATCACGTCGAGTGGATCGATGACGTTACCCTTCACTTTGCTCATCTTTTCGCCGCGCTCGTCCGTGACCAAGCCAGCGAGCAGCACGCGCGTGAACGGCACCTCTCCCATGAAGTGAAGGCCCATCATGATCATCCGCGCGACCCAGAAAAACAAGATGTCGTACCCCGTCTCCATGTCCTGAGTCGGGTAGAACCGTTCGAGCGCCGCCGTCCGGTCGGGCCAACCGAGCGTCGAAAACGGCCAAAGGCCCGAGCTGAACCAGGTGTCGAGCACGTCGGGGTCTCGAGTGATCGAGGTGCCCCCGCACCCTCCACAGACCGTCGGGTCCTCGCGCGAGACGGTGATGTGCTCGCAGTCGGCGCAGTACCAAGCGGGAATCGGATGTCCCCACCAGAGCTGCCGCGAAATGCACCAATCCTGGATGTCGCGGAGCCAGTGAAAGTAGGTCTTGGTCCACTCTGCCGGTAGAATCTCGATTCGACCCGTTTCGACGGCCTGGATCGCCGGGCGCGCGAGTGGCTTCATCTTCACGAACCACTGCGTCGAGATCATCGGCTCGACGATCGTTCCCGAGCGCTGTGAGCGCGGCAGTGTCATCGAATGTTTCTTGACCCCTCGCGCGAGCCCCAGATTGGCGAGCTCGATCTCCACGGCCTTGCGAGCCTCGAAACGCTCCAACCCCTGGAACCGCCCCGCATTCTCGTTGAGCGTGCCGTCGAGATTGAAGATGTTGATCTCCTCGAGGCCGTGCCGCTTGCCGGTCGCGAAGTCGTTTGGGTCGTGAGCGGGCGTCACTTTCACGACACCCGTGCCGAACGCGGGATCGACCAGCTCCGCGTCGAGGATCACGGGAATCAGTCGGTCGACGAAGGGATGGCGCACGTATTTGCCGTGCAGGTGACGGTAACGTCCGTCATCTGGATGAACCGCCACCGCCGTGTCCCCGAGCATCGTCTCGGGGCGCGTGGTCGAAACCACGACTTCACCACCGCCGTCGGCCAGCGGGTATGCGAAGTCGAACAGCGTACCCTCGACGTTCTCTTCTTGCTCGACCTCGAGGTCCGAGAGCACGGTCTGGGACTCCACGTCCCAGTTCACCAATCGGGTGTCGCGATAGATCAATCCCTTTTCGTAGAGCCGGACGAACGCTTCTCGGACCGCTCGCACCATGTCGGGGTCCATCGTGAACTTGGTTCGCGACCAGTCGCACGAGGCACCCATCTCCCGAAGCTGCTGAAGGATCCGTCCGCCGGACTCCTCCTTCCACGCCCAGACCCGTTCGATGAACTTCTCGCGGCCGAGGTCTTGTCGCGTCAGCCCGTCCTCCTTGAGCTGCCGCTCGACGACCACCTGGGTCGCAATGCCCGCATGATCGATGCCGGGGATCCAGAGCGTGTTGTGGCCCTGCATCCGCTTGTGCCGGCAGAGCACGTCTTCGAACGTGGTGCGGCAGGCGTGGCCCATGTGCAGCGAGCCGGTCACGTTGGGCGGGGGAATGGCGAGCGTGTAGGTGGGACGGAGATCGTCGGGAGCCTCGGAGGCCTTGAAAAACCCGGAAGTTTCCCAGAACTCGTACCAGCGCGCCTCACTTCGAGTGGGCGAATAGGTTTTCGGCATCTCGTCGGACTTCTCGTTCATCCGACGAACCGTGTGCGGTGAAATCCGAGGGCAGTCAAGTCTCAGTCGCCGACGAGACGGTGCAATTCCTCACGGATCATGGACTCGGCGAGCTCGGGAACGACCTCCCAAACCACGCGCTCGACGACCTCCGCTGAGAGCTTGAGAACGCCTTCCACTTGTTCGGGTGTCAGACCTAGCGTTTGCAGGCGTTCGACCACCGAGTGCGACAAAGCTTCGCGGGCCCCGGCGGTGTCGGAAGGTGCGGCGCGGTGCGACACGATTTTGGCCGGCGGTGCAGACGGCCGAAGTGAAGCCGCCGCGCCCGGGCCGAATGAAACTTGTGCGCCGCTCAGCGGGGTCCTGTTGGTCATCGGCGTCGAGGACACCGGCCGCGCCGAGTGGAACGCGGGTTCGGCCACCGGCAGTGGCGGTGGGGTCGGGCGGCGCGCTGGCTGAGAGATCGGTCGAGCGGGAGTGGTGGCGGGGCGCGCGACTGGGATCGAAGGCGCCTCGTACAACGCTTCGGCGGCGCCTCCGAGGCGGGTCGCTTTTTCGATGGCTTCCTGCGTGTCGAAGGGTTTCAAGATGTGATCGTCGGCGCCGACCTCGGACGCCCGGGCCGCATCGAGCGGCCGATGCTGGCTTGCCATCAGGATGACCGCCGTGCCGGCGAGCTGAGGGTCCGATTTGATCGCGCGGGTGACCTCGTATCCATCGATGCCGGGCAGCGACGCGTCGACGAACGCGACGTCGGGGCCGAAGTCACGGCCTCGTTGGAGCGCGAGCTCACCGCTTTCCACGGTGAGTAGCTCGGCGTCTTCCCCAGCAAAAGTCATTTCCAAGACCGTGCGCATGGTCACGCTGTCTTCGACGATCAGAATTCTCATCGACATCAAGCCCCGTTCACCTGGATGTTTCCCTGGGGGCATACGCGATCGGCACCGCACCGGTCAAGAAGGAGCGCGTCCGGTTTGACCTGGTTTGCCGCCGCCGGTAGGCAGCACAGGTGACGGAGCTGGACCTACGCTCGCTCTATCGCGAAAAGGCCCCGAGAGCCCCGGAAGGACGTTTTTCGCTGGAGGACCTGATCGAGGGGTCAGGTCCGATCGAGCTGGACATCGGTTTCGGCCGCGGTTTGTCGCTTTTCGAGCGGGCGGCCGCGGCTCCCGAGAGCCGCATCATCGGCATCGAGGTCAAAGCCAAGCTCGCCTACCGAGCCGAGGAGCGGCTCCTCCGGCGCGGCCAGCGAAATGTCACGGTCCTTTGGGGGGACGCGAGGGAGCTCTTGAAAAGAGCAGAGCCGAGCGGCTCGGTCCTGCGGGTCGCGCTGCACTTCCCCGACCCCTGGTGGAAAAAGCGGCACGACAAGCGGCGTGTCGTTCGGCGGACGCTACTCGACGAGCTCGTTCGGTTGATGAAGCCCGGAGGCGAGCTCTTCATTCAGACCGACGTCGAGCATCGGGCCGAGCAATATGTCGCCCAGCTTCGAGCGACGCGTGGCTTCACGCTCGCCTCGCAGGGTGGCTACGTCTCCGACAACCCCTTCGGGGCGCGCTCGAATCGTGAGAGGCGAGCGATCGAAGATGGTCTGCCGGTCTGGAGAGTCCTCGCGACGCGGGATTCGTGACTTTCGTTACCGGGCGGCGAGGGTATGGCACGCTCGACGGGTACGCTCTCGGAGCTCTTCTTGGCGCTCCTCGACGGTCTCGGGCTCCTGGCCGGGAATGAAGTAGCCGAGGTCGTCGACGATGTCGTAGAGCTCCTGGCCGTCCGCTAAGAGCTTGCAGTTGCGTTTCTGCAACGCCTCGACGAGCTTCGGCACGGCGTCGAGGCTCTGGTCTTTGGTGTCGTGAAGCAGGAGTATGCCGCCGCGGTCTCCGGTCTCCCGCTCCCGGCGCCGGAGAACACGAAAGACGATGCGAACCACCTCGTCCGGAGTGCTGACTTCGAGGTCGTCCCCGGATAGCGCCCACAAGACGCTGGTGTAGCCGCGCTCCCCGAGGAGCTGCTCGACGCGCTGCGAGAGTGCCCCGCCGGGGGGACGAATCAGTCTCGGCTTGCTGCCGACAGCCGCTTCGATCTTCCGCTCGCTCAGCGCGAGCTCCGCCTGGATCTCCGCGTTGCGAAGTAGCGGGAGCTGTCGGTGGGTCTCGGTGTGATTGCCGACCATGTGGCCCCGCCGAACGATCTCACGCACGATCTCCGCGTGCTCTCGCTCCCAGGGGTTGCCGTTGCCGAAGCTCTCGCTCTTCACGAAGAAGATGGCCCGGATGCCGAGATCGTCCAGCATGTCCAAGAGCCGGGGCGTGGTCCGGCGCGAAGGACCGTCGTCGAACGTGAACAGGATCATCCGGTGTCTGCTACCCCCGTGGATCGTCAGGCCGCTCGGAAACCGAAACCCCGTCGCGTCCCGGTTTGGAATCGGAACGACCGCAGCGACTTCGGGGCCTGGCTCCGCGTGCAGCGGCTCGCGCATGAAGCGGGGGGACGGACGGATCGCTGCCGGCGCGATCGTCGCCAGCATGGGACTGACCTCCGTGGCGCTTGCCCACGAGCTCCCGGCAACCATCGCGAGGGCACAGCAGCTCAATCGAAGCCTCCACGGAACCTTGGACATCTTGGAGGCGATCGTAAGGAAGCGACCAACCGGAATGCGAGAAAGCCGCAGCACCTGGACAGGTCTGCAGTTGCCCGAAGGGATCGCATCGAGTACCCCGTGGCCCCGAGCGAACAGCACATGATCCAAGTCGAGGCTCTCACGAGGCGGTACGGAAGCCGACTCGCCGTCAACAACGTGTCCTTTGCAGTGGAATCGGGCGAAATCGTCGGGTTCCTCGGGCCAAATGGAGCGGGCAAGACGACGACCCTTCGTATGCTCACGGGTTACCTCGCGCCGACGTCGGGCACGATTCGAATCGACGGCATCGACGCGCTGGCCGACTCGATTCGAGCCCGGCAGCGACTCGGGTACATGCCGGAGGGCGTGCCGCTGTATCGTGAGATGCGGGTCTACGAGTATCTACGGCATCGCGGGTCGCTCAAGGGAGTCGTGAGGGTCGCGGAGGCCGTCGATCGCTCGCTCGAGCTGGCGGGTGTTGCGGACGTACGCACCCGAATCGTCGGCCAGCTATCGAAGGGCTACCGCCAGCGCGTCGGACTTGCCGAGGCGCTGATCGCAGATCCGCCGATTCTGATCCTCGACGAGCCGACCTCCGGCTTGGATCCCAATCAGGTGAGGCAGTTCCGTCAGCTCGTGGCGAGCTTTCGCGGGAAAAAGGCGGTTTTGCTCTCGACGCACATCCTGTCGGAGGTCGAAGCCGTCTGCGATCGGGTTTTCATCATTCGCGACGGAGAAAAAGTGGCCGACCTCGCACCCGGTGACTCCAAGACCAGCCTCGAAGAGACCTTCGCCGAGCTGACGACCTCGAAGGGGGATGCCTCTTGAAAAGCACGTGGCTGATCATGAAGCGCGAGCTCGGTTCGTTCTTCGTCTCTCCGTTGGCGTACGTGGTCCTCACGTCGTGGTTGGTCTGGAACGGCGTGGTTTTCTGGATCCTCACGGAGTTCTACGCGCGCAACGCCGTGGCTTCGGGCGCATCGACCCCACTGTCCGGCTTCTTCGGCGGAAGCGCGCTTTTCTTCATTCCGCTTCTCGTGTTCGTTCCGATTCTGACGATGCGGCTGATCGCGGCCGAGAAACAGTCGGGGACGATCGAAATCCTGATGACGGCTCCGGTTTCGGAGGAGTCGGTCATTATCGGAAAATACGCCGCAGCGCTCGTGATGTGGTGCGTGCTCTGGCTCCCGACGGTCATCTACGCATGGATCATGAGCCAATATGGAAGCGTCGACTGGGGCGCCGTCGCGTCGAGCTACTTTGGCATCTTCTGCTTAGGAGCGTACTTCATGGCGGTGGGCCTGCTGATGAGCGTGCTCGCTCCCACGCAGATCACCGCCGCAGTGCTTTCATTCGTCGCGCTGGGGGTCTTGTTCGCGATAGGTATCGGCGAGTTCGTGCTCGATGGAACCGCTCGGGAAGTTTGCGCCTACGTCAGCATGTGGGGCCACATGCAGAGCTTTTCCAAAGGCGTCGTCGACACCCGGTATCTCGTCTTCGACCTCTCGGTCGCTACCCTCGCAATCGGCCTGAGCGTGGGGGTCTTGAAGGCTCGGAGTCACGGGTGAGCGCGCACCCTCGCGTCCGACTGAACCTCGCGCTCACTGCCCTGCTAGGGCTCGTGATCTTGGTGTTGGCCAACTACATCTCCTCGCGTCACTACAAGCGATGGGACTGGACCACTCACGGCCTCTTCACGCTTTCCGAGAGGAGCCGCCAGGTGCTTCGGGAGCTCGAGAAGCCCGTGGAGATCTATGTCTTCCTCGGGCGGGACGAGCAGGACTTCGCCGACGTCGAGACCCTCCTCGAGGAGTACCAGGCCGTCACCGACAAGGTCACCGTCGAGTGGGTCGATCCGGATCGCGACCGCTCTCGGTACCAAGCTCTCGCCGACCAATTTGGAATCGACAGCTGGTTGGCCGGAGAGGTGACGCTTTCACAGGTGCCTGTCGTGGTCACCAGCGGCGACCGAAAATGGAAGGTCGAGCGCCACCAGCTGATCGTCGAAGACTTCGACAGCTTCGAGGATGCCGACGGCCACAAGCTCGACCTGCAGTCGGAGCGCGCGCTCACCGGCGCCATCCTCGAAGTCACCACCGGGGAACCCACGAAAGTGTGCGTGACGGCGGGCCATGGCGAGTGGGAGCTCGGGGCCTACGGGGAACGTAGCCTCGACGCGGTCGCGCGCGAGCTCGAGTGGGAGAAAATCGAGGTCGAACCGTTCGAGCTTCGCCATGATGATGTTCCCGAGTCGTGCGACGCGCTCTTCGTGATCGGCCCGCAACGGTCCTTCTCGACGGCCGAGGTCGGGATCGTCGACCGCTACCTCGCTTCGGGCGGAAACGTCCTGCTGGCTTTGGACCCCGTGCTCAAGAAGGAGACCCTGACGCCGACCGGCTTCGAGGCCTCGCTCGAGCGCCGCGGAATCGAGCTCGGGGCCGACCTCGTGATCGAAAACGACACCGCACAGCAGCTTCCCGGCAACCCGGGCGACCTGTTTCTCATCACCAATTTCGGGACCCATCGCGTGGTGGACACGATCCGAAAGCGTGGCGGCGGCATCCTCATCGCGGTGGCGCGCTCGGTGCAAGCGACCAGCGGAAGCAATGCCGAGGTGCTCTTCCAAACGAGCCCCAAGGGTGTCGCGGAAACCAATCTCGCCAACGTGGTGAATGCCAAGCCGGGCAAGGAGCCTGCGTCGGAGAGGATCGTGCCGCTTGCGGTCGCTTGGGAGTACGTCGCGCCCCTCGGCGACGACTTGAAACCGGTTCCAGGCGAAGGCCCCACACCAGGCCGTCTGCTCGTCGTCGGGGACAGTGACTGGATGAGCGCAGAGCTGCTCGACAACCCTCAACTCTCGAACATCGACCTCCTGTCCTCGTCCGCGGGTTGGCTCACGCAGCGCGAGGCGCTGATCAACATTGCACCGCGCAAGACGAACGCGCGCGCGGTGATCATGAGCGATGCGGACCTGCAGAATTTGCTGTTTCGAGTCGTGGTTCTGCTGCCGTTGGCGCCGTTGATCGCCGGATTCGGCGTCTGGTGGTCGAGGCGATCATGAGCGCGCGCGCTCCTATCGTCTTGCTCGTCGTTGCCGCGATCTTGCTGGCCTACGTGCTCTTGTTCGAGCGCGGCCGCCCTGGGCGCGCGGAGATCGAGTCGCGGTCGGGACTCTTGTTGGAGGGCGTAGTACCGGAACGGATCACGCGCGTTCGAATGGCTTCTGGCGAGAGGCACATCGCGCTCGTTCACGAAGGCGAGGGCTTCGACGAAAGCTGGACCCTCGAAGAGCCGAAACCGGCCCCGGCGGACCCCGAGGCGGTCGAGAACTACCTGCGGGAGTGGGAGTTTGCGATCCCAATTCGAACCTTGGAACACCCGACGCCCCAAGATCTGAAGAGCTTCGGACTCGACACGCCGAGGGCGGAGGTCACGTTCGAGATGGGGCGTGCGGAGGTCCGGGTCTTGCTCGGGTCGGGCACTCCCGTGGACGGGGGCGGCTACGTGCGCATCGACGGCGACGACGCGGTAGCGGTCGTCGGCGGCGACGTCGTCGCGCTCTTCGATCGCTCGGCGGACGAGCTCGAGATCAAGGCTGACGCTGGCGCACCGGACTTGTCGGACTTGACCGACGCGTCACTAGACGGTGACGCGTCGCCGCCCTGACTACTTCGCCGTCGCTTTTTCGAGCGTCTCGTGGGACGCGTACTCGATCAACCCGTTGCTCGTGTTGAAGCCACCCGAGGACATCAGGGTGAAGCGACCCTTGACGCGAATCTTGTTGCCGACTGCGAGGTCGTTAGGCACGACGACGGCTCCGGAGATGGTGGTGGTCTTGCGTCCCCGGCGAGCGCGTGCCAACTGCTCCTGGTTGTCCGCGTACCCCACGACGAGCAGCTGTTCGGCTCGATCCGTTTGATCCGCGGTATCCGCGATGAACACGTGCGGCGCCGCGACCTTCGGGCACTCTTCCTTCTTTTTCGCCTTACACACCGGCGGCTCGTAAATCTCCATGATGTATCCCGTCACGGCGAGGTCGGTGTCGAGCAGCTTGATCGGCCGCTGACGTAGACCGAACACGCTATACGATTCGTCTTCGTACGTCGTCGGAAACGGCGGCGGTGGTAGCGTCGGAACCTCCGGAAGGTTCGGGACGATCTCAGGCAGTTGTTCGGCCTCGGTTTCCGCGTCCGACGCGGACGTGATCTGTTCACAACCGGCGCTCAGCAGCAACGCAGCCAACACCAGGCTTATTCGACGAGCTCCCATGGTTCCCCCTGTCTCGAACAACGTAACACGGGCTCTTTGCGAGCGACAATCTAGCGTCTCGAAGGCACACAGGCGTTGTCCTCGGCCAGGGGCAGCTCGAGGGCCATTTTCAGCGTAGGCGGAACCCCCTCCATCTCCGCGAGCCTTCGGACGGCGGCCAGGGCTTCCGGGGTGCCGAGGGTGCGCAGGGTCTCGATCGCGCGGGCGGCGTTGTTCAGATCCTCGGTGAGCGCACTGCTCGGAGCCGCCTTCATGACGATCCGAAGTAGAGCATCGACCGAGTCCGTCCTGCAATGAGCCGCCACGTACCCGATCGCCGCTCGGGTCACGTCAGGCCATTCGTCGTTGGCGCGAAGCCGGCGATGGACCCGCTCCCAACCCTGCTCGCCAGGGGCGGCTGTGAGCACCTCGATCGCCGCCGTCCGGACCACCGACATGGGGTCATCGACCGACGCGACGATCACCGCGATCGCGTCCCCCTCGGTCCGAAGGCTCGTCACCGCCGCGGCCCGAACGAAGGGCCACGTGTCGCGGCGAGCGAGCGTGGCACGGACCACCAAGGTCTCCGGGTCACGGGACAACGCCGTCGCGGCGCTTGCACGGACGCGTGGGTACGGGTCAGCGAGCGACCCCCGCGCAGCTTCGCGATGGCCGCGCGCCGTGATCGCGTCGACGGCAGCTTGGCGAAGCATCCATGGCTCGGAACCCTCCAGCTGAGCCTGAACCCATCGGTCTACGGTGCTGCTTTGGCCCGCGGCTCCCGCGCTTCGAAGCAGTCGCCAGGTGCTCGCGAAGTCGGTCGGCTTCGCGGCTGCGTACTCGACGAACGAGGTGACGACGCCGGGTTGCGTGTCGAGCAGGGCTATCCCGAGCGCCGCGCTCGCAACCGCGGCGACATCGGGCTCGCCGGTGAGCCACCCTGCGAGTCGCTCCTCTGCTCCTTCGCCAGCGAGCTCGACCGCAGCGCCGAGCGCGGCGCGCAGCCCTGGTCGATCGGCGGCGCCATCGCTCTCCATCGCCTCGAGCAGCTCGTCGATGGCGAAGTCCGGCTCCATCTGCGCCAGTAGAGACGCAGCGCGATCGCCCGCCACCGGATCGAGAACCAACAGAACCAGGCCGTCCCGTCCCCGAGGCGCGGCCCGACGCAACGCGTTGAGC
Source organism: uncultured delta proteobacterium (assembly GCA_963792825.1). Lineage (GTDB taxonomy): Bacteria > Myxococcota_A > Polyangia > Polyangiales > Houyiibacteriaceae > SG8-38. The sequence continues at coordinate 393,982 of CAWBXS010000004.1, read as the reverse complement.
GCTTGGTTGCGGAGCTCCTCGTCATCAGAGCGGGCAGCCTCGACCAAGGCCCCCACCGCGGCATCGTGCTGCTTTGCGAGCACAGCCAGCACGCTCAGCGCGCGTCTCTGCCCCAACGAGGACAGGGACGGCCATGCATCACGGAGTTGCTGTGCAGCCCTCGCGCCACCCGCTCGAAGAACGCGCACAGCGGTCATCGCGCGATTCTGATCCGCGTCGAGGGTTCGCACCGCCTCCGCGATGACCGTCACGGTAGGCGCTGCAGCCGCAGTGCCCACCGACATCGTCAGCGTCACGAAGGCCGCTAGTGCAAGAGCCTCTCTCCGTTTCGCTGCTCCCATTCGTTCACCGTCCCCTTCCGCAGCTCTAGCACGCGGTCGGCGTGACGGAGTAAATCCTCTCGGTGTGTGGCGACGATGACGAGACCGCCGAGGTCCGCGTGCCTCCTACAGACGTCGATCACGTTTTGCTCGTGCTCGTCGTCGAGCGCAGAGGTGGGCTCGTCCAGCAGCAGCACGGGTACGCCGCGGTAAAGAGCGCGCGCGAGCGTGATCCGTTGGCGCTGACCGACGGAAAGATCGGTGCCGCCTTCGTTCAGCATCCCGTCGTAGCCCTGCGGTCTTGCAGCGATGAACCCATGCGCGCCGACGGCTCGGCACATTTGCAGAACGCGCTCGCGATCAGGGCGACCCGCGTCGAGCGCGACGTTGGACAGGATCGTGTCGCGAAAGAGGACCGGGTCCTGTGGCATCCATGCGCTTGCGGCCGTGAGGGCCTCGCGCGGCGCCCGAACGCCGTCGATCGCGATTCCGCCGCTCGTCGGTGGTAAGAGACCGGCCAGCAGACGCAGCAAGGTCGACTTGCCCGCACCGCTCGGGCCGGTGATCGCCACGAGCTCGCCCCGTCTCAGCGACGCAGTGGCGCCTTGCAGGACGGGCCGGCCGTCATACTCGAAGCTGAGCTCGTCCAGCTGCAGAGACCTCCATGGCATCCCTCGAGCGGCTGTCGTCCCCGGGGGCTTCGCGGGGAGAACGAGGAGCTCGTCGAGGCGGTCGAGCGAAGCCAGACCCGACCACCATCCAAACACCGCCTGCGCGAGGCCGTGGAGCGGGCGAACCATCAACACCAGAGCAGCGATGACCGCCCCCGCCGAAGCGAGGTCGATCGAGCTTCGCGTCGACCAGGCGAACGCGAAAACGACCGCGATGCCCACGGCCCCGGCGAGCTCGACCAGCGGCGCTGCCGCGGCGTTCCAGGTCTCCGCGGCGATTCCGCGCTGCTGCGAGCGCATCGCGCCGTCGTCGATCTTGTCCCACATACGGTCTGTGGCCGCGTAGGCGCGAAGGATGGCGGCCCCGTCGATCGCCTCGGCGGTGTCCGACACCAACGAGGACTCGGCAGCGAAGAGCTGGCGTTGGAGCCTCCTCGCCGGACGCCCCGCCCAGAGCATTCCGGCGAGGGCGAGGGGAACGACCAGGAGGCCGGGGATGGCTAGTGCAGTATCCACTCTGAGCGCTACTGTGGCTAGTGCAGTAGCCACTAAGAGGCTCCGAATGCCCTGTGTTACGCCGAGTTGCAGGAGTGTGCGCACCCCGTGGACTTCGACCTGGATGCGGGAAGCCAGCTCCCCGACCGGCCAGCGGAGCAGGGCGAAGGGCTCGAGGCGCAGGACATGGGACAACAACTTGCCTCGAAACTCTCGAATTACAGACAGTTGCAGCCTCGCGGCGAGATTTGCCCGGGCGGTCTCTGCAAGCGCCCGAACCACCCCGGCGAAGACGAGAAGCCAGACGATCTGCGTCAACGAAAGGCGGGGCCAGGCGTGCGTGCTCGCGGGCGCGAAGGCCAGCGAATCCGGCCCCAAAGTCCGCACCAAGGGCCCGATCAGCCACGCGTAGGCTGCCGTGGCCGCAGCCGAGACGGCCATGACGACGAAAGTGAGGACGGCCAGGAGAGCTCTGCGCCGAACAGATTCCAGTAACGCATTACGAGCCGCGCTCTGACTGGAATTTGGTCGCAGAAACACCTCGAATCCCCCTTCTCAACGTCGTTTGAAGACCCATATACTCCCAGTCGGTTTGAGGACCAAGCCAAGGGTTCGAAGGCCCGACGAAAGCAGGCGGTGCCGTCAGGCACGGCGCATGCATTGGGCCAAGTGAAGCGCGCGTTCCACATTCGCTGGAAGAACTCAGCGGGGCCGAGCGTTTACGAGTCAGCGCGGGGTGCCACAAGACGAAGGGCGCCACCGCAACAGAGCAAGAGGAAACATGGCAAGACAGGCAGCGACGAGACAAACCGCCAGGAAGAGCGAAGTGAGGGTGAGCGCCCAGAAGCAAGCCCCACCGAAAGCCGAGGTTGCGGTTGCGAAGACCACCGTAGTCGCGACGGGTGCGCCCAAGGCTGCCGTACCGGCAGAGCCGAGCAAGGAGCAGCTGGAAAAGGCTCGGGCGGAGAGCGAAAAGGCTCTCAAAGAATTCGAGCGTCAAGGGGCCGGGGATTCGACGCTCACCCGTTATTTCCGCGAGATGATCGGCCACCGCGTGCTCACTCCTCAAGAGGAGATCGAAGCCGCCAAAGAGGTCGAGCGTCTCGAAATCGGCTATTGGGAGGCGCTTCTCAGTCACCCTCCGTGCTTCGAGACCGTGGCGTCTGTCATCGAGGTTCGGGTGCAGGAGCAGCCGCTGCCCGAGATCGCCTCGCTCCGCAAACTCTGCAAGAGCGCAAAGGCCGACAAGCTCGGCAAGAGGCAGGAAACCCGTTGGAACGACCTCGCCCTTCAGCTGTCGACGAAGATGCGCGAGTACGATAGCGATCGCCTCTTCGTTCAAGAATCGGACCGAGCGGTGCACCGCTTGGCGGGCGACTTCGCGGACGAGCGTGACATCGTCGGCGATCACGTGCGAATGACCCCCGCATTCAAGCGGTACTTGCGCGACGTCCGCCGGGCACAACGAGCGCAGCAGCGCGCGAAGAACCGCTTCGTCGCCGCGAACCTGCGTCTCGTCGTATCGATCGCCCGCCGGTACAACCGCGGCCGACTCCCGCTGATCGACCTCATCCAAGAGGGCAACATCGGTCTCATGAAGGCCGTCGAACGGTTCGACCACAACCGTGGTTATCGTTTCAGCACGTACGCTTCGTGGTGGATCCGGCACGCGATCAGCCGGGCCCTCGCCGACAAGGGGCGCGCGGTGCGGATCCCCGTGCACATGCTCGACACCTACAACCGGGTCGCGCGCGCCACTCAAGCGATTGCGACGCGAACCGGAAAAGAGCCGACTCCCGAGGAGCTCGAGAAGGAAACCGGGATCGCCGCCGAGAAGCTCGAAAAGATCAAAGGGTATTGGGCCGAGACTCCATTCTCACTCGACCGCCCCGTCAACGACGAGGATGGGCGGAAGTTCATCGACTTCCTCGAGGAAGAGAACGTGCCAACGCCGTACGAGCAGCTCGTCTCTCGCAAGTGGAGCGATGAGGTGCGAAGGCTCCTCGACACCCTGACCCCCATGGAGGCGCGCATCCTGCGGTGGCGCTTCGGTCTCGACGACGAGGATGAGCTCACGCTCAAGGAAATCGGTGACAAGTACAATCTGTCCCGTGAGCGAATCCGACAGCTGCAGGAGCAGGCTCTCGGAAAGATCCGACGGCAGATCAAGGAGTAGGCGGAAACGCTTGCCAAGACAAAGCGCCGGCGAGGGAAACCCCGCCGGCGTTTCCAATTCCCGTCAGCTCTCGAGCACATGGCAGAGACCGAAGAGCGCGCCGAAGCGCTGCGATCGAAGTTGGCGAGCGAGCGCGACAAATCGATTCTCAACAATGCGGTCCGGACTTGAAGGCATCGGGAAATTGGGCTAACTGCCCCCTGCGCGAAGCTGCTTTGCCTGGGAGACTCTCACATTCCCCGTACGTTCGCCGTACCCTGGTTCCGGCTCTCCTGATCGGCCTGTGTCCTCCGGTTGCGATGCTCTTGTGGCACGTCAACTCTCAGTTGGACGGTTCGTTTTCCGAGCTCATTCGTGCAGTCCATCAGGACGGTTTCTTCGCAACCCTGTGGGCGGCATCAGGACCGTATATCTTCGGCAACAAGATCGCGTGGACCATCATTGGGCTGTTTGCAGCACTGCAGCTCGCGTTCATGAAATGGTTGCCAGGGCCGACGTACTTGGGCCCAGAAACCGCCAACGGGTGCGTTCCGGTTTACAAAGCGAACGGAAGACTGGCGTACGGCCTTACCCTGACGCTGTTCTTCCTCGGAGGGTTCGTCTTCAAGTGGTTCCGGCCCGGCGTCGTCTACGACAACTTCGGCTACATCTTGGGGGCGCTGAACATGACCGCCGTCGGTCTGTGCGTCCTCCTCTACGTCAAAGGGCGGTTGTGGCCGTCCGGTCCGGATTCAGTGACGAGCAGCAATCAGATCTTCGACTACTTCGCAGGGATCGAGCTCTATCCGCGTCTCTTGGGCTCGGACGTCAAGCATTTCGCGAACAGCCGCTTTTCGATGATGGCGTGGGCCCTGATCCCCCTCTGTTTCGCTTCATGGCAAGTCGAGCACAACGGGCATCTCAGCACGTCGATGATGGTCTGCGTGGCCCTGCAATTGGTCTATCTGACCCTGTTTTTCTACTGGGAAACTGGGTACTTTCGCACCATGGACATCCAGCACGACCGCGCTGGATTCTATCTCATCTGGGGGGTCTTGGTCTGGGTACCCGCAGTCTATACCTCTCCAGCCATGTACCTCGCAACGCATCCGGTCGAGCTCGGATGGCCTCTCGCGGTGGGAATCTCGCTAGTTGGCGCCTTCTTCATCACAGCCAAGAACCTCGCCAACCGCCAGCGTGTACGGGTACGCCGCACCGACGGCCATGCCAGCGTGTGGGGCAAGCCTCCGTTGATCATTCGGGCGAAATACAAGAACGACAACGGCGAGGAGCGCGAGAGCATTCTGCTTGCCTCGGGTTTCTGGGGAGTCAGCCGACACTTCCACTACGTGGGTGAGGTTGCCGGCGCCTTTTGTTGGAGTGTAGTCGGCGGGTTTTCACACTTCGCGCCGTTTTTCTACGTGACCTTCCTGTCGATACTCCTCATCCACAGAGGCTTTCGAGATGACGAAAAGTGCCAGAAGAAGTACGGCGCGTACTGGGATGAGTATCGAAAGCGAGTGCCATGGAGGGTGCTTCCCGGGGTCTACTGAGCTCGGCGTCACCGTCCCCCAAACAACTTGCCCTGAGATGACACTGCCAATACCGGATCGAGCGTCTACTGCAGGTGGGTCAGCACGAATGCGTAGTCGAAGGCGGTCTCTTTCAAGTAATCATAGCGGCCCGAGGCTCCGCCATGTCCCGCCGCCATGTTGATCTTGAAGACCAGCGGGTTGTCATCGGTCTTCGACGCGCGAAGCCTCGCGACGTACTTCGCCGGCTCCCAATACATCACCTGACTGTCCTGTAACGAGGTGCGCACCAGCATCGTCGGGTAGGCCTGCGCACGGATATTGGTATAGGGGCAGTACGCCTTGATCCGGAAGTAGTCCTCCGGAACGTTGGGGTTGCCCCACTCCTCATACTCGCCGACGGTGAGGGGAAGGGCGTCGTCGAGCATGGTGTTGAGGACGTCGACGAATGGGACGAGCGATACGACGACCTGAAAGAGATCGGGCCGTAGGTTGCTGACGGCCCCCATGAGCAGCCCGCCCGCGCTTCCACCCTGGATCGCCAAGCGTTGGGGAGAGGTGTAACCATGTTCGAGGAGGTACTCGGCGACGGCGATGAAGTCCGTGAACGTATTCATCTTGTGCTGCAAGCGCCCCTGATCATGCCAGGGCTTACCGAGCTCGCCTCCGCCACGGACGTGTGCGATGGCATATGTCACGCCGCGATCGAGCAGGCTGACCCGGGCATGGGAAAACCCCGTGGGATACGGATAGCCGTAGGAGCCGTAACCGACGAGCAACATCCGGGCCGAGCCGTCTCTTTGCATGTCCTTCTCGTGCACCAGCGAGACCGGAACCCGAGTCCCGTCGGGCGCCGTCGCCCAGAGACGCTCCGATTCGTACTCGGAGGGTTCATACCCACCCAACACCTCCGTCCGCTTCACCAGGCTCTGCGACTTCGTCTGAACGTCGTAGTCGAAGACCGACTCCGGGGTGGTGAGCGACTCGTAGCGGAAGCGATAAGAGCCTGTCGAGAACTCCTCGTTGAACTCCGGGGCAAGCGAGTACACGGGCTCTTCGATCGCGATCCGGTGGGAATCGCCCTGATCGAGCTCGGAAACGCGTAGGTAGGGAAGGCTCGCCTCGCGCTCGAGCAGTACGTAGAAGTCTTCGAAGACGTCCAAGCTTTCGAGCATCACTCCGTCTCGATGAGCAACGAGCTCTTCCCACGAGGACGGCCCGGGGTCGGCCACCGGAGCACGAACCACGCGAAAGTTTCGGCCGCGGTCGTTCGTGCGGATCAAGAAGTGGCTGCCCCGATGGTCGACGTAGTACTCGTGATTTTGCCTACGCTTGGCGATGAGGCGCCAGGTGCTCCGCGGCGCGGACGCCGACACGAAACCGATTTCGCTCGTCGTGTGGCTGAAGGACCCCCGAAACAGGTATCGACCGCTTCGAGCGCGCCAAACCTCGACCTCGAAGCGCTCGTCGTCCTCTTGGTACACGATCGGATCCTCGCCGGTCGCGCCCAGCCGATGCCGCAGAACCCGATGTGGTCGCTTGGCGTCGTCGTCTACCGTGTAGAAGAGCGTCTTGCTGTCGCTGGCCCAGGCAGCCGATTTCACCTTCTCCATTCGTTCGGTCCGCATGCGGCCGGACCGAAGGTCTTTCACCCGAAGCGTGTAGTCTCGAAAACCCGTCTCATCGAGCGAGAATGCGAGGTAACGGCCGTCCGGCGACACCTCATAGACGCCGAGACCGAGAAACGGAACCCCTCGAGCGAGCGCATTCATGTCGAGGAGCACTTGCTCCGTGTCGGGCTTTCCGGGAACACGACGACAGTAGATCGGATACTGCTTCCCCTCTTCGGTGCGATGGAAATACTCAAACTCGCCCTTTCTATATGGGGCGCTTTGATCGGTCTCCTGGATGCGCCCGACGATTTCTTCATAGAGCGTTTGCTGTAGCTCACGCGTCGGAGCCATGAGCGCATCCGCGTAGGCGTTTTCGGCGTTCAGATAAGAGGTGACTTCGGCAGATTGCTTGTCGCGCAGCCAAGAATATTCGTCGACGCGAGTGTCACCGTGGATGGTGACCGAGTGCGGATGCCTCGGTGCGACGGGGGGAAGCCCGTCACGGCGCTGGACTTCCGCGGCAGGCCTCGCAGCCCCTCCGCAACTCACCAAAGCGAGGGACAGCAGGACCAGCAGAAGACGCATGTGGCGGTTTGTAGCAGGGTCGGCGACCGTGTCAGCGCCAGCATGCCGGGGCACGGGAATTCGCACGACACGGGGTTCCGTTGAACGGCTCGGCTTGGGCGCTAGCGTGGGGGCGACGCCAGACGTAGGGTGGCGTGAGGCGCCAGCGGAGCGGGTCCCGCTCGCGAGCACGCCCGTCCCGAGCCGTCCTCCGGGGATGCAGTCGTCGCCGTGTCAGTTGGTTGGGGTTGGCTGGATTGAGTACTCGGCCAACGCCCTCACGATGTCGTCGGCGAGCTTTCTCGCATCAGCCTGCTTGCCCGCGATCCCGTTGGCCAAGAAGCTGAAGGCAACCGATCGTTCAGGCTCCCCGAACACGTAGCCAGAGAGCGCGATCACGTCTCGGAGGGTTCCCGTTTTGGCGCGTACCATTCTCGGGCGCGGCAGATCCTCCAAACGCGACTTCAGGGTTCCGTCGTAGCCCGCTATGGCGAGTTGTGCGACGTACTCGGGCCCGATCGAGGGGTCGCGATAGGCCGCGACCAAGGTTTGCGTCAGGTGGCGGGGAGCAACCTGGTTGCCCTCGAAGAGACCGGACCCGTTTACCATCACCAGTCCGGTGGTATCGACACCCCTCTTCGCGAGCTCCGCCTCGACGACCGCGACGCCCCGCGCAGACGTGCCGGGCGGACCGGCTTGAGCACCCAGGATCTTCAGCACCATCTCGGCGGTGAAATTGTCGCTCCACTTTCCGAGGGGATAGAGCAACACGCTCAAGGGCGGCGAGAGCATGTCGACGATCAGCGGCTGCGGCTCGGCGACTGAGCCGTACTCGACCGCAAGCGAACCCCCTATGCCAGCCTTCTTCAGAGCCCGCACCAACAGGCTCGCGCTGCGAGCTTTTGGGTCGGGAACGCGGCGACGGTAATACAACGTGCGAACCTGTTTCGGAATCGAGCCATCGACGCGCACCGCAAGATGGCCATCCTCCGAGGGACGGTCGTCGATCCGAGGAGAGGGCGGCCCCCCCGCCGTGGTCACGGTGCGATTGTCGATCTGCACGTAATCCTCCGCCAGCACCCGGACGCGGCCTGGTCCCTCGAGAACAGGGCCCGGGCCGATGTGCACGACGTAACTGTTGCCGTCGACGGCAAACGCGGATATCGCCGCACGAAAGGCCGCGGCTTCTTTTGGTTGTTGCTCGAAGGCAGGCGGGAGGATCTGGTCGTCGAAGTAGCTGTCGTCGATCACGATGCGGGTAACGGAGTCCACTCCCCGCAAATGCAGGGCCTCGCCGAGTGCCGCCAGCCCGGCATATCCCAAGGTCGGATCGCCGAAGGGGCGGATCACCAGCTGAGTCACCTGTCCGTTCTCGATGGTGCCCTCGATCTTGGTTGCAGCCCTGAAGCCCGGTCCCAAACGCCACAAAGCCGCTGCCGACGTGAGGAGCTTCTGGTTGGACGCAGGATTCCGAGGCGTGTCGGCCTGATTGCGGTACACTTCCTGCGCATCTTGCAGACGAACCACGTGGATTCCGATTCGATCTCCCAGACCGGCCCGTTGGACGAGAGTCGCGATCGTTCGTGCGACGGGCTCCGGCCCCTTGGCGCGCACGCCAGGGCTCGCCAACAGAAGTCCAATGAACGCCAGGCAAAGAAGCGCTCGGTGAGGCATCGGTGGAAGCCTAGCAGCGCCCTCGTTCTGCTCCTAGCAATCAGCAGCGCGTGCAACCGGCCCACTCCGCACGACTCCGACGCGTTGGTCGTGCTCCTCCCGCGCGACGCCGAGCAACTCGACCCCCGCTTCGTGGGTGACCCTTACGGTCTCCGCGTCTCTCGGCTCCTGTTCGCTTCACTCGTGACCATCGATCCGCGCACGCTCGAGGTGATCCCCGACCTGGCCGAATCGGTCACGGCAAAGAGCCCGACCGAGTACGAGGTTCGCCTCCGCGAAGGCCTGCGCTTCGGCGACGGGAGCCCCCTCGACGCGGAGGACGTCGTCGCGACGTTTCGGGGCGTGCTCGACCCCAAGCTCCAGACCCGGTACGCCCATTCGTACCGAAGGATCGTCGACATGAGGGTGTCCGACCCGCGCACGATCCTGTTCGTCCTCGACGAACCTCACGCAACGTTTCTCACTGACCTGGAGATGCCGATCGTACGAAGCGAGGACGCCTTTCGACGGATCGCCACACCCGACGATCCGCTGCCGGTCGGCGCGGGCCCTTACCGGCTCGTCAGTCGCGAGCCTGGAATCCTCGAGCTCCGCGCCAACCCTCACTGGCACCGGGGAACGCCCAAATACGCGAGCTTGCGATTCGTCGTCATTCGCGACGACAACACACGGGCGCTCAGAATGCTGGCAGGTCAGGGCGACCTCGCGCTCGACTCGATTCCTCCTCTTCTGCTTCCCTTGTTCGAGGACGACGAGCGCTTCGAGACGCGCAGCGCCCTCGGAATCTCGACGATGTATCTCGGCTTTCAGACGACGTCTCCGAAGCTCAGTGACGTGCGGGTACGCCGAGCGATCGCATACTCGATCGATCGCGAGTTGCTCGTACGCGCCAAGTATGACGGACTGGCACGGGTCACGGAGAGCTGGATTCCGGAGGGCCACTGGGCAGCGAGCGATTCGCTTTCCCCCCGTCATCTAGATCTCGAGAAAGCTCGTGCGCTCCTAGACGCCGCTGGGTTTCCCGATCCTCCCGGCACCGAGACCCGGATGCGTCTGGTCCTCCGCACGACCTCGGAGCGGTTTCGGCAGTCCGTGGCCAGGGCGATCGCTGCCATGCTGTCGGAGGTCGGCATTCAAGTAGAGGTGCGACCCACCGAAGCCGCAACGCTCATCTCCGACCTCAACCGAGGCCGCTTCGAGATCACTCTCCTACAGGTGCCCGAGGTCATCGAGCCGAACGTACTGAGCTGGTTTTTCGAATCGACACGGGTCCCTGGGACGCACAGCGAAGGCGCAAATCGATGGCGCTACCACGACGAGGAGCTCGACCGTCTCTTCGAGCTCGGCAGAACCCGAATCGATCGAGGTGAGCGTCGAGCCGCCTATGCGCAGGTTCAGCGCATCCTGGCGCGTGATCTGCCGGTCTTGCCGCTCTGGCAGCCCGATATCGTCGCGGTGATGAGACGCGGATCGAGCTTCGACGTTCCGCGAGACGGACGCTTCGGGACGCTGGCATTCTGAGTGCCCAGTGGTACCGTGCAGGGTGATCCTGAGGGACCCGGTCCATGGTTTGATCGCCTTCGAAGGTATGGCGGAACGGGTCGTCAGGTCTCTGCTCGACACCCGAGAGGTGCAGCGGCTTCGGCGCGTTCGGCAGCTTGGGCTCGCGTCACTCGCGTTCCCGGGAGCCGAGCACACCCGCTTTTCACATGCCGTCGGAACGGCACACGTCATGCAGGCACTTCAGCGGCGCATCGAGGCGTGTAGCGACGATTTGCCGCCGGAGCAACGATTGGACGATGAGGCGAAGGCGGAGGGGCTCGCGGCCGCGCTGCTGCACGACCTAGGTCATGGTCCGTTTTCCCACCTCTTCGAGGAGGTCTTGCCGCACGCGAAACATCACGAAGTTTGGACTCAAGAGATCTTGCTCGACCCCTCGACCGAGGTTCATCGAACGCTCGAGTCGATCTCCACCGGCATGGCAGAGCGAGTCACGGGTTTGCTGAGCGGCAGGTACCGACTGGGCTACCTGAGCCAAAGCGTCAGCGGAACACTCGACGTGGATCGTGCAGACTACCTACTGCGCGACAGCCACATGACCGGCGTGCGCTACGGGCTCTACGACCTCGACTGGCTGCTTCAGGCGTTGACGTTTGCCCATGTGAACGACCGATGGGTCCTCGCGGTGCAGGGTCGCAAGGGGTTGCCCCCTGCGGAGAGCTTCTTCCTCGGGCGACACTTCATGTACCAGCAGGTCTACCATCACAAAGCCACGCGCGCGGCGGAAACGTTGGTCCGTGCGATTTTCATGCGTGTGAGCGAGCTCATTTTGGACGGCACGCCTCCCAACCCACTGCTTCCTGCTTTTCGAGCGGCTGCGCTCGGCGAGTCGTTGTCGCTCGACGAATACCTTCGGATGGATGACGCAGAGCTGCTCGCGTGCCTCAGTGCGTGGGAGCTCACGGCCGATCCGACGCTTGCCGAGCTGAGCCGACGTCTTCGATGCCGAGTGCTCCCGAAGACGGTACCGCTACCAGACAACCGGCGCGATCGATGGCACGAGGCACTAGGGCGCGCGGAAGAGATCGTCGCCGCGAGGGGCGTCCGGCCCGATCTGACCGTGCGTCTCGACATCGCCGAGGACGTTCCCTACTTCGAGCCCACGGACGGCGGCACGGAAGGGATGTGGGTGACGCTTCGCCATCAGCCCTTGCAGCGATTGGGTGACGCGTCATTCCTACTCGGTCAGCTCCGAAACAAGCGCATCGAACGGCCCCGTCTCATCTTTCCTGGCGAGTTTCGGGACGAGGTTCTCGCCGCGATTCATCAAGTGCTCGATTGACCCGCCCGGGCACCGAACCCCGATCTGCGGTAAGGTCTAGGCTAGACGGAGCCGGTTGGGGGATGGCCAGGATTCTCATCGTCGATGACCAGGAGAGCGCGCGCACCTTGCTTTCGGAGATGTTGCTCGCCGAAGGCTATGAGGTCGATCAAGCGCCTGGAGGCGAGTCGGCATGCACCATGGTTGCCTCGAACGGCTACGATCTCGTGATCACCGATTTGAGGATGGGAGAGGTCGACGGTCTGGAAGTGCTTCGGCGCACGAGAGAAACCTCGCCGCTGACCGAGGTGATCGTCATGACCGCGTTCGGCACGATCGAAGACGCGGTCGAAGCGATCCGATTCGGCGCACGCGACTTCGTGCAGAAGCCTTTCGTCGAGGACGAGCTCCTGATCAAGGTCGCGCGAGCTGCACGTACGCGACAGCTCCAAGGCGAGTTGCGCGCTGCCGCTTCGGATTTTCGCGAACGGTACAACTTCGGTAACATCATTGGACAATCTGCCGAGATACGAGATGTCCTCGGGCGCATCGTCCGAATCGCACCCACAGACGCCACCGTGCTGATCACGGGCGAGAGCGGCACAGGGAAGGAATTGGTTGCGCGTGCGATCCACGCCAACTCGTTGCGCGCCGAGCGGCCTTTCGTCTCAATCAACTGTGCGGCCCTTACGGAAACCCTGCTCGAGAGCGAGCTTTTCGGACACGTGCGCGGCTCTTTCACGGGTGCGGTGCAAACCAGGAAAGGCCTCTTCGAAGAGGCCAACGGCGGCACGTTCTTCTTCGACGAGATCGCCGAGACGCCTCCTTCTCTGCAGGCGAAGCTGCTGCGAGCGATTCAAGAAGGGGAAATCCGGAGGCTCGGGGACAACAAGCCGATCAACGTCGATGCGCGAATCATTGCAGCCACCAATCAAAATCTACGCTTGCTCATCGAGGAGAAACGCTTTCGAGAGGACCTCTACTACCGTCTCAACGTCGCGCGCTTCGAGCTCCCGCCGCTGCGAGAGCGAAAGGAAGACATCCCGCCCATCGTCGATGCCTTTCTCGAAAAATACGGAAAGAAGATGGGGCGCAAGGCGTCACTCGGGCCTGGCGTGCTCGAATACCTCACCGGCTACGACTTCCCGGGCAACATTCGAGAGCTCGAGAATCTGATCGAGCAGGGCGTGGCGCTGGCGCAAGACGGTCAAGTTCACCTCTCGGACATCGTTCCGAACTCGAACGGCAAGAATAGCGGCTCTAAGCCCGGACACCAACCGCTGGCCCAGCTCGTGCGCGAGGTCGAGCGGGAAGCCATCGTTCGGGCGCTACGCCAGGTCGAGGGGAACAAGGAGCGGGCCGCCGAGCTACTCGGGCTCAGCCCGACGACCCTGTGGCGCAAGATGAAGCGGCTTCGGCTCGAGTGGCCCTAGAGCGTAACCCGGCTATTCGGACTCCTGCTCGCGGGCGGAATCGATCCGCCGTTCACGCTCGTACGAGTGTCCGACGATGCCTTGGAGTCGGTTCGAGACCGCCTCAGGAACCTCGGAGGCCCCAGCGTCCTCGGCCGGGGGCTTGGTCACCTCGTGCACTTGGGTTCCAATCCGCTTCGTGATGCGCTCCGTGGCAGCGCCGACCTCACGGCCGAGCTCCTGCGCTTCCTCGGTATGGATGACCCGCATCAAGTGCTGGAATGCCGAGCGATCGCCGAGCTGAACGAAGAACAAGACGTAGGCCAAGAACGCCAAGACGGCGCCCGTCCACACCAGCCTAATCGATCGACGGATCATGCCTCTTCCCGACGGATACCATAGCTTCGCATCTTCTTGTGAAGGTTGGTGCGCTCGACCCCGAGAATGGTCGCGGCGCGAGAGATGTTCCAGCTCACCTCCTCGAGGGTTCGAAGGATGTACTCCTTCTCGGCGCGGCTTCGATAGTCCCGTAAAGTGAGGCGTTCTCCGGCTTCGTCGGCCACGGGAGGCAGATCCGAGGGCGGCGTGGAGCCGCGCCGGAATTCGCTCAACACGCCCTCGGCGGGCAGATCGTCGAGCGTGATCCGATCACCGCTCAAGATCGCCATTCTCTCGACGACGTTGCGCAGCTCCCGGACGTTTCCGGGCCACGGGCGCTCGCTCAAGGCCTCGAGCACGTCGTCGTCGATGGGCTTTTCTCGGAGCCCGTTATCGACCGTGAATTCGCGCAGAAAACCCTTGGCGAGGAGGGGGATGTCGCTCTTCCGGTCCCGAAGCGGGGGGCAGACGATCGGGACCACGTTGAGTCGAAAGTACAGGTCCTCTCTGAAACGGCCCTCCTTGACCTCGACCTCGAGATCCTTGTTGGTGGCGGCCAACACGCGCACGTCCACCGCGATTGCTTTCTCGCTGCCCACTCTCGAAATTTCCCCGCTTTGCAGGGCACGAAGTACCTTGGCCTGGGCGCTCGCGCTCATGTCGCCGATCTCGTCGAGGAAGAGGGTGCCCCCGTTGGCGAGCTCGAACATGCCTTTTCTCCGTCCTTGTGCGCCGGTGAAGGCGCCTCGTTCGTAACCGAACAGCTCGCTTTCGATCAGCTCCGCTGGAATCGCCGCGCAGTTCACCTTGATGAAAGGCTTGTCGGCACGATTGCTCAGTCGATGAATGGCGCGGGCGATCAGCTCTTTGCCAGTTCCGCTCTCTCCCGAGATGAGAACGCGCCCATTGGTGGGCGCGACCTTCTCCAGCTGAGCGAAGAGCGAGCGGATCACGGGGCTCTCGCCGATCATCTCGTATCGATGCTCGACGTCCGCACGCAGTTGGTCGACTTCACGCTGTAGGTGCCAAGTCTTGAGAGCATTGCGAACGGTGACCAAGACCCGATCACGGTCGAGCGGCTTCTCGAAGAAATCCGTCGCGCCGAGCTGCACGGCCTGTACCGCCTCGGCGAGAGAAGCATGACCGGACACCATGAGAACCGGGAGCCGACGAGTCTCCGGCTCGGCGCGGATCTTCTGGAGGGCCTCGATGCCGCTCATCTTCGGGAGACGAACGTCTAGAATGAGAAGGTCGATCTCGTTGGTATCGAGCATCTCGAGACACTCTTCGGCCGACGATGCCTCCAGCGTATTGAACCCAGAGCCCTCGAGCACCATCCGCAAAGTTCGCCGGATGTTCTTTTCGTCGTCGACGACGAGGATCGTGGCAGGCATGCCATGGCTCTTATATCACGATGGATCATGCCCAACCCAAAGAGTGATAAGGTAGCTCGATCGTGAAACACGGGGAGTCCGCAACCGAGCGCTTCGAAGCCCTGCTCGTCAGGGCCAAGCCGGCCAGGGGCAGGGTGGCGCTCCGAGAGATCGCAGCCGAGGTGCAACCCTTGCTCTCTCTATTGAGCGAGCTGCCCGCCGAGCAGCTCGAGAGTGGGGACTTCGATTCGTTCGAGTTTCGAGAGTGTCTGACGGTGCTGACGCTCGTGGGTCGCCGGCTCGCGCTGCTCGATCTGACGCCCACGACCGCGATTCAAGTCGTCCGGCTGGCGCTCATCACAGCTCACGATGCGGAGGATTTTCGCGCAGACGGGTTCTCGCAGCGCGCCATCGCGGCAGTGGTCGAGGGCTTCGTGTTGGGACGCGAAGAACGCGTAGCCGCAGAAGCGGAGAGGCTTGCGGCGATGCCAATCGCGCCTTTGCGCATCGACGACGCCGCGCTTGCGTTGATCATCACCGGAGTGCACGAGCCAACGGTGTTGAGCGAATGCGCCGATGCACTCGGACGAGCGATGCTCAACGCCGACGTAGGGGTCGCAATCGTCGACCTCACGCAGCTCGGCGAGCCCAATCGGGAGCGCGCGACCGCGATCTTCACGGCCGACGAGGTCGCGAGGATGCTCGGAGGCGTCTGTTTCTTCACCGGACTCGACTCACGATGGACGGCCGCCGCGTCTGACGCGCACATCGCCCTCGAGGCAATGCACATTACGCGCAATCTCGCCGAGGCTCTTGCCGCAGCTCGCGAGTTGAGGAAACGGACGTCCGCTCGCGACACCCCCAAGTGGCGCAGTCTGCTCGATCGGCTTCGCCGCTGAAGCGGCGGCACGGCTACCTCGATTCGAGCTCGCGAAGCGCCTCGCGGGCACGCGCGCTGGTTTCCCGATACGTCGTTGCCCGCGTCAGCCACTTGCGGGCCTCGGGGCCGTTGCCGAGCGCTTGGTAACACTTGCCAATCGCCAACAGCTCTTCGGGCTCGGGTGCGTCGCTGGGGGTCTCGCGAGCTCTGCGCTCGATCTGCCGGACCTTTCTTCTGCAGGCTGCCTTCGCCTGGTCGTCTCGATCCTCCGCGAGCCCGCCCGCGCGCTCGGCTTCGGTCGACATGACTGCCGTGGGCGCTCCGGCTGCCATGTCGGCCGCCGGCGGCGACGCGGGTGCCTCGGCGGACTGCAGTGCTTTCGCCTCGTCCTCCGGCGCGCGGAGCTGTCGGTTCGCAGGCACCGGCTCGGAGCGGGCGGTCTTCGCTCTGGCTACCGCACGCTTCGCGCTTGGCGCGCCGAGCGCCTCGCCCGAGGCAGCAAGCTCCGAGCGCGCCGCCGCATCGTCCGGCTTCGCTTCCTCCGGCTTCGGCTCCGCGGCTCGAATCTGCTCGGCGGTGATCGCCTCCCCGGGCCCGCTGCCTGCAGACGGCGCTGCATCGCCCTCGAGCTGAACACTACGCGGGATCGCCCACACTCCGACCCCGACGGCCAGCAACGCGATCGCCGCCATGGCCCACGGGGGAGCTTGCCTTCGCCGCCTTCGCCGAACGGTCCCTCGAGCATGCTCGGCCGCTGCGTGCAGGACGGCCGCGTCGCTCGAAGCCGCGGGCTGCTCCATGGGAATCTGCGCGCTCAGCGCAATCGCCACCTTCAAGACATCGAACGCCTCGCGGCAGTCAGGGCAACGGGCCAGGATTTCATGGACACCCTCCGGGTCGAGCGCCTCGCGCTCGATCAGATCCAGCACCTGCTCTTCGCACTCGTCACACCTCATCGGGGTCTTCCAGGTCGCTCAGGATCTGCTGCAGCCGCTCGAGAGCGTAGCGCATGCGGCTCTTCACCGTGTTGGCAGGGACGCCGACCACCTCGCTGATCTCCCTGAACGCAAGGCCTTGGAGCTGACGAAGCAGAAACACCTCCCTTTGCTCTGCGGGAAGCTCCTCGATGGCAGCAGCGAGCCGGTCCCGGACCAGGCCGCCCATCGCGAGCTGCTCGGTGGTCGGGCCGGGGTTCGAGACCCGTTCGCGAAGAGGCTGACCGGATTCGGGCAGAACCACCTCCAGCGAGACATGTCCACGAAACTTCATCTTTCGCTGGTGGTCGATGCTGAGGTTCCGGGCGATCGTGTACAGCCATGTCGAGAACTTGGCGTCTCCGCGGAAATCGTCGCTCCGCTCGATCACCTTCAGCCAGACGTCTTGATAGAGCTCTTCGGCCCTGCCGCGATCTCGGCTCGATCGCAAAAGGAAGTTGAAAAGGGGCGCTCGGTATCGTCCGAGCAACGTTTCGAAGGCGCCGAGGTCGCCCGAGCGGTACCCCAACAACAGCATTTCGTCGGAGGGCGCGCTCACGATGCGTCCCCCTCGTCCCGCCCCCAATCCTGCGCCGGATGACCACACATCGATCGACGTCTGAGCTCGCAGGAGGATCTACCCGATCGCCCCCCTGCAAGTGAAGGACAATTCAGCGCTTCTGACCTGCCGCCGCCGATACAAATGCCCGCGGCCTTCATTGACCGGCCTACTCTCGCTGCGGTATAAGCCCCGGGACCGCCGGGGGGCAATTTCGCTTCGAATGGTGGTCACTTAGAGGGGAATCGCGATGCGCAGGACCGTTGCGCTCTCAATCGTGGCAGCGTGCATCTGGGCGGGGGGCGCCATGGCGTCCGCCCAACCGAGCGGTACGCCACCGCCAGATGTTCCGGAGGTGCCGCCGGACACGCCAGCCAAGACTGAGGCTGCCGCGCCCGTTGCGCGACCCGAAGCGATCGATGCCGGCACCTATGCGGTACGGCTTCGCGATCTCGAGCAACGCATCAACGAGCTCAAAGAACAGATCTTCCGGTCGAAGGCGCGACTCTCGCTTCTCGCCGAGACGGTGCTCGAAGGTGTGGTCGGTGGCGGACAATCGGTGATCATCCACGAGAACAGGATGTCGCAGTCCTACAAGCTCGTCAGGGTGGCGTATGCGCTCGACGGCGCGCCGATCTTCACCAAGGCGGATGAGGAAGGCACGCTGGGCGAGCAGACGGAGTTCGAGGTCTACAACGGAAGCATCGTTCCGGGGGAGCACACCCTGACCGTGAACCTCGAGTACAGAGGGCACGGCTTCGGGGTGTTCGCATACCTCAAAGGGTACCGGTTCAACGTGCGGTCGACCTACAGCTTCGCGGTCCCGGAGGGCCGAATCTCCACCGTGCACGTCGTCGCGTACGAACAGGGCGGACCGGCAACGCCCCTCGAAGAGCGGCCCGCGGTTCGGTACATCGAACAGGTCGAGCGGCAAGCTCGGCCCGACGCGCGCGGTGAGGGCGATAGGTAATGCGACCTCGTGGGGCGACCGCATCGCCGCCCACACCGACACTTGGCAGGGGGCGACCACAACGCGGGTGGCTGGGTATCGTCCTTGCCGTTAGCGTCTCGTGGTCCCCCGCGCTGCAAGCGCACGGTCAGGATCTGGCAGGGGCGACACGCGAGCTGTCCGATCTGGAATCCGACACGCAGCGATTGACGGCCGACGAAGTCCGGCGCCACGACCGCAAGAGCAGTACGTTCGTCGAGGAGCGTCTCACCGACGGCGAGCTCTACCTTCGTCTGGGAGACTACCTCCGCTCGGCGATCCTGCTCACCGACATCGTGGAGCACTACCCAACGCATCGAGCCTATCCGGAAGCGCTGTTTCTTCTCGGGGAGTCTCTGTTTCTCGGCGGCGACTACCTCGGCGCGCGAAAACGCTATGCGGAGGTCATCGATCGGAGCAGCGAACCGACCTTCTCGCCTTTCCTCGAGCGAGCGCTGAGCCGGTTCATCGAGATTGCGATCAAGACCCGAGATTTTCGTGACGTCGACGCGTATTTCGCGCGTCTCGAGGCCCTCCGAACCTCCGAGCTGTCGGTGAGCACCGCCTATTTTCGGGCGAAGTACCTATACCATCGCGCGGCACCCGCCGACGACACGCTCCTCGCTTCGGGCAATGCACGGAAGCCGGTGGTCGACGAGGGACGGCTCGAGCAGGCCCGCAGAGGCTTCCTCACCATCCCACGAGGGACCGATTACTCGCTTCGCGCGAGGTATTTCGCGGGCACCATCCACATCCTCCGCGGCGAGTATCTCGATGCGATCGCCGCTTTCGAGAGTGTCCTCGGCTTGGAGCCCACCAACGCAGAGGAGGCCGAGGTCCTCGAGCTGACCTATCTGGCCCTCGGGCGCCTGTACTACGAAACGGAGCAGCTCGAGCGGGCGGTCGAGGCTTATCGCGCGGTGCAGCAGACATCGTCGCGCTTCGACGAGGCCCTTTACGAGCTCGCTTGGACCTACATTCGGCTCGGTGACGCGGTCCAGGCGGAAAGGGCCCTCGAGCTTCTTTCGGTGGCAGCTCCCGAAAGTGCTCTCAACGCCGAAGGTAAGGTCCTTCGGGGAGAGCTGCTGGCGCGCAACGGCCGCTACGACGAGGCGGCGGTGGCGTTCGACGAGGTCCGTTCCACGTTCGGGCCCATCCGGGACGAGCTCGAGCGAAGGAGCCTGGAGCATCCGGATCTTCGTGCGTATTTCCGAAAGGTTGTGCGCGAAAATCTAGACAGCTTCGAGATAGATGACTTCCTGCCCGAGCCGGCGCGACGTTGGGTCGACCTCGAGGGCGACTATGGACGTGCCCTCGACCTTCTGGCGAGCCTGAGCAAGGCGAAGGAGCTCGTGCTGGAGACTGAAGAGCTCGCACAACGGATCACCGCGACGCTGAGCGCGCCGAACGGGGTCAGTGTGTTCTCCGATCTCCGCCGCCAGCGCGAGAGAACGACGGGCCTTCGAAACAGGGCGTCACGCACGCGCGGCGCGCTCATCCAAAGCGAGGCCCGGGCTCGGGGCAACCGCGGTGCAAATGCCGAGCGGGTTCGGGCGCGCCGGCAGAAGCTCGAAGCGGAAGTGAGGAAGATGCCGGTGGAGACGGAGGACTTCGTCGAGCGCGACCTCGAGAAGCTCGCTGAGTACCAGGCGGCAGAGCGCGAGCTTCAGCAATTGCGCGTCGAGATGCTCGGCCTCGAGGCCCGTATCGTCGCCTCGAAGGTCGGGTTGGCAGCCGTCGATCCAAACCGGGTCGACCCGGAGGCCCTGCGCGTACAACTCGAGGGGCACGAATCGGAGATCGACGCATACGAGCAGCAGCTGACGTGGATACGCCGACGCTTGGAGGTGGGCAGATTGCACGTCGGCGTGGGTGATCAGCGATACCAAGCCGATGACGCCGCGCGGGCCGAGTTCATCGACGTGGTCGATCGGGAACGTGAGCTCGCCGGGTCGGGTGGACCCGAATACGACGCCGCATTCTCCCGTGTGCGAGCCGTGGAGTGGCGGCTCGATCAACGCGATGCAGAGATTGCGGGAGTCGTCGCGCAACGCGTCTCGGAAATGATGGCGGTGGTCGACGAGGAAACCGCCAACCTCGCTCGCTATCGCGTTGCGCTCCGATCACTCGACGGCGAGACGGAAGATGTGATCGGCACGATCGCGTATCTCAACTTCAATCGCATTCGCGGCCGCTTCTACGATCTCGTTCTGCGCGCCGATGTGGGCAAGATCGACCTCTCCTGGGCCAAGCGCGAAGATCACCGACTGCGGATCGACGTCCTGACCCGTGAGCGGGCGCGTGAGCTGCAAGCGTTGGACAACGAGTTCCGTGATGTGATGGACCAAGAACAGAGCGGCGAGGGCGGCCCATGACCCGCCTTCGTCGGTTTGCGTGGCTGTCGGGGGTCGCGTTGTGGCTCGCTGGGTGGGTGCTTTCCACTCCAGTTGGCGCACAGAGCCCAGAGGGCGCCGAGGACGCGGAGCTCACGCCCTGGCAAGGCGCGAAGGACACCAGCCTGCCGCCCTTCCTCCAAGACACCGGCAAACGCATCGTCGACGAGCGGCCGCCGCCGACCGAGCAGCAGCTCGAGGCGCTTCGGCAGCTCGAGAGCGAGGCCGAGCGTTTCACGAACAGCGGAGAGACCTTTCGCTCGACGGTCACCTCGCTGGTACGGCGCGAATATCTACAGCAACGACGCGAGCGCGACCGGTGGTACGGCGAGCAGCTCGAAGTCGAAGAGCGAGCGTTCAACGAGGCCCGGACGAGCTCGATTCAAGTTTTCGAGGAGTTCATTCGCACCTACCCAAGCGACCCTCGATACACGCCTGACGCGATGTTCCGCCTCGGCGAGCTCTATTTCGAACGTAGCGCCATCGAGTTTCAGAAGCTTTACGACCAGGCGCAGGCCGCGCGCCAGGCGGGCGATCTCACGGCCGAAGACAACCTGCCGACGTCCCCCGATTTCACGCCCACCGTTACGCTCTACAAAGCTTTGGCGCGCCAGTTCCCGAATTACGAACGCTCCGATGGAGTCTACTATTTGATCGGGTACACGCTGAACGAGATGGGCCGCCCCGAGGAGGCGTTGGCCGCCTGGCTCGCGCTCGTGTGTGCCAACAGGTACGCTTACGAGCCAGACTGGCGCCCGCCGCCGGCCGATGCGACGTTGGCGGCACGCGCCAGATACCCATCGTTGACGCTCGGTGGGCGGCCGCTCGGAGCATCCGTGGGTGGGAAGTTCGTCGACCCCTACGCGAAGTGTGAGCCCATCACGGCAGAGGCGCGCTTCGTGAGCGAGACTTGGTTCCGGATCGGCGAGTATCACTTCGACGATTTCGGAGGCGACAATGCTCTCGATCTCGCAATCGCAGCATACGGGCGGATCCTGCAGAATCCCGAGGATCGAAACTACAATCTCGCGCTCTACAAGGTTGCATGGGCGTATTACCGGGCGAGCCGCTACCCGGAGGCGATCGAAAACTTCGGTAGGCTCGTTCAGTGGTCCGACGACACGCAGAGGGAGACGGGCAGGGCTGGCTCTGAGCTCCGCCCCGAGGCGATCGAGTATCTCGGAATCGCATTTGCGTATGACGACTGGAACGAGAATCAGGTCCCCGATCCCGCCGAAGGCCGACCGACGGGCATCGCGCGGATTCAGGACCCCTCGATGCTTCCGCAGGACAGGCCATGGACACCCGAGGTGTACTTTCAGCTGGGCCAGGTCTACTTCGACGAAGCGAAGTATCCGGAAGCGATCGCAGCCTGGCGCTTGGCGATCGCCAAGTGGCCGGAACACTACCGAACGCCCGAGATCCTCAACGACATCGCCGTGGCCCATCAGATGTACAACGAGTTCGACAAGGCCGTTGCCGCACGCTCGGAGCTGACCGATTACGTGCAAGGGAGCGCATGGTGGAACGCCAACATGGACCACCCGGCCGAGCAGCGAAACGCCGAGCAACTCGCCGAAAACGCCCTGATCGTCACGGCGATTTACCACCACCAGCTCGCTCAGCGACTGCGTCAGCAGTGCGTCGAGGAGCGCAATGTGAGACTCTGCCGGGATTCCCAGGAGGAATACCGGCTCGCTGCAATCGCCTACCGCGGCTACCTCGAGCGCTATCCGAACAACCCTCAAGGTTACGAGCTTCACTACAACCTCGCCGACGCCCTCTATTGGTCGAAAGACTACGAGCAGGCCGCAACGGAGTACGCCGAGGTGCGTGATTCGAACGTGGATGACAGTTACCTCGCCGAATCCGCGCGGCGGGTCGTCGAGTCGCTGAAGCGCATCGCGGATCGCGACGTCGAGGAAGGCCGTTTGGTAATCCGTGACGAGGCTCCCGTTCCAAGCGGCGCTCCACCGACGGTTCAGCCAGTGGCGATGCCCCAGACGGTGCAGCGCCTCGCGCGGGCCAGAGAGATTTATCTCACTCGCGTGGGCCCTCGACGGGATACCGAAGGCGTACGGGCGGCCTACGACTACAACAACGCCTTGCTGCTCTACTGGTACGGCTACTGGCCTCAGGCCGAGGGACGATTCACGCGTATTTACGAGGACCGCTGTGCCGGGCCCGAGGCCGATGCGACCGGCCAGATCGCATGGGAAAACCTCCGAGCCATGGCGATGGCCAAGCAGGACAGCGACGAGATACGACGGCTCGCGACCGACATCCAGGAACGCGGCTGCACGTTTTCGGCACGGGCTGAAAGGATCGACTGCAGCAAACCGGGCAATCGTGACAAACCGATTTGCCGAGCCGGCGAGGACCTCAACGCGCTCGTCTACCAGGATGCGCTCGACGTCTACAAACGCGCCGCGCAGGCCACAGGAACGGAGCAGCGGCTCCTTTACGAGCAGTCCGCATCGATGCTGTTGGCGGCGGTCAACAGCAATCCCACCGATCGCCAGGCGCCCCTCGCGCTCGAATACGCAGCCCTCGCGCTCGAGGCTACCAGCCGCTTCGATTCCGCGGGCCAGCTCTATCAACGGATCATCGACGAGGTCGGGCCTCGCCAAGCGGAGGACGCCGAGGAGCAAAAGAGCCTCGACGCGATCCTCGCAAACGCCCACTTCAAGCTCGCCTATACCGCCAGCCGCAACTTCGATTTCGACCGCGCGGTCGAAAATTACCGCGTCCTCGCGGACTCGAAGCGGTTCGCGACGTCGACCGATGCGGAGGTGCAGACAAAGCGTGCCGACGGTTTGGTCAACTCAGCCATTCTGCTCGAACGCCTCCAACGCTATCCAGAAGCGACGCAGTACTATCGGCGGGTCTACCAGACCGTCGACGATCCGGAAACGAAACGAAACGCCCTCTATCGAATCGCGGAGATGGCCTACAAGCAGCAACGCTACCCGCAGGCGATCGACGCAATGCGCGAGTTCATCGGTGTATACGGTGACGACGGCGAGGCGGGTGAGCTCGTGGTCCAAGCCTACTGGAGGATCGCACAGTCGTGGAAGGCACGCGGGCGAATGAACGACTACCGCACCGCGCTCAGCGACGTGACGAATGCGTACCAACGGAGCGGGCAGCCTCCAGGCTCGATCGCGGCAGGCTATGCAGCCGAGGCACGCTTCATTCTCGTCGACGGCAAGCTCGGAAGCTTCGAGAAGTTCCAGATCAAGCCGGGTAGACCGAAGACCGTCGAAGGTTACATCGACACCGTGAAGAAGCAGATCGGCGATGGCTCGAGAGAGGCTCAGTCGATCGCCAGTGGATATGAGCCGGTGTTCGCGTACCGCCGTCCGCAGTGGACGATCGCGTCCTACGTTCGGCAGGGCCGGGCCTACGAGATCTTGGCTCGATCGATTTTGAACACGAGCGTCGTGCTGCCGCTCGACTTGCAGAAAGCCCTGCGTCAGGCGGGCCCCGACGAACGTGAGGAATACCGGCTCGACTTCGAGGACAAGGTTCGCCAGGTGCTCGACAGCCAGGTACGCCCGGTGGAGTGCTTTGCCGTGGCGCGATACGCATTGGCCGCGCGCGCAGGCCGGGCCGGTAGCTTCGATGACGAGTACACGCGAGTGGCTGTGGATCGGCTCCAGGCCTATGGTGACGAACGCATCGCGGAATGCATCGCCGAGGCTCAGGCCCGTGATGCAACCTTCCAAGGGTACACGCCTGGTGAGTTCGCTCGCTCGCCGAGAGGCAAACCCCTGGAGATTCGACCCGGAATCGCCCCGCCTGCTATCACCAGGGAGACGGAATGATGCATCCCGGGAAGCTGACGACATTGGTGCTATCTTTGATGCTCCTCGCCATGTACGGCTGCAAGGGCGCGACGTCGGCATCCGAGCGCGCGGGGACGGAGCCCACGGCGGGCGGGGAAGCGACGCCTGAGTCTGGACCAATCCCCGCCACCGAAGGGGTATCGTCTGAGGACCAAAATCCGTGGGGCGCGACACAGGCCGAGCAGTGTCGTCCTCCGAGCCACCCGGCTATTTCGGCAAAGGCACAGAAAGCGATCGAAAAAGGGGTGAACGCGGCGGCGGCCAACGATCCCAAGACCGCCGAGGCGCGCTTTCGGGAAGCGCTCAGCAAAGACCCCTCTGCATACCCTGCGCTCTATGATCTCGGCGTGTTGGCAGACCGCGCAGGCAAGGAAGGGGACGCCATCGACTACTACCGGCGAGCCTTGCAGGTGTTGCCCGACTACGCCGAGGCCGCTCGGGGCATCACCACCATCCAAATCCGGCGCGGACGGGTGCAGGATGCGGTCGCAACGGTCGAGCCGTTAGCCAATCGATACCGGGCAAACCTCGAGATGCAGGCGCTGTACGCCGAGGTCTTGGTCGACGCCAGACGCATCGACGAAGCGTGGATGGCCGCCAGGCGGGCTCTGAAATGCGACGAACGTTTCGTTCCTGCGCTCATCGCGCTGGTGAAGGCGAGCCGCGCGCAGGGCCGGGATGAGCTCTCGGATTCGATCCTGCAACAGGCAATGCAGATCGATTCGGAGGTTGCCGATCTCTACTTCCTAGAAGGTCAACGGCTCCAAACCGAGCCAGGTCGACTCCGCGAGGCCATGGCGGCGTACGAACGCGCCGTACAGCTCCGCCCGGACTTCGCCGAAGCGCGCATGGCGCTCGGGATTCAGCTCTTGGCGGGCGGCAATTATCCGAGCGCACTATCACATTTCCAAGCTGCAGAGCGTCTCGTCCCGACGCTACCCGCCGTACACGTCAACCTCGGCGATGCGTACCGGGCGACGCAACGTTGGGCCGACGCTCAACGCGCATACCGGCGAGCGCTCGATCTTCAGCCGAAGCTGCCGGAGGCCCACTACGGCCTGGGGCTGCTCTTTCTCACTGCAGCCGGTGATTTTCCAGGCATGGACGAGGTCACCGCCTACGAGAAGGCCGTTGACGAATTCAAGACCTATCGCGCCGAAATGGGGCCACGTCTGGCCCGAGACGACCAGTCGGAGGAGTACCTCAGGGACTTGGATCGATTGATCAAACGGGCCCAACGCCGAACCGGACGCGAGCAAGGAGACGCCTCATGAAACGAACGTTTTCAACCGGTCTGCTAGCGCTCGCGGTCGTCGTCTCATCGGCGACTTCGGTGTCCGGCCAGGGTGCGAAGAAACGCCAACCGCGCGTGATTCAGCTCGAGGAGATCGTGATTGAGGGACGCGTCCAGAAGCCCAACGCCTTCTACATCCTCAACCGCTCGAACCTGGGCTACGAAGTGCTCGAGCTTCGAACGAGCTTTCTCGACAAGGTCATCCAGAGCGTTCAGAAGGAGCCGTTCTGATGACCGAACCGCAAACACCACGGCGAAGCGAGCGTCCTGGCCGCATGACGATGGCCATGCAGGCGGTCCCCGCAAAGCACGCCGGTCCAAAGGTCCTCCGGGTTGGTCTCTTTCGCGACAAGAAGATCATCGAAGAACGGATCGTGCGCCGGCGAGAGACCGTTTCAATCGGGACGGCCGCCAGGAACCACCTGATCATCAAGTCCGGAACTCTGCCCGCGAAGATCGAGTCCCGCTTCGAGCTCTTTCAGCTGGTGGGTGACGATTACATCTTGAACTTCACCGCGGAGATGACGGGCAAGGTCGCGCTGCCGGGCGGCGTGCAAAAGCTCGAACACCTTCGTGAGACCGGCGCGGCGCGCAACGCGGGAACTCACTACCAAATCAAGCTCGCCGATACGTCTCGAGGAAACATCCGCATAGGAGACTTCACCGTTTTCTTCGAGTTCGTTTCTGCTCCGCCCATCACGCCGAAACCGCAACTGCCTGCGGCGGTTCAGCGCGGATTCGTCAAGAACATCGATTGGACCTTCACCACCTGGGTGATCTTCTCCTACATGATGTTCTTCGGGTTCATCTTGTACATGGAGAATGCGGACTGGGAAATCGACAAAGGCGCCCAAGAAGTGCCCGAAAGCCTCGCGCGATTGATCTTCGAAGCTCCGATGGAGCCGGTTGCGATCGAGGAAGAGGTCGAGGAGGGCGAAGGCGAAAAAGAAGCAGAGACGAAAGCGCCATCCCGGGAGCCGGCCAAGGCCGAAGGGAAGGCGCCGACGGCCGCAGAGGCCGCCGGAGCAAGCGCCGAGGGACGGGCTCGGCTTGCACGAGAAGCGGCAGCACAGGCGGAAGCGATGTTGCTCGGCGCGCTCGGCGGAGAGGGTGGGGCCCTCGGAGACGTTCTGTCGGGTGGCGCCGTGACCGGAAACGCGGCGGACGTGTTGGCGCAAGCGTCAGGTGTGGGGGTCGCGACCCGCAGCGAGGCGGGCACGCTTCGCACGCGTAGCGGCGGGGGTAGCGGACAGCAAGCGGGCTTGGGATCGCTCAAGAAGGGCAAGGGCGTCGGCCAGGCGGCGAAAGAGGGCCAAGCCGTGCAGGAGCGGGCGGTTCGCGGCAACGTCGGGCTGAGCAGCGGGGGCGACATCGGGGGTAGCGGAGAATTCGACGCGGCGCTCGTGCAGCGGCAGATCAAACAACGTTTGAAATCGATCACCCGTTGCTACGAGTCCGAGTTGCGCAAGAACCCGAGCCTGTCAGGCAAGGTCACCGTGACGTTCACCATTCAGCAGCGCGGCAACGTGACGGACGCGAAGGCCAGCGAGAATACGACCGGCAGTCAGGGCGTCGCGGAATGTGTCACCCGGACGATCAGCCGATTCCGTTTCAACCCGGGCCCCGACGGAGGCAGCGTAACATTCCGTTATCCTTTTGTTTTTCAACCACAAAATTAGGTTCGACTTCAGGGCATTATTCTTGCTTAACTGTACTGTGCATCGATTGACACGAGAATCGCACCGCGTATAATCGCCGCAAGTTTAGGGGATCGTTGATGTTTAGAGGAATTCGAAGCCTAGGGGCTCCTCTGCTGGCCGTGTTGCTGGCAGGCGCGGGGTTGAGCTACGCGGTCGCTCAGGAGAGCGGAGAGACCTCGGTAGACGTGATCCAGGTCGAGCCGATGCGCGGCGCGCCCGAAGGACCTGAAGCGCTGTCTCCGGCCGCACAGGTCCAGGCCGCAGAGGCCGCCGTCGCCTCCGCCACGCAGAGCTGCTCGGCCCAGTCGAACGCCCTCCAGAGCGCCAAGAAGCAAAAGGACATCATCCGAGCGACCTGCGTGGACGACAAGCTCGCTCAGTGCGATGCCAACCTGCAGAACATGAAGCGTCGAGCGAGTGCCTTGAAAGAGGCGAACGCCGAGGGCGACACCGGGCGCGCCAACCACGAGTTCACCGTCATCGGCGTGCTTTCTCAGAAGTTCAAGATGTTGGATAAGGCAGCCAGCCAATGTGTCGGTCAGGACTTGTTCGAAACCGGCGATACCCAGGTGAGAGAAGACGTCGACTTCTTTGCTCCGGATGAAAATCCAGCCGTGATTACCGTCGTACCGGATTGGCCGGTCCCATACATTCCCCCACCCGTGAGCGGAGTGAGCTAGCGCGGAAGAGCAGGTTGGGGATGCACGGGGGGAACGAGGGATCATGCGCGACTGCCCAAAGTTAGAGCTAGCTCTGGCTTTGGCTGCGATGCTGAGCGTCATGCGGTTGCCGGCGGCGGCCGGCGCACAAGACATCGTCGCCGAGAGGGCGTCCAGGGAGGGCCCTGGATTCAAAGTCGGCCGCCTCGTCTTGCACCCAGGCCTCGGACTCGAGGGCGGGTGGGACTCGAACGTCTTTCTTCAAGACTCCAACGAGGAAAGCTCGTTCATCTTGCGGCTGCAAGGATATCTCGACGTCGCGACGGAGGGCGCAGAACGGCAGGCCGAGGGCGAGACGAACGAAGCCGAGCCCCAGAAGATCGAGTTTCGCGGCGGCGTAGGCGCGATGTACTATCACTACTTTCTCGAGCGGGTGCCCGACAACGTCGCCGCAGATGCCCACGTCGACTTCTCCTACAACCCCTCGAACGTCTTTTCGTTGGTGGTGCGAGACATCTTCACCCGGTACGTGCGTCCATTCTCCGAGCCGAACACCACCACGGGAACTACGATCAGCTACGGCCGCAACCGCAACGCGGCATCGCTCGAGCTCGTAGGCCGTAGCAAGAGCGGCGTGCTCGAGGGCAGGGTGGGCTACACGAACGTGTTGGAGCTCTTCTCCGCGAGCCTCTATGCATACGCGGACAACATGACCCATCTGGTGCCCGCCACGTTTAGCTGGCTGTTTTTTCCGACCTCCGCGTTGGTCTACACCGTAGAGTATGCGCACCAGAGCTACTCCAATCCGGCCGACGTCGCAGCCTCTCCGACGTCCTTGTCCGACAGCAACCGGGTCTCGAGCATGGTTGGATACAATGGTGCGATTACAGAGCGTTTCTCGCTCACTGCGATGATCGGATATGCCGCCGGATTCTACCAGAACGGGCAGGCTTTCGACGATGTGATCGCCCGTGTGGACTTCCGCTGGATGCCGAGACGCACCGTAGGGCTCACCACGGGTTACGACCGTCTCATTCGCCCCTCCTACATCGGCAATTACACGACGGTGGATCGACTTCGCGCAGACGCGCGTTTCACCATCATCGGCGCGCTGGATCTTGGAGTCAAAGCGTGGCTCTCATTCGACAACTCAGGCCTGGCGCTGAGTCCCGACGGCACGCTGCTCGGCAACCAGCCTACTCGCAAAGACATCCGGTTTTTGGCTGCGCTCTATGGTGAGTATCGGTTCAAGCCTTGGCTGGGCCTCTTCGGCGAGGTCGGCTACCTGGCGGACTTCACGGACTTCCAGTACGTCGGCACGGCCGCGCTGGTCGATCCCGTCGCACGGTACAAGAAGTTCCAAGCATGGCTCGGTCTCCGCGTCTTTTATTGATCGTGTTTCTCTTGCTTCTCGCCGTGGTTTCTACGGCCTGCAGCACGCGCGGCATACAAGCGACCGAGGTGCCACCCCCGGCAACCGACGATACGACGCTCGGACCAGGTGACGTCTTCTCGGTGCGGGTGTTTGGGGAGGAGAGTCTGACGGGTAGCCACCAGGTAGCTCCGGACGGCACGATCAACTTCCCGCTGCTCGGTCCCATTCAGGTCAGCGGCCTTGAGCCTACCGAAGTGGCAGCCAAGCTTCAGACGGAGCTTCGTGAGAAGGACCTTCTGCGTAATCCACAGGTATCGGTATACGTCGATCAATATTCTTCCAAGCGCGTGAGCGTGGTCGGGGCCGTGGCCAATCCCGGGACGTTTGCGCTCCAGCCCGGGATGACGGTGGTGCAGGCGATCAGCATGGCGGGGGGGTTTTCGGCGCTGGCGGACCGCGATGGGACGATCGTCACCCGGCGGCTGGGCAAAGAGATCATTCGATACCGGGTTCCGGTGGCGCGTGTCACCAAGGGTCAGGCCGAGGACATCGAGGTCGCTGCGGGGGACATCATCTTCGTCCCGGAGCGCCTGTTCTAGCCGGTCAGAGGCTCCAGTAGAGCAAGTCGGGCCTGATGTGCTCTGCACGCAACGAGGATTTCACGTCGATCAGGAGGCCGCCCCGACGAACGCCATCGACAATCTGATCGAGCCGATCGAGATACTGCTGGTGGGGCACTGCGAGGATCGCCGCGTCGAGCTCTGCCAATGCGTCGAACGGCCGCAGCTCGATGCCGTACTCGCGCAACGCTTCCTCGTCTGAGGCCATCGGGTCGTGAACGATCGGGTCGATGCCGTACTCGCGGAGCTCGTCGACGATGTCCGGCACCCTGCTGTTCCTGAGATCGGGAACGTTCTCCTTGAACGTGAGCCCGAGAACACCCACTCGAGCGCCTTTGATGGCGTGATCCCGCTTACGAAGCAGCTTGATCGTTCGCTGTGCCACGTAGCGTCCCATGTCGTCGTTGATGCGACGGCCCGCCAGGATGACTTCGGGATGGTAGCCCACCGCCTCGGCTTTTGCCGTGAGGTAATACGGGTCGACCCCGATGCAATGCCCCCCGACCAAACCGGGCTTGAACGGCAAGAAGTTCCATTTCGTTTCCGCAGCTTCAAGCACGTCTTGCGTTCGGATATCGAGCCGATCGAATATCAGCGCTAGCTCGTTCATCAACGCGATGTTGACGTCGCGCTGGGTGTTCTCAATCACCTTAGCTGCCTCGGCCACCTTGATCGAGCGTGCGCGATGAACGCCGGCATCCACGACACGTTCGTACGTTCGCGCGACCCTCTCCAAGGTCGCTGCGTCTTCACCTGAAACCACCTTGACGATCTTGTCGAAGGTATGTCGCTTGTCCCCCGGGTTGATTCGCTCTGGCGAGTAACCGAGCGTGAAGTCTCGCGACGGACGGAGGCCCGACACCCGGGCCAAGAGCGGCCCGCACTGCTCCTCGGTGACCCCCGGATAGACCGTCGACTCGTAGACCACCACGGCTCCGGGAGCGAGGGCGCTGCCCACGGTCTCGGTTGCAGAGAGAAGTGGGCCGAGATCCGGTCGCCGGGTGGTATCGATCGGAGTCGGCACGGCGACGATGAAAAACGTGCAACCGCGAAGGTCGGAGGGATCGGACGTGAGCTTCAGTGTGCTTTCGCGGAGCTCGTCTGCCGTCACCTCGCCGGTCCAATCGAGGTTGGCCCGGAGCGAGCTCACGCGGGCTTCGGACACGTCGAAACCAACCGTATGCTCGAACTTCCGCGCAAACGCGATGGCCACCGGAAGACCGACATACCCGAGCCCCACCACCGCGATACGCTCGCTCATGACGACTGTGCCTTGTGGCGGAACCATTCGGTCGTCGCGGTCAATCCGCGTTCCAGTGGGGTCGGTTTTCCGAGAATCGAAATCATCACGGTCGGATCGAGCACGGAACGGCCCAAGTCCCCCGGGCGATGGGCGCCGTCCCGTATGATCGCCCGCCCGCCGACGAGGTCGGCCAACCGTTCCGCGAGGGTTCGAGTCGTCGTGCCGACGCCCGTCCCGACGTTGATGGTCCTTCCGTCGAGCGCTCCCTCGAACGCTGCGAGATTCGCGCGCACGGCGTCGCGCACATAGACGTAGTCCCGCACGCAGCCGTCGTCCCCTTCCTCGGCACGCGCGTTCACCTGAATCGGCTCACCGCGCAGCAACCTCTCGAGGAAGATCGCCACGACGCCAGCCTCGCCATGCGGGTCCTGCCGCGGCCCGTACACGTTGGCGTATCGCAGAATCGTGTAGCGCAGCCCCGGCACTTGGCCGAAGGCTCTCAGGTAGAGCTCGAAGCTAGCCTTGCTGCATGCGTAGGGGCTCAGTGGTAACGCCGGCCATTCCTCGCCGGCTGCCTCTCCCTCGGGGACCTCTCCGTACAGCGCGCCCCCCGTGCTCGCGAAGACCAACCTGCTTCCGCATTCGAGCGCGACGTTGGAGACGTTCAGAGAGCCGAGCACGTTTACGTCGGCATCCCGCACGGGCTCACGGACGCTGGCGGTGACGCTCGCCTGGGCGGCATGGTGACTGATCGCGTCCGGATGAAAGTGGAGCGCGAGCTCGCGCAGAGCGTCTCCGTTCCGAATGTCCAACGGATGAAAATCGGCATTGGAAGGGAGGTTCTCGGTCCGCCCGTTGCTCAGGTCGTCGACCACGAGAACCCGATGGCCCGCCTCGAGGGCGGCCTCCGCGACATGGCTCCCGATGAAGCCGGCACCGCCGGTCACGAGAATCCTCATGCGCCCTCGAAGGTCTTGGCCGAAGAGGCGGCGTGACTGACCTTGGCCGGAGGCTCGCTGTCTGCGCTCTCGTCTCGGTACTCGGGGACGATCTCGGCCAAGGTCTTGCGGATCGCCGAAGACTCGTCGGTTCGGCACAGGGCGACAAGCGCCTCGAACTGCGCGCGCAGTGCGGGCAGATGTGGCGAATCATAGGTCCCGGTGAAGATCTTCGGGTGAGTCGTCCGCTCGATCCCCTCGCTCGTCATCGACAACTCCTCGAAGAGCTTCTCTCCGGGTCGAATCCCGGTGAAGCGGATTTCGATGTCTTGGTCCGGCTCGAGGCCGCTCAGCCGAATCAGGTCGTGTGCCAGATCGACGATGCGAACCGGTTGTCCCATGTCGAGGATGAAAGTCTCGCCGCCCCGGCACAACGCTGCCGCTTGGGTGACGAGTTGCACGGCCTCGGGAATCGTCATGAAGTATCGGGTCATGCTGGGATGCGTCACGGTGATGGGGCCACCGTGCTCAATCTGCCGGCGGAAGATTGGAATGACGCTCCCCGCAGAGCCGAGCACGTTTCCGAAGCGCACGGTCGCAAAGTGAGTGGCGCTGCTCTGGGACAGGGCCTGGACATAAAGCTCCGCTGCACGCTTCGTGGCGCCCATGACCGACGTGGGATTGACCGCCTTGTCGGTGGAGATCAGCACGAACCGCTCGACGGCCAGACCATCGGCCAGGTCCGCCACCACCTGCGTCCCGATGACGTTGTTCTTCACGGCTTCGGCTGGATTCCACTCCATCATCGGCACGTGTTTGTGGGCAGCTGCGTGAAAGACGATCATCGGCCGATGCTCGCGGAACACCTGGGTGATGCGCGGCACGTCGGTGATGTCCGCCACGCAAGGCAGGGTCTCGAGATCCGGAAACCGACTGCAGAGCTCGGAATGAATCTCGAACAGCGGATTTTCGGCTCGATCGACGAGCAGGAGAAGCGATGGGGCATAGGCTGCAACCTGACGGCACAGCTCGGAGCCGATGCTACCGCCTGCACCGGTCACCATGACCGGCTGGCCGCGCACGACACTAGTGACCGCATCGGCGTTGAGCTTCACCGGCTCTCGCCGCAAGAGGTCCTCGATCGCGACTTCGCGGATACGCGAGAGGTTCACGCGCCCGCCGACGATCTCGTACGCCCCGGGAACGATCTTCACCGAGAGGTCCGCGGCTTTACACCTGTCGGTGATGCGCCGAATCGCGGAGCCAGGCGCGTTTGAAATCGTGATCAGCGCCTGTTTCGCCCCGTGTTTGTGGGCCAGCCGCAGCAAGTCCTCCGTGGTCCCCTGGACCTTGATGCCTTGAATCACCGCACCTTGCTTGGTCAAATCGTCGTCGACGAACGCAACGGGCCGGATCCCGAGGTCTGGCCGGCGTGCGATCTCCTGGGCGATGAGCACGCCACCTTGGCCGGCGCCGACGAGCAGCGTCGGTTTGCGGGGTTCCTTCTCGCGTTTGTGCTGATTGGACGCCACGCGTTCTCCAAGCATCCGTCGAAGGGCTCTGACTCCGGTCAGGCCGATGAAGGCCAACACGAAGTCTCCGAGCAAGACGCCGAGCGGAACGATGCCAAAGCGCGCGAGCGGAAACCGGTCGACGAGGATGGGGCTGAGGAACCGGAGCGCTACGAGCAAGCCCGTTCCAGACGCGACCGCCGTGAAGATTCGAACGGTGTCGCGAAGACTGATGTAGCGCCATGAGAAGCGTGTGATCCCAAATCCAGACAAGAACACGTATTGCAGCAGCACCGCGTACGGCAAGACGATCATCAGCTGCCGAAACATCGGCTTCGGAACGCTCCAATCGAAGCGAAGAAGCATCGCCAAGACGAACGCCAGCATCAGGACGCCGACGTCAATCAGAAACTGCGACGTGCGTGTCTTGAGCCGCCTCATGACCTTTCCTCCGCCAAGACCGCGTCCTGGTACCACTGCCAAAACTCACGCACGCCCTGTTCGACCGTCACCCTGGGCGCGTAGCCGAGGAGCTCTTTGGCACGATCCACGTTCGCGTAGGTGTATTCCATGTCCGCAGGCGGCATGGGCCTGTTGACCAAGTTGGAGCGCTTGCCAGCCTGCTCCTCGATCAGCCGAACGAAATCAGCAAGGAGCGTCGGCTGGCCGCGGCCGAGATTGATGATCTCATACCCGAGCCGTCGATCCGTCGCGGCAACGATGCCCTCCACGATGTCGTCGACGTAGGTCCAATCCCGATGCATCTGGCCGTTGTTGTACAGAGGCACCTCGCGACCGCGAAAAATGTTGTCCAAGACCAGATAAGCCATCATGTCCGGGCGTCCCCGAGGCCCGTACACGGTGAAGAATCGAAGGGCAGTGAAGCTCTGCCCGAACAGGTGAAAATACGAATGACCCAAGAGCTCTGCCGATCGCTTGCTGGCCGGGTAGGGGGCCAAGGGGCGGTCGGCCCGGTCCTCTTCGGTGAAGGGGATGAGCTTGGTCTCGCCGTACACCGACGACGTAGAGGCCAACACGAAGGAGGGTTGTCCGTGATGCCGGGCCGCCTCGAGGAGGTTGAGCGTGCCCCCGAGATTGACGTCCAAGTAGAGCTTGGGGTCCTCGATCGACGCACGAACGCCAGCCATGGCGGCAAGATGAACGATTGCGTCGAACCCGTGCTCGGCGCACAGAAGCTCGATCGTACCCGCGTCCCGAACGTCGGTCCGCTCGAAGACGAACTTGCTCGGGTCCGGCGCCGAGGCGCGAATCTCGTCTAGGTTCGCGAGCTTGCGCGCCGGGTCATAGTAATCGTTCAGATTGTCAATCCCGACGACGAAGTCGCCACGCCGCAAAAACGCGGAAGCGGTGTGGCTCCCGATGAACCCAGCGGCCCCCGTTAGTAGGATTTTCTTCATCTCCCCTCGCGCCTGATTATAGGCTCTTATCGACCCCGATTGCTTGGTCCAATTGTGCGGGGGCGATTACGATTCCCCCGTGCAGGCCATCCTCTTAGCAGCCGGGCTCGGGACGCGCCTCCGGCCGCTGACCGACCTCAGACCGAAGCCGATCGTTCCCGTCGCAAACCGGCCGCTCGCGGCTTTCGCCATGCACCACTTGACCGGAAGCGGCGTCCGCACCCTGATCGTCAACACCCATCCGCAGCCCGAGAAGGTCGAATCAGTGCTGAGAGCCGAATGTACGGGCGGCGTCTCGCTTCGATTTTCCAGGGAGCCGACCCTGCTCGGAACCGGGGGCGGGCTCCGAAAAGCCCACGGTTTGTGTGATGACGCACAGGCCTCCGTGATCGTCATGAACGGCGACACGCTTTTTGCGCCAAACCTTCGCCGTGCTCTCGATGCCCACTCGGCCCGCAGGGCTGTAGCGACGATGATACTACGCCGGACTCCGGACCCGCAGCGCTTTGGGGCAATCGGAATCGATGCCGAGGGGTGGGTCCGGACGATTCTCGGCCTCCCGAACGATGGTCGAGCCCGAGACCACCTGATGTTCACCGGGACCCACATTCTGGCGCCCGAAGCCTTCGCCGCGATGCCCCGGTCGGGCTGCGTCATCCGGACTGCCTATCGTACCTGGGTGGACTCCGGAGCCCCCGTGCTCGGGATCATCGATGAATCGCCATGGGCGGATCTTGGAACTATTGCGGACTACCATCGATTGAACCTCGATCTCGCCTCAGGTCTACTTCGTTGGCCCGGGGTCGAACCGCGCAGCGGCTGCATCTTGCCCGCCTCCATGGAAGCCGGAGACAACGTCCGGCGGAGCGTGATCGGTGAGGGCACCATCCTCGGCGAGGGCGTTTCGCTGGACCGATGCGTCGTCTGGCCGGACACGACGGTGGCCGCCTCGGCGACGGGCGCGATCCTGACCCCCAAGCACCGAATCGAGGCCAGCTGAGCCCCATCATCTGCTTCGTCTGTCAGGGCTGCTCGAGCTTGAGCAGCACGAGATTGTTCAGAAACGGGATTGCCTCGAAGGAGCCGAGCCGGACTTCGGTGCCGTTCAGGTCGACCACGTTGTTGGCGATCCGCGATCGCGTTGAGCTCGCTTTGGTTCGCTGTGTCACGAATGAAGAACGGAACTATCCGTTTAGGTTTCTCGGTGGGTCGATTCAGCTCAGACCCATCACCTTGGCGAGCACCACGGTGATGTTGTCGGGACCGCCCGCTTCGTTTGCGCTGTCG
This sequence comes from uncultured delta proteobacterium, assembly GCA_963792825.1. Classification (GTDB taxonomy): domain Bacteria; phylum Myxococcota_A; class Polyangia; order Polyangiales; family Houyiibacteriaceae; genus SG8-38. The sequence continues at coordinate 357,287 of CAWBXS010000004.1, read as the reverse complement.
ATCAGCTTGTTCGCCGCGGTCTGGAGGTCTTGGTACGACCCGACGATTCGCTGGATCTCGGAATCAGAGACGGGACCGCACAGGCCGTCGCTGCAAAGCACGTAGATGTCGCCGATCTCCGGACGATCGAGGACCGTGTCGACCTTGACCGTCGATTTCATCCCAAGGGCCCGCACGATGACGTTCTTGAGGGGAAAGCTCTCGATCTCCTCTTCGGAGAGGCGCTTCATCTTGATGTAATCGTTGAGGAGCGAGTGGTCGCTCGTGAGCTGCGTCATCTTGCCGTCGCGAATCCGATAGACACGGCTGTCTCCGACGTGACCGATCAGCACGCCATCTTCGACGACGAGAATGCCGACCACAGTCGTGCCCATGCTGTGCATCTGCGGATCTTTCTGAGCAGCTTCGTAAATCCGGAGATTCGCGAGCTTGATACCGGTGATCAGTCGGTTTTCCTCGTAGCCGCGGGCCTTGTCCATCTTGTACGGCCAGGTCGCCTCCGGATCGCCGCTCGTCGCCCGGAAGAACTCTCGCAGGGTGTCGATGGCCATCCCGCTCGCCACCTCCCCCGAGGAGTGACCGCCCATCCCATCGGCGACCACGTAGAGGTTGTCCTCCTCGGCCAGCATGAAGCTGTCCTCGTTGTGGGTGCGCTTCATTCCCACATGTGTGTCCCCGATCGCCAAGACCCGAGCCCGTGACATCTTATCCCGCGAAACCCCCTGGGCTACGAGAGTAGCGACCCCGCGACGGCCAAGTCAACGAAACCGGCCTATACTCGCTCCACGTGTCGGATAGCCGGGAAAACGCGCTCGCGTCGATCCTCGAGAGCGCTCGGGAGCTGGTGCATTGGGAAGAAGCGCTCGGGAGCTCGGGATTCCCAACGCCCGACGCCGGCGCCGCGGCCCTGACCTCGCAACCCGCAACCGATCCCGAGGCCGATGATCAGGAGCCTCACGCGCGCCTCCAAGTTCTCGCAAACGAGGCTGCCGAGTGCACCCGCTGCGAGCTACACCGTGGGCGGACCCACAGCGTCTTTTCGCGCGGGACGCCGGATACCGATCTCGTGTTCGTGGGAGAAGGCCCAGGCTTTCACGAGGATCAGCAGGGTCTACCGTTCGTCGGGCGTGCCGGCCAGCTCCTCGATCGCATGATCGCCGCCATGGGTTACGACCGCGACGGAGTCTACATCTGCAACGTGGTGAAGTGTCGTCCGCCCGACAATCGCACACCACTCCCAGTCGAGGCTGCCGCCTGCGCGCGTTTTCTGGTTCCTCAGCTCGAGCTCGTGCAACCGAAGGCCATCGTGGCGCTCGGCCGCTGCGCGGCCGAGAATCTTCACTGCGTGCCTCCCGCGGGCAAGTGGCGGGGGGTCTGGGGTGATTGGCAAGGCATCCCGGTGATGCCGACCTATCACCCTGCGTTCCTCCTTCGCAGCCCTCAGTTCAAGAAGCCGGTATGGGAGGACCTGCAGGAGGTGCTCCGGCTGTTGAATCGCACCGCTCCGCAGCGCGGGCGCTGAGGCTACTGATCGCGGCAGGCTCCGAACGCCCGGGGGCTGCCGACCTCCGAATCCGGATTGGTCTCCCGCTTCTCGGTCATGCCCGGTCCGACGGTGAGCATGACCGGGGGCTGTGGATTGACATCGGTCCACACGGTGCACTGCAGCCAGGCGTCGCAGTGGTTTTCGACGTAGACGAGGTGCCTGTAGCGGGAACCCATGCTCTCCGCTTCGGCGTAGATGCTGTAGCAGGCGGCCGCGCCGGCATCGGAAGCGCGCCAGGACATCACCCATGCCGAAGCGCTCATGATGAGCGCAGCGCAAAGCACCATCCGGAGCAACGACTTCATGGCGGAGTACTCTGCGTTGGCCCTGCGGCGGGTGCAACGAGACGAGACCCAACTGCTTCGGAGCCCAATTGAACGAAATTCGGGCGTCGATTGGGGGTACCCCCCTTCCTTGTCTATCCTGAGAACAGTAACGTGGCGCACACCGCGAAACCCGATCTGGACGCGCTCGAGGTCTGCCTTCGGGAAGGCATCGCCGGCAACGATTACGCCGACCCGAGAGAAGCGCTCGGGTGCCCTCCAGAATCGGATGACGTCGAGGTGGCGCGTGCCATCGTGCACCATCTCGCGGTTCACGACGTCGACCAGATCGGGATAGACAGCCCGCATCCCGAGGCTGCCCGTCATCCCTCGGTGCGGCCGCCGACGGAGGTCCCCGCAGACCCTTCGTTCCTCGGACGGTTGAGCACCACGGGTGCGGATGGTCTTTCGGTCGATCGGATCGATGATGTTCCGACCATCCTCGCTGTCCTTCGAGCCGGCTCGTGCCGGCAGCGGCGTGCGGCGCTCGCGCGGTTGCGGGATCGGCTGCGAGATCGCCGCCTCCTTTCGAGCGAGGCTTCGCGCAAGGCAATTCAGACCATCTCGGCGCTTCGAGACGTCGAGCTCGGCCACGAGCTCGCCGAGATCCGGTCCGAGCTCCCGGGCGGGGACGGACGCGAGGCGCGCCAGGAGCGCGAGGAATGGAAACGCTTGGCTCAAAGCGCCGAGGCCGGGATTCGCGCGTTCTGGGACGGTCAGTCGAACATGGAGCCGATCCACACCTTGCCTGGAGACCAGCGCTCTCTCCTGCTGATGCGGATCACGGATCTATCGGATGTCGTGGTGCATCACCTCAGCGCTATCATCGAAGGCAGCGACGGTTGCGTGCCGTTGGACTCCCGGATAGGTCTTCTCGCTTCGCTCCGCTACGCCACCGACCGGCGTCTGGTGCCTGCCTTGATCGCCGTCATCGAGGGCGAACGGGGAGAGCTCGTGGCGCGTGCAGCGCGGGTTCTCGGCGGCATCGACGATGCGCGCATTCATCCAGCGCTCGCCGAGCGGTTCGAACGCAGCTTCGCCCACGAAGAACGGGTTGCCCTTGCAGGCGCGCTCGGCATGCATGGTGACTGCCGCGGCCTCACCGAGGTGCGAAGCTGGCTCGAGGCCGAGCAGCCCCAACTCCTCCAACGGGTTCTCGAGGCGATGGAAAGCTTGGGCTCTCCCGAGCACACGGACCTGGTTGCGAAGTTTCTCGATCATGCGGAGGTAGCGGTGGCCATCCAGGCCGTGCGTACCACGGCTCGCATCGGCGACGGGCGCGTGCTCGAGCAGCTGACCGAGCGGCACAACTCCACCCCGATACCAGCGCTTCGTGCCGCGATCGAAGATGCTCTTTCCTCGATTGCTGCACGCATGGAGCTGCGTGGAGAGGAGGCCACGACGATCGACTGGTCGGAGGTGGGCAACAAGCCGAACCCGCGCAACGGAGCCCGGGACCGACCGTCGGCGATCGTGCTTGGCTGGCGAGACTATTTCATGGGCCAGCTCTGGCTTCTACTCGGCCGACTGACCTGGGCGATCGCTCGCTTCGAGTCTGCAGCCACGCGCCGCGCAGGCTGGTCGATCCCTCTGATCGCGATGGGCATGGCGTTCGCGAGCCGCGAGCAATACGCGCTCGCGCTACCGGCGTTTCGACGTGCCATCGAGGTCGACCGGCCGCGGATCGAACGCCATCCGATCTTGGTTCGGGCGATGGCCAAGTCTTTTCTGCATCGCGCCGAGCAAGTCGAACGCGAAGGGCGAGACGATGTGGCCCGGGGCTTGGTCGGAGAGGTGCTGACGCTCGATCTGCGCCGGGCGCCAGGCACGGTCCGCTTCGAGCTCAAGAGGAAACACGACGTGTTGACGCGGGAGGAGAAGGACGATGTCCACTCGGCTGCGTGACGTCGCGGTTCAGCACCTGCGCTCGCTCGCGGTGACCATGGGGGAGGGCGCGGTACGGCGCCTCACGATGGACATCGAGGTCGAAGGCCGCGTCGAGTTGGTCACGCTGGCCCTGCGCGATGACGAGCTTCAATGCGTGTCGAGCGACGGTCGAAACGATGGTCCTCACGTGATGGCCGCCCTGAAGTTCATCGCCGGAACGGAGTTGCGTGAGGACTCCTCGCCCCCGGGCGAAGCGACATCGGTTGCAGATCGCTCGACCGACCACGGGTCGTCCGAAGCCCTGGCCGACGCCCTCGATGATTTGCTCACCGCGATCACGCGTGTGGGGGTGCAGAGGGCACAACACGCGCCCTCCGTCGACGCCGCGCTCGAACGGGTCATCGGCATGGCACCCACGCCGACGCCGTCAGGGCTCGGCCGCTTCATCGGACGTCTCCAGCAAGAGATTCGAGCGCGAGAGGTCCGACGCATCGCACGAATCCTGGATGGCGCGTCGCGGTTCGCTGGCGAGCTGCGAGCCAACGCCCCGACGCCGGAATCCGAGGAGCGTTTCAGCGCCTGGCTGGGGCCGCGGCCCGGCGGCACGCCCCGGCCCGAGCTGCTCTACGACCGTACGATGGTCGAAGTAGGTCGCGAGTGGCTATCGGGGGTCGAGCGAGCGAGCGTCGAGCGCCGCTATCTGGTCGACGTTCATTCGGGATGCGTCTACCGGGAGGATCGCCCACGGCAGGCCACCGCATCGCTCGGTCCCTGCCCCCGGCAGCTCCGCGTGGGTCTGGCGGAAGTCGAGCCCGGACCGAGCCCTCGGCGGATCCGCGTTCTGCAGTACGAGGTTCAACTCGATGTGCCTCGCGAGACCTGGGAAGATCTCCAACAGGTCGCGAGCCGAAGCTTCACGGAAGTCACGGCACAGTACGGACGATCCGTGAAGGCCTACCCGGCCTTGTCCGAGCCTTTTGCGCTCATCGCGCCGTATCGAATCGAGCGCAACGGCATCTTCAGAGCCTTCGACGCGGAGGGTCACGAAATAATCCTCCATCGGTCGGAACGTCGGGGCGCCGCGCTCGCCTTTTACGAGATGCTTGCCGAGGGCCTCGAGCCCGCCTGGTTGGCGGGACGCTTGACCGATTCCAATGCGACTCTGAGCCTGACGCCGTTTTCACTGGGCACCCGTGGGTTTGCCTTCACGCGTCTCTAGTTTTCCTTTGGGATTGCGATACAGCTGCTAACGTACGCCCGACGCCGGCATATCCCTTTCAGCCGCGCGCCCGCGCCAAGCGATGCCACCAAGCCATCAAGCCCAAACGACGCTACGCTCACTCCACGCACGGCGGTTGCCGCTGGCCGAAGCAGGCCATCAGATCGGACAGCTCCGCGTGTTGCACGTCGACCGTGACTTCGAAGAGGCTTTGACGAGCCACGGCCTGTGGCCGCTCCGACCCACCGGCATCGACATTTTGCAGATCAACGTGGGTAAGCTGTGCAACCAGACCTGCAGCCACTGTCACGTCGACGCGGGCCCGGATCGCACCGAGGTCATGTCGCGCCAGACGGCAGAGGAGTGTGTCGAGGCCCTACGGCGAACTGCCATTCCCACGGTCGACATCACAGGCGGGGCCCCGGAGCTCAATCCGAGCTTTCGGTGGCTAGTTGCCGAATGCGCGTCGCTCGGTCGGCACGTGATGAACCGGTGCAATCTCACGATTCTCGAGAGCGGTCCTCACCGTGACTTGCCGGAGTTTTTCGCCGAGCATCGCGTCGAGCTCATCTGCTCGCTCCCACACTATCAGCAGGCCTGCACCGACGTGCAGCGAGGCAAGGGGGTATTCGACAAGAGCATCCGCGCCCTACGCCGACTGAATGAGCTCGGATACGGAGACGGTCGGTCGGGGCTTCGCCTGGTACTGATGACGAACCCGGTTGGCGCCGTTCTTCCGGCGGCTCAAGCTTGCCTCGAGCAGGAGTGGAAGCGAGAGCTCCGTCGGCTTCACGACGTGTCTTTCGATACGCTCTACACCATCACCAACATGCCGATCAGCCGCTACCTCGAGTGGCTGCTCGAATCGGGCAATCTCGAGGGCTACATGCGGCTGCTGGTCGAATCGTTCAGTCCACAGGCGGCGTCCGGGGTCATGTGCCGAAGCACGATCTCGGTCGGATGGGACGGCCGACTCCATGATTGCGATTTCAATCAGATGCTGGACATTCCGCTGTCGGATGGAGCGCCTGGGCACATCCGCGACTTCGATCTCGAGGCGCTGCAGTCGCGCCTGATCCAGACCAATCGGCATTGCTTTGGGTGCGCGGCAGGTTCCGGCTCGAGCTGCACGGGCAGCACCACCGCTTGACGCTCAGCCTTCCTCGCCGAACCCGACGCGAGCCGGCGCATGATCTTGCCCGAGGTAGATGACGGCGTCTGCCCTCATCGGCATCTCCTCCCACATGAAACGCGTCAAGCGCTCGAAGTGCATGACGAAGCGGCGCACCTCGGCCGGCGTCATGACCTCTGGGCCGGCGCCCGAGGCGCGCAGGCGGGCTTCCTGCTCTTCGCGCCAGCGGTACACGCAATCGAAGTCGGGGGGCTGCAGCATCACCAAGAGGTCCAGCTCCGCGAAGAGCCTCTGATAGTGCCCGCCGAGCTCGCGATTCACGTACCAGCGCCACGCACCCGTGGGGTCTTCCGAGCGCTCGAGATCGTTGATTGGTGTCTCGAGCTCGGCGGCTCGCTGCGGCCGGGCGCCCACGCACCAGCCTTCGAATATCAGCACGTCGCAACGGCCGTCCGAGCGGGGCCACTCGGCGACGGGACGACGCTCGTCCCTGGCCTTGTCGAATCGCGGAAGTGCCACCGGTTTGCCCGCCCGGAGCGCGCGAATGATTCGGATCCCGAGGCCGACATCGTGCGTCCCGGGTACTCCGCGCGTGGCGAGCAACGGATGGATCGTTCGCGCACGCTCCAAGCGCTCCGCGCCGGTCAAGTAGATGTCGTCGAGTGAAAGGATGCCGGCCCGCATCCCATGAACGCGCTCGAGCAGTCGCCGGAGAAGCCTAGCCAAGGTCGACTTGCCCGTGCCCTGTGCGCCATTCAGTCCGAGCACGAGCATCTGGCCCTCCACATGGTCCGCGATCCAGGCGGTCATGGGCGCGTAGAACCGCGCGACGAGCTCGTGGCATGGCGGCGCGATCCCCTCGTCGATGCACCAAGCCTCAACGTCGGCGCGAACGTCCGGAAGCTCGGTGTGGGGGCAGTCTCCGAGCGAGCGCGGCCAGATCATACGGCATCAAGAGCACAGAAGTCCGAGTGCCCGCAAGTGGGGAGCCGTGCCTGCCGACAAAGCTCGACACTGGCATGGCCGCTGCTGCTGCCGTACACCTCCCCCGATGGTTGCTCCGAAGATTCGAATTCTGGTCGCCAAGCCAGGTCTCGACGGTCACGACCGTGGCGCCAAGGTCGTCGCACGCGCGCTGCGCGATGCGGGATTCGAGGTCGTCTACACGGGACTCCATCAAACTCCCGACATGATCGCAGTCGCGGCGATCCAGGAAGACGTCGACGCGGTGGGTCTTTCAATCATGTCGGGCGCACACAACACGTTGTTTCCTGCGGTGCTCGACGCGCTGTCGGCCCGCGGCGCCGATGACATTCTCGTGTTCGGCGGAGGAATCGTTCCGGAAAAAGACGCCGAATCTCTCCTCGCCAAGGGCGTTGGTGCGATCTTCACCCCTGGCGCGCCGCTGCAGGAGATCGTCGACTGGATTCGGCACAACGTCAGGCCGAGATCTCTCGAGGCCTAAACACGATTCGTCAGCGGTCGAGCTCGGGCAAGCCGTGGCCCGGTACCACGATCGTCTTCAGGTACGCAGCGTAGTCGAAGAGGTCGCTGTGCTGCGCGTTGTGGCAGGTCACGCAGGTGGACTCGGGCGTGTTCCGAAGAATGCCCACCTCGGGATTCTTTGCGTGTGTCGCACCGGGTCCGTGACAGCTTTCGCACCCGACGTTGACCAGAGCGCCGTTCAAATTGTGGGTGACCGTCGAGCCGCCCGGTTTCCCGTAGCCGGTGACGTGACATCCCACGCAGTCGAGGTTGTACTCCTTGTTCCGATCCTGAAGCGTGAGATACGCGCGTCCGTGCGCGTGATTGCGCCACCAGGCATAGGCCGCCTGATGGCATCCACTACAGGCCGCGGAGCCCACGTACGCAACGTCGTCGGGCCCGAGAGGCGGGGGCTCGAGATCGGCAAACGCGATCCGGTTTGCCTCGTTGACCGCCTTGTCGTGCTCACGCATGAGCTTCGCGACTTGCTCATCCTTCGGCGCCTGCTTCGGCAGGGGCACCCAGTGGGCGGCAAACGCATTGCCGACCGCTTGGATCGCCGGGGCATCGAGCGCCCGTCGCGCCTCCGCGAGATGCGCCAAACGCTGCCGCTGCGCTTCGAGATCGGTGGGATCCACGTCCGAAGAGCGCTCCCAGGCCGCGATCTTGGCCGACAGCGCAGCGATCTGCTGATCGAGCTGCGTTGCGCGCTCGGAACGCGACCACTCGCTCCGATCCACGAACTGGCCGACTTTCCCGTTTCGGTAGACATCGACGACAGTGACCCCTCGACCCTGACGGCCCGCATGAAGCACCCAGGCCTTTCCCGCTTCGCGGGGAGGGATCGCCTGGTCCTCGTCGAGCCCACCTTCGATCACGAAGTCGACACCCTCGATCGCGCCGATTCGATTGGCTTCGCGCCGCGACCCGTCGACCAGCGCGATGGTCAACTCCGTGTCGGCCTCTGCCGCGGCGATGGCGGCGCGAACCGCGTCCCGATCGGCCCCTGGGCGAATGCCGACGACTGCGAGGCGAAGCGTTCCCGCATGGGTTGGCAGCACCTGGACCTCGGTCTTCATCGCCAACCAGGGAAATGCCGACGCGGCGCGAAGGGCGTCGAGCACCGCGGACGGCTGGGCTCGATCGCGTCGGCCCGGCAACACGGCTGTGACATCCAAGCGATTCAGGATCGCGGCGAGCGTCGTCGCGTTTCGGTTTGCCTGGTCGACGCGGGCCGGCTCGAGGTCTGCGGTGTCGAAGAACACATTACCGGCGATCAGAAACACCACGGGCACCGAGCCCTCCCGAAGCGATCGGATCTGGGCCGCCAGACGATCGATCCCCCCGAGCGGGTTGCTCGTGCAGCCGCAAGGCTCGAGGTATCCATCGAGATCGGTCACGACGGCGATGCGAAGGTTTGGTGTCTCGGCACCAGCCGGGCCGTCCGTCGGCTGACCCCGGCTGCAGCCGACCCACAGAGTCAGGACCCCGACCACAAGCAAGCATCGCATTCCTCTCGTTCTAGCGCCCAGGCGCCCGACCGCAAAAGACCTTCGTCGGGCGGCGGCTTGACGCAACCTCGGCCTGTGACTAGCTTCCGGCGTCTTTCGGGTGGGCACGGCCCGCCGCTTACGAGGAATCCATGGTCAAGGTTCGACTCTCACGCGCCGGGGCAAAGAAGCGCCCCTACTACTACATCGTCGTCACCGACAAGGAAAAGGCTCGCGATGGGCGCTTCATCGAGCAGATCGGTACCTACGATCCCAGCCGCCCCATCGAGGACGCCACCGTCGATTACCCTAGGCTCGAATACTGGGTAGGTGTGGGTGCGCAGGTCAGCGATCGAGTGGCCAACGTGATCAAGGAGCACCGAAAGGTCGCCGCCGCCTCGGCGGCCCAGGCTCTGAGCTGAGCCAAGACATGGCCGGGGACAAACTGAAAGACCTGATCGCGTACATCGCGAGCTCGCTCGTCGACGACCCCGACGCAGTCGAAGTGAACGTCGTCGAAGAGGACAGGGCGGTCGTGCTAGAGCTCACCGTCGCGCCCGATGATCTCGGGAAGGTGATCGGGAAAGAGGGTCGCACCGCTCGTGCCATGCGGACGCTTCTTGCCGCTACCTCGGCACGGCTGCGCAAGCGCGCGATTCTCGACATTCTGGAGTAACCGCGGCGCGGCGAGGCAGCCGGAGCTTGTGCGCCGGGAACGAACCATGCTCCTCCGGACGTGGTATGAATCCGAGCTGTGACCGAGGATGCCGAGCCGGTTTCCTGGATCGAGCTTGGAGTCGTCGCGCGACCGCACGGCGTGACTGGCGAGATCCGGGTTCACGTCTTCAACCCGAAGTCGACCTTGCTGCAAGAGCTAGGTGAGGTCTTCCTCATCGGGAACGATGAGGAGCCCGTGCTCGTGGAGGTGGTGGCCTCGCGGCCCGGTCCAAAAGCGCTGCTCATGCGGCTCTCCGGCGTGAGCTCGCTCGAAGAGGCCGAAGCGTTGCGCGGCTTCGCGCTTTGCATCCCCCGCGAAGCGCTGCCCGAGCTCGAAGACGGGGAGTACTACCATGCCGACTTGGTCGGGCTCGAAGCGGTCCAGGGATCGGAGTCGATCGGAGAGGTCGTCGAGGTCATCGACTATCCAAGCATCGAATGCTTGAAGATCGAATGCCCCGATGGCTTTCTCGAGGTGCCGATGCTCCCTCGATGGCTCGATCGGGTGGACATCGAAAGCGGCAAGGTGCACCTCAAAGACGTCGAGGACATTCCCCTGCAGAAGCGTCGCTGATGCGATTCGAGATCGTCACATTATTTCCAGAGCTCTTCGAAGTGCTCCATGCCGGTCTCCTCGGCAAGGCATGGGACGCCGGCACGGTCGAGGTGCAGGTCGTGACACCCCGCGAGTTCGCTACCGATCGTCATCGCACGGTCGACGACTCTCCGTATGGCGGTGGCAGCGGGATGGTCCTGATGCCCGGCCCGTTCGCGGAGGCGTTGGAGCACCTCGATGATGCGCGGGGGGACGCGCCCACCCACCGCGTCCTCCTCACGCCGCAGGGCGCTCGATTCTCGCAGGCCCACGCACGGCGCTTCTCCAAGCTGACCTGCATGACGCTTGTCTGCGGCCGCTACGAAGGTTTCGATGAACGCATTCGTGGGCTCGTCGACGAGGAGGTCTCCCTCGGCGACTTCGTCTTGCTCGGCGGGGAGGTCGCGGCGCTCGCAGTGATCGAAGCGACCGCGCGCTTGCTTCCCGGTGTGCTCGGCAACGAGCAATCGTACGCTGAGGAATCCTACGCCGAAGGGTTGCTCGAGTACCCCCAGTACACGAGACCGGAGGTCTTTCGGGGCCAACGGGTGCCCGACATCCTGCGTTCTGGAAACCATGGGGCGATCGAACGCTGGCGGCGGAAGGAATCGCTCAGGCGGACTCTCGAGCGCAGGCCTGACCTGCTCGAGACGGCCGATCTGACCGACGAAGATCGCAAGCTCCTCGAGGAGGTCCGCACCGGCCGAACATGACACCGCGAAGCTGCCGCTTGCACCGCCGCGGGGGCTTGACCCTCGCCGCCAGCCCGATTTGACCCCCTTTTGGCCGCGTGCTACCCACCGGCTCCCTTTTGGGGAAGGCTTGGCGATGAGCGGTAACGTTCCAGAAATCGATGCGATCGAGAAATCCCAGATGCGGGAGCGACCCGCATTTCGGGTCGGCGACACGGTAAACGTCCACTTCCGTATTCGGGAAGGAGACAAGGAGCGCATTCAGGTCTTCAAAGGGGTGGTGATCCGCAAGACCGGAGGCGGCGCGGGCGCGACCTTCACGGTGCGCAAAGTATCGGCCGGCGTAGGCGTCGAGCGCATCTTTCCGCTCCATTCGCCGCGAATCGAGCTGATCGAAGTCGTCGCACGTGGGCACGTCCGCCAGTCGCGCCTCTACTACCTTCGGGGTTTGCGCGGCAAGAAGGCGCGTCTGCGCGAGAGCCAGCGCCAGACCAACGAGTGAGGCCTCAGGGCTCTCGAACCGTCAAGATGGACTCCCGGAAGCCGTTGGTTCCAGGCCGGTGGACCCAGAGACGGCGATCGACGATCTCACCGTCCACGACGCTCACGACGATGTAGGCGCACGGCCACATCAGCTGCCCTCCGTTCGCGAACGTGGCAGCGTCCTCGTCGGAGAAGTAGGCCCCCGCATCACAGTGCGAATGGTAGATCACCTTCACCGGCCTGCCTTCCGCTTGGCCCTTTTCGAAGGTCCGCGCGGCGCGTAGCTCGTTGATCTTGAAGTACGTGGTCGAGGTCCTCGGGAACGTCACCGGATCGAGCCGATGGTACTTGTCCGCCTCGTTTTCCTCGCGCTGGACTGCATCGAGAAGCAATGGCCTGTGTGCGGGGCCGAGGACGAAGCCGCAGCACTCGCTCGGGTAACACTCGAGCGCGTGCCGCTCGATGTCGTCCATCGCGGCTCTCTCGATCTCGAGCTCGCCCGAGATCCACGGAAACGGCTCACCACTCATAGTGCTTCTCCCACTTCATCGGCGCGAAGTACCGGTCCCCTCGATCGCATGCAATCGCAACGATGCAGCGCGCCTCGGGGCGCTTGGCGACTTCGAGCGCGGCAGCAACGTTGGCGCCGGTCGAGTGGCCGACGTGCAAGCCCTCCTCGGCGGCCAGCCGATCCGACATGTCCCAGCCTGCATCGGTCCCGATCGGTAGAATCTCGTCAGGAACCGAGGGGTCGTAGATCTCTGGCACGAGCGAGCTCGCCATGTGCTTGAGCCCTTCGAGGCCGTGAAGCGCCTCCGCTGGCTCGACCGCGATCGACTCGACCTTGCGAGAGTGCTCGCGGAGACGTCGCGTCGTGCCCATGCAGGTCCCGCTCGTCCCGAGACCCGCCACGAAATGCGTGATCTCGTCGCCGACCTGCTCGAGGACCTCCCGACCGGTGCCGAGGTAGTGGGCTCGCGGGTTCGACGGATTCGCGTACTGGTCGGAATAGAAATAACGGTCCGGGTTCTCCGCGACCAGCTTGCGCACCATTCGAATTGCCCCGTCCGACCCCTCCATCGGATCGCTGTAGATGATCTCGGTCCCAAACGCTTGGGTGATGTCCTTCCGCGCTTGGGAAACGTTCGACGGCATCACGAGCTGAACCCGGTAGCCGAGTGCTGCGCCGAACAAGCTGTAGGCCACGCCGGTGTTGCCGCTCGTTGCGTCGATCAGGATCCGGTCGCTCGTGAGCCGGCCGTCTTCGATGGCATCGAGCATCATCTGCAGCGCGGGTCGGTCCTTGACCGAGCCGCCGGGGTTCGCGTACTCGAGCTTGAGGTAGATCTTCGTGCCGGGCGCGTCCTTTTCGAGCGCCCGCAGCCGGACCATGGGGGTATTGCCCACCGCCTCGATGATCGACTCCATTTTGCGGAAGCGCATCAACCCTCGACACCGAGCCGTAGCTCGGCCGGAAGCTCGCTCGCAACGGCAAGCCCGAGCACCTCTTTCAGATGCTCGACGGCCGAAAACGCACCCATGATGGCGGCTGCCGGCTCCCGCAGATCTGCCGAGCCCGCAAACCGCATCACCGCGCTCGCTGTCGGGACGCGGACCGTCGCACCGCGCTCGTGCACCGGGCAGCCCGCCCGCTTCAAGTAGTCTGCCGCGACCGCCCGAGCTTCCGCGTCGCCCTCCGCACCACAGCGAAACTCGGTGGCGAGCAGGCGCTCCTGCCCCGACTCGCCGATTTCGCCGAGCAGAAGCTGCCGTGCGTAACGACGCCGTGCTGCGGCGTCGAGGCTCACCGTGAGGCCCCGCCCGCGATCGCCGGGACGATGCTGAGGGTATCGCCCTCCTTGAGCGTCGTCTCGAGGTTGTCGAGGAAGCGAATGTCCTCGTCGTTCGCGTAGATGTTCACGAAACGACGCACGCCTTTTTCGTCACACAGCCGATCTTTCATCCCGGGATGGTTGGCTTCGAGGTGATCGATCACCTCCGCTACCGTGGCACCGTCCACGGCAACCTCGTCTGCTCCGCCGGTCAGAGTTCGGAGCGGGGTTGGAATGCGTACCGTCACAGACATGTTCGTTTCCTTTCTGAGTGTTAACAGATGCGAGCTTGGATCATGCGGCGCAAGCCGCCGTGTATCGCTCCGTCCGCAGGTCCTGAATCTCCCCGCTACAGAGCGGGCAATCGTCGCGACGCCGGACGAACGTTTTGCGAGGCGCGCCCCGGAGCGCGTCATAGTGCCACAGCTCCCCACCGGGGCGTTCGCCGCGCAGAACGCGAAGCGCTAACGCAGCCTCGATCCCTCCGACCACCCCGACGACGGGCCCGACCACACCTGCGTCGGCGCACGTCTCGATTCGACCTCGGGGGATGTCCTCGAAGAGGCAACGCAGACAGGCCGAGCCGGGGAGGGCGCACAACGCCCACCCAGACCATCTCACGGCGCCTGCCTGGATCGCCGGCACGCCACGCAAGTGCGCTGCGTCCGCAACGAGAAATTTCGTCGCCAAATTGTCCGCGCCCTCGACCACCAAGGTGTGCCCCGACAAGAGATCGATGGCCGTGCTCGGGACGAACCTGCCCTCGACGCCAGAGACCGAAAGCGCCGGAGACAGCTCGCGAAGCACGCGCATGGCGCGATCGATCTTGGAAAGACCGACGTCTGAGGTGGTGTAGAGTGTTTGGCGATGAAGATTGCTCTCGTCGACCACGTCGTCGTCGACCAGGGTGATGTGCTCGACGCCGCTTCGGGCTAACAGCCGGAGGACTGGCGATCCGAGACCGCCGGCGCCCACGACCAGAACACGGCGCGCCGCCGTCACCGGAAGTACTCCCCCAAGCTGAAATAGCGCTCGCCCGTATCGCAGAGAATGGTCACCACGGTCTGCTCGGGCCCGAGCCGTTTGGCAACCTCGATGGCGGCCCACACGTTCGCCCCTGCACTGATGCCGAGGAGGAGCCCTTCATCGGTGGCGAGCGCGAGCTTGGTGTCCCACGCCTCTTGGTCACTCACGCCGATCACTTCATCGACGACCTCGTCGTGATAGTTCGCTGGGATGAAGCCGGCATTCAACCCTTGAATCTTCGTAGGTCCAGGCGGCCCGCCGGCAAGCACTGGGCTCGCGGCTGGCTCGACGGCGAAGATGCTCGTCGCGGGATTGCGAGCCTTGAGCGCTTCGCCGACACCGCTGACCGTTCCGCCGGTACCAACCGCAGCAACGAAGGCATCGATGGTCTGTCCCTCGAACGCGCGCAGCAGCTCCCGCGCGGTGGTTCGCATGTGGATGCCCGGATTGGCCGGATTCGAAAACTGCTCGGGCATGAATGCCCCACGCTCGTCGACGATACGACGCGCGGCTTCCATGGCCCCCTCCATGACGCGGTCCGGTTGGGTGAGAACGATCTCGACACCGTACGCCTCGAGCAAGGCGCGCCGTTCGAGCGACATGCTCGCAGGCATCGTGAGGACGAGCTTGTATCCCTTCCGCGCACACACCAGCGCCAGCCCAATCCCTGTGTTGCCGCTGGTCGGCTCGACGATGGTGTCGCCGGGCTTCAGCCTCCCTTCAGCCTCCGCAGCCTCGATCATCGCCAAGCAGATCCGGTCTTTGACAGAGCCGCCCGGGTTGAGATGCTCGCACTTGCCCCAAATCGTCGCCCCGCCTGCAGGCGAGAGCTTGCGGAGGCGAACCACCGGCGTTTCACCGATGAGATCGAGGACGCTTTCGACGACGGGTGCCGGCATCAGATCGAATACACGTAACGTCGAGGAGGCGTTCGGCGCAGGCCGTGTGCGTCACCTCGATCACACAGATCTTGGATCGTGAATGCGTCGAAGCACGCCTCGATGTTGCCGGAGAGCTCCGAGAATACGTCGTCCGTCACCACCTGGCTGGTCTCGTCGCCGCCGCCATTGCCGTCGGTGCCGGCGAGTAGGATGGGTCCCTCGAGGGCGCGTACGATGTCGCCGAGCCGAATGTCGTCGGGATCCATGGCGAGCGCGTAGCCGCCCCGGGGTCCGCGCTTCGAGGTCACCAAGCCGGCGCGCTTGAGATCCTGAAAGATCTGCTCGAGGAACCGTGGAGGAATCGCCTGGCGCTTGGAGATATCCTTGATCTGCGTGGCCTTGCCACCGCTGTGAAACGCGATGTCGAAGATGGCGCGGACACCGTATCGGCCTTTGTTCGAGAGCTTCACCGAGTGGGATCTATGGGTTCCCACATCGGAATTGTCAAGAATGTCTATTCGGCGGGTGTGACCCGCGCAGTTCCGTCGTCTCGACCCCCTCGTTCGGGCTCGATTGCGCCAGGCAGGCCGCGGCCGACGTGAAGCGCAGCGCGTTCGAGGATCGCTTCACACAGGTCGCCGAAGTCGTAGCCTGCGCCTGCTGCAATCTTTGGGAGCAGTGAGGTCGGGGTCATCCCGGGAAGCGTGTTCACCTCGAGCACGTACTCGTTTTCGTCCGCGGTCACCAGGAGGTCGACCCGAGTCGCGCCGGTCGCGCCGACGGCGTAAACGGCCCGCTCCGCGAGGTTCAACACGCCCTGGTAGCGTGTGGGCGAAAGGCGCGCCGGGAAATGATACTCGCTCTGTCCTTGCTGATACTTCGATTTGTAATCGTAAAAACCGCCCTTGGGCTCGATCTCGATCGCGCCGAGCGCATGGCCATCGAGCAACCCGACCGCGACCTCCCGGCCGCGAATCAGGCGCTCTACGAGGATCCATTCGTCGAAGCGAGCTGCGTCCTCGCAACGCTCTCGTAGCTCCGCGAGGCTCCTCGCCGCCCCCGCCCCCACGCTCGATCCACCGCTCCGGGGCTTGACGAAGCTCGGAAACCCAAACGAGCTGTGGATCTGCTCCAGGCGATCGAGATCGCCGCGCGGAACGACGTAGTACGAGGGCGTCGGCACGTTGTAGAGTCGGAAGAGCTCCTTGCTCTTGAGCTTGTCCATCGCAAGCGCGCTCGGCAGCACCCCGGAGCCGGTGTAGGGGATCCCCATCGTTTCGAGCATGCCCTGAATGCAACCATCTTCGCCGTAGGTCCCATGCAACGCGATCACCGCGACCTCGACGGTCGTTTGCCGAAGCACTCGGTCGATATCCGAGTCGACGAACACCTTCTGCACCCGATACCCCCGCGCCCGCAGCGCCTCGAACATCGCCTCTCCGGTCTTCACCGAAATGTCGCGCTCTGCGCTGACGCCTCCGAGCAGTATCCCGATCTCTTTTTGCTTCATCCTACTCTCCTCGACGCGCTTCCCATGCGAAGAACGGGCCAACGCCTTTTCGGCAGAAAAACGCTGCGAATGGCGGACAGGCCCGTGTCTCTCGTGCCACAGCGCCGGCGCCCGTCTGACACGAAAGACCGCTGCTCATGCCCGTTCGGGTCTAACAGCGGCGATCGGGCAGAGCCAAGTTCCTCGCAACGGCGCCCTATGGCCTCAGCGACCCTCGAAGTCAAATCCGTCCGGATTTCGCCCTCAAGGCCGCCTCGGTCCTCGCCTTCGCAGCGCAAACCCAGCGTTCGGTGTCTTTCTCGGCGCCGTTTCATTGCCTCGACCCGATGTGGGTGGTAACGGGTACCTACGAAGGGTCCCTCGACCTGAAAACCAACTTCAACAACCGCTTTTGTCCGGTCGGAGTGCGAACGAGCATGGCTGAAAGCCCCCTGGGCAACGGAGCAGTACGCGGGTGGAGCGAATCAACGCTCCCCGTCTTCCCTTCTCCGCAGCCGTTCGACATCGCCCACCGGAGTGACAGGAACGACAACAAACATGACATTCACGGAAGCAGCCGTGGAGGTTCTCCGCATCGCCGGCAAGCCCCTCCACTACAAGAAAATCACCGAAATCGCGATCGAGCGAAACCTCCTGTCGCACGTCGGTAAAACCCCCGAAACCACGATGAGCTCGAGGCTCGCCACCATGGTCAAGAAGGACCGTGGCGACGCGCCGATCCTCAAGGTCAAGCCAGGTGTATTCGCCCTGCGCGAGTTCCCGAAGATCGTGGTGGAGGAGGATGACGACATCACCTCCGACAGCGACGCCCCCGAGGCGTTCGACCTCGAGGAGTCGGCCGACGATGAACGGGGTCTCGCCGTCGATGACGCGCAGGACGAAGAGGAAGACGAGGAGGACGAACCGGAGCTCCCTGCGCATGAGCTGCCAGGCGCCCATGTCTTTCCCCGCGAAGACGATGACGACGAGTTGATCCTAGCAAACCTCGACGAAGATTCAGGCGAAGGACGCAAGTCCAGCCGCAAGCGCCGACCCCGGCGCCGGAGGGATCGCGACGTCGAGAGCGGGCCGAGCGCGGAGGGGCGGCCGGAACGCCGGCCCCTACCTCACAACAGGCCGCAGCGGGAGCCCCTAGCTCCAGCCACGCGGGTAGCGGAGGCCGGTGAGCCGGTCGGGCGGGATCTGTCCGACGCCATCGAGACCGCGCTACGCAATGGCAGCCGCCAGCCGAGAACCTTCGTGCAAGTTGCCGAGGCGCTGATCGGCTCAGGGCGTCTCGCTGGAACCCCAGGACTGCTCGGGCCTACCTTGGCTGCCGCGGTCCGAGGCGACAATGCCAAGCGGCGGGCATCAGGCGGACGCCCGCGCTTCAGGGCCGCAGCGGGCGTGATTTCGCTGCTGGAGTGGGATCTGCCGGGCGATGCAGTTAATGCTGAGAGAGACGCCGTCCGCGCCGCCGACCGGCAGCGGCAAAGCGTGCGTCGGGCTTTGCTCCAGCGCATGCGCGAGCTCCCGGATGGCGCTTTGCTCGAGCTGCTGGCGACCTGGCTGAACGCGGTCGGAGTCCACTCACTTCGGGCTGTTCGGGCCGATGCAGGCGACTTCAGCTTGGCCGGCATCTTGCGCCGAGGACCCGAGGAAACGCCTCTGGCGATCACCATCTATCGAGGTCGGCAGCCGATCGGCAACGAGACCGTCGTCGCGTTGCGCGGGGGTCTTCACCACTTCGACCATGCCCGTATCGGTTGGGTCGTGACCTTGGGTCAGGCGCGAGAGGGGACGCGGGCCGAAGCGCATGCGGAGGGCGCCCCTCCTTGTGCGCTGTTCGACGGCGACGCGCTTGCCGCGTCGATGGAAGAGGTCGGCATCGGACTTCAGCGAATGTCATTGTCTCTGGCGGTGCTCGACCTCGAGCTTCTCGACTCACTTGGCGGCCGTCCTGCACGCAGCCACACGTCTCAGAGCTTGGATGACAACGCAGACTCGAACGATAACGCCAAACGCCGTCGAGGCAGGCGTCGGGGACGGCGACGTGGTGGACGGGAGGAGGGCGGCGAGGAAGGAACCCGTGGCGACTCGGCTGGGGCTGACACAGTCGCAGGCGGGCGCGGCGAGCGCGCAGGCAGGGAGCCGTCAGAACCTGAAGCTGATTCGAGCTCGAGCTCTCAAGATGCTGAACATACCGAGAAAACCGCAATCGAGCCTGTTCCCGCACGCGAAGCCGACGCTGAATTAGTGTAGCAAAAAGGATACGCTCGCGCCATCTCCGGGTGGCGCAAGGTGCGAGCATGCCCTACCGTCGTGGCCTCTTGATGGTTATCAGGAGGCAGGTATGCGAATCATCCTATTGGTCATCGGAGTGGTTTTCTTCAGCGCGTGGCACTCGCGCTCGGAAGCGGGTCCTGCGTTTCGTGGAGCGTTGACGGCGACCGCCGTCGAGCAGGTAGGGTATCGACAGACCCTCGGAGATCATCCCTCGACCCTGGCCCTCGCACGGGCGATCGACGCCCGATTGACCTTGCGGGAGGACCGGCAGGGTGAGCCGATTCACGTGCAGCATTGCCGGGAGGCCCAAGTCGATTGCCGTCTTCGCATCGCTGCGCTTTCACGTTTGATCATCGAGGCGAGCAACCGCGCGGGCGTCGATCCGTTTCTCACGGCGGCGATCGGTCTGCGCGAGTCGGGTCTCAACCCGCTGGCGGTGAGCCCCGTGGGTGCCCGCGGCGTCATCCAGCTCAATCCAAAGTATCGGGGCAAGACCGTGCCATTCGTGTACGACGAGCGATACCGAGCCGAGTGCAGCGCGCGCCCCGGGGCCTGTCAGCGCGAGGTGCTCGAAGCGGGGCTTGCGCTCTACGATTGGGCGGTGGACCGGTGCGGGGGCGACGTTCGCAAGGGCCTCGCGTGGTACAATTCGGGCAGCTGCGACAACCAAAATGGCTATGCTTCCGCGGTCCTTCGAGAGCGCCGCCGACTGCTCCGCCTGGCCAAGCGGTTCGACCCCGCCGTCGAGACTGTTTTCGCCAATTAAGTCGAAGATTTCTTCGAAGCGATCAGTCGTTCGAAGGCCTTCCCCATGGCTTCCGCGATCCGCTCGACCGCAGTGGTATCGGCGGCTGGATCGTTCGCGCACAGGACCCCACTCAGTCGCGAGCCGATCAGCACTGGCACGATCGCGATCTCGCGCCCCTGGTTTCCAAACGCCGCTCGCAAGAGGTGGTCGGCAGCGGTCTGGCCGTGAGCGCCGCGGAACACGTGACCGCTGTGAAGCACCTCGTTCAGGATCGAGGGATTGCTCGCTGGTACCCATAGGCTTCGGATGCCAGCGCTCGTGACGTCTTCGCCGACGCCGTCCCAGCCTCGGAACACGCCTTTGCGAAGCGCGAGAAACGCGGCGGCCCGGGCAGCCAGTAGGCATCCCTGACAGGCGATGCGAACGACCTCGTCGCGCGACGTCGCCCGAGCGAGCTTCGCCAGGTGCGCAACCATCGCCGAGTCAGACGGGGCCGGGAGCCGAACCGAATCGGTTCGGACCCAGGAGTGCCGCGTGCTCGCGGGTCGCGCCGACGCCCACGTCTCTTCCCCTTTTGCAGGGCGAGAGACCTCACGCTCTGTCGCCGAGCGGTTCCACGCGCGATCCCAGACGGGGCTCGCGGTAGAGGCGAGATTCCGCAATGTGGGGTCGAAGGCTGAGAACCCGGGTTCGATGCCGATCCCGGCCTGCGCCTCCAGATCCGTGGCAAGTCCCTCACCGGCCCTCTTCCGGACCAATGCCATCGGATCGGTGACGAGGGTCGGGCGGTCTTGTGGATAGGCGCGCTCGATCGATGCGAGAAGATCGGAGAGCCTTGCCACGGTCGGCAAGATGGGACCGCCGAGCGCCTCGCAGAGCCTTTCGACCGCCCGCTCGTCGGTCGGGTCCGCCATCGCGACGACGGCGCCCGCAGGGCTCGGCCTGAGTGGCAGGGCGCAAAGCTCGTGCGCATCGCTCCCCGGTAGGCGACGAACCAGGGCCTCATCGGCTCGGGCGAGCTCCTGAGCCTGGAGCATCGGACCGAAACCGAGCGAGACGAAGAAGCCGGCCAACTCGCGCTCGTCGAGGCCGTCGTCCACGAGCTCTTGGACGACACGGCACGAAGGCACCAGCGGATCGTCGGTGGCGCGCTCGCGCGCCTGGGCCTCGGTGAGGAGCCCGGCTTTGACGAGTTGCTCGATCAGTCGCCCCATGCTGAACGCTCCCTAGCCCAACGTCCCTGCGTGCGGCAAGCCCGCGAGGCTGATAGCATCGACCTTCGATGGCTCGAATCCTGCACATCGAGGACGATCCCAACAATCGGCGCCTCGTGCAGAAGCTCCTCGAGGCCGCCGGTCACGAGGTGATCGAGGCGCAAGGGGGGGTCGAGGGAATCCAGCTCGCCCGGGAGCTCCTCCCGGACCTGGTCCTGGTCGACATCAACATCCCCGACCTCGACGGATACGAGGTCACACTCAGGCTTCGCGGAATGCCTGCGCTCCAAGAGGTTCCCATCGTCGCGATCACGGCCGAAGGAGACCGAAACTCCACACTGGCGGTCGGCTGTGATGGGTTCATCGCCAAGCCGATCGAAGCCGCGCATTTCGCCCAGACCGTCGGGCAGTTCCTCGGGGGCCATCGCGAGTCTGCGGATGACGGAAGCGATCGGCTCCTTCGGGAGCGCACCCAAAAGATCGTCGAGCGCCTCGAAAAGAAAATCGTCGAGCTGTCCGAAACCAACCGCCGGCTCGAGGACATTGCGCGGCTTCGACGCGAGTTCATACAGAACGTGAGCCATGAGCTTGCTACACCGATGACTCCGGTCGTCGGATATCTGCGGCTGTTGCTCAACGAGGAGCTCGGCCCATTGACGGACTTGCAGCGCAAGTGTCTCGGCGCGATCGAGACCTCTACTCAACGGCTTCGTTCGGTGGTCGACACGCTGCTTGACGTCAGCTCGCTCGAAAGCGGGCGAATGCACTACTACACGCGTCCCTACGATTTTCGCAAAGTCGCAGCTCAGGCGCTCGATGAAATCCGCCCGAAGCTCGCCGCGCGCGACGTGACGCTCATCGAGCGCATACCCGATCGAACGATGCCCGCACAGGGAGATCCGGACAAGCTCTTGCGCGCCATGCTGCACGTCCTCGACAACGCCTCGAAGTTCACCCCGACCGGCGGCGAGGTCGCTGTAGAAGTCCGCCCGGAGGCGGACGATTTCTTGCTCTTCGCCGTCGCAGACAGTGGGCCAGGGGTTCGTCCCGAGCACATCGCGCGCATCCTGGAGCCCTTCTACCAGGTCGATGGCTCGGTGACGCGCGACCATGGCGGCGTTGGGTTGGGGCTGGCCTTTGCGAGGCGGGTGACCGAAGCACTTGGCGGTGGCATCGAGATCTCCAGCCCGCCGGCGGGGGAGGTCGCGAAGCGCCAGCTGTCGGGCACGCTCGTCGAGCTCCGGGTCAGCCGCTTGCCCGAACGCCCCGAGACGCCGTCGCCGTGATTTACCTCGATCATCATGCCGCAGCGCCGACGACTGACGCGGTCCGGCGCGCGATGCAAGAGGCCGCCAGCATAGCGTGGGCGAATCCATCTAGCGCGCACGCCGCGGGACGCGCCTCGCGTCAACTGCTCGAGGCCGCCCGACAAGACGTGGCGAGATCGATCGGTGCGAGCGCCGCCGACGTCGTGCTGACCGGGGGAGGCACCGAGGCATGCAATCTCGGAATTCATGGCTTGGCCGCCGCATGCGCGAGGATCGTAACCAGCGCTATCGAGCACCCGGCCGTCGGACAAAGCGTACGATGGCTAGGGCACCAAGGGCGCGAGGTCATCGTGCTCGACGCGCTCGAGGGCCAACCACCGAGCCCGGACGAGCTGGCGCGAGCTCTCGTCCCAGGCACGCTCGTCGCCCTACAGTGGGTGAATCACGAGACGGGCACGCTGTTTCCGGTCGAGAAGTATGCGGAGGTGTGCCGAGCCCACGAAGCGCGCTTGTTCGTCGACGCGACACAAGCGCTCGGGAAGGTACCGGTCGACGTCGTAGCGGTCGGCGCGGACGCGGTCGCGATCGCCGCCCAGAAGATCGGCGGGCCCGCCGGCGCAGGCGCGTGCTGGGTACGACGGGGCCTAGATCTCGAGCCGGTTCTTCGGGGAGGATCGCAGGAGCGAGGTCGGCGCCCCGGAACCCCCGATACGCTCAGCCTCGTCGGCTTCGGCACGGCTTGTCGCTCGACTGGGGAGCGGCTGGCCCAACAGCGGCGCCTCACGGCGCTTCGTGACCGCATGGAGACCGAGCTCATCCGGCTCGGGGGGCTCCTCAACGGTGCAGGGCCTAGGACGGGAACCGTCTCCAACCTGAGCTTCAGCTCCTGGAAAGGTCCGCTTCTGGTCGCGGCGCTCGACCTCGAGGGGGTTTGCCTCTCGGCGGGTGCCGCGTGCTCGTCTGGGCTCCAGGAACCTTCCGCCGTGATTCGGGCGATGTATCCGAATGAGCAGTGGCGCGCTGGCTCCGCGGTCCGAATCAGTCTAGGTATCGAGACCTCGGAGCAAGATATCGAGATGGCATTACAGGCTTTTCGCCGAGTCGTCGCTCGCGGTGGCCCCCAAAACTTCAAGCCGAGCTGAGCAGTCGCGGTGCGAAGCTAGACTCGTTTCATGTTTTACTTCCTAACCTACTGTAAATAATAATTAATTCGTGTGTGTAATCCTGATCACGACGGTTTCCATTAAGTGTAACAAACCACGGCTGATCTGTTCAGTGCCTGTCCGATGACCGATGCGACGCGAGTGCTGGTTGCGATGAGCGGCGGGGTCGACTCCTCCGTCGCGGCGGCGCTGCTCCGCGAGGCCGGGCACGAGCTCGTGGGGGTCACGCTCCATCTCTGGGACGCCGACGAGGGACAACGGGTCGGGCGGTGCTGCGCCCCCGAAGACCGCGACGATGCCCGGCGCACCTGCGAGCACCTGGGAATCCCCCACTATGTTCTCGACGAGCGGGAATCGTTTCGCCAGCACGTCGTCGACCCCTTCATCGACGACTACCGAGCAGGCCGAACCCCGATTCCGTGCGTGAGCTGCAATCGAACCGTGAAGCTCACCTACCTCGCCGACGTCGCCCGCCGCTTCGACGCAACGCACGTCGCCACAGGGCACTACGCCCGCCTGCAGCGTGCGCCGGATGGCAAGCTGCGGCTGCTTCGCGGCCGCGACCTTGAGAAGGACCAGAGCTACTTCCTCTTCGGCTTGCCGCAAACCACCCTCGAGCGGCTCTTGTGTCCCCTCGGTGACCTCACCAAATCGGAGGTCCGCGAGGCGGGCCGGCGCCTGGGGGTGCCCAACGCCGACAAGCCCGATTCACAAGAGCTCTGTTTCGTGCCCGACGGGCGCATCGCGGACTTCATCCGGCGCGAGGGAAAGCCGACGCCATCGGGCAATGTCGTCGATCCGGATGGCACGGTGCTCGGCCGCCATCGAGGCGTTGCGGGCTTTACCCGCGGCCAGAGGCGGGGGCTCGGACTTGGAGGCGGCGAAGCTCGGTACGTTCTTCGGATCCTCCCGGAGACCGCTGAGATTGTGGTCGGAGATGAATCGCAGCTCTACGATCGAAGGCTCATGGCCGTCGATGCGCACTGGGTCGTCGAGCGTCCGGCAGCGCCGTTTGAGGGCGAGGTCCAGATCCGGTACCGGCATCGCGGGGCACGGGCAAACGTCACGCCGGTCGGCGACGGCTTCCGCGTACGCTTTGACGCGCCTCAACGGGCTATTACGCCGGGCCAGGCCGCAGTGGTATATCTCGATGACGAGGTGATCGGTGGCGGCTTCATCGCGTGAGCACGGCGCTCTTGTTCTATGCTTGTTGCTAGCGTCCGGGTGCACCACCGGCAGGGGCGAGGGTGACGTCGTCGGCCAGGTGTGGGCGCCCGACTGCAACCTAATCGCGGAACCGGTCGATCTGAAGCCCAACTTCTTTGCGATGCAGCCGAGCCGAGCGGCCGAGATCATCAACATCGTCGTGCAGCGCGGAAGCGACCTCGTGAGCTTCAGCGACGGCATCAATGTGTTCATCCGGGATCCCGCGCTAATCAAGGAAAGCATGCTCGGCACGGACATCGAATTTCAGGCCCTTGCATCGCCGGTCGAAATGACGCTTTACCTGAACGCGAGGTGCACCGGGTACGCGCGGACTCCCGTGGCTTATGCCGCCATCTCGGGGACGATTCGCTTCGATCAACTGTTCGTGCCGTGGATGGAGAACGAGACGAAGGAGACCATCGCGGTCTTCAGCAACGTGTTGTTCGTCGACAACAAAGACCCCGAGCAGCGCCGCGCCGTGCTCGATGGCGACTTCCAGTTCCTGTTCAAGGCTGGATTGCCCGCCCAGTATTTTCAGTACTGATGGCTGGAGAGCGGTCCGTGCGAGGTTACGTTCGCGCGGTCGGGCGTGGGGGCGATGCGGTCGTCGAGACCCCAACAGGGATCGTGTTCATGCCAGGAGCTCTACCCGGTGAGCACGTCGAGCTGACGGCGGTGCAGCCCACGCGCGGCGCAGCCCGCGGTCGGCTGAAGAGCATTTTGATTGCCTCCACGGAACGGCGAAAGCCGCCTTGCGTCGAAGCGCTCAGGTGCGGCGGCTGCCCGCTGATGATCGCCAGCCCCGACCTTCAGCGAGACATCAAGCAAGCCTTCCTGCGGGACGCCTGCCATGGACTCCCTGGCGGCGACGATACCGAGATCGAGTGGGTCGCTTCGCCCTTGGATCTCGGATACCGACGACGCGCTCGGTTGGCGTGGCATCACGAGACGATCGGATACCGTCAGCTCCACTCCAAGCGAGTCAGCGACATCGAAGAGTGCATCGTGTTGATCGATCCGCTTCGCGCTGGTTGGAAAGAAGTGCGCGGCGCTCTCGCGAGCTCGCTACGCGGCACCGGAGAGATTCAGCTTCAACTGACCGGAACCGACCGCGTCGTCGTCGACCTCGCGACCGACCAGGATCAGCCGCCCGAGCTCTTCGAGGCCTGCAGCGCGCTCTCGGAACGACCGGTCATCGCCGGCGTGAGGCTGCGCACCGCCAACCCCGGACGCGCAGCCACCTGGGGTGACACGCAAGTCGAAGTTCGGCTCGCAGAGGGCGAGACGCTCGAGGGACCTTCGGTTGCATTTTCACAGGCAAACGATGCGGTCAACCTGGCGCTCGTCGCGACCGTGGTCGAGCTTGCCGAGCCGAAGGACGCCCGAGTGCTGGAGCTCCACTGTGGAATCGGAAACTTCACCATGGGCCTCGCAGCTCGGGCCAAGACGCTCGTCGCCGTCGAGCAGGACCCAGACGCCGCCCGAGCGTGCCAACGCAACTTGAAACACGGCGGGCTCGAGGCACGGGTCACCGTCGGCGACGCGAATCGACCACCGGAAGGTCGCTATGACGTGATCGTCCTCGATCCCCCGCGACAAGGCGCGCGAGAGCTGTTCGAGCGGAGTGGTCTGCTACCAGGTCCCAAACGCGTGGTCTACGTCTCGTGCGACACGGCGACGTTGGCGCGTGACCTCGGTCTGGCCACTTCGGCAGGCTATCGCATCGATCGACTCGTCGGATTCGACATGTTTCCCCAGACGGCTCACTTGGAATCTGTCGTGCGGCTCGTTCGCGCATGACGCCGGTCCGCTGCATTGCCCTGGCTCGGCGCGGGCGCTAGCGTGCACCGGTATGCGATGCCCCTACTGTGGAAGGCTAGAAAACCGCGTGATCGACTCCCGCCTGTCTCAGGCGGGAGAGGTGACGCGGCGCCGGCGAGAGTGTGAGCATTGCGGCCGGCGCTACACGACCTACGAACGGGTCGAGCATACGCTGCCTCTCATCGTAAAGAACGACGGCCGCCGGCAGCCCTACGACCGCGACAAGCTGCTCGCGGGCCTGAGGCGCGCCTGCGTCAAACGCCCCGTTTCAGCGGAAGCGCTCGACCGCTTCCTCAACCAAATCGAACGATGGCTCGTCGATACGGGGGAGCAAGAAGTGCCTTCCTCGGAGCTCGGCGCACACGTCCTGCACGAGCTTCGGGCACTGGATCCCGTAGCCTACGTCCGATTCGCGAGCGTCTATCGTGATTTTCAGGAAGTGGCGGAGTTTTTCGACGAGCTGACCAAGCTCAAGGACTGACATGTGGTCGGAGTTCGAACACCAGGTGATGGAGCGGGCGCTCATCGAGGCGAAGCGCGGACATCCGAGCCCGAACCCGCGCGTGGGCGCCGCGATCGTTCGTGACGAACAGATCTTGTGCACGGGATATCACCACAAAGCGGGAGAGGCGCACGCGGAAGTCGACGCCATTCGAAATGCCGGCGGCGCAAGCGCCGGTGCATCGCTGTACGTCACACTGGAGCCCTGCAACCACCACGGGCGGACGGGGCCGTGCACCGAGGCGATCCTCGAGGCGGGCATCGCTCGGGTGGTGATCGGCTGCCGTGATCCGGCGCCGCACGTCTCTGGGGCCGTCGACCGCTTGCAGCGTGCGGGCGTCGTAGTCGAGGTCGGGTTGATGGAACCAGAATGCACCGCGCTCATCGCCGACTTCGCCAAGCACCACAGAACCGGCCTCCCGTTCGTCACCCTGAAAGCCGCCGTCACCCTCGATGGCAAGATCGCCACCCGGACCGGTGATTCGAAGTGGATCACGGGGCAGGTCGCGAGGACCGAAGCCCACAGCATGCGAGACGAAAGCGATGCGGTTCTCGTGGGAGTGGGGACCGTCCTCGCCGACGACCCGCAGCTGACCGTGCGGCACCTGGAGGGACGTGACCCCATCCGCGTGGTGCTCGATGCCGATCTGCGAACGCCCCCGAACGCCGCCTTGCTCGATTCACGCCGCGAGTCCGAGGCCGACACGTGGATCTTTCACGCACCCGATGCGCCCCCCTCGCGGCACGATGCGTTACGTGGCCGAGGCGTCGAGCTGATCGCGGTGACCAGGGACGCGCGAGGGGTCGCCATCCCGGAGGTGTTGAGGATTCTCGGTCAGCGCGACGTGGTCCGATTGCTCGTCGAGGGCGGCGCGCACGTTCACGGCACGTTCTTGGACCTCGGCCTGGCCGACCGCGCCGCGATCTTCATCTCACCCCGGATCGTCGGTGACTCGAACGCGATTTCTTTCGCCGCGGGATCGGGCGCAGAGTCGATCGAGCAGGCCTGGCGCGTCCTCCATGCCAAGGCACGAGCTCTTGGAAGCGACTGGCTCATCCTCGGAGATTTGGAGAGGACACCATAAATGTTCACTGGACTGATTGAGCAGATGGGAACCATCGAGCATCTCGATCGACGAGAGGATGGTCTCTGCATTCGCATCGCTTGCTCGTTCGAGTCGTTCGAGCTCGGCGAATCGATCGCCGTCAATGGCGCCTGCCTCACCGTGAAATCGTTTGCGGCAGGCCACTTCGACGTCGACGCATCGTTGGAGACCCTGGACAAGACCAACCTGGAAGATGCGCGCAGAGGGGACCGGGTCCACCTCGAACGCGCGCTTTCTCTCGGCGGACGCCTAGGCGGGCACCTCGTCACGGGCCACGTCGACGGCATCGGCGTCTTGGCCGCGCGGACTCCCGAAGGAGACTACGTTCGTGCGAGCTTCGAGGTCCCGACGAGGCTCGTGCCCTTCCTTGCGCCGAAAGGCTCGATCACCGTCAACGGCGTGAGCCTGACGGTGAACACCGTCACAGGCACCCGTTTCGACGTCATGCTGGTTCCGTACACGCTCTATGCAACGACGTTCGGGGAAATGCCCATCGGCACCCGAGTCAACCTCGAGGTCGACATCCTCGCGAAGTACGTTGCAAGCCTGATGGGCAAGCCCGGCGTCGACGCTCCCTGAGGCTGGCCATTTGCAGCAGTCCCCTGGAACGGCGGGCGCTTTCGCGTCATGGTGGCGCCCATATGCCGAGCGCAATCGAGCGGGTCGTCGCCGCGCTGGATGACATCCGTGAGGGAAAGCTGGTCATTCTGGTCGACGACGAGGACCGCGAAAATGAAGGCGATGTCTGCATGGCCGCCGAAAAAGCGACGCCCGAAACCATCAACTTCATGGCGCGGCACGCGCGGGGGTTGATCTGCATGAGCCTGACGGAGGACCGCATCCGCCAGCTCGACCTGCCGATGATGGTCGATGACAACCGCTCTTCCCGATCGACGGCGTTTACGGTTTCCATCGAGGCCCGCACAGGGGTCACCACGGGGATCAGCGCCCGCGATCGCGCCCACACGATCTTGACCGCCGTGGCGGACGACGCCGGGCCTACGGACCTGGTGAGCCCCGGCCACGTGTTTCCGCTCAAGGCAGTCCCAGGAGGCGTGCTGCAGCGCACGGGACACACCGAGGGCTCCGTCGATCTGTCGCGCCTCGCAGGGTTGAAGCCGGCCAGCGTGATCTGCGAGATCATGAAAGACGATGGTACGATGGCGCGATATCCGGACCTCGTCGCCTTCGCGGAGGAGCACGGGCTACGGCTGGTCACGATCGCCGACTTGATTCAATACAGACTGGCGCGCGAGCGCCTGGTCACGAGGATTCGGAGGACTCCGGTGGAGATGCCCACGTCCCGAACCTGGACCGCCTCGGTCTACCGGGTCCAGGTCGGCGACCAAGAGCAGTTCATGGCGTTGAGCTTCGGCGAGATCAGCTCGAAGCCGACGTTGGTTCGCGTGCACCGCGGCAGTGTCCTCGGCGATGCGTTTCAAGTGCGAATGGGGAAGCGAGTGCACATCGCCGATTGCGTGACGGCCATCGAGCGCGAGGGCAATGGCGTGATCTTGTTCTTGCCCGGACATCCCGATCCGGAAACCGATCTTGCTTTCTACCTCGACGAGCCGATCAGCCGCCCACCCGAAGAGCCTGGCGTCGTGCTGCGCGAGTACGGTTTTGGAGCGCAGGTGCTCTCGGACCTCGGGCTCGAACAGATTCGAATTCTCACCAATAGGCCGCGCCGCATCCCGAGTCTCGACGCCTATGGGCTCAATGTCATCGAGCAACTTCTGGTCTCCCCAGGTGGCGTGCTCAGCCCGGCACCTCGGCAGCCGCGGGGCGCGAAATGAGCCGGGATCGCAACGAACCGCGCGTCGAGGTGCAGGCACCGCCGAACGCGCGGTTCGCCATCGTCTGGTCCCGCTTCAATCACGCGGTGGTCACGAAGCTGCTCGACGGCGCGACGTCGTGCTTCGCAGACCACGGCGTCTCAGACGAGTCGGTCTACGTCGTCGAGGTGCCCGGTGCATGGGAGCTCCCTCATGCCGCTCGACGGCTCGCGGAGAGCGAATGCTTCGACGCCATCGTCGCGCTCGGCGCCATCATTCGCGGCGGAACGCCCCACTTCGACTTCGTTGCGGAGGGGGCTGCACTCGGCTTGAGCCGAGTCGCGCTGGACACGGGGGTGCCCGTGATCTTTGGCGTGCTCACCACGGACGACGAGACCCAAGCGATCGACCGTGCGGGTGGCACCCACGGCAACAAAGGACGCGACGCGGCACTGACCGCAATCGAGATGGTGATCTTCGAACAGAAGCTCAAAGACGATGGGATCACGAAGAAAAGGCCGTGAAGCCGCCCTTCGCATCCTGTACTTCATGGATGTGTCGAAGGTGAGCGGGACACAGGCCGTCAAGTCCTATTGGGGTCATCTCGCTGAGAGCGAAGAATCCTCCGAAGAGATGGATTTCGCCAACCGATTGGTCCGTGCTTACGCCGACCATCAAGACGAGGTCGACGAGCTGATTCGCTCCGCAAGTCACCACTGGCGTCTCGAACGGATGCCAATCGTCGATCGTAACGTGCTTCGCGTCGCCATCGTCGAGCTTCGCGAAATGGTCGAGATCCCGAAGAGAGTCACGCTCAACGAAGCCGTAGAGCTCGCCAAACGCTTCGGCTCCGAAGACAGCGGGTCCTTCGTGAACGGCGTCTTGGATCGCATTGCCACCGAGCTCGGTAAGTCGTGATTGCCTACGACTTCGTCAGCGCGACACCGGACAGCTTGGATGAGCTACAGAGCGAGATCATCGTGTTGCCCTTTTTCGTGGACGAGCGCCCGTTACGCGGCGCAGCTGCGCTCCTCGACTGGCGGCTGTGCGGAGCGCTGTCACGGAAGCTCATGGCGGGTTACGTCGATGGACACTTCGGCGAGAAGGCCTTGGTGACCGCTTTGCCGAAGCTCCGCTCGGAGGCCCTGCTGCTCGTCGGCTTGGGCGAGAGCAAGGGGTTCGATACTGGGCTCGCGCTCAAAGCGTGCTCACTGATCGCTCAGACGCTGATTGAGGCCAAAGTGTCGACCGCAGCGCTCGCATTGCCTGGCAGGAGCATGGATCTGTTTGCTGCGCTCGATGCGCTCGAGCTCTGGCTTGCCGCCGCCGCGCGCTCGCGTTGGGGTGACATCGAGGAGCTGAGCATCATCGAGCGTTCGGAGGAGCATCGGGCGCTCGATCTGCTTTTCGACGGCCTGAGACGTCAAGCCGAATCGCCGCTCGACTAGCGTCGGGTCGAACGACGCTTCGCCGGGTTGGCTCGTTTCTTCGAAGCCTTGCCGCGCTTTTTCGACGCGGCTTTGCCCCTGATGGGCGCGGCTCGTCTCTTCTGCGCTGCTCGCTTCTTTGCGGGCTTACCCCGCTTCTTCGGGGTGGAACGTCTCTTGGGTGCTCTGCCCTTCGCGGCCGTACGTCTCTTCGTGGGTTTTCTCTTCGCCGCTGGTCTCTTCTTCTTGGCAGCCGCCTTCTTGCGCTTCAGCGCGTCCGCCTTCTTCTTGGCAGCCGCCTTCTTCTTGGCGGCCGCCTTCTTGCGCTTCAGCGCGTCCGCCTTCTTTTTCGCGGCCGCCTTCTTGCGCTTCAGCGCGTCCGCCTTCTTTTTCGCGGCCGCCTTCTTGCGCGCGAGCTGTGCCTTTTTCTTCTCGAGCGCCGCTCTCTTCTTTTCCGCGGCCGCCTTCTTCAGCTCGAGCGCGGCCCTCTTCTTTTCAAGCGCCGCCTGCTTCTTCTCTGCAGCCCTGCGCTTCGCCTCTGCTTGCTTGATCCTCGCCAGCTCGGCCTTCTTCTTCGCTTCTGCCTTCTTGCGCT
Source organism: uncultured delta proteobacterium (assembly GCA_963792825.1). Lineage (GTDB taxonomy): Bacteria > Myxococcota_A > Polyangia > Polyangiales > Houyiibacteriaceae > SG8-38. Next base: position 325,380 of record CAWBXS010000004.1, on the reverse strand, counting down.
CCTCCTCCGCCAGTCGACGCGCTTCCTCAGCCTTTTTCCTGGCTTCCGCCTTTCTACTGGCGGCTTGCTTTCGGGCCTCCGCCTGGGCCAGCGCGAGCTCCCTCAGGTCGATCGTCTTCGACTCGAAGCGCGTGCGGGTCTTTTTGGGCTTTTCTTCCTCCTCCTCTTCCTCCTCTGGGACGGGCGGCGGCGGTGGAGGAACGAAGGGGCGCCTCGGGGCGGGGCGGCTGGCTTTGATGCCGGACAGCGGCAAGTGCCCGGCCTTCTTCGCGGCGGCATAGGCCGCGCGCATCGCCTCCGGCTCGGCGAAGTACTTGCTCATCGGCCCGAGATACAGGCTCTTCCAGAGCTTCTCACAGGCTTTTCCCTGGCCCTTGGGGATCTCGGTGTGCGTGATCTCGACCTTCGTTCCGCCGGCTATCGGCTCGAACGTGATTTCGACCTGCGAGTCGTTGGAGCCCGGAGGAAAATCACGGGTTCGCCAGGTCATCGCGATCCGGCTGCCCGTGACGAGAAACACGTGGGTCGCGTCGATGAAACCATCTGCCGCAATGACTCGACCGCCTACCCAAGGGTCCACCGTAGCCTTCGCTCCGGTAAATGCGGAGTGATGGCGTTCGTCCATCCATGCGGAATAAATACGGTTTGGGCTCGCAGGTATCACGGACGAGACAGTGAATTCTTCCGTGTCCATCGTCCTCAAGTTCCTCGACTCGCTGGCTTGTATAAGTCCACGAAAGTCGTTTGAAAACCAGAAAATTGCACCCGCCCTGCTTCGAAGACCGCCATTCTTCAAGTCCTTGTAGGCTATTCGGGCGAGTTCTGCACCCCTAGGGTCCGATCTCAGAGGATCTCTTGACCGCGCCTGCGGCCATGCTTCGATGCAAAGCTCGATGTCACCGCCAGCCCCCCGGCACCAATTCTGGATCGACCGTGGAGGGACGTTCACCGACTGCATCCATCGCGACCGCCTCACTGGAACGCTCCGGGTCGCCAAGGTGCTCTCGTCGGACGAGGCGCCGCTACGGGGGATCCGGGCGCTTCTCGGGCTCGGGCCCGACGATCCGATCCCGCCAAGCGAGGTGCGAATGGGAACGACCCTCGCGACCAACGCGCTCCTCGAACGGGCGGGCTGCCGATGCGTTCTCGTCACGGACGAGGGGCTCTCCGACCTGGTCCGAATCGGCGACCAGACTCGGCCCGATCTATTCGCGCTGGACATCGAAAAGCCGGAGCCGCTGCCCGAAGCCGTCCTCGAGGTTCGGGCCCGCATGACCGCCGACGGATCGCTGCTGCGCGCACTCGATGCGAGCTCCGTTCGAAGGGCGCTCGAAGAGGCGCGCCTGCGGGGCGCGCAATCCGCTGCCGTGTCGCTGATGCACGCGTATCGCGACGGTTCTCTCGAACAACGCGTCGCCGAGATCGCGCGGGATGCCGGCTTCGAGCACGTGTCGGTGTCGAGTGAGATCTCGAACGAGCTCGGACTGCTCGGCCGCTCGGATACCACGACCGCCAATGCCTATCTCACTCCGCTTCTGACGCGCTACGTGGACGATCTCGAAAAGGAGATCGGGCCGGGCAGTCTCCGCATGATGCAGAGCAACGGCGGGTTGGTCGACGCGTCGGCATTCATCGGGCGCAACGCGGTGCTGTCCGGTCCCGCCGCTGGCGTCGTCGCGACGGCCGCCATTGCGGATGAGCGAGGCCTCCCGGAGGTCATCGGCTTCGACATGGGCGGCACCTCGACCGACGTGTCGCGGGTGGCCGGTGAGCTATCGCGTGTGTTTGAAAGCGAGATCGGCGGAATCCGAATCCGCGCACCCATGATCGAGCTCCATACCGTGGCCGCTGGAGGTGGCTCGATCTGCAAGTTGGAAGCCAAACGCTTGACCGTGGGCCCGGAGAGCGCGGGTGCCGACCCGGGGCCGCTTTGCTACGGCAAAGCGGGCGCCGAGGAGCTGACCTTGACCGACGTTTCCCTCTGCTTGGGACGCATCGCGGCCGACCGATTTCCGTTTACCCTCGACGAGGGCCGGGCGAGGAAGAAGCTCGATGAGATCGCCGACGCGCTCCGCCCCCTCGGACTCGGACGAACCGGCACAGACGTTGCCCACGGCTTCCTCCACGTTGCGGTCGAGAACATGGCGACGGCGATTCAGAAGGTGTCCGTCGGGCGCGGCCATGACGTTCGGACCCACGCCATGGTGGTGTTCGGTGGCGCTGGAGGGCAGTATGCGTGTCTCGTCGCCCGCCGGTTGGGGATCCGCACCTTGGTGTTCCACCCGTACGCGGGCGCGCTGTCCGCATTCGGGATGGGAGTCGCGAACTTCGAGTGGCATGGCGAGCGGGACGCGGGGCGCGCCAGCCTGATGGAACCCTTGCCGGTACGATGGGAGAGCGCCTTCGAGGAGCTCGAGACGCTGGGACGAGCGGCGCTCGAGCGCGACGCGGGCCCGGGCGCCCGCTGGAAGGTCCGTCGCAGAGTTGGAATTCGTTACCGCGGCACCGAGACGGCCCTCACCGTCGATTGGGATGAGCCGAAGGCGATGCGATCGGCGTTCGAAGCCCTCCATCGGCGCGAGTTCGGATACGTTCGGCCGGATCACCCCGCCGAGGCGGCCACCCTCCGGGTCAGCGTGGAGCTGAGAGGCACCAAGCCGGAGCTCCCGAGGGTGGAGCCTCGCGCGAGCGAGCCCGCCCGGAGCGCGAAGCTCTGGACCGGTGGAGCGCTGGTCGAAACACCGGTCTATCGCCGCGAGTGTTTCCCGATCGACGTCGGGGTGCGCGGCCCCGCGCTGGTGTTGGACGCGACGGGAACGGTCGTCGTCGATGCTGGCTTCACAGCCATCCGGGACGAGCACGACTATCTCATCCTGCGGGACGAGGGAAGCAAATCCCTCCCGGAGACCTCGAACACCCGCGTCGACCCCGTCCTCCTCGAGGTCTTCAACAACCAGTTTCGATCGATCGCAGAACAAATGGGCGTCGTGCTTCAGCGCACTGCCATGAGCACCAACATCCGCGACCGCCTGGATTTCTCATGCGCCGTGTTCGACCCGGAGGGAGGGTTGGTCGCCAATGCGCCGCACATCCCGGTCCATCTTGGAGCCATGGGCGAGTCGGTACGATCGGTTCTCTTGGAGCACCCCAGCATGCGTCCAGGCGAGGTCTTCGTCACGAACGACCCTTCTGCCGGCGGTTCGCACCTTCCGGACATCACCGTGGTCACCCCGGTTCACGACAGGCGCGGGTTGCTTCGGTTCGTCGTGGCGTCGCGTGGGCATCACGCCGACGTCGGCGGGTTGACCCCTGGCTCGATGCCGCCCTTCTCGAGCCGTCTCGAGGAAGAGGGTGTGGTGTTGCGTAGCGTCAAGGTGGTCGAGGACGGTACTTTTCGCGAGGGGCTCCTCAGGAACCTGCTTCGGTCCGGCCCGTACCCGGCTCGCAATCCCGATGAGAACGTCGCCGACCTCGAGGCGCAAATCGCAGCGAACGAGAAAGGTATGCAGCTCCTCGGCGAGCTCCTCGCGCGGTACGGGCTCGAGGTCGTGACCGCCTACATGCAGCACATTCAGGACAACGCCGCCGAGCTCACGGCTGCGGCGATCGCACGCCTCCCGGACGGCGAGCACGAGTTCGAGGATCGCCTCGACGACGGAGCCCGCATCGCCGTTCGAATCGTGGTCCGGGGCAGCACCATGGAGGTGGATTTCGAAGGCACCGACCCCGCCCTCGACAACAACCTCAACGCCCCTCGGGCCGTCACCATGGCAGCCGTGCTCTACGTGCTCCGCGTGCTGGTCGGCAAGCCGATCCCACTCAACAGCGGCTGCCTCCGGCCTGTGACGGTGCGGATCCCGGAGGGCTCGCTGCTTTGGCCGGGGCCCAACCATGCCGTCGCGGCAGGGAACGTAGAAACCTCTCAACGGATCGTCGACGTCCTGCTCGGAGCGCTTGGGCTCGCTGGCGCGAGCCAGGGCACGATGAACAACGTCACCTTCGGCAACGATCGCTTTGCTTATTACGAGACGCTCGGGGGAGGGGCGGGCGCAACCTGCAACCGGCCCGGCGCATCAGGCGTGCATACGCACATGACCAACTCCAAGTGCACCGACCCGGAGATTCTCGAGACGCGCTTTCCCGTGCGGATTCGCCGTTTCGAGCTTCGTCGAGGCTCGGGCGGCAAGGGTGCACACCGAGGAGGGGACGGTCTCGTGCGCGAGATCGAGTTTCTCGCTCCGATGCGGGTTTCGGTGATCTCCGAGCGGCGTGTCGTGCCGCCCTATGGTATGCGCGGCGGCGGACCAGGCACAGTCGGAATGAACCTAATCAACGGCAAGCCACTCGGTCACCGTGCCACCCTCGAGGTGTCGCCGGGTGACGTGCTTCGCATCGAGACGCCGGGAGGCGGTGCCTGGGGTGAGCTCGAATGAGGACCAGGGACCTGTGGCGGCGCCTTCAGCAGATCGTCATCCACAACATTCTTCATCTCGATGACACGCCGCACCGAATCGCGTGGGGCGTGTTCATCGGCGCGTTGATCGCATTCACACCCACCCTTGGGCTTCAAATCGTGCTCTACGTGCCGCTTGCAGCGTTGCTTCATGCCAACAAGGTCTCGGGAATCCCGATCTTGTTCATCAGCAATCCGTTCACCGCGGTTCCTCTCTATTACGCGACATGGTCGGTCGGTTCCGCCATTCTGCACCCGGAGAAAGAAGTCACTCAGGCGACGATCAAGAATTGGCTCGGAAGCACGGCTCATGCGCTCAAAGACAACGGCTTCGAGCGACTACTCCAAAGCGATTTTTGGCGAGACACCGGGCGGCTCTTGGCAAGCACGGGTGGAGAGCTCTGGATGGGTGGGTTGGTCTGCGGCTTGATCGTCGCTCTGCCGGCCTATTTCATGACGCGATGGGGGATCAATGCCTTGCGGCATCTAAGAGAAGCGAAACGACTACCACACGGGCCGATGGATTCCCCGCGGTGAGTTGACCGGTGAGTTGCACCTGTTAGAGTCGCCGGCCGTGACTCGCCCATTCCGCTCGCGCAGGGCGCTTGCCCTGTGCCTGACCGCCATCGTGGCCCTCACTGCGCTGGATCTGGGCACCAAGCACTGGGCGTTTGGCAGGCTTTCTCAGCCCTCGCCACTCGGTTCCGAACCGGTCTGCACGGCGAACGAGCTCGGCCAGATTCAGCCGCAGCGAGCGCAGCAGTCACCCATCGTCTTGATCGATGGCTACCTCGAGTTTCGATACGCCGAGAACTGCGGCGCCGCATTCGGATTCATGCGCGACATGCCGACCCTGGTTCGCAAGGGGGTTTTCTACGTTGCGGCTGCCGGTGCGGTCGTGCTGCTCTTGTGGATGTTCGTGACCGGTCGGGGCGGCACGCTCTTCGTTCTCAGTGTCCCGCTCATCGTCGCCGGAGCCGTCGGAAACTTCGTCGACCGTGTGCGCCTGGGCTATGTCGTCGACTTCGTGCGATTTCACATCGAAGATCGCTGGGCATACCCGACCTTCAACGTCGCTGACGCTTGGATCACCATCGGCGTCGTGCTGATTCTCATCGAAGGGTTCTTCGATGGACGGAGGGAAAAGCAGAGGGACGCCGATCGAGCCCAGGCACCTGCGGGCTGAGCCGTCAGTGAGGCTTAGGCTGAATGGCCTCTCCGACTACGCCAGCGTGATTGACAGGCCGAGATGGGTACCTTCGATCTCGGCGTCGTGCTCGCTCGAGACGTCGTCGCCGCCGCGGGCGAAGCTCGTCGCGAGTGTCTCGGCGGCGATGCGCTCGGCGTGCTCCTCGATGGCCCGCGCGAGATCACCATCGGCGTTCCAGCTCACCTTGATTCTAGACTCGTATGCCAAGTTCATGGATTTGCGGGCTCTTTGCAGCCGATTGATCACCTCGCGGGCCAGGCCCTCGCTGCGGAGACTGTCGTCGAGACGGGTGTCGAGAACGACGACCTGACCTGCGCCCGATGCCGCCGCGAAGTCCTCGCGAGCGCTCAGGCGCACCTCGACCTCGCTCGGCATGAGCTCGATCGGACCGCCTGGCAGGGTGAGAACGATCTTGTGCTTCTCTTCCATCTCGGCGTAGAGCGCCGAGCCGTCTGCTTCGGCAAGCGCCTTCTTGCAGGCAGGCACCTGTTTGCCGAGCTTCGGCCCCAGCACCCTGAAGTTTGGCACTAGCTCGAACTCGACGTACTTGTGGGGCTCCTGAGTGAAGCCTAGCTCGCGCACGTTGAGCTCTTCGCGAATGTCGCTCGCAAACCGGTCGATGGCCTCCCGTTCGGCATCGTCCGTGACGACGACGATCGCTTCGGACAACGGCTGGCGCACTTTGAGCTTGTTCTCGTTCCGAACGCGCTGACCGAGGGTCACCACGTTGCGGACCCGCTGGATCGTCTGCCGAAGGGGCTCGTCGACGCGCGCTTGGTTCGGCTCGGGAAACGACGCGAGATGCACCGACTCGGGCGCCGACGGGTCGTGCTTGCGAATCAAGTTCTGAAAAAGCGTTTCGGTCATGAACGGGATGAAGGGCGCGCCGAGCTTGGTGAGATCGACCAACACCTCGTAAAGCGTGCTGAACGCAGCGCGCTTGTCGTCCGAATCGTCAGACGCCCAGAAGCGGGCGCGGCTACGGCGAACGTACCAGTTCGACAAACCATCGACAAAGCCGAGGAGATGCCTCACGGCCATGTGGCTCTTGTAGTCATCGAGCTCCTGGCGAACCGACCGCACGGTCGAGTCGAGCTCCGCCAGAACCCACCGGTCCATCTCCGGTCGGTCCGCGAGCGCGGGTCGGCTTGCCTCGGGAGTCCATCGATCGATGTTCGCGTAGGTGACGAAGAAGCTATAGACGTTCCAGATCTTCAACAAGAACTCGCGCACCGCATCAGTGGTGGCGTCGTCGAAGAACCGGGTATTCTGCCCCGGCACGGTTCCGGCATAGAGCGCCCACCGCACGGCGTCTGCGCCCACGCGATCCATCAGCACCAGTGGATCGGTGTAATTCTTGTCGCGCTTGCTGAGCTTCTTGCCCTTGGCGTCGGTCATCAGACCGAGGACGACGCAGTTCTTGAAAGGGTGCGGAAGGGGGCGCTCCGGGAACATCAGCGAGCTGATGGTCATCAGCGAGTAGAACCACCCCCGTGTTTGATCGACCGCCTCGGTGATGAAGTCGGCCGGAAAGCTGCGCTCGAAATCATCTCGGCTCTGATGCGGAAAGCCCCACTGCGCGAACGGCATACAGCCCGAGTCGAACCAGCAGTCGATGACCTCTGGCGCGCGTCGGTACACGCCGGGCTCGCCGTCTCTGGTCCAAGTCACCGCGTCGATCCATGGCTTGTGAACCATCAGGTGGTCCTGGAGGGTCGGGTCGGCAGCCTTTGCTCTCTCGAATTGCTCGAACGCTCTTGGATTGCGCTCGAGGATCTCGGCAACTGACCCAATCGAATCCTCGTTGCCCGTCTGGTCGTTCTTCCAGATCGGAAGCGGTGTCCCCCAGAATCGCTCGCGCGACAGCGCCCAGTCGACGTTGCCCTCGAGAAACTGTCCCATGCGTCCGCTCTTGATGTGATCGGGCTCCCAATGAACCTCCCGATTGTTCGCCTTGACGCGGTCGATCTCCTGAGTGGTTCGGATGAACCAGGAACGACGCGCGTATTGGATCAGCGGATCCTGCATCGCCCGCCAACAAAACGGATAGTCGTGGCGGTAGATTTCTTCTTTGAAAAGCACCCCCCGCGCTCGAAGGTTGCGAATGATGTCGCGGTCGGCGTCTTTGCAGAATCGGCCGGCGAAGTCGGTCACTTCCTCGGGGAAGGTGCCGTCCGGCTCGAGCAACTGAAGGAATCCCATGCCTTTTTCGGTGCAGATTCGAAAGTCGTCCTCGCCGAATGCAGGAGCGAGATGGACGAGTCCGGAGCCGCTATCGAGGGAGACGAAATCCGCATCGACGACCTCCCAAGCCGGTCCCCCCTCGGGCTCCGCATAACGGAATGGAGGCTCGTAACGCAAACCGACGAGCCCGGCACCCTTGGTCGTGGCCACGACGTTTGCGTCTTCGCCTAACACCCTCTGCACGAGCGCGGCCGCGACGATCAGCCGCTCCCCGCCATCGATCTCGACCGTCGCGTAGTCGGTGTCGGCATCGACCGCGAGAGCGATGTTCGAAGGGAGCGTCCAGGGCGTGGTGGTCCATGCCAGGAACGAGGTGTTCTCGCGGCCTTGCACCGGGAACCGAATCATCACCGACGGATCGTCGATCGTCTGATAACCCTGGCCGACCTCGCCTGCCGAAAGCGCGGTACCTCCTTGGGGCCACCACCAAACGACCTTGTAGCCCTGATAGAGCAGCCCTTTCTTGAACATTTCCGAAAGCGCCCACCACACGCTTTCCACGTACGACTTGTGAAAGGTCACATAGGCAGAATCGAAATCGACCCAGAAACCGATCCGCTGCGTCATCTTCTGCCACTCACCGATGTATCGGAAGACGGAATCGATGCACTTGCGGCTGAATGCCTCGACGCCATACGCCTGAATCGCTTCTCGGCCGCTAATGCCGAGCTCTTTCTCGACCTCGACCTCGACGGGCAGGCCGTGTGTATCCCAGCCGGCCCGCCGCGGAACGTGATACCCGCACATGGTTCTGTAGCGGAGGAACACGTCTTTCATCACACGGGTGAGAACGTGGCCGGGGTGGGGCATTCCGTTGGCCGTCGGCGGCCCCTCGTAGAAGACGAACGGTTTCTTGCCCTCGGCCCCATCGAGGGTCTTTTCGAAGATGCGGGCGTTTTCCCAGAACGCGAGCTGGGTCGCATCGAGCTCGGGAAAAGAAACCTGCGGAGGGACGGGGTCGAACATGGCTCCGCGGCATACCACGCCAAGCCGCGATTTCCACCGGGGCCGGCTGGTTTGAGAACTGGCGAGGGTCCTGTTACACCCCGAGCCATGTCCGCGTTGATCGATGGAAAGGCGCTCGCGAAAGAGGTGCGAGCGGAGGTCAGGGAGAGAGCCGAGGCCTTCCGGAAGACCCACAACCGCAAGCCCGGTCTGCACGTGGTCCTCGTCGGAGAGGATCCCGCCTCTCAGGTTTACGTCCGCAACAAGGAGCGCGCCGCGATCAAGGCCGGGATCGAGGGGCGCGTATACCGACTGCCCGCCGAGACCGCCGAAGCGGATCTCCTGGCACTGATCTTCGAGCTCAATGGCGACGACCGGATCGACGGTATTCTCGTGCAGCTGCCGCTCCCCGATCACCTCCACGATCAAACGATCATCGATGCGATCGACCCTGCCAAAGACGTCGATGGCCTTCATCCATTCAATGCCGGGCTTCTCGTCGTCGGGCGAAGGGGGCTCCGGCCTTGCACGCCTAGCGGCTGCATGCGGATGCTCGAACACATCGGCTGTGACCTCAAGGGTAAGCGGGCGTTGGTTCTCGGCCGCAGCACGTTGGTGGGCAAGCCGATCGCGCTCATGCTCCTCGAGAAGCACGCCACCGTGACCATCGCACACTCGCGCACGCAAGACCTCGCCGATCGAGTCCGGGAGTCGGACGTCCTCGTCGCCGCGGTCGGCAGCCCTGCCCTCGTCCAGGGCCACTGGGTGAAGAAGGGCGCTGTCGTGATCGACGTGGGGATCAATCGCCTCGATGATGGCACCCTGACCGGTGATGTCGACTTCGAAGGCGCCAAGAAGCGCGCCTCCTACATCACGCCAGTCCCCGGCGGCGTCGGCCCGATGACGATCGCGATGCTCCTCAGCAACACGGTCGACGCCGCCGAAGCCCGAATCCTGTAGCACCGCGATAGTGCGCAAAGGGCCGGGGCCGTGAGGCCGTGTCACAGCCGCCCACACACCGTCGCCGGCAGCATGCCGGGGCTCTGGAATTCGCACGACACGGGGTTCCGTCGAACGGCTCGGCTTGCAAAGGTGGCCGGTTGGGCTTCGGGCCGGGAGCCACGCAAGCCTCGCCTCGGCGCTCACGCCAATCGGAGGGGGGTGCATGCATGCCGATTGTCATTCGCGACGTCGACTCCACCCCATGTCGCGCGAATTCCCGTGCCCCTCCGTGCGGAGACTTCTACGGAGGAGGACGGCTCGGGATGGGCAGCACAGCGAGCGGGGGCGACGCTAGACCTAGGGTGGCGTGAGGAGCCGGCGGAGCGGGTCCCGCTCGCGAGCACGCCCGTCCCGAGCCGTTCGCGGGATTGAAGTCACGAAAGCCGGCTCGCACTTCCTTCGCCGTCCCGCGGTAGTTTCCGTCGAGTTCTGCAATGTTCAGCACAACGCGGTTCATCCCGCGTCCCGAGGGCTTGCGTTATCGGGTCAGCTTCTCGATCAGGCGGTCGAGCTCGTCGAGGCTCGAGTAGTGGATGCGCACCTGGCCGCGCCCTTTGCCGCTCTCGTGGATCTTCGTCGCAGAGCCGAGCGCACGCGACAATCGACTCTCCAAGTCACGCACATTGGTGCTCTTGCCCGTGTTCTGCGAAGGCGCCCCATCGGCTCGCGCCAGGCGGCGCGCTTGCCTCTCTGCTTCCCGAACGCTCCAGCCCTTCGACACCACGTCCCGGGCGAGCTTTTTCATCCCCGCAGCGCTCTGCGCCGAGAGCAACGCGCGGGCATGACCTTCACTGAGCTCTCCAGTTTCGACGAGCTCCATCACGTCTTTGGGGAGCTTCAGCAACCTCATGGCATTCGCGACGGTCGAACGTTCTTTCCCGACCTTCGTCGCGATCGTCTCTTGCGTGTAACCGTAGTCGTCGACCAGACGCTGGAACGCGCGTGCCGTCTCCATCGGGTTCAGATCCTCGCGTTGAAGATTCTCGACGAGCGCCGCCTCGAACGCGGCCTCGTCGTCGAGCTGATGCACGAAGATGGGGACTTCCTTCAAGCCGGCCTGCTGAGCCGCCCGCCAACGTCGCTCGCCCGCGATGATTTCGAATCCGCCGGAGGGTCGCTTGCGAACCAGGATCGGCTCGAGCACGCCGTGCTCTCGGATCGACGCGGTGAGCTCGGCGAGGGCCGCGGCATCGACCCGGGTGCGAGGCTGCATGCGGCCTCGGTGCAAGTCCTCGATCGCCGCCGTGTTCTTTGCGACGCGTTCCGATGCCGGCGGGATCGCCGGAAGCAAACCGTCCAAGCCCCGCCCGAGACGCCGGCGGGCCACTATGCTGCTGCCTCCAGGTCATCGAGCAGCTCGCGCGCCAGATTCAAGTACGTGTACGACCCTCTCGACGAAGCATCATACAAAATCACTGGTTTTCCGTGCGAAGGAGCCTCGGCGAGACGGACGTTTCGCGGAATGATCGTCTCGTAGACCCGAAAGTGACGTCGCACCTCATCGGCGACTTCGTTGGCCAGGTTGTTGCGAGAATCGAACATGGTGAGAAGCACACCGTGAATTTCCAGGCGCTCGTTGACCGAGGCGCGAACGCGCTCGATGGTTCCGACCAGCTGCGACAAGCCCTCGAGGGCGTAATACTCACACTGAAGTGGAACGATCACGAGATCGGCTGCGGTGAGTGCGTTGATCGTCAACATGCCGAGCGACGGCGGGCAATCCACGACGATGAAGTCGTAGTCGTCGCGCACCGAGCTCAGCGCGCCGCGCAACCGGGTTGCGCTGTCTTCTGCCTGAAGCAGGTCCCGCTCCGCGCCCACCAGGTCTTGGGTCGCGGCGATGACGTGCAAGTAGGGCATCTCGGTCTCGACGATGACGTCGGCCGCACGGGCCTCGCCGAGCAGGAGCTCGTAGGAGCCCTCCTGCTCCTGGTCCCCGGGCTTACAACCGACCCCCGTCGATGCATTGCCCTGAGGATCGAGATCGACCAGGAGAACGCGCTGCTCGGCGACGGCAAGGCTCGCGCCCAAGTTGACCGCCGTCGTCGTCTTTCCAACGCCGCCCTTCTGGTTGGCGATCGCTACCACCCGACTCATGGGTTGCGTCTACCAGTGCAGGTCCGTGGTTTCAATCTCGTCTATTTTTTTGCCATCTCGATCGCTCTGGGTAGGGTGTGCTGCAGTGTAGGACAAAGTAGTCATTTGCCGCACCGCTCCGGGCTGGCGAGCTGACAGAAAATGGAGGGGACATGCGCCCTAGGGGACCCAAAAGTTACGAGTCACTGGCCGAGTTCGAGCGGGAGGAATTGCGCCGCCACCACAAGGCCGGGTGGTCTCTCGACGATCTCTATTCGGAGGCGACCTTCGAGGCGGGCGAGGACGACTCCCTTCGGAGCGACGAGCCGCAAGAGCTCGACTTCGACTTCTAGCACCTCGGACCGGGAAGCCGGGCTCAGTCGATCGGGCCGCCACCAGGCTGCAGCAGGTGCTCCTCATGCCCATAGTCCGCGTCATGTTGGGTCGGGCCGATGAGGCCCTGCGCCATCGCCCACAGGAGCGTAAAGCAAACGGCGAGCGTGGCGAAGCTCAGGAGGACGAGCTTGGGCCCGGTCCAGAACGCGTCTTCCTTCACGGTGCGCTCGGCCATCGCGTCGCTCATCGGAACGTTGTTGAAGCTGTTTGACATGAAAAAGCCTGGTGATGCGATTTGCCACGGGTGTCTAGTGCCATCGGCACGGCAGGTCAAACCCGGGCTCGCCGCCGAACCGCTCGACAACTCGCGGCCCTGTCCTAGAACGAGGAAGGCGCCCCGCCTGAGGAACCCTTGTCCGCCATCGAGCTCATGACCCCCCGCATGCTTCAAGACATGCGGCTCTCCTGCCAACTTGCCGCCGACTGCCTGACGTCCGTCGGAGAGCTCATTCGTCCAGGACTCACGACGAACGACATCGATGAGTTCGTTCACGAGTACATCGTGTCTCGCGGCGCCTATCCCTCGCCGCTCGATTACAAAGGATTTCCGAAGAGCGTCTGTACGAGCGTCAACGACTGCGTCTGCCACGGGATTCCAGGTCCCTACGTGCTGAAAAACGGGGACATCGTCAACGTCGACGTCACCACCTATCTGCCGAGGCAGCACGGCTACCACGGCGACACCAGCGTGACGTTCTACGTGGGCGAGCCGAGCGAAGAAGCGATTCTGGTCGTCGAGACGGCCCGCCGTTGTCTCGAGCTCGGGATCGCGGAGGTGGCGCATGGAAAGCGGATCGGGGACATCGGGGCGGCAATTCAGGAGTACGCCGAAAGCAGGGGCTGCTCGGTGGTTCGCGACTACGTCGGCCATGGGGTCGGGCGCGAGTTTCACATGCCCCCCCAGATTCCGCACTTCGGCCGGCGCGGCAAAGACAAGCGCATGAAGGCCGGCATGGTGTTCACGATCGAGCCGATGATCAACCTCGGCGGCTACCAGACGGAGGTGATGGACGACGAGTGGACCGTGCTCACCATGGATCGCTCTCTGTCTGCGCAGTTCGAGCATACGGTGCTCGTGACACGGGACGGTGTGGAGGTTCTCACGGCTCGCAAGAAGGTGGTGCGCCACTGTGAAGACGAGCCATGGGCAGAGGTGGGCCCGCTCTCCTCCCCTGCAGCCTGGAGCGCCAGACGCGAAAAGACGGGATGACGAATCCGCCGCCAGCTGGTTTCTTCCCTCGTCGCCGACCTCACTTCGCGGGAGCAGTTGCTCGATCCGACACGTACAGATCTCCGCTGTCCTCACGAACGCGGAGCCGGTGTAGGGTCAGACCTTCACAGGGGCCGTCCACACAGTAGCCGTCCCGCAGCCGGTAGGTCGCGCCGTGCGTTCCGCACACGAGGTGGGCACCGTCCTCGCTCAAGAGCTCGCCCGTCCCGCCGTCGAGCGGCACCGGAAGATGCCGGCAGAGGTTGCGATACGCGACGATCACGCCTCGGTCATCGAGGAGGAGCAGGGCCATGATCGGAAGCCCCTGGTCGTCGTGACCGAGCTTCGCGGTGCGCACGATACCCGGCCGTAGCTCCTCACGTCGGCAGACCCAAACCTCCACCGCGCTCAGTCCTTCCCTGGCTGAGCGTAGGTTGCGCGCGCGGGCACCGAGACGAGGTCCTTGCTGGGCAACCAAAGCCCCGTCAGCCAGCCGCCGTAGACGCAGCCCGTATCGATCCCCATGGCATGAGGACGGGTTTGAAGGCCGCGCACTGCATCGTGCCCGAACACGACGAGCTGGGGGCCTGGCCACATCGAGGCCCACGGCGTGCCCTCCTCATAACTCTTGGAGGTGGTCCCATCGGAGAGGATGCTGCGCATGTTCATGAGGTCGTCCGGATCCTGCTGCTCGAGGGGAACGCCGGGCACCAACCCGGCATGCACGACCAGGGCGTCATGCTCGGGCAGCTCGATGAAGAGCGGGCAGCCCGAAAGCCACCGCCAGTCGTTCTCCTCGAGCTCGTCCGCGACCCGCTGGTGCGTCGCCTTGAGCCGGGGCAGCTCGTGGCCCCTGCGCTTCGCCTCCCACCAGCCGAGGCAGCGCTGGTCGTGATTGCCTCGCACCGCACCGGCGCCGATGCTCCTAGCCAGCCGAACGACTCCGAGCGAATCCGGACCCTTAGCGACCAAATCTCCCACGAACACCAGCTTATCGTCCTCGTCCCAGCCCGATGCTTCGAGCAGATCTCCGAGTTCCTCACGACAACCGTGAACGTCTCCGACGATGAGCGTGCGGCGCATCATGGCTCCATCTTGAGGGCGTCCGGAGCGGAATCCAAGTTCGCGCGACCGAGATCTGTTGACATGCGGCGTACGCCGGCACTAGAGCCCTCGCCATGATTCAAGAAGGCCGGAAGGCTCCTCCATTCAGTCTGCCCTCGTCGACCGGTGGCAAGCTCGCTCTCAAAGACCTGGCCGGCAAGTACGTGATCCTCTACTTCTACCCGAAGGACGACACCCCCGGCTGCACGACCGAGGCGATCGACTTCAATCGAGCACTGCGCAAGATCAATGCGCGCGACGCGGTGGTGGTGGGTGTCAGCAAGGATTCGATCGAGTCCCATTGTAAGTTCGCGGACAAACACGGACTGAAGTTCTCGCTCCTCAGCGACCCCGACGGCAAGATGCTGCAGAAGTACGGCGCGTGGGGCGAGAAGAACATGTACGGGAAGAAATCGATGGGAATCATCCGCTCCACCGTGCTGATCGACCCCGATGGGAAAGTCATCAAGCACTTCCCGAAGGTCAGCGTGAAGGGACACGTAGAGGCCGTCATCGAGGCTCTGAACGAAGCCCGGAGCGATTGACACTGGGGAGCCTAGCAGCGCATGGTTCCCTTGCGATGATCGAGCCCAGCCCCATTGCGGCGCCCGAGGCCCCGGAGGCCCTCGACCCCGACTTTCGAATCGAGCTTCCGAACTTCGAGGGCCCGCTCGATTTACTCCTTCATCTCATCCGCAAGCACGAGCTCGACATCCTGGATCTGCCGATCGCGTTCATCACCGACAAGTACCTGGAATACCTCGGATTGATGAAGGAGCTCAATCTCGACGTCGCCTCGGAATACCTCGTGATGGCAGCGACCCTGGCTCACATCAAGAGCAAGATGCTCCTGCCGCGCCCGCCCGAGGACCAGGACGACGAGGTTGCCGACGAGGTCGACCCGCGCGCCGAGCTGATCCGGCGTCTGCTCGAGTACCAGAAGTACAAGACGGTCGCCGCAGATCTAGGCCAGCGCGCAATCGCCGGGCGGGACGTGTTTTCTCG
Source organism: uncultured delta proteobacterium (assembly GCA_963792825.1). GTDB lineage: Bacteria > Myxococcota_A > Polyangia > Polyangiales > Houyiibacteriaceae > SG8-38. Next base: position 309,735 of record CAWBXS010000004.1, on the reverse strand, counting down.
GGGCTCGCCCCGGCTGACCGTCGACGGGGAGCCAGACCTCGCGCAGGTCAGCGTCTTCAAGCTGCTCGACGCACTCAAGACGATCGCGGAGCGCGTCGGCGGGAGCCTCTCGCTCGAAGTCGACGCGGAGCGGATCTCGATTCAAGAGCGCATCAGCGGGCTGGTCGATTTGCTTCGCGAGCGACGCCGTTGCCGGTTCGACGAGCTATTCGAAGGCGTCAGCACGTCGTACGATCTGGTAGTCACCTTCCTGGCGCTGCTCGAGATGGCAAAGATGCGCCTCGCAAGCATCTACCAAACCGATCACGAGGAGCCGATCTATCTCGAGTACGCGCTCCTCGACGCATCAGGCGAACCGATCGTGCCTGCCGACGTGGAGCGGCCGGCGAGGAATGCACGCGCATCGGTCGTCGTGCCGGCGGGCACCTCCAGGGCTTCGTACGCATGGAATGAGGACGAGCGAGAGTCATGACCCAAGCCAATCTGCACACCGAGGAAGGCGCCTCCGAAAACGGCGCGGGGGCCTTGATCGCGCCGAGCGGCGAATCACTCAAGTGCGTCCTCGAGAGTCTCATCTTCGTGTCCGACCGGCCCGTCACTCCGAAGAAGCTGGCCCGGGCCGCGCGCGCGACCGTCGCCGAAGTCCAGCCGCTGCTCGACGAGCTCGTCGCCGACTATCAGCACCGCGGCATCCACCTCTACTTCGTCGCTGGCGGTTATCAGTTCCGATCCGCGCGCGAGAGCGCCGACTTCGTGAAGACGCTCGTCGCGCCGAAACCGATCCGTCTCACCCGGGCGCAGCTCGAGACCCTGGCTATCGTCGCGTACCGTCAGCCGATCACGCGACCCGAGGTGGATGACGTGCGGGGAGTCGACTCCGGCTCCTCTCTCAAGATGCTGGCCGAACGCGGCCTCGTGAAGATTCTCGGACGCAAGGACGAGCCTGGCAGGCCGCTGGTCTACGGAACGACGCCGGGGTTCTTGGAGTTCTTTGGCATGAGCAGCCTGAAAGACCTGCCGACGCTTCAAGAGTTCAGCGACCTCACCGACGAGCACAGGGCCCTGTTCGAACGGACGATCGGCGAATCGATCGATGTGGCGGCCGCGGAGCTCGCCGCTGCCGAAGCCCTCGAGGAGGCCGAGCAAGAGCTGCTCGCCGAGGAGGACGCTATGATCGAGGCGGAAGCAGACGCGGAGAGGGGCGACGAGGACGAGGACGACGACGAGGAGGACGACGACGAAGACGAGGAGGACGACGACGAAGACGAGGAGGACGACGACGAAGACGAGGACGACTTCGGATGACCTTCCAAGAGCTGATCCTGGCGCTCGAGCGCTTCTGGGCAGAGCGCGGATGCCTGATCGTACAACCCTACAATTCCGAGGTCGGGGCCGGCACCTTCAACCCACATACCTTCTTGCGCGCGATCGGCCCCGAACCCTGGAACGTCGCGTATGTCGAGCCGAGCCGCCGCCCCACCGACGGCCGATACGGCGAGAATCCGAACCGGTTGCAGCAGTTCCACCAATACCAGGTGATCCTCAAACCCTCGCCGCTCGACATCCAGGAGCTCTACCTCGAGTCGCTTCGGGCGCTTGGGACCGATCCGAGCCACCACGACATCCGCTTCATCGAGGATGATTGGGAGTCACCGACACTCGGAGCATGGGGCCTCGGATGGCAGGTGTGGCTCGACGGGCTCGAGATCAGCCAATTCACTTACTTTCAGCAGTGCGGCGGACTCGATTGCAAGCCTGTGAGCGGTGAGCTCACCTACGGGCTCGAGCGCATCGCCATGTACTTGCAGGACGTCGACGACGTCTACGAGCTCCGGTGGGCCCCCGGCATTCGATACGGCGACCTCTACAAGCGCGCCGAGTGGGAGTGGAGCACGTACAACTTCGAGCAGGCAGACATCGAGCTCCAGAAGAAGCTGTTCTCGGAATATGAGGCGCAGGTCGCGGTCTTGCTGGGTCTCCGAGACGAGAGGGGGAAGGGTGGTTCCCTGCACTTCGACCGCCAACCGCTCGAGCGGCTGGTGCTTCCGGCCTACGACGCGGTCATCAAGTGCAGCCACTACTTCAACGTTCTCGATGCCCGAGGCGCGATCAGCGTCACCGAGCGTCAACGCTACATCGGCCGTGTGAGGCTTCTGGCCCGAGCGGTCGCTGAATCCTGGTATCTACAGCGCGAAGCCCAGGGCTTTCCTCTGCTCGAGACCTCCGCGGCGGCACAATAGCATGCTCGGGGCCATGCCCCATTGCACGGGCGGATCCCGTCTGGTAGCAACGCCTCTCGATGTCACCCGAGTTTTTGCTGGAGATTGGGACTGAAGAGCTCCCCGCCTCGTTCGTCAGGCACGCGCTGCATTCGATGAAAGCTCATGCGCTCGAGCTCGTGACGCAGGCTCGCCTCGGAACCGACTCGTTCGGGGTGCACGCCATGGGAACCCCCCGTCGGCTCGCGTTGAGGATCGTCGGCCTCAGGTCTCGCCAAGCGGACCGCGACGAGACGATCATCGGCCCCCCGTGGAGCGCCGCGTTCGCAGCGGATGGCTCCCCCCAAAAGGCCGCAACCGGGTTTGCGAAAAAGCACGGCGTCGCGGTCACCGACCTTCGGAAACACACGACCGACAAGGCAGACTACGTCAGCGTCCAGGTGCACGAATCAGGCGAGGCGACGGACGAGGTGCTCGCCGAGATCCTCCCGCAACTCTGCCATCGCATCGCATTCCCCAAGTCGATGCGGTGGGGCTCCGGGGAGGTCGCGTTCGGCAGGCCCATTCACTGGATCGTCTCGCTGCTCGGCCCCGACGTCGTCGAGTTCGAGTTCGCGGGGGTACGGGCGAACCGTGAGACGCGAGGCCACCGCTTTCTTGCTCCGGCGCCCTTCGACCTGACCGACGCCAGCGATTACGAGCAGGCGCTCGAACGCGCACACGTCATCGTCGACGTGAAGCGCCGGAAGGACCGGATGATGGAAGGGCTGCTGGCCTCCGCGAAAGCGATCGGCGGCATCCTCGTGCCCGACGCGTTCCTCGCAGACGAATGCGTGTCGCTCGTCGAAGAGCCTTTCACGGTGCCTGGCACGTATGACGCGTCCTTTCTCGAGCTTCCCGAGGCGGTCGTGGTCTCGGTGATGCGCGACCACCAGCGCTACTTCGCCGTCCGTGGATCGGAAGGCGGCGCGTTGCTGCCGTCTTACCTCAACGTGGTCAACACCGCCCGGGATCCGGAGACGATCGCGCGAGGCAATGACCGGGTTCTTCGCGCGCGTCTGGCTGATGCCCGTTTCTTCGTCGAAGAGGATCGCAAGGCGCCGCTCGCGAGCCGGCTCGAGAAGCTCGAGTCCGTGGTGTTCCAATCGAAGCTCGGCACGATGGGTGCCAAGGTCCGCCGGCTGCAAGCCAATGCGCGCGCACTTGCCGAGCAGGCAGGGGTCGACCCGGGTGCATGCACGGAGGCTGCTCGGCTCTGCAAGGCCGACCTCGAAACCCTGATCGTCTACGAGTTCCCGGAGCTTCAAGGAGAGATGGGGCGTTGGTATGCTCTGCGGGAAGGCATCGACACCGCGGTCGCCGATGCGATCCGCGATCACTACCGCCCGCAAGGAGCGGACGACGTCGTCCCGGAAGAGTTGGTTGGCGCCGTCGTCGCGGTCGCCGATCGAATCGATACCTTGGTGGGCTGCTTTTCCATCGGGCTCGTCCCGAGTGGGTCCGCCGACCCATTCGCGCTTCGCCGCGCCGCGCTCGGCATCATTCGAATCGCCTTCGAAGGACCGATCGACGTCGACGTCAAACGCCTCATCGACCAAGCGTACGAGGCGTACGAAGGCGACGCCGATCTCGCCCCAGCCGCCGACGTTCGCGCGTCACTCGATGATTTCTTTCGCGGCCGAGTTCGGGGGGTGCTCAAAGGCACCTACGGGGGCGACGTCGTCGACGCATGCCTCGGAGCCTGGGACGGCACCTCCTTGCGTGATCTTCGGACCCGAATCGAGGCCGTATCCGAGGTCGGCGACACCCCGGAATTCGAGGCTCTCGCGGTCGCGTTCAAGCGCGCCTTCAACATCACGAAGGAGAGCGAGCGAGGCCCGATCGATCGCGAGCTACTGGAAGATGGAGCGGAGAGGGCGCTCGCCGAACGGTTCGGCACCGTACGGGATCAAATTCGGGAAGCCACCGGCGAGCGCCGCTACGCGGACGCCTTGAACCTGGTCGCCAAGGAGCTCGGCGCGCCGATCGACCGGTTCTTCGACGAGGTGTTCGTCATGGTCGACGACGCACAAGTACGAAACAATCGGCTGCGTTTGCTCGGAGAAATCGCGGACACGGTGAACGACATTGCGCACTTCCATCAGCTCGGGACAAAGTTGCAGCGCCGTGACCCTTCTCTATCCGCTTGACGCCACGCTGGACCCCGACATCCGCGTGCAGCTCCTCGGAACGAAGGCTGCCGGCCTCCACGAGATGACCGCGCTCGGCATTCCGGTGCCTCCGGGGTTCACGATCACGACCGACGTCGGAAGACAATACAAAGAGAGCGGCCGTTGGCCCGATGGCTTCGAGGTCGCATTCGAGCACGCGCTCCGCTCCGTCGAAGAGCGTCTGGGCAAACGCTTCGGGGATGCGCAGCACCCGCTGCTCCTAGCCGTCCGTTCGGGCGCGCCGGTCTCGATGCCCGGCATGTTGGACACGTTGCTCAACGTGGGACTCAGCGAGCGCACGATCGGAGGGCTCGCCGCAGAGCACGGCGACGAGCGATTCGCGCTCGATGCCTACCGCCGTTTGATTCAGATGTACGCAACGGTGGTCCGCGGCGTGGGAGGGGAGCGCTTTCAACACCTCCTCGGCGATCTCAAGACGCGCTTGGGGCGACCACGCATGCTCGACTCCGAGCTTTCGGTGCCTTCCCTCGAGGAGCTCGTCGGATCGTACCTCGCCACCGTTCAGGAAGTATCTGGATCACCCTTCCCGCAAGACGCGGACACTCAGCTTTGGGACGCGATCGGCGGCGTCTTGAGGTCGTGGGACAACTCCCGCGCCGTCCGATACAGGCGCATGCAAGGCATCGGTGACGAAAGCGGAACCTCTTGCACGGTGCAGGCCATGGTCTTTGGGAATACCGGCCCTCGAAGCGGCTCGGGCGTCGCCTTCACCCGCAACCCGTCGAACGGGGAGAAACGGCTCTACGGCGAGTTTCTCCCAAACGCCCAGGGCGAGGACGTCGTTGCAGGAATTCGCACCCCGGTGTCGCTCACGAAATCCGCGTCGCGGCGAGGTCAAGAGGCGTCGAGCCTCGAAGCCGCGCTGCCCGACGCCTTCGAGGCGATCTCCGCCTATTGTGCCTCGCTCGAACGCCACTTCGGCGACATGCAGGACATCGAGTTCACGATCGAAGACGGGCGAGCCTATCTGCTCCAGACCCGCACGGCGAAACGCACCGCGCCCGCGGCGGTCCGCGTGGCGGTCGACATGGTGCATGAAGGCGTGCTCACCGAAGAAGATGCCTTGCTCCGCGTCGATGCGCGCTCTCTCGAGCAGCTCCTTCAAGCTCGCCTTCCTGGGCAAGTCGAGCTCACTGCCCGAGGGATCGAGCCGCTTGCCGTGGGTCTGCCCGCAAGCCCGGGAGCCGCATCGGGCCGAATCGTCTTCGACGCCGACGATGCGGTTCGCTGGGTCGCGGAAGGCCAGGAGGTCATCCTGATCCGGCAGGAAACGAGCGCCGAAGACATCCATGGCATGAAGGCTGCCAAAGGCGTCGTGACCGCAGCGGGTGGAATGACGTCGCACGCCGCTGTCGTGGCGCGCGGACTCGGCAAGTGCTGCGTGGTCGGGTGCGGGGCACTGAAGATCGACATGCGCCGGCGTACCGTACAACTCGGTGACTCGAGCTCGTCCGTGGCTCTGGTCGAGGGCGACCTGCTGACCCTCGACGGCTCGACAGGGAAGGTCTACTCGGGCGCCCTCGACATGGTGGCCTCTGCGACGGTCGACGAGCTTGAGGAGCTGATGGCGTGGGCAGACGGGGTTCGCCGCATGCGTGTCTACGCGGAAGCCGACACACCGCAGACCGCCCGCGCGGCTTTGAGCTACGGGGCCGAAGGCGTCGGGCTATGCCGCACGGAGCGGATGTTTTTCGCCCCGGATCGCCTGCTTTCGATGCGGTGTGCGCTGCTTGCGTTGGAGGCCGAGGAGCGCAGCCGGTGGCTCTCGGAGCTCGAACGCGCGCAGCGCGACGACTTCATCGAGATCTTCGTCGCGATGAGCGGAAGGCCGGTGACGATTCGTCTCCTCGACCGGGCGCTCGGCGAATTTCTGCCGCTACACGAAGCATCGCTCTGCGAGGTCGCAGAGGCGCTCGACTTCGAGCCCGAGGAGGTCATGAAGGCGGCGGCCCGATTTCACGAATCGAACCCCGCCTTCGGCCACCGCGGCGTGCGGGCCGGTCTCACGATCCCAGGGCTTTACGACATGCAGCTTCGCGCCATGCTGAGCGCGGCCCGGGATTGCACGGACGAGGGAATACCGGTCGAGCTCGAGATCTTGATTCCGATGGTGTCGTTCGCCAGCGAGGTCGAGGCCGTGTGCGTCATGCTGAGGCGCATCTACGAGCGTGTCTTCATCGAGCCGACGAGCTCGTTCACCCACCGGGTGGGCGCCATGATCGAGCTCCCGCGCGCCTGCCTCATCGCGGACGAGCTCGCCCGGTACACGCATTTCTTCTCCTTCGGCGGCAACGATCTGACCCAGACGACACTTGGCATCAGCCGCGACGATGCAAGCCGGTTCTTGCCGACCTATCTCAACGACCTCGGCATGGTGGCGCGGGACCCGTTCACGCATCTCGACGACCGCGTCTGTGAGCTGATGAGCATCGCACTGCAACGAGGCAAGGCGGTTCGCCCGAACTTGATCGCGGGGCTGTGCGGTGACCAGGGTGGGAGCCCCGCCTCCATCGAAATGTGTGAGCGGCTGGGCCTCGACTTCGTCTCCGCGCCGCTCCCGCAGCTGCCCGGAGCCCGCCTGGCCGCGGCCCAAGCCCGTCTTCGGCACTGACTGCACCCTTCTTTCCCAGCGATTCTCGGCCGAAATCAATCCTGGACGGGAGCGATGTGTAAGATTATGCTGGGATTGTATGAAGGATCCGGCGAGTGGGTTTGACGACCCGGCGGTGGAGAGGCCTCATTCTGGGGTGTCGAAGACATTCGACGGTTTGATCGGCCGGACGATCGACGGACGCTACCGCGTGGAAACCGTGCTTGGCGAGGGCGGCATGGGGTTGGTCTATCGGGTCACCCACACGCGCCTGAACAAGCCGCTCGCCATGAAGGTGCTTCGGCGCGAGAACACACGCGACCCGGAGGTGATTGCGCGATTCCGGCGCGAGGCGGAAAGCGCCTCGGGCATTGGTAACCAGCACATCGTCGACATCAGTGACTTCGGCACGTTGGACGACGGCTCGACTTACTTCGTGATGGAATATTTGCAGGGGGTCGACCTGATCGACGCGATCGACGTCGCCGAGCGCATGCCCGAGGAGCGGGCGGTGCGCATCGCCTTGCAGGTCTGTCGCGCGCTCGGCGCGGCGCACGACGCAGGAATCGTTCATCGTGACCTGAAGCCGGAAAATGTGTTTCTGGTTCGGCGCGACGACGCAGAAGACTTCGTGAAAGTTCTCGATTTCGGGATCGCCAAAGTCGCCAACGGGCCCAAACGCCTCACCCGCGCCGGCGAGGTTCTCGGCACGCCTCACTACATGTCACCCGAGCAGTGTCAAGGAGACGATGTCGATCTTCGAACCGACATCTACGCGATGGGCGTGCTGTTGTACGAGATGGTCACCGGTCACGTTCCGCACGACGCGGATACGATGATGGGCATCTTGACCAAGCAGATGTACGAGGACCCGATTCCACCGAAGGTCCGCGCTACGGACGTCTCCGACCGGCTCGAGCAAGTGATCATGCGCTGCTTGGAAAAGGAGAGGGAGCGGCGCTACCAGACGATGCAGGAGCTCCTCGCCGACCTCGAGCGCGTCCGAAGGGGTCTCAAGCCGACGGGCCCAAACACGGTGACGCTCGCGCCCACCCGGCCGCCGCGCAAACGGCGAGTCGTGGCGCCCATCTATCTCGGAGGTCTCGCCCTCGCCGTGCTGGCACTGATCGGAACGTTGGTGATGAACGCGGTTGGCGGCCACTCGACCGAGTCCGAAAGCCTGAGCGTCGCCCCCCCACGGCCATCTGCACGGACCGAGACGGCGATCGCCCCTGCAACGGTCACGTCTGCCGAGGTCACGCCTGCCGAGGAGGAGGTATCTGCACCTGACCCGCGTGACGATCGATCGGTGACCTCCGTCGCAACGACGCCACGTGAAGGGGTGGACAAGGCTCGCAGCAAAACGATTCCGCGGAAGCGTCGCCCAGCGGCCAAAGGGTCTCTCAGTCGGGATCAGGCCATCCTGGATCCTTGGAATTAGGGGCTTCGCTGCCAGTTGCTCCCGTTGGGGCGAACGGCTAGGGTGGCGCTCCATGGGGTCTCGATTCGGCCCGCAGAGCGCGTCCGTTCGCCTGGCTCTGGGGTTCTTGCTTATTTCCGGGACTGTCTCGATCGGCTGCACGAACAGGGACGGAGAGTCGATCCTGCCTGGGCTGATGTCGTTCCCCATCGCCATCGAGACCTCGGTCGACCGGAACGCCGAGGGCGAGGCCAAGTACCTCTACGTCGTGAGCTCGAACTTCGCTCTTCAATACAACTCCGGCAACGTTCAATCCTACGACCTCGACAAGTTGGTCGACGCGATCATCACCGGCTGCGTCGGCCAAGGCTTTCGCCCGGCGTGTCTACTGCCCGGAGCCGACATCACCAGCCCGGCCTGCCCCTGCGACCCGATCGTCGACGACGATTGCGTAGGGGTCGGCGTGGGCGTGCTCCAGAGCTGCCTCGATCCCGACTTCCAGGGCAACATCAACGATCTGGAGCTTTGCGGCTGCGTTCCCTACCTGGACGAGGGCTGCGTCTCCATCCCTCGGGACCGGTGCTCGGTCGTTCCGGCAGGGGTAGAGTTCCCCGATCAGGGAGTGGCGCTGCGACTCGTACCGGTCGACGGCCTGATTCCCGGCGAGGTTCAGATCGGGTCCTTTGCAGACGGTCTGGGCGTCTCGACGGACGGACGGCGCCTCTATCTCCCGGTGCGAAGCGATGCGAACCTCACCTTCATCGACACCAACGAGGAGGGGCAGCTCCGCTGCGGCGGGGCGTTTGGAGAGGAGCCGCAGACGTGCTCGCGGCCGTACCGGACCGGGAGCGCTGAGCTCGTCAACCCCGGGGTCGACCTCGTCGTGCCGAGGGATCCCGTCGACGTATACGTGGGCAGCCTGGCGCAGGACTTCGGCCCTCCCGACAATCCCGATGACCCGGCCTTTCGTGGCGATTACGTCTTGATGGCGCACCGCGAGGGCGCGGTGAGCCTGTTCTTCGATCAGTTTCGCCCGGACGGCCCCGAGCCGCAGCAAAGACCGCGCCTCGCAGCGACCCTCTCGGGGCTCGCGCCGGAGCAAGTCACGATCACGTACGAGCCGGGGGCCAAACGGGCCTGGATCCCGAGCTCGGTCGCCTCGCAGATCGTTCGAGTCGGCATCGGCATCGACGGCGATCCGCTACAGAGCTACCTCTTCGATGCGGGCGCCCTCTTGGTGACGGGGCTCGACAACGGCAGCATCAATCGCGACATCCTCTTCGACCCTCGCCCGGACCGAAACCTCGCCTATATCGTGTCGAAGACGCCCGAAGCGCTCGTGGTCGCGCGGAGCGAATCCGCAGGCGGGGAGTTGAGCATGGTAGGCCAGATTTCCTCATGCCCCGACCCTTCCCGGGTTCAGCTTGCCGAGGTCCCCGCACGAGACGGCGTCGTGCTACTGGCCTTCGTGAGCTGTTTCCTATCGCGCAACGTTCAGGTCATCGACGCCGACCTGTTGCAGGGAGTCACGGTGCTGACCAACATCAGTGGAGCCTTCGAGTTTGCGATCGACGCCGCCCGGCGGCTGCTCTACGTCGCGGACTTCAACACCTCGGTGATTCGGGTGGCCAACCTTCAGCCACTGCTCGCTTGCCTCGAGGGAGGCGCGATGAGTCCGGAGGAGTGCGCGCCGGTGCTCCTCGGTCTCGTCGGGTTCCCCCAACCCGTCTCGGGGCTGCCACGATGAGATGCTTGCTCGCATTGCTCCTGTGCGCCAGCGTCCTCGCGTCGTGCCGACGAAACGCGACCAACGTCGCGCTCGCGTCGCTCGATCGCACCGACAAGATTCAGCTCTTGTGTGCGGACCTCGAGCTCGACTCCGCCAACCTCTACATCTTGAACGATCTGTTGCCGCTCGAGGCGTGCGATCCGGATGCGATCACGGCAACCGACACACAGGTGCAGCTCTTGGGCGCGGTGACCCAAACCCAGAATGGGACGGTCGCCATCGCCAGCTTCACGAGATCCACGATCTTCGACACCAATCGTACGGTTCCAGGCGTGACCGCGTTTCGCGTGGGGGAAGAACCGACCGGACTCCAGATCTCCCCGTTCGAGCCGACCTATGCCTACGTGAGCAGCTTCAGCGCGAAAAGCGTTCAGGCCATCCCTACCGAAGCGCTCCTCGTCGGAGACTCCGCTCTCGCGACCCAACAGGTTCGCTTCGAGGCGGGACCGAGCGATCTCGCGTTGCATGAGCTCGCTGCAGCATCGCCCCTGCCTCCCGTCGATCCGGGTCAGGACCCGCCCGCTACGAGCGACCGACGATACGGTATCGTCTTTCGGAATCTGTACGCAGCGATTCCCGAGCTCGGCCAGGTCGCCCAGATCCGCGTCGAGATCGAGCCGATCACCGGCGCGCAACGCCTGGGCGAGGTGACCTTTCTGCCTCTCGGCACGTATGACTGCGACTCGGTCACCCTCGGCGACCCCCCCGAATCGACCGCTGAGAACACCTACCACCGGGTCTGCCCCGAGGGGGGGCCAGATGCTCGAGACGTGAAGACGGTGCGAACCACCGCAACCTGCATCGACGGTGACGCGTCCGGGCCGAGGCCCATCGCGCTGACGCTCGATTCTGGGGTCAGTGCCGACGAGGGAAGCGAGGCGGGCACGGCGGACGACGTGCTGCTCGTGGCCGACGCGAATCAGCCCGTCATCCATCGTTTTGCCTTGGATCGGCTCGGCGCGACCCCGATCGATCCCATCATCACCGGCACTCCGACGATCGACGTGGCGGTGACCCCGTTCGTGCCGGCGACCCCCGCGCGGGACGGTCGAGCAGCGACCGAACGCTATCTCTACGCGGTGAGCAGCACCGACAGCAGCGTCCTAGCCATCGACTATGCCGAGCCGAGCGACACCTTCGGCCAAGTGCTCCCGGTGATCGCCGGCATCTCGGAGCGGGCCAATGAAGAGAACGTCGAATCTCGAAATCGGGTCCGGTCCCGATACTCGAACGCGCGCGCGATCGAAGTCGTCTCTCCTTTCTACGCTCTCGAGCCGGACCCCGCCACGGGAGGCTTTCGGGTTCCGGAAGCCGACATCTGCAATCCCGGCGACTCCGAGGAGTTCTCGGCCGCGCAGAACCCGAACAACTTGCGCGGCGTGTTCCTCGCGGTGAGCTTGTCCAACGGCACGTTGTTCTTTCTCGACATCTACGACTTGAATGCGCCCTGCCGCGGGGGCGCCTGCGTCGCGCAAGAGCTCGGCGCGGACCGACTCGCGAGCATCCGGCGCCATCGCCGGAGGTTCCGATCGCCACCGCCTGTCAACATCTCCCTCGATGGCACGCCGTCGATTCAGTTCAACGCGGCGCCGGGCCGGATCGACCCGACGACCGGCGACGCAGCGGCCTCCGATGGTCCTGGGCTCGAGCCCATTCCTTGCCCGCCGTCGATGCTGAACATATTCGGCGCGAACCCCAGCAGCGCATTGATCTGCGCCTCCTCTCAGGTGTGGAGCAGCTTCACGCAACGCTGGGAGGCACGCTGGGAGGGATTGATCCCCGATTCGCAGGGCGGTCTCGGGCAGTTCTCGGATACGTCGTTCGATGGCACCGCGGGCAGCTGGTTCCTCGCGGGCGACGTGCCCTTCTGTCGGGTCGGGGTCCTCGGAAAGCTCGACATCGCGGACCCCGCCAGCGAGCTCGCGATCGAGCGGCTCGGCTACGTCGGCGATCGTCTGTTGATCACGGGCGAGCTCCCCCCGAGCCGACGCGACGAGCCTGCCTGCCAGGAGTTCGCATCGCTCGAGGAAGACCTCGACAACTCACCGGTGTGGTTCCCCATCCGGCAGGCTTTCAACGACGAGCTCGAGATTGGGCCTTCCCCGAATCCGAACAGGTACACGCTCGACGAGGTGCGATTCTGCTTCCCCGAGCTCACCCAGTACCAGGTTCACACACGTGACGCTTACACGGTGCTCGGCTCCACCTCGGGGTTCGTCAACAAGGTGGTTCCGGACGCCGAGGGCAGATGTGTCCTGGATTCCGAAAGGCCGTTGGTCCTCGATGACGTGGACACCTACCTCACAGGTCGGGCGTTCGAGGACACCCAGTACATCAATCCTCTCGTGAGCTTTCGAATCGGGCCGTTCGATCCGGTGACGGTGGTCAATGATTCCACTCTCGTCTTGCTCAATTTCAACGTCCTCAACCAGTTCGTGTTCCAAGAGATCGACACGAGCAGCGGCCGGAGCTCGCTACCCGCATCGATGCTGTTTTCTCGGCCGCAGGACCAACTGTTCTTCGTGGACTTCGAGATAGGACTCCGGCGGATCATCTTCTCCCCGCTTTCCATCATCCAGTCTTTTGAGTAGACCCCGTGTATGGGCATGCGGGGGACGACTCGAGGCAAGGATCATACCCCAGTCATGCGCCAGTTCCTCCGCGCAAAGGAGCAGCACCCGGACGCGATCGTCTTCTTTCGCCTCGGTGATTTCTACGAGATGTTTTACGAGGACGCGGTCCTGGCATCCGGCATTCTCGACATTGCCCTGACCTCGCGCGGAACCGGGCCCGACGGCGCCAAGATCCCAATGGCAGGCGTGCCCCACCACGCTGCGGCCGGTTACCTCGCCTCACTCCTTCGCCATGGCGAAAAGGTCGCGATCTGCGAACAGATGGCGGACCCGTCGAGCGTACGCGGCGTGGTGCCCCGCCAGGTCGTGCGGGTGATCACACCGGGACTCTGCCTCGAGCCCGATGCGCTCGACGCCCGCGCCGAGAACTTCCTGGTTGGCGTGACGCGTGATGGCGGCATCGCGGCGCTCGAGCTCTCGACCGGGACGCTGCGAGCCTGCGTCGTCGAGATTGGGCCGCCTTGGGTCGGTGAGCTGGTCCGACTGGACCCCGCCGAGGTGCTGGTCGAATCGGGAGACGAGGCCCTGCAGGCGCTCTGCAGGCAGAGCCTACCGAAAGCCGCGCTCCGCAGCGTCACCGTTCACGGCACCGAAGCCCTCAGGGAAGCCCTGAGCGCTCCGCAGGTGGCCGAGCTTTCGAGCCGAGAGCCCGCCGCTCGAGCCGCATCGTTGGTTCTCGACTACGCGAAAGCGCACCAGGCTCACGTGCCGATTCATCGAGCGACGCTCTACAGCGCAGCAGACCGGCTGGTGCTCGATGATGCGGCGGTCCGCAACCTGGAGCTCGTTCGCACGCTCGACGGCAACCGCCGGGGCTCGCTTCTCAATCTGCTCGACGAAACCAAGACCCCGATGGGGGCCCGCACGATGCGGGCGCATCTGCTCGAACCGTTGACCGATGTCGAGCGGATACGGCGGAGGCATGACGCGGTAGAGCTGTTCTTTGCCGATGGGCGGTGCCGGGAGCAGGCTAGGGCGTTCCTGAGCGAGATCGGAGATCTCGAACGCCTCGCGGTGCGGGCTACGGCAGGGTTGGCCACGCCGCGCGACCTCGGCGTCATCCGCAATGGCCTCAGAAGCGCCGCAGCGCTGCAACGGCTGCTCGCCAACCGTCCCGGCAACGACCTCGACAACGCGATGGCCTCGGTGCTGAGCGCGGATTTGTGCGCGGACGTCCTCACCTCGCTCGAGGCCGCCCTCGTGGACGAGCCCCCCGCCATCGACCGGCAGGGGGGAATCTTCCGCAACGGACATCTCGACGAGCTCGACGAGCTCCGCCGACTGTCTACGACCGCGAAAGACATCGTGCTCGATTTGGAGCGTCAGGAACGGGAGCGCACCGGTATCGGATCCCTGAAGATCAAGTTCACCAAGGTCTTTGGCTACTACATCGAGATCACGAAATCCAAGCTCGACGCGGTGCCCGAGCAGTATGTTCGCAAGCAGACCGTCGCAAACGCAGAGCGTTTCATCACCGCAGAGCTGGCGGAGCTTCAAGATCGAATCCTGCATGCAGAGGAGCGCGCGCGCGCGCTCGAGTCGGCCGCCTTCCTCGATCTCCGCGCGGCGGTCGGCGCGCAAGCGCCTCGGCTTCACCGCCTGGCCCGAATCATAGCCTCGGTCGACACGAGCGCCGCCCTCGCCGAAGTTGCGCACATCCGCAATTACGTTCGCCCAACCGTCGACCACGGCCGGGACCTCGTCCTCGAGGAGAGTCGGCACCCCACCGTCGAATGCTACGCCGCCAGAGACGGCTTCGTTCCCAACACGATCGAGCTTCATCCCGAGGGCACTCGGTTCATGCTTCTCACGGGGCCGAACATGGCCGGGAAATCGACGGCGATGCGCCAAGCTGCCCTGGCCGTGATCATGGCCCAGGCGGGGGGCTTCGTGGCGGCCAAGAGCGCCCAGATTGGAATCGTCGATCGCGTCTACACCCGGATTGGCGCTAGCGACCACCTCGCGCGCGGCCACAGCACGTTCATGGTCGAGATGATGGAGGCGTCGACCATCCTGCGTGGCGCGACCGATCGGTCCTTCGTGATCCTCGACGAGATCGGCCGAGGCACGAGCACCTACGACGGGCTCGCGATCGCTTGGGCGGTCGCCGAGCACCTGCACGACGCAGCGCGTTGCCGGACGATCTTCGCGACTCATTATCACGAGCTCTGTGAGCTCGCCGATCGGCTGCCCAACGCTGCCAACTACAACGTGGCGGCAAAGGAGCATCATGACAGCATGGTGCTGCTCCACCAGCTCGTCCCTGGCGGCTCGAATCGGAGCTACGGCCTCGCGGTGGCTCGACTTGCGGGCGTTCCGCCGGTGGTCCTTGCGCGTGCCAAAACCAAGCTGCAGGAGCTCGAGACGCGCCAAGGGGAACCCAAGGCGCCTCAAATGCCTCTGTTCGAACCGGCTCCGCCCGAGCGAACCGAGGTGGAAGCCACGCTACAGGCACTCGACATCGAACGCATGACCCCCGTCGATGCGCTGGTGACGCTTGCTAGGCTCCGCGACCTCGGGCGACGCGACGCAGAGTAACGAAGACCCGGCGAACGGTGTACGTCAGGCGAGGAGGCTGTTACCATCGCCACCATGGAGGATCGTCTTCGCCGGATCACCGCAGCGATCGAGGAGGCGGACCAGCAAATCGTGAGCGCGCTCAACGCGCGTGCGAAGGCCATTCACGAGTACACGAAGCTGCGTGAACAGGCTGGCGACGAGCCGCTGCATCTGCCGAAAAAAGCCACCGTCATCGAAGCAGCACGCGCGCTCGCCGAGGAATTCCCCGCGAGCGGAATCGAGCCTGTCTTTCGGGAGGTCTTGTCCGCCTGCACCGCATTGATCACACCGGATGTGGTCGCGTATTTCGGCGCTCCGGGGGACCTGTCACACGCCGCTGCGCGTGACTACTTCGGCCATGCACCGAGCTTTCGCCCGACGGAGTCGGTCTCCGCGGTGCTCGATGCCGTGCTGCATGGTCACGCCACGTTCGGGGTGGTGCCTCTCGAGACTTCGACCGACGGCGCGATCACAGCCACGCTCCAGGGGCTCGTGGCTGCCGACGTCAAGCTTTGCGCCGAGCGCATTGCGCCTCTGCGTTATCAGCTGCTCTCCCAGTCGGGCGACTCGACTCAGGTCCTCAAGATCTACGGCGCAGCGCCTGCCATCGCCGCCTGCGAGAGACAGCTGCGCTCGCGCTACCCGGATGCCATCTTGGTCGACGTTCAATCCGGCGAGGCGGCTGCTCACTTCGCGATCGCCGACGACCAGGCTGCCGCAGTCGGCTCTGCGCTCTTGAGGCAGCTCCATAGCCTGAAGCTGATCGACGATCGGCTCGAGGACGACCCCGACGTCGTCACCCGGTTTGGGGTCGTTGGCAACCGGCTCCCGTCGCGAACCGGCCAAGACCGCACGATGCTGGCGATTGCGCCCGGCGACGACCCGGGTGCCCTACACAGGGCGCTCCAGCCCCTCGCCGACCGCCAAATCAACCTCACCCGGATCGAATCGAGACCCTCCACTGCCACCCCGTGGCGCCACGTCTTTTTCCTCGAGATGGACGGCCACATCACCGATCGGTCCATTCTCACCGCCGTCGAGGAGCTGCGCCGCATCACCCGTTATGCAAAGGTCCTCGGAAGCTATCCCCGGCCGAGCTGACCGAGCGCATGAAAGACCTCGCGGCACCCCATATTCTCGCGTTGACCGCGTATGAGCCCGGCAAACCCGAGGAAGAGCTGAAGCGTGACCTGGGGTTGAGCGACGTCGTAAAGCTCGCCTCGAACGAAAACCCGTACGGGCCCTGTGCGAAGGCCATCGAGGCGATCTCGAGCGCCGCTCTTCGGCTGCACCGTTACCCCGATCCACGAGGACATGACCTTCGCCATGCATTGGCCGAGCACCACGGCGTGTCGGCCGAAGAGGTCTGTCTCGGCAACGGGTCGAACGAGCTGATCGACTTGGTCTGCAGGGTGTGCGCAAGCCGGGGCGAGCACGCTGTCTTCGGCCACCCCTCGTTTCCCTGCTACCGCATCGGCGCGATCGCACAGGAGCTTCGCTTCACGGCAGTGCCGCTACGCGATCACTTGCACTGGAACGTGGACGACCTGCTGGACGCGGTGACGCCGGCGACCAAGCTGCTCTTCGTCTCGAATCCCAACAACCCCACCGGGAGCTACATTGCCCGAGACGAGCTCGGGCGGCTCCTTCGCGCGCTTCCGGAACGCGTTCTCGCGGTCGTCGACGAGGCCTATGTCGAATACGTGAACGCCGAGGACTTCAGCCCCGCCACCGCGTTTCGTCACACCCGTGACCGGCTAGCCATTCTGCGAACGTTCTCCAAGGCCTACGGACTGGCCGCGCTGCGCGTCGGGTACGCGATCGGCACCCCCGAGCTCATCACCGATCTCAACCGGCTGCGCGCGCCCTTCAACGTCGGCACCCCGGGTCAGCTCGCGGCGCGGGCCGCGCTGACCGATCGCGCACACATGCAGGCCACGGTCGAGGCTACGGTTCGCGACCGCGCGGGGCTCACCAAGGCGCTCGAGGCAGACGGTCTCCGAGTGGCGCCAAGCCAGGCCAACTTCGTCTTGATCGACGTGCAGCGGCCCGGCAGAACGGTCTACGAGGCGCTTCTTCGGGAAGGAGTCATCGTGCGGCCCATGGCGGCGCCCCTGCAGACGTGGATCCGGGTGACGGTCGGCAGACCCGAGGAGAACACCCGCTTTCTCCATTCGCTCATGCGCGTGCTAGGGAACCCGCGTGTCTAACGCACCGAAGAGATACCGCGTTCGCCCGTCTGGCCCGCTTCGCGGCTGCGTTCGCGTTCCAGGGGACAAGTCGATCGGTCACCGGAGCCTCATCTTCGGGGCGCTCGGCCGCGGCGTGTCCCGCATCACGGGCCTTTCGGAGGGCCTCGACAACGCAGCGACACGGCAGGCGTTCGGGTCGATGGGCGTCGCCATCGAAAGCACGGACGAGGTGACGAAGATCCACGGCGTCGGGCTGCACGGGCTGCGAATGCCGACCGACGTGATCGATTGTGGCAATTCAGGCACCACCATGCGGCTGCTGGCGGGTTTGCTGAGCGGTCAGCGCTTCGGGACGCGTTTGATCGGGGACGCCTCGCTCACGCGGCGTCCCATGGGTCGCGTCATCCGGCCGCTTCGCGCCAGGGGCGCGCACATCGCGGGCACGGCAGGCGCGAAACCCGACGAGCTCTACCCACCGATTTCGATCGCGCCTCTAGTCGAGGGCGAAACCCTGAGCGGCCTCGAATATGCGATGCCGATTCCGAGCGCCCAGGTCAAGAGCGCGCTCCTGCTGAGCGGCCTCTATGCCTCGGGTCCCACTGCGATCGAGGAGCCCGTCCTCTCGCGAGACCACACCGAACGAATGATGCTCGCTCTAGGTGTTCCGATCGAGACCGCGGGCGCTTCGGTCTCGTTGGACCCGAACCTCGAATGGGCGGGAGGTTGGGAGCCGTTCGAGTGGTACGTGCCCGGCGATCCCTCGAGTGCCGCGTTCCCGCTGCTCGCCGCCGCCATGGTGCAGGGCAGCCAAGTCCGCGTCGAGGACGTATGCGTCAACCCGACCCGAACCGGACTGTTCGATTGGCTTCGGCTTCTCGGCGCCCGCGTGTCCTACCGGCCGAGCGGGCACGGAGCCGGTGACGAACCCATGGCCGAGATCACGGTGGAACACGGTGCGATTCGAGGCGCGGTTGCCGGAGGCGAGCTCATCGTACGGATGATCGACGAGATCCCAGCGGTCTGCGCCCTGGCTGCAACTTCGGGCGGACGAACCGAAATTCGGGATGCGGCGGAGCTGCGCGTCAAGGAAAGCGATCGAATCGCCACCATGGCGCAGGTCCTCGGAGCGTTTGGCGTTCCGTGCGAAGAGCTCCCCGACGGCTTGATCGTCACCGGAGGGGCTTCTCTTCGAGGCGCGAGGGTGCAAAGCCGCGGCGACCATCGAATCGCCATGGCCGCCTCTCTCCTCGGCTTGGTCGCCGACGGGGAATCGGTGATCGACGGCGCGGAGGCGGTCGATACGAGCTTCCCCGGTTTCGTTCCGCTCATGCGATCGCTCGGTGCCGACATCACGGAGGAGAGCTGATGACGCGCTCTCGTCCCGTCGTCGCGATTGACGGCCCGGCCGGCGTCGGCAAGAGCACGACGGCCCGCGCGCTCGCGCGGCGCCTCGGCTACACGCTGGTCGACACCGGTGCGCTCTATCGCGGGGTGGCACTGGCGGCCCGCGATCGTGGCATCCTCTGGGACGATGAAGCGGCCGTGGTCGCGCTTGCCGGTGAGATCGATCTTGGGTTCGTGTCGCAATCAGACGGAACTGCGAGACTTTTGCTCGATGGTCGAGACCGGGCGGACGAGATCCGGACGCAGGAGCTCTCCGCCGGAGCAAGCCAGGTGAGCGCCTACCCAGGAGTCCGCCGCGCGCTCCTCGGCATCCAACGGGACCTGGGCCGCGAGGGTGGGGTCGTGCTCGAAGGCCGCGATATCGGCACCGTCGTCTTCCCAGACGCCGAGGTGAAGCTCTTCTTGACCGCGTCGGCCGAGGAGCGCGCCCGCCGCCGGGTCCACGACCTGCAGGAGCGCGGAATGATGGCGGATCACGATGAAATCCTGTCCCAAATCCGTGTCCGCGACGAAGCGGATTCCACCCGTGCCATCGCTCCACTGCGCCCCGCGGAGGACGCCGTCATCCTCGACAGCACGAACCTCGACCTCGAAGCGGTCGTCCAACATGTCCTCGAGTTGGTCGATTCCTGCGAATTGACACCCCTTAACTCCCCTGCTACCCACGCACTCCCCTGCATTTCCGGGGTCTTCGAAAGAACGGCGAAGTCCGCCGAGAAGCCTCGATAGCTCTGGAAGCAGCGACGAATACATGACCGAAATCAACCAAATCGAACACTCCAACCCCGAGAGCTTTGCTGCTCTGTTCGAAGCCTCGGCAAACCGCACAGACCAACTCCGCGAAGGTGACATCGTCTCCGGGACGATCCTCAAGGTGGGTAAAGACACCGTCGTCGTCGACATCGGATACAAGTCCGAGGGCGTCATCTCGCTTCACGAATTCATCAACGCCGAGGGGAACATCTCGGCGCACGCTGGCGAGCAGGTCGACGTGCTCATCGAATCCAAGGAGAACGACGACGGCCTCGTCACGCTCTCCAAGGAGAAGGCCGACAAGCTGAAGGTGTGGGATGAGATCAGCGCCGCATGCGAGCGTGACGAGCTGATCGAGGGCACGATCACCCAGCGGGTCAAGGGCGGCCTCGCGGTCACGATCCGGGGTGGCGTCAAAGCCTTCCTGCCCGGCTCGCAGGTCGACCTCCGGCCGGTCCGAAACCTCGACCGCCTCCTCGGCCAAACGTTTCAGTTCAAGGTCATCAAGTTCAACAAGAAGCGTGGCAACATCGTGCTCTCTCGGCGTGTGCTTCTCGAGAAGGAGCGCGATCGGCTCAAGGAAGCCACCTTGGAAAACCTCCAAGAAGGGCAAGTCGTCACCGGAACGATCAAGAACATCACCGAGTACGGTGCATTCGTCGACCTGGGCGGCATCGACGGCCTGCTTCACATCACCGACATGAGCTGGGGCCGGGTCAATCACCCGTCCGAGGTCTTCGAGGTAGGCGACGAGGTCACCGTCAAGGTGCTCAAGTACAACGCTGACACCGAACGGGTATCGCTTGGTCTCAAGCAGACCATGGAAGACCCGTGGAACGTCGCGACCGACGTCTACGTCCCGGGCAAAAAAATCAAGGGCAAGGTGGTTTCGCTCACCGATTACGGTGCCTTCGTCGAGCTCGAGCAGGGCGTCGAGGGCCTCATTCACGTCAGCGAAATGACCTGGGCCAAGCCGAAGCATCCGTCGAAGGTGCTGGAGGTCGGCGAAGAGGTCGAGTGTGTCGTCCTCGACCTGGACGCGCAGAACAAGCGCATCAGCTTGGGGCTCAAGCAGCTCGCGCCCGACCCGTGGACCGTCTTCACGCAGAAGTACAATCCCGGGGACATCATTCAGGGCCGCGTTCGATCCATCACCGACTATGGCGTCTTCGTGGGAATCGAGGACGGGGTCGACGGCATGGTCCACAAGTCGGACCTCAGCTGGACCCAGCGGATCAACAACCCCGCAGACCTCTACCGCAAAGGCGACGAGGTCGAAGCGATCATCCTCTCGGTCAACCACGATGACCGCAAGGTGAGCCTCGGGATCAAGCAGCTCTACGACGACCCGTGGAGCTTCGTTCCGGAGCGGTACCCAGAGGGCACCGTGATCGAAGTCCGCGCGATCGGCGCCGACGAATATGGCATCCACGTCGAGCTCGAGCGCGGCGTCGAAGGGGTGATCCCCCGCGGCGAGATCAGCGCCGACTTGAGCCAAGAGCCCACCGACATCGTCAAGACCGGCGACATCGTCAAGGCACAGGTCATTCGTCTCGACGACGAGGACCGCACGATCACACTGTCGCTCCGCGCAGCCGAGGGCCAAGAGGTCAACCAGATCGCGCGCCCCGCAGAGGCGCAGAAGCGGGTGGCACCCCGAAAGATCGGCCCAAGCCTCGGCGGTGCGCAGGCGACCCTCGGCGACGCGCTGAAGGACAAGCTCGGCGCGATCTCGATCGCGTCGGGCGCAGACGCAGCACCCCCGGACGCCGAAGAGCCCGTAGCCGACGACTCGGAATAGCCGCCCCCAGTCCCGCTCGCGAGCACGCCCGTGCCGAGCCGTCCTCCGCGATTGCAGTCACCTTTGCCGCTGAGTTGCGCCCGCCACGGGGCTTCGCTGCCGTCGCTGCGGCTCTAGCGCACGTTGACGACGACGGCGGTGATGTTGTCCCGTCCACCGCGTGAGTTCGCCATGTGAACGAAGCGTTCGGCTGCGCCGCGCGGGCCCATGTCGATGATCTCGGGGATCTCGTTTTCTTGCAGGTACCCGTGAAGCCCGTCCGAGCACAGCAAGAAGGCGTCCGACGGCTGCACCTCCAGGAAACCGGTGTCGACTTGGACGTACTCGCGACTTCCGACCGCTCGGGTGATCACGTTGCGGTGAGGAGACCGCGCCGCCTCGGCCTCGGTGATGATCCCTTGTTTGAGTTGCCAGGCGACGAGCGTGTGATCCTCGGTCAGCGAGGTGGCCGCGTGGCCACGGACCAAATAGATCCGGCTATCACCCACCTGGGCCGTGATGCCGTAGTCGCCGCACATCGCCAGCACCGACACCGTCGTGCCCATGCCCTGCTGCTCGGGAGCGTGCTGTGCCAGGCCGAAGACCATATAGGTCGCCGCCTGTACGGCGCTCTCGACGACTCGAATGGCGCGCCGAAGCGCGTCGTCGGAGATGTCCCCCCGTGCGATCCGATCGAGGGCCTCGTGGCCTCGGCTGACCATGCCATGCACCGTATCGACGGCTTCCTGGCTCGCGATCTCGCCGGCCGCGTGACCACCCATCCCGTCGGCCACGACGTAGAGCCCGAGATCGTCATCGACCAAGAACGCGTCTTCGTTGAGCTTTCGGCGCTGTCCGACGTCGGTCAGTCCCGCACTGTGGTATTGCAACACATCCTCGTTCGGCCGTGGCGGTCGTGGACCGGCCCTGGAGCTGTCAGGTTAGCTAAAAAGACTCGGTTGCACCAAGAAGAGCGCGGAAAGACTGCCTGGCGAGCGTCCTCACCACTGACAAGCACAGGGCGGCTGCTAAGCTCGGCCTGGATGATGAGCGACGGCGAGGCGACCGAAGACCTACAGTCGGCCTGGGAAGCGCTGCTACGGAGGCAGAGCCAGCTGAGCTCGGACCCAAAGCTCGCGGACCTCGCGCTCGGCTTGATTCGGGAGATGGGCAATGGTCCTTCCCATCGCGACGTGCTCAGGGCGCTGGCCGAGGCGTGGGTCACGGATTGGCGTCTCACACTGGTGACCGCTTCACTGCTGATCGAGCAGGCCGGCCGGCGCGGCATGGACGAGCCGACACTCACCGAGGACGAGCCCGCGGCGTGGGCAGCTGCAGCATTGCAGCGCAGCCTCGAGGCAGTGTGCGCCGAGGAACGGGAGGACGCCGACGTCGCCGGGAACCTCTACGCGATGCTCGGTAATGCGCTGCGACTGTGCGGACCAGGCCGCGACGCGGAAGCGCAGGAAGCGTTCACCCGCGCGATCGAGCTCGATCCGGAGCGGGGCGAATGGTGGTACGACGCCGGCCTACTCGACAAGTGGCGTGGCAGGTTCGACGATGGCTATGCGGCCAACGAACAAGCACGAATGCGCCTCGGCCCAGAGCGGCCGGTCCTTTGGAACTTGGCGATCTGCGCGACGGCGCTCGGCAAGGGTGAGGAAGCTGTCGAAGCGTGGGAGGAGCTCGGGGTTCCTGCTCGCGTGGATCGATCGCGGGGCATGCCCTTCGTCGCGGGCCTTCCCCCTTTACTGCTGCGCGTGCTCTCGCGCACGCCGCCAACGGATGGGACCTCGCAGCTCCAAGACAAGACGGTTGGGTTCGAGCTCGTGTGGGTCGCCCCGCTCAGCCCATGCCATGGTGTCGTGCAGTCACCAACATTCAGGGACGCACCGATCGACTACGGCGACTTGGTCCTCTGGGACGGAGCGCCCGTCGCCGCACATCGAGCTTTGGAAGGGGACGCCGTCCCGGTGTTCCCGCTGCTCGAAATCCTTCGACCCGGTCTCGAGCGGCGCTGGCGCTTCGTCGCGCTCGAGCGCGAGCCCGGAGCCATCGGAAGCTTGGAAGCAGCGTTGCCGGAAGGAACGCGCGTGTTCGTGCAGCACGAGCGGGTCGAGCACCATTGCGCTGCGTGCGCGGCGGGCCAGCCGCACGACCATGGGGCGGCAGTGCCAACGCCGGCAGCAGCGTCGGCGCCGCCGCCGTTGCCGCTCGTTCGGGGAAAGCTGATTGTTGCGCCGACCCAAGACCTTTCGGAGTTTCGCGAGGCTTGGGAGGCCGCCATCGAGGCCCTCCCGATCACCGTCTCGCTGCCCGCTCTCTACGAGCAGCTCACCGACTCCAAGCGGGCAGGCCAGGAGCACCAAGCTTGGCGCGGAATCGAAGGCAAGGCGCTGCGCGAACGCGCGCGTTAGTCCTTCTCGGTATCCGCGGTTCCGGTAGCTTCCTCGGCGGGCGCCTGTTCGACGGGTGTCTCAGCTTCTTCGGCCGGCGCCTGCGCCGCCGGCGCCCCATCACCCTCGTCGGGCTCGGTTTCTGCAGGAGCCTGCTGCGCAGCGCTTTGCTCCCGAACCGCACGGTCGAGCGCCTGCTCGCCGGATGACGAGAGAAACGCGAGCCACACGGAGAGCACCATGAACGTGAACGCGAAACCCGCGGTCAACCGCGTGAGCAGGTTGCCTGCGCCGGCGCCGCCGAAGATCTGCTGGCTTGCGCCTCCACCGAGCGCTGACCCGAGGCCTCCGCCCTTACCCGACTGCAAGAGCACCACGAGGATCAGGAACAGACACACGAAGACATAAACGATGGAAATGAAAGTATGCATGGACTCAGCTCTCCGCCCGGCGAACGCCGGCATCGATGATTGGAATGAAGGCCTCCGCAGACAGCGACGCACCACCCACCAGAGCGCCGTCGACGTCTGGCTGTGCGAGCAGCGCATCGGCGTTGCTCGGTTTGACGCTCCCACCATACAAGACCCGGACCGTGTCGGCCCAAGACTTGCCTTTGAGCTCCGAAAGGCGGTCGCGAATCGCCCGGTGCACTTCCTGTGCGTCCTCCGGCTCGGCCGTGCGACCCGTCCCGATCGCCCAAATCGGCTCGTAAGCGAGCACCAGGGGGGCGAGGGCCACCGCATCCGACCCGGCCGTCGCCGCTTCGACCTGGCTGAGCACCACGTCGAGGGTCTTGCCGGCCTCCCGCTGCTCGAGGGTCTCCCCGACACACACGATCGGCACGACTTCGTGCGCCAGGAGGGCGGCCGCCTTCTTGCGCACGCCGGCGTCGGTTTCGCCGAAGTACTGGCGCCGCTCCGAATGACCGACGATGCAATGGTCGCAGCCTACGTCGACCAAGAGCGCGGGGCTCAACTCGCCGGTGAACGCGCCCGAGTCCTCCCAGTGCGTGTTCTGCGCCGCGAGCCCCACCGCCGACCCTTCGAGGGCTCGCTTCACGGCGCTCAGCGAGGTTGCAACCGGAGCCACGACCACACCGCAAGGAAGCCCGTTGCCGACGCGCGCAGCGATCGCACGCGCCAGTGCCTGCGACTCGGAGACGGTGTTGTGCAACTTCCAGTTGCCCGCGATCAACGGCTTGCGCCCAGTCATGGCTTGAGGGCCTCCACGCCCGGCAATGGGCGACCTTCGAGATACTCCAACGAGGCTCCACCACCAGTCGAGACGTGGTCGAAACGACTTGCGAGGCCGGACTGCTGGACTGCTGCGACACTATCACCGCCGCCGACCACACTGAAGCCAGGACAATCGGCGGTTGCGCGCGCCACGGCCAAAGTGCCATGCGCAAAGGTCGCATTCTCGAAAAGCCCCATCGGCCCATTCCAGAATACCGCTTGCGCACGCCTGAGACGGTCTCGGTAGAGCCTCTCCGTCTCCGGACCGATGTCGAGCGCCATGGCATCGTCCGGGATGGCGTCGATGCGAACCACCTCCGCATCCTGTGACTCGGCGGACTGACCCACGCGAACGTCCACCGGAAGCAGGAGGTCGACCTGGCTCTCCTCCGCGGTGGCCATCAAGCTTCGGGCGAGGGGAAGCTTGTCGGTCTCGCACAGGCTCTTGCCGACGCCGCGGCCGCGTGCGGCGAGGAAGGTGTTGGCCATTGCACCACCGATGAGGAGGGCGTCGACCTTGGCGATGAGCGCTTCGATCACGCCGATCTTGTCGCTCACCTTGGCACCGCCGAGAACCGCGAGATACGGTCGTGGCGGGTTGGTGCGCAGCTTTTCGAGGGCCTCGAGCTCGCGCAACATCAAGAAACCCGCCGCGCGCTCCTCGATGAGGCGGGGCAGGGCGCTGACCGACGCGTGCGCACGGTGCGCGGCGCCGAACGCGTCATTGACGTAGGCGCCGCACGAGCCGCGCAGCTCGTTCGCGAAGGCCACGTCATTGTCCTTCTCCTCGGCATGAAAGCGGAGGTTCTGCAGGAGCGCCACCTGGCCGTCACGAAGGTCCTGAATCACTTTACGCGCCCCGTCTCCGATGCAGTCGTCCGTGAGGCGGACCTCCCCGTCGTCGAGAAGCTCTGCCAGGCGCGCGGCCACGGGCTCGAGCGAAAGCTCGGGAACGACCTTGCCCTTGGGTCGGCCGAGGTGCGATGCCAGCACCACGCGCGCACCTTGAGCGATCGCGTACCGAATCGTCGGGAGCGCAGCCCGAATTCGGGTATCGTCCGCCACCTCGCCGTTCTTCAGCGGAACGTTGAAGTCCACGCGAATGAAGGTGGTGACGCTCTCGAGGCTCAGGTCCTCAATCGAACGAATGCCATCCGGCACGTGCTCAACCCGCGCTCGAGAGAATTCGCACGAGGTCGACCATGCGGTGCGAGAAGCCCCACTCGTTGTCGTACCAGCTCTGTACTTCGACGAGGTCGCCGCCCACCACCTGAGTCTGCGCGGCGTCACAGATCGAGGAGTGGGAATTGCCCATGAAGTCGACGGATACCAGCGGCCGCTCCTCGAAGTAGAGCACGCCCCGAAGCGGGCCTTCTGAGGCCGTCTTGATCGCGCGATTCACTTCGTCTCGGTCGGTCTTTCGGGCCACCTGCGCGGTTAGGCAGGTCAGCGACACGTTTGGAGTCGGCACGCGAATCGCCGTTCCGTCGAGCTTGCCCTTCAGCTCGGGCAGGACGAGCCCGATGGCGGTCGCGGCGCCGGTGGAGGTCGGAATCATCGACACCGCCGCGGCGCGCGCCCGGCGCATGTCCGAATGCGGGAGGTCGAGAATGCGCTGGTCGTTCGTGTACGAGTGCACGGTGACCATGTGCCCCTTGAGAATTCCGAAGCTGTCGTGGAGCACCTTCACGAGGGGAGCCAAGCAGTTGGTGGTGCACGAGGCACAGCTCACGACCCTGTGCTTTTTCGGGTCGAACTGATCGCTGTTGATGCCGACGACGAACGTCGCGTCCATCTCGCCCTTGCCCGGGGCGCTGATGATCACGCGCTCGGCACCGGCCTTCAAATGCGCAGAGGCCGCTTCCTTGCTGCGAAACAGGCCCGTGCATTCGAGCACGACCTCTGCGCCGAGCTCTTTCCATTTGAGCTTGGAAGGGTCCCGCTCTGCAGACACCGGAATGCGGTGGTCTCCGATCCAGAGCGAATCGCCATCGGCCCTGACGGGGTGGTCGAAGTGTCCGTGCACCGAGTCCCACTGCAGAAGATGGGCGAGCATCCCCGCGCTGGTGAGGTCGTTGACTCCTACGATCTCGACGTCACCTCCGCGCTCGGCGATGATTCGAGCGACACAGCGCCCGATGCGTCCGAAACCATTGATTCCGACTTTGGTTGCCATTGATGCGACTCCCTCCGTGCGACGGCGCCGTCGGGGCGCCGTCAGCGAAGGGCGAACGTAGCGCGCGCGATGTTCCGGTCAAGGAGCCAAGGCCGCGAATCATTTGCGCTTTCGATCGAAAGGACGGGCTCGCGCTACTCGGCCGCCTCTTGGGCGTCGCGGAGCTCGGTCGTCACCAACTCGAGCACGGCGTTGGTGAACGCCACGATGTCCGAGCGGCTGTGGCCGCTATTGCGAAGCTCCCGATAGACCGACTTCGCGATAATCCGAACGCCGCGGTGATCCGGCGCCTGAGCCTTCGGGCTCTGTGTCTTTGTCGCCCCCATATTGCGGCAGAGTGATGCAGATTGCGTGCCAGTTGTAGAAAACGACAAAACCCAAGGGTTTCAACGCTCGTTTACACCGGAATTTACAGGGAGGAGCCGGTCTTGCCACACCCGAGTGGAAAAACATCACACTCGGCCGAAAGTGCGAAATCGGTTTCGCGTCTGGCACTCCAAACGCGTAGTGGTCTGCGCACCCTAACTCGCCGAGAAGACGATGATTTCGGCCGGTCGTCCGAGTTCTGCTCATCGCGTCTCGAGCGCGGCGCGGAGCTGTTCGAGCGCGTTGGTGTGGAGGCGGCTCGCCCATGACTTGGAGATCCCCAGCTCACGTGCCATCGCATCGATCGAGCGTCCCTCGAAGTAGAAGCCGCGGACCAGCACCCGCTTGCGAGGGGACAGCTTCGGAAGCGCTCGAAGGAGCTGCGCGATGCTTTCGTTCTTGAGGAGTGCCGCCTCTGGGCTTTCGTCGCCAAGTCGGCCCTGGAGGACCGTGGCCGTCGTGAGGCTCGCGCTGATCCGGGTGAACGCTCTGTCGAGCGCGGTAGGGGCTGCCGTCGGACGGACGCTGGAGGCGCTCTCGAGCCGCTCGTGCGCACGGCGGGGGAGCTGAGCCATCTTCCGGACCCCGTCGAGCATGGCACCTCGTACGCGGTGATACGCAAAGGTTTGGAACTGCACCCCCCGCTCCGGGTCGAACCGCCGCTGTGCCTCCAGGAGGCCTCCAAAGCCGAACGCGATCAGGTCTTCGAGGTCGCCTCGCAGGCATAGCTCCCGCCGAAGGCGACGAGCCAGTCCGTGGACCATTTTCTCGTGCTGCGCGATGAACTCGGTGCCGGGCACGCCAATCGACTCCTGAACGGAAGGTCCTTAGCCAAGTGGGTGAATGAAGTCAAATAGAATACATTAAACTACATCCGTGTAGCCGGAAAGGAGGCCATCGGCTATACCGCCCCGGTGGAAGGGATGCGCCCAGGAATCGCGAGCGCCGATCGACGGCACCGCGGGCCGTTTGCGAGCCTTCTCGAGAAGATCCGTCAGCAGGATGAGGGGGCGCTCGACGGGCTGGCCTTCGCCTACGGGGAGCTCGGAGAGGCTGACCGGCAGGCCCTGGTCCATGCCGTGCTCCAGGATACCCACGAGCCGATCCAGCCCTTGGTCGCGTTTCTTGCCGTGGAAGAGAGCCCGAGGCTGCGCCAACGCCTCCTCGGCCTGGTCCGGACATGGGGGAAGATCAAGCGATCCGCCTCCCTCGGGGGCGACAGCACACAGGGAGAGGCACGCCTGATGCAGTCGCTGGGCGGGCTCGAAATCGAATCGCTCCGAATCACCTGGGAAGATAACGAAATCAACCACATCGAGATCGAACCTTGCGGGAATCTAAGACTTGATGGGCTGCTCTCCTCGGTCACGGTGTCCGAAGCGATCGAGATCGTGACGCCCCTTTTGTGGGCGCACATTCGAGCTCGAAGGGGCCTGCCTCCGGAGGTCGAACGCTTCGCCGGCTTCTTCGGCTCGTTGTCTTTGGGCTGACGCCGCAGCCCCTAGTGGTAGCCGTTCCCGTTGCCGAGCAGGGCGCCGTCGAACTGGGTCGTTTTCAGGACGGATCCGTCCTTGGCGTCGCGCCGCACCATGAAATAGTGCCGGGAGACCGAGTCGTTGTCCTCCCGGGCAACGACCATGATCGCGTTCATGCCCGGGTGGACGGGGATCTCCGCATCGAAGGCAAGCTCGCGGGGATCCGAGCTATTCTGGTTCGACTCGTAGTAAACCTTGTGGCCGCCCGTCGAGATGTAGAGGTCGCGCACGCGCTGGTCATCGATCGCTTTGCCGGAGAGCCGGAAGACCGGGTCTCGTGTGACGTAGCTTTCGGACGCCTGTAGCTCGATCTCAGGTGCCGCATGCCCGATCGCCCAGGCTAGCGCTGGCGTCTGCGTGGTGGAGCCCTGTGCGGCCGCGACCGCGTCGGCCGACACCCAGCCGGGCCTCCCGCCACCGAGATCGACGCGCGCAAAACCACCGCTCGTCGCGGTCTCGAACAGGCGAGTCGGCTCCTTCGCCGTGGCGATCGCCGGGGCGCTGGCATCCGGCCACTCGTGGACCTTCGTGCCAGAATCCAGGGTCACGACTCGCTTGACCGCCAGCTCCTGAACGGGGCGCGGGCCGGCATCGATCGGAACCTTGAGCCTTTGACCGATCGCAGCACCGAGCTCGGTATCGACGACCCGCAATGACAGGGTCGCCTCGTCTTGCGCGAAATCGGAGAGCACTTCGAACGAGAAGGGCACGATCCACTCGTCACCGGCACGCAGCTTGGCTCGTTGGAACCGTCCATCGTGAAGGAGCACACCCTCACCGCTCTTGTTCTGAAGGTTTGCCTGGAGCTCGTCGCTGTCGACGCCACTGACGTTCTTGACGGTGAAGTAGAGCGTGACCTCTTCACCGCGCTGCACTCGGCCATCGCCGTTGCCGTGGATGTTGTCCGCCACCTGCAGGCCGTAGGCGAATCGGGGCTGCGGAAGGGCCTGGATCACGGTTCGCACCTCCACGGGCTCCGGAACATGACCGTTCTCCTCTTCGAAGGCGACGCGAATCACATCTGCGCGATCCATCATGCTGCGAGGAAGTCGGCAGATTCGCTTCTCCTCTTCGGTGATGCAGCGGCCGAGCGTCGAGGTCCATTCGCGTGTTTCGCCAGGTGCGAGCTTCCCGAACACCAGCTCCCGCCCGTTGAACCAAGGGTTGTCACTCTCCGTGGTCGCACGCAGCCGGTACAAAGGAGAGGGGCCTTCATTCGTGACCTCGACGCGCAGCGTGAGAGGATCGCCGGCCCGCGTCGGCTTGTCCTCGGAGCTCGTCGTGGCCACGACACGCACCTTGCTGGGACCCTGGTCAGGACCGGTGCTCCAATCGATCCCGAGCTTATCGAGATCGCGCACGACCTTCTCGTTCTCCTGTTTCTCGACGCGCTCGATGATCGGCTCCGCAGCGCGAAGCATCTGGGGCCGCTTCGAGGACTTGGCATTGAGCACGAGGTCCCGTGCAAAGCGGATCAGGAAATTCTCCTGGTCTTCGTTCTCCTCCTGCTCTTCCTCCGACTCTGCCTCGAGAAGGCGTTGGCGCAGCTGCGGGTTGAGGTAGTAGCCGATGACGACCGACGGACGCTGTGAATCGGTCGCGCTCGCGTGCGTGAGGTGAGCTTCGAGGTCGCCCTCCCGAAGGTACAAGTCGTCGACCTCGAGGTCCATGTTTTCTCTGTCGACGGTCATCGGACTGATGGCGATGTCGGGGACGATGCCTACGCCCTGAATCGAGACGTCCCCGGGCGTGAGGTACTGAGCCACCGTGAGCTTGAGGGCCGATCTGTCCTGCAGTGTATAGAGCACCTGCACGGAGCCCTTTCCGAAGCTCTGTTCCCCCATGATGAGCGCGCGATCATGGTTCTTGAGCGCGCCGGCGACGATCTCGCTCGCGGAGGCGCTCTGACCGTTGATCAGCACGACCATCGGGTAGCTCGGCTCGGTACCGCTCAGCTCCGCGTACTCTTCGGTCCGCTCCCGAGGATCCTGCGAGGATGTGGTGACGATCGGTCCGTCCTCGAGGAACGTGTCTGCAACTTGGACGGCCTGATCGAGAAGCCCGCCGGGGTTGCTCCGAAGGTCGAGGACGAGGCCGACCATGCGCTTCTTGTGGAGGGCCGCGAGCGCCTCGCGAAGGTCCTTTTCGGTGTTGCCCTGGAAGCTCTTCAGCTTGATGTACCCGACGCCGTCGCGAAGCATGCGGTGCTCGACCGACTCGATGTGGATGCGGGCCCTGGTGAGCTCGACGGCGCGGGGGTTGCCCCAGTTCCCGGCTTTGTCCTGGCGGCGGATGAAGATGGTGACTTTTGAGCCCGGGCTGCCCCTCAGTCGATCGACTGCCTCCTGAAGCGGCATGTTCAGGGTCGACTCGGCGTTGATCTTGACGATCCGATCCCCCTTCTGTAGCCCCGCCTTGGAAGCGGGGGTGCCGTCGATTGGCTTGATCACCGCGAGGTGGCCGTCGCGGATGGAGATGACGATACCGAGCCCGCCGAACTCTCCGCGCGTGCTGGTCTGCATCTCCTCGAAGAGCTCCGGATCGAGTAGAACGGTGTGCGGGTCGAGCGTCCGCAGCATGCCGTTGACCGCGCTGTACTCGACCTCGCTCAGCTCGATATCGTCTTCGTCTTTGAGCTCTTGCTGCAAGAAGGCGAACACCTCACGAAACCGCCCGGCAAGGTCCCAGGGGCTCGACACGTCCGAGATCGCGAACTCCTTCTGCGAGTTGTTGACCTGGACCTGGAGCGTATCGGCTCCTTCTTGGTAGTGCACCAGTACCGGTGGCACGTCCCGTTGAATCGCGTCGAGGCCAGCCAACATCATGCGCTGGTGGTCGATGCGCGAGGGGTCGACGTAGTCGTCGGTCACCTGGTGTATCACCCGGTTCATCACCTGTAACTTGGTGAGATCCCAGGGGGTCTTCGCGCGCGCGGCAAGGGCCCTCGGCGAGGTGTCGATGTCGATCTGGAGGCCGTTTTCGATGGGCCAACCAAAGGAAATGGTGAAGGCCGCAAGGACGACCACCAAACCAAGCAAGGGCTTCCAAAGTCTTGTCATAAATGATGAGGGGAGGGGGAGTCGATGAAGTGTAGCCCCGTTGGCGTGCTCGGCCAATTGCGCTCCTAGAAACCTAAGGTTATCGAAGCCAGATGCCACACCGAATTCTCCGCCAGCAGATCGCGAGGCCAGTTCTCGAGATCTGCAGGGAGCTCCGGAGCACTGGGGAGCGCGCCTGGGTGGTGGGGGGCTGCGTCCGGGACACGCTTCGCGGGGAGCGGGTCAACGACTGGGACGTGGCGACGACAGCCCTGCCCGAGAAGGTCCAGCGGACCTTCCGCAGGGTGATCCCGACGGGCGTCGACCACGGGACCGTGACGGTGCTCTGGAAGGGTGCCGCCTACGAGGTGACGACCCTCCGCGGGGAGGGAGCCTACAGCGACGGCCGGCGACCCGATCACGTGGTGTTCGTCGAGGACATCGAGCACGACCTCGCGCGGCGTGACTTCACCGTCAATGCAATCGCGTACGACCCGGTCGACGGGCAAATCGTCGATCCCTTCCACGGGCTCGACGACATGCGTGCCGGTGTGCTCCGCGCCGTCGGGGACCCGAGAGAACGCTTCCAGGAGGATGGCCTCCGGATTCTGCGCGGGGCGCGGTTTGTCGCGACCCTCGGCTTCGAGCTCGAGGAGGGGACGGAGGCGGCCTTCCGAGGAGCGCTCGATACGTTCCGGAGGGTCAGCCCCGAGCGGGTCAGAGAGGAGTGGCTGAAGACGATGAAGGCAGCGGCGCCTTCGCGGGCCTTCGACGTGATGCGACGAACCGGCATCCTCGAGGTGACCTATCCCGAGCTTCTCGAACAGGTGGGCTGCGAGCAGAACGAATGGCACGCGTACGACGTGTGGAACCACACGATGCGCGTGCTCGATGAGTCGGAGGGCGGACCGGTCGAACGAATTGCGGCGCTCCTTCACGACGTCGCGAAGCCGCGCACGCGCGCCAGGTCCGAGAAGACCGGCGACTGGACCTTCTACCACCACGAGACGGTTGGGGCTGACATGGCCGGGCAGTGGCTTCGCGACTACCGCTTCTCGAACCAGGAGCGGGAGCTGATCGTCGGCCTGATTCGCCATCATTTGATCTGCTACTCGAGCGAGTGGACGGACGCCGCAGTGCGCCGCTTCATGAAGCGGGTCGGCTCCGAGAACGTCGAGCCCCTGTTGAGGCTCGGCGAAGCGGATGCGCTCGGCAAAGGCCGCAACGTCGAAACCGAGCTCCACGCGCTCAAAGAGCTGCGGGCGCGGATCGACCGGACGATCGAGGAGGGCAACGCCCTCACCACGCAAGACCTCGCCGTCGGTGGTCACGACGTGATCGAGCACCTGGAGGGCGGGGCGGGACCGCGCGTGGGGGAGATCCTCCGCACCCTCCTCGATCGAGTCATCGAAGACCCCTCGCTCAATACGCGCGACAAGCTGATGCCGCTGGTGGAAGAGCTCGCGGCCGAACGGGACGCCGAGCCGGGCGCCGAGCAGTGACCGCGCGCGGGACGCCCGCCGCGAGCCGCCCACCGGCATTGCATTCGATCGACGTGCGGTTTTCTGGACCGTTGGGACGCTTGCGGTAGCGTGGGCGTCGATGAGGCCATGGGCAGCCCTGCTGTTGACGAGCGCGCTTCTTTACCCGGCGACCAGCCTGGCCAAGAAGACCGAGGACTTTCGGCACAGCTATGATCAGGTATGGGGTGCCGCGGTTCGCTTGATCCGGGTGGACCAAGGCTACCCGATCAAGGATCGAGACGAGACGGTCGGCTACTTCCTGTTCGACTATCGCGACGACGGTCGCACCTATCCGGGGAGCGTCGAGCTCGTTCGAATCGAGGATCAGGGCGGTGGACCCATCCGCGTCGTCATCCAGATCCCCGCAATGCCGAGCTACATCGAGCGGATGCTACTCGACAAGCTGCAGAAGAAGCTCATCGACGAGTACGGCGAGCCGCCGCCACCAGCGAAGAAGCCGGACGAGGAGCCTCCTAGCGAGGACGAAAGCTAGCCTCTACGTATCCGGCGTGAAGTTGCGTTTTCGCGGTATGGCTTGTAGACGCCCGAGATCGTTCGGCTCCTGGGTGGCGAGCGTGTCCCTATGGGATTGGATCGGCGACGGACTGCTCGAAGCAGTAGAGCCGGAGATTGTCGAGGCCGCAGGTCCGGAAGGAGCCGTCGGTCCATCCGCGGCTGATGCTCGTGATCTTCCCGACGGTCGAGGGCGCAAACGCGCTGTCGTTGGTGGTCAATCCTAGGCAGCCGTTGTTGTTGGCTAGCGCCGCGACTCGGCCTTCCACGTCGGTGTTGGTCCAAACGAAGCATCCCGGAGCAGGGTCGGTTGCCGGGGTCGTGCATAGGCTGGTCGGATCGATGAGCTGACCTGCCTCGTTGGTGTCGATGACGGTGTCGAGATAGCCTTGGCCCGGGGGCGGGGGGTCCATCGTCAATCGATCCCAGCTCGATGAAATCTGGGTCCCATCGAGCAGTCGATATGGCAGCTCCGATTTCTCGAAGCGCTTGAAGGGAGACGTACAGGGATCCGAGGTCCACGACATCCAGTAACCGCCCAGACCGGCCGCTTCTGCCAGCGCTGCACAGGTCATGTCGGCGCCGCGCGGGCCGCCGAGAGCCGCATCCGACGTGGCGCTGCTGACGAATACGAGGGCCGACGGGACGCAGGCCTGATCCACGCAGACCTCCATTTCGGCGCACAGAACCTCTCCACAGAAGCGGCTCGTCGCAGAACCCGCCGACTGGGCACCGCCATCGGGGATGCAGATGGACCCACCGGTCCCACCCATGCCTCCTTCGCCTCCCATGCCAGCCATGCCGCCGGTGCCGCCTTCTCCAGCCATGCCGCCGGTGCCGCCTTCTCCAGCCATGCCGCCAGCGCCGCCTTCTCCGGCCATGCCGCCGGTGCCGCCTTCTCCGGCCATGCCGCCGGTGCCGCCTTCTCCGGCCATGCCCCCAGCGCCGCCTTCTCCAGCCATGCCGCCGGTGCCGCCTCCTCCAGCCATGCCGCCAGTGCCGCCTCCTCCGGCCATGCCGCCGGTGCCGCCCTCACCAGCCATGCCGCCGGTGCCGCCTTCTCCAGCCATGCCGCCAGCGCCGCCGCTTCCACCGCCGCCCTGACCGTCCACGCAGGTGACGTCGACGGTCCAGCTGCAGTCACAGTACACGAAGCCATCGTCGGATACCGTGATCGTGATCGTCTGCTCACCGAGTTGCTCGCAGGTGAAGGTAGTGACGGAAGCGGTCGGGTCGGCAAAGGAACCCCCGGTGCCGGTCCAGCGGTATGCGATTGGATCGCCCTCGACGTCGGCTGCTTGGGCCAGGACGTCAATTTGATTTCCAATCGAGGTTTGAAGCGGGGAGACCACGACCTTCGGGAGATTCGGGCAGAAGTTGAACTTGCCGTTGACGCGCACACCGCCGAGGTCTTGCGGCGGCTTACAGCTCAGCATGACCGCCACATCCGTGACCTGACCGACGAAGACGTTGAACACCGCCGAACCGGAGCAGGTGGTCTCGCCCGCGGTCGCGGTCATCGCGATCACGTAACCCATGCCCTGCGGAAGCCCGTAGATCTCGACAGACGCGGTCGACCCCGGACTGCCCGTGTTGATCGTGCCCGACATGGGCTCCATGTCATTGCCGGTCACGACGTAGCTCACCTCGTCGATCGGGGTGCCGTCCGAGAGCTGGAGCTCGACCGTGACACCGCCGACACCCTTGGTCGTCGTGTCAGCGACACAGCCTGCGAATGAAAACGCGCCTAACAGGCAGCTGATGAGCCAGCGCGTGCGGATGGATACGGGCATCGGGTAGTCTCCTCGGGGGAGGCGACGGTATCACAACTCCGCACCTGGCAATTCCCGATTTTTCGGCGACCAGGAGCGAATGTAATGCGCCTCACAGAGCATGCTCAGACCGACGCTGGCACCGATGCGCGCGGCTGCCTCCCGAGGGACGCCTCGCGTCGGGCGTGCTCGAGGCCCTGACGCTGAGGCTGCCACGGACCCCAACTCTGGCCCCTGCCACGGACCCCGCCTCCCTGCCTCCTACTCCTGGGCCTTCCCCGTCATGGGCACGAACCTGACGGGGATCACCGACTCCTCGCGGAACCCCTCCTTCGTGCGCGTGACCGTGAGGAGGCTTTGGAAGTGCTTGCCCACCGGAATCACCAGGCGTCCGCCGACCTGGAGCTGTTGCTTGAGCGGCTCGGGGATCTTCGGCGGCGCGGCGGTGACTAGGATGGCATCGAAGGGAGCATGCTCCGGCCAGCCGGAGTAGCCGTCCCCGTGCCGCACACGTACGCGTTCGGCGTAGCCGAGCTCGGAGAGGATGGTCTTCGCGCGGTCGGCCAGCGGCTCGATGATCTCGATGGAAAACACCTTGGCCCCCATTTGGGCGAGCACCGCGGCCTGATAGCCGGAGCCGGTGCCGACCTCGAGCACGACGTCACCGGGCTTCACGCGTGCGAGCTCGCTCATCCGGGCCACGATGTAGGGCTGGCTGATCGTTTGCCCGTGGCCGATGGGCAGCGGTCGGTCTTCGTACGCGGACGCCCGTTGCGCCTCGGGCACGAAGCGATCCCGTGGAACCTCCCGCATCGCCTGGAGGACGCGCGCGTCCCTGACACCGCGGGCCTCGATCTGCGAGCTGACCATGCGGAGCCGCTCCTCCTCGCGCGACTTCGGCTCCGGCGGGCCGGCGTGGGCGGACCCCGATCTCTGACCGCACGCGCCGAACAGTAAGAGCGCGACCCACGTAGCTCGTCCCATCCAGGCGATACTACCACGGATACGCGGGCCACATGGCGGCGGTTGCTCCCCCGAAGCGCGCGGCTATTCTTCGGCCGCCCATGAGCTTGGTGGTTCAGAAATACGGCGGAACGAGCGTCGGTTCGCTCGAGCGCATCCGCATGGTCGCGGAGCGAGTCGCGGAGACTTTTCGCGACGGTCATCAGGTGATCGTCGTGGTGAGCGCGATGGCCGGCGAAACCGACCGTCTGCTGAGCCTCGGCTGGGAGATCTCCACGGCGCCCGCCGAGCGCGAGATGGACGTGCTGGTCGCGAGTGGCGAGCAGGTGAGCGCCGCGCTTTTGGCGATTCAGCTCAACCAAATCGGCGTCCCAGCCCGGTCGTTGCTGGGCCATCAGGCCCGGATCATGACCGACAACGTCTACGGCAAGGCCCGCATTCGCACCATCGACGGAACTGGGCTGCGCTCGTCGCTCGAGACCGGCAACGTCTTGGTGGTGGCGGGCTTTCAGGGCACGGACGCGTACGGCAACATCACGACGCTCGGGCGTGGCGGCTCCGACACCTCGGCCGTCGCGATTGCGGCAGCGGTCAAGGCGGACATCTGCGAGATCTGCACCGATGTCGACGGCGTCTATACGACCGACCCGAGCGTTTGCCCCAATGCTCGCAAGATCAAGTGCATCAGCTACGAGGAGATGCTCGAGCTCTCCTCGCTCGGGGCCAAGGTCCTGCAGATACGTTCGGTGGAGCTCGCAATGAAGCACCGGATGCCGCTGCACGTGCGCTCGAGCTTCTCGAAGGCGGAGGGAACGATCGTGACCGACGAAGAACACCTGCTCGAAAAAGTCGTCGTAGCCGGCGTAGCGGCAGACAAGAAGACGGTGAAGCTCACCATCAACGCGCTGCCCGACCATCCCGGTGTGGTCGCAAGCGTGTTCGAGCCCCTCGCCGAAGCCAACATTTCGGTCGACATGATCATCCAAAACGTGTCGAAGCAGGGGCAAACCGACCTGACCTTCACCGTGAGCCGCGAGGATGCCGACCGCGCGGAGAGCATCGCGAAGGAGCTCGTCGCAAGTGTCGGTGCACAAGGGGTGGTGCGCGACGATGCGGTCGCCAAAGTGTCGATCGTAGGTGTTGGAATGCGGAACCACGCGGGCATCGCCGCTCGCATGTTCCGGCTTCTGGCCGACAACGAAATCAACATCGAAGCGATCAGCACGAGCGAGATCAAGACCTCGTGTCTGATCGAAGCGGAGCACGCTGATCGGGCGGTGGCCGTGCTCCACGACGGATTCGAGCTCGCGAAGCAGCCCGGCTAGCTTCTACGCAACTCTTCGACAAGACGACCGACGAAGGGTGATGGGACCTGCCTCGCGTCTCCCGTCGATTCGCTCCGGTGCTTGCGTGGTGCTCGTGCTCGCGGGCAGCGCCATTGCATCGCTCGAGCCCCTGCGCATTCCCGAGCGGCCGAGCAGTCGTGCCGCGGCGGAATCAACGATCGAGCCCGAAGCGGACGCTGACGCGCGCGCCGGCCGTCACGATGAACGGGTCGAGTGGGCTCCCCCCGTTGGTGGCAACCCAGTAGCCGCGCACATCCGCACCGATGATCCAGCGCTGGTCGATGAGATAGTCCACGCCAACTAAGGCATGAAGGGCGAAATCTCCGCGAGCCGCTCGCTCGCGCACCGTGAGAAGCCCGTCGATGCCGAGCCCGAACAGAGGAACGAAGCGGACGATGTCGAGCGCGTAGACCGTCTCGAGCCCAGCTATCCCGAGTTGAAGCGGACGCTCGCTCGGGAAGCGATCATAGCGGACGAAGCCCTGCAGGCTCCATGCATCGCCGAAGCCGCCGCCCGCGCTCAGGGCGAGATCGACCCCATGAACGGGCAGGCTGTCGCTTCCTGGGAGCCCCGCGTATCCGATGGCGAGGCCGACGGTTGCTTCATCTTCGTAGGCCACGGCCGACGATGGGAGGGACACCGACGCCGCGAGGCTCGCGAGGATCCAAACGAAGCGTCGCACAGCGGGGCGTCTAGCACGCCGGTCGCACCTACGGCGAGGCTGCGTTGACTGGTGGGCGGTCGCGTGTATAGTGCCGCGCGATTTCCCGGGTTTTCCGGGTCTCTGGGAGGACGCTTTGTCCAACGACTCTGCCGAGAAAGAAAACACGGCGCCACTCACCGCAGGCCAGCGGCTCGCCGCGCAACAGGCCGCAAAGGCTGCCCGGAAGGCTGCGCAACGAGGTCGCGATGCGGAGCTCGTCGAGGAGAGAGCGCTTGCGCAAGCCGCGTTGGCCAAGGACTGGCTGCAGGAGAACTTGAAGCCGCTCGGTCTCATGGCCGGTGCAGTGCTCGTGGTGGCCGCCATTGGAATCGGATGGTCCACCTTCGGCCGCCATCAAAGCATCGCTGCGGGCTCGGAGCTCGCCGGTGTGCTCGACGACGGAACGAGCGACCCAGCAACGCTTGCGAGCGCCTACGCTGCCGTCGCCGAGGCGCACGCCAAGACCCTTGCAGCCGCATGGGCCCGAATCGGCGAGGGCAGGGCGCTCTATGCGCAAGGGGAGTGGGCCAAAGCAAAGGACGCCTATCAGGCCGCCCTCGCCTCAAGTGAAGACGAAGGGGTCCGTTGGGCCGCGCTCGAGGGTATCGCGTACTCCCTCGAGGAGGAGAGCTCCTATGACGATGCGATCGATCAGCTCGAGGCGCTGCGCGAGCTCGACGGGACCTTGGCGCCCATCGCCGGCTACCACCAAGGACGGATTCTAGTCGCGCAAGGAAAGCTCGAGCAGGCCAAGATCAAATTCGACGGAGTCCTGAACGCGCTCAAGCAGCCAGACGCGCCGTCCCTGCCGTACACCAAGGAACAGACGGAGGCCCGTCTCGCGCTCCTCGATCCGAGCCTCGCGCCGGCCGCCGGCGCCGACCCGCGCCAGGCCGAAGAGCTCATTCGCCAAATGAACGAAATGCTTCAGCGGCAGCCACCGCAGCAAGAGTAAGCCGAAGGTCGATGACCGCTCGCCTCGTCGCCCTCCTGGCCGCTCTCGCATCGCTGGCTGCAATCCCGGGCTGTGGGGCAGCCGGCACATCATCGACCAACGCCGACGAGTTCGGCTGGATCGAGCATGGGGATGCGTACGTACCGCCCGGTGAGGGAGGGTTTGACGTCCGTTGGTCGACGCAACTGACCGACCGTTCGGAAGCCAGCTTCCTCCCCGTCGAGCTCAGCTCGGCAGAGTTCGATTCAAAGCGCAAGCGCGTCTTCATCGGAACGAGCGAGGGGAACATGTTTGCGTTCGAGCTCAACGGACGAAGACTGTTCTTCTACGACGCCGACGCCCAGATCGAGTCGAAGCCTGCCCTCGACATCGCGACGGGCGAGGTCTTTTTTCCAACGGTCGACGGGACGGTGCATGCGCTGACGGTCGAGGGAGAGGTCAAGTGGCGGACCAAGCTGATCGGTTCGATCCGGACTCAACCGCTGCTCGCGAAGGAGGCTTTGTACGTCGTCGGCGACAACGACAACGTCACCGCGCTCGCGAAGGACGACGGCCGCATCCTCTGGACTTACGCCAAAGAGCCTGTCGAGGAGATC
Organism: uncultured delta proteobacterium; assembly: GCA_963792825.1. GTDB lineage: Bacteria > Myxococcota_A > Polyangia > Polyangiales > Houyiibacteriaceae > SG8-38. Next base: position 269,048 of record CAWBXS010000004.1, on the reverse strand, counting down.
ACCATTGCCGGCCACGCCGGGTTGCTGCTCGAAAAGGGGCGACTGTACGCCGCGTTTACCGATGGCGCGGTCGCGTCGATCAATCCCGCGGACGGGAGGCTCTACTGGGAGGTCGAAACCTCGGTCGATATCGAGCTTCGACCAGGTAACGTACCGCAATTCCTCGATGTCGACACGACGCCCGTGATGCTCAATGGCACGCTCTACGTCGCCTCGTTCACAGCCGGCCTCTATGCGCTCGAGGCCGCAAACGGCAGCGTCGAGTGGAGAGACGCCGAATTTCGGGGGGTGACCGGCCTTGCCGTGGCAGGCGCAATGCTCGTCATCTCCTCGGCCCGCCGGGGCGTATCGCTTCTCGATCTGCGGACCCGAACGGTGCGATGGGAGAAGGCTCCGGAGCGCGGCGCGCCAACCGCGCCGGTCGTCACGCAGACGGGCACCGTAGTCTACGGTGAGACGCGGGGGTCGTTGCTCGCGCTCTCACTCTCCGATGGACGCGAGATCGCCCGGGCGGAGGGCGGCTCCGGCTTCTCGGCCACGCCATCGGTCGCGGGACGCTTCGGCGGAGCGATCTCGAACGGAGGCCGTTTCCTCTGTCTGCGCATCAACTAGAAGCAAGTTCCAGCCAAACCGCGCGGTGATGATCGAGCAGGAGGCCCTCCGCGAGAGACAATCGCTCCCCGCTCAGGTGGTCGAGCACCTCCCCATCGGCTCCCCACGGTCGCAGGGCATCCGCCATCATTCGCTGTGGCGTCTCCGCAAAGTTCGCGACGATCAGCAGCCGTTGACCCGAGTGGGCCCTCACGTATCCGAAGAGGTGCGGATTTCCGGTGTCGACCACCTCCATTCCGCCGTCATAGAAAGCTCGGAGTCGTTTGCGCAAATTGAAGAGCGTCACGGTCTCGCGGAAGAAACGCCACTCGATGGTGTCGAGGTCCGACAGGTCTTCTTTGGCTTCCCAGCGCTTGCGGCATCGGTGAACCCAACGGCTGTCGTTCACCTTTCTTGGATCGGCGAGGTAGGTGTAGTCGTTGATCATGCCGTACTCGTCACCGGCGTAGAGGAGCGGAAGGCCTCCAATGCTGACCTGAATGCCCATGAGGAGCGTGATGCGTCGCACCGCTCGCTCGATCTGCTCGTTGTCTCCGAGCTCGAGCGCCTGCTCTAAGCCCGCCAGCGAAGACAACGTGCCGGAGATGCGAGCGTCGCCGGTGGCAACGTTGTGCTGAAACTTCTTACCTCTGGCATACGACCCCGGAAACTCGCCGGTGTAGAACTCATTGAGGAAGCGACGATGACCGAACGGGTCGATCCCTACGCTGCGCGCGTCCTCGTCGTCGAAGGTCCAGCCAATGTCGTCGTGGCAGCGCAGGTAGTTGACCCAGGCGCAACCTGCCGGAAGGCGGTATCGTGTCCGCATCGAGTGCGCTAGAAGTCTCACGTCGCCCGTCGCCAGCGCTTCCCACAAGAGCGCCATGAGCAGAGGGTTGTAGGACAGCTGGCACTCCTCCGGATGCACGTAGCGGATCACCTCGCTCGGATGGACGATGGCTTCGGACTTGAAGAGCAGGGCGGGCGCGGCGACCCGGGCCAGGGCGTTGAAGGCGCGAATGATGGTGTGCGCCTCCGGCTGATTCTCACAGCTCGTGCCGAGCCGCTTCCAGAGAAAGGCCACCGCATCGAGCCTCAAGACTTCGACCCCTCGGTTCGCGAGGAACAGCATCTCTTCGGCCATGGCGCGAAAGACCTCGGCATTCGAATAATTCAGGTCCCACTGATAACTGTTGAAAGTCGTCCAGACCCAGCGCTCGAGCTCCTCGCACCACGTGAAGCTGCCCGGGCGGGCCTCCGGAAAGATGTCCCGCAGGTATCGCTGGAACTGGTCCGGCAGCTCGCGGTCGGGGAATGTGAAGTAGTACGCCATGAAATCCGGATCGCCGGACTTGGCGCGCAATGCCCAGTCGTGCTCGTTCGAGGTGTGGTTGAAGACGAAGTCGAGCACCAGGCTGATGCCTTGGTCACGAAGCGCAGCGGCAACTTCGGAGAGCTCTGCCATGGTACCGAGATCGGGGTTGATCGATCGGTAGTCGCTCACCGCGTAGCCGCCGTCGTTCTCGCCATGCGGGCTGGCGAACAACGGCATCAGGTGAAGGTACGTCAACCCGAGCTTCTTGAAGTAGGGGATGTGGTCCTTCAGCTTGGCGAGGTTGTCGCTGAAGAGATCGACGTACAGAACGATGCCCACCATCTCCTGCGACTGAAACCATTCGGGGTCCGCTTCGCGGCTTTCGTCGAGGCGCCGCAGCTCTGCGGGACGCTCGAGCCACGATTGGACCAGCGACCGGAGGATGCGTTCGAGGGTGTAGTGAAAGTCGTACTGCCAGCCGTAGAGCTCGTGCAGGTAAGAGAACAACCGCTCCCATTCCTTGTTCAGCCGGATCTTGAAGCGGTGCCAGTCGAAGGCCAGCGGCTCGATTTGCCGTGCAAAGGTCTCCTCGAGCTCCGGGAGCAAACGCCTGAGCGACTTTCGGGCCTGCTCCGGCTTCCAGTCGTGCGCACCCGCGGTCATTGGTCGGTTTCGAGCGTCGGCGCGAGCACCAGGGCGGTACGGGAGGGAAGGTAAAGGCTCAGGAAGTGCCGGTGGATCCGATCGGGCAGGGCGTGGTGGCGAATGTCTACGGCCTGGCGATCGAAGCCGCCGTAGGCGCCGCGATCGGTGTCGAGGACCGTGTGATAGGTGCCGGGCGCCGCCGGGATCCGGTAGTCGGGGAAGGAGCGCGTCGCGTGGAAATTCAAGACGAAGATGAGACCGTCGCGTAGCCATGCGAGCACCTTGGTCTCTTCATCGGCCTGCAAGAGGAACTCGTCCTTACCGTCCGGAACGCCGTAGGTCCGGGCCAGAGCCATGAGGTCGCGATCGAAGGCCGAGAGGTGACGGTAGCGAAGAGCCTCGTCTTCCGCGAGCCGCCACTGGCGCCGGGCGTAGGCATAGGACCAGTGGTTGCCTTCGCGAGGGAAGTCGATCCATTCGGGGTGACCGAACTCGTTACCCATGAAATTGAGGTAGCCGTGTCCCGCCGTCCCGAGCGTGGCGAGGCGTATCATCTTGTGTAGCGCGATGCCGCGCTCCACCGCGATGTCCTCGCTCGTGATCGACATGCGATCGTACATCCGGGCCCCAAGGAGGCGGAAGATCAGCGTCTGGTCGCCTACCAGCGCCTGGTCGTGCGATTCGGCGTAACTGATCGTTCCCTCGTCGCGTCTGCGATTGGTGAGCTCGTGCCAGAGCTTGCCGATCGACCAGCGCTCGTCGGGCACGTCCTTCGTGAGCTCGATCCAATGGTCGGCAACTCCCATGGCAAAGCGATAGTCGAATCCCGCCCCACCTTCCGAGGCGGGCAAGGCAAGCCCCGGAAATCCAGAAACATCTTCAGCGATGGTCGTCGCGTTGGGCGAGAGCCTGTGGATCAACTCGTTGGCGAGCGTGAGGTAGGCGAGCGCGTCCTCATCGACATCGGACCCGAAGTAGTCATCGTAGCTCGTGAACCTCCGGGAAAGCCCGTGGTCCGTGTAGAGCATGCTCGTGACACCGTCGAAACGAAAGCCGTCGAAACGATACTCGTCCATCCAGAAGCGGCAGTTCGACAGTAGGAAATGCAGGACTTGAGGCTTGCCGTAATCGAAGCAACGAGAGTTCCAGGCGGGGTGCTCGCCCCGAGGCCCCTCGTGGAAGTAGAGGCTCGCCGTGCCGTCTTGGCGCGAAATGCCCTCGACCTCGTTTCGCGCAGCGTGGGAGTGAACGAGGTCCATGAACACGAGCAGTCCCATGCCGTGCGCGTCGTCCACCAGAGCCTTGAGCTCCTCCGGCGTTCCAAAGCGTGACGAGCAAGCGAAGTAGCTCGAAACCTGGTAGCCAAACGATGCGTAGTAGGGGTGCTCCGCGAGCGCCATGATCTGGATGGCCCCGTACCCGGCGTCGCGAATGCGCTGCAGCACCTGCGTGCGGAACTCGTCGTAGCTCCCGACCTTGGGCTCTTCCTGCGCCATCCCTACGTGGGTCTCGTACACCAGTAGTGGCGCGGTGATGCGCCGCGGCGGTGTGTGACGCCACTGGTACGGATCCGCAGGACGCCAGACCTGAGCGTTGAAGCTCCCCGTCCTCTCGTCGCGCACGACGCGGCGGCTCCAGGCTGGAAAGCGGTCGCCTTGGCCCCCGGGCCAGGACACCTCGAGGCGGTACGGATCGCCGTGAGCAAGCGCGTCGGCAGCGAGGTGGATCTCCCACACGCCCTCGTGCCCAATGCGGGAGAGGGCGTACTCCGGTGTTGCCCGCCACTCGGTGAAGGGCCCCTTCAAATGGATCGACGCCGCATGAGGAGCCCACTCGCGGAGCACCCACCGGCCATCCCGAAAGTGGAGACCAAAGTACTCGTGTCCCGACGCGAACTCCGTGAGATCGACGCGTCCTTGAGTCAAGCGCTGCTCCATCGCAGCCGCTTGATGCACGCGTCGCAACAACGTCGAAGAGTAGGGCGCGAGCAACGGATCTCGATCGATGAGGCGACGGACTGTTCGCTCGGGATCGAAGGACTCGGTCGGGGGGATGCTCATGAGAGAGAAAAACGCCGCATGTTGCGAATCGGGCCAGAGTGTGACCGATCGGCGCGCACACACAACCTGCGCAGGATGGCGGTCATCGCGAAGCCGAACCCTCTGAGGCCCTGCGACGTCGGACGGTGATGAAGTATCCGCCCAAGCCCGCCGCAGTGACGACGGCCAGCCACGGTAATAGCGTCGTTTGGGCCTCGAACGCATGGTAGAGCATCCAGATCGACGACATCGCGTAGACACCGGCGGCGAAGAGGGCGGGCTTTCGAGGAGCGGGCAGGTGAATCTTCCGCTTCGAGACGAAGAGCAGGCCCACCGCGACGAGCGCGGAAAAGAAGATCAGCACCCCGGCCACGTTGCTCAAGAGCTCGCCGACCGAGTGCAGGTGAAGAAGCACGATCGCGAGGGCGCCCTGAATCACGATCGACGCGCGGGGCGGAACACCGGGCCTACCGCGAAGCACTGCGGGAAGGAAGCCATCGCGGGCCATCTCGGCGTAGACGCGGGGGCCGACCAGGAGCATGGCGCTGACGCTCGACAGCATGACGATCGAGATGCCGAGTGACATGACGCTCCCCGCGATCTCTCCGAGCAAGTCTTGCGCGACCAGGTGGCCGAGCGTGACGCGTCCCTCTTCGTAGCGGAACACCACGCTCGCGCGCTCGGGGGTCAGGTTGGCGACCAGAACCCAATTGACGAGGACATACACGAGGCCGACTGCGGCGCAGCCGATCAACATGGCGCGCGGAACGTCGCGGTCGGGGCGCCGAAACTCTTCCGCCGTGTACGCCGCGGCGTTCCAGCCCGAAAACGCATACGACACGAAGAAGAGGCTCGTGGCGAAAGGCAGCGGCGCGAAGTCGGTGCTGCCGCTCGGAGGCACCCAAGTCGGCCATTCGTCGTTGCCGAGCGAAAGGCCGACGGCGACGAATCCGAGCACGAGCAGCCCCTTGAGGAGCACCAGACCGTTTTGCGTCCATTTGGAAAGCTCGAGACCCAGCGAGTGAAAGAGGGTCAAAGCGATGATCAGCGCCGTGGCGCCGAGCCGAGGCTCGCCCGCACCGAGAACCGCAAACGCAAAGGCCGCCGCGCCGAACGCACTGATCGCCATCGGTGCGGAGAAGCCGACCAAGAGCGAAGCCCATCCAGCGAGGTAGCCGACCGCGGGGTGGAGGAGCTCCGAAAGATAACGGTACTCGCCGCCCGACCGCGGAATCAGCACGCTGACCTCGGCGTAGGTTCGAGCGCCCGTCATCGCGAGCATCCCGCCGACGATCCAGGCCAGCAGGATCCAGCCGGCAGTGAGGTCTTGGGCCATGAAGCCGGCGCTGAGAAAGACGCCGGCCCCGATCATGTTCGCTACCACGAGACCCACGCCAGAGCCGAGGTCCAAGAACCCTTCGCCTGGCGGAGGCGCGTATGAATCCGCCGGTTCACTCGCCACGCTACTGCGCACTCTGGCGCTACATGAGCTGAGCGTCGAGCGCGCGGATCTGGGCCCTCGCTTGAGCCAGATCGATGAAACCGGGGAGCTCTCTCGAGCGCTCGATTCGGGCTCGAAGAGTTTCGATGTCGATGGGAGCATGAGTGCTGTACGCGCGCAGCGCATCCAGAATCACGCGGCTGCGGTCCCCCGACACCGGGAGGTCGCTCGGCGCCTGCCCGAATCCCAGTGCGTAACGAGTCCAATTTGCTCGGTGCTCCGGTGGAACGCGCGATTGCTCGAGCGTCTCCTGCAGGGTGCCGAGGACCGACGCGAGACCTTCGACCTTCGCGACGAAGCGTTCCCTCCCTAGCTCGCCGAGCGATTGCCCCACACCGTCCTCGGCTGCCAGAAGCTGCAGCCGTAGCGACTGAGACTGCGAATCGAGCGGCGCTCCACTCGACTCGACCACACTCAGAATCCGCATCGCCTCGTCCACGTGGCCGAGGCGGGCCTCGATCGTCGCGAGCGGCAAAGCATAGTAGAGCTCGTCGGAGACGAGGTCGCGTGCTTCTTCCGGTGCGAGCTGAACCGACCAACTCGGGGGTCCGTCGTATGCGAACCGGCCGTTCGCCGATGCTCGAGCGTAGGCGGCTCGCAGATTCGTCAGAGCCGCAGGATCGTCAGGTCCCAGGCTCAGGGCGAGTGCTTGCCCGAGATCCCTCGCGGCCCGCACTTGGTCGACATGCACACAAGTGCGTTCGGCGACGGCTTGCGCACGTTCGAGCAGCACGATCCCGCTTCTGCGTAGCCCGGCGCGCATCCGCGCGGTGCCAACGGCGTGTAGCGCGAATGGGTTCTCGGGGTTTCGCTGCACCTCGTATTCCCAGAGGGTCGATGACGATGCGAAGACGCGCGAGTGCAGCGACGTCAACACGGCGAAACCGACGAGGACGACCCCGAGAGCGGTCGCAGTCAATCTGGCCAGCGCCGGGCGTCTTTCGAGGAGGAACACGACGCCGCGCGCCACCAGTGCGGACACGCCCAGCATCGGGAGATACAGAAACCGATCCGCGGTCAGGTTGCGGCTGCCGAGATCGACGAGGTTCGCGACCGGCAGGAGCGGGAGCACGAACCAGAGAGCGTCGGCAAGCACGGGACGCCACGAGCTCGTGCGAAACGCAGCCACTCCCAACGAACCAAGCGCCAAAGCGAAAAGCCCCCCCGCAATCAGCCATGATGCCGCGAGCGACTCCCCCGAATCGCAAGTGTAGATGCGCATGCCGGGGAGGGCTGTTGGATTCCAGGGCGCGAGGACCTGCTCGACGTACAAGCCAAACGACGCGAGCACCCGGGGCAGGGCGTTGCGCGCCTGTCCCGTAGGCAGCTCGACGGCGACCATCCACAACCGGATGACGAGCGCCAGAGCCACGGGAGCCGTCAGGGCGATCGACGCGCCTCGACTGAGACGCCGATCGCGCAGGAATCGGTCGGCCAGCAAGAGCGGGGCCGCGACGACAGCGGTTTCCTTCGAGAAGAGCGCCAGCGCGAGGAGGATCCCGGCCAGCCAACTTCGGTTCCTGTCGAAGGCCCAGGCGCCGAGCAGCACGAACGCGCACATCCAGAGCTCCGTGCTCCCGGAGATCCAAGACACGACCTCGGCTCGGCTCGGATGAAAGGCGAACACCGCGGCACCCAGGGCGATCGCGACCAGACGATGCCTCTTGCTCCCGTTCGGGATCCTTCGCGCAAGCCAGAAGAAGGTCAGAGCGCAGCACAGCAGGTGCAAGGCGAGGCTTACGGCGCGGTAGCCACGGGCATGCAGCCCAAATGCCCTGAACTGGACGATGTAGGCCAGGGTGACGAAGGGCCGATAGATCCGATTGTAGGTCTCGTTGGTCTCAGCCGCGTTCCGTGAAATGTTCCAGAAGTGCGTCGTGAGCGCGTCGGCGTAGAGCTCTGGCCGCTGGATGTTCTCGTTGGTGCGGATGAGGCCATTGTCATCCCAGGTGAACTCGTCGCTGAGCCCAGGGATGAACACGAGAGCAGCCACGAGAACCAAGAGGCCCGATGCAGCACCCATCCACCGTCGCGAGGTCACCGGGGCCATCTTATCGTATTGGGAGAGAAGGCCGAATTTGCAGGACGTAGTGCCGATCACCTAACTTGATCGGTATGAGGGAGGCTCGGTGGATCGCCCTCCGCTGGATCGGTTCGGCGGTGATGGTGTTCGGCGCTTGGTGCTCGGCCGTTCCTGCCAGCGCGCAGAAGACGGCCGATGATGCGGCCGCTCGGAAGCACTTCGAGCAGGGGCGCGCAGCGTTTGAGGAGACAGACTGGGAGCAAGCTTTGCTGCACTTCCGGGACGCCTATCGACTCAGCCATCGACCTCAACTACAGTACAACATCGGTGTCACTGAGGATCGGCTGCAACGCGACGAAGAAGCGCTGCAAGCGTTCGAGAGCTATCTCGAAGCGATCGAAAATCCGCCGCGCGAACAGGAAGTTCGCGAACGGATAGCCACGCTGCGCAGTGCTATCGACGAGAAGAAGGCAGCGGAGCGGGCGATCGCCGAGGCCGCGGTCGCCTACGAGTCCGATGGCCGAAAGATCCCCAAGTCTGCGATTGCGGGCTCGTCCGTGTTGGCGGCCGCCGGCGTTGCCGGGGTCGTGACGATGGGCGTCGTGCTCGCGCAACGCGGTTCGTGCTTGGAGGAAGTCGGTGGCGTGTGCCAGAGCGAACGCGCAGCAAGCACCTGGACCTGGGTCTATGGGGCTGTGGGCGTCGCTGCGTTGGCCGGTAGCGCGACGTGGCTCGTGGTCGGCAGGAAGCGGGCCAAGAAGAAGAGAAACACCGCGTGGATGCTCGGGCCGACGGGCGTCGCGGTGGCTGGCTCCTTCTAGCCGCCGCAGAAGCCAGCACAGTTGATCTTTCCCGAGGCGGTCGAGCATTCGGGGACATCGGTGCAGGCGTACGTGCAGGCGTACTCCGTCTTTTGGCCCTGGGTCACTAGCCCTCGGCACAGCCCTCCTTGGGGGCACTCGTCGTCGCGGCCGCTTGGACACAGCTCGGCACCGAAGAATGCGCGCACTGCGGGGCAGCTCGTGAGCTTTTCTTGAATGCCGCAGTAGTCCTGGGCGTTGCCTCCCGAAAGGCTCTCGCGCCAGAGGAGGGGGACGACGAACGGTGGCGGGCAATCCGCCCCTTTCTGTTCGGTGATCTGCAAACAGAATCCGGTTTTCGTGTCCGGAAAGGGCTCGCCGTAGTGAGTCATCCAGACACACCGGTGATTAGGTTCGGCACAGTTGCTGTCGGTGAAGCAGGTCTCGCAGGTGGTACGGCTTGCCAATTTTAGCGTGGTACAGGTCAGCGTCACGGGGTCACAGCTGGTGCCTGGACAGCTGGACCGCTCGGTTCCTGGCGTGCAAGTGGGCTCCGCGACCACGGGGTCGGTGGAGCCGTCCGGCCCCACTGGCTTGAGGCCAACATCGGGCGTCGTCGCGTCGATACCCGCGTCCGGGGTGTTCATGGTGTCGAGGCCGGCATCACCGGCGCCTGGATCTAGACCATCGCCATTGAGGCCGCCGTTGCCAGGACCCACGGGCTGCACTTCAAACGCACAGCCTACGCTCAGCGCCAGAAGCAATAGAGGTGCGACCAATCGGCACGTGGGACCGGAGTGTTCCTTCGTAGCCATCATTGCACCCTCCGAAAAACGTATCGGGCGACCGACACGTCGACACCTCCGCCGTCATAGACCACGGAGCCGACGACCAAGAGGCGTCCCTGATTGTCGAGTATGGCGCCCTGAGGGTTGAACCCGGCGCCTTCGAGCTCGGTGAGCGTCTTGTAGCCGTCCCCGACGGGCGCCCCGTCAGGACTCAGGTGCGCGATCGCCGTGCCTCGTTGCCACGGCAGGGGGCTCGACCCTCCGACGACGACGATGTTGCCGTTGGAGCGACGGAGCACCTCGATGGCCTCTTCCGAGTCGCTTCCGAAGTCGATGAGCACGGAGCCACCGTCGCCGAATGACTGGTCCAACGAGCCTTCCGCATCATACCCCGCAACCAGGAAGTCGTATGCGTAGACCCACGGCTCCGCGTAGTTTGGAAGCAGTTGAATCCAACCGGCCGCAAGCATTCCACCGCCGGGCATAAGAGCGAGCGCATTCATCCCTTCCGAGCGTCCCGGGGAGCCATCGCCGAAATCCGTGACGACGATACCGCCATCGCCAAAGGTCGCATCGAGCAAACCGTCGTCGGTGATTGCGGCAAGCGCGAAGTCTAGTGTTCCGTTGAAGCCCGTGGCGCCGGCGCTCCCCCCGACGACGATGCGCGTGGCGCCAAGGGCGTCGCTCGAAACCAGGACCTCTTCGCTGTAGCCCGAGTCCACGAGGAGCACGCCGTTGTCGCCGAACGCTGCGTCGGGTGTTCCGTCTGAAAGGAGTCTTACCGCGGAGAAGCGCTTCGTCCAATCGCAAGCATTTCCAGTGGCGACGATTCGGCCGTCCGATTGTATCGCAAGGTCTGCCGTCTCGACGGAGCAGGGCTCCGAGAGTCGTGTGACTCCCGAAAGGATCGGATCGTTTCCAAACGAGCCGTCCGGGGATCCGTCGGCGAGGTATCGGGCGAGCGTGAACGCGCCGCTGTCACCTTGCGCCCAGGACTTCGTCCAGCCTCCGACGAGAATTCGCCCCGCGCCGTCGAGTGTGACCGCGCTGAACTGCGTGTTGTCCCCGAACGATTCGTGCACCACACCGCTGCCGTCGCCGCCAAACGCCGCGTCGAGCCCGCCGTCTTCGGAGAGAAGGGCGGCAAACCCGTGCGTTGGGCCAAAGGCCGAGTCATGGGTGGTGCCGGCGACCACGATGCGATCGTCGGGCATCACCGCGACTGCTCTCGCGCCCTCCGACGTCCACATCCCGTTGAGGATGCTGAAGATGCTGATGCCCTCCACACCGAAGGTAGGGTCTAGCTCGACGATTTCGAGCGTCGCGATCCCGGCCGCACCCCCCGTGCCGTCCGTCACGCCCACGCCGCCCGCTCCACCTGCACCCCCGATTGGGCCCGGCTCGACCGTCCCACCGGCACCGGCAAATCCCCCAGTGCCATCGCCGCCAAGGGCGCCGTCGGTGGGACCGGAGTCCAGGACTTCGCAGCCGAGCGCGGTCGCCAGGAGAAAGGCGATGCCGGTCGCGACTAGTGATGCTGGTGCTGGGGATGTCTTTTTCATGATCATTCTACGCTCCTCAACCGCCACAGAAATCTCGGCACGTGGTAGGGCTACCGTCCAACGGCGGACACTCGTCGTCGCTCGTGCACTCGAAGGTGCAGTGGTTGACTGTGCTCCTCCCCGAGCCAAACGTTCGGCAGAGGCCGCCCTCGGGACACTCTTCATCGGTTCCGTCCGGGCACGCCTCTTGGTTCTCAAAGGCGCGCACCGCGTAGCAGGTCGTGAGATCCTCGCGAATGCCGCAATAGCTCTGCGTCAGGCCGAACGAAAGGCTTGGGCGGTCGACGAGCACGGTCTCGTACGGCTCATCGCAGTCGTAGTCGCCGTCGGACTCGGGGACGGCGAGCCTCAAACAGAACCCTGTGTACTCGTCCGGAAAACGCTTGCCGCCATGGCTCATTTCGACGCACCGATGATCTGGCGCTTCGCAGTCGTTGTCGCTGACGCAGGTCCAGCACGTTGGACGACTCGCCAACTTGAACGTGCTGCATCGCATCGTCCTCGGGTTGCAACTGGTGGCTGGGCAATCGGTCCGTTCGGTCGCGGGCGTGCACTCGGGCAGCTCGACGACCCCGGGACCGCCGAGGCCGCCTGCACCGCCCGCGCCGCTTAGGCCAAGACCAGCGTCCGAGCCGCCAGCGCCACCAAGCCCCTGACCGTCCACGCCGCCATGTCCAGACCCAAGCGAGTGCGTTTCAAACGCGCATCCCGCGATCAGGGCCAAAAACGCAGCAGTTAAGGCCACCCTTCTCATATAACTGTATTTTTACATCTATGTGATCACCATGCCAGTCTTATTTCAGGGGGGGTGGGCCAAGGGATGCGATCTGGTCGCGCAGCCCGTCGCGGGCGTCTGAGAAGGCGAGGGCCGTGAGCAAAAGGGCGACCAGAAATGTTCGGCTCGGCCAGCGGTCTTGGCGAAATCTGCCGCGGCCCGACGGTGTGCGGAGCGAGCCTCCACCGCATCCAGCCAATCCGGCCAATGAGCAAGGAGCTCCATCAGAGCCCCCGGTTCCTGGCCGTCACAGTGCCTGATCCGTCGTCATGATGCCTCGATTGAGCATGCGCACGGTCAACGTCAATGCGCGAAGAACTGAGGGTTGAATCGCTTGTAGTCTTCGAACGTGTCAACCCCATCGGAGGGGCTGAGACCGGTGATCGTCCTGCGCAGCGCCTCGATCTCATCGGAGGTCGGAGTCTGCAAGGGCCCGAGCTCCATCATGCGGGCAATGTCTCCGGAAAGGGTGAGTAACGGATCGCCCAATAGCACCATTCCAAGGTTCCACTCGTCGTTTGCGTTGCCAATCTGATTGTACCAAAGCCGAAACGACTCTCCCCAGGGGGTTCCGCTCGCGAGGCTGGCGTGAAACGCGAACGGATTGAACATGCCACCGTTCTTGGTCGTCCCGACGACCGCAAGGCCAGAGTCGGTCTGAAAAACGAAGGACATGCCGAGGTTAGGGACCGTAAACCGAGTGGCCAGGCAGCTGAACATATTGATGAAGGAAAGCTCCAAGTGGTATGCGACCGCTGGAGGGGAAAACGGGCTCCACCCGATCTGCGTTCGATGAATCGAATACGAGCCCGGCGCTACGTAGATGAACAGGTTGCTCGGTGACGCGTGAAGGAAATGATAGACGTACTCGGAGCCACCTCCACTGAGCATTTCGACGTACTTGTTCTTCGTGCTTTCTTCCGGTTCTAAGATGACGTCGACGGTCGTGTAAATGTCGTCGAGACCGAACGGCTGGAAGGTCTGACCCCAGTCACGCCAGGCATCGTCGACGAACACGAACGCCGACTGGTCGACGAGGGAACCGTGAGCGCGATAGTCGTGAATGCGGTCGAAGTAGCGTTTCAAGAAGTACGTTCCACAGCATTCGACGTCGGGATGATCGGGTGGAGACCAGTTTTGCGACATTAATCGCGATGGACACCTGAGGATACAGGCTTCAGAGGCGTAGAACTCCGCTCCCGCATCATACGTGTCGGGGCACTGAGGAAAGCTCGGAGTGCTCACGCAGTCTTCAGGGTGGGGCAAAGTTTGGAGACGCGAAACATAGATGTCCAACTCGAGCTCCGAGTGGTCGTCGTAGATTCCGTCGTCATCGTCGTCCCTCCAGACCGCGTCTCTATCCTCGAGGAAGACGTCCAGGGGAAACTCCTCCGGGCGGTCAAAAGCGACTTGCTCGTACCAGGCCGCCGGCAAGTTCCCGATGAGCAGTGCGCCCTCGACGCCATACGTGTCCACTTGCGCGAAGAGCAGACTCTTCAGGTCCTCGACCGTGCCCGGCGTCCAGGGCTCGATGCGAGCCAAGTATCCCTCGGCATCCAGATCCCTGAGGTAGGTCATGAGACTGGGTGCCAAGATCCGGGCAAGGGCTTCCTCGACGACGATGACCAGATCATGGTCACAGTCTGACGGACACGAGACGTAAGTCTCGGACGGTGAGCAGAGTCCGTCAAAGCACACCGGTGGGATTTCCGAGCAGACGTAGCCATCACCCTCGTAGCCAGGATTGCACTCGCAGGCTGCCGCCAGACATGTCGCGTGGGCATCGCAGAGATTGGCATACTCGCATCCGTCGACCGGATCGCAGGTCTCGCTGGTGCAGCTCGATTGATCATCGCAATTCCGGGCTGCTCCTGGGCCGCAGACGCCGCCGATGCACGCGTCCCCCACCGTGCAAGCGTTTCCATCCTCACACGGCCCGATCCGAGGGGTGAAGATGCAGCCCGTCGCGGGCATGCAGGCGTCATCGGTGCACGGGTTGTCATCGATACATGTGATCGGCGTGCCCACGCACCGGCCTTCAAAGCACCGGTCGTCCGCGCTGCACGCGTTCTCATCATCGCACGAGCGGTCGTGGTTCAGGAAGACGCAACCGAAGCCCGGTTCGCAGGAGTCGTCCGTGCACGGGTTGTCGTCATCACAGGTGACGCCATCGCACGACCTTCCGCCGGTGCCGCCCTCGCCGCCACGGCCGGCAACGCCCCCAGTTCCGCCAGCACCGGTTCCCCCAGCACCACCGTCGCCTCCAGCCGATTCACATCCCGCAACGACGCCCGAGGACACGGCGAGCAGCAGCAAAATCCACCGAAGTCGCATTGCCAAAATCCCCTTTACCCTCAGCAGGCAGAGCGTCGTGCTGCAAGTGCCGTGCCTTCGATTGTCGGGTCGACGAGACCGCGGGAATTGGGAAGGGAAAGCATGGGTTTACGGAGCGCTAGAGCGCGAATGGGAAGGGCTACGCAGGCGAAGTACCTGCACCCCGCTCGACGAATCACGCAAACGCTGCGCCGATTCAACACTCGGAGGACGCCAACACGGCGTCGGCCGAAAGTCGGGTGCTTTCAACATCTCCTCCATTTCGGCTTTCCCGTGCGGTTTGCCTCTCCTATAGTCGGCCACCGAATGAAGCTATCCGTCTTAGGTTCGCGATTGCTCCTCCTTAGCTTCGTGGCGCTTGCGCCGTTCGTGCTTCTGGCCTGCTCGGGTGACGGCAGCGGTGGTGGTGGTACTGGTGGCACAGGGATCGTCCCACCGGGGAGCGAGCTTCTCGCGCTGCCTTGCGACGATGCGCTCGACAGCGTGTACGAGGGCCTGACCCCGCCCGTCAACTGGCTCCCCGCGATGCGCGGCGACATCACGCGGTGTGCCTTCGAGCGGGTCTTATCGATCGACGAGATGGCCGAGGCGTTCTCGCCGACCATCCAGGACACGTTCATCAACCCCGGACTGTCGACGCCGGTCTCCAAGTATCGCATCCAGTACTGGACGGAGCGCAACGCGGGTGAGCCCGTCTTGACGAGCGCGGCGCTCTACATCCCCGAAACGCGGCGCGCGGATCCTTCGCCGGTCGTCGTGCTCGGCCACGGGAGCGTCGGCTTTGCCGACCAGTGCGCGCCGTCGCTCGAGGATCCGGCTGGGTTCAACAAGGACTGGCGCGTGCTCGCATATTCCTACGCGGGGGACGGCTGGATCTCGATCATGCCCGACAACCCCGGCCTCGGAACACCCGGCACTCCCGCCTGGCTCTATTCCGTCGACGAAGGTCACGCGGTGCTCGACGCAACCCGCGCCGCACGCAAGCTGTTCAACGCGGGCACGCTCACCGAAAAGAACGCGCTGATCGGGCTTTCGCAGGGCGCCCATGCCGTCCTCAGCGCCCAGGCGCTTGCCGCGGGCTACGGCTTCGAGGGCTCAATCGACACCGTCGTCGCGCTCAGCTCGTTCTGGTTCAGCGGGGGCGTTTGGGGCGTGCTGATCTCGCCCATCGGACCGGCCTTCCTCAACTCCACGCTGATGTCGGTGACGATGCAATACTTCGTCGGGCACCTCGCGGCGGAAGAAGGCGAGGGAAGCGCCCTCGATGCGTTTCTTCCCGGAATGCAGGACGCGGCGATCGGGATGCTGGAGGCGGGGTGTTGGAGCCAGATCACCAGCGATGCGCAGGGCCCGCCGAGCATCGGGGTCAACGTCGGCGCCGATCTCTTCTTGCCCGAGTACGTGGACGAGGTTGGCAGCTGTGGTCTCACCGACACCTGCGAGACCGAGCTCGCGCAGACCTGGCGCGCGCGATGGGTGGCCGACCGGCCGCCACCCGACACGACGATTCCCATCTTCTTTTGGACCGGCGGCCTCGATGATTTCATTCCGCCAGGCTTTCAGAAGTGCGGCCTCGATCGGTTGGAGGCGCAGGGCGCCAACGTGACCGCGTGTGTCGAGAGACAAAGCGATCACTCGGGCATCGCGCCTCGAAGCGCAGCATGGGTCCGCCAGCATCTGCGCGAAGTGCTTCTCGGCGGCGATCCGCCCGAGCCCTGCGAAACCCTCGAGGCGTTCGACCCGGCATTGGAGTGCAGCATTCCGGTGGTCCCGAACTCGCTCGATCCGAGCGACCCCTGAGGACCCATGGCGAGCACGACCATCCGATTTGCCGGCCACGTCGCGCGTGAATACGTGGGGCGGGCGAAACGAGTCGTAGGCTTGGCGTCCAACCGCCGCCCCATGATGCGGTATCGAGAGGTCAACCTGATCGATCGATTGCTACAGCACATCCAACCCAAGCGATGCCTCGAGTGGGGGTGCGGGCGCAGCACGCTGTTCTTTCCGGATCGGCTCGACGATGACGCCACGTGGCTGTCGATCGAGCACAACCCGGCCTGGCACCAGAAGATCCTTGGGCAACTCCAACGTCACCACACGAGATTGGTTCTTGCGGAGCCCAATGCCACGCGATGGGACGACACCCGCGGGGACGGCAGCTACGACGACTTCCGCGACTACGTCGAGTCACAATCCGACGCCGGGCCCTTTGATTTCATCCTGATCGACGGCCGGGCACGTCGAGACTGCCTCGAAAAGGCAAAGAGCCTGGTGTCCGATCACGGTGTCGTCGTTCTCCACGACGCCAACCGTAAGTATCTGACCGACGGACTTCAGGGCTACGAGCATCAGCTACTGTTTACCGACTACCGGACTGATTCCGGAGGGGTGTGGCTCGGAAGCAACCGGAGCGATCTCGAGCGGCTGGTCGACGCCGAGGCCGAGAACGCGTTGTGGAAGATGGTCGCAACGGTCGGCGCGATCCTTCTGGTGTAGAGCAGAAACAGCTGGACACACAGCAGCTGAGATCACCGAGAAAATGACTCTTGAGTCGTCGTTCCCGCGATAGTAGCGTGCGGGGCTCGCATCGGAGGCTCAAGTGTCACGAACAGCTCGAGAGGGGACTCGCCCCGTTATGGTCTGGGGTTGGGGGCGACTTGGGTGGCCTGAACCAAGCCTTCTCAGACGCGCTCTGCGGGTTGACGACGTTCCAAGAAGGCTTCGAGTGTACGGTGCCGATCGCAAGGCTTCGGCTCTTCTTGATCGTCGACGCCAATCCCGAGGAGAACTGCGCAAACGTACGTGTCACCGATGGTCTCGTCACTCTAGATAGACGCGGGTCGCATGAAAGTAGCTGAAGGACGACTCCGACTCGCACATCCACAGCGCCATGAGCTTGCCGGTCGCGTCGTCGACGTAGACCAGGAGCACGCATTTCGGACCACGGTCTTCGAACCAATGGTGGTCGGAGCCATCGATCTGCACGAGCTCGCCGTAACAATCGCGACGGTAGCGCGGCTGCTGGACGCGTTTTCGACGCTGCGCCCGGGTCTTCCAAATGCCGTCTTCGATCATCCACTGGCGCGGCGTCTCCACCGACATCCGAAGACCGTGCCGAGCCCTGAGTCCATCGGGGGCGGGTAAACCCGACATTTGAAAATGGGAGAAACCGGACATTATCGCTTGGGGCTTACAAAGAAATTTCGCAGAACGTATATTATGTAAACTTTTGCCCCAGACGTGCCAATCCTCCCTGCGATCGGTGGGATCGCCCGCTCGAGGCGACCATGAGGCCCCCGGGAAGCCGCGCCCTAGTCCTGCGGCGCGAACACGAACGGGAATGTGAACCGGAGGCTCTTGCCCGTTCGACGGCGCGGGAAGCGGATTCCGCTGACCACGCGCGTGACGCAGCGCTCGACTTGGTCGTTGCCGGTGGTGTTCTCGAGAATCTGTACGCTCTCGACATGCCCGGCGCGCATGACGGCGAAACGGACCGAGACTTTGCCGGCAAGCTCGGGCTCGTAGCGAAGCGCGGACTCGTAGCATCGGTTGATCTTCGGCAGGTCCTGGCTGATCTTCTCGCGGACGACGAACGCATCGATTGGCCCGTAGGCGCCTGGACGCGCCCCGGCGGATGCCGGCAGGCCGACACCCACGGCGACGACGGCGAGAAGCATCGAACGAAGACCCAGCAAAGCCATCTCCAACTGATACGCGTTGGTCGCTTGCGTTCGCAAAAAAACCGCCAAAACCGGGGCTGGCCTCCCGAAAACGCAGTGTCTTGAGGGTCCCGTGGTAGAACAAGCGTCGTATGGTACCGCGAGCTTCTCGAGGGTCTTGTCTTCAACGCACCGGTCGCCGGCTCCGGCGTCACCTCAATACGATCGTCGGCGAAGGTTTTTTCGGGAGCCTGGCGCGCCTCGGCCGTCTTCACCCGATGTCGAACCCCGCCAAGCACGGGGTACAAGTGATCAGGGACGTCGCTTATCTGCCCTCGGGAAACCCCCGGCATAGGCTCGACATCTACCGGCCGATGAAGCTCGAGGGCTCCCTGCCCATCGTGATCTACATCCACGGCGGCGGCTTCCATCTCCTGTCGAAGAATACCCATTGGCTCATGGGCCTCGCCTTCGCCCGGGCCGGCTACGTTGTGTTCAACGTGGACTATCGGCTGGCGCCCGAGAACCCTTACCCCGCCGCGGTGGCCGACGTGTGCGCTGCGCTGCAATGGGTGGGCGAGCACGCGGAGGAACACGGCGGAGACTTGAGCCGGCTGGTTTTTGCGGGCGAATCGGCTGGCGGTAACCTCGCAACCGCGCTGACGATCTGCTGCTGCTACCGACGGTCCGAGCCCTTCGCGCAACGTGCCTTTGCAACCGGCTTGGTGCCGACCGCCGTGGCGCCAGCCTGCGCGCCGCTTCAGGTCACCAATCCCGAACGCCTGAACCGCAAGCGCAAGCTGCCGCGTTGGGTGAACGACATCCTCGAGGGCATCAACGACGCGTACCTAGGCACCCTGCACGATCCCGCGCCGGGCGAGCTGGATCTCGCAGACCCTCTGCACGTATTCGAACGCCGCGAGCGGCCGGATCGTCCCCTACCCGGTTTTTTCGTTCCAATCGGAACGCGTGATCCCTTGCTCGACGACACGCGTCGGCTCGACCGCGCCCTCAAGGCGATGGGCGTCGAGTGCGAGGTCCGGTACTACGAAGGCGAGCTTCACGCGTTTCACGCCCTGGTGTGGCGGCGCCAAGCGCGACGGTGCTGGCGCGAGCAGCTCTCCTTCCTGGCACGCGCCCTCCAACATCCCCGCGAGCCTCGCCACGAATTCGTGGCGCAGGCCTAGCGATCGGCGCTCGTTTCCGTGCTCGCAGGAAGCGCGAGCGCGGAGCGCCGGAAGGACCTCCGTCGAGCGACCCCGAGCTCGCCTCCGAGGTGCGCGATGAGGGCGTGCCAAGTGCCGAGCTCGAGATCCGGCTCCCGATGCTCGCTCAGCGCGATCAGCTGCCGATAGAACCACGCGACCTCGGCCTGCGCATTCAGCGTGCGCAGCGTGCGGTTCGAGCTCGAGGGGCCGAAAACCCCAGGGCCCAGACGAAACGTCTTCTCGGGCGCGGGCAGCGTGTCGAGCCCTTCGCCGAGGATCTGCTGAGCCAAGTCGGTGAGCACGCAGAACGGACGCGCGATCCCGACCACATCGACCTCGCCCGATCCGACGACCTCTCGCATGAGCCGTGGTGTGCGAAATCCGCCGGTCACCATGAGCGGAACGTTCCGCGCCGAGGCACGAATGTCGCGCGCATACTCGAGGAAGTACGCTTCTCTTTGCCGGGTGCTCGCGGCTTTGCGCTCTTCGTTCGGCTCGTCTCGACCGAGCAGCGCCATCTGCTCGTAGGTCCCGCCGGAGATCTCGAGCAAATCGACCCCGAGCTCGGAAAGCCAGCCCGCGACGAGGGCGGACTCCTCCTTGCTGAATCCTCCCTTTTGGAAGTCGGCGGAGTTGAGCTTGACCGAAACCGGGAACCCCTTCCCCACCGCATCGCGGACCGCCCGGTAAGTCTCGAGCAGGAAGCGCGCCCTGTTTTCGAGCGACCCTCCCCACTCGTCGCTCCGACGATTGGTGCGCGGCGAGAGGAACTGACTCGAGAGGTAACCGTGCGCAGAGTGAATCTGCACCCCGGTGAAGCCCGCCTGCTTGGCAGTCGCGGCGACGCGCCCGAAGCGTGCGATGATGTCCCGTATCTCCTCGGCCTCGAGCGCGCGCGGCTTGGCGAAGAAACCCATCATGCCCCGAAGGCTCTCGGAGGATGCGGACACCGGGTGACTGCTCGACAGGCGCGTGCATTGGCGACCCGGGTGGTTGAGCTGCATCCACAGGTGGTTTCCTCCCTGCGTACCCGCCTCGGCCCATGCTCGAAGCGCGTCGAGGCCTCCGTTGTCGTCGATTGCGACGTTGCCGGGCCGCTCGAGATACCGCCGGTCGACCATGACGTTGCCGGTGACCAGAAGACCCGCGCCGCCCTCTGACCATCGCGCATACAACGTTCGAAGACGTTCCGTCGCCCGATCATCTGCATCGGCCAGACCTTCGGTCATCGCGGACTTGCCGATGCGGTTCCGCAGAACGGCTCCGCAACGCAGTGTGAGTGGTCGGGCCAGAGGGTCCATCAGTGTTTGTCGGTTCCGCCGAGGAGCACGTTCATCAGGGGGCTGCCATCGACTTTGGCGTCCTTGACCAGCGCGTCTAGGAGTTGCTTTCCGAGTCTCGCGAGGTCGAGGAGCTCGCGGATGCGTTCTTCTTGGAACTTGGCTCTGGCGCGCTCTGCCGGTTCCTTGGCCTTGTCGTGCACGAAACGAATCGCATCCTCCATCGAATCGATGGCGTCGAGCACCTCCACGCGTTCGCGCTCGTTGAAAACGCGAGAGATCATCTTCCAGAAGTTGCCTTCTGCCGTGTAGTGATCACGGCGCTCGCCTTGGATCCAAACCTTCTTGACGACCCCCCAACGCGTGAGCTCGTTGAGGGTCATCGAGACCGCGCCACTGCTGAGCTGAAGCCGATTTTGAATCTCCGGGGCGCTGAGGGCACGATCGGACAGATAGAGGATCGCCCAGAGACGCCCCATGTTGCGCTTGAACCCCCAGAACTCGATGAGGCGACCGATCGAATCGCTGACCAGAACCTCGCTCTCCCAAAGCTCTTCTTCCCCATCCGACACGGTTGCGGCCTACCCCGAACCCCGACGCTTGACCAGTCGCCCCGTCGCGTCAAAGCTGCCCCGAATGGAGCGACCTACTTTCGAGGCCATGCTTGCCGCAGCAGATGGCGTGGAGCGCAAGGGCGACGAGTACACCGTCGTCGAGGGCTACAGCCTGTGCGTCTACGTCGGCAAGCCCGGCCAGGCGATGGAGGTGTCCGAAGTCGGCCGCCTGAGGCTCGACGCCGCATTTTGCGAGGCCACCTCCCGGGAGCATCATTCGGTTTACTTCCTGGAGTACAACACCCTACACGGACTTTGCATTCGGCCGCCGACCGGCGCAGGCGGACGCCGCGCGGGATTCAGCTGAAGCCGCAAGTCTCGTGGCCGCCCCTACGATTTGCCGTAGGATGTGGATTGGGGGTGACGGATCTTGTCCGCACGCATTCTCGTTTGTGACGACGAAGCCAGCCTGCGCGAGATGCTGCAGATCTTGCTGCGGCGCGAAGGCTATCGCGTGGACGTGGTAGACGGCGTTCACGCAGCGTGCGACCAGCTCGGTAGCGCCGACCCGTACGACGTGGTGATCACCGACCTGGTCATGCCCGATGGAACCGGCATGGAGGTCCTCGACGCGGTTCGCGCGCGGTCAGCAGACACGCAGACCCTGATGATCACCGCATACGCCACCACCGAGCAGGCGGTCGAAGCGATGCGCAGAGGCGCGTACGACTACGTCCAGAAGCCCTTCAAGAACCACGAGCTTCTGGCGACGCTCGAAAAGGCGCTCGAGAAGCGCGACATCGTGGCTGAAAACCAGACGCTCCGCGAGCAGGTGAAGGCGCTCTGGAGCGAAGGACAGCTGATCGGCAAGAGCGAGCCGATGGGTCAGCTTCGCGACCTGATCAAGCGCGTGGCGAGCGCGACGACGAGTGTCTTGATCACCGGCGAAAGCGGGACCGGCAAAGAGATGGTCGCGCGCGCGCTCCACTTTCAAAGCCCGCGTGCCGAAGCGCCATTCGTCGTGTTGAACTGCGGTGCGGTCCCGGAGAACCTGATCGAAAGCGAGCTCTTCGGCCACGTGAAAGGCGCGTTCACGGGGGCGACCGGCGCGAAGGAAGGCCTCTTTCGCGCAGCCGATGGCGGCACGCTCTTCTTGGACGAGGTCGGAGAGCTTCCCCCGCCCCTGCAGGTGAAGCTGCTGCGGGTTCTGCAGGATCGAAAAGTGCGTCCGGTCGGCGGCAGCGCGGAGCTCGAGGTGGACGTTCGGGTCCTGGCTGCCACCAATCGGGACGTCGAGGCCGAGGTCGAGGGCGGCACGTTCCGCGAGGACCTCTTTTACCGCCTGAACGTGATCCGAATCGAGGTGCCGCCTCTGCGCGAACGACCCGAGGACATTCCGGTTCTCGCCGGCTACTTCCTCCAGAAGCACGCGGCCCTCCAGGGCCGACGTTTGGAGTTTTCGCCCGAAGCGATGCGATGGCTGGCCCAACAGTCGTATGCGGGTAACGTGCGTGAGCTCGAAAACATCGTCGAGCGTGGCGTGACGCTTGCGCCAGGAAACGTGATTCAGCGCGAGGACCTCGGGGACACCCATCCTTCGAAGAAGGCCTTGAATCTCTCGCAGATCCCCGAAGGCAGGTTCGACTTGGACCAGTATCTCACCCAAGTCGAAAGGGAGCTCTTGTTCCGTGCGCTCGACCAGGCCGGAGGCGTCCGCAAGAAGGCCGCGGAGTTGCTCGGGATGAGCTTTCGGCAGTTCCGATACCGTTTGGCAAAACACATCTCGCCCGAAGTGGGCGATGTGGCCGGCGATTGATATACTCTGGTGTGGAGGCTTTTCTGTTGTTGCGTCATCCCCGAAGCGCGGGCTTCACCATCATCGAGTTGATGATCGGGGTCGTGATCGTCGGCATCTTGGCCGCGGTCGCCATTCCTTCCTTCAAAACCTACGTGTACCGCGGCCGCGTGACCGAGGCCGTGACGATGCTCAACGAGATCAAGACCCGGCAGGAGGCCTACCGAAGCCGGTTCGGGAACTACGCAGCGGTCAGCGGCACCGACTGGGGCGCGTACACCCCCGCGACCATCCCGGGGGTACAAGCCGTCGCCTGGCCGAGCTCCCAGGGGTGGGAGGAGCTCGGGCTCAGCCCGCCCGGACCGGTCCGGTTTCGCTACGCCACCGTGGCCGGCCAGCCGGGAACGGTACCACCGGCCGACAGCAACCTCGACCAGAACACGTTCTGGTACGCGGCACAAGCCGAAGGGGACCTCGACGGAGATGGTGACACGTTCATCCTCGAGGTCTATTCGGATTCCCGCACCATGTACAACAGCGCAGTGGGCAGAGGAGGCTGGGAATGAGGCGAAACCAGGGCTTTACCATCACGGAGCTGATGATCGCGGTGGTCATCATCGGTGTCTTGGCAGGTCTCGCGATCCCGAGCTTCACCGGGTACATCTACAAAGCGCGCGTGACGGAGGCGACGACGTTCCTCACGAAAATCAAGCAGCGGCAGGAGTCGTACCGCAACGAATTCGGTCAGTACTGCGCGATCGATGGCGACGACTGGGGCACCTGGAACCCCGCGGGAATCCCGGGAATCGATCCAGTGGCCTGGAGCGCGACGGCCGAGTGGCAACAGCTCGGCGCAAGCCCGGATGGTCCGATCCGCTTCCAATACGCCACGATCGCTGGCTTCCCGGGAGACGACCCGCCCGCCGACACCAACATGAACAGCAACGATCATTGGTTCGCGGCCCGGGCTCAGGGTGATTTGGATGGCGACAGCATCGACTTCTTCCTCGAGATCATCTCCCAGTCCAACCATATCTACAACAGTGCCACTGCAATTGGCGGCTGGGAGTGACAACTTCCGTCACCCCCGGGTGACGAGAATTGGCTTTCGCTCGGCTCCGCTGATCGGTCGCGACCGTATTCGCCAATAATTTCGGCTTTGGCGCGGGCTCCAAGAGAATCGGCACGGCCGTTGCATTCACTTTGGCTAACTCTGAATTATGCGGGCACGAGGCCCGGGGGAAAGGGAACTAGAAATGAACAAGCTACTGTCGAAGAAAGAGGGATTCACTCTCATCGAGCTGATGATCGTCGTCGCCATCATCGGCATTCTCGCCGCGATCGCGATCCCGGCATTCATCAACTACGTGAAGCGTTCGAAGACCTCGGAAGCCGGCTCGAACCTGAAGTCGCTCTACCAGGGCGCTGCCGCGTACTACGAGGCTGAGAACTGGACGCAGGGCATGGTCTCGGCAGGCCAGACTGCGGCGGCCTCGACGCACTGCACCGTCAGCGACGCGGTCATGGACAATGCGCCGACCGACGCCAAGCGCGTCACCGACTGGCCGAACGAGACCAACGTGGCGGAGTTCGCCGCGCTCAACTTCGCGCCCGCCGACCCGCTCTACTTCCAGTACAGCTCCCTCGAGGACGACGGCACCGGCGATTGTGGACACGGTCCCGACGAGCTGGGCCTCTACACCTTCCGAGCGAACGGCGACCTCGACAACGACACCGTGCTGTCGACCTTCGAGCTCCAGGCGGGCTCGAACCCGGACAACACGTTGTACCGCTCGCCGGGCGTCTTCAGCCAGGACGCGCTCGAGTAATCAGTTCGAGGCAAGACTGGAAAGGCCGCGACGTCCGTTGCGGCTTTTTTCCGTTTAAGGAGGTTGTGGTTCTTTTTCGATATACTACCGAGGTGAAGGCTTCAGCTCGCGCCGTTGCTGCCGTGGTTCTGTTGGGGGTCGCTGCTGGGATTTGGGCCCTCCGAGGGCGGTCGATGGAGCACTATCTCGCCACCCAGACCTACGAGGACATCTATTACCTGCCGCCGCCGGCGTGGTTGCAGGTCATGAGCCTCGGCCATCGGCGGGCCCTCGCCGACTTGATCTGGTTGCGCGCCCTGATCTACTTCGGCGACGAGTTCGAGAATCGAGGCGCGGTGAAGCACGTGTTCAACTACGGCGAATCCATGCTCGCCCTCGATCCCGACTTTCGTCGCGTCTACCGGTGGGTCGGGGTCGCCGGCGTCTACACACCGACCGGCAGCCCGCCGGAGTTCATCGAGCGCGCGATCGGCATCCTTCGACGTGGGGTCGAGCGGTTTCCAAGCGATGGCGAGCTCGCATGGGACGCCGGCGCCACGATCACCTACGAGCTCCTTCCGAACCTGCCGAAAGACGACCCCGATCGCCCGCGCTGGAAGGCCGAGGGCGACGACTACATGATGACCGCAGCGCGTCTTGGCGCCGGTCCCCCGTGGCTCGTCCTCACCAACGCGACCTCGCTTCGAAAGCTTGGCGAAAAGGATCGCGAGCTCCGGCATCTCGAGGAGATGTTCATGGTGGTCAACGACCCAGACATCAAGGCACAGATCGAGACCCGCTTGGCTCAGCTCCGCGACGAGGCCTATGCCGAAGCGTTTCGAAGCGCCAACGAAGAGTTCGAGCAGCGCCGCATGAAGGAGTTCCCCTACATGCCCCCGACGCTTTACTTCTTCGTCGCCGACCCCATCGACACCGGGGCCGGTCTCGCAGACGCGAGCTAGGCTCTTGCCAAGAGGATTCGGGCCTCGCACGCTTCAGCCATCGTGCCTCGCGCCCGTCCCGGACTCAGCATCGTCGAAGCAGGGTTGCTGTTGTGCCTCGCAGGCATCGTGCTTGCGGTCTTCATGCCGACCTTCATGCGCCGGGTACGGGTCAACAAGCTGAGCGAGAGCGCCGAGCTTCTCGAGGAGCTGAGCAACCGGGCCGCCGCCTATTACGCAACCTCTTGGGACGGCAAGCGCCATTGTCTCCCGCCCGCAGCCGGACCGACACCTGCAGCACCGACGGTCGATCGGTCGGCGGTGGATTTCTTCTCGAAAGACTGGGCTGGACACCTCAGCTGGCAAGCCCTCGGCTTTCAGCCGGACCGTCCGATTCGATATAGCTATAGCTACACGCCGAGCGAATCAGGTTGCGACTTGATCGACCGGAAGGAGCCCGTCACGGTTTCGTTTCGCGCCGAAGGAGATCTCGACGGCGACGGGGTGCGGTCGATCTTCGAGCGGCAAGCCACCATCGATCGCAACGGACTGACGTCGCTCGGCGCGTTGCACGTTCACCAGAAGGTCGAGTGATCGGACGGACCGAGCTGGCTACAGCCGTCCCGATGCAATGCGTGCCTCGGCGTTGACGAGCGCCGTCATGATCTCGCCCGACGCCCGTCGAAGCGCCGGAGCCACGCCGTCCCCAAAGCGGTCTGGATGGAGGTCACGGACGAGCTTGCGAAGCGCGAGCCGTGCATCCCGCCCTCCCGCGCCGGCGGGAAGGTCGAGCAGCGCATGTGCGGGGGCCTGCCGGCGCACCTCGATGCGTTTGCGTAGCAACAGGGGATAGGAGCCTCCTGCTTTCGGTGCCGCGGCTCCAAGGAGCTTGAGGACCAGGACGAAGCGATGAGTCCCGTAGCCGCACCCAGGGAGTGCGGACATCTCCTCGGCCGCAACGCCGCGCCGAAGCCACAACGCCGCCGCGGCTTCCTCGGCGCTGAGCTCAGCCTCGCCCGATAGCCCCTCCCCGATTCGCGTGAGGTGATAAGTGGAGGCTCCGAGCTCCGCCCGGACGGTCGCGGAGCTTGCTCCGTCCACGGCAGCCCGCATGGTGCGAAGCGCGAGGATTCGAGCCGAAAGCGGATTGTCGAGGCGCGGCCAAGTCCAACCTGCTGGCGACCGGAGAAGGCGCAGCACGAGCCCTTCCCACCCGCACATCTGCGAGACGCTTTCGAGCAACTGGCGATCGGAGATGGCGACCCGACGATCCACGTTGGCCCCCACCACCTGGCTCGAATCGAGCCAGAGGATCGCGCTACGTCCCTCGCCCCGGACGTACAACGTGCCGCTCGCGCCCGATCGATCGAGACCCATCAACACACGACCTACCGTCGTGGCGCCGGAGAGCGCACGCATGAGCCTCGAATAGGCGATTCAGCCCGAGGTGGCCACTTTTCAACGGGCGGCGGCGTAGCGAGGGTCACCGGGGCGCAGGGCGAGCGCATTTCGAATCTGGGCATATCGCGCGGACACCGACGTCGGGGCAACTCCATAGCGACGCGCAACCTCCGCCTGCGTGCACCCCGGTCGCTGTTCGACCACCGCGATGGCATATTCGAGCGCCGCAGCCAGGACCTCGGGTTTCGTGACCCGGAGAGCGCAGTGCGCCTGCATGTCGGACCAGAGCTGCGTTGCGCGCTCGATCTCGGCTCTGGAAAAGCCGGCTTCACCCATCTTCCGCTGCACCATCTCGGCGACGCGGTCAGAGGGCGGCCGACGGACCGTTGCGGCTGCCGCGGGCGCGTCGGTTGCTCCTCCGACGATCCATTGGACAAGCGCCGGGTGATCCGGATTGCACGGGCCTTTGTCCTGCGCGAGCGCAGCGAGGCTCAACGCCTGGTCGAGGTCGCCGAGACGCGCGACGCAATGGGCGAGGGAGCCGATGATCTCGTCGTGCTCGGGCTCGAGCTCATAAGCACGCCGCAGATGGCGTTCCGCGCCGCGTGGGTCGTCGAGCGCGACGTCCATGAGATGGCCGAGGTTGTGGTGGTACCAGGGCGTTTGCGGCGCGATGCTGGACGCCTCGCGATAGCAACGAACTGCAACTCGGTAATTTCCGAGGAGCGCATGGCAGAGCCCCATGAGCGCATGAAGAATGTCGTCGTCGGCACAGTATGAGAGCACTCGGCGGAGGTGTAACGCAGCCTTCCAGGGGTTGTCCTCGAGGTGGATCTCCGCGAGATGACGATGCGCGAAGAGCGAGGCATCACTGCCCTCCTCTGCGATCGCCGCCAACCGCTTGAGCAAACCCTCGGCGCGCTTCGACGACGCTTCGAGCGCTTCTTCCGCGCGCTCCCAAAGCTCTTCCACCGTGCTCAGGCGTTGCCCCATCTGTAGTCGTATAGCTGGTGATATTTTCGAACGCAAGACTCGTTCGCTACAAGCCTCGGTCCAACGAACGGGCAAGACGGCTGCCAAACCTCTTCAACTGACGATGCGCGACCATTCGAGCGTGGCGTTTACGCTCGCCCCGACGTAGGTATCACGCATGGTGTAAGCCCTTCCGCGTGCGCGTTTGGGTAACTTCCGTGAAACTGCACTCGACGCGCGCATGAGGTATGCTTCCACCGGTGGACCCCCGCGGGGTCGACGGATCGCGAGAAGATGATGATCGAGGAATCCGACGAAAAGGCCCCTCCCAGCGCTGAGGGTGGCGAGCGAGAGCGCCGCTGGTCCGAAGGAGTGCTTCGAGACACACTACGCAAAGCGGTCGAAAAGGGGATCGAGGCGGGTGTCGGAACGCTTCGAAGCGCGGACAGCGCGCTGCGCGGTGTCACCCAAGACGGAAAGCTCCCGAAGGAGCTGATCGGTTACGTCTTTGCCACGGTCGACGAAACGAAAAACGCACTGGTTCGTGTCGTCGCCAAGGAGGTTCGCGATTTCCTCGAAGCGACCGACATTGCGGGCGAATTCTACAGGGCGCTGACTTCGCTCTCCTTCGAGGTGAAGACCGAGATTCGCTTCATCCCGAACGACGCGGGTGGCGTTCGGCCTCAGATCAAGGCCCGGGCCGTGCAAAAGCGAAAGCGGCGTGGCGGCGGCGTCGAGACCGAGCCGATCGGAACGCCTGGCGATACCGGCGAGACCTGAGCGGCATGAACTCACCGGGCAAAGTGTACTTGGTGGGTGCCGGCCCGGGGGATCCAGAGCTCATTACCGCCCGCGGGCTCAGGCGCCTCAGCGAAGCAGACGTCGTGCTGTACGACGCGCTGGTGCATCCCGATCAGCTGAACGCGGCGAGGCCGGACGCCGAGCTCGTCTTCGTAGGCAAGCGGGCAAGCCGCGCGGGCCAGCGGCAGGATGAGATCAACCGCCGGCTCGTTCGGGCGGCGCGCGAAGGGAAGACGGTCGTGCGCCTCAAAGGCGGCGACCCCTATCTCTTCGGCCGTGGCTCCGAGGAGGCCGAGCTGCTCGCGTCGGAAGGGATTGCCTTCGAAGTCGTGCCCGGGGTGCCCTCCCCCCTGGCCGTCACCGCTTATGCGGGGTTCTCCCTGACGCACCGCGACCTCGCGGCGAGCGTCGCGTACGTGACAGCGACGGAATCGGTCGACAAAGACCGGACCAGCCACGACTGGTCCAAGCTCGCCACGGCCACCCAGACTCTCGTCATCTTCATGGGGATGCGGAAGCTCGACTCCTTGATGAAGCTTCTGATCGAACACGGAAGGCCATCAAACACGCCCGCGGCGGTCGTACAATGGGCCTCGCTTCCCAAGCAGCGAACCGTCGTCGGAACGCTGACGAACATCCATCAGCTCGCCTCGGCCGCCGGGCTCGGCTTGCCGGCCCTCACCATCGTAGGGGAAGTGGTTCGGCTCCGCGACAGGCTTCGGTGGTTCGACACGAAACCGCTCTTCGGCAAACGGATTCTCGTGACGCGAGCTGTTCACCAGGCGGGATCACTCGCCTCGCTTCTACGAGACGAAGGAGCCGAGCCCATCGTCGCGCCGACCATCCGCATCGCGCCGCCCCGCGATTCCGGTCCCCTGAATGACGCGGTGACTCATCTGGATTGCTACGGCTGGATTCTGTTCACGAGCGTCAACACCGTCGATGCGTTCTTCTCGGCGATCGATCGCGCCGGTCTCGACGCGAGAGCTCTCGGGCGAACCAAGGTATGCGCGATCGGCACCAAGACGCGAGCCTCTCTGCGGTCTCACGGAATCGACGCAGACCTCGAGCCCGATGACGCGCGCGCCGAGGGTATCCTTTCGGCCCTTCGGCCGCGGCTCGGTGACCGGCCGCGGATCTTGCTGCCGCGCGCCGAGGTCGCCCGGGAGGTCTTGCCGAATTCACTTCGAGACGCGGGCGCGCAAGTCGATGTCGTCACGGCGTACCGGAACCTGCCGCCCGAGGCCCACGAGGTCGCGCGTCTTCGAAGCCTCGTCGACCCGGGCGAATGCGACATCGTGCTGTTCACCTCTTCGTCCACGGTCGAGAACCTGCTGGACGCGCTCGGCGACGAGGCTGTGTCCCGGCTGAGCGCCCTCGATCTCTTTTCGATCGGGCCGATCACGACACAGACCGCCGAACGCCTCGGCCTGCGCGTCTTGGCGACCTCGCCTGAGCAGACGATCGAATCACTGGTCACGACGGTGCGCGCATACTATGCCGCTCGAGGAGATGCCGATGGCTAGCGCGCAACGGTTGGGGGTCCTCCTGCTTCTCGGGCTTTTCGGCGCGGCGTGCGGCGACCCCTGTGAAGGCGCCGAGGATCGGCTGGTGCCGCTCAGCGAGCTGCCTTGCAACTCGACCAGCTCCGAAGGCATCTGGGAATCTCACCCCTTCCCTCCGATCACCGACGCGGCGTGCCAATGGCTCGAGTTCCGGGCTTGCAGCACCTACGAGATCGAGCACCCGCTCGGCCGGGTCCCGAGCGTGATCATCGGGTACACCGCGTTCGACGCCGACGGCGAGTTCGCGACCGTGGGGTCGGGGAACAGCTTCATCGTGCAGGGAGCCACCGAGTCCACGTTCACCATCCGTAACGCGCAGAACCAGCTTTTTTATCTCAGGCTGGTGGCGGACTGAGCCCCCTAGCGCATGGTGCCAGGGAGCCTTAGATTCACCGAAGCGCGTAGAGGTGGGCTAGGCGGAGCCCGAGAAAGCGCTAAAATGAAGTATGGGCGAAAGGTTGGAGAACGACGTCGGCACGGTTACCCAGGTCAAACCGGAGAAAAAGCTCAAGCGACCGAGGCTTTACCGGGTCCTCCTGCACAATGATGATTACACCACCAGAGAATTTGTCGTTCAAGTCCTGCACACCGTCTTCCATCTCGGTGAGCAGGATGCGATCCGCATCATGCTCCACGTCCACCACAATGGGGTGGGCGTCGCGGGGGTCTTCACTCGCGAAGTTGCAGAGACCAAGATCCAGCGAGTCGAGCGTCTGGCACGGGAACAGGAGTTTCCCCTCCGTCTGACGATGGAACCCGAGGAGGAGGAGGATACGTAAGAATGGCTGGCCCCGTCATCGACAAGGAGCTTCAAGCGACCCTTCGCAAGGCCTTCGACCGTGCGGGGCTGATGCGCCACGAGTTCGTGACCCTCGAGCACCTGCTCCTCGCCCTCACCGAGGATCCCAAAGCGTCCAAGGCGCTCAAAGCCTGTGGCGCGGACCTTCGCCGGTTACGAAAGCGGCTCGAAGAGTTCATGCAGGATCGTTTGTCGCGCGCACCGGAAAGCATCGACGTCGAGCCTCGCCAGACCTTGGCGGTGGAACGCGTCCTTCAGCGCGCGGCGATTCACGCGATCTCCTCCGAGATGAAGACCATCGACGGCGGCAATGTGCTCGTCCAGCTGCTCAAGGAAGAGGAGTCGTACGCAGCCTTCCTGCTTCACGAAGAAGGGGTCACTTCCCTCGACCTCAAGCGCTACATCGCGCACGGCGTGGGCACCGACATCGTCCCGGGGGAAAGCGACGCATATACGGAAACCGACTTCGACGACGACGAAAGCGACTCTGCCGCGGGACGTGATCCGCTCGAAGCATTCGCCACCGATCTCATCCGGGAGGCCGCGGAGGGGCGCATCGACCCGCTCATCGGGCGCAATGACGAGCTCGACCGAACCGTCCAGGTGCTGTGCCGACGGCGAAAGAACAACCCCATCTTCGTCGGTGAGCCGGGGGTGGGCAAAACCGCCATCGCGGAGGGTTTGGCGCGCCGGGTCCACGAGGGCACCGTTCCCGAAGTTCTCAGGGACGCTCAGATCTACTCACTCGACATGGGCGCGCTGATCGCCGGGACGAAGTTCCGCGGTCAGTTCGAGGAACGTCTCAAAGCGGTCATGAAGCGCTTGCAGGAGATCGACAACGCGATCCTGTTCATCGACGAGATCCACACGATCGTCGGCGCGGGCGCGACGACTGGCAGCTCCATGGATGCATCGAACATCCTGAAGCCAGCGCTCGCCTCGGGCAAGCTCCGCTGCCTCGGCTCCACCACCTATACCGATTTCAAGCACCTCGATCGAGACCGGGCGCTGGCGCGTCGCTTCCAGAAGATCGAGGTGCACGAGCCCAGCCTGGAAGACACGATCGAGATCCTCAAAGGCCTGCGGCAGTACTACGAAGAGCACCACGACGTGAAATACGACGACGACGCGCTCGAGGCTGCCGCCCGGCTCGCCCAGAAGCACATCGTCGAGAGGTTCCTGCCGGACAAAGCGATCGACGTGATCGACGAAGCGGGCTCACTCGAGCGCATGCGCCCCGAGAGTGAGCGTACCCACCGCATCACCGTGAGAGAAATCGAGAAGGTCGTGAGCAAGATGGCGCGCGTACCGGTCGAATCGGTGAGCGCCAAGGAACGCGACCAGCTCAAGGAGCTCGGGCCAGAGCTTCGGAAGGTCATCTTCGGGCAGGACGAGGCAGTCGACAAAGTGGTCAGCGCGATCACCTTGGCGCGGGCCGGGCTGCGGGCAGACAGCAAGCCCATCGGCTCGTTCCTGTTCGCCGGCCCCACCGGAGTCGGCAAGACGGAGCTCGCTCGGCAGCTTGCCCGGGTGATGGGGGTCGAGCTGCTGCGATTCGACATGAGCGAGTATAGCGAGCGGCATTCGGTGTCGCGGCTCATCGGCGCGCCGCCCGGCTACGTGGGTTTCGACCAGGGCGGCCTGCTGACCGACGCCGTCCGCAAACACCCCCATGCGGTGGTGATTCTCGACGAGATCGAAAAAGCCCACCCGGAGCTCTTCAACATCCTCTTGCAGGTCATGGACCACGCCAAGCTCACCGACAACAACGGGCGCGAGGCGGATTTCCGGAACGTGGTCCTCGTCATGACCACGAACGCCGGCGCGTTCGAGGCGACCGAGAAGGTGGTCGGATTCGGGGATCAGGGCGATCCCAAGGACTTCGCGACCGGTCGCACGCGCCAGGCAATCGAACGGATCTTCACCCCCGAGTTCCGCAACCGCCTCGACGCGGTGGTGTACTTCAGCGGGCTCCGAAGAGAAGTCATTCGAAAGGTGGTCGACAAGGAGGTCGCGCTGCTGAGCGCCATGCTCGCCGACAAACAGGTGCATCTCGGGCTGAGCGATGCGGCACGCGACTGGCTGGCGGATCACGGCTATGACCCGCAGATGGGCGCGCGTCCGATGGCGCGTCTCGTCGAGCAGAAGCTCAAAAAGCCCCTCGCACAGGCGATGGTCTTCGGGAGCCTCCATGAAGGAGGGACGGCGTTCGCCGACGTCGAGGAGGACGACATCGTCCTCACCTTCGAGCAAACCAACGCGCCGCCTGCCGAAGCCTGAGGGCCGAGACTCACCGTCCGAGCCCACGTGCGCTAGCCTATGGCGTTCGACGATGCCCGTGTACCTACTCGACAAGGAGCTCTCCTTTCCGGCCCCCGAACACGCGAACGAAGAAGGCATCGTGGCGGTAGGGGGAGACGTATCTCCTGCGCGGGTCCTGCTCGCCTACCGTCAGGGCATCTTCCCATGGCCCGCGCGCGGCTATCCATTGCTCTGGTTTTCCCCCGATCCGCGTTTCGCATTGATACCTTCCCGAGCTCACATCTCTCGCTCCCTGCGCAAAGCGGTCCGAAAGGGAGGACTTCAGGTGACGGCAGACACGGCGTTTGCCCGTGTGATCAGAGCCTGCGCCGGCGTGCCGCGCCCGCACCAGCAAGGGACTTGGATCACGCGGGAGCTCGAAGAGGGTTACCTCGGACTTCACGAGCTCGGATACGCTCACAGCATCGAAGCCTGGCGCGACGGCAAGCTGGTGGGCGGGCTCTACGGCGTGGCGATCGGCAAGACGTTCGCCGGCGAATCGATGTTTGCCTCGGAGCCCGATGCATCGAAGGTCGCGTTCACGACGTTGCTCGGGCACTTGGTGTCGTGGGATTTTCGGGTCGTCGATTGTCAGGTGCACACCGAGCATCTGGCGAGATTCGGCGCGACCATGTGGCCCCGAGAGCGTTTTCTCTCGAGCTGGCGCGCCGCCGTCGCCCGGCCCAGCAGGATGGCACCGTGGACGCTCACGATGAGCCCCGAGGACGCGCTGAAGCAGCTGCGAGCCGAGTGATGGCCCGCGGACAAAGCCGGCGTGCCCGGGCTCAGGGGCAACGGACTTCCGCGTCGCGCGCGAGGGCGGCCACCCAAGGGTCACCCGTGATCTCCGGTCGCGCCGCCAGCGCTTCGAGATGGGTCTTGGCCCCGTCGCGCTCTGCTTCGCCGCCGGCGCGCAGGGCGAGCTCGATCCCGACCAACGAGGTTTCGCGGGTCTGCCCCGAGTAGGCCGCCCACCCGAGCGCCTCCCGGGCCTGAGATTCGTCGCAAGTGGCCATCGCGGCCATCGCACGGAAGAGCTCGATCGAAGTGAAACCAGGGTAGATCCCCGCCGACTCGGTCAGGAAACGATAGGCCGCGCGGGCCGACTCACGCTCGCCGTCGGTCTCGGCCATTCGAATGCCCGCACGCCCGCCGTCCCGGGCGAGCGGACGTAGCGATCGAAGCCCCTGAATCCAACCTTGAATTGCCCTCGAGTTTCGGTGATGTCCGACCCACTGCGACTCGGCCTCGATGTCAGGGTCCGTGACCTCGGGATCGAGGAGTCGGCCCACGCGGTACCCGGGCGCGACGATTCGCAGCGGCGTCAACGAGGGTGCGCTGCCCTGACGCACGAAGAGCGAGTGGCGGTCTTGAACCTGCGCGAGCCACCAATCGGGCGAGCGCCACAGATACTCCACGGCGGCGGCCTGATCTCTTCGCGTATGATCGACCACGATGCTGTTGACTGCGAAGGCCTCGAGGAGCGCCTCGAGCGCGACCGGATCGCTGAAGCTGTTGGTCACTTTTCGGATGAACTCCGGCCCGTAGAACGGCACGCGCCCGTCGATGAGGAAGCGGCCCCCCGGCACCGCGAACATCAGCGGCCAGCTGTCCTGAATCGGCGCGAGGATCCGGGGATCGCGGACGTGCTCGTTGATGACCTCGGCCACCGCAAACGGGTGCCCCGCCCTCGGCTCTCCGAAACCAAACGGAACGAAAGGCTCGAGGCGCGGCGACGCCCACACCGCCCAGACGATCGCCATCCCTACCACGACGACGGCCGTTCGCCGCAACCGTCGAATCCACTCGAGCTGCGCGAGGCCAGCGCCGACGAATGGCGCCGTGAGCAGAAGCTGATGGGCGACGAAACGCATCGACCGAAAGGCCATGATGCTGAGCAACACACAGAGGACGCCATAGGCGAGGCCGTAGCGGCCCGAGCGCGTGACGGGGCGCATGGCCACCAAGACGAGAATCGCCGACAGGCATGGACCGATCAGCAAGTATAGCGGTTGTCCCGGAGCCCAGGGGCCCCACTCGATGACCACCTCCCGGTACTCAGGAACGAAGACGTGGGCCACCGCGTCCGTCACGATGCCGGCTCCGAAC
This sequence comes from uncultured delta proteobacterium, assembly GCA_963792825.1. Taxonomy (GTDB): domain Bacteria; phylum Myxococcota_A; class Polyangia; order Polyangiales; family Houyiibacteriaceae; genus SG8-38. The sequence continues at coordinate 233,482 of CAWBXS010000004.1, read as the reverse complement.
GGCGTGCAGGCGGTCGCCGCAACCTGAACCGCAAGAAGCGCGATCATGGAGCGGAACGCCGGAGTGCGCGCCGAGAACGCGAGAAACACCACGGTGATGAGCACGCCGAGTAAATGGGAGCCGTGCAGGTTGACCCACGCAACCTGCATGAGCCCAAGGCCGGCGACGACCCAGGTCTTGCGCCGCGTAGAGGTTCGCTCCGAATAGAGCGCGCTGATCCCCAACAACAACACCGCGGGGAGCAACAGTCCGACGATTTGGGGCCGCACGGTGAAGCGGATCCGGGCGAGCGGCGCGAGGACAATGAGGAGCGCGGCCGCGAGCGGGGCCCCAAGGGCGGCGCTCTTGGCGAGACGATCGGCGAGCAACACGAGGCAGTAGCCGAGAACGCCGAGCAAGAGGCACTTGACGATGATCAGCCCATTCGGCCCGAAGTGGTCGTAGATCAGCCACGTGAGGAGGTCGTAGCCCCACTCGTAGTTGCTCCACGGCTGCGGCGCGGGCTTCCAAAAGGAGAAGAGATCGACCGTTGGGATGCGACCGAGCTCCGCGATCTGACGTCCCTGGGCGAGATGTCCGTACGCATCCAGGCTGTACAAAGGAAAGGCGCCGAGCGCGAAGAAGGCGACTGCGCAGACCCACGCACTCGAAGGGACCGCCCACCGTGACACCTGCGTCGTGTTGGTCGGCGCCACGACCGTCACTCAGGCGTACGAACGATGATCATCCCGACCTCGCGACCGAGGAGCTCGAGCGGGAACACGCCGACCACCTGCAGCGCGCCTTGAAGCCGCACCTCGGCGGTATAGCCGGTCGGCGAGCCGGCGAGCGACCGGGCGCGGGAGCTTGGATCTGAAACCAGAGCGTCGACCTCCGGTGGGGTGTCCCAATGGAAGAGGCGCTCTCCCTTGTAGAGGTACACCCAGACCGGCGACCCGTCTTCCTGCTCGACGCGAAGCTGACGGCTCAGGCGCTGCGCCAGGCGGGAGAGCGGAATGCCCGCCAGCACGGCGCCCACCACCTTACCGTCGCGCATCGACGGAGCCCCGAACAGGATCGACCAGGAGGAGGGAGCCTGTGGATCGGTGGCATAGAACTCCCCGAGCCCGGTCGAGGCAACCCCACCGAGGGCCTGCCGAACGACCTCGAAGCGAGCCTTGAAGTCCTGCCCCGCCATCCGATCGGGATCGCGATCCCTGGCGATAACCCGACCGTCGAGGCCGATGGCTGCGAGAAACGACATCGGTGATGCGACGAATTCATCAATGCCTCTCTTTGGTTGCTGAAGAATTCTCAGCGCAGATCGTATTTGCGTCTCCCGTGCTTTCGGGTCCTCGACCGCAAAGCCCGGGGCGAGCTTTTCCGCCGCCTTCGCGACGCCGGCCCGATGATTGGTTAGATCCTGCTCGACGAGGGCCTGGACCCGAGGCCGATCAACGTCGCGGAGCCGACCCTCGGTTCGCTCGAGCGCGGCGCGATCCTCGCAGCCCAAGAGCGCGACCAAGCCGAGCCACAGAATCCCCCACCGCACCGAGTGATTCTACCAGGCAGCGATCACGAGGACCAAGTCCCATACGATACGCAGCATCGTATCCACGGGAAGGCGCTGGCCTCCCCGGGGCTCGGGAAGTCCGATTGTTGGGAGCACGGGGGCGCCAACGGCCCGAGAGGCGCCTCGACAATGCGCGCGTCCGGGGTTAGTCGAATGCTCATGACCCAGCCGGCACAGGAAGTGACCCGAAATCCTTCGCCAACGAAGGCGATCACCGATCTCGATCTCCGCGCGATGTCGCGGGATCAGGTGGTCGATTTGTACCGGACGCTCGACGCTCCACGCTTCGAAGAGATGCACGGAGAGTTCGCCGCCTCGTTGCTCGACCAGGGCGACGCGCAGGCCTACTTGCTCAGTGCGTTGGTGGTGAACTTCGGAGGTCGTTGGCTCTGCAAAGCGTTCGAGCCGACCGGTCCGAACGAGGGACATGGTTACAACAGCTTCATGACGCCGCGCGGGGTGAGGCGGGCAGCGAGAATGCGAACGCGCGTCGGCCCATCCAAGCTACCCGGCGATCCCAAAGACGCGTTCCACCTCGAATACGCGGACTTGAACAGCTTCCGCCAGGGCGGCCCCAAAGGAGCCGTGTTGCACACGATGTTCGACGAGGTTCGCAAGGTCGGAGCGGGCCTCTACCTCGGCATCGGACGCGTAGGCTTCACGAAGAAGGGACGCGCGCAGCTGCACCCCTTCATCCTCGAGGGCCCGGTCGCCCCCTTCGTCAAAACCCACTGACTTCAACTGCAGCCAAGCGAAGCCCCCTCACGTTGACCCTGTCACTGTCGTTGCGTTGACTGCATCCCCGGAGAAGTCTCCGTGCGGAGGGGCTCGGGAATTCGCGCGTCATGGGGTGGAGTCGACGTCGCGAATGACAATCGGCCTGCATGCAACCACCTCCGATTGGCGTGAGTTAGGCGCCGGAGCAGAAGTGCTCGTAGTCGATGTACTCGGTGATCGTCGGATGGTCGCCGCAGACGGGGCAGTCCTTGTTCCTTCGAAGCTTGAAGGTTCGGAACTCCATCTGAAGTGAATCGTATTGCAGCAACCTTCCGACCAGGGGGTCGCCGCGCTCGAGAACGATCTTCACCGCTTCGGTGGCCTGGAGCGTGCCGATGACGCCTGGAAGGACGCCAAGAACGCCTGCCTCGGCGCATGACGGCGCGAGATGAGGCGGCGGCGGCTCCGGGTAGAGGCACCGGTAGCACGGGCCATGGCGCGGCCAGAACGTCGTGACTTGTCCGTCGAAGCGAAAGATCGACCCGTGCACGACGGGAACGTCCTTCCAAACGCTCGCATCGTTGACCAGGTAGCGGGTCGCGAAGTTGTCGAGGCCGTCGACGATGACGTTCCAGTCCTGATCGAAGATGCGATCGACGTTGTGCCGCGTGAGGCGCTCGTTGAACTCGATGACTTTCACGTCGGGGTTGAGGTTTTCGATCGAGCGCTTCGCGCTTGCGACTTTCGACTCGCCCACGCGGTCGAGGCCGTGCAGCACCTGACGCTGCAGGTTCGACTCATCGACCGTGTCGCCATCGACCACGCCGATCGTACCGATGCCCGCCGCGGCGAGATACAAGGCCGCCGGCGAGCCGAGCCCGCCCGCTCCGAGCAGCAATACGCGGCCTTGTAGCAACTTCGCCTGCCCCTGCTCGCCCACTTCGGGCAACAAGAGATGGCGCGAGTAGCGGTTCAGTTGCGCGTCGGTGAATGCAAAGGGCTGCGTCGTCGGAAAGCCCTGATCCTTCCACTGATTGAACCCGGGATTCGCGGATTCGACGTTGGTGTAGCCGAGCTCCTGCAACACCTTGGCGGCAAAGGCCGAGCGAATGCCAGCCGCGCAGATCGTGACGATCTTCGCGTCCTTGTCGGGCAAGCGTGATCCCGCCTGCATCTCGAGGAAGCCTCGGGGGATGTGGACCGCCCCGGGAATGTGCCCCTGCCGCCACTCGTCCTTCTCACGCACATCGAGGAGAATCAGCTCTTCGCTCGCGTCGAGGCGGTCTTTCAGGTCCTCGAGAGACACCTGCCGAATCGAAGCCTTCACCTCTTGAAGCAGGTCAGCGTATGTCTTGGCCATGTCCGCCAATATGGAACTTCGGGCTGTTTCGTCAAGGCTAACGGGGCCTTAGGGCATATCTAGTGGTTTTCACATCGGTTTTGTCGGGTATCTGTCTGCGGCCGACCCGTTCAGGCCGCCGATCGGACCACGCCCTGGTCGAGCGCGTAGTCGTGCAGCGCCGCTCGAAGCCGCTTCCGGCCCCGGTGGAGGCGGGACATGACCGTGCCGACGGGGCAGGCCATCTGGGCGGCTGCGTCCTGGTAGGAGAGGTCGCGCAGGTCGACGAGCTCGACGGCCTCGCGAAACTCGGGCTGCAGCGCCCGCAGAGCAGCCGCCACTTCGTCGCTGAACCCATCGTGGGCGGCGCGCGTGCCGACCCCGCTCAGCCCGCGCAGCTCCTCGAGCGCCTCCCGCTCACGCTTCTTCTTTCGATAGTGGTTGATGTAGGTGTTGAAGAGGATGCGGTGGGTCCAGGCCCGCGCGTTGGTTCCGGGACAAAAGCTCTCGCGAGCTTGCCAAGCCCGGGCCAGGGTCTCTTGGACCAGATCGTCGGCCAGAGCAGCTCCCCGGGCGAGCCGGAGGGCGGTCCGGGAGAGCTCGGGCACGCACGGCAGGATCTCTTGGTTGTATTGTTCTTGGTTCTGCATCGGGGTGGCCTCCACCCCGGTCTCCTTGCAACCGTGATGCCACCCGCAAAACGTCGGGAATTTCGGGGCTGAGGACCGTGCCCGGGCGCCACCTTGTCCCTCGAGTGACACGGTGTCGTGTCAACCTGTCGCCTGAGCGCGCGCTCAGTGCCTCCGTTGACGCTCGAGCACGACGGGCACGGCATCGGCGACTTCGGATGCGATCAAGCCGCGATCGCCGGTCGACGCCTCGATCCCAGCAAGCGCGTGCAGGAGCGCCCCCGCAATCGCAGCGTCGATGGGCGCGAGCGCGAGAGCGAGCGCGCCGATCACCCCGCTCAGCACGTCGCCCGTTCCTGCGACGCCGAGCGCGGCCGTTCCCTCCGCGCACACGCGAAGCGCTGGCCCTCCGGCGACGATACTCCGAGCCCCTTTCAGGATCACGACCTGCCCCGAGCGCGTTGCCAGCGCGCACGCGGCAGCATAGCGGTCGGCCTGCACCTCGGCCGTCGACCGACCGAGCAGGCGCGCGGCTTCGCCTGGGTGCGGCGTCAGAATCCGCGGTGCCGGAGCGTTCCTCAACGAGGAAAGGCCGTCATCCGCGAGATTGGTGAGACCGTCGGCGTCGATGACGGTCGGAACCGGTGCATGCAGCGCAAAGACCCGTGCCCAGGCTCGTCCGAGCTCATCGAGCCCCATTCCGGGCCCAAGCACGGCGGCGCGTTTGCCCTCACAGAGCGCCACGACGCTCGCGCGGTCGATCTGATCGGGAAGCGCGGTCGTCATCAGCTCGATCACCTTCTCCTCGAGCGCGGCCCGCGCATCCGCTCGCGCACCGATCGTCACGAGGCCTGCTCCAGCACGAAATGCCGCACGGCCGGCGAGAACCGCGGCGCCGGTTTTCCCGGGCGCGCCGCCGACCACCAACAGATGACCGTTGGTTCCTTTGTGAGCGTCCTCCGCTCGCGGCGGGATCAGGGCCGAGAGGTCGGCTCGCTTCCAAAGACTGGCCATGGGCGCGCGTCCGATCGGTATTCCGATGTCGGTCACCCTCACCTGACCGGCATGATCGACGCCGGGATATTGATGAAGACCGCGCTTGTGACCGGCGAAGGTGACGGTCAGCTCTGCGTGCGGCGCGACGCCGAGGATCGCGCCGGTGTCCGCGTCGAGCCCGCTCGGAAGGTCGAGGGCGACCAAGGGCGCAGGCGCAGCCTCCATGGCGAGAACCGCATCGGCGTAACCGCCGCCGAGCGGCCGGTCGAGCCCGGTCCCAAAGAGGCCGTCGACGATCAGCGTGGCGGTCGCGAGTAGGCTGCCAATCGGCTCGGATGCATCCGGAGACACCTCCGCGGTCTCGATGCCGAGCTTTCCAAGCAGGGCCCAGTTGGCCTCCGCATCGCCTCGCAGACGAGATGCATCACCCACCAAGAGCGCGAGCGGACGGTGGCCGAGCAGCGTCAGTCGCCTCGCGACCACCCACGCATCCCCTCCGTTTTGCCCAGGCCCGCCCACCAGCACGACCCGCCCGAGACGGTCGGGGAACCGCTCGCAAATCGCGTCCGTGGCACCGCGCCCCGCATTCTCCATCAGCACGAGGCTGACGATGCCGAGCTCATCGATGGCTGCGCGATCCAGCTCGCGCGATTCATCGCGTGTGAAAAGCCACTCCACGCTCGCATTATGCCTTTAAACGGAGATCGGCACACCTTATGCTCGCCCCATGGAAGCCAAAGCCCCCTCGGAGTCGTTCACCGAGATGACCGAGCTCGTTCTGCCGCAACACACCAATGCAATCGGCACTGCGTTCGGCGGCGTGATCATGAGCTGGATCGACATCTGTAGCTCGATCGCCGCGAAACGACACTGCGGCCGGGTGTGCGTGACCGCGCGGGTCGACGCGCTCGAGTTCAAGGCTCCCATCAAAATGGGGGACGTGGTTCGGCTCACCGCGCGCCTCAACGCGGCCTTCACGAGCTCCATGGAAATCGGCGTGCGCGTGGAGCGCGAGCATGCGGAAACCGGAGAGCGCGCCTTGTGCGCCGACGCGCGCGCCACCTTCGTCAACCTCGGAGACGACGGAAAGCCCTGCCCCGTCCCACGTCTCATCGCCGAGACCGAGGACGACGAGCGTCTCGCAGCCGAAGCGACCGAACGGCGCAGGCTGCGCCAGACCGCAGAGAGAGGGAGGTGACTACGAGGATCGATTCAGTCGTGATAGCGAGCGTCGACCAGCGCTCCTAGAGCCACCTTGGCGCTCGATCGCTCGTAGCCATAGACGCCGATCAAGATCTGCAGGGCCTGTCGCGCCGCTTCGCGAAGGTCCTCGTCGAGCGTGCCATCGTCCTCGAGCACGGAGACGATCGCACGGCCGATTTCGCCGACCTGCTGATGCCGCTCGGTGAAATAGGCCTGACGCAGCAGCTCGATGTAGCGAGGAAACAGCGCTTCGTAGTCGACCTCTTGCTCGGGGTGGTCGATCGCCCAGGCCGCGACCGCCCCCAAGATCTCGTTCCGGAAGCTCTCCGCGTCGTCGGCGCCGAGACTCTCCTCGACGCTCTTCATCAGGTCGAGGTCCGGCTCCTCGTCCTTACCGGTCACGGGGTTGAAGACCCGCTCCTTTTTGACCCACTGTGAAACGAGGTTCACGTAGCGATCGAAGAGCCCGAGGTGGCGGCGCTCGTCGATCAAGCCACTGGCGGCTCGCAGCTCGCTCTCGACGAGGTCGAGCCAACGCTCTTTCACTACGTCGACGAAAGCGCCATGATCACGATAGAGCCCATTCGACTGCTCCTTCAGAAAATCGTAGTCGTCGCGCTCGCAGAACTCGGCGAGCCTGGTCAGGAACGTCACCGGCGAGACGCAGGGCTCATCGAAATCGGCCGCCGCATCGAGGAGGAGCATCCGGACCTCTCGTGGCGAGGCCCCGTTGATGCCCTCGTAGTCAGACGTGGCTCCGCCCTGGAGCGCGACCTCCGAAATGCCCTGAGCGAGGATCTTCGCCTCATCGGCCTCCAAGCGGGCCGGTACCACGCCGTCGCTCAAGAGATCGGCCTTCTCCAATGGCGTCAACGACGCTGCCACGGTGCCGAGCTCGCTATCGGCAAACCACGACGCATCGGGCTTCCGAAGCCGCGTGAGCACGGCCCAGAGCGCCGCAACGTACGTCGTGTGGGGTGCGACGTGCTTGGGGATCTGGGGAACGATCTGACCGTCGTAGATCTCTTGCTCGCGATGCACGTCGAGCAGATACGACATGCGAGTCCGAACGATGCGGCCGCGGAACGAGTTGTACTCCGGGTGTTGGCGAAATGCGCTCAAATGGAGCTCGTTGGAGCTCGCGACCATCACGGCGTTGATCGGCAGATTGGACATCTGGAGCGACACTTCACCGTTCTCGATTGCGAGCAACAGATACTTCCAGGCCTCTAGGGGACGCTTCAACAAGTCGCTGAATTCGACGATCCCCCCAGACGCATCGACGAGCTCACCGAAGGGTTCGAACAGCGTCAACGCGCTCAACGAGGCGGGGAGCGATTCGATCGAGCGGTCTGCCGTGATCTGGCGCTCCGATGCATCCACGCTCATCTGCGGTCCGATGGTGACCGCACCCACGCGATATCGCCTCGATATGTAGAATCGCTCGACCTGAATGTGTGCGAGCACGCGGTCGAGGTCACCGCGGTACGCGGTGAGCAGCGCTTGGAAGATCTGCTGATTCTTACGCGCAAGCTGACCGGCCCAGACCCAATCGGGGGCGGCCTCCGAAAGGCCGGATGCCTCATAGATGCGCGCGATCAAACGTTGACGAACATCGCGAGGCAACACCAGCAAGGGGTGCTCTCGAACCGAGCTCTGGAGCTTCGTCACGATTCGATCCTCGGGCAGATGCGCAAACGAGTCGCCCTGCCCGAGCTCGTCCGCCGAGGTCGTGAAACCGATCCCGGTTCCTTCCCGCGCCCGGGGAAAAATCCAGGAGAACCGATAGAGCGCGCCATCCTCGGTGTCCGAATACGCCTCGAGCCCTTTCATCAGACAGGCCGCGAAGGTCGATTTCGCACTGCCGTTGGGTCCGTGCAGCAGGACTAGGCGGTTGGCGCGTCCCTCCCTCTCGAAACCGTCGAGGATTCGATAGAATGCCTGCTGCGTGGCTTCGTGACCAGCGAGGCGATCGCGCTGCCTCAAGGCAGCGTGGTGCCCGCCATTCTGATACCCAAAATCGAGATCGAAAAGCTTCCAACGCTTCAGGGTCCCGGTCGGCCGCTCGACTTCGTACGAGCCGAAGAAGTCCATGCAGTCTTTGAGGTATCGCCCGGCGTCGCGCGTGTATCGACGGGGGTTTCCTTGGACGAGCTCCAAGTACTCCCGGAAGGAGAGCACTCGCTTCTGGGCCTCGAACTGCGCTTTGACCTCGCCGCGGATCTTCTCGAGCGCAGATTTGAGTCCCCCCTCGCTCATGCTCATTCCACCTGGAGCTGCATCGCCACGGTTCGCCTCTCGAGAATGCAGTTTTCTTCGGTGCACATGGCGAAGGAAACGTCGCACGTCACCTCGTGCTCGCCCTTGGCGGACGGCTCGACCGCCGCGAGGAAGCGAACTTTGCTCTCACCGAACTCCTTCGCGTCGCCCTTCACCAGCTCGCTCTTCTTCAGCGCGACCCCCGGCGCGGCCTTGAGATCGACGCGAATCGGGTAGTCCTGATTGACGTGCCAATCGCCGCGGCTCTCGAGCGCGATTTCGACCTCTCCCGCTTTGCCGGAGACGTATTTCGATTGGGCCGGAGCGACCGCGAGCAGAAATGACCCCGTCTCGATGCTCGGACCCGCTGGCTCGACAGGCGCGTTCGCCTCGGTGGGCGCCCCGGCCGCGTGGTCGTGGTGGTGCATGGCGTGGTCGTGCTCTCCGGCTTGGGGCGACGGAGCCCCGCGTTCGCAGCCCGCCACGAGGAGGACGACCGGAAGACACAAGACTTGGGACAACACGGGTAGCTTCGGCATGTGAGGCGTAGTGTACGACGAGGGCCCTGGTTACGTCGAACTCCCCGTCCTCGCTCTAAAACCGGTGTGCTCGACCCCAGAGCGAAACCAAATCCTCGGCAAGCGGCGCGGTGAGCTTCATCGGCGCGCCTGTGGTGGGATGTGTGAACTCGAGCTCGTAGGCGTGCAGAGCGTGGCGATGGTGCCCGAGACGCTGCCTCAGCTCGTCGGTCATGCCGTCCTCGATATAGTCGAGGAAGGCCTGGGACCCCTCCGGTCCGTAGAGCTTGTCGCCCACGATCGGAAACCCGAGCGCGTTCAAATGGACCCGTAGCTGGTGTTGACGTCCGCTCTCTGGAACGAGCGAAACCAGGGTTGCATCGTCCCTGCGCTCTACGACCCGGTAGCAGGTGGCGGATGGATAGCCCTCTCCCTCCGGCGTCACCTCCATCAAGAGGTGAAGGCCCTCTTTCGCTCGGTCCATCGGTAGCTCGATACGGCCCTCATCGTCCGGAATGATGCCCCGAACGATCGCTAGATACCGCTTGGTGACGCGGCGGTTCTCGAACGCGTTCTTCAGGTGGCGCTCCGCGCCGGGGGTCCGCCCACAGATCAGCAGCCCGCTCGTCTCGCGGTCGAGACGGTGGGCGATTTGAGGCGCGTTCTCTCCGAAACGCTGCCGGAGAAGGTAGGTCAACGTATTCTTGTGATAGGTGGCGGACGGGTGCACGGGAAGACCCGGAGGCTTGTCGATCGCGAGGACCGATTCGTCTTCGTAGAGCACGTCGAAGTAGAGCGGCACGTTTGGCTCCTCGAACGGAGGCCGGACGAGCACGACGGTTTCGCCGGACCTCACGCGTTCACTCGGGCGGCGGCGGGTGCCATCGATGCGATGGGCGCAGGCCCGAACGATCTCCTGCGCGCGGGTCCGGGAGAGCCTCGGAATTCGATGCTGAACGAACTGATCGAGACGTTGACCGGCCTGCTCGGGCGCAACGGGAAAGGTCAAGATGATGGAAGCTGGATCGCAGCCTTCAGGCAGCGCAACCGCCGGACGCCTAAGCCGCCTTGACAACCTTACCCGAACGGATGCAGCGCGTGCAGGCTGCCACCCGGCGCACCTGCCCATCGACGAGCGCGCGAACCGACTGGAGGTTCGGCTGCTGCCACTTCCGGGTCTTGATGTTCGAGTGGCTCACTTTGTGAGCCTTGTGGCGGTTCTTGCCGCAGAAATCACATGTCTGTGCCATGGTGGGTGTCCGAAGCCGGAGGGAGCGGCGATGTAGCACTCGTCCCGAGGTATCGCAACAACGCGGCCTCGCCCCCCGGGAACCTTCGAAGAGAGAACCGATTTCAATGCGAGCGGCGGGCGCGATCACTGGATTGTTGGTGCTCGGATCTTTCGTAATTCCGGGCACATACGCTTCAAAGCAGAAGACCGGCTCGCAAGCGACAGCGCGGCCCGCGATCGCTTCTTCCGAAGAGCTCGACTCGGGATCGGCGACGGTGGCCGGGCGCATCTACGACGACCGCGGCCGGCCGATCGCGGGGGCGACCGTGTTGCTGGCGGGGAGCGGCTTCTGGCCGGCGCAGACCCGGCAAAGCGGGGCCGATGGGCGTTTTCATTGGCCGGACATCCCAGCTGGAATTTACGAGCTCCGTGTCTCCAAAGGGAGGCTGGTCGCCCCAACGATCGAGGGGCTGATCCTCGAGGCCGGAGCTCGGCGCGCCTTCGGAATACAGCTCGCTCCGGGCTGGACGATCGCGGGGCAAGTCCTCGATGCGAGCACCGGGGAGCCGATCGGCGACGCCGAGGTGACGGTCACGAGAGAGACGCTCGGGCTCTACACGCGCAGCGTTCGAACGGATGAACGCGGTCGATTCGAGCTCGGAGGCGTCGTCGGTGACGAGCAAAGCCTTTACGTCGGGGCGCCCGGCTATCTGGACGTGGGACCGTTGCGCCACACCGCCTCGGAACCGCCCATCACCGTTCGGCTCGAGCATGCGTCCACCGTAGAGGGACGCGTCGTCGACGAGCGCAGCCGGCCGATCGAGGGTGCGATCGTCCGAGCCTTCGGCGAGCGAGACCCGACCCTCGTCCCGAGCGAGACCCTCGGTGTGACGGCCGGCCCCGTCCCGCCGATCTCGGCGGCTGCGGGCTCATCCCCTGCGTTCGTGGGCGAGGTTGCGACGGGGGCGGACGGAAGCTTCCGCCTGACGAATCTCCGGCCCGGCTCCTATACGATCGCCGCAAGCCACGACGACTTCGCACCGGCCGAGTCCGAGCCGCTCGAGGTCACCGCTCAGGCGAATCGCGAGGGAGTCGAGCTCGTGATGCGCGCCGGCGCCGAGCTCTCGGGTCGCGTCGTCGACGATCGCGGCGTCGGCCTCGAAGGAATCCCGATCGAGCTTCGCGCTTCGGCGGAGCGGCTCCGTCGGATGGCGGTGACCGCGTCCGACGGAGCCTTTTCCTTCCGCGGCGTCCGCGGCGAGGTGAGCGTCACGGCACTGCCAGACGACCTGCCTCCGACGCGCGAGTCCCTGACCGTCGGTGACGACGCCCTCGTCACCGTCGAGCTCGTGCTCTCGAGCACCCTCTACACGCTCCGCGGTCGCGTCGTCGACGAAAGCGGCTTTGGGGTGAGCGGCGCCCTTTTGGTCGTCTCGTCCAAGCGCGAGACCCCGATCGAGCGGAGCGCGAAGTCGGATGCCGATGGGAGGTTTTCGGTGCCCGCGCTGCCCGAGCCTCCGTTCGATCTCAGGGCCGATCACCCGGTGTTCAGCCCGACCAGCCTTTCGGGCATCGAAAGCATCGAGGACGTGCAGGTGGTCATGTCAGCCGGCGTGACCCTTCTCGGCGAGGTCGTCGACGACTGGAACGGGGCCGGCCTAGGGAACGTCCGCGTCCAAATCGAGGGTCCGATCGCCGAAAACACCCAGACGCGAAACGACGGCACCTTCGTCTTTCGCCGGGCCCCCGTGGGAACCTACGACATCTCCTTTTTTCATCCCGACTACGAGTCGCAGGGTCGTCGGATCGTTCTCGAGGCCGCTCGGTACGTCGATCGGCCCCAAGAGCTCGATACGGTCCGCTTGGCGCCCGGAGGCACGGTCGAGGGCGAGGTGCTGGATGTGCACAACGAACCCGTTCCCAACGCTGAAGTGACGTGGGGCGATCCGCCGCGATGGCCGCGCGCGACGCGGACCGACGCGCGCGGCGTGTTTCGCCTGCGCGGCGTTCCGGCCGGCTCTGCATGGATCACCGCGCGGCATCCCGCTGCTGGAGAGGATTCGAGCGAAGACCTGGTCACCGTCCGGCCGCTCGAAACGTCGTTCGGGGCGTTCGTGCGATTACCACGCTCCGTCACCGAGTGACGGAACCGCCGTTCCGCCGTACCCTCCAGGGAGATGGCCAATTCGTGGGTCCAAAGCCTTCGGGACGCCGGTGATGTCCTCCGACGGGCTCGCAATCCGGCCGAGCTCGCGAGGGCGTTGGTCCCGAATCGGTGGCTTCGGCGCAAGGTGCTCAACGAAGCGCACGCCGTGACCTCGGGCGTCCCCTCCACCGAGGTCGCCGAGTCGCTGCGCAAGCTTCACAACGAGCTCAAGCGGGAGGCGATCGGCAAAGACGGCCACGTCGATTACGCAGGGCTGCGCGCGTCGCCTACGTTCCTGCAAATGCAGAGGACCAGCGGGCTGCTCAGCGCGATCAACCCGGAGGAGATGAGAGACGACGCGATGATCACGGCGTTCTGGCTCAACCTCTACAACGTGCTCGCGATCCACGGCGTCATCGCGCTCGGCATCCGCGAGTCGGTCATGGAGATCCCTTCCTTCTTCGGCGTCGTCGGGTATCGCGTGGGCCGCTTCGTGCTCACCCTGGACGAGATCGAGAATGGGGTGCTTCGGCGCAACGCCCCTCATCCTGCCACGGGGTCGCGACTGTTCGATGACGACGACCCTCGTCTCTACTTGTGTCCGTCGCACATCGATCCGCGCATCCACGCCGCCCTCGTGTGCGCGTCGACGAGCTGTCCGCCCGTCGCGTTTTACGAGGCCTCGGAGCTCGACCGCCAGCTCGAGCTCGCGGCTCTCAACTACGTCGCCTCAGACGTCGAGGTCGACAGCGGCGGCCGCACCGTGAGGGTTCCGATAACCTTTCGCTACTATCAGAGCGACTTCGGCCGGATCGAGGGAGTTCGGCTCTTCCTGATGGAGCACGCCCGAGGCGCCCAGCGCGAGGCTCTCGGGGCCGCATTCCGAGACGGGTACCGGCTCGACTACCACCGTTACGATTGGTCGCTCAATTCGTTGGCGTGAGCGGCGCCCAGCGGTCTCCCGCTTTGGCGACGCGCCCCTCACGCTCGAGCTTGATCAGATGCGCTTCGATCGAGCATAGCGCCAGAGGCCAGAGCGCCTTGGGGGTGTCGTCGTACGCGCGTTCGAGAAGGTGCCGGGGCCGTGAGGCTTTCCCGCGTGCTTGCAGCGCGGCGAGAACCTTCCCCTCACGCATGAGACGGTGCGTAATGTAGAAGCTGAGAATCGATTGCGGGTCGCGAATCAGCTCCCCATGCGCCGGAAGCAGGCCGGCCGGCTCGAGCGCCGACATCTTTCGGAGCGACTCGATATAGAGGAGCATGTCTCCGTCGACAGGCTCGACGATGATGGTGCCGATCGAGGCGACCATGTCGCCGGCGATCATGATGTTGGTCGCCTCGTCGATGAAGCACAGGTGCCCAGGAGCGTGGCCGGGCGTGTGAAGCGCCGTCAACGAGGTCGGAGTCGGCCCATCGAGCGTGATCCGTTCCCCGTCTTGGATCAGCCGATCGATTTCGACGATGCCGTCGAGACGCTGCGCGGTCATGGCATGGGCCCAAAGCGGAAGCTGCAGTCGTTCCCGAAGCGCCATCGCACCACCGACGTGATCGGGGTGGTGATGCGTCGCGAGGATGGCCACCGGCTCGACCCCCTGAAGACGCGCCGCCTGCACCCACTGCACCATGAGGTCTTGTTCTTCCCGGTACGGCGTCGCGGGCTCGATCAGCACGGCTTCCCGGGTACCGACCAGGAAAGCGTTGGTGTGCGTCGCTGGAGGTAGTGTCGGCGTCCGCACGGGTAGCATTTCGATCGTAGGCGCCACCGCCCGAACGCGATCGGCGACGGACTCTGAGCCTGATGGTTTCATTCCGGTCAGCTTCCGCTGAGGAGCTCGAGGTCTTCGAGATCGAGCTCTTCCTCCGGCCTCAACGCGTGGATCATGGACACGGGACCCGCCGGGTAGAAGCGGTCGCGCGGCTCGTCGAGCCAGCAGTCGACGCGACCCTCGTTTTGGAGGCTCGGGTCGCCGAGCTGATGCATGCAGACGCGTACGATCGATTTCACCGTTTCAAAAACACCCCAGCCGTCGCGGGCCGAGGCGACGAGCTCCGGGATGCCATCGGGCACCCCCAGCCGTTCGCTCAGCTCTTCGACGTCCAGGACGCCGTGGATGTCGCGTTTGTTGTATTGAACGACCATCGGGATTCGATCGGGGTCGATGCCGTTTTGCCGCAGGTTGTAGTCGAGATTGCGAATGCTGTAGTTGTTGCCCTCGAGCGCATCCGCTTGGCTGTCGATGACGAGCACGACGCCATCGACGTTGCGAAGCACCATCTGGCGCGTCGAGTCCTGCGCGATCTGTCCGGGAACCGAGATGAGATGGAGGCGCACGGTGTAACCCCGAAACCGGCCGAGCTCGAGGGGCAGGAAGTCGAGGAAGAGCGTTCGCTCCGCCTCGGTGTTCACGGACACCAGCTTGCCCCGATACTCAGGCCGCGTCTGAGCATAGATGGTTTCGAGGTTGGTGCTTTTCCCCCCGAGCCCCGCGCCGTAGTAGACGATTTTGAGTGTGACCTCACGCTGGGCGTGGTGAACCAGAGGCATGATTTGGAACTACCTGGGTCCCATGAAAGCGTCAAGAAGCGGGCCAAGGGCCGGACGCCCATGATCCGCCCTCACCCGGCGTCCTCCCGGACCGCCACGTTTCGCTCCCAGCGCTCGACGGCCGCTCGCGCCGGGGCGTGCTCGGGGTCGGACAGATCGGGATCGGCCCCGAGAATACGGTCCGCGAGATCGCCGGCCCAACGAAGAAGGGCCTGATCCGTCGCGAGGTTTGCGAACTCGAGCCCGCTCGCGCCCGACTGTCGGTACCCGAAAAGGTGACCGGCACCTCTCAACTCGAGGTCGCGTTCGGCCAATCGAAAGCCATCGTCGGTGTCGCACAGTGCGTTCAGCCGGGCTTCGGCGTCGGGGGATAGCGGCTCGCCGTATGTGAGCAGGCACGCGCTCCGTTGACCGGACCGCCCCACCCGTCCGCGAAGCTGATGAAGCTGCGCGACTCCGAAACGCTCCGCCTGCTCGATCACGATGATGTTGGCCGAAGGCACGTCGACGCCCACTTCGAGCACGGTGGTTCCCACCAGCACTTGAAGCTCTCCCTCGGCAAATGCGCGCATTCGCGCGCGACGCTCCTCCGAACCAAGCCGTCCGTGAATCTGCCCGACTCGACCGTCTCCAAAGTGCATCTTCATTTCAGCGAACGTTCGGTCGACACCTACGAGCTCCTCCGACGAGGAGATGGCTGGGCAAACGACGAATGCTCTGCCTCCGGCGTCGAGCGCCCGCGCGATCTGCCGAAGCAAGGAGGCCCGTTTGGTGAGAGGTATCCTCTTCGTCGTCGTAGGAATGCGTCCGGTCGGCTTTGCATCGATCGTCGTCAGATCGAGCCCCGCGTAGAGAACCAGCGCGAGGCTTCGCGGAATTGGGGTTGCCGTCATCACCAGGAGATGCGGCCGCCGAGTCGATCCCCTCGTGCCGAGCCGAAGGCGCTGCGCAACCCCGAAGCGGTGCTGCTCGTCGACGATGACCAACCCGAGGTCGGCAAAACGGACCTCCCCGCTCAAAAGCGCATGCGTGCCGACCACGAGATCGACGGCCCCGGTGGACAGACGGTCGAGCATCGACCGTCGTTGGTCCTTGCTGAGGGCACCCGTCAGCACCCCGAGACGCAGGCCGAGCTTGGACGCGATCGGCCGCAAGGTCTCGGCATGTTGATCGGCCAGGAGCTCGGTTGGGGCTAGGAACGCGCTCTGTGCGCCTCCTCCGGCGACCTGCGCGCATGCAACCATGGCGACTGCGGTCTTTCCACAGCCGACGTCGCCCTGAAGCAGGCGACGCATCGGCGTTTCGCGACTCAACGCCTCGCCGATCTCCTCCACGGCCCTGCGTTGCGCCTCGGTGAGCTCGAAGGGGAATGCGAGCGATGCTCGGCCCACTGCAGGCTCCCTCTCGAATGCGCGGGCCACCCCTCCCTGCTCCGAAGCGCGCCGCAACCGAAGCGCGAGCTCCCAGAGCACCAACTCCTCGAGCGCCAGCCTGCGGTACGCCGACGTCGGTGCCGAAGGCTCTGCCTCGAAGCTCCGCGGGTCGGGCACGTGG
Organism: uncultured delta proteobacterium; assembly: GCA_963792825.1. GTDB lineage: Bacteria > Myxococcota_A > Polyangia > Polyangiales > Houyiibacteriaceae > SG8-38. The sequence continues at coordinate 216,793 of CAWBXS010000004.1, read as the reverse complement.
ATGGCCCGCAGCGCCTCAGCGACCGTGCAGGCCCCGAGCTCTGCCCGCAGCCCTGCCGGGATGAGATCGGGCACCTCGGCGACCGCACGATCGACTGCTGCGCGCACCGCGCGCCGAAGCGTCTTGCGGCGGACCCCTGGGACTTCTGGATAGCGCGGCTCGACCGCGCCCGGCCCGCCCACGGCAAGCGTCTCCGGATGTGCGATGGTCGCAACACCGCGATACTCGTGAACCCGACCGGCGACTCGAACCGTCTCACCCGCGACGAAGCGTTTCGACAGACCGGGAATCGCCTGAAACCAAACCAGCTTGAGCTCCGAACGCGCTCCCTCCTCTCGGGTTTCGCCGAGCGAACGGACACGCGCCTCGAACCCCAGGCGTTCGCCGCGAGGATAGGAACGGGCGCTCGAAACCACGCCCTCGACCACCGCGTAGTCGCCGTCGCGCAGCTCCGAGATCGGCGCGGGCCTCCGTTGGTCGTCATACCCCCCTGGCAACAACCAGAGCAGGTCCCCAACCGATTCATAGCCACGGTCACGCAGATGCGCACCGGTGGTGGGACCAATCCCGGGCAGGCTTTCGACAGGATGATCGAGCAGCGTAGGCACCGGCGCTCGCTCCCTGGTCGGGCCTCCCCGCCTCAGTCCCAGCGGACGTCGCTAACTTCGTAGTTGCGCACGCCCCCTGGAGTCACGACCTGCACCTCGTCCCCGACTTCCTTGCCGACGATGGCCCGTGCCACGGGAGAGGTGATCGAAATCTTGCCCTGCTTGAGATCGGATTCGTCGGGGCCGACCAGGCGGTACGTGACGACCTTTCCGCTGTCCATGTCTTCGAGCTGGACGGTAGCGCCAAACTTCACCTTGCTTCCCCCGAGCGTCGAGGGGTCGATGACCTCGGCGCGAGAAAGCTTGTCCTCGATCTCGGCGATGCGGGCTTCACACAGTCCCTGCTTCTCTTTGGCAGCATGATACTCGGCGTTTTCCTTGAGATCCCCATGCTCGCGGGCGATCCCGATCTCCTGAGAGATCTTCGGACGCTCCGCCTTCAGCGAGTTGAGCTCGGCGGTGAGGGCGGCATGACCCTCGGGCGTCATCGGTACCCGATCCATCCAGTCCTCGTATACCGTCGCTCGAAGGTTCGCAAGTCGCGGGCGAAGCCACGTGCAGGATGCGGAGCGTCCTCTTCACGGGAAAGGTCGAAGCGTCTCGAGCTCGCGGGTACGGGCGTGGTATTCCTGAAGCGAGCAGACCGAGGGCGGCCTGAGCCGTCGCGCGTCGATCGCGTCGACGGCGGCAACGGCAGCGGCAATCGTCGTGAAGTAGGGCACGTCGCTCAAGACCGTCTGCCGCCGCATCGAACGGCTGTCGCGGATGGCCTTTGCACCCTCCGTCGTGTTGAACACCACGGCGATGTCACCGTTCTGCAGTCGGTCGACGATGTGAGGCCGACCCTCCCCCACCTTGTGGACGTTCTCCGCTTCGATCCCTGCCCGCTCGAGCACCTCGCGTGTCCCCTTCGTCGCGATGATCTCGAAGCCGAGCGCTTTGAGGCGTCGCGCCAGATCCGTTGCCGCGGGCTTGTCCCGGTCCTTCACGCTGATGAAGACCTTTCCAGCGTCGGGAAGCTCCGAGTATGCAGAGAGCAGGGCCTTGTAGAACGCGTCGGGAAAGTTGTCCGCGATCCCCATGACCTCTCCCGTGGATCGCATTTCGGGGCTGAGAATGGTGTCGACGCCGGGGAACTTGGTGAACGGAAAGACGGACTCTTTCACGGCGATGTGGTCCGTGACGATCTCGCGCGTATAATCGAGCTCGCGAAGCGTGGCGCCCGCCATCACCTTGGCTGCGATCTTCGCGAGCGGCACACCGATGGCCTTGCTGATGAACGGAATCGTCCGCGACGCGCGTGGATTGACCTCGATGACGAAAACCGCACTACCGCGAACGGCGAACTGTACGTTCATCAAGCCGATGACGCCGAGCTCGAGCGCGAGGGCTCGAGTCGATGAACGGAGCGTCGCGAGAACCTCGGGCGGGAGCGCGTGGGCGGGCAACGCCATCGACGAATCCCCCGAGTGGATCCCTGCTTCCTCGATGTGTTGCAGCAGTCCCCCGATGACCACGTCCTTGCCATCACAAACGCAGTCGACGTCCACCTCGATCGCATCCTTCAAGAACTCGTCGACGAGAATGGTCTGCGTCTCCGCGTCCGAAACCGCCTCCAAGGCGACGGTCATGTAGCGCGCCAGCTCTTCTTGAGAATGGACGATTTCCATGGCGCGACCGCCGAGCACGTAGCTCGGTCGAACGACGACCGGGAAGCCGATCTGCTCGGCGACCGCAAACGCGTCCCGAGTGCCCTTGGCAATGCCGCCGCGCGGACGTTGGAGGTCGAGCTTGGTGAGAAGCTCCTCGAATCGTTCTCTGTCCTCGGCTCGATCGATTGCGTCTGCAGAGGTGCCGAGGATGGGAACCCCCGCTCGCGACAGTGGCACGGCGAGCTTCAGTGGGGTCTGGCCGCCAAACTGGACGATGACGCCATCCGGCTTTTCCACCTCGACGATGTGCATCACGTCTTCGAACGTCAGCGGCTCGAAGTAGAGCTTGTCCGACGTATCGTAGTCGGTGGAGACCGTCTCGGGGTTGCAGTTCACCATGATGGTCTCGAATCCCATTTCCTTGAGGGCAAACGACGCATGCACGCAGCAGTAGTCGAACTCGATGCCTTGACCGATGCGGTTCGGCCCGCCCCCTCAGGATCATGACCTTCTTCTTGTCGTGATCGACGCGAGCCTCGGTCTGCAGACCCCACGTCGAGTACAGGTACGGCGTCAGCGCGGGAAACTCCGCCGCGCAGGTGTCGACCCGCGAGTAGACCGGTTCGACTCCGAGCGCCGCTCTTCGGGAGCGCACCTCTTTGACGTCCTCCGCTCGTAGCGTAGCGATTTGGCGGTCACTGAAGCCGAGCTCCTTCGCGCGGCGCAGGAGCTCTTCGCTGAGCGCCTCCCCCGAAGAGGCCCGCAGCGTCGCCTCGAAGGCGATGATCTGGCGCATTTGCTCGAGGAACCAGACGTCGATGTCCGTCGCGCCGTGAAGGTCTTCGACGCTGAGACCGACCCGAAGCCCGTCGGCGACGTACCAGAGCCGCTCGGCAAGGGGGGTTCGAACGAGGTCCAAAATCGATTCCCTCAGCTCTTCGTCGGTGGCGTCGGGCAAGTCTGCCAGCATCGGCTTGGCGGTGTTCATCGCCTCGCCCGTCTCGACGAGCCGCCGCACCTGTGCGGCGAGGTCCCGGTAGTCGATCTTGTGCAGGAGTGAGGTCAGGCCGTCCCTGCCGGTCTCGAGCGATCGTGCAGCCTTTTGAAGGGACTCTTTGAACGTACGACCGATCGCCATCGCCTCGCCGACCGACTTCATCTGCGTCGTCAGGCGGGGGTCGGCGCCCGCGAACTTCTCGAACGCAAAGCGAGGGATCTTCGTGACGACGTAGTCGATGGTCGGCTCGAACGCCGAGCTGGTGCCGGTGATGTCGTTTCGCAGCTCGTCGAGGCGGTAGCCCACGGCGAGCTTCGCTGCGATCTTCGCGATCGGATAGCCCGTGGCCTTCGACGCGAGCGCGCTCGACCGCGAGACGCGAGGATTCATCTCGATGACGATGACCCTGCCGTCATCCGGGTTGACGGAAAACTGAATGTTGGAGCCCCCGGTTTCGACACCGATTTCGGTGATGATCGCGCGGGCCGCGTCGCGAAGGCGTTGGTATTCGCGGTCCGTGAGGGTCATGGCGGGGGCCACGGTGATGGAGTCGCCCGTGTGAACCCCCATCGGATCGAAGTTTTCGATGGTGCAGATCACCGCGAAGTTGTCTGCGGTGTCGCGGATGACCTCGAGCTCGTATTCCTTCCAGCCGAGCAGGCTCTCCTCGACCAGACACTCGTGAATCGGGCTGCATTGGAAGGCCCAGCGGATGGCTTCGTCGAATTCCGCCTTGTTGTATGCGACGCCTCCACCCGAGCCCCCGAGCGTCAGCGACGGACGCAAGATGACCGGATATCCAATCCGCTCCGCGATCTCGTGGGCCTGTTCGACGGTCCGCGCGACGTCCGCTCGTGCGCTCGCCAGTCCGATCTTGTCCATGGCGGTCTTGAAGAGCTCCCGCTCCTCCGCCTTTCGGATGGCGCCGACCCTCGCTCCGATGAGCTCGACGCCATGCTTTTCGAGAATCCCCCGGTCCGAGAGCTCCAAGGCCAGGTTCAGCGCGGTTTGCCCGCCGAGCGTCGGAAGGACGGCATCTGGCTTCTCGCGCGCGATGATTGCGTCCAGGATCTCCGGGGTCAGGGGTTCGACGTAGGTGCGGTCCGCGAACTCCGGATCGGTCATGATCGTCGCCGGGTTCGAGTTGACCAAGATGATCCGATAGCCCTCTTCTTTGAGCGCTTTGGCTCCTTGGGTTCCGGAGTAGTCGAACTCGCACGCCTGCCCGATGACGATCGGCCCCGACCCAATCAGAAGGATGCTTTCAATATCGTCGCGGCGGGGCATCGAGTTGGTTCAACCTGGACGTTCGCGCGGGCTTACCAGAGGCCCCACGGCGCCGCAACCGGGATTCATTCAGCGGTGAAGTCGCTCCGTCAGAGCGTCCAAGATGACCTCGCCGCGCTTCGCGTGCGGACGCAAACGCGCCCGCCGAGCCCGATCGGACACTATCTCGAGCTCCACCCACAGGACGGTGAGGCTTGCCATCAGGGGAAACTTTCGACCCCACTCGACGAACAGCACCGTTCCTTCCGCGAGGAGCTCCTCGATGCCCAACTCCTCGAGCTCCGACTCATCACCCAGGCGGTAGAGGTCTGCGTGAGCGATCGGAAGACGTCCCTGGTACAGATGCAGCAACGCAAACGTCGGACTGGTCACGGCTGTCTTCGCTGGCACGCCGAGCCCATGGACGGCCCCACGAACGAACGTCGTCTTTCCGGCCCCGAGGCCCCCCTCGAGCCCGACCGCATCGCCCCCCTCGAGGACTTCGGCCAACGACCGGGCCAAGGCGAGCGTTGCGGGTTCGCCTTCGAGCTCGAGCTCCAACATGCGCAAGCCCTGTCACACCCGAGGCCCGGGCGCACGCTAGATGCTCAAACTTTGATTTGGATGCCCAGTTCCTGGCGAAGCCTGAAGTAGCTCTCGGAAATGCTGTAGAGAACGATTTCCTTGACCTTGTCGCGCGGCGGAAGGTCGGCGGTGAAGTCGGACGCGATCTGCTGCGTCATGCGAACGGCCGTATCCACGTCATCGCACAGAAGTAAACCAGCGCGAAGCGCGGTGACCTCGGTCGCCTGCATCCAGCGCTTGACGTCCGCCTGACCACCCGCGTCCACGAACTTGCGGACGACCTGCTTGAGCACGTCCAGGCGCGCCTGATCCATCTGCTTGGCGAGCTGCTTCGCGGTGGACTCGACGCTGGCATCTCCGCCTCCCATGCCCACCACGCGCATGGCTGCGAGGAGCAACGTCCTCAATTCGGTGTGCGAGTGGTACATGGTGCGAATGAAATGCTCACCGCGGTAATAGGTGAGATGACGCCCGCAGACGAACGCAAGATCGACGGGGCGATACCCCGAGAGCAGGGTATACCCCGTGATGATCGCAGGCGGATTGCTTCGTGGCTCGTCTCGAAGCGCGCCCGACAATTCCTTCTGAATGAAGAGGCGAACCGGGATGGTCACGTTGAGAACGTCCTGCGCGAGCTTGAACTGCCGAGCGAGCGCGAGACTCGGGTTCGCGAGGTCCTCGGGCTTGCGCTTGTGCAGGTTCAGCTTCTTGTCGGTGAGAGCCAGCGACGCGCGGACCACCGGAGCGATCACCTCCATGATTTTGGAAATGTAGAGGTCCTGGTCGGGGTGCATCAGGTCCTTGACCCAATTCTCGTTGCTCAGCCGTGTCGTCGGCTGAATCTCGCGGTCTTGCCTGTACTGCTGAAAGAATTTCCGCTGCTCCTCGTCCGCCTTCCCGAAATAGTTCAGCGTACGCGAGATGCACCAGGCTTTGTCGTAAGCGCGCGCGTCGAAATAGAGCTTGTAGAGCGCGCGGTACGAGTCGAGGCGGTTGGGATCGGCCCCGAGAAGCCATTGGTGCTCCGTGATGGCTTCTTCGGTCTTGCCCGGCATCGTGGCATAGAGCTCGGCGAGAATCTGGTGCTCCACGGCATCGTCTGGCTTCAGGCTCGCGGCCATCTTGAAGGACTCGGCTGCCGCATCGAAGTTTCGCTGACGGTCTCGGTAAATGATGCCGAGCGTGTGCCACAGATTGTGCTCGAGGTCGGTGTTGCCCTGATTGATGATGCGGTGAAGCATCTTGCGGTAGGCTCGCTCGAGCGCCTTCCAGTCTTTGCGGTCGTTGAGCAGCTTGTTGACCGCTTCGAACGGCTTCAGCTGGGTGCTGTCCAGATCGAGCGCCTCGTTGAAGCGCTCGAGGGCCGCATCCGCGTCTTCGAGCTTGTCTCGAAGGATGACGCCGATCGTGTAGGTGTATTTGGCCTTCGCGTCGGTGCGCTCTTCGATCGTGCGCACCCGTTCGATCACGTCGATCGCTTCGGACCAGCGTTCGGCCGCCTGGTAGGCGACCAAGAGCTTGTGGAGCACGACGTGGTTGTCGGGCTCGAGATCGAGCGACTCGGTGAACGCCTCGGCCGCACCGTCCGGATTCGCGAGCTTGTCTTGCCAGAGGTCGCCTAGCTCTACGAGAAGCGCGGCTCGGACCGACGGCTCGTCGGTTACGTCGAGAATGCGCTTCTTGTACTGGACCACCGACTCCCAGTCGCCCTCGGCGGCCTGGAGCGCGACCATCGCCTCGAGCGCGGGCACGAAGTGCGTGTCCTCTTCGAGAGCCTTGTCGAACATGTTGCGGGCTTTCTTGTCCTCGCCCTGCTCTCGCTTGATGACACCGAGGCGATAGTACACCTCCGTGATTTCATCCCGGCCAAGCGCGTCCCGGTGCTGCACCAACAGCACCTGGTGGTATTTGAAGGCATCGTCCCAGCGGCCGGCTCGAAAGTAGCTTCCTGCCAAACCCTTGAGCGTCGCCGAGTCGTCGTTGTCGATCGCGTGCGCACGCTCGTAGGCGCCAACCGCCTCGTTCGCCTGGCCGAGCTTCGTCGCCGTCTCGCCGAGCATGGTCGCGAGGCGATGCCGTTCATCCCGGTCTCGCTTGTCGGAGCGCTGCACGAGAACCTGAAGCAGAGGGAAGGCTTCCTCGTGTCGGTCGTGCGCCACGTACGCGTCCACCAGCGGCAGCAAGGCGTCCTCGTTGTCCGGGTCGGCTTGGGACGCTGCCTCGAACGCCTGGATCGCACCTCCCTCGTCATCGAGCTTCTCCGCACGAATCCGGCCGAGCTCCACCAAGCGGACCGCGCGAACACGGTCGCTCTCGGTATGATCGATCTCGAGGCCGAGGGTGCGGGCCGCCGCCACCCAGTCCCCCGAGTCGACATGAATGCTGCGCATGGCTTCGAGCGAAGGCAGATGGGAGGGGTCCAAATCGATCGCCGCCTCGAAGTGCTCTAGCGCCGATGCGCGCTCGCCGAGCTCTTGATCGAGAATGCGTCCCATCCGGTGCTTGAGCCGGACTTGGTCCGCAGGGTCCTCCACCACCACGGCCAGCTGACCCATGATGTCGAGCGCTGCGGCGTAGTCACCCTTCCGCTCGTAGAGCTTGGTCAAAGCTTGGAGGCTGAAGACATCCTGCTCGTTGAGATTGAGGGCGTTGAGATAGCTGTCGATCGCCTGCTCTGGGTCGTCCTTCTGAGAGGCATAGATCTGACCGAGCTCACGAAAGATCCGGGCTCGCTCTTCGTTGTCCGAGGTTGCGCTGGCATGACGGTCGTACGTCCGTACCAGGTCGTCCCAGCGCTGCATCGTACGGTAGAGCTGCTCGAGCTCGCACAGCGCCCCGTCGTGCAGCGGGTCGATGTCCAGCACCTGCTCCAAACGCTCCGCCGCGTGCTCGGGCTTGCGGAACTCCTCCTGCCACATCCGGGCCAGGCGCATGAGGATGTCGATGCGCTCGCGCTCCGTCGCGACGACTTCGTACTCGCGCTCCAAGATTCCGATGAGGTCCTGAAAGCGCCCTTCCTGCATGTACAAGCGCTCCAAACCTCGAAGCGCTGTGAGATCCGAAGGCGATAGCTCAGCCGCCTTCTCGTAGTTCTCGATGGCAGCTCGCGGATCGTTGAAACGCTCCTCGTAAGCCTCGGCCACCTGCAACAACGCGGACACGATGCTGTCGACGTCCTCGACGGCCTGAGCCTTGCGCTCGAGAATGTTCAAGAGCTTGTTGGAGCGTCCGTCCTCTCGATAGATGCGCTCCAGCGCCTCCAGGGCGCCCACGTGCTTGTCCCTGAGGTGCAGGGCCCGCCGATAGTAGTCTTCCGCCTCCTGCCGCATCGCGAATCGATCGTCGGCGAGATCGCCCATCCGGACATAGGTGTTGGCCTTCACCTCGTCATCGTCGGTGAGCTCGACGAGCTTTGCGAGCGCCTGAGCGAGCTTGTCCCACTGCTGGGTGGTCTCGTACAAGTCGCCGAGCTGCCACCACGCCTGCGCGTTGCTCGGATCGATCGCCCGAATCTGCTCGTAGTACGGGATGGCATACTCGGGATGTCGAAGATCCTGCCCGTACCACTTCGCGCAGCAGAGGCAGATCGCGATCATCGTCTCCGGATCCTGACCCTCTTGCAGGATGCGGTTTGCCGATGTGAGAAGCTCGTTCCACTTGTCGTTGTCGGCGGTCACTCGCTCGAGGTCGAGAGTCGTGTTCCGGTTCGTGAAGTCTTCGGTCCAGGCGATATAAAGCGTGTGATAGGCCTGTTCGCCGTCGCCGAGTCGCTCCTCGTAGACCCGGGCCGCTGCCCGCAAGAGCTCGATGCGCTCATCGCGGTCTGCCGTGGCTTCGATGCGGTTCACGTAGAGGTCGATGAGCTCGTCCCAGCGCTCCGCCTCTTTGTGAAGGGCCTGCAGCTCGGCGAACGCGTACTCGTGCATCGGGTCGACTTGGAGAATGCGTCCGAACGCACCTGCGGCGCCGTCCTTGTTGCCGACCTGGTTTTCCCAGACCTCGGTCACTGCGATCAGCTGGCGAATCTTTTCGTGCGGATCGGCGAGCGCCTGGGCTCGCTGCTCCATCACGCCGATCGCCTCCTCCCACGAACCCTGCTCACGGTGAATGAGCTCGAGAGCGTCCAGCGCTTCGAACGAGCCAGGATCGATCGTCAGGACGTTGCGATAGGCCTCGGCGGCGTCCTCGAGCTGCTGAAGCTCGCTCCCGTAAATGTGACCGAGCTGCATGTAGACGGTGACGAGGTCCGCGTCCTCGAGCGTGGCTGCCCCGACGTCGATGATCCGGTGCAGGGTGTCGGCGCGCTCTCGGGATTGGCCGCCAGCCCGCTGGATCTCTGCGATGCTGAATAGCGCATAGGTATTGCCCGGATCGACGTCGAGCACTCGCTCCCAGTTCTCGATCGCGTTCCGCTCACGCCCGAGCTTCTCGTACCAGACGCGCGCGAGGTCGGAGTAGACCTGGACGCGGAAGGTGTCGTCGCCAGCGACCGCCGCCTCGCGTTCGAGGACGTCTACGAGGTCACGCCAGTTGCCTTGCGATGCATAGATGTCGCCGAGCGCATTGAGCGCCTCCGCGTCCTCTCCTCGAAGATCGAGAACTCGTTGCCAGAGGCCGATCGCTTTTTCCGGATCTCGTAGTCGATTCGACGACAGCTTGGCCATACGCGCGAACACTTCGGCCTGCTGAGAGTCGCCGAGCGCGATGCTGAGCTCCTTCTCGAAGCTGGCGAAGAGCTCGGGCCATCGCTCGAGGTCGGCATAGATCCTCTGAAGCGCCTGAATGGTCTCGGCGTGCTCCGCATCGTGAGCGGTGAGAAGCTTGTTGAAGACCTCGATGGCCTCCTCGGTGCATCCGAGGCGTTGCTGAAGGACCGAGCCGAGCCGGAAGTGCAAATCCACCAGCTCGGAGCTGTTGTGCGAACCCTCGATTCGCTTCCGAAGGACCTGCGCGAGCGCGCGATGCGCCCCATGCTCCGAGTAGATGCGGTCGAGCGCCTTCAGCGCTTCTTCGTCGTGGTCGTCGACACCCAGCACGAAACGGTAGGTTTCCTCGGCGCGCTCCAGATCGTGGAGTTGCTCCTCGTACACCTTCGCAAGACGACGCCCGAGCTCCGCCTTGTTGAGCGGGTCTCCCGTGTGCTGAATGCCGTTGGCATACGTCGAAGCCAGCTGGGTCCAACCATCGACGATCGCGGAAAGGCGCTCCGCCTCCCCGAGCGAATGATCGTGGCTCGGGTCCTCGAGAAGTGCCTTCTGCATCCACTGAAAGGCGCGGCCGTGGTCGTCGGCCTTGTCCTCCGCGATCTCGGCGAGGCGGTGCATCATGACGATGCGCTCGATGGGATCGCTCTGATGCTCGACCTGCACCTCCTGGACATTCAGGAGCCGGTCCCAAGCTCCCTGCATTCGATAGAGCGGCTCCAGCACCTCACCGATCTCGAGCGGCCGCACGCCGCTCGAGAAGAGCTGCTCGAGCGCGGAGACCGCGGGCTCATACTCGGGCGCTGCGGCGATGATCTCTCGGTACTGCGCGATGGCGGAGTCCATCTGGCCGAGCTGGTTCTGGAAGATCTGCCCTGTCCGAAACTGGAGGTTCAGAACGTCCTCGGGCGTCGTCGCGACGGCCGCCTCTTTCTGAAGCGTTGCCGCCAAGTCGTCCCAGCGCTCGGTCTGCTCGTAGAGGCGATCGAGGGCCTCGATGGAGGCCACGTCCCCCGGATCGACGTCGACCACGAACTGATAACGCGAAATCGCGGCATCGATATCGTCGAGCTGAACCTCGTTGATGACCGCAGATCGCTTGGCAAGGTGCACGACCTCCTCCGGAGATTCATCGCGCAATCTCTGTACTTCTGCGTCATATCTAGAAGCCGCTTCATGCCATTTGTCGGTCTGCTCGGCGAGACGCTCGAGTGACGAGAGCGTCTTGTCGCTACGGATATCCAACGGAAGCGCCCGCACGAACGCAGCGAATGCCGAGGGCGGATCATCGAGCTGAAGCTCGTAGATCTCGGCGAGCTCTTGGAGCATCTCGACGCGTGCGCGCGGATCTTCGGTGAACCGGATCTGCACCTCTCGCGCTTCGGTCAGCTTCCGATACTCGCCGGCGGCTGCGTAGACCTGCTCGAGCGCCTCGGCGGCGGCCAACGGCTCGACCGCATCCCGGGTCATCGCGGTCAGCGCGTCGAGAGTCTCCCGATGGTCGGGAGCCTGAGCAAGGACATCTCGGTAAATCTCGATCGCCTGCATCGGGTCCTCGAGATGCTGTCGCCATAGCTCTCCGATTCGAAAACGAAGCCCAACGTGCGCGTCGCGTTCGTTCACGAGCTCGGATTGACGCTCCAGAACCTGAAGCAGGTCCCGCCACTGGGCGGTTTCCTCGAACAGGGCGTCGAGATGAGCGAGCACCGTCAGGTCGTCCGGATCGATCGCGAGGGCACGCTGATACGCATCGATCGCCTTGTCGGGATCGTCGAGCTGAGTCTCGTACGCGCGGCCCATGGCCGTGAAGATTCCCTTGCGCACATCGGGATCCGAAACGACCTCCGCCTTGCGTTCGTAGCTCTCGAGCAACGACGGCCAATGACCGAGCAGCGTCTGCAGCTCGATGAGGCGGTCGAGCGATTCGATGTCGTTTGGGTCGATCTCGAGGACCTGCTGATGGACAGCGATCGCATCAGAAGGCTTCTCGAGAATGTCTTCGTAGATCGCGGCCGCCTTGACGAGCTGTTCCCGCTGCTCGACCGGAGAGGGCGCCATGCGCGCCTTGGTGCGGTAGATCCGTGCGAGGTCCTCGTAGCGCTCGGACTGCTGGAACAAGCGCTCCAGCGCGTCGGCCGAATGCTGGTGGTCCTCGTCGATCTCGAGAACCCTTTGGTAGTGCTGCACGGCGCGGTCGAGTTGGCCGACTTCCTCCCGGACCTCGGCAGCTCGGAGGAGGAGCTCGGTGGCGAGCCTGGGGTCATCCAAAGAGGCCACCACCTGCTCGTACACGCCTGCAAGCGCGTCGGCCGCTCCGATGGCGTCACTCAGCCGCTCCAGCTCGGCTCTCGACTTGGGGTGGCCGGGATCCTCCTCGAACGCGCGCGCATAGCTTTCGAAGGCGCCGCCGAGGTCGCTCAGAGAAAACTCCTGCAGCTTCGCGATCTCCTGGAAGAGTTGCAAGCGTCGCTCAGGGGCGGTCGCGTGATGCGCCTGAATCTCGTAGACGTCGACGAGCCTCGCCGAGGCGCCGCCGTCTTTGTAGATCGGCTCCAAGATATCGGCCACGGCAGCCTGGTGCTCGGCGGACTCGAGCAAACGCTCGAGCGCCCCGAGCGCGGCTGGATTGCTCGCGTCGTTGGCGAGCACGTCGCTGTAGATCTCGATCGCCGCCTCGGTCGCCCCCATGCGCGTCTCGCGAATCTCGGCGAGACGAAGCAGGAGCAACGTCTGCTCGTGGGGATCATCGGTCATCGACAGCTGGCGTTCGACGTTGTCTGCGAGGTCACTCCACAGACCCTGCCGCGCGAGCAGGTCGTCGAGCGTGCTCAACGCATCACGGTTCGTCGGATCGAGCTCGAGGATCTCGTTCTGCAGGGCGATCGCCTGGTCGGCCTCGTCGAGAAGGTCTCCGTGGATGCGCGCCATCTCGGAGAGAACCCCCACCTTGTCATCGGGATCGGCATGCGCCTCCGCGACGATCCGAAGCACCCCGACGAGCTCGTGCCACCTCTGGGCCCCCCGATAGAGGGCGTCGAGCGAGCTGAGCACCTCGAAATCTCCGGCATCTGTCTCGAGAACCTTTCGATAGGCCGCGACTGCGGCCTCCAGGTCCTGAAGCTGCGATTCGTGAATCTGCGCGGTCTTGATCCACAGCGTTCGGCTGAGCGACACGTCATCGACGTTGGCAGCCAAGTCACCCGTGAGCTCCGCAACCGTCTCGAACGCTCCGTGCTCGCGTGCGATCGACTCCAGGCGTTGCAGGGTGGCCGTATCGGACGGCATCTCGCGGAACGCCTCGCACAGCGAAACGAAACCCCTCTGGGAATCTCCGATGTGATGAAAGTACGTGTCAGCGACGCGCGTGAGCAGCTGGAGCTTCTCCCGGGGCTTGCTGCTGAAGCGGTGTTGGACTCGGAGGGCGTTGACGTAGTGTCCCCAATCCTCGAGCAACTCGTAGACCGGCTCGAGGACCCGCGAAGCCTCCGCGGCCACCTCGTCGTCGTCTAGCAGCTGCTCGAGCCGCGCCTTTGCACCATCGTGCTCGGCAATCAGCGAGAGAACCTCGCGGTACAGCTCCACGGCGCGCGATTTGTCGTGCAATCGGGATTCGCAAACGCGGCCCAGTCGAAACTTGAGCGCAGCGAGCTCTTCGTGACTTTCGGGATTCGCCTCGATGCGCCGCTCGAGGAGCTGTCCGAGGTTCTGCCAGCGTCCCTCGGCCTCGTAGAGCTGCTCGAGCTCGCGGCAGGCCTCGCTCTGATCCACCCCGTACTCGTCGATGATGCCCTCGAAAGCCCCTATCGCCTCGGCCGAATCCTTCAGCGCCTCGGCGAAGAGCTTCGCGCGGCGATACGCAATCTCGAGACGGACTTCGGGATTCTGCTCGAGCTCGATTCTTCGGGCATAGACATCCAGCAGATCGCGAAATCGCTCGGTCCGGACATACAGCTGCGCGAGCGAGCTGATCGCATCGAGGTTGTCACTCTCGAGCTCATAGACCAGCCGGAACTGATCGATTGCCTCGTCGACCCGATCGAGCTGCGCCAGCGTTTGACCGTAGCTCAAGCGAATCGGGATCGCTTGGTGAGGGTCGGACACCGCCTCGATGGCCGCTTCGAAGCCGGACACCAGACGATCCCAGCCGTTCAGCTCCTCGGCGAGCCGCTCCACGTCCGCGCGGGCCTCGTCGTGGGTCGGCGCGAGGGAAAACGCCTGCAGATAATGCTCGAACGCCACCTCGGGCTGCTTCATGCGGTCCTCGAACACGTGGCCGATCTTGCCGAGAAGCTCGACCTTCGACGCCTCGTCTGCCGCATGCGCGAACCGCACCTCGAGCACCGAAACCAACTTGCGTGCATCGTGGGCCGCTTCGTAGATCGGCGTGAGCGCCTCGGCGGCTTGCACGTTGTCCGGCTCCATCCCGAGGATCTTCTCGTACACGCGTGCTGCCCTATCGGGCTTGTCCTTCTTGTCCTCCCACAAGCGCGCAGCTCTGAAGAGCAACGGAACGCGTTCCTCTGGACGGGTCTCTTCCGCCTCAGCCTGCCTCTCGACGATGCGGATCAGCTCGTCCCACTTTTCGTTGGCAGCATAGAAGGCCTCGAGCTCGTCCCAAGCTCCCAGCGAAACGTAACGTCGCTTGAGCTGCTCCTGAGCACGTCGGTCCGAGGGATCGAGCTCGAGCAGCTTGCTGAAAGCGCCTATCGCCCCTTCGTCGTTGCCGATCTTGTCGGCATAAATCATCCCGAGCTTCTGGAGCTGTTGCTTCAACGCAGTGACGTCGCTCTCGCCGGCGACCAACTTCTCCAACACCTTGGCCAGCGGCTCCCATTCTCGAGAACGCTCGTAAAGCTGCGCGAGGTTGTCGAGGGCGGTCGGATTGTCCGGATCTCCGTCGAGCACCTTCTGCCAGAGCTCGATGCACACCTCGGGCTTTCGCAGCCGCTGCGTGGCGAGATCAGCCATCTCCGCGTAGCGAAGCAGCTGGTCGTCTTCGGGAAGAAGCTCGACCTCGCGCTGCATCGTGCGAATGAGCTTTTCCCAGTCGCGGCGCTTCTCGTACATCTGCTTGAGGAGCCCGATCGCCTCGACGTCTTGGGCCTCGTACTCGAGAAGCTGCTCGAAACACTTGATCGCTTCGGCCTGATTGCTCGAGCGCTCGAGATAGAGCATCCCCGCCTGTCGGCAGAGCTCTACCTTGTCGGCCTTGGCCTGGACGAGCTCGACCTTCTTCAGGATGGAGCGGATCATGTCCGACCACCGCTTCTGTTCCTCGAATTTCGCGATCGCTTCGTCGAGCTTTTCAAGCTCGGCAGCATCGGCCGCCGTCGACTTCCGACCCTGAGCCCCCGATTTTTCTTCAGACATCTTGCCTCAGCCCCCTACGGCGATTCGGTCCTCAATTCTGCGAGACGATCTCGTGCGGCTTTCAGATAGTGCTCGGGTGCATCCGCCCCCGCCATCATGACGTACTTGTCGAGATAGCGCTTTGCTTCCTCGTCGTTGCCCTGAAGCGCATAGGTCCAACCGAGCGAAAAGAGCGCGTCGGACATCCCCGGCACGATCCCGAGCGCCGTCTGGAATTCCGCGATCGCCTCGTCGTACTTGCGCTGCTGCTGATAGACGGTCCCCAGCAGGTGATGGATGTTGGCTTCCTCTTCGGTTCCAGGCATGGCCACCTTGAGCCCCTCCTTCAACACCTGCGCGGCGTTGTCGGGATACCGAAGGTCTGCGTACAAACGCCCGAGCGCCGAGTATGAAGGCAGGAATCGCGGCCCCGTCTTGATCGCGTCGGTGTACTGGTAAAGCGCGCTCTGGGGATCCTCGAGCTCCTCACTACAGCGTCCGAGCTTGAAATGCGCCTTGAACAGCGTGGGATCCAACTCGAGGGACTTGGTCAGCGCCGCCTGAGCGCCCTTCCAGTCTTCGAGCTCCATCAGGACCGTGCCGAGCTTCTCGTGGTAGCCCGCGATGTCGGGCTTGGCGATGATGGCCCGTTCGAGCGCTTCACGCGCCGCGGAGAACGAACGGAGCTCGATTCGCACGATGGCGAGGTTGAAATAGGCCTGGTGGTTGGTGGGGTCGATTGCGCCGGCCTTTTCGAGGCTCTCCGCCGCTTCCGTGAACCGCTTCATCTGGGCGAGCTCCACGCCCACGTTCATCTCGTTCATCGACTCGACGCGGGCGCGTGAGCAATTGCCGCCCATCAGGATCAAACCTGCCACCACAACCCCGAACATCTGAGCTCGCATGCCTGCCTCCTAGCCTTGGAAATTCACAAGCACTTCAATCCTACACATTTGTCGTGCGGGCAACAATAGCAAATACAGCCCTTTTTCGGCTGTTTCTGGGCTCTTGGCCAGTTTCAGGCCACCCGAGCTCCGCTGAACGAGGGAACAGGGGCTGGAAAGCCGGGATATCCGCGAAATATCTGGCTCTTGGGCCTGTGCCTCAGAGGTCACTGGCCCGCTGCGTCGAGCAGGAACGGGTAGTTGACCACCACCACGCCGCCGCCATCGGGCGCTGGGAACGTCCAACGGCGAACCGCGCTCACGATGCAGCTTTCCACCGCCTCGTTCCGCAAGCTCGAGCTGTCCACCATGGCGGACTGAACCGACCCGGTCGGTGATATGACGAACTTCGTGGTCACGCGGCCCTGCAGATCGGGCCGAGCATTGAGCTGTTGCTCGTAGCAGAACTTGACCTCGTTGATGTGCCGCCGCACCACGCGCCGGATGACTTCCTTCGAGAGGGAGCCCCGAACCTCGGCGCCACCGCTGCGGACCTGAGGTACTCCCCCCGAGCGCCCGCGGAATCCCCCAACACCGCTCCCGTAGCCGCCCTCGCCGTCGCCTCGGCCGCCGCCGCGACCGATCGTGCCGAAGTTCCCCATTCCGATCGTACCCTGCCCCAGACCGCCGCCGCCCCGGCCGGTGCCCCGCAGCCCGAGGCCGCCAAAGCCGAAATTCTGACCGATGTCGTTGCCCGTCATGGCACCGAGCGCGCTGGTCGGATCGTTGCCGAGTGCGAAGTCCGCCCCGTACGGCGAAGTGGGCGAGTTGAACGAGCCCTGCATCGAGGCCAAGGTTCCGATGATGCCCGCGTTGCGCGCCTCCTCCTCGGCCTGCTCGCGCGCCATGACCGGATCTGGATTGTCCTCGGGTCCCTGGATGCCGTACTTGTTCTTGGTCTTCTCGGCCTTCTCGTCACCCATCTGACCTTGCTCGCCCTCGTGGGCCTTGCCCGTACCGCCGCCCGAAGAATCGTTGCCATTGAGCCACTCCGGCTCCGGCTCCTCGAGCTCCTCGGGCTCCATCAGGAACTGAATCAGACGAGAATCGGTGCTCAGCAGATCGGAGGAAAGCCCCCGCGGACGCGGCGGCTGGAAGTAGAACATCGTGAGCACGAGGCTCGCAAACAACGCCGCCCCGGCGACATAGATCATCGGACGGACGTCGATCTTCGCGTGGCCCGCCACCTTCTTGCCCGCTTTCACGTCCTTCACGATGAACGTGAAGTTGCGATGCTTCATGCGAACGGACCCGCCCTCCGGCACCGGGAACTCCATCGCGCCGGCCACCGCAGAGCTCGGGCGGAAATCGCCCTGGCCGCGCATGAGGTCGAAGGACCGGGTCTGGTCCCCGATCGTCGCTTCGCCCTTCGCCCCCTCGGGAATGATCGCTGCAACCCCCGCACCTTGAGCGATGCAGACCGGCATTCGATCGACGCCGATCGCGTCATGGCCCAGCACGTAGTCTACGTCCTCGCCGTTCGGCTCGCCCACGTAGTAATCACGAGGCGGGGTCAGATAGTCGACGTTGAGAACGTTTCGATCACCCCAGATGACCGACACCTCGATCGCACGTTCGTTCGTCTCGATTTCGTGTGCGGGCACCGCTGGCGCGGTCGCCACGAGACCATATTCGGGTCCCTCGTCGGCGGAAACGTTCGCGAAGGGCGTTCGCGACAAGCGCTTGGCCCCGACTTCGAATGGATTGAACTTGGGGCCGGACTCGTCTTCTTTGGCGGCGGGCGCAACCTTGGCGCGCGGCTCGGATTCTTCGTCGAGCATCGCGTTCATGGCACGTTCGTCTACGACCGGCGTCGCGCGCCCCACACCGGCAGCCATGGCCACGGGCGGGCTCGAGGCCACTGCGACCCTGCCGGTGATGATGTCGATGTGCAACCGCTTGTTGCCCACTTGCACCTGGTCTCCCGTCTGGAGCTTTCGCTTGTTGACCTTTTCACCATTGACGAGAGTGCCCGATGCCGAGCCGAGGTCGATGATGAACACCTCCCCGGGCGCGGTGACTTCGATCACCGCGTGCATACGGCTGACCTTCTCGTCATCGAGGTGGATGTCGCTCGTCTGCAGACGACCGATCTTGATGATCTCTTGGCTCAGCGTTTCGTTGCTGAGCAGCTCGTCTCCGTCGTAGACGGAGAACGCGACCGACGTGTTGTGGCTAGACTCACTCACCCGAATCCCCCATCACAAATCTTCCACAGATTTCAGCATCTCGGGAATAAACTGCTCTCGGATCTGAATCAGGGAGGCCCGGCGCCCGCGGCGTCGCACGATCAGCTGCTCGCCATCAGGCCGGACCAGATCGCCCGTGACCAGGTCGTCTTCGAAGTTGTAGGTCGTCTCCGGGGCGGGCGTGGCCTGCGCTTGCGCCGAGGTCACCCACATCGCGGATGCAAACAATAGTGAAGTAAGAACGACTACTTGCACGACAAAATTCGAAATTTTCTTATTCATGATTCGTCCTTAACCCGCGACCTGCATGGCCTCGATGGAGATATCGATGTTCTGCATGCGCCCCGGCCGACACTTGTTCGAGCCGCGCTTCTTGCCCGAGCCCTGAGCACAGCGATTGTTTACGTCTTGAACGCTCGATTGGAATTCGGTCCGCCTGCCGGCACGCTGAAGGAACTCGGTGAAGTAGCCCTTCGCCTTTTTGAGATCGGCGACGGAGCCCGACATGTAGTCCTGATACAAGACACCGAGGTTGAAGTAGGCTTCAGGACGTTGCGCATCGAGTTGCCTGGCACGCTCGTACTGCGCCTCTGCCTCCGCGAAGCGGTCGAGCCCTCGGAGCGCGGTGCCGAGGCCGATGATGGCATCGTAGTTATTCGGCTCGAGCTCCACGGCACGAGCGAACGCTTGACGGCCGTCCTCGTAGCCGCGGAACGAGATCGTGACCTCACCGAAATTCATCTGTGCCTCGAAGAGACCCGGATCGAGGGTGATGGCCTTTTCGAAGAAGCGGAGGGCCGAGATGACGTCGCCTTTGTAGACCTTGATCAGGCCCCAAGTGTTGTAGATGGGCGCGTAATTGGCGTCGAGCATCTGCGCCTGTCGGCACACGACCTCCGCGAGGTCGAGCTCGGCGGCATTGCCCTTACGGCCGCGATCGTAGTGTAGCAAGGCCATCTGATTGAAGGCGGCCAGGTAGTCGGACTCGATCGCCAACGCACGGCGCAGGTTCTTGAGCGCCTCTTCGCTGTCGCCTTGGGCCCGCTGGACGATGGCCAGATTGGTGTAGCCCGAGGTGCACTGCGGGTCGTCCTTGATCGATCGCTCGAACGCCGACTTGGCCTGGGAGCTGCGGCCGCTCTGCAAGTCTTGTAGCCCGAGAGCAACCCGAGCTTTGCAAAACTTCGAGTCGATCTTGAGGGCTTCCTCGTAGTGGGCGATTGCGCCGGAATCGCCGCAACGCGAGAGCGCGAGGCCAGCCATGTACTGCGCCTCTGCGAAGCCCCCACCCTGTGCGCTCGATGCCTGCTCGAACGACTTCTCGGACGAGCTGCACTTGGCTCCGGTCCATCCGCTCTTCTCGTTGGCCTCGAACTCTTCGAGGGCCGACTCCCACTTGCTGTGGGCTTTCTTGCTGACGGCGCTGCCATCGGCCGTGGTGATCGCCTCGCCGCCAGCAGTCCTCGCGACATCTGTGGCTGGAACGGTTTGTTTCGTCCCGCTCGTGCTTTCGCCGCCGCCCCCGCAGCCCAAGATGAGCGCGATGGTGATGACGGATGCCTTCTGACTTCGCATCACGGTTCCTCCCTGTTGGCGAGCGCATCCTTGGTGTTCAACCTCTGTTGCTCGATTGCACCTAGATCCACCGCGCCGGGCTCGCCCACCGTGGCCTTGACGTAGTTCGGCTCTCCCCGAAGCTCAGCTGCAACCGGATACTTCCTCGGATTGAGCCCGTTGAGCTCTTCCTCGCAGGAGCGAGACCACTGGTTGAACCATCGAACCTGCGTCGCGGTCTTGAGGCAGAACTCGAACTTGTCGATCGCCTGGCGCTGAAGCGGCTCGGAGACGTCGTCTAGCGCCCCGACGTAGATGTCGAACAACCCTTGATCCTTCTCGATTTCGTTCGGGATCGGCGCGTCCCGGAACTCGTCCACGAAGGTTCGGTACATTTGCCCCGTCCGTGAAGCTGCCGCGATTTGCCAAGGCGCCGACTTCATCTCGGTGCCATCGACATTGACGGTCATCGCCGCGACCTTCGCGTAGTCGGCCTCGGCTGCCCGCAGCACGCCCTGTTTGCGCTGGACCCATTTCTTGAACTCGGTGTCTGACCAGCTCTTCACACGAGCCATGCTCTTGCCCCCGCGGTACTGCGGGAACGGAACCTTCTGGAACTCGGCAAACTTGTACTCGGACAGGTAGAACTGCGCTTCTGCAGCACTGTCGAGCGCCTCGCGCATGTAGAGGACCTTGTCGCTCTTCGACGTGCTCTTGAGGGCTAGAATGCGTTTCGGGGCTCCGGAGGTCCAAGCTTTGACGGCCGCCTCGAAGTACTTCCGAGCCTCGCTCTTGTTGTTGAGCTCCCAAAGGGCCCGGCCGATCGCCGTATTGGCCTCGATGACCTGGTGGGGCATGCCAACCTTGCCGTAGGTGCTCAGGTATTCACGGTAGTGGGAAACGACCTGCGGCCATCGCTTCTGCCTCTCATAGATCGACCCGATCGAAAACATGACCTGGGACGTCTGACGAGGCAGCTTTCTCTTGTAGTTGCGTGCGAACAGGTCCGAATCCTCCATCGCGGCCTTGTCATCTCCGAGACCGATGCGGAAAAACGTCGCCTGCTCGAGGCCCTCGATTGCATTTGGACAAACCCCGTTCTTCTTGTCTTCGTCGGTGCATCGAGTGCCGTCCTCACCGGGGAATTTCCTCGCAAATTGCTCGTAGTACTTGGCGGCCTGCTCGTAGTACGCGAGCGCCTGAAAGTTCTGACCAATCAGATAGACCGCCTTCTTCGACAGAGGGCTCTCGGGAAAGCGCTCCGTGAGGACGGTCCGCACTTGAATCGCTCGGCCGAGCAAGTGCGCAGCTTCGAAGTTGATGGCCGCGTTGTACAGCATCTCATCCATCTCACCGCACTCTTCGTGGCGCCGGAAAATGCGAACGTACGTGGCGGCGGCCTTCTTGAACTCCTTGGTCTTCTGGTAGGTCTCCGCCTCTTTGCGCCGAACCTGGCACTGCAGGGTGCTCAGAGTTCCGCACAAGTCCGGGTGCTCGTTCGACAATTGGTCGGTCCCACAGAACGACGCCGACATCGGGTCGATCGATGCGCTCAGCTCCTGAACGCAAGCGACGCGAGGCTCCGGAATCTGCGTGCCAAGCACGTTCAGGCAATCGAGGTAGAGGTTAGCCGCGAACTCGGAGAGCTCGCTTTCCTTGTGATTGAAGGCGATGTCGCGAAACAACACCGCAGCCTCTTCGAAGCGGTTGGACTCGTAGTAGATCCTGGCGCGGCGATACTTGATGGTGGCGAGATCTTCAGTCTTGTCGACGTAACATACGTAACGGTTGAAGGCCTCGAGCATCCCCTCCTGAAGCGGCGTCAGCTTCTTCGGGGCAAACTTGTTGCTCGAGCTCGCCTCTGCCTTGCCTTGGGCCTTTTGGTCGCGCTTGCTGACGAACTGCGTCTCGGTTTCGCGCGGCACGTACTGCTGCTGGTAGAGGTTGTTGTAACAAAGCACCGCTGCATACGCCGCGTCGCTCGTGAACTCGCCCTGTGGGTTCAGCTCGACGACGTGATCGAATGCCGGACCGCACTGCCCCCATTCGTCCATCTTCCAGAGCAGCTCGGCATAGAAGTACGAGATCTTGTATTCGGTCGGCCAGTCGCGTTTGTCGATGTTCTTGAACTCCATCTTCTCCATGTCCGGAAACTCCTTGAGCAGGGTCCGGTAGAGCACCGCGGCCTGTGACATGGTCTTCTTGTCCTTGGTGCCGGGAGAGGAATCGGTGCCGACCGCCTCGCGGTGCCAGGCGGTCCCGAGCCAGAGGAGCGTGGTCGCGGTCTCCGACTTGCATTCCTCGACCTTGTCCGCGGGCTTTCCGCTCTTCTGGTACGTGCGGTAGACGTCGACGAGGCGCTTCAGCTCGACGATCTGCTCCTGGTTGGGACGCGAGGAGATCACCGCATTGGTGACCTTGGTTTGCCAGTCGCAGAGCGCATCGCTTCGCGGCGCGTCGGCCATCAACTTGTGGTAAACGGTGATTGCTTGAGGCCATTGGCCCGTGTCGAAGTAGAGCTGGCCGAGGTTCTCCAGCATCTCATGTGCTTCGGCATCGTCCTTCGCGTACCGCCGAAAGAAGTCGAGCGCCTTGCCCGGTGAGCCGTAGTGCGAGTACGGAAGCACGAGCTCCTTGCGGGCCTGGCGGGCCAAATTCTTGGCGTCGTTGGCGTACTGGTTGTTCCGGGCGAACTCGAGGATGTCGACGAAACCCTGGAGCGACTGCTTGTAGCGCTCGCGGTTGTATTCGACCCAAGCAACCTTGTAGAGCGCGTAGCCGTAGACGGAATTGTCCTTCGGCGGGAACTCGAGCACCTTTCGATAGAACTTCCCCGCGTTTTCCATGTCGCTGTCGTTGAAGTAGAATTCCGCAAACGAAAGGTAGGCATTCGGCACGAAGCGGCTCTTCGGGTAGTCCTTGATCAGCCGTCGGTAGACCGTTCGAGCCTTGTCGAATTGGTCGAGCTCTTGAAGCGCGAACGCGAGCGAGAAGAGCACTTCGTCCATTCGCTTGAAGCTCGGATGATCGCGAACCAGCGTCGCATAGGTCCGTATGCTGTCCTCGCGGATCCTGTTGAGCTCGGTTTCGGCTGCCTTCTGGCCCTCCTGCGCCTGCTTGCAGCGCGCCTTGTCGCCGTCACGGGTGCACGCCTCGTAGATCGGATCGTCGAACGAGCGCACCTTCGCGGTCTTGGCAATTTGCATCTCGAACTGGGTTTCGGCGAGACGCAGCAGGACCTCCGGTCGTCGAGGGTCGTCCGCGGCGCTGTTTTTCACGAGCCGCTCCAGGATCGCGATCTCTCGCTCCAACAGGCTCTCTGCGCGCGCACGGGTCGCTTCTCGGCCGAGCCGAGTGCTCATGTCGATCTGGAGGGAAGGACCGGTCGGGCCCTGAGCCTCGCGCTTCTTCGGAGCTGCCGCCTTCATGCGCGACACGGGTGCGTTGCCGCCCTGCTTCGCGGCTTCCTTCCGCGCCCCGGCCGGACAGGCAGCGATCGCCCGCTCCGTGCTCTCAGGGATACACATCGGAGCGGCGCTCATCGGCGCTTGCTCCGCCGCGGCCTGGCCCCCCGTCCCCGCCGCGATCATCCCCAAGAGGAGGCTCGCGGCATACTTCGATTTGGTTATCGCGTGCATAGGTTGGTCACCTGCTGTCGATAGAACCCGAGCTCGTCTCGCCACCACTCCCCATTGAACGGCCAGAGCTGATGTTCTTCGTCCACTTTGACGTCGCCGCCCCTCGATTGCTTGGCAAGCGACATTTGCTGTTGAAGCTCTTGATCGATCTGGCCGCGGCGGAAGGTCGCAATCTCGAGCTCGACCGTATCGACCTGATTGCTGAGATCCCGAAGCTCGCGGATCAGCCGATTGTAGCGGCCCCGTGCGAGGTCCCCTGCCTGATCAACGGCGAATGCTCTCGCCAGAGACACGTCTTCGAGAATCTTCTCGCCGATCGGCGCGCTCTGAAACGCCTGGCTCGCCTTTCCGAGGCGCGCTTCTTCCTTGTCGAGGATCTGGACGTACTCGAGGTGCCGAAGCACGGTCCGATCGCTCAATGCGCTCGACACGATCGGACGGACGCGAGGCGAAAGGTCCGCCTGATTGGCCCGCACCTGTTCCAGAAACTCGAAGAAGTCGGCGTTGTCTTGGTGCTTCTGGAGCACCGCGTCGAGCTCGTTCTTGACCGGATCATAGCGGTCGTGGAACTGGGCCACCGTGGCTTCGGCATTGTCGACCTGACAGTTCACGAAGAACGTCACGGCCTTGAGGACGAGCGCCTCCGGGTAGAAGGAGTCCTCGAAGTAGGGCGAGTACAACGTGTGCACGTTGCCGAGCGCGCGGGAGTATTCGTCCGCGAGGAAAAAGGCCCACGAAGACTCGAAAAGGGAGTCCAGCCAGTACTCGCTCGACTGGTCGATCTTCGTCCAGGACTCGACCGACTGCCCGAGCAGAGTGCCGTCGATCTGACCACCCTTCCCTTGATTGGCGGCGGTGTAGTAGACGCGAGCCAGAGAAATCCAAGCGAGGTTGCGCATGCGGTCCTCGTCGACGCCCTTCACGTCGCCGGCGTCGATCGCCTCGAGAATGGCTCGAAAGGATGCGATGGCCGGACGAGCCTGACGCATTCGAATGAATGAAATACCCTCGAAGAACTTCGCGTACGCGTACTGCGCTGACTTCGGGCCGACCTCTTGAAAGACGTCGATGGCCTGACGGAACGAGGTCTGGTCGTAGAGGTGGCGCCCCATCAAATAGAGAAGCTGGTTGTATAGCCCCGGATCCTTCTCTTTGAATTCCTCGAGCGCGCCGATGCCGTAGCGGCCAACCTTTTCGATGATTCCCGATGATTCGGGAAGCTTCGACGCCAACCTACCGAGCCACTGCAGCGTCGCACCGAAGTCGATGTGTGCGGGCCCCTGGGCGCTGATGTCATCGAACACTGTGAGCGCCGACTGGTAGTAGCCCATCTTGTACAGGGACTGGCCCAAGAGGAACTGGGCACGCTGACGATTCCCTTTGCCGTCTTTCGACTTTCCCGCTGCGACGCGTTCGAAGCCCATCGCAGCGTCCTCGTACTTCTTCTGCTCGAACGCGCTGAGCGCCTCGGAGAGCTGCTTCGACGGTTTACCGAGCTTCACGGGTGCGCCGCTCTGCCCCGTCTCCTCGAGACCGAAGCTCATATCCTGCGCGCTGGTGGTGACCGCGACGGCCAAGCCGCAGATCAACACAGGCGCCGCGCATAAGCGGTTCCACTTCATAAAGCGCTCCTTGTCGCGGAACCTTGGTTTTCCAAGTTTCCCCCTGACCCCCAAAATTGGAACGAAACCGACCCCTTCCGGCTCGTTCGGGTACCATCATAGAAACCCGGCGAAGGGCTCGTCAAGGTATAGCGCCATTGAGCTTTTGACCGGCAGACTGCAATTGACCGTGCAAGCCTGCGCATGGACCCCGGAAATCCGGGCTGGGGCGTAAGGCCGTACGGCATGTCCCTTTTCTGACCCCCGAGGACTGGGGAAGTTTGGGTACGATCTCGAATTGCCGTTATGCTGTGGATGACCGGGGGGTTCTGAGGGGGGCGTGATGCGCAGGAAATGGCTTGAATTGTTGGGACTTGCGGCGATTTCGCTGCTTTGGCTGACCGGAACGAGCTGCTCCAGCAGCTCGGTGGGCGATCCGTGCGTGCCCGAGCAGGTCCCGGAGGGCGGATTCTTGTCTTCCGAAACCTATCTCGAGACCAGCTCGGTGCAGTGCGCAACCCGTGTCTGCCTCGTCCGAGGACTCGCTGGTGACCCGAGCAACCTCCAAGAAGACGACTGTCCGCGCGGCGAGGCGACCTGTGTGCCGGCAAGCGAAGTCGAAGCGAGCGTCTACTGCTCCTGCCGGTGCGGCGCGCCGGCGGAAAGCAATCTTCCCACCTGCGGCTGCCCAGGAGGCTTCATTTGCCAAGAGGTCCTCGAGACCGGCGGCGACGGCCTGCGAGGAAGCTACTGCGTCCGCGACCCGCTCTCTCAATCGATGTGATCTGGCGCGCCGCGGCGAAGCGTTGGTGGCGGCATGGTTGGAGGAGCGTGGCTTCGAGATCTGCGGGCGCAATGTTCGCGTCGGCCGGCTCGAGCTGGACGTGATCGCGCGAAGTGAGTCGCTCCTGATCGTTTGCGAGGTGCGATCGCGTCGAAGCGCGCGGCCGGTCTTTCCCGCTGAGACGATCGGTCCGCAAAAGCTTGCGCGCGTGCGGCGAGCGACCGCGATGTGGCTGCGCCAACAGAAGCTCGGTCCCGTCCGCGCCCGCATCGACGCCGCAGCGGTCGTATTCGACGGGCCCGGCGGAACCCCGCGTATCGAGTACTACGAAAACGTGTCGTTCCCGTTTCGGTGACACCCCGCAAAGCCGCCGCGTTGCGACGGCAAAGGGGCTTCGGCAGGCCGACACCCACATCAACGAGCCGAGCAGGAACCTGCAAGACCCCACCATTGGTTCACTGCTCGTTGGCATGCGACCGTTCCACGACGTTCTTCAAACGCACGAGCCCGTCCTCGTACTCCGCGCCGACCCAGCCATCCATCATCTTGGCGAAATAGCCCCCGAGCAGGCCCGATGCAGTGCCATCGAGACCCCAGGTGACGCGCACGCCGTCGCCGAGCGGCTCGAACTCCCAGTACGCGTTCGGCTTTCCCATCTCGCCGAAGTCGAGCGCAGTTTCGATGCGGTTCGGCCGTTCGCTGAGTGTGATGGTCTGCGTCCCGTTGCCTGATTTCTCGCTCGTCCAGGCGACGCGAGCGCCCACTCCCGCCTCAGGTCCCGTGTATGTGTTCTCGATCGTGGGATCTTTCGCGATCCACGGCGACCACCCATCCCATTGGCGCAAGGAGTTGACCCGGTCGAAAACGACTTCGGGTGAAGCGTCGATCTCGATCGAGCGCTCGACATGAAAATCTTTCGGAAGAAGCGCTCCGATTCCGAGGGCGAGCACGACGAGAGCAATGAGCACTGCAACGACAATCTTCAATCCGCGCATGGGCCGACCATACCCGACCAGCCGCCCGCGGAGAAGTCGGCGGGATCCCCTTCCATGAGGCCGTCCTCCGGGGATTCACTCGACTGTTTGTCGAATTCGCTCCAACAGGGCCCGGAGCTCGGTGAGATAGGCCGATTGGATGCCCGCGGCTTCCATCTTGATCAAGGTATCCTCGAGCTGCTCGATTTCCTCGGTGCGCTGATCGCGCAGCGACTCCACCATCTGGGCAAACGAGTGATAGAGGTCCTGGAGCTCGTCTCCTTTTCGGATGCCGGTCGTGATCTCCAACTTTCCGTCGCCTACATGCTCGATGAGCCGCTTCATTCGGTACGCAGGCCCGACGACTCGGTGGGTCACGATGATCCCAGTGACCCCCAACGCAAGGGTCAACAGGAGCACCCCAGCGACGATCGCATTTCGGATCTTGCGGTCCTCTTGTTCGGCGAACCGCTCGAGGTCCATCGCGGTGTCGTCATCCAGATCCGGTTGCGCGGCGATGTGCGCCGCGAGTGCCTCGGTCTGGCCCCGCGAAAAACGATATGCCACGTACCCGAGACCGCTCGCGACCGATACGGTGACGAGCAACACCATGCCCGTGTACTTCAGTTGAAAATGACGGTCGAGCAGGTAGTTTCGTATTTTTCGTTGTGTCTTATCCGGCATCACGTCTCTCACTTCCTACGCCCATCGTTCTTTCTCGGTCAAAGGCTTCCTTTGCCCTTGGCTGCCTCGAGCAGCGTGGGAAGACGGCGAAGGGCGCCCACGAAGGCGCCCCGAACTGCTTGTTCTGCGGTTTCGGCGCTGTAACGGCCGGAGGCCGTCGCGGCGCCGCGCAACATCCCGCGCATGTCACGGCCCGGATACGTCAGCACAATGATCGACACGACGGCCTTCACTCCCGATTCGTGGGGCTCCAGCGTCACGATCGAGCTCTCGAGGTAGTACCCGTGAAGCCTCCGTTCGACGATTTCGCTCTTGGCATCGGCGGGCGTCAGATCGTCTGGCGCGAGCTCCACCCCGTTGAGCGCAACGAGCTGTTCCAAAATGAAGACGCGGGTGTCGAAAAGCATCTGCCTCGACACCCGTTCGGCCTTGGCTCCTGGCATGCCGACGGCAACGAGGTACTCGGTCTTTCCAGGGCCTCGCGCCCTTTCCCCAACAACGCTCAGAGCCGCCACCGCCTCGAGTGCAACACGGCGCACCGACTTGTTCCCATCCCTGGTCGCCTTCTCCACGATCGGGAGCGACCCCTTGGCACCCAAGCGTTGGAGCGACGAAATCGCCGATACGCGTACCGCCGGATGTCTGTCTCCGACGGCGCGTTCGAGGGCTGCGACCGACTTACGGGTCGACTCCAATTGCCCGAGTGACAGGGCCGCCTGTGCCCGAACTCGGAACGCGTCCGAGTCTTGCAGCAGACGAATGAGGTAGTCCTCGCGCCCGTCAGCCCGCGCCGTGCTTGCGAAGAACAGAGCGAGGGCGACCAACGCTCGCCATCCGTGCCATCGGCCAATGTCCCCCTTCACGCAGCTCCTGCCCTTCCCCGGTGTTTGCAGTATCACAGCTGGCGAACGGCGGCGGCAAACGATTCGGCAACGGCAGCCGCGTTGACTCCCCCGTGCCTGCCTTCCTATATTGCGCCGGTCTCAACGGCCCTCGGGGGAGGATAGAGGTCGAATGGAGTCCTTGGATCTGAATAGCCCAACTACGCTCGCGGCCCTCGTGGTGGTTGGCGCGTTGATCGTGATCGGCATCGTCGTCGGTTTTCTCCGTGCCCGAGCCAAGAAGACGGCTCCCCACGAGCCCCCGGCGCCACCACCCGAAGCACTCGACAAAGAGCGTTCCAAGATCACCCTAGGCGCCGCCGAACCATCCGAGCATACGCAGCCGCTTCAGCTCGAAGACCTGGTAGCGCGCCCCCCGCAGACCCCGCCTGCGTCGGCGGCAGAGGCACGCATCACACCGCCTCCGACACCGGCGGCGGACCTCGGCGCGTTCCGAAGCGGGCTCAAGTTCACCCGCGGCAATCTCGTTTCGCGCCTTGCAAAGGTATTTCGACGGGGCCGCGAGCTCGATGCCTCGATCCTCGACGAGGTCGAGGAGGTTTTGATCACCGCCGACGTCGGAGTGCACACGACCCAGCGTTTCCTCGAAGCCCTTCGAACCCAGATGAACGGAGGCGAGCTCGCCTCAGCGGAGGATGCATGGGAGGCGATTCGAGACGAGGCGAGAAGCATCCTCGCATCGAGCGGCCGAGGGCTCGCGATCGATCATAGACCGACCGTGATCCTGGTCGTCGGCGTGAATGGTGTCGGCAAGACCACGACGATCGGCAAGCTCGCGAGCCGCTTCGATCGCCAGGGAAGGACCTTACTGTTGGCCGCGGGAGATACGTTTCGCGCAGCAGCGGTGACCCAGCTCGAGGTGTGGGGCCGCCGCGTCGGATGCGAGGTCGTCAAAGGCAAGGACCGAGCGGATCCCGGCTCGGTGATCTTCAGCGCCATCCAAGAAGCGCAGGAGCGAGGCCTCGATCTCGTGATCGCCGACACGGCAGGTCGCCTCCACACCAAGGTGCCGTTGATGGATGAGCTCAAGAAGCTCGGCCGTACGGTGGAAAAGGCCCTCGGCCGCCCCGCCGATCACGTCTTGCTCGTGCTCGACGCCACGACCGGGCAAAACGCGATACAGCAGGCCCAACTCTTCAAGGACGCCCTGCCGCTCAGCGGGATCGTGCTCACGAAGCTCGATGGCACCGCCAAGGGCGGCGTCATCCTGGGAATCGTCGATCAACATGAGGTGCCCATCGAGTTCGTCGGGGTCGGCGAGAAGGTCGAGGATCTCAAACCGTTCGACGCCGAGTCGTTTGTTCAGGCCCTCTTCGAGACTCCAGATGCGCTCGAGGCCACCGACGAGGCTCTGAGCGCCAACTGAGCCTCAGGCGAGGCCCCTCGAATTGGACGAAAATCACGACTGGATTTGGTAGTGCCAGATTCGCCGTGATATAGTCTTGTCGTCCGATCAGAGACGGACAGTTGTTACGTGATTTCAGCGAGTTGCCGCGGTGGGGGCTGGGGCGCTCGAGGGGGAAGGCCAGAGGCCGATGCGAGATTTTGGGGGGATTGCGCTATTGATGGCGGCGCTTTTGACGGCGTTTCCGACGGCGGTCCGGGCCCAGATGGAATTCTCCCTCGATGAGGTCGAGGGTGAGGATTCCAAGCCGGCCACAGCTCCGCAGGGCCGGGGCGATCTCATCGAAGAGCTCGCCGCGTCCGACGATGCAAAAGAGGGCCCGCTCGAGCCGGAACCGCAGCGCGAGGAGATCGCCGAGGAGATCTATGCCGTCCAGCAGATCTACGCGCTGCGCTTGAAGCGCTTGGAGCTCGCGCCGTCGGCGGCCTTCACGTTGAACGACCCCTACCTGTCGCATTACGGGTTGGGCTTTGCGGTCAACTACTGGTTCACGAACGTCCTGTCGATCGGCGTCAACTTCATTTGGTACGACTGGGGCGGCAACCCGCTCGATCGGGGCACGAGCTTCATCCCGCGCATCCAGGATCAGTTCAGGCTCGGTGTGCCGATCAACGACTGGCAGTTCGGACTATGGGCCAATTTCACGTACGTTCCGTTCTACGGGAAATTCAAGGTTCGGAAGAAGATTTTCCAGTGGGATGCCTATCTCGTCGGCGGCGTCGGGCTCATGCGGACTCAACCGATCCCCGTGTTCGATCCGGAGGTCCGTAGCTTCGACTGGCAAACCAACGTCGCCTTCAACGTCGGTCTTGGTCTGCGCATCTTCCTGACGCGCTACCTCACGTTCTTCGCCGAGTTCCGCGCCTACATGTGGCCCGACCAATTCGAAAACGTGCAAGTGGATCCCGCAGACCGCAACGATCCATCGACCTGGCTGCAGTCCGGCTCCAGCTTCGTCGCCAACACGTCGATCCAAGTTGGTGTCACCGTTTTCTTCCCGCTCAAGTTCGACTACCGGCTACCGAAATGATGAAGCTCGTAACACAAACGCTTTCGCGAATCACTCTGCTCGGAGCCCTGTGCCTCTGCCTGCTCCTGAGCGAAGGCCTCGGTGCAGGTGCCCGGACGGCGCGCGCGCAAGACGTACAGGTGAGCGGGCCGTTGGCAGGCGCACCTGCCGTCAAGAAGCTCCGACTTTGGCGTGACATGCGTCTCCACGTCGAACCCTTCTTCGCCTTCACCATTGGGGATGAGTTCGCCCGCTCGTTGATCGTCGGCGGAGAAGTCCGATTCCACTTCCTCGACTGGCTCGGGATCGGCGGCTGGGGCGGCTACTCGGTTGCCCAGCTCGATACGAACCTGACCAATGAGATTCAGGCCAAAGGCGTCACGAGGGATGCAAACCGCCTCGACCTACCGAGCCGCGAGCGCTTCCCGGATCAGGTCGGCCGCGTGAACTGGTGGTCTGGCGTGGAGGTCCACTTCGTGCCCTTCCGGGGAAAGCTCGCGATGTTCCAGAAGGTGTTCTTCGACGCCGACCTCGACTTCTTCGTAGGCGCCGCGTTCGTCGGCGTCGAGGAGCGCGCCAACACAGAGCTTCGGCGCGACTCGATTACAACCCCCCAATACTGTGTTCCACTCGGATCGGCGAGTCCCGCGCCGGACGGCATTCGAGACCCAGGCTGCCTGAACAGCCAGCTGGGCCGCTCGACGCGCACGGTGATCGCGCCCTCTTTTGGCGTCGCGTTCAGCGCGTTCTTCAGGGATTTTCTCGGGATCGCGCTCCGCTGGCGCGGCATTCCCTTCAAGTACAACACCAGTGGTACCGACAACAACCGCGACGGCCAGATCGACGGCAGCGACCGTCTGAAGCAGTTCAACAGCATGTTCACCGTCGGCCTCATCTTCGTTCTGCCACCGAAGATCAAGACCACCGACTGAGGCCCCGGAGCAAGCCCAGCGGGCGACCCCGATCAGCCGCGCGAGCGTCTGACCTCTCCGTTCTTGCCGAGCAAGTATCCCGCGGGCATTCGCTTGGACGCCTCGTCCTTCGCATCGCCAAGCGTCCAGCTGCGATCGATGTAGCCGTCGAGGATCCGCATTCTCACACGCACGCTTTCCTCCGCGAGGAACGCCTTCGTCAGCGCATCGATGGCCGTCTCGGCGTTGTCTTGGGCGAGGATCGCGCCGACGGCGTAGAAACGGACCGTCTCGTTCATGTCTTGCAAGAAGCGCGTCACGGCGGCGACGATCCGGGGGTCTTTACGCTCCTCGAAGCTCGCGATCACGTCTGTTTTCTTTTGGGGGTCGCGCTCGTACTCGGTATCCATCTTGGAGAGCAACTCGAGCAGGCTGGTGGTGAGGCCCTCTTCGC
Organism: uncultured delta proteobacterium; assembly: GCA_963792825.1. Lineage (GTDB taxonomy): Bacteria > Myxococcota_A > Polyangia > Polyangiales > Houyiibacteriaceae > SG8-38. The sequence continues at coordinate 184,584 of CAWBXS010000004.1, read as the reverse complement.
TTTGAATCTCTTTCAGGATCTTCAGCGGCCAAGCCAGGCTGTCGAACGAGTGGAGGGCATCACGCACGGGTCCTAAGGCTGTTTCTCCACGTTCGACGATACCGTGGAAGGCTGCAGTCTTCTCTTCTTCGTCTGTGATGCTCGGATCGACACGAATTGTGAAGCGAGTCAGCAGCGCACGAATCGCCTCGTCCGAGCCGTCGCTCGCGAGCACTTGGATCGACTCCCACCGCTCGTGCTTTTGAGCGCGGTTGTTCGCCACGCGTGCGATGTGCTTCTTGAGCCCGCCCCCACCACCTTTGAAAACATCGAAAAGCCCCATGACGCGTCAAGCACTAGGCCGAACGGGTGGGCGGCGCAACGAGATGCCACCCGGCTGCCACCGGTGCCGCGCTAGGGGATGACCACGGGCTTCAGATTCACCTGGCCCCCGACGGTTTCGACCTTGAAGCGCACCCTTTGCGCGCCGTGCTTCTTTGCGAGGTGCTCCGCGTTGCCCTTGATTCGCTCGATGAAGCGGTCCTTGGAAACGCCCGATACGTCTTCGCCCGCCGACTGCTTGGCCGCGACGTAGTCCTCGTAGAGCTGGGCGTAGTAGTCACCCTCCGACAGCGCCGCAAGCGTCAGGACGTCGGGATCGTCGCTTTGGACCGGAACGGCGGAGCTCTGACGCGATCCCGGGTCCGGGCCGGTGATGCTCACCGCTTCCCACGCGCCGCTGCTCGTGACCGCCCTTCCCTGGTCGTCTTCCTCGGCGACGCCTGTGAACAAGTTGATGAGCTGGTTCACTCGGTAAGACAGACCTCCGAGCTCGGGGGTTTCCACCTCGAGGCGAACGTCGTTCCTGCCGTTGATGACGGCGAGGATTCCGTCTTCGATCTGCTCGATCGGCTCCATGATGCTGTTCGCGATGATGTAACCGTAAATCACGATGCCGATGAGACCGAGCAGCGTGAGCCAGAGAATCGTGGTCGCAACTCCGGCCAACGCCGTGTACTTGCCGTGATGGGCGAGCACCACGTATCCGACTCCGGCGCTGCGCGCCATGGGTAGGTCCGCGGTCACCCCTACGTATCGATCACCTGACAGCGTCGTGGTCCACGGCAGGGTCGGCTTTCCCTTGAGCGCCGCTTCGGTTTCGGCATCGAGCGGCGGGGAATAGAGCGCGTCCTGCAGCGCGTCGCGCAGCTCTACCGACGTCGAGGTGCTGTAGATTCGGTCCGCCCTGATGAAGAGCAGATCGTGGCCGAGGAGCGCAGCTTCCCTCTGCGCGAAGCCGTTCGAGAGATCGTATCCGACCAGCAGCGCGCCGACGACGCCGCCCTGGTCGTTTCGCACGGCGGCAAGACCAACTTGCAGCACTTTGTCATCCTGCGGCCACACCGCGTACCGCGCCGCACCTCGTTTCAGGACATCACGAAGGATCGGGACCTGGGCGAGAAGCGGCTCGCCGACCATGCGATTCGGATCGGTATCTCTTGCAATCACGCGGCCGGTTTCGTCGATGACCGCCACCAGATGGGGCTTCTCGCGGCGTCCCCGGGCGGGATCCCGGAACCACCGCGAGACCTCCTGCGCCGCTGCAAACGCGCGGCCCCGGCGGCTTGCTTCTCCAGAGGCCGTGAAGACGTTCCGAACGGAGTTGCTCGCGGCCCGGTTCGAAACCCCTTCGGCGAGGCGGGCCCCATCGGCACGCCAGGATCTCCCGAACAGCTCGGAATCGTACCCGATACGCTCCTCGAGCTGTCTCGAAAGCTCGGTCCGCAGCTGGCGATCGACGACCAGATAGGACCCCAGCCCAACGAGCAAGAGAATGACGAGGTTGCCCGCAATCAGCTTCAGGCGCATGTCGCGACTCTCTTCAGGTTGACCCCCACCCGCCGGATTCCCCTTTTTGACGAGCGGATCCCCCGGACGGTGCCCGGATTATCACCGTGGGGTTCGGGGCGTCAAGCTCGCGTCGCCTCGAAGTTAGAGCTGATCCGATGTTTGGGATCGAGCCGTCGGACCACACAAAGCAATTCCCCTCGCGACCCGCGTTCGAGGAAGTGGGCGCCAAGGCGCGCGGGGGGTATCCTTCGATCGATCGCGATGCCGAAGGCCTGGAGCATTTTCTGCGACTGCCCCGAGCTGGCAGTCGATGTGGCGCGCGACGCCCAGAGGATCGGTCTGCCCGTGGAGCCCGAGGTGCACGGGCGCCCCTGGGAGGCGGCAATCGACGCCCTTGCGGCCGGGCGCTCGGTGGCGCTCGCAGTCGAGCTTTCGCTGGCTCCAGACGTTGCGGTGCAGTTGGCGGAGGCTGCCCGCGACGAAGGGCGGAAGATTCCGGTGGCCGTCATCGGACCGCAGCCGACAGGCTTGCTCCACGACTTGGGGCTGCCGGCGGTCCACGAGACCGGTCCGCTCGCAGCCGTCGCTGCCCTGCTCGAGCTCGACACGGAACGTCCTTGGGCCGCGACGACCAAGGAGCTCCCCGCAGTCGACCGAATACGGCTCGGTGAAAGCGTGAGTCACCGGAGCGACGGCAGGTTCGTGAGGGGCGATGACGGGCTCATCGCGCACGAGGTCGAGGGTGTCCATCACAAACCGATCGGCGTCGCCCGGGACGTGGCTGCCGCACTTCGGGCGATGCGCGCGGCGCAGGATTCATCGCGTCCCAAAGTTCCCGTCGTGCAAGGGGTCGAAGCCGACGCCGTCCTCGATGTCATTCTTGGACCGAGGCGGGCGCTTTCCGACCCCGCCAGCAAGGCGGCGCTGCTCCCGTACGACGTTCCACTTCCGATCGAAGAGCTCTGCGCCACTCCCTCGCGTGCGGCGTCGGAAGCATCCCGAATCGGTTTTCCCGTGCGTATCGCCCTGGCGTCACCCGATCTCAGGCTGTGGGACCACCCGGATTTGGCCGTCGAGGTCTTGTCGGCCGGGCAAGCCCGCGATGCGTTTCGTCAGATCCTCGCCGTCGCGAAGAGCCGTGCGGCCAATGCGCGGCTTCTCGGAGTCACCGTGAGCGCATCGACGATGGCGCGCACGCTGCTGCGCGTCCGCATGGAACCACTCGCGGCGGGCCCCATCCTGACGGAGATCGGTTTCGCGGACCCGCACGGGCGCGCGTCGGCGGATACGACCCAGACCGTGCTGCCCGCGACTGCCAAGGCGCTCGAGCGGGCGCTGCTCCGGCTACGGGGCAGCTCGCTCCTCCTCGCTGGCCTACCGCAGGAACGAGCCCAGGCCGTCAGCTCGGTTGGCGAGGTCTTGATGCGGCTGGCGGCCTTCGTCCACCAGTGGCGGACGGAGATCGAGGCCGTCGAGGTCAACCCGCTCGCCATCCTGGTCGGAGGCGAGCTCGAGCTCCGCGAGGTCTGTGTCACAGTCGGCGACGCCTTCAGCCGCAAGCTCAACGCGGGGACACGCTAGCCCCCCGCAAACACCCTATTTTCAGCAACTTACAAAGCAAACCGCGAAAATCGGTCATTTAGGGCCCGCTGGTGCAGGCGCTGACACCCCGAAGAGCCGCCGCGTTGCGCCCCCGACGGGGGCTTCGCTGGTACTGACGCAGACGGCTGGCGTCCCGGGGCGCGAGAGAACACGACACGGGGTTCCGCCGGACGGGTCGGCTTGCAAAGGTGGCCGGATAGACTGGCGAACTTGGGCCACGCAATCCTCCCCTCGACGCTCACGCCAATCGGAGGTGGTTGCTGTCTGGCCGATTGTCATTCGCGACGCCGACTCCACCCCATGTCGCGTTCTCCCGCGCCATCAAAAGGACACGGTCACTGACGCTGGCATTGTCGCTGACCCTGCCGCTCGCCCTTCCCTCAGATGAACGCCCCCGTCGTCGACCCGCTCCCTCTCACCTCCTCCGGGGTGCCCACGGCAACCACCCTTCCCCCTTCAGGTCCAGACCCCGGCCCGAGGTCGATCACGTGGTCCGCGTTTCGGATCACATCGAGTTGATGCTCGACGGCAATGACGGTGTGTCCGTCCTCGACCAGCTGGTGCAGGATGGCGATCAGCTGGTCGACATCGACGAAGTGTAGCCCGCGCGTCGGCTCATCAAAGATGTAGAGAGTCGGCTTGCGGGCCGGCTGAGCGAGATCCCGCGCGAGCTTCAGCCGCTGCGCTTCGCCGCCGCTGATGGTGGTCGCACGACGCCCCAGCTCGAGATAGCCGAGGCCCACACGCCGCAGAGCGTCCAAGCGAGTGCGGATCACCGGCACGGCCTCGAACAGGGAATACGCCTCCTCGACGGATCTCGACAGCGTCTCAGCGATGTTCAGGCCGCGGTATCGGATCTGGAGCGTCTCGTGATTGTACCGGGTTCCGCCGCAGGCTTCGCATTCGACCTCGGCATCGGGTAGAAGCTGCATCGCAATTCGCTGAACGCCCTCGCCTTTGCAGACCTCGCATCGGCCCCCTTTGACGTTGAAGCTGAAACGGCCCGCACGATAGCCGCGCGCACGCGCTTGCGGCAGACCCGCAAAAAGCTCTCTCAGGGGGGCGAGCAGGCCGAGATAGGTCGCAGGGTTGGAGCGTGCGCTACGTCCGATCGGAGTGCTGTCGACGAAGGAAACGCGGGCCAGCCCCTCCCCCCCCACGATCGAGACCCCTGGAGGCACCTCCGCGCTACGTCCGAGCCGTGAGCGAAGCGCCGGCAAGAGCGCATCGACGACCAGTGAGCTCTTTCCGCTGCCGCTCACGCCCGTGACGCAGCAGAGCGAGCGCAGTGGAAAGTCCACCTGCACCTCCCGCAAGTTGTGGAGCCTGTCCACGCGAACTCCGAGAACGCCCTCTCCCGTCCGGCGTGGCTCGAGCACTTCGATCCGACGGCGACCGGAAAGATACGCGCCAGTCAACGACGCTTCGTCAGCCATCAACGTCCCGAGGTCCCCTTCCGCAACGAGATATCCTCCGCGCTCACCAGCACCGGGCCCGAGCTCGACCAAGTAGTCCGCGACACGCATGGTTTGCTCGTCGTGCTCGACGACCACCAAGGTGTTTCCGAGGTCGCGCAGCTCGGCGAGGGTGCTCAACAATCGCGCCGTGTCGGCCGGGTGAAGGCCAGCGGTCGGTTCGTCGAGCACGTACAACACGCCCGAGAGCCGGGCGCCAAGCTGCGTCGCGAGATGAACGCGCTGCGCTTCGCCAGCAGACAACGTCCGAGCGCTGCGATCGAGGGCCAGATACCCGAGGCCAACTTGCTGAAGGAAGGATGCGCGATCTCTGATTGACTGTACCAACGGGCGCACAGCCGCTTCGCGCGGCCCAGACGTGCGAAGCCCATCGAGCCACTGCAGCAGGGCAGTTGCATCCAGCCTGCTCACGTCGCTGATCGCCTGGTCTCCGATCCGGACCGAGCGCGCGTTCTCATTGAGACGCGAGCCCCCGCAATCGGTGCAGATTTCCATTCGCGCAAACTGCCCGAGCTCTTCGTCGAGAAACTCGAGGACCCGCTCTTCGTCACCGCCTTCCGCCAGCTTGCGGCGAGCGTATTCCTGCGCGCGCCGCTCGAGGCCCGGGAGGATCCCCTCGAACCCGGCGCCGCCCTGCAGCGCTATCCGACGCTGCTTCTCGGAAAGCCGTTCGAAGGGCCTGTCTAGATCGACCCCAGCAGCGGCAATCTTCGCGAGCATGGATCGCGAGTAAGCGAGATTCGGCTTTCCCCATGCGGTGACGGCGCCCTGCCGGAGCGAGAGGCTCGGATCCACGATCGCCAGCTCTTCGATGAATCGACGGGTTTGCCCGAGCCCATCGCACCTCGGGCAAGCACCGAGCGGCGAGTTGAAAGAAAACAAAGACGGGCCGCTACCGGGGATGAGGGCATGCCCTTCGAAGCACGCGTAGCTCTGCGAAAACCGATGGCGCAAGCCGTCCTGCTCGCGGAGCTCGGCGAAGCCACCGCTCAACTGGTAGGCGAGCTCGACCGCCTCGGCGAGACGGGAGGCTATCCCTTCCCGGACCGACAAACGGTCGATCACGACGTCGACGGAGGCTTTGGCCGGCACCCTCTCGAGGTTCTCGAGCTCGACCTCGGAATCGTTCACGCGCAAACGGACGAAACCCTGCGCACGCAGGTCAGCGAGGAGCCCTTTCGAAATCGATTCGCCCGCACGCACGACCGGAGCAAGAACCGAGAAACGCTTGCCTTCGCCGAGACGCAGCCCCTCTTCGGCCACCTGCGCTACGGAGTGCGCGGTGAGCCGCTCGCCACAGACCGGACAATGTACCTCACCCACGGTGGAGAAGAGCACCCGCATGTAGTCGTTGACCTCGGTGAGCGTACCCACGGTCGACCGCGGGTTGCGGGAGGGGGTTTGCTCGCGGACGGCGATCGCCGGACAGAGCCCATCGATGACGTCGACGTCCGGACGCCGCAGCTTCGTGAGGACGCGTCGTGCATGGCCGCTCAGCGACTCGACATACCGGCGCTGCCCCTCCGCGTACAGGGTATCGAAAACCAAGCTCGACTTACCGCTTCCGCTCGGCCCGGTGACGACGGTCAGCCGCCCTCGCGGGAGGCTCACATTCAGATTCTTCAGGTTGTGCTCGCGGGCGCCGCGGATGACGAGCTGCGCCGTCATTCCCAGATGCCACCCGTCAGACGCTGAGCGGCGCGTATGGCGGCAATCATGCCGTTTTCGGAGGCAGTTCCGGATGCCGCCGCATCGTAGGCAACACCGTGATCCACACTGGTGCGAACGAACGGCAAACCCCAAGTGACGTTCACCGCCTCACCCCAGTCGAGGAGCTTCGACGGAATCGTCGCTTGGTCGTGAAACATCGCAACCACGCCGTGTGCACGGCCATCGGCCGCGTACCGAAACGCCGCCTCGGCGGGCGTCGGCCCCATGAGCTCCACCTCTCCGCTCGAGTACGGCCGCTCTTCCCGGAGCCGGTCGAGCGTGGGGCTTATAATCGTCTCCTCCTCGGTGCCGAGCAAGCCGCCTTCGCCCGCATGTGGGTTCAGCCCGGTGACCTCGATGCGAAGGGGCTGCGTCTCAGGAAGCCAGAGCGAGAGCGCATCGGTCAAGTGCCGCACGGTCCGTTCGATGTGCTCGCGGGTCACGGTCGAAGGCACCCGTTTGATCGCCCAATGCGTCGCGACGAGCGCGACCTTGAGATGCGGCCCGAGAAACATCATCGTCACGCGCTCCACGTTGATGCCCGCGCGGCGGGCCAGGTGCTCGGTCTGGCCTTGAAACGGCACGCCGGCGAGGCTGACCGCCTCCTTGCTGACCGGCCCCGTGACCACCGCCCGTGCCGCACCCGAAATCGCTGCGTCGCAAGCCGCTTCGAGCGCTTTACACTGCGCGCCGCCGCCGGCAATCGTGGGGGCCCGGGCCTGCACCATCGCAACCGGCCAGTCCGCCGCGTGCAGGAGCCCCACCTCACCGGGAGCCAGGCTTGCCGCTTCGGCTTTGTCGAGTCGCTTGAACGCCTCGAACGCGTACCGGCGAAGCGCCCGCTCCATCCACGCCGCGTCGCCGTACACGAAAGCCCTGTCGGTGCCGAGAGATCGAGCCAGCGCCGCCGCCGTCACCACAGGACCGACGCCTGCCGGATCGCCTGTCGAAATCGCGAGCGGCGGATGCACTACGGCTCCTTCATCTTGTAGCCGACGCCGCGCACCGTCTCGAGGTTGTTCACCGAGTGGCCGAGCTTCATGCGAAGACGCCGGACATGAATGTCGACGGTGCGGCTGCTTCCGTAGTAGTCCACGCCCCACACGCGCTCGAGAAGCTGTCGCCGCGAGAACACCCGGCCACGGTTCTGACAAAGGAAGCTGAGAAGGGCGAATTCCTGATGTGTGAGCTGGTGGGGGCGGCCGTCGACGGTGACCTCGTGGGCCGCGAGATCGAGGTAGAGCGGTCCCATCTTGATCCGTTCCTGCTGGGCAAACTCGCTCCGGCTCCATTCGACCCTCCGGATCCGCATGTAGAGCTCCGCGGGAACGTAAGGGATCAAAGCGAAATCATCGAAACCATCGCCCACGTCGAGGCGCGAAAGCGCGTTTAGAGTGACTCCGATCAGCACGGGAACCTCTCGGAGCGGCTCAGCGGCGCGGACTCGAACCAGCGCAGCACGCCCAGCATCCGCCTCGTCCCCCGCCTCGATCAAGACGACGGCAGGAGGGTCCTTCACGAGATCCTCGGTCTCCAACCGATCCCAAAGGGTTGCGGTCCGGACTGAACAGCCGAGCTCGTGGAGACACCCGACGGCAGTACCGTCTCGATCTTCGATGCCTTCTCGACCGATGACTAGAATCCACACCGGCGAGTCCTACACCCGGGGTCGAAGCGACGCCACCCGGGCAGGCGACTTTGCCCGCGATCCCCGCTATCATCGTTGCATCGCGCCAACGGAACGAAGTGGCTACGAAGTACTGGAAAGTCGAAATCAGTCTGCTGGGCGCCCCCGACCCGCTCTTCCGGGGAACCATCGAGGCTGCATCCTGGCCGGCCGCGCTTCAGCTTGCGCGCAACCAGATCGGCGAATCGGGCGGGGTACCGGCTGGCGCGAGCTGCAACGTGAATCCAAATGGCAAGGTCACCATTCAGGATGCGCGGGAGCGCCGTCGGTACCAGATCGTGCCCGCCGAATCGCCTGGAGCCGCGCCCGCCACGAAGGATGCGCGGAGCGCGCCGCCAAAGAGCTCCCCTCCGCCGACACCGCCGCCCGTGCGCGAGCGTCGTCTGAGCGCCCCGCAGCCGAGTTGCCCTCCCCCCTCCACAGTCGAAAACAAGCTGCTCTTATTGGCGTCGCGAGACGAAAGCCCCTCGAGATTGAGCCCGATTCACTTCCGCGAGCGAATGTACGCGGTCCCGGTGCCCGTGCCGCCAGGAACGGGTGAAAAGCTCGTCATGAAGTTGTTGCACCGCGTGCAAGAAGAGGTCGCCGAGGAGCGAGGCCCGAAGTTCATCCGCATCGAGCTCTTCGATCACATCTGGAAACGGGCACCGAGCTGCCCGCCCGTGGTCCGAGTCGAGTGGAAGGACTGGAACGGGAGCATCGAGATCGAGTTCCCGCTGGAGCAAGAAACCCGACATTCTCTCTCCCCTGCAGTCAGCAGCGTACCGCCGCCTCCAACCGAAGACCGCCTCGGGGCCGCGTTCGAAGCATGCCACGATCTGCTGTTTTTGAAGAACCGCGCCGAGGCCCTGGAGTTTGCGGTGCACCTGCTCGAGGAGCTCGTTCCGTGCGAGGCCACGGCGGCGTTTCTCCTGGACATCAACACAGACGAATTTCGGCTCGTGGCGGCGCTTGGGACGGGCTCGAAGGCACGCCAAGGTCAGGCACTGCCTTCCTCCTCTGGTCTCCTCGGGGCGGCGAGTGGGCTGGCGGAACACGCGGTGTTGGTGCTCGCCGACGCCCCTGCCGACCCGCGCTACGACGAGCGCATCGACGGCATTCCAGGCTTGGACGTGCGCGCACTGCTCTACCGCCCATTGATCCATCGAGGACGATTGTTTGGCGTTCTGCAGCTCGCCAATGGTTTGTCCGGCGCCACCTTCACCGAGGCGGATTGCGAGGTCGTCGACTACATCACGCAGCAGCTGAGCGCCTTCGTCGCCCGAGGCGCGTCCGCACCCCAACCGAAGAGCGCCCAACGCTGACCCTGCGACAACTGCATCCCCGGAGGACGGCTCGGCACGGGCGTGCTCGCGTGGGGGCGGCGGGGTGGGGATGAAGGGCCCGAGCTCCGCATCTCGGTCTCTTCAACCGACATGAGCACCCCTTTTGAGACTCGCCCCCACGCTAGCGCCTGAGCCGAGCCCTTCGACGGAACCCCGTGTCGTGTTCCCCGGCGACCCGGGACGTCAGCGTCGGTGGCAGGGTCAGTCGGGATTGGTGGGTTCCCCGAGTAGCAGCTTGATGCGGTTTTCGATTTCCGCAGCGTCCTTCTTACGAAAGCCCTCGTGCACGTAGCGGATCTTTCCGTCCCTCGCGATGAAGTACGAAGACGGCATGCCGGGGGGCTCGTACCTCGAGGCCGCAACGAGCTTGGGATCGTGCACGATGTGAAAGCTGACTGGCACGCCGGCCAAGAAACTGATCATCTTCTTCTTGTTTCTGTCGATGTTCACGCCGATGATCACGAGCCCCTGGTCAGCGTACTTCGCGTAGAGCTGCTCGAGAACCGGCATCTCCTCTCTGCAGGGACCGCACCAGGACGCCCAGAAATCGACCAATACGACCTTCCCTTCGAGGTCACTCAGGTCGACCTTTTCGCCCCGTTGATCGACCATGCCGATCGGAGGCGGGGCATCGCCTGGTTCGAGGGCACGCGCGTGCGGCATCGCGACCGCGAGAGCTGCGACCCCCAAGAGCAGAAGCTTCATCGGCCTGGCGCGCCGACCTTGCCGGGCGCGCGATTCATTGATCGAGCTCCTCTTGCACATAGGCGGCCAACTGTTCGGGCGGGAAAATGTAGTGACGGTCGTTGACGTAGATCGACGGAGTCGAATCGACGCCTGCCGCTTTCCCCTTCACGATGTCCGCCTCGATCTTCTCTTCGGTCTCCTTGGAGCCCATGTCCGACTCGAACCGCTTCGTGTCCAGACCGAGCTTCTTGGCGTAGTCGTCGAAGTCGGCCGACTGGAGCTCATCTTGGTTCTTGAAGAGGAGATCGTGCATCTCCCAGAATTTGCCCTGCTTGTGGGCAGCGATCGCCGCCTTCGCGGCCTCGCGTGCTCTGGAGTGGCCGGGGAGCGGATACTGTATGAAGACGAGCTTCACTTTGCCGTTGGACTCCTCGACGATCTTCTTCAAATAGGGCGCCGCCACCTTGCAGTAAGGACACTGGAAGTCGCTGAACTCGTAGAGGGTGACCGGGGCCATCGGTGAGCCGAGGATCGGCGAATCATCGATGGCGAATTTCTGAATCTTCGTATCATCGCCGTAACGCACCCGATAGATGTTGCGTATCTCATCGCGCGAGTAGCCATCGTCCACGAGCCGGAGGACATAGCGCGCCGCGGGCACGCACCGCTTACACTTCTTGTTCTCCGCGATGCAGCGCGCCACGCTCACGGGCTCCCCGCAGGGCGAGAGAAGCTCGTTCACCAGATCGATCCAGATGCCCTCGGCAAAGTCGTCGAGTGCGCTCGTGTCCACCTGGGGCAAGCTCCGAACCGGGCCCTTGGGAGCCTCGGGATCGGGTTTGCTCGTCGCAGAGCCCCCGGCGGGGCCGCTGTCGGCTTCGGTCGAGCGCTCGCATCCAAGCGACGCGAAAGCCAACAAAACGCACAATGCCGTCAAGCGCATGGAGAAGCGGAGCCTAGCAGAGATTCCGGGCGATGCCGTGAGCCTACGACTCGCTGTAGGTGATGAGCTGCGCCCGAACGATGTCCTCGTTGATTCCCGTTCGGATGTATTCCTTCAAGCAATCGGCAATGGTCACCATGAGGTCATCCATTCCGGCATCCTCGATCAGCCGGGACAACAGGGCCCTCGACTCGCGGCTGTCTTCGTCTCGCAGGAACTTCCGCACCTCTTCGATCGTGATTCCGCCCTGAAAATCGATGTAAGCGTTTTCCATGAGGTAGCGCGCAAGCTCGTTCACATGACCCTCCATCTCACCGTGATTCGGTCATCTATTAGACACCCGATTGCCCAAACGGCAAGCGATAAAGGCTCTCTTCGGGCAGGAGCCTGCTTTTCTGGAGGCCCAGGTCGTGTAATCGTGGCCCGTCATGGAGCCCAGGACCCACCTCGCAGCAAAACCCCGCTTGTGCGGCACCTTGGTCGAGCTTGGCGAGCGTTTCGCGCGGGTGGCCCTCGATGCCACCGACGAGATGGTCGTGGACGACCATGGCCTCGTCCACGGCGGCTTTGTCTTCGGCCTCGCCGACTATGCGGCAATGCTTGCGGTCAACGATCCAAACGTGGTCCTCGCCTCCGCCGAAACCCGGTTCATCAAGCCCGTTCGCCGTGGTGATCACCTGGTCGCCAGCGCACGGACGGTTGGCGTGCGGGGCCGAAAGCACGAGGTGCGCGTCGAGGCCACTGCGAACTCGCAGAAGGTGTTCGAAGGGACGTTCACCTGTTTCGTGCTCGGGCGTCACGTGCTCGAAGGAGTTGGGAGCGATTGATGGCAGAAGACGGCGGCGCAATCATCGGACGGGTTCTCGCATCACGCGGCGTAAAGCAGCTCTTCACGCTGTGCGGCGGGCACATTTCGCCGATTCTCGTCGGTGCGGAGACCAATGGCATCAAGGTGGTCGGCGTGCGCGACGAAGTGAGCGCCGTCTTTGCAGCGGACGCCGTCGCGCGCATGACAGGTGTGCCCGGAGTGGCTGCCGTGACGGCGGGCCCGGGCGTGACCAACACGATCACGGCCGTCAAGAACGCCCAGCTGGCTCAATCGTCCCTGCTGATTCTCGGCGGCGCGGCGGCCACGCTGCTCAAGGGCCGGGGCGCGCTGCAGGACATCGATCAGATTTCCCTGATGGAGCCGATCACGAAGTGGGCGGTCTCGATCAACAAGCTCAGCAGCATCGAACCCACGGTCAAGAAGGCCTTGGATCTCGCGCAAGATGGAGTACCGGGCCCCGTCTTCGTCGAGCTGCCGATCGACGTGCTCTACGCCGAAGAGATGGTGCGCGAGATGTTCATGAAAGAGAGCGGCGTCAAGGACGCCAAGAATCTCGGCTCGAAAGCGCTCGAGCTCTACATGCGAGGCCACCTCTATCGGCAGTTTCACCAGCCGCACGTGAGCATTGTCCCGCCGCTCCGGGACTCCCTCCCCCCGAGGCCGGGCAGCAAGAGCGCGCACGTCGACAAAGTCGCCTCGCTCTTGCGCGAGGCGCAGCGGCCTGCGCTAGTCATTGGAAGTCAGGCGCTCGTCAATTATCGGGACGCCGAGCCCTTGGCCGATGCGGTGCGAAGCATCGGGGTGCCGACCTGGCTTGGGGGGATGGCCCGCGGCCTGCTCGGACGAAACAGCGACATCCAGTTTCGTCACATGCGAGGCGCGGCGTTGAAAGAAGCCGACTTGGTGATCGTTGCGGGCTTCCCATTCGATTTTCGCATGGGTTACGGGCGGAGCATCTCGAGCCGCGCGACCCTCGTCGCTGCGAACCTCAGCTCGAGCGAGATGCGAAAGAACCGGCGGCCTGAGATTCCAGTGCACATGCACGCGGGCGAGTTTCTCCAACAGCTCGCGAGCTCGACAGGCGGAGGGCTCGGTCCATGGAGCGATTGGTTCGGGACGCTTCGAACCCGCGAGAGCGCGCGCGACGAACAGATCAACCGGCAAGCAGAGGCCAACATGGAGCTCGTGAACCCGCTCCAGCTCTTTCAGCACATCGAAGAGAAGATGGCCGATGATGCGGTGCTGGTGGTCGACGGCGGTGACTTCGTCGCGACCGCGTCGTACATCCTGCGGCCGCGCCGCCCTCTGTCGTGGCTCGACCCAGGCGTCTTCGGAACGCTCGGCGTTGGGGGAGGCTTCGCCGTCGGAGCGTCGCTGGTACGGCCTGGTAAGGAGGTGTGGCTGATCTACGGCGACGGTTCCTGCGCCTACAGTCTCGCGGAGATCGACACGTGCGTGCGCTACGGGCTCGCGCCGATCGCGGTGATCGGCACCGACGGCTCATGGGCGCAGATTGCCCGGGAGCAGGTCCCCATGCTTGGGACGGACGTCGGGACGGTTCTCAAACGGACCGCCTATCACGAGGTGGGACAAGGCTACGGCGCCGTCGGGATTCTCCTCGACGATCCCTCCAAGATCGACGCTACCCTGGATCGAGCCAAGGCCTTGGCCGCATCGGGGAAGCCGGTCGTCATCAACGTGCACATCGCGACCACCGACTTCCGCAAGGGCTCGATCTCCGTGTAGGCGATGGCCACCTGGCTGCAGCGACGAAAGGCCCGGCGTAGGCTCGAGGACGAAGTCGGCCTCTGGTACCATCCGCAATACAAGGTCAGTGCGCTCGCGGAGACCGCACGCGTGCCTGGAATCGAGGTCGCCCGAGGCGAAAAAATCCTCGGTTCCCTCGGCGCCGAGGGTCTGATACGGCCCAAGCAGGTCCATTCCGCTCCCCTGATCGGCCTGCTAGACCTAGGCAGGGTTCATTCGGCCGTCTATCTCGATCAGACGGCCCGCCCGGAGCATCTCGGCCGCATCTTCGGCCTCGAGGCGCACCTCGTCGATGTGGACCCAGTCCTGATCTCGCAGCGCCGCCAGGTGGGAGGAACGGTCGAAGCGGCCCGGTGGAGCGTTGGCGGCGATCATCGGGTCGCGTTCAACATCGGAGGAGGCTTCCATCATGCAGAGCCCGAGTCCGGAACCGGTTTTTGCGTCTACAACGACATCGCGGTCGCCATCTCGTTGCTGCGAGCAGAAGGGTTCGATGCCTCGATTGCCATCGTCGACCTCGACTACCATCAGGGAAACGGAAACATCGTCACCTTCGAGAACGACAAGACGGTCTTGACCTACTCGATTCACGGATCGGTTTGGAGTCACGTGGAGGCTGCAGCCGACAAGCAGTTCCTCTTGCCCTCGAGGACGGATGATGCCGCGTACCTACATGAGCTTCGCCAAACACTGCCCGCCGCGCTCGACGAGATACGGCCCGGCTTGGTGTTCTACATCGCCGGCACCGACGTCCTCCGGGGCGATCGGCTGGGAGAGTTCATGCTGACGCGCAAGGGCGTGCTCGGGCGGGATTGCTTCGTCGTCGAGGAGGCGCGCCGGAGGCGATGCGCGGTGGTCGTGACCCTAGGCGGGGGCTACAGCGAAGACGCGTGGCGTTCGTCCTCGGACTTCATCCGCTGGCTGTTGATCGGCGAGGCCCGAGTCGCCGAGGAGCCCGAAAAGAGCCTCCATGAGCAATACGCGCAGATCGCTCAGGAGCTGAACCCCTACGACCTTCAGCGCCCGAGCGGCGGATGGGAGATCAGCGAGGCCGACCTCATGGGAGACCTGGAGGGCCCACAATACAAGTCGACTCGGATCCTCGATTTCTACTCCCGGCATGGACTGGAGTTCGCCCTCGAACGCTATGGCATGATGGACGAGATTCGAGCGCGCGGCTTCTCGAACCCGCGTCTCACCATCGACCCGAGCGACCCGGAGCGGCAACATCTCACGGTGCACGCAGCAAAGGCTGGCGAGGAATATCTCCTGGTCGACTTGGTGCTGCGGCGCGTGGCGCGTGCCGCCCCGCAAGGCCTCGAGCCGCCGGACGACGTCCTGCTGCTCTACATCGAATGGATGATGCTTCAAAATCCAACTGAGGAATTCTCGCTGCGCCAGCCGCAGTGGCCGGGGCAGGACCACCCAGGGCTTGGCATAGGAGAAAACGCGATGCTGATGCTGTTCCAGGGCGCGCAGCGCTTGAAGCTCGATGGGTTGGCGCATCATCCCTCGCGCTATCACATCGCCTTCCTCGGAGGAGGTCAGTTCTTCTTTCTGAATCCGGAGATCCAAGGCCGATTTGAGGCGATCCGCGAAGTTCTTGCGCCACTCGACCTCAGCGAAGCCGCCTGGAAGATGGAGCGGGGCGAGGTCTGCTGGTCCGACGGAGAGCCGGTCGAGTGGATCCCCGACGATGTCGTCGTTCCCGCGAGCGGCCGTCTTTTGGCGTACCTCGGATCCCGCGCCTATCAGGAACCCCGCATGGCAGCGCTCGAGGGAGCCAGGCAACGCGGCATCGTCGTCGAGCCGACTAGGGGCAAGTCGTAGCGGCAGGGTCTCCGGCAAAGCGGGCCGCCGTCCATTCGAGCATCAACGGCATGTTCTGCAACGTGGAGTCGTTGTGCCCAAAGCCCTCGAAAACCCGATAATCGGTTTGGCTGCCGATGTCACAGAGCCGGCCGTACAGCACGTTGGTCAACAGGATTGGCACCACCTGATCGGCCTGCCCTTGCAAGAGTAAGATGGGCATCTCGGTCCGGACGCTCCCCGGAGAGTTCTCCTCCAAGCGCGTCACCCAGGCAGGAAGGTCGAGTGGGCTGGTCGCGAAGCCTGCGCCATCGAATCCGCCTGCAACTTCGCCGAACTCATCGCCGCACGCGGAGTCGGCGAGGAGCGTCTCGATCGCGTTCAACGCGTCGGCGGTGTAGATGTCTTCGATCGAGAGCTCCGCATAAGCTGCTTCAAAGCCGATCGTGAGCTGCCAAATGAAGCCCCGGGCGCCGGGCAGAAAGACTCCAGACTGGATGATGCCCTCGAATTCGCTCGCAGGTGCAGCGCTGATCACGCCGAGCACCTCGAGCTCGGGCGCCCACGACGGCGCGATTTCACCGGCGAAAAGCGCGCCATGCCCGCCCTGTGAACGCCCCCAGACGACCACGCGGCTTCCGGCCCCGGCCTCGTCGATCTGCTGCGCGGCTCGGACGATGTCGAGCACGCCGCGGCCTTCGCTTGGCCCGACGAGATAGGGGTGCACGCCTGGCGTGCCGAGGCCTTCATAGTCGCTCATGACTCCAACGTAGCCCGCCGCCACCAGCTCGGGTGCGATGTCGTAGAAGTCGTGGAACCCACTTCGGTAACCCCTCGACGGCGCACAGCGGTCCGGAATGCCTTTGGTCCCATGAGCCCAGGTCACGACATCGCGCCCTTGCTCGGGTGCGGCGCCAACCGGGGCTGCAACCAGCCCCGACACGGCGACCGGTGTGCCGTCCACCGCCTGTGAAACGTAGAGCACGCGCCACGCGCTCGAGTCCAGCGCCAACGGCGCGATCGCCTCCGCCCGAATCAATGTGCCTGGAACCTCCGAGGGGAGCGGATCAGGGGGGATGTAAAAGGGGTCTTCGCCAATGCCGCCCGCGCCGCCCGCGCCCGCCGAGCCACCCGCACCGCCCGGCCCGGCTTCGCTGCTCCCGCAGGCCGTCACCAGGCCGAGAACGACGCTCGCAAGCGCCAAACCACGCAACGATATCCCCATCGCGAACGAGTATCCCGGCGGGCAACCAGTCGTCAAACGCAATGACCTGTGAGGCCTCGAAAAAACAGCGCGGCGCCCCGCAAAGCGAGGCGCCGTGGTCAGAGGGTTCGTAAGCCGAGTTTTGTCGCCCGCGCTCGTCGCCGAGACGCGGGCCGTGATCATTCCTCTAGGACCGATGTCACCATCGGGCTCGAGCGACGTCACCCGGAGACTCGGGCGGGACCACCCTCTACGCCTCCCTATTTCGTCTTGCTTCAGATGGGGTTTGCCGTGCGACCGACGTTACCGCCGGCCCGGTGAGCTCTTACCTCACCCTTTCACCCTTGCCGCGCGGCCTTTCGACGGCGAGGCGGTTTGCTTTCTGTGGCACTTTCCTCGGGGTCGCCCCCACCAGGAGTTACCTGGCATCCTGCCCTGTGAAGCTCGGACTTTCCTCCCGTGTGCAGTTGCACACCAGCGATCACGTGAACCTGTCTAACCCGGCGAGGGTAAGGCCGGCAGCGGTCCCTCGCAACTACACCGCTGGGGCACCGGCAGATGCGGGCGAAGATTCAGGCAGCGGGTATCGCACCAGGTCGATGAGGATGAAGAGCAGCGGGAGAAGCACTGCGACCGTCTCCGCGACGTACTGCTCGTCATACCAGCCGATGAAGAACTGCAAAATGAGCCCCGCGATCACCATCAGGATGAGGGCGACGGAATACCGAAGCCGCTCGATCGCGAGGGGAGCCATCAAGACCACGAAGCTATAGTAGTAACACGTCAGCTCGAAGAAGCCGATGATCAGGATCGTGCTGCTAGCCAGCACTGCCCAACTCGCAAGCCGCCGACCCGCCAGCGCGAGCAGCACGAACATGCCGAGGATGAGGACGGCGAGAAGGCCCCGGCGGTCGTGCTTCGTCTCTTTGCGAACTTGTTTCCACTTCGCCCAAGGGTCATCGAGGCTCGCGTCCTTCGTGAAACGGCCCACGGTGCTCGGACGGTACGAGAGAATCGTCGGAAGCCCCATGTGATTGGTGAGGGGCGTTTCGCTGTGCTTCAGGGTGTTGGTGAGGAACTCGGGGTGCGCCTCGAAGCCGTTGACCGCGATGCTCGCGCTGCAGAGCACCACCAGCCCGAGAACGCCGCCTGCGATGAATCGCTTGTCGGACGCGTCGAGCCAGGGACGGTCGATCTTCTTTCGACGGACGAATCGATCAACCACGGCGGCAATGGGTCCGCCTGCGAGAGCGGCTGGAAACAATCGCAAGAGGGCACTCCAGGAGAGCGCAAACCCGGACAGGAGAGGAAATCCGCGTTTCAACAGACACACGGCTGCCACCGCCATGAAGAACCACGGGACTCGCGCGAAGCTACCACCCGTCCAAAAATAACCCCAGGGATACCCGTTCCCCCATACCAACATCGAAAGCGCACATGCACGCAAACCAAACGCCCAGAAGATCATCAGGAACGCCCCCGCGTACAGTGAGAGGTCTATCATCGTATAGCGGAGGATACGGGTCTGAAATTTCTTCAGGTCCTCCGGTGCGACACGCGTCGAAGGCACCTCGGGAATTTGCTCGCGCCAACCGATGTTGGTGAGGGCTGCCGCCACCATGTTGGAGATCGGGCTCGCGTTGTAGCCGTGGTCCATCAACATGTCTTTCCACCAGGAAGACCCCATGACGGTTCGGAACGATCGGGCATCCTGGCGGAACGCCTCCCAGCGTTCAGCCGAGAAGTGCTCCGCGCACTCCCTTTCATATCGAGTGACGTCGTCCTCGCTGACGAAATGCAGCCGGTTGTCGACCAGGTCCCGGATCTTCCGTTTCTCGAGGTCCACCTTGCCTCGGTCTTGAACGTCTGCGACCAACACGCACTCGTAGAGCCGCTCGTACTCGTTTTCCTCGAAGTACTTGGAGCCGGCGTAGTAGTGAAACGTGTCCCAGTAGTGAACGATCCGGGAGCTGTGAAAAACCCCGAAGTTCACCCAAGCCGTCGCCGAAGCGAGGATCACCCAGAGGAGGGCTCCCCGTTCCCACCATGCTCGCGCTTTGGTCTCATCGCGCGCAAGCAAGGCTCCGCGCACCGCCCAGGCCAACACGGCAGCCCCCAATAGGTACATGCCCCAGGCCGCAAACCAGGGTGCAAGCCTCGCGCCGTGCAGGCGGTAGCTCGCACTTGCGAGCATGACGACCGAAACCGCCGCGGCGCTCCAGAGCGCCTTCTTGTGTTCTCGACTCCGAAAGAGGGCGACGAAAAACAACAGACCAAGGACCGCGAGTCCGAGGCGGTATCGGTCGTCCCGCTTCTCGAGAATCTTCGACCACCACCAAGTAGCCGTGCTCTTCACTTCGACCCGAGGAGGCCAAGCGGAGGGTTGTTGGCAAAAAACCTGAACCTCTCCCACGCTGTAGAACGTGTCGCCTCCTTGCGCGCGAATCCGGAGATACCGACCCTCTCCTTCGAGGCTGCGGGTCCCACGTCGGCGCATTCCCTGCCCCGAGACGGGGTCAGCAACCCACAACGGACTGAAGCTTTGCCGATCGCTGCCGAGCTCGACGACGTACTCGTCATTGTTGTCGCCCTGCAGATCGATCGCGGTCACGCGCGTGGTCGCACCGAGGTCGTAAATGACGTGACTCTGCGTATCGGCGAACACCGACGTGAGCTCGCTCTGCCAGGGGTCGCCCTCCCCAGCGGCCACGCCGTCGGTCAAGCGTTCGGCGTGCGTCACACCGGGCCGGGCGATCGGGGACTTCTGAGCGAGCAGGTTGCCGGGCGGGCACGCCACGTCCTGGGCCGCGGCGGGTGCGGCTCCGATCAGGCCAAGCAAGCCAAGGAAAGCGATGCGATTCACGACGGCGCGCACCGTACGCAACGGAGTCCGCCCTGACAAGTCGCAGGGACGGACGGCGGAAGCCCTCGAAAAACGCCCGTCTTCCCTCTGGACTTCCCCGGCCTTCGGACTTACCCCTCTTCCCATGGGCTCGAAGCCTTCCAACAAAGAGTCAGCCGGCGACCAGGGGCGCGATGTGGTGTTGGTGTATGGCAGATCGGACGACGGCCAGGGCTATGATGTCCTTCGCCAGAAGGGCGAAGAGATCCAGGCCGGAACGATGAGGCCGCTCGTTGAGGGTAAGCCGATTCATGGCGAGGTCGTTCGTCTCAAGCCGCGCAACGATTCCCCCGTGCTGTTCGACGTCCAGGTTCAGCACGAGACGCCGAGCTCCCTGGGCCGCCCTGCCAAGGTCGCCACCGAGCGATACCGCCGCGGTTGGGAATCGATTTGGGCCAACAAGCAGAACGCACGCGCCCTGAATTAAAAAGGGTGCCGCCTGACGGCGACACCCTCCCCCTGCTGCCCTTGGAGTGGTGTTCAGGTCACGTAGTCCTTGAGTCGATCGACGCCGCGGTATTCCTGCAGACGAGCCAGGCCGGCCGTTTCCACCTGGCGCACGCGCTCGCGAGTGAGGTTCATAATCTCGCCCACCTCTTCGAGCGTGATGCCGCCGCGATCGGCAACATCGAGCGCGCAAGTCTCAGTCATCTCCCAGATCTCGATGTCGGGAAAGTTGAGCTTGATCGAGCCGCGCACCGGATGGACGTCGATGTATAGATGGTATTTGCAGGAGACGAATGGACACGGACGTTCCATGTCCTTGCACTCCGAGCGGCTCCGCGGCCTCCAGTAGTCCGACTCGGGGTACTGCTCTCGACCGCGATTCAGCTCCGCTTTGCTCAAGCGGCGAATCGAAATCGTCCGCGCGCGAGCCCGGGAACGCCGCTTCCGCCTGCCCCTCCGCTCCTCGGTATCCGGCTCGTGGAGCGCGTCAGCGAGGGATTCGCGTTCTTGCTCTTCGGATTCGGTTTCGACCACCTCTGCGCTTGCTGCTGCATCCTTCATGATTTCTCCCCCTCGAATTCTCAGACTGCGGCCCTGGCCATGCGGGCCTTGAGCGTCAGACGCCGCTCTATGGCCTCCAGCTTCTGAACGAGCTCCTTCCCTAGCTCGCGAACATCATCGAGCGCGTGCTCCACGCCCGCGTCGTCAGCGCCTCCGCGCTGTTGCTCGTGCACCGCTTCTTCGATCGCCTGGTACACGCGCTTGAGCTGCCGGCGCAGCGCATCGATGTCGCCACGAACGAAGAGGAACTCCTTTTGGATTTCCTCCATCGTGAACCCCTGGTGCATCAGGCGGCGGACGTGATCGATCTGGCGAACGGCGGTCGCCGGATAAAGGCCCTGCGAGCCGCGGTGCTTGCCCTTGCGCCCGACTCGGACGCTTCGCGGCAGGAGACCGAGCTGGACGTACTTGCGGAAGGTCGCCTCGGTGAGCCGCGAGCCGCGAGCCGTGAACGCATCGACGATCTGTTGAACCGACATCCCCTCGGCGTGCACCCGCTCGAGCCGCTCGAGCTCTTCTTCGGACCAGCCCGCCATCTCCGATTCTTGATGCCAGTGATATTGTCCCTTGGGTAGAGTCATTTGAATAACTTATAGCGAATGTATTCTATTGAAAAGATCTCAGTCAATACGAAAAATACTAAAATCATAACTGCTCGTGATTATTGATTTAAAGGTCCTTTTTTCGCCTACGCTTCGGCGAAAAGTCGAGAAAATGAGATCGTTTAATCGATGCTGGGATCGGATCAGAGGGCCTAGATTGACGGGACGGGCCGAACCCAGTACCTCCCTGCAAGCACATGGATTCACGGGCGTTTCGACGATTCCGGCGCAACAAAGGGGCGCTGGCCGGGCTGGTGCTGGTCGTCGCCGTGACCGTGTTGGGGCTCGTCGGCCCCTGGTTGGCCCCGCACGATCCTGTCGAGCAGTTCCCAGGCGCCCTTCTCCTCGACGATGGTCTCCCCGCAGGCCCTGGCGTCGAGCCGGGGCACTGGCTCGGCGGCGATATCCTAGCGAGGGACGAGCTGAGCCGTCTGCTCAGCGGGGCTCGCGTGTCGATGTGGGTCGCCTACCTCGCCACCGCCCTCGCGGTCCTGATCGGCGTGACGCTCGGCCTCGTATCTGGCTACGTCGGTGGCCGCGTCGACACCCTTCTCATGCGCCTCGTCGACGTCGTGCTGTCGATGCCGTTTCTGCTCATCGCCATCGTGATGCAACGTGTCTGGGATGCTCCAGGGATCTGGACGATCTGCGTCGTGCTCGGCGTGCTCTCGTGGACGACACTCGCCCGGGTCACGCGAGCCAAGACGATGGAGACCAGAGAGCTCGACTACATCCAAGCGGCTCGTGCGCTCGGCCTCGGCCATCTCCAGATCCTGGCACGGCACGTCTTGCCGAACGTGCTTGGACCCATCATCGCGATTGCCACCATCCTCGTGGCCCGAATGATCATCGCAGAGAGCGCCCTGTCGTTTCTCGGACTCGGTGTCCGGCCGCCGACCGCCAGCTGGGGCTCGATGCTCAACGACAGCCAATCGCTCCTCGCTGGAGTGCCACGTCTGACCGTCTATCCCGCAGTGTTGATCAGCATGGCGGTCTTCGGGTTCAACCTCTTTGGAGAAGGGCTGCGCGATGCGTTCGACCCGAAAGACTGATCGGGAGCGCGGACGCCGCAGCAGAGCCGGCGGCATCGCCGCCCTGCTGGTCGGCATCGTCCTAAGCGGATGGGTGGTGGCGCACTTTCCAAAGGCGCCCCTCGGACCGCGCTACGTCGGTGCGGGACACGAAGATCCTCAAATGGGTGGAACGTTCGTCTTTGCAGAGAGCAGCAACATTCACACACTCGATCCGCATTTTGCGTACGACACCCTCTCGACTGCAGCATGCCGCCTGTTGTACGACGGACTGCTCGACTACGACTATGACGGAAACATGATCCCGAGCCTCGCGGTGGAGCTCCCCGAGATCTCCGACGGAGGACGGGTCTTTCGCTTCACGCTTCGCGACGGCATCAAGTTCCACAACGGCCGCGAGGTCGTAGCCGAGGACATCTCGTGGTCGATGCACAGGCTGCTATCGGAGCGCATCGGTTCCCCCGGCTATCCATTCTACAAATCGATCGAGGGAGCCGAGGCCTACCACAAGGGAAAGACCGACCGCGTGGAGGGGATCGTGGTCCTCGACGACAAGACGATAGAGTTTCGGCTCGACGAACCCGACCAGACCTTTCTCAACGCACTTGCAATGCCGTTCGCCTACCCGATGGCGAAGGAGCACGTACAGAAGCTGGAGCAAGCCGAGGGCCTAGACGCGGTGGGACGCCAGCCGGTAGGCGCGGGGCCCTTTGCGTTCAGGCGCTGGGAGCGGGGAGTCCAAGTCGAGGTCGAGCGGTTCGAGCAATACTGGGCGCCCGCGGCAAGACCCGACCGCATCGTATTCCTCGAGAACATCTCCGCAGACGTCGCCAGTGCCCGCTTTCGCAACGGCGACCTCGACATTCTCTACCGCCCGAGCAAGGTCCACCGCTTGTTTCTGAGACAGGCCGAGGCCTGGGCTCCCTATCGGGCCGAGTCCCCGAGCCCCGCGGTGTACGCTCTCGGGCTCAATTGCGAGCTGCCGCCTTTCGATAACGTGCACATCCGGCGCGCGGTGGCGTTTGCAATCGATCGCTCGAAGCTCGAGCGGCTCGATCCCGGTCAGGTCATCCCTGCAACCCAGGTCCTGCCTCCCATGCTTCCGCCCTATGATCCGGATCTGCCGACCCAACAGGTCTTCGACCTCGACCGGGCCAGAGAGGAAATGCGACTGGCTGGGTTTCCGGACGGGCTGAGCGAGCCCGTGACGCTTTGGGTGCGAGGCGATAGCGAAGTCCGGATCGCGCAGCTCTTTCAACAGGATCTCAAGGCGATCGGCATCGAGATCAATCTCAAAATGGTCTCTTTCGCGACCTATCTCAAAGAAACCGGGCGCCCTCGGGTGGCCCAGGCCGCCTTCACCGGCTGGCATCAGGACTTCCCGGACCCCTCGAACTTCATGGATATCCTCTTCCACAGCCGCTCGATCCATCCCGAGAACTCGGAGAACCGTTCGTTCTACCGAAACGCGGAGCTCGACGCGATCCTCGACCGCGCGCGCGCAGAGGTCGATCGGCAGGTCCGGCTTTCGCTTTACGCAGAGGCCAATGCAATCCTCGCTCATGATGCGCCATGGGCGTTCCTCTACTACCCCGTCGACATGTTCGTTTGGCAGCCGTACGTGAAAGGGTTTCGCCCTCACCCCGTCTGGTTGAACGAGTATCGCAACGTTTGGCTCGACCTCCCGAGGAAACGCGTCAGCCAGTCGATCTATGAAGCGAGGGCGGCTCGATGATTCGCTTCGTGGTGCAACGCGCCATGTGGGGCGTCGTGGTCGTCATGTCCGTGGTGACGCTTGTCTTCTTCCTGATCTTCGTCGCGGGTGATCCAGCGGTGACCATCCTGGGCCCTCAGGCCCGGGCCGAGCAGATCGCGGATTTCAACGCAAAGAAGGGCTTGGATAGGCCGGTCCCCGAGCAGTTTTTGAGCTATCTCGGGGTGCTTCCGTGCATTCGAAAGGATTCGTCGAAGTACGAGCGTGCCGATGGGTCCCGAGGATTCTGCGGCGTCCTTCAGGGAGATCTCGGTGAGTCGTACTCACACCACGAGTCGGTGGCGAACGTGATCGGGTACCGACTGCCACGCACTTTACTCCTCGCATCCCTAGCGATCTTCTTCGAGTTGTTCCTCGGCCTGACCGCAGGGCTCACTGCGGCTCTGCGGCGCAACCGCTGGTCCGACACGCTCATCATGTTCGCCACCTTCGTCGGCATCAGCCTCCCCACCTACGTCACGGGTCCGATCGCGCTGCTGCTCTTCGCCTTCCTATTGGGCTGGTTCCCATTCGGTGGCTACGGCGTCGATCCTCTCGATCACGTCTATCACGCGCTTCTGCCGTCGCTGATTCTCGCAATCGCCGGCGCGGCGACCTACGCCCGGGTCATGCGCGGCGAGCTCATCGAGACCCTGCGACACGACCACGTTCGAACCGCCAAGGCCAAGGGCATGCCGATGAGTCGAGTCGTCGTCAAGCACGTCATCCGCAACGCTCTGCTCCCAGTCGTCACCCTGATCGGGCTGAGTCTTCCTTTCATCGTCGGCGGCGCGATCATCACCGAGAAGATCTTCGCCTGGCCGGGTCTCGGACTACTCACAATCGAGTCTATTGAATCGCTCGATGCGCCGGTCATCATGGCGGTCGTGTTGATGTTCGGTGTCGCCGTGCAGATCGGCAACCTGCTGGCGGACATCGCGGTCGCTGCGCTGGATCCGCGCATCCGGCTCGGCGACTAGTCCCGCGCTTTGGGCCTCACGGCGAACACCCGGCGATCTCCATCGCCGCGGGGCGCGAGCACCTGCATGGCATCGATCTTGATCTTCTTTCGCCGCCCGTCGGGCAGCTTGAGGATGCAGACGCCGTCACCCGACATGCCCTCGATCTTACAAAGCCCGAACTTGGGATGGTCGATCCAGTCACCTCGTTCGGGGACGTTTTCCTGGACGATCATGGGGTTCACGAGAGCAGAGGCCTCAGCAGCCATGGCCCAGGTGATACCGGGCTCGCCGCCCTCGTCCTGTGCCCGGTCGAGGTCGGCCCAGAGATCGAGCCCCGTGTCGTCGTCGCGCGTGCGCCGAAAAGTGAGCCCATCGAAGCAATCGATCCGATATTCCATCGCGAAGACCAAACCGTCGACGACGTGCCCGCCGTAGGTCAGGTCGCGCCCGCCTTCACGGAGGGAAACGGTCGCGTGGAGATGCCAGAACGGCTCACCGCTGCGCTCCGAAAGGTTGCCCTGCATCGAGAGGAGCTCGCAGCGCTCGAAACGATGGGAGGCCTCATAACGCCGATGCTCCTGGCTGTATTCGGTCAGCTCGATCCATTCGAAAGCCCCGATCGCGCTCACCCAGGCGCACCGGAGGCCGTGTTGATCGACGAGGCCGCGAAGTGCGTCCTGAAGCCCGCTCCCCCGGGAGATTCGCCCGAGGACGTGCCTCGAGGCCTTCGCTTCGATCGACGGCGGTCGCTTCGATTCGGTCACGATGCTGCTTGTGTCAGGCGCTCTTCTTTGGCGTCGACCGCATCGACGAAGAGCTTGAAGTATTCACCCGCGCTCAGCAGGGCAAGGGCCAGGCTCAGGTAGAGCAGCACCAGACCTACCTGGGCGAAGTCGAACTCCGTCTGATAAAATCCAAAGTAGATCGTGTACCGGTGGTAGACGATCAGCAGCAGGATGGCGACCATTTGTAGGGCAGTCTTGTCTTTGCCCGTTCGCATCGCGGCCATCACGACCCCCTCGCTCATCGCGATCGTCCGCAAAGCCGTGATGGCGAGCTCTCGAGCGAGCATGATGATCACTGCGACGATACCCAAAAAAGGCAGGCGTCCGAGGTAGGCGAGGAAGACCAGGGTCGCCATGACCAGAAGCTTGTCCGCCAGCGGGTCTAGGAACTTTCCGAGCACGCTGATCTGTCCCCACTTGCGAGCGAGATAGCCGTCGATCAGATCGGTCAGCGCCGTTCCGATGTAGAGCATGGCCGCCCAGAAGCTCGCCTCGGGGGTGCCATCCCACAGCAGCCACAGCACGCCGGGGATGAGAGCGATGCGGAGCATGGTCAGCAGGTTCGGCAGGTTGATCGCGTCGGTCCGGATCGAGGTCCGCTTGGGGGTCGACTCTTCCATGGGGGAGATGTACCCCAGGTTGCCCGTCCCGTCCGCCCGCCGGATGAATCCGCTTTCGAGGCAAATTTTCATCGTCTGCGAGCGTACCCTGCGCTGCAGGATGCTTGCGCGAGGGTCACGGGATCGACACAATCCGCGGGGCAAGCACTTATGCTGGAAGTCACTCGCGGCGTCGCTGAACGAGCTCGTACTGCGTTGGGCGTGACGGCCCAAAACCTGGCGGTGCAGGACGTCCTCGCGCTCGCCTTCCACAGCTACCTGTTTCTGCGCGTGTCGATCGCCCCGGACAGCACGAACGCCAGCGTCGCGCGGGAGGTTTCCTTCGGCCTGCTAGTCATCACTGCGTGCTCGATGATCCTGACGCGAGGTGAGCTCATTCGGGGACGGCGTGCGCGGGCCATCACCTACCGCCTCGGGCTGGTGGTGCCGATGATCTTGTCCTATTTCGAGCTGCGGGTGTTGCTCCCAGCGCTTCAGCCCGTGCTCATGGACCATCGGCTCTTCGCGATCGACCGTTGGCTCCTCGGAACCACGCCCTCGATTTGGATGGAGCCATGGAACGTCGAGCCGGTCGTAGAGTGGCTGTCCTTCTTTTACTACGGCTACTTCATGGTCTTGATCCTGATGCTGGTGCCGTCGGTGTTCGCCGGCCGAGGGAGGCCTCAGCAGGAGCTCCTCGCCGGCGCAATGCTGATCGTGGCGGCTGGGCACTTCCTGTACACCTTGGTGCCCGGCGCGGGTCCGTTTGCGACCCTTGCCTTCGATCAGCCGCTGCGAGGTGGGTTTTGGTGGAGTCAGGTGGAGATCACCGTCGCGACAGCCGGCGCCCAGCTCGACATCTTCCCTTCGCTACACACGGCGTTTCCGGCCTATTTCACGCTGCATGCGTTCGCATACCGGGAGAAGGGACCGTTTCGCTTGATTTGGCCGATTCTGGCATTCAGCTCCATGAACATCATCGCCGCCACGATGTTCCTTCGATGGCACTGGTTTATCGACGTGGTGTTGGGGCTGCTGCTCGCTCTGGCCGCGCGGAGATTCGCGGTGACGGTCGCCGGCCGCGAGGTGCTTCGAGGAAGCCTCGAAGACACGCGACAACCGGTCTGGGAGCGGCTCTAGCGGCGTTTCGAAAACCGACTCGCGTCGCGCAGGAGACCGTCCGGCACCGCGATCTGCGGCGCTTCCTCGAGCTGCCGCAATCTTCGTCGGAGCCACCAGATGAAGGCGCCGATCATCGCCAGTGGCACGACCGTGAGAAAGATCGTCGTATCGACGAAGGCTTGCCGATTCTCCTCGAGCGGAGACGCACAGGACGGACATGCGGAGGCCAGGTTCGCAGCCGAGGCGAGGATCGCCGCGGCGAGTGCCACCCACGCACGAGCCACCTCGGCCGTCACAGGTACACCTGCCAGTAGAGGATCGGCCAAACGCCGACGACGAAGTACCAGAAAATCTGAGCGGGCCAAAACGCGTAACGATCGAGCTCGCCCTGGGAAAGCATCCGGTACGTGTACAGCAAAACGAGGAAACCGGCGACCACGTGAACCGCATGGGTTCCCACGATGAGGTAGAAGAAGCCGCCGAGCTGGCCCGAGGTGAGCGTGAGCCCCTCGCCGATCAGGGCCACCCACTCGGCGCCTTGAAACACCACGAAGAAGCCGCCGAGAGCAATCGAGACCAACAGCAGACGCTTGGTCGCGCCGTCACCACGCTTGAAAGCACGGTTCGCAAAGTAAAGAGCTACGCCGCTCGCGAGAAGCGCTGCAGTGTTGAAGGCGGTTTCCTCGACCGGCAGACGGGGTTGCCCGGGGGGAGGCCAGCCTCCGACGGCATTGCTCTTTCCGATGACGAACGCGCTGATCAGGCCGGAGAAGAACATCACCTCGGTGGCCACGAACATCAGCATGCCGAGCACGCCGTTCGGAAGAACGGGCGCTCGTCTGGCGGGCACGCCGTATGGGCGGCCTAATGCGTCATCGGGCATGTGATTCGTCCCTTCCTCAGTGTTCAGCCCCTTCGTGTCCTTCGCCGTGCTCCCCGTGTGCAGCGGCCTCGGCCTCGAGCCCTCGCTCGATTTCAGACTTCGCAGCCACGTTTTCCCAGTTCTGGCCTTGATGCTTCATCACGTCTGGAGCGACGCCCGCGAAGAACAGCAACATGAACGTCAACATCGTGGCTAACAGGTAAGAAATGTACTTCTTTTCGATGTTGAGGTGCATGAAGTTTGCGGCGACCAGGTACGCTTTGACGATTGCAATCCCAAACGCGGTCATCAGCGTGATCATCCACGCTTGCAGGAAGCCAAAGGCCACGTGCGGTGCCACGATCGGACCCAAGATACTGATGACGAGCAGCACGAGAAGGACCGCCCAAATCTTCACGTAGTGGGCCTGTCCGTGGTCGTCCGCGTGGTCTTGATGTTCAGCCATGTTCGTCAGCCCTCACTTGGCGATGTAGAGGAGCGGGAAGAGGAAAATCCAGACGATGTCGACGAAGTGCCAATAAATTCCAATGAGCTCCACCCGATGGAGCTCGAGGCCCTTCCGCGCTTCGTTTGCGATGATCAACATGATCACACAACCGCCGATGACGTGCAGCGCATGGAGTCCTGCCGCGGTGTAATAGAACTGCCAGAAGCCGTTCGCGGTGATCGTGTAGCCGTGGCGAATCTCACCCGTCCACTCGACCGCCTTGACACAGAGGAACAGCAGGCCCCCAGCGCAAGTGCCTAGCAGCCACTTCGCGGCCTTCTTGCCGTCGCCGTGCTCGGCCGCGTAGTGCGCGAGGACCGCAAAGAGGGACGAGGTCAGCAGCACGAACGTGTTGATGCCGCCGAACCAAATGTTGGTGTGCGATGCGTACTCCGCCCATTCCGGGTGGCCCATCCGGTGCATGATGTAGGAAGCCAAGAGGCCTCCGAAGATCACGATTTCCGATGCGAGCACCCACCAGACGGCGAGCTTGCCGGTTGCAATCCCCGTGGCGCTTCGAGTGGTGGCGATCGGTCGCGTCATGCTCATCGGTGCCTCGTCATTCAGCTGGAGCCGTGTCCGGGGGGACGTTTTGCGGCCAGTAGTCTTCTTTGCGACCCGGCACGCTGTACTCGTAGGGGCCCCGGTAGCAGTTCGGAAGCCCCTCGGGCCAGTTTCCGTGAGGGGGCGGAGACTCCGTCGTCCACTCGAGGGTGTTGGCCTTCCACGGGTTCTTCCCGGCGGGCTTACCCCTGAACAGGCTCACGACGAAGTTGAACAAGAAGATCGCCTGGAACGCGAGCATCACCAAGAGTGCGCTCGTCGCGAGCACCCGCAGATCCTGCATGCCCGCGAGGTCCGGAAAGTTCTGAAAGTTGTAGATGCGCCGATGCTGACCCGCCGCTCCGAGAATGAACAGCGGGATGAAGATGAAATTGAAGGCGATGACCGTGCCCCAGAAGTGAATTTTGCCGAGTCTCTCGTCCATCATTCGTCCGAACATCTTCGGAAACCAGTACGTGATCCCTGCGAAGAAGCCGATGATGGCGATCGGGAAGAACGTGTAGTGGAAGTGGGCGAGCACGAAATAGGTGTCGTGGAAGTAGATGTCCGAGCCGCTCGCGCCGAGGAAGATCCCCGTGATTCCGCCGATGAGAAACTCAGCGATGAAGGCCAATGCCCAAAGCATGGGAGTGGTGAGCCGGATGGAGCCGCCGTAGAGGGTCGCGATGTAGAGAAAGAGCATCTCCGCGATCGGTATCGAGATGATCAGGGTGGTGATCGTGAAAACGTTAGCCATCCTCGGGTCGATGCCCGCGACGAACTGATGGTGGGCCCACACGAAGAAGCTGATGATGCCGGTGGCGAACGCCGTGTAGAGGATGAGCTTGTAGTTGAAGAGCTTCTTGCGAGCGAACGTGCAGATGATGTCGGCCACGATACCCATCGCGGGTAAGAGAACGACGTAGACCTCCGGGTGCCCGAAGAACCAGAAGAGGTGCTGCCACAACACGGGATCACCGCCGCGATTGGGGTCGAAGAAGCCGGTGCCGACGACCTGGTCCATGAACAGCATGACGGCGCCTGCAATGAGCGGACCGACCGAGGCCATGAAGAGGATGTTCGCGATGATGATCATCCACAGGACCATGGGAATGTCGTGCATTTTCATGCCCGGCGCGCGCGAGTTCATCAGCGTCGTGATGAAGTTGATGCCGCCCAGCAGGAACGCGATGAACTCGAGTGCCACCGCGACGATCCAGAGCGTCGCGCCATACGGGGTGAGGTTGTAATCCGCGTTCGCCGAAAGCGGCGGATACGAAGTCCAAGCCCCGCCGAAGCCGCCGCCGGGAACGAAAAACGAAACGATGAGTATGATCGCGCTGATCAGAAAGACTTGGTAAGAAAGGCGATTGATGCGCGGGAAGACCATGTCGTCCGCACCGATCATCAACGGGATGAGGTAGTTGCCAAACGCCGCGATCAACATGGGCATCGCCACCCAGAAGATCATGATCGTGCCGTGGTTGGTGACCAAGGCGTTGTATTCACCCTGCGAGACCATACCGTAACCCGGAACGCTCCGGCCGGGGAACGCCAGCTGCATGCGAAACGCGTACGACATGTAGCCGCCGATCAACGCCATCAACATGCCGGTGAACATGTACTGCATCGCGATCATCTTGTGATCGGTCGAAAAGACGTACTTGCTCCAGAAGCTCGGTTCGTGATGCTCATGGTGTACGTCGTGGGCGTGCCCGACGTGCGTTTCTACTGGGGTTGCTTCAGCCATGACTCTTCCATTCAGCGGGAGGCGAGCTTGCCTTTGCCGTTCTGCGACATCCAAGCGGCATGTTCTTCAGGGGTCTCCACCTTGATCCGTGCGCCCATGATGCCGTGACCGATCCCACACATCTCGGCACACTGAATGTCGTATTCGCCGGCTCGAACGGGCCTGAACCAGCCTTTCATGATCCGGCCCGGAATCGCGTCTTGCTTGAGGCGAAAGACCGGGACCGAGAAATCGTGAAGCACGTCTTTGGAAATCAGCTCGTAGTGGTAGGTCTTGCCCTCTTCGACGTGCATCTCGTTGAAGGTGGTGATGTCATCATCCGTGTCGAGCTGGTTGTCAGGACCCGGATCGACGAAATTCCAGGCCCACTGCTGCGCCACGATGCGAACGGTGCGGTCGGCCTCGGGCTGGCGCTGCTTGATGTCGTACCACACCATGATCGCCATGAAGACGATCACCAAGTCGCACAAGATGATCGCGGCGTGTGGGTAGGTGATCCAGCGCTTGAGATCCTTTTCCTCGCCCGTCACGTACTGCGCCCGGTGCCCCTCTCGCTCGCGAAAGCGAAAGATCAGAAAGAAGAACGCCGCGTAGGCGAGGAGCGCCCAGAACCCGACGAACACGGCCACCAGCGCGATCAGCGCATCGATGTCACCGGCGAAAGACGATGCGACCGGGACCGAGGAGCCGATCAGGTAATCACCGAGCGGCGCGAAGATTGATTTGATGAAGTCGTAGATTGCTTGGACCATTCAACCCTCTCGTTCCCTCACATCAAGATGAAAGCAACGACGACACCGACGTAGACCGCTGCGCCGATCATGGCCCATTTCCACCAGAAAAATGCCTCGCTGTCGGGATCCCTCGTCTTGCCTGCCATGGTTCAAACCTTCGTAGCTCATTTCGACAAAGTGCCAATGTAGGCGATCACGTCCTTCATCGCCTGTTCCGTCGGCAAAGTCATGGAAAACGGACGCATTTTGGCTCCCGTGACGTCATCGGGGTGCGTTCCTCGCAAGCCAGCCTTGAAGTTTTGGAGCTGGGTCAGCAGGTACCAATCGCTCGCGCCCGCGAGTGGCGGCCCAAACTGATCGATGTTACCGCCGGCATTGGCACCGTGGCACTGTACGCACACGGCAAAGTAGATTTTGCCTGTCTCCGGATTGCCGCCTTCCAACACCGGCTCGGGGTGCGTCGGGGGCATGGCTGCAACGTAGGACGCGGCGAGGTCGACCTTTTCATCCGTGTCGAGAGCCCGTGCCATCGGCTGCATTCGCTTTCCCGCGACGTCGTCCGGATGCCAGGCCCGGTACCCGCTCTTGAAGTTGCGCAGCTGCCTCTTGATGTACCAGCGCGGGAGACCTGCGATCGCAGGAGCACCGATCGCCTGGTTGCCTTGGCCGTTTGCGCCGTGGCATTGGACGCACCCGTCGTAGAGCTGCTCGCTGTACTTCAGGCTCGCAACGTCGGGGCTCGGAGCCTCGCACGCCGTCAGCAAAAGCGACAGGGTCACCCCGAGGCTCAGCGTGACCACGGTACGCAAGTCGGTCATCATCCTCCACCCCCTAGAGACTTGAGGTAGGCCACCAGCGCCTGCACTTCCTGCTCGGGGAAATTGTAAGGCGGCATCGTCTTACCGTAGCCCTCGACGATCTGGTCCCACGAGTTCAGGATCGAGTTGGTGAGATAGGCTTCGTCCGCGACCACGGTCTCCCCGCTGACCAAGAGCCGCTCCTTTCCGAATAGACCCTTCCAGTTGGGACAGGGCTGCTGCTTGACGCCGTCGAAGGCGTGACACGCCAAGCACCCCTTGCTGTTGGTCAGCTTTTGTCCCCAACATGCCATCGGGTCGGAGGCCCCCACACACTCTGGCGGCATCGTGACGTCGCCAGGCGCGATTGCCACCGCGCCCTTGAAGGACCAGCCGTTGAGAGCAGACTCGTCCTCGGACGGCTGCGGAGCAACCGCGGGGAAGTCGGACCGCGGCTTCGAGGCGTACTCCGCGATGGCCTGCGAGAGTGGCATCGTCCCGGTCTGCAGAGCGTCCCGCGCCTCCTTCGTGACGATGTCGTACTCGTCGTCAGGCGTGGGCGCCCTCGCGGAATCGCTTTCGCCGCAACCCAGTCCGAACGCGACCAGGAGGGCGAGGCAACCGAATGGGCCGAGGCGTGTCAATCGCGGTTTCTGCTTCGTCATCATCGGTACGGGCTCAGTGTGTCTGATGGTGGTGAAGGCTTCGTGCAAGCCGTGGATCCCCGATCGGCAACAACGGAACTCTTCCGAGCTGCCAGAACGCGTACGCGAAAAAGACTCCGCCGACGAACAAGAGCGCGCCGACATCCGCCGGCTGGACGCTGAAGCCTCCGGCTTGCGGCATCACGAACCAGTAAATGTCTAGGACATGCATCAGAATGACCCAGAAGCACATCACCTGGAGCCACCGAAGGGCGCGCTTTTGGACCCGCGACATCAGCAGCACGAACGGTGCGACGAAGTGACCGAAGATCAGCAGGTAACAAACGAACTGCCAGCCGCCTTCCCAGCGCTTGTGGAACCAAGTCGCCTCTTCCGGAATGCCCGCGTACCAAATCAACATCCACTGTGAAAATTGGACGTAGGTCCAGAAGCAGATGAAGCCAAACATCAGCTTGGCGAGGTCGTGGAAGTGCTCTGGGTTGATGGCGTCCCCGACCAGACCCCGCTTGTACAAACTGAGGCCGACGAGAATCGTGAGAGCGAGAATCGACACGGCCGACCCGGCGAAAATGATCACGCCGAAAATCGTCGAAAACCACGAGGCCTCGAGCGACATAAGCCAATCGAAGGCCGCAAAGGTCAACGTTCCCGCGAACACGATGAGGGACAGGGCCGAAAGGCTCTGCATTCGAACGGTGTGCTTCGGGTCCCGGTCCACGTCCTGCCGCCTCGACCAGCCGAAGTAGGCCCAGGCGATCAACGACCAGATCGCGAGATAGACGATCCCCCGTGCGAACCAAGCCTTGGTGTTCAGGTATCCCGTCTTCTCGGCGAGAATTTCGTGGTGAAGTGCCGCCTCTTGCGGGGTATGAGAGTGGACCTCTCCATGCGTGGCGGTCTCGCCGTGCCCCGTGGCCTCGTCCGCGTGACTCTGCGCATGGGCGACGCTCGCGCCGATTTCGAGCGCACCCTTCTCGTCGGCGTTCGAGGCGGGTTCGCCATGCACGTCTTCCTCGGAATGCACGGCGTGAGCACCGGCGCTCTGCCAGTCCTGATAGATGTCGATCTTGCCGACGCCGACGCCGACGAGGAACGGCAGAGCCAACAATGCGACCACCGGCGCGCCCGACATGAACACCTCGACGATTCGGCGTGTGGACACACCCCAGTGCGCGGCGGTCAAGAACTGGATGAGTACGAGGAAGAGGCCGCCCAGCATGAACGTCGCCGTGGTGAAGAGCCCGAACAGATATGCGTAGCCGAGCCTATCGGGGCTCGCGGTGAGTACCATGAGCAGCCCACCAGCGAGGGCGAGCACGAGCGGTGCAACCCAAGCCCGCGCCCAGAGGCTGTCGTTCCCGATCCGATAGTTGGTCTGGTTTGGGTCGCTCACTGGGCCTGCTCCGTGTTCCCGAGCGCGGCCACCGGTGCCTGCGTCAGCTGCAACGCTCGAACGTAAAGAACGATCGCCCAGCGGTCATCGACTGGGATGTTGTGCGCATAGGATGGCATGTTGCGCACTCCATTCGTGATGGTGGCGTAGAGCTGCCCGTCCGGGATGTGCCGCAGCCGATCGTCGTGGAAGCTCGGGGCGACGAGAGCAGTGGCTCCGAGTGCCGCCGCGCGGCGCGAAACCATGCCCTGACCATTGCCGGCGACGGAGTGACATGGGGCGCAATAGATGTTGTAGCGGTCTTGACCCCGGGCGAGGACGGCTTCTCGGCCGCCCGAGGTCGCGATCACGCGCTCGGGCACTTGGTCGATCCAGGCCTTGCTTTGCGCGCCGCGTCCCGTCGCAGCGTCGATTCCGCGCTCCATCTCGCGCGAAACGGTCCCCGGGACCTCGGGACGCATCGAGCGTTGGTCGGCAAAGAAGGGCTGCCGTTCCTGGGTGTCGTACCGGGGCTGGTTGTACATGTTCCGAATGCCGACGATGGGCGGCTTGTCGCTCTCGCCGCCGATACACCCGGCCGCCAACGTGGCCAAGGTCATCGCGAGAAGTAGGGCTCGCATCATGGCACCTCCACTTCGATGAGCTCGAGGTGGCTCGGGCCGGTGGTCTCGAGCAGGGCCTTCGTCCGCTCGAGATCGAACTTCTGGTCGCTCGCTTCGATCGAGATGAAGAACTTGTCATCGGAAGCAGCTTCGAACCGATCCGATTCGAAAATCGGGTGATTGTGCATCGGCAGCTTGATGAGTCCGAGCAAGCCGAACAGCGTCGCGAAACCGCAAAGAAGAACGCCGAGCTCGAACATGATCGGAACCATCGACGGAAACGCCCCGGGGGGCTTCCCGCCGACCACTAGAGGGTAACCCCAGCCGATGTCGAGGAAGTTGAAGGCGAACCCATTGGTGTACTGCATCATGGCGACGGCAGTCGCGACGCCGAGCATCCCGAAGATGAACGAGATGAATCCAATTCGCGTCGGCTTGAGCCCCATGGCTTCGTCCATACCGTGCATCGCATACGGTGTGTGGCAATCCCACTGCTGATAGCCTGCATCACGCACCCTCATCGCCGCACGTGCGATCGCGTTCGGCGAATCGTACTCGGCCAGGTAGAGAGCGGGTTTCTTGGTTTCGGTGGCCATGATTCGTCTCACTCCGCCGGCACCGGCGCAGTAGCCGCGCCCGGCTCCTCAACATGTGCCGCGAGGGCATGCATGTCCGGATGTGCCCCCGGTAGAGTTCCCTTGACCTCTGCGATGGCGATCATCGGGACCCATCGAACGAACAGAAGGAAGAGCGTGAAGAACAATCCAAACGTCCCGAGATACGTCAAGATGTCGATCAACGTGGGATGGAACATTCCCCAAGAGGACGGCAGGAAGTCCTGGTAGGTCGACGTGACGATGATCACGAAGCGCTCGAACCACATGCCGATGTTGATCAAGATGCTGGCGATGAACATGATCGGCACGCTCGTACGCGCTCGCTTGAACCAGAAGATCTGCGGCACGACGACGTTGCAGAACACCATCGCGTAATAGGCCCACCAAAGCGGACCCCAGTTGCCGTTGCTGTCGAGCTCGCCCCAGCCGAGGCGGTTGTGGAAGAACACCCACTGCTCGTACGGATTCGCCGAGTACCAGGCGATGAAGAACTCCATCGCGTATGCGTATCCGACCAGCAGGGATGTGCCGAGCATGAACTTGTTCATCAAGTCCAGGTGTTTGACGGTGACGATGCCCTGCAGCTTGAACACCGAACGGCAGATCAACATGAGCGTCGACACGAGCGCGAACCCGCTGAAGACGGCGCCAGCGACGAAGTACGGCGGAAAGATCGTCGTGTGCCAGCCTGGCACCACCGAGGTCGCGAAGTCGAACGAAACGACCGAGTGGACCGAAAGGACCAGCGGCGTCGAAATGCCGGCGAAGATCAGGTAGGCCCGCTCGTAGTGCTGCCAGTGGCGATGGGCGCCACGCCAGCCGAGCGCGAAGAAGCCATAGATACGCTTGCGGACGAGGTTCTTGGACCGGTCGCGCACCGTCGCGAAGTCCGGGATGAGGCCGACATACCAGAAGATCACGCTGATCGTCAGATAGGTGCTCACCGCGAAGACGTCCCACATCAGGGGGCTCTTGAAGTTGGGCCACATGTCCATCTGGTTGGGCAGCGGAAACAGGTAGTAGTCGAACCAGGGCCGGCCCGTGTGAATCGCTGGGAACAAACCGGCGCAGAGCACCGCGAACACGGTCATCGCTTCGGCGAAGCGGTTGATGCTCGTTCGCCACCTCTGCCGGAACAGAAAGAGAATGGCCGAGATCAGGGTGCCCGCGTGACCGATACCGATCCACCAGACGAAGTTGGTGATGTCCCAGGCCCAGTACACGGGCGCGTTGTTTCCCCAGACACCAACGCCCTGATAGAAGAGATACGTCAGGGCGGCGCCCATGATCCCCAGGACCGACACTGCCAAGAGAAACAGGACCCACCAGCCGCGTGGGGCTGCGTTTTCCGTGACGCCCGCAATCGTTTCGGTGACGTCGTGGGCTGTCGTGCCCTCGGGAAGGAGATTGGTCTCGCCGATTTCTCGAATGGGTGCGTCGTAGCTCATGGTGTCGTTACCCGTTTCCCTTCAGCTTGGGGTTGGGGTTTCGGATGCGTCCTAGGAAAGACGTGCGGGGACGCGTCCCAATCTCGGCGAGCAGCTTGTAGCTCCGATTGATCGCTGCCCACTTCGCTACCGTGCTCTGAGGGTCGTTCAGATCGCCGAACGCGATGGTCTGAGTGGGACAGGCCTGCTGACACGCACTCTTGATGTCTCCATCTTTGAGCGCGCGGCCGTCGCGTTTGGCCGCAATCTTGCCTTCTTCGATGCGCTGCACGCAGTACGTGCACTTCTCCATCACGCCGCGCATGCGGACGGTGACGTTCGGGTTGAACTGAAGCTTTCTCGACTCGGGAAAGTCGTCGTACCAGCCGAACCTGTCGTCCAGATGACCGTGCCACTCGAGGTAGTTGAACCGGCGAACCTTGTAGGGGCAGTTGTTGGCGCAGTAACGAGTGCCTACGCACCGATTGTAGACCATGTCGTTGAGGCCCTCGGGCGAATGCACCGTCGCGTTGACGGGGCAAACGTTCTCGCACGGGGCCTCTTCGCACTGTTGACACGTCACGGGCTGCACCGCGATCTCCGGGTCGTTCTCGTCGTCGCCGACGAAGTACCGGTCGATGCGGAGCCAGTGCATCTCGCGACCGCGCTCGACCTCGAACTTGCCCACGACCGGGATGTTGTTCTCCGCCTGACAGGCGACGACACAGGCGTTGCAGCCGGTGCACCCGTTGAGGTCGATGACCATGCCCCACTTGTGGCCCGTGCTGTAGTCCTGCTGCGCCCACAAAGGAGGCGTGCTCACCGGGTCGACCGACCGGTAGGACGCAAAGTCCGGCTCCTGCTTGTACTCCTCGAGTGTCGCGTCGATGGCGAGAGGGCGACCTTCCATGCGATCGTGGGTCTGAGTCTGAACCAGGTTGTACGCCTCGCGCAGAGGCTGGACGGTCACGCCGCGGGTGAAGTCCATGCCGTCGGTGGTGCGAAGCGGATTTACGTCGAAGCCTTTTCCGTTGCCGTAGCGGCCCGCGGCCGTACGTCCCCAGCCGAGCGTGAGCGTCACGCAATAGTCGGCGTGCCCCGGAACGATCCACGCAGGCACATCGACATTGGCTTCGCCCTTCGTGAGCCGAAGCATCTGCCCGTTCTTCACGCCGAGCTGCTTGCTGGTTGCCGGCGAAAGGAGGGCGGCGTTGTCCCAAACGAGCTTGGTGATGGGGCTCGGAAGCTCGAGCGCCCAGAGATTGTTGGCGTGCTCACCGTCCCACAGGGCGAGATCCGGCTCGAAGTTGACCTCGAAGTTGTCTTTACCGACCCGAGCCTCCGTTGCTCGAGCCGCGGTGATCGCCTCGATGATCGCCGCAGCGCGCACTTTCGCGTGGCCTCGCTGAGGCTCCGCGAGAAAACCGCTGTGTAGCCCGCCGCGCCAGACCGCGTCTTCGCTCGTCACATCTGGCGGGAAGCCGATCATCAGCAGAGACGCGGTCTTGCTCTTGAGCGCATCGGACTGGGTCTCGCGAACCAGGTCGTAGGCGCTCGGATCTTTTCTGCCGGCAAAGAGTGCGAGGATTTCAATCGGGTTTCGCCCACCGTACAGGGGCGCGATGAGCGGCTGCTGCACCGAAAGCGTCCCGTCGAGAGCCAGCTGGTCGCCCCACGACTCGAGCTCGTGTGCGAGAGGAGCATGCCACGAGCTCAGCTCCGAAGTCTCGTTGCGATGGCTTGCGACGTGCACGGAGGTGAGGCCTGACCTGCCGAGGAGCGTGGCAAACTTCACGTCGGCGGGGGCATCGTAAACCGGGTTTCCGCCGAGCAGCACCAACGACTCGACGCTGTCGATCTCGGCCGCAAGGGCTTCGATGCTATCGGTGCTCGGCTCGTCCTTGTCGTCGATGATGGGGCCGACACCGAACGTGTTGTCGGCATTGCCGAGCGCATAGTTGATGGCGTGCACCAGCGCATGAACCCGCGCCGGCTGGCCGTAGCCCGGGACGACGAGTGAACGGCCTGGGTTGGCGGCGAGCTCGTCCGCCATTGCCGCGAGAAAGTCTTTGTCGATTCCGTCCGCATCGAGGCTTCCCGGAGACTTCGCGAAGAAATCGGCGAAGTCGCGCAGCTCGCCGACCCCACGGGCCGCGAGCTCCGCAACCAACAGGCGTGTGAATCGCTCGACGTCACCGAGAGGCAAGCGCAGTCGGTGGTCCGCCATGCTGCCTGTGATCGTGTAGTTCGACTCGACCGCGTAGACCCGGCTCATGGGCCTGTTGGGAGACACGAGCCCGCGCGGATAGTAGAAGCGCCGAGCATTCGCTACGGCGCCCGGCTCCGAACCGAGAAAGTCCGAGCCGAGCGAAACGGTGACCATCGATCGGGCAAAATCGTAGGACGGATAAGCCGGAGCCCCCAATGCGAGCTTGGCGCCTTCGCGCACGTTGTCGTCGTTGATCGCGCTGTAAGTATGGAAACGCGCCTTGGGGAAGCGCCCGATCACTTCGTCACGCATGCGCCGGAAGGTCGGGCTGTTCGACACGGGCGCCAAGAATCGAAGGCCTGCGCCACCATCCTTGTCGTGCTTGGCGATCAGGCCCTTCAACATCTTGTCGAAGTCCGCATCGGTCGCGTCGACCAACGCGTTGCCGGACCTTTGAGCCGGCGACTGAGAGCGGTCTGGGTCGTAAAGATCCCACACGTAAGCCTGAGCACGAACGTCGGTGCCTCCGAGGCTTCTCGAGTGCTGCTCGTTGCCCTCGACTTTGGTCGGACGGCCGTCGTGGCTCGTCACCACCACTCCGAGCGCGTCGCGGCCGCGCGAGGTGACCGTTGCAAAGTGCGACGGGATGCCCGGGACCAAGTACTCGGGTGCTTTGCTGTAGGGCAGGATCTCTTTTTCCGGGCGGCGCAGACAACCCTGGAGGCTCGCCGCCAGGGCGGCGATCGACGAGCCTTGAACGAACGAGCGGCGGGAAACCAAGGACTTTGGGCTCAACAGATCCGTGAGGAATCCGCCCGGCTGCTCTTCCTGCGCGAGCTTTCGTAGGTCTTCGGGATCGGCGCTCTTGTCCTCGAGCGTCCGCCAGACTGACGGACCTTTCCCCGTGCTCAGCTCGTAGGCCTTTCTGCGGGTCATCGGTGGCACCCCGAGCAGTTCATGGGTGGATTGAGGGCAGCTGCAACCTCGACACGCTGGGCGAGCCACGTCTCATCGGCTTCCCACTTCATATTGGTGACCTCGTTCTTGGGCCGAATGTGCGGCTCGGGATTTCGGTGGCACTCGAGGCACCACTGCATGGCGATCGGCTGGACGACGCCGACGACCTCCATTTGATCGATGCGACCGTGACACGATACGCATCCAACACCAGCTTTCAGGTGAGCGCTGTGGTTGAAGAACGCGTGATCCGGAATCTGGTGCACTTTGACCCAGGGGATCGCCTCATCGGTCTCCCAGCTCTTGCGCACGAGCTCCAGCTTGGGCGACTCCTGACGAACTACAGCGTGGCAGCCCATGCAGGTCTGGGTCGGCGGCACCATGGCTTTGGCCGCACGTTCGATCTGGGAGTGGCAGTAGCGGCAGTCCATGCCGAGCTCGCCTGCGTGCAGACGATGGCTGTACGGCACCGGCTGCTTCGGCGTGTATCCCACCTGAAGGTTGGGTGGAGTGAAGTAGAACCAGAACAGCACGAACACGGCTGTGCCGAGAGCACCGGCCACGAGCGCCAGCGCGATGGGCAAGTAGTTCAACTCGCGGGGGAAAATCTGCATGCTGCGTTTTCTCTTGAGTCCTCGAGGCGACCGGCGGCCATTTAGGCGAAGGTCACGCGTCGGACAAGCACCTTCGTCACTTTTCGACGAAGCCGCTCCTCGCGGCGCTCGCGATGGGCGGGCTCCGCTCCACCCTTCCTGTTACGTCGCTGGCCGGTAGGGCCGCCCCAACCCCCGGTCAAGACCGGGGCAATCCGGGCGCGGGGCTTATATCCTCGCCCGGCGAGCGGTCAAGGGTCGGGCCCGACCTTGACCCCGACCGCGAGACCGTCGGGCGTCGGGATGCAGACCGACAGATAATGAGCGGCCATCTCCTCGTGAAACCGCCGCATCCCCCTCGCCTCCTCGGTGTCGTCGAGGAGCCGCCCGAAGAGATAGGCGTTGTCGCCGATCAAGAGGCCGCCGGGACGCAAATTCTCGGTGGCCCATCGGCCGTAGACGTCGTACCGGCCTTTGTCTGCATCGAGAAAGACCGCACAAAACGGACCGGAATCACGGAGGCTTGGAAGAACGTTGACCGCGTCGTCTCGAATGATCGAGACCCGGCCCGCGAGCCCTGACTTCGCGATGACCTCCGCGGCCACGGCCGCATGCTTCGCGTTCGCCTCGATCGTCCACACGCGTCCCTGAGGCCCGAGCGCACGCGCGATCCAGAGCGCGGAGTAACCCGCCAGCGTCCCGATCTCGACGGCCTTGGTCGCGCCCACCAGCCGAAGCAGAATCTCGAGCAGCCTCCCTTCGGCGGCGCCGAGCTGGATCTCCGGCATGCCATGCCGCGCCGGTGCCTCGAACGCGCGCTTCAGCGCCGGGTCGCTTGGATGGTGGGTCCGCGCCGCGTACGCCAAGATTTGTGGGGTGGCATACCGTGCCCCGGCCCTGGAATCCGGATCAGCCATACAAATCTCCAATTTGCGCCAAACTTTCTTGCTCTGACATCGATATTTTCCGTTGGCACCGTTACAATCCAAAGCGTGGAGAGACCTTCGTCACCGCCGCCAGCCCCGCCGCCGAACACCCTGTTGGGCGAGTACACCTTGGTCGATCGTATTGCAGTTGGAGGCATGGCGGAAGTGTTTCGTGCGCTCGAGCCTCGCGCTGCAGGCGAGCCGCGCGTCGTCGTCTTGAAGAGGATGCTCCCGCACATCGCGGGTGAATCGAACGCTCAGGAGATGTTCGCCGAGGAGGCTCGCCTTGCGAGTCGAGTGATCCACCCGAACGTCGTGCACGTGCTCGGTCACGGTGAGATCGAAGGCCAGCCGTACTTGACGCTCGAGTATGTGCCTGGCTGCGACCTGTGGCGCTTGAATCGTCGCCTCACTCTCGAAAGCAAGAGACTCGAGCACGACCTCGTCGTCTATTTGGTGCGGCAGATTTTGCGCGGCTTGGAAGCCGTCCACAGTGCGACCGATCGCGAGGGGCGTGCGCTCGGGATCGTGCACCGTGACATCAGCCCGTCGAACGTGCTGATGTCGATTCACGGGGACGTGAAGATCGCCGATTTCGGCATCGCGCGCTCCGGCGTAAACGCGTTCGATGCGAGCACCGCAGGCCGCGCGAATGGAAAGCTAGGCTACCTCGCGCCCGAGCAGGTCTCCGGCGGCGCCGTCGATCAACGTGCGGACTTGTTTTCCACGGGCGTGATCGCCGCGGAGCTCTTCATGCGCCGGCCGTTGTTCGCCGGCGGTAGCGAGCTGGCGGTGCTCTTGGCGATTCGTGACGCTGAAGTGCATCCGTTCGTCGAGTTCCTTCCACAGCTTCCCGAAGGCCTAGGTTCGGTGATCCTCAAGGCGCTTGCAGTGAACCTGGAGGAGCGGCCGCCGACCGCGCGAGCATTCTGGGCAGCGCTCGAGCCTTGGCAGAGCCGGCCCGAGGATGTCCTTCGGGCAGAGCTTGCTGCGATCGTCGCGGCCATCGCCGCAGAGACGCGCACGCGGCGCACGTCGGCGGACACGGTGCCGAAGGCCACGATGCCTCCCACGCCGATGATGCTCGCCGGCGAGCACCCGACGACGACCAACGTGACGCCGCTCGAGTACAAGATCCGAAAGCCCAATGGCGCAACCGTCGGACCCTTGGCCTACGCCAAGGTCGTCGAGGCGGTTGCGACCGGACAGGTCGACGGCCGCGACGACATCAGCATCGCCGGCGGCGACTTCCAATCACTGTCCTCGATCAAAGACTTGTACCGGCACGTTCCCGCATCGCGCATGACTCCGACCACCACACGCGTCGAAGCGAAGGCCTCGGCCAATCGAAGCGTGGACTTCGAAGAGGGCGGCTTCGTGACCGCTCTGGTACGCACGCTGGTCACGCGACGCACAGGCCTTTGGCTCTGCGAGCAAGGTGGCGTACGCAAGGAGGTCTACACGAAGAACGGGGTGCCGGCATTCGTCACGAGCAACCTGGCCGGCGAGCTGTTGGGCGAATACCTCGTGTCGAAGCGCGTCATCAATCGAAGCGAGCTCGACATGGCGCTCGCCGTCATGCCTCGCTTCGAAGGAAAGCTCGGCGACACGCTCGTCGCACTCGGGCTCGTCGAGCCCCTCGAGCTCTTTCAGCACATCGCCGAGCAGGTCCGAGAGAAGCTTCTCGATCTCTTCACCTGGGCCTCGGGCACCGCGACGTTCTACGAGGGTGTGGACCCGCCGAGCAGCGGTTTCCCGCTGCGGCTCGACGCCTGGGAGATTCTCGATCGCGGGATTCAGCGTCGAATCGCCGGCGGCTTCGAGAGCAAGCTGCTCCTCGAGCGTGGAAAGGACCGCGTTGCGCAGGCAGATCGTGTCGACACCGCCGTGGCCACCGCGGCGCTTCCGGACGACGTGCGCGCCGCCCTGCGTCTGTGCAAGAAGCCGCACACGATCGAAGAGGTGGCGCAATTCGTCTCCTGTCAGCCTGAGAACACCGATCCACAACGCGGCTATCGGGTCGCTGCCCTACTTCTCCACCTCGGCGCGGTCCACTGGGTCTGAGGCGGCGCGGCGCTCCTCCTTGACCCCTTCGTGGCCTGCTGCTAGCTCACGCGG
This sequence comes from uncultured delta proteobacterium, assembly GCA_963792825.1. GTDB lineage: Bacteria > Myxococcota_A > Polyangia > Polyangiales > Houyiibacteriaceae > SG8-38. The sequence goes on along the minus strand of CAWBXS010000004.1, from coordinate 140,251 downwards.
CGGCTTTTTGGGGCCGAACTCCGAGGGAGAAGCCATGTCCAACGTACGTGTCCTCGTGTCCGACAAGCTCGCCGAGGCGGGTCTCAAGGTGCTGCGCGAGGCGCCCGGAGTCGAGCTCGACTTTCGACCGGGCATGAGTGAAGACGAACTGTGCGCCGTCATCGGGGACTACGACGGTCTCATCATTCGATCCGCTACCGAGGTGACTCCTCGGGTCGTCGAGCACGGCCATAGACTCAGGGTCGTGGGACGTGCCGGGATCGGCGTCGACAACGTCGACATCCCGGCCGCCAGCCGTCGCGGCATCGTCGTGATGAACACCCCGACGGGCAACTCGGTGACGACCGCGGAGCATGCTCTGGCGCTCCTCGCTTCGCTTGCGAGAAAGATCCCGCAGGCGGTCGCATCGATGCGCGCAGGCCAATGGGAAAAAACCAAGTTCCAAGGCAGGGAAATCGCGTACAAGACGCTCGGCGTCATCGGCCTCGGCAACATCGGACGGATCGTCGCGGACCGGGCCCAGGGTCTCAAGATGAAAGTCATCGGCGTCGATCCGGTCATGAGCAGCGATCGCGCCGCCGAGCTCGGAATCGAGCTCGTGGAGCTCGACGAGCTTCTGTCGCGGTCCGACTTCGTGACGATTCACGCGCCGCTCACGCCCGACACCAAGAATCTGATCGACGATGCTGCGTTCGCCAAGATGAAGAGGGGCGCCCTGCTCGTCAACGCGGCCCGCGGCGGAATCGTCGACGAGGGGGCGCTCGCCCGCGCCGTGACCGAAGGCAAGATCGCCGGCGCGGCCCTCGACGTCTTCGGCAAAGAACCGATCGATCCCGGCCACCCGCTTCTCAAGCTCGAGAACGTGTTGTGCACGCCGCACCTCGGGGCTTCGACCTCGGAAGCACAGGAGCGCGTCGCGGTCGAGATCGCAGAGCAGGTCATCGCCTACCTTCAGCTCGGCATCGTCAAGAACGCGGTCAACGTCCCCGCACTCCCACAAGAGATCGCCGAGCGGCTCGGCCCCTATCTCGAAGTCGCCAAGGCGCTCGGAAGCCTCGTCGGACAGCTCGAGCCGATCGACGTGCGCGAGCTGCGGGTCACTTGTACCGGGGAGGCCGGAGAGCTCGGCGTCACCCCGATCGCGCGAGCGGCTCTGGCCGGTTTTCTCGAGCAGCACCTCGAAGAACCGGTCAACCCGATCAGCGCGCCGTACGAGGCCCAAGAGCGCGGCATCCGTTTGGCGGAGGTCAAAGAGCCGAGCGATCGGTATGCCACCACCGTTCGTGTCACCGTGACCGGTGAAAAGGGCATCCACACCGCCACCGGCACGCCGGGTCGCAGGGGTGAGCCGCGGCTCGTCGGCCTCGAAGGCTACGAAATCGACGCGGTCATGGAGGGCTCGATCCTCATCATGCGCAACCAGGACCGGCCGGGGGTCATCGGATCGGTGGGCACGCTTCTCGGCAGCCGCGGGATCAACGTCTCGCGCATGCAGGTCGGGCTCGACGAAAAGAGTGGCCAAGCGCTGGCGCTCTGGAACGTCGACTCGACCGTGGGCCGCGATGCTCTCGATGAGCTTCGCGCCATCGACTATGTCAGCAGTGTGCATACCCTGAGGCTCTGAGATGCCCCCTTCGGCGCGAAAGCGACGAACCCGGGGCCAGGCGCCGCTCGGGAGCTCGACTCCCGGCCTGCCGTTGGCCCCACCCGGCGGGATGCGCGATCTGCTCCCGCCGGCGTCGATGACCCGAACGCTGCTCTGGCAGAAGTTGCTGGAGACGTTCGACCTCTACGGCTACCAGCGCGTGACCACACCGCCCGTCGAGTACGCCGAGGTCATCGAGCGCGGGCTCGGTACCGTCGACCGCCGCGACCTGGTGCGGTTCGTCGAGCCGGACTCGGGCGAGGTCGCGCTGCTCCGTCCAGACATCACGCCTCAGATCGCGCGCATCATCGCGACCAGGCTTCAGGACCGTCCCCCTCCATGGCGCCTGTGCTACGAGGGCACGATCATTCGGCGGCGGCGCGGTCGGGCTCGCAAGCAGCATCAAGTTCTGCAGTGCGGCATCGAGTGCGTCGGCTTGAAGGGTCCAGAGGCCGACGCCGAGGTGATCGAGGTTGCCGTTCGCGCCTGTGAGCGCGTAGGGCTTCGGGACTTTCTCGTCGAGCTCGCGCAGGTGAAGATCGGCGCCGAGGTGCTCGACCACGTCCCGCACAAAGCGCGCCTCGCGGTCGTCGAAACGCTCGCGACCAAGGACGCCACGAATCTCGAAAAGCTGCTCGCGAATGCGGGCGTCGCTGCCGGAGAGCGCAAGCGGCTGCTCATGCTCTGTGATCTCTACGGCGACCGCTCCGTGATCGCCGACGCTCGCCGACGCTTGCGAAACGCAGCCGCCAAACGGGCGCTCGACGAGCTCGAGCGCGTCGTCGAACGCCTCGAATCTGCCGGTCTCGGCGAGCGCGTGGCCATCGACCTGAGCGACCTGCGGCGCCACAGCTATTACACCGGCGTGAGCATGACCCTTCTGGCCCCGGGACCCGGGGAGCCTCTCGGCATGGGCGGACGCTACGACGACCTCCTCGGCCGGTACGACGCACCGGCTCCGGCCACGGGATTCGCCTTCGAGGTCGACAACGTGTCGTGGGCGCTCTCCCAAGCGGGCGTCTCCTTGAAACATGAGCTTCCGCTACGCGTGCTCGTAGCCGGAGGAGGCCGAGCGCGCCGCGACCGGACCGCCGAGCTCTGGCGGAGCCGCGGCGCGCGCGCGGCGGTGCTTTCCGCGAAGACCGATGAAGAGGCGAAACGTTACGCCAAGGCGTGGGATTACGATCTCTTGATCTGGCAATCGGGAACCCGCGCGCGGCTGACGCGCATCGGGGACGGCCGCAAGCGGGCCTTCGAAGGTGAGCTCGACGACGAGCTACTCGCGTGGGCACGCGTTGGGAGAGCATCATGAGCGCAGTGGTGGTGGTGGGCGCCCAGTGGGGCGACGAAGGCAAGGGCAAAGTCGTCGATCTCTACGCGCCGTACGCCGAGCTGGTCGTCCGATACGCCGGCGGCGCAAATGCCGGCCACACCCTGGTCGTCGAGGGCGAGAAGCTGATCCTTCACTTGATTCCTTCCGGCATTCTTCACGAGCAAACCAGATGCGTCATCGGCCAGGGCACCGTCGTCGACCCCGCAGTGCTCTCGCGCGAAATCGAGGCGCTTGGCGTGCGCGGGGTCGCGACCGAAGGCCGACTTCTGGTGAGCCAGCGCGCCCACGTCGTGTTGCCCCAACACAAGTCGATCGACGAGCTTCGTGAGGCGAAGTCGAATGAGGCGATTGGGACCACGAAACGGGGCATCGGCCCGTGCTACGAGGACAAAGTCGCCCGGCGCGGCGTTCGGATGGGCGACCTGCTCGACGAAGAGCGGCTACGGAGCAAGCTCGAGGCGAATCTCGAGTGCTGGCGCCCCGTGGCGTCGGATCTCGGTGGCCTCCTTCCCGAGGCCGACGAGGTCGCGACGAAGTATCTCGAGCTCGGCGAAACGCTTCGCGCCTACATCGGGGATGCAGCCGCCGTCGTTCGTGCATCGATCAAAGCCGAGGAGAACATTCTGCTCGAGGGCGCCCAGGGGACGATGCTCGACATCGACAACGGGACCTACCCGTTCGTCACGAGCTCGAGCGCCGTGGCGGGCGGGGCCTGCGCCGGCGCCGGCGTCGGTCCTACCCACATTCGCCGTGCGATCGGGATCACGAAGGCGTACACGACCCGCGTCGGCGGCGGCCCCTTTCCAACCGAGCTCGGGGACGAGACCGGCCAGCGGCTCCGTGACGCGGGCGCGGAGTATGGCTCGACCACGGGGCGGCCCCGACGCTGTGGATGGCTCGATCTCGTGGCGCTCCGGCACGCCGTGGCGGTCAACGGGCTCGACGAGCTGGCCATCACGAAGCTCGACGTCCTGACCGGGCTCGGGAACCTTCAGGTCTGCGTCGGCTATGAGCTGGACGGCAAGCGACTCGACTACCCTCCCTACGAGCGCGTCGACGCGGTCCAGCCGATCTACGAGACCGTGCGAGGCTGGGAGGAAGATCTTTCCGCTTGCCGCACCCGAGGCGATCTTCCCCCGGCCGCTCAGGATTACCTCGCCCGGATCGAGCAAGAGGTCGACTGCCGGGTAGGTCTCGTGAGCGTCGGCCCCGACCGCGAAGACACCGCCGACCTACGTGATCCCTTCGCTCACTAGCCTCCGAGCCGAGCGATGAAGTCGATCTCCACCCTCGCGCCCTTGGGCAATGCGGCGACCTGCACGGTCGCGCGCGCCGGCGGTACCAGGCCCTCGAAGAAGGTCGCATAAACCTCATTCATCTTCGAGAATTCATCCAGATCCGTCATGTACACGGTTGCTTTCACGACATCGCCCCGGCTCGCTCCCGCACGCTCGAGGACCGCCCCGAGGTTGTGCAGCACCTGCCGTGTCTCAGCTTCGATATCACCACCGCCCATCAGCTGGGCGCTCTTGGGATCGAGCGCGAGCTGCCCCGAGCAGTAGAGCCAATCTCCCACCGCAACCGCCTGAGAGTATGGGCCGATCGCGGCGGGTGCACGGTCGGTCTCGATCCGTTTGTTCGTCATCATTCCATGCTACTCCATAGTGGGATGAAGGTCGCCACGTGGAACGTCAACTCGATCCGGGCGCGCCAGCAGCACGTGATCGACTGGCTCGACGCCGTGCGGCCCGACGTCCTATGCCTTCAGGAGCTCAAGGTCCCCGACACGGATTTCCCGCACGACGAAATCCGAGACTGCGGATACGAAGCCGCGGTCTTCGGACAGAAGACGTACAACGGGGTCGCGATCCTCAGCCGCCATCCGATCTCGAACGTCGTCCGCGGCCTCGAGGATGAGGAAGAGGACGCTCAGGCCCGGCTGATCAGCGGCGAGGTACAAGGGGTGGCGATCCTGAGCGCCTACTTTCCGAACGGCGGCGAGGTCGGCTCGGACAAGTTCGAGTACAAGCTCCGGTGGATGGGCAGGCTCCGCGAGACGCTGGCCAAGCGATTCGAGCCGGCAACCGACGAGGTCGCGCTCTGCGGGGACTTCAACGTGGCTCCCCACGACGATGACATCGGGCGGCCTTCGGAGTGGCGGTCGTCGGTGCTTGCGTGCGACGCGGTCAGGGATGCGCTGCGCGATGTCGCCTCTTTCGGGCTTCACGACGTCGTCCGCCCGTTTCATCCGCACGGGGGCGTCTTTTCGTGGTGGGACTACCGAGGGCGAGGTTTCGAACGGGGCAATGGCCTTCGCATCGACCACGTCTACGGCACCGCCAAGCTCGCCGAGCGCACGATCGGCGCCGTGATCGACCGAGAGGAGCGGGCGCGGCACTCCCCGTCCGACCACGCGCCAGTGATCGTGGAGCTCGCATGACTTCGTTGCTCCTCTTGGCCGCGTGCGCGTTCGTCCCCTGGATGATGTGCTCGGCGCTCGAGGCCTCGTTGACTGCGCGCACGACGCATCCTGCGACGCGAGAACGAGCGCTCGGACGCTATCGGCGCGCAACGCTGTTTGCGAGCCTCGTCATGCTTCCCGCGGCGGGGGTTGCCGGAGCGCTCGTGGTGGATCCGTCGCTCTCGACCCGTTTGCCGACGGCGGGCTCGTGGTTCTTCGCCAGCCTGAGCGCAACCACCGCGTGGGTGAGCTTCGCGCTGGCCCGGCGGACCTCCGAGGAAGCCGCGGCCATGCCGGCTCTCGAGACGACGGGGCGCGCGGTGCAGATCGCCGCCGTGCCCGTTCTTGCGACCGCCCTTGCGCTGCTCGCGCACTCCGCTTTGCAGGGAGGGTTTTCGTCGAGGCCCATCGTCCAAGCGGTGATCACGGCGCTCTGTTCGGTGGTGGCGGTGATCGTCGTGAGCCCCTTGGTGGCGATGAAGCTCGGCCTGTGGCCCATCCTGCCGAGGCGCCTGCAGCTCGACGGGGTGTCTTGGCGCCTCGCCCACCTTCCAGCGCCAACGCCGTTTCTGACTCATACGGCCGCAGTGCCTTGGCTTCGAAGCGTGTTGGTGAGCGACGGCCTCTTCAACCGGGCCCCCGAACCGCACTGGCAGACGCTCATCCGGTACGAGGTGGGCGATGCGAGGACCTCGCGCGCGCAGCGCTTGGCGCGATGGGCATTTGCGATCGTCACCTCGGCGCTCCTCTTCATTGCCGCCGGAGAGGTGGGCGCACGTAGCGCGCGGAAGCTGGTCGCCGCAACCGTGCTCACCGTGTTCTTTACCGCGGCCGCGACCTGGTGGGCGAATCGGGAACCGTCGGAGAAGCCCTTACCCGAGCCGGGCGGGCCCTCGATGCGCGACTTGGCGCAGATGCTTCGGAGCCTGCCGCCGTGCCTGGGTCAAGCTCTGCCGCGAACGTCACGCAGGCCCTTGGGCTCGGCGCTCTACGACCGCTTGTTCGCGCTGGGCCACGATCCCGGGCCAAGGCCGCACGGATGACCGAAGCTGCACGAATGGCAGCCCGCGGCCTGTCGTTGCTCTGCCTTACGGCCTCGGCCGCCTGCGGAAGCGCAATGGAGCCCGTGACGACGACACCGGCCGCCGAAGCGGTGCCCGGAGGCAAGCTCCCCGAGGGGGTTCGGCCGACCAGTTATCGTCTCAGCCTCACCGTGATCCCGGACCGCGAGGAATTCTCGGGGACCGTGATGATCAGCTTGGAGCTCGACGAGCCGTCGGACGGGTTCTGGATGCACGGCGAGGGGCTGACCGTGACGTCGATTCACGCAACGCATGGTTCCTCTCGAGTGCAAGCTCACTGGGAGCAGCGCACCTCCGACGGTGTGGCGCACGTGGCGCTCGACGAGACGTTGCCCGCGGGCGCGAGCACGCTCCACGTCACGTATACAGCCGCCTTCGATACCCCGCTGCGAGGGCTCTACCGCGTCGAAACGGGCGGAGATGCCTACGCCTTCACTCAGTTTGAATCGATCAGCGCTCGTCTGGCGTTTCCATGCTTCGACGAGCCGCGTTTCAAAACCCCCTTCGATCTGACGCTCACGGTCCCTGCGGACCAAGTCGCCGCCGCAAACACCCCGATCGACAGCAGAGTCGAGCTCGAAGACGGCCTTCAGCGCGTTCGCTTCATGGAGACGCCGCCGCTTCCGACCTATCTGGTCGCGTGGGTGGTGGGTCCCTTGGATGTGGTCGACGGGCCGACCATCCCACCGAGCGAAGGTCGCCCCACGGCGATTCCGCTCCGAGGCCTCGCGGCCAGGGGTCGAGGAGGACAACTGCGCTACGCCCTGCGGCGAACGGGAGAGCTCGTCCGAGCGCTCGAAACCTATTTCGGCATCCCCTACCCGTACCGAAAGCTCGACCTGGTCGCGGTGCCCGATTTCGCCGCCGGCGCCATGGAGAACGTCGGTTTGATCACCTTCCGGGAGTGGCTCCTGCTGCTCGACGAGGAAAGCGCGACGGAAGACCAGAGGCGCGCCTTCGCTTATGTGTTGGCGCACGAGCTTGCCCATCAGTGGTTCGGAAACCTGGTGACGATGCCGTGGTGGGACGACATCTGGCTCAACGAAGCCTTCGCCACCTGGATGGGCAACAAGGTGATCCAGACCCTGCACCCCGAGTACCGTGGAGACCTCGCCAGTCTCGCTTCGGCACAACGCGCGATGCAGCTCGACAGCCTGACGAGCGCACGGAGCATCCGCCAGCCGGTCGAAAGCAACCACGACATCAGGAACGCCTTCGACGCCATCACCTACGAGAAAGGCGGGGCCGTCCTCGAAATGTTCGAGCGGTGGATCGGCACCGACACGTTTCGCGAAGGAATCCAGCTCTACCTCCGGAGGTACCGAGAAGGCACCGCCACCTCCGACGACCTGCTCTCGGCCCTCGACGAAGTCAGCGACATCGACGTCACACCGCCGTTTCTCACCTTCTTGAGCCAGCCCGGCGTTCCTCTCGTCTCGGGCACTTCGGACTCCTCCTGTGAGGGCGGCTCGCGCCAGCTGCGGCTCACGCAGGAGCGCTACTTTCCCCTCGGTTCTTCGGGGGATCCGCGGCGCACGTGGCAGATTCCGCTTTGTGTTCGGCACGCCGGCGGAACCACCTGCGATTCGTTGCGAGGCACCGAAGACCGCATCGACCTTCCCGGCTGCCCGAGCTGGTGGATGCCCAACAGCGACGCGGCGGGGTATTTCCGTTTCTCGATGTCCGCCTCGGATTGGTCGAGCCTGAGAACCCGAGGGTTCGCCGAGCTTTCGGACCGCGGGCGAATGGCGGTCGCCGACAGTGTGGAGGCCGCATTCGATCGCGGCGCGATCGACGTCGAAGGCTTGCTTCCGTGGTTCCGGACCTTCGTCCCAAGCCCCCTCAGACAAGTGGCCTCCGCGCCGATGAGCCCTCTTCGGTTCATGATCGATCAAGCGGCACCGCCCGCGCTCGCGGGTAAGGTCAGGGTCTATGCAGGCGGGCTCTACCGCTCGCACTACGAACGGCTCGGGTGGCGAGCAAGGCCGGATGACTCGAGCGATACGAAGCTTCTCCGCGAATCGGTGATCCGGTTCATGGTCATGGATGTGCGTGACCCGAGAGCTCGCGCCCACGCCGCGCGCCTCGGCAGAGCCTACATCGGCTATCGCACCCGCGCGAAGGCGGGAGCCGTCGACCCGCAGCTTGCAGGGCTTGCGCTCGCGACGGCGGTGCAAGAAGGAGACGAGGGGCTCTTCGATCACCTGATAGGGCTCATCGGCACGAGCACCGATGCGACGGCGCGCGGCCGTATCCTCGCCGCGCTCGGACAGGCCGAAGCCCCGACACTCTCGAAGCGTGCTCTCGACCTCACGCTCGATTCCCGTGTTCGAGTGAGTGAAATCTCTCTCCTGCTCGGAGGGCAGTTTCGCAACGCGGCGACCCGAGAGCAGGCGTGGCGGTGGCTGACCGAGCACTTCGACACGCTTGCCGCCCGCTTTGGGAGCTCTCAAGTCGGAGGCATGCCGTGGTACGGGGCGGTGTTCTGCAGCAAAGAGGCCGCAGAAGAGGTGCGACGGTTCTTCGAGCCCAAGGTCGCCGAGCTCACCGGGGGACCGCGCAATCTGGCCGGCGCCGTCGAGGCGATCTCGCTCTGCGCCGACAAGGCCGCTCGATATCGGCCGGGCGTCGAACGTGCGTTCGCCTCCGACGGCCGACCGCGCTAGCTGCCCTTGAAGGCGGCGGTCCTCTTGCCGACGAACGCCTCCATGCCCTCTCGCTGGTCGTCGGTCCCAAAGAGGCCGCCAAACGCTCCCTGCTCGAGCTGGTTCGCGTGGGGCAGCGAACGATCGGCCCCCTCCCGGATCAATCGTTTCGCGGCGGCCACCGCCAGCGGCCCTTTGCTGGCGATCTCCGCAGCAGCCTGCGCCGCCGAGACGATGAGCTCGTCGGGCTCGAACACCGCGTTGACCAATCCGATTCGGAGCGCCTCCTGCGCGTCGATCATTCTTCCGGTGTAGATGAGCTCGCGTGCCACCGCAGACCCCACGCGCCGCGGGAGCCGCTGCGTGCCACCGAAACCGGGGATGATCCCGAGACCGACCTCGGGCTGGCCGAACTTCGCTTTGCTCGACGCATAGATGAAGTCGCACGCCAACGCGAGCTCGCAACCGCCGCCGAGGGCAAACCCGTTGACCGCCGCGATGACGGGAAACCTCAGGTTCTCGATCGCGTCGAACACCCCGTGCCCGAGGGCGCCGAACTCGCGCCCCTCGGCTTCGGTCATGTTCTTCATCGCCGCAATGTCCGCTCCAGCGACGAAGGCTTTGCCGCTCCCAGTGATCACCGCGGCTCGCACACCGTCGGCGGTCGCGAGCGAGACGATGGCATCGCTCAGATCCGAGAGGACTTCCCGGCTGAGCGCGTTGAGCTTGTCAGGACGGTGGATCGTCAGAGTGCTGACGTGTCCGTCGTGCTTCAGTTCCACGAACGAGGTCATGCGCGCACTCTAGCCCAAGCGCTTCACTCCGACGACCTTGTCTGCTCACCGAGCGCGGCCCGAACGAGGGCTTCGGCGCTGGTGTAGGGATCCGCCCGGCCATCGATCACGTCTTGAAGCTTCTCCGTGAATTGCGCCGCGAAGCGTCCGTCGACCTCGTCGATCAGCGCCTGGTACAGGATCGCACGAAACTCGGCGACTCGCCGGTGCTCCCGAATCACCCGACCCGCATCGGTCGTCGTGAGGAAGTGACGATGCGCGTGCAAGGCGTCGACCAGCTCCTCGAGCCCTTCCCTGCGGTGTGCCACCGTCTTCAAGATCGGTGGCACCCACTGCCCCGGCCTCGGCTTCTGGGGCGTTTCGAATCGTCGAAACCGCCGTGTGGCCCTGCATCTTGCCCGCACCGGCTGGCACGCGTCGAAGCGAGAGCATCTGTTGCAGATCCTGCACCGTGGCATCCGCCCCAGCGCGGTCGGCCTTGTTGACCGCAAACACGTCGGCCACCTCGAGAATACCGGCCTTGATCGCCTGAATGTCGTCCCCGAGCCCCGGCGCCATCACCACGAGCGTCGTGTCGGCCAGCCGTGTCACCTCGAGCTCGTCCTGCCCCACCCCGACGGTTTCCAAGAATCACCACGTCGAACTTCGCGGCCTGTAGCACGTGCAGCACGTCTCCGGTCGAGCGGGAGAGCCCTCCGAGATGGCCGCGGGTCGCGATCGATCGGATGAAGACACCCTCATCGGTGAAGTGCTGCTGCATCCGGATCCGGTCGCCGAGAATGGCGCCACCCGAATAGGGGCTGGTCGGGTCGATTGCGAGGACCGCGACACGCTTGCCCTCCTCGCGGTAGAGCCGAATCAGTCCGTCGACCAGGGTGCTCTTGCCGGCGCCAGGCGTGCCTGTGACGCCGAGGACATAGGCATGGCCGTCGTGTCTGAAGATGCTCTTCAGCAGCGCGAGGGTGTGCGGGTCCCGTTCGTCGATCAGCCGGCATGCCCGCGCGAGCGCTCGCATGTCCCCGGCCTCGATTCCCTGGACCAGCATCGACAGGTCCGCCAAAGGCTTCTCCTCTAATCAGCTCTCGAGCGGACCCTGCGGGCCGCCCCCGGTGGTGGGCGATGCTGGATTTGAACCAGCGACTTCAACCGTGTGAAGATTGCACTCTACCCCTGAGTTAATCGCCCAAACAATTCAAGTCGCCGAGCCTATCCGACCCGACCACCAGTCACAAGCCGACGGAACGGCCCTCGCAACCGTGCCACCGTCAGCGCTCTCACACTCGGTCCGCACGATTGGATCCCCGGAGGACGGGACGGCTCGGCACGGGCGTGCTCGCGAGCGGGACCCGCTCCGCCGGCTCCTCGCGCCATCCTACGTCTGGCGTCGCCCCCGCTCGCTGTGCTGCCCATCCCGAGCCGTTCGACGGAACCCCGTGTCGTGCGAATTCCCGTGCCCCCGATCGTGTCGCGCGCCCCCGGGTTAGTCGGACGTTTCGCCGAGCTTGGCCTTGAGCAGGTCGCCGAAGGTTCCGAGGCCCTGCTTGGCCGACTCCTTGCGGTATTCGCGGACGGCTTTTCGTTCCTCGTCGAGGAGCCTCGCGCGAACCGAGCAACGAAGCGTTCCGTCGCGCTCCGTCCCGATGACCTTCACCTCGATGACGTCGCCCTGAGAGATGCCCTTGCGCTTCTCGCCACCCATGTCTTGAAGCTCACGGCTTGGAATGAAGCCTCGGCCTCGCTTGCCGAGCATTCCATCGACCTGGACTTGAGCACCATTGTGCTCGACCCGCTTCACGACCACCGCGACGTGCGAACCCGGCTTGAGAGAACGCGGGCCCTTGCCGAGCTCGATCTCCCCCGCCTCGATCGCCTTGGCGTCGGCCTCCGAGAGCTTCGAGAGTGAGATGCGTCGTTGCTCGCGGTCGACGCGCTCGACGACCACGTCGATCTCGTCTCCTTCGGTGACCGCCTGCTTGGCGTGCGTGAGCTCCTTGCTTCCGCCGAGCTCCGAGATGTGCAGGAGCCCCTCGATGTTTTCCTGGAGCTCGATGAAGGCGCCAAAGTCCGTCGTGCGAACGACTTTGCCCTTGATCGGCATCCCCGGCTTCAACGTGTCCTTCGCAGCGTCCCATGGATCGGGCTGGCAGGCCCTCATCGAGAGCGACACGCGGCCAAAGCGATCCTTTCGCGACGCGGGCTGAACCTTCAGGACCTCGACGTCGACCTCGTCACCCACTTTGGCCGCATCCTGGGGCCGGGTACCCCGGCTCCACGAGACCTCGCTCATGTGGACCAGGCCATCGAGCCCGTCACCTAGATCGACGAGCACGCCGTAGTCGCGCACCTCGAGCACTTTGCCGCGAAGCCGCGTGCCCTCTGCGAGCTCGCCCATCCGTTCACGCGCCTTCTTCCGGGCTTCCTTCTCGAGGATGCTCCGCCGGCTGACGATGATGCTCTTCTTGTTGCCGCCCTTGTCCTGCGGCAGCGAGAACTCACAGCGTTGACCGATGAACGCGTTGGGGTCCTCGATGGGCGTCAGCGACATCGCGCTCGCCGGGCAGAACGCCCGCACACCGCCGACGAGCACGTCGAACCCGCCGCGGTTGTAGCCATACACGACGCCATGCACGCGCTGGTGAAGATCACGCGCCGCGCGGAGCGCCTTGCGAACCGACGGCTTGTCGATCACGCGGTTCACGATGACGATGTGTCCGCTCTCTGCAACCCCGCCAATCCGCCCTCGAAAGATCGCCCCGGCCTGAGGCGCCTCGAGCTGCGGCAACGCATCGAGAAGGGTCAGATCGGCATCGGCCGGATCCTCTTCCGTCTCGCTCTGGGCCTCGGGCTCGCCGTGGGGCTCAGAATCCGCCTCTGGCCCGGTGTGGGTCTCGGCCTCGGCGCGGGCCTCCGGCTCTGATTCGGTCACGGTCGCCGGAGACATCTCGGCCTCCGCCTTGGGAGGCTCCGTCGCAGCCAGCGCTGCTCCCGCCGCGATCGAGGGAACATACGCCTGTGCGCCGACGACCGTGTCGGCTTCGGCGAGATCATCTTCCGGAAGGTCGTTGACCTCCGTGGGGGTGGACTGCCAACCGGCGATGTCGCCCTGCACGGGCGGAGCAGCCTCGGGCTGCGCGGCTTCGATCGGTGGCGCGGGACGTTGCTCGACTGCGGCGCCGACCAACGGCACATGCGGCTCGTGGAAGACGTGGGGAATCTCGCGCGGCTCGTCGACGTCGGCGATCGCGGTCGCCTTGCCGAAGACGTCGACGATCACCACGCCATGCTCGACACGCTCGACGCGGCCGGCGATCTCCTCGCCGACCGAGAAGGCGTGCCTTCGCGTTGCGCCACCAGAGAACAAATGAAGAAACGGCGCGTGATGATGTGCGGGCTTGTTGTCCGGAGGCGCTTCGCTCGGACCCGCCTGCGCGCCCTTCTTCTTGCGACGCCGCCGGCGCTTCTTCTTACCCTCTCCCTCAGCAGCCAGGTCACCCGAGGAGCTCTCCGTGCTCGCCCCCTCTGCCTCGACCTCACCCGAGGAGCTCTCGGTGCTCGCGTCGGGCGTGGCACCCCCGGCCACCGTGTCGGACTCGGCCTCTGCCGCGGCCACCTCGCCAGCCACGGTGTCTGCCACCGCTGGTTCGGCGTCGTGCTCGTCGAACGGAGGTGCGGCTTGCGATTCGACAGGCGCCACCTCCTTCGGCGAGGTCTCACTTGTTTTGGAATCGGGTTCAGTCATGCGCAATCCTCGCGCGAAAAACGCTCGACGCAGCTGCGGAGCGTCCGGGTTTATGGGGAGCGCTAGAGTAGGCAGTGGCCCTTTCGGCGTCAAGCGACCGGGTTGTTGCCGCTTGGTCCGAGGGCTCCTACTCTCGATTCTCGGCATGTCAGAACGAGGTCGTGAGCGGCGGGAATCGGGTCGGGCGGCGCTCGAATTGCCCGTCGAATACGAGCGTCTGAATGCGCTTTTGTCCGACTACACACACAACATCAGCCGGGGTGGGACCTTCATCCGAACCGACCGCCCCCTCGGCATCGGCACGGCGCTGTCATTCCGGATCGAGGCGCCCGAGCTCGGCGAGCCCATCGTGCTTCGAGGCGTGGTTCGATGGGTTGTCGAGGGGGCCGATGTCGAGCCCGGCCGCCCGGCGGGCATGGGCATTGCCTTCGCCTACGACTCGCCCGGTCACCGCGAGGCGATTGAAGCCCGGCTCGAACGCCTGATGGCGCAGTCGCTCGGGCCGGACGCCTTCGAAAAGCTCATGGGCAAACCCGCCCCGACCCTGCCGCCCGCGGACGGCGCGCAATGACCGCCGAGGTAGGCATCCTGCGCGGCGACCTGACCCAACAAACGGCCGACGCCATCGTGAATGCTGCCAATCAGACGATGCTCGGCGGCGGCGGCGTCGACGGAGCCATCCATCGCGCGGCGGGCCCCGCGCTGCTCGAGGCGTGCCGCGCGATCCGTGAAGTCCGCCCGGGCGTGCGCTGTCCGACCGGCGAGGCCCGCATCACACCAGGATTCGAGCTGCCCGCCCGGTTCGTGATCCACGCCGTCGGTCCCGTTTACCGCGGACGACGACGCGACGCCGAGCTGCTCGCCTCTGCCATTCGGTCGTCGCTCGAGCTTGCGGCCGACCATGGGCTTCGCTCGATCGCGTTCCCCGCCATCTCCTGCGGCGTCTACGGTTATCCGCTCGATCAGGCGGCCGCGATCTCGGCGGACGTGGTCCGAGAGCGGGACTGGAGCCTCGATGAGATCCGGTTCGTGCTGTTTTCGGAAGATGTCTTGGCGGCGTGGACCCGCGCGTTCGCCTGACGATCAGAAATCGACCACCGAAAGCTTCTGTCGCTCTTTGTCTTCGGCTCGTTCCCAAGTGCTCTCGAGCTTGAGCACGCCTCGCGGACACATGTGCGCGCACATCCCGCAGCCGACACACGACGCACGCGTGAAGCTCTGGTCGGCCTGCGCGTAGGAGCGAACGTCGATGCCCATCTCGCAATAAGTGCTGCAGTTCCCGCAGGAGATGCACATCCCGGGCTTCACCTTGATGCGAAAACGCCCCACCTTCTGCATCCACCCGAGGACCGCGGCCATCGGACAGAAGTTGCGGCACCACACGCGCGGCCCGAACACCGGGTAGAGGCCCGTGCCGATCACGCCCGCCAGGATTGCCCCTACGGCGAAGCCATAGAAGCTCTTGATCGACCAGTCCTGCCAATCGTCGCCGGCGACGATTCGATGGAACGTCGGGTAATCTTTGCCGATGAGCCAGTCCAAGCCGATGAGAAACGTCGTTGCGATCGCCACGAACAACACCACGTGAATGGTCACGTGCTCGAAGCGCCAGGACTTGGTCGACTTGCTGGTGAGGTGCCGCCAGGGGTCGCCGAACGTGTTGGCGAGGCCGCCGCAACCGCACACCCACGAGCAGTACCAGCGCTTGCCGTAGAGCACTGCGAGAATCGGCGCCGCCAAGAGCGCACCGACGACGGTGTAAAGCGACAAGTACAAGGGCAGGTCGGCAAGCGTCTGCGGGTAGAGATAGTCGTACTTGAGCGGCCAGAAATACGAGAAGTAGAACTCCTTCCCGCCGAAGAGCGGCATGATGAAAGGCAGCGTGAACCCGAGCGCGATTTGAATCGCGACGTTCGCCGTGATCCGAAACCGGTTGTAGCGGCTGTTCCCATGGCGCCGCAGGTAGTAGACTGCGCCCGAGCTCATCGCGACGCAGTAGAGGAAGCCGTAGAGGTACCAGCGGTTGCGAAGCCCCATGGCCTCCGAAAGCTTCGTGAAGGGCGCGACACCGAAGTGCTGCTCGATTGTGTGCTCCCAATAGAGCACGACGTAGAAGAGCACGAGCGATGCGGAGATTGCGAGGCCGACCACGCTTCGATTTCGCCAGCCTTCGCGATAGGTCGTGAGTAGCCCGTTTTGTCCCTGTTGATCCATCCTATGCCCTCGGAACCTCGTAGAGGTGGGACGAGCTCGGTGTCGAAGGCGGCCTCGTTGAGATGGCCGAGCACCCAGTCGAGAGCCCGCCGCTCCTCGATCCAGCGGGTGAGCACGGTGTGATCCCATCGCCGCCCGAGCATGTTGAAGCCGACGACGTGATCATCCTGGAGCACGACCCGCGTCGTGCTGCGGACCCTTCCCTCTTCCTCGAAGAACCAGTTCGTCTCGCGCTCGAGCTTCAGGTTCACGAGGCCCGCCGTGGTGTACTCGATGTCCATGAGCTTCGCCGAGTTGTACCAGGTACCCCGATTGTACTGGGGCGTATCGCCGAGCAGACGTCGCCCGGCCACACGTCCTTGATCGCGCGCCGTGTACCAGAGCTGCTCGGGACGCCGGGTTCCGTCGAACCAGCGAACCGAGGCGCAGTCCCCAGCGGCGAAGACGTCAGGTGCGCTCGTCCGAAGGCCCTCGTCGACCACGATCCCGCCGCGCTCGTCGAGCTCGATCGCCGAGCCGGTGAGCCACTGCGTGTTTGGCATGACGCCGATCGCGATCACCACGCAGTCGCTCTCGTAGCGGCCGTGATTCGTTCGCACCGCCGCGACGTTTCCGTCCGCGTCGGTTTCGAGCGCTTCGAGGTCGTGCTCGAGGTGCACGTCGACCCCGTGATCCGCCATGCGGCGGCTGATCCACTGCGCTTCTCGCGGTTCGAGCGCGATCGGCCAGAACCACTCCTCGCGGATGAAGAAGTGGGGCTGGTGGCCGGCAGCCACGGCGACCTCGATCGCCTCGATCCCGATCAACCCGCCTCCGACGACCGCCGGGCGCTGTGCCAACCGGCCGCGGCGCTCGGCTGCCGCTTCGCGAAAGCGATAGGGCGAGTCGTCACTGCTCGCGCTCGCATGCGCTCGAGCCCGGGGCGGCTCGCCGCCACGCGACGCGCCGCCGTGGACCTCGCGCTCGTACCAGTCGAGGTCCTGCAGCGTGACGAAATGGCCGACCCCGCGCGCGTCACTCCCGGGCCAAGGTCCGGGACGAGGCTGCGAGCCGGACGCGATCAACAGACGGTCGTACGCAATGTCGCCCGCCCCTCCCGCGAGCGAGAGGCTTCTTGCCGAGGTGTCGATCCCGGTCGCCCGGGCGCGCACCCGGCGCAGGCCCAACCTCTCGTAGGCGTCGCGCTCGAGCGGCTCGATGTCCCGGAGGCTCATCTGTCCGCTGAACACCCACATCAGCGCCGTTCGGGAGAAGAAGTGGTCGCTCTCCTCGGAGACGATGGTGATGTCCCAGTCCGGCTCCCTCTTTCGCACAGCAAGCGCCGCCTCCATCCCCGCGACCCCGTTTCCGACGATGACGACTCGCATGTCGGCAGACGATACGACATCCGGGACCCGAAGTTACAGCCTCCTTGAACCCCAGGAGGCCCGGCCCGATTCGTATGGCTTTACTGGATTTAACAAACTATGCTGTAAACCATGCAAGAAACCGCAACCAATGCCTTCGTGGCTGGGGTGCTGGTGGGGAGGCCCATCTTCCGCGCGCCCGGCATCGTGGTCCACGGGGGACTCGACCGCGAGGACCGTGAAGTGGCGGTCATCGTCCTGCAGGCCGTGACGACCGAAGGCCAGAAGCTGAGCTTCCAGAACATCGTCCGGTACGCCGAAGCCTCCGGCATCGAGATCGTCCGGGAGGAGCCGCATGTGATCCTTGCGACTCCGGAGCCGAAAGGGATCTTTTCGGAGCTGCCGTGGGGCTCGTGGCGGCTCGAGGAGCGCCTGAGGCACTTCGAAAACGTCGCGCGCATCATCCGGCGCTTCCACGCGATCGAGGTACCGGTGGGCACGTTGTCGCCTGAGTACATCCCGGTCGACGAGAAGCTGATGCCGTTCCTCTTGGGTCCGCGCCTCGCGCCTCGAAGCGGTCCTTACGTCGCTCCGGAAACCGCGAGCGAGCGACGCATCGATCTGCGCTCCGATCTCTATTCGCTCGGGAGGCTCCTGCACTTCGTCGTGGCCGGCGAGGATCCGCCGCGCGAGATGCGCGAGATCCCGATGCTCGAAGAGCTGGGGCAATACCCTGCCGGCATCGTCCGGATCATTCGCAAGGCGACATGCCTGAAACCCGAGGACCGCTATCAGTTCCTCGATGAGCTCCTTTCCGATCTCGGTCGGTATCGCGAGCATCAGGGCGTCGGCATGGCGCACCCCGAGGTGGAGGACCGGAATACCGGGATCTTGAGTGTGGTGCCAGACGGCCCACAAGAGCCGGAACCGCAGGCCGGGCCTGAAACCGAGATCCCCCAGACCGTCGTGCCGAAGACCGCCAGGCTGATGGAGCCGGGAAAGATGCGGCGACTCTTCCGCGGGGCCACGTTGGTGCTCGCCGTGGCGGCGATTGCGTACCTGATCCACGACTATCGCGCGGCCTATGGAGCCATGAGGCCGCTCACGCCGCGAGAGTCCGACGGGCTCTCGAGCTTCGTCATCGAAGCCTCGGTGACCAAAACCCGACCGCCGACCCTCTTCGTGCAGGTCGACGACTCCTGGGAGCTCCTGTCGATGGAAAGCCGTCGAAAGGAAGCTCGGTCCCTATTTGACACGGCCAAGTTACGGTGGGGAACGCAAGACGGCTTCATCCAGCGCGGCAACGCCATGGTGGCGCAGTGCTGGGCCAACGAGATCACCGTGTTCGGCAGCCTCGACGGAGGAGACGCAAGATGAAGTCCAGACCTCGGGCATCGAAGAAGAATCGGCGTCAGGCGGGCTACACCGTCGTCGACATGATGATCGTCGTTCTGATCATCGGCATCCTCGCGGGCCTCAGCGTGAATCAGTACAACAAGTACGTCGCCCGCGCGCGGCGGCCTCAAACGCTCATGGCCTTCCGCGCCATCGCGGTGGCTCAGCGTGAGTATCTGCTCACGTACGGCAAGTACGCCGGAACCTTTGCGGAGCTCGGCTTCAACGTCGAAGGCGGGCAGAAGATCTCGCCGACCGAAGTCCAGGGGCGTGTCTACAACTACCGGATCATTCAGGACGATGGACCGCGGTCTTGGTACGTGATCGCGACTGGAAACATCGATGGGGACCCCTTCCCGGACATCATCGCCGCGAGCAACCCACGATAAACTGAACAGTCCGTAATGTACCCCACTTGAGGACTGTAATTTTATGCATATACTGAAAACATGAAAGGGGCATCTAAAATGGAAGCAAAGCGTTGGACTTTAGGAGTCGTGCTTGCGGCGGCTGTGGGCCTGTTTGGGCTGATAAAGGCCGACGCAAGCCCATTTGCCACACAGATTCTGTCCGATGATCTCGGCAACCGCGTTCTTGGGAGCGCGGCCGAGGCGAGTGAATGGGACAGCGAGTCGGGTGGTGGCGACAGCCGGCGGTGGCGCACACGCGCGGCGGTGGCGACAACAGCGGGGGCCGACAGCAGCGGTGGCCAAGGCAAGGTAACAACGGCCACGGAACAACGCCGACGGCGTAGACTCGAGCAACCCGGGCAAGGACAAGGGCCAACGGCCACGGGGCAACAGCACGCCGACTCGGCGTAGACTCGAGCCCAACGCGGCGGCGCGCCGCCGTGGCAAGAGCAACAACGGCCACGGCAACAACGCCGACGGCGTAGACTCGAGCAACCCGGGCAAGGGAAACGGTGGCCCGAATGGCAGCGTCACCGACACTTCCTGCCCGGAACCGGCAACTGCGTCGACGACGAGGTCAAGGGCGGCTCGGGCTCCGGCGGCGCGACAGAAACCCCGACCGACACCGGCACCGGTAAGGGCAACGGCAAGAAGAAGTAGCTAGCCCAACAACAGATACGAACAGGAAGGGCGCCCCTCGGGGCGCCCGTTCCGTTTTAAGCCACCGCCGCCAAGCCATCCACGACAAACTGAACAATTGGTACTATACCCCACTTGAGGACTGTAATTTTATGCATATACTGAAAAAGTGAAAGGGGCATCGAAAATGGAAGCAAAGCGTTGGATTTTAGGACTGGTGCTTGCGGCGGCTGTGGGCGTGTTTGGTCTGATGAAAGCCGACGCAAGCCCTTTTTCGACGAACATTCTGTCCGATGATCTCGGCAACATGGTCCGCGGGAACGCGGCTGAGGCGAGTGAATGGGATAGCGAGTCGGGCGGTGGTGACACCGGCGGTGGCACGGCAGACAGCGGCGGCACGACAGACAGCGGCGGCACGACAGACAGCGGCGGCAAAGACAATAACGGCCACGGCAACAACGCCGACGGCGTAGACTCGAGCAACCCGGGCAAGGGCAATGGCGGCCCGAACGGCAGCGTTGATCAATCCTGCCCAGAGGGCGGGACCTGCGTCGACGACGAGGTCAAGGGCGGTTCGGACACCGGCACGGGATAAGGGCAAGAACAAGTAACTCGCCCATATCTGGACGGACAGGAAGGGCGCCCCTCGGGGCGCCCGTTCCGTTTAAGCAGCTCAGTCGATCAGCACACCCGGATTCATGACGCCGCTCGGGTCGAGCACACCCTTGACCGCCCGGAGCGCGTCGCCAAAGAGCGCCGGGCGCTGCCGCTCATACCAAGGGCGATGAAACCGACCGACCGCATGATGATGGGTGATCGTGCCGCCGTGCGCGAGCACCGCGTCGGAAGCGGCCTTCTTGATCACCATCCATTGATCCGCCTCGGCGCCGTATCGCCCCGGCGCGATGAAGGTGAAGTAAGGCGCCGGTCCGTCGGGATAGACATGCGTGAACCGGCAGCTGATGAAGCCCGCGCCGCAGGCGTCTCTCATCGCGCGGCGGACCTCTCTGATCACGCCGCTGTGGAGTTGCTCGAAGCGGTCCCACGTGCAGGCGGTCTCGAACGTATCGGCGATCATGCCCATGCTCGCCATGACGTTGAGCAGATACGGCGCCTCGATGAACGCGTCCCGCCAGGCGCCGGCGCCTCCGCTCAGCGCGCTGCGCTCGCCCTCTTCCCGGTAGACCGGCCCCTTGGGGCAGGTCCCCCCGTGATCGGCGACGAGCTCGCAGGGCCCGCTCCATCCAGGGCTCGACCGAGTGATCAGCCGATTCGAAGGCGACGATCAACACGTGCGTCCCGTCCATCGTGACGGCGTTGAGCGCCGCCTCGCGCTTGTCGAGAAGCCGGCAGTTGCTCGGGTAGAGACCCGACTGCGAGAGCGCCCGCACCGCATCGACCGCTCGCTCGTAGTCCTCGAAGTGCGCCGTCGCCGTGACGCGAAACGTCGGCCGCGGCCGGACCCGGAGCCACGCCTCGGTGATGACGCCGAAAGCATCCCTCCGACCCGATCATCAGGCGATCCGGGCTCGGCCCGGCGCCCGAGCCGGGGAGCCGCCGTGACTCCCAGAGGCCCCTCGGCGTGATCGCGCGCGTCGACTGCACCAGATCGTCGATGTGGGTGTAGAGGGTCGCGAAATGGCCACCCGCCCGCGTGGCCACCCAACCCCCGAGCGTCGAAAACTCGAACGACTGGGGGAAGTGCCGAAGGGTCAGACCATGCTCGGCGAGCTGCCCCTCCAAGGCCGGCCCCGTCGCCCCGGCTTGAATGCGCGCCGAGAGCGAGCTTCGCTCGACCTCGAGGACGCGATCGAGGCGCGCGAGGTCGAGGCTCACCACGCCCCGGTAACGGTCGCCGACATCGGCTTCGACGCCGCCGACCACGCTCGTCCCGCCGCCAAACGGGATCACCGCGACCCCGGCGTCACCGGCCCAGTCGAGCACCGCGGCGATTTCCGCCTCGCTCCCCGGCGTGGCGACCAGGTCGGGCGCAGCCGCAAAGTCGCCCCGGAAGCCGCGGATCACGTCGCGATAGCTCTTTCCATAGGTGTGCCGGACGCGCGCCTCATGGTCCTGGGTCATGAAACCCCCGAGCGCCGAAGGTGGGCTCACCCGGGGTGCCCGGAGCTCGATCGCCTGCAGCGATGGGGGTTCGTCGCACCGCTCAGGGGCAAAGCCGAGCATCGACTGCGCATGCTCGCCGAGGGCCCGCCGCGCCGCGGGGTCGGGGAACTTGTCCTCCCAACCCCACCCCCAGAAGCTCCGCCTGCGAGTGCCGGTCATGGAGGGCGACCTTCCACCATCCCCCTGCCCTCGTGCAAGCGCCTTGACGCACCCCCCGATCGAGGCTTCCCTCCCGCCATGTCTTTTCCGAAGCCGCTCCGAGCGGTCGTCACCGGAGCCGGCAGCGGCTTGGGCCGGGCGCTGGCCCTCGACCTCGCCCGGCGTGGCGCCTCGCTCGTCGTGTCCGACATCGATCCATCGTCCGCCGAAGCAACCGCCGAGCTCGTGCGAGGTGAGCGGGCCCGAGCAGAGGTGATTCCATGTGACGTCACCGATCGCGAGGCCGTCTTCGCGCTCGTTCGACAAACCGAGGAGCGGCTCGGAGGCATCGACTTCCTCGCCAACAACGCAGGGGTGGCCGTGGGCGGGCCCTTCGACGAGATCTCGATCGAGGACTGGCGGTGGGCGGTCGACATCAATCTTTGGGGCGTGATCTACGGCTGCCAGGCGGCGGTCCCCAAGATGCGGGCGCAGCGCCGCGGCTACATTTTGAACGTCGCCTCCGCTGCTGGGCTCTTGGCTCCACCGGCGATGTCGGCCTACAACGTGACCAAGGCCGGGGTCGTCTCGCTGAGTGAAACCCTCTACGCGGAGTACAAGCCCGAGGGCATCCACGTTGCGGTGCTGTGCCCGACCTTCTTTCGAACCAACATCGTCGAAGCAGGCCGAGGCGCGACCACCCCGAAAGAGGACGCCCAGGTCATCCGGTGGATGGAGCGCTCGAAAGTGCAGGCGCCCGATGTCGCCCAAGAAGCGATCGACGCGGTGCGCGACGGCAAGCTCTACGTGCAACCGATGCGCGATGGACGCATGGCATGGCGGCTCAAACGAACGGCGCCACAGCGATTCTACGACTCGTTGAGCAAGGCCCACGAGAAGTTTCTTCGAGGCCGCAAGAGGGCCTGATCCCCGGCCCGTAATCGACATTCCACGCCGTCGTCACCCTATGCGTCCATTCTCCGCTTGGCTTCTGATCCCGACCCTCCTCGGCCTTCCTGCGCTATCCTCGCGGGCGGGCGCACAGGAGACGATCGAAACGCCGATCGAAACCGCCGAGGGCGGGAGCTCGACCGCAGACATCGAGGTCATCGAGAAGGAGATCGACGCCTCGGCAACCGATGCGCTCGCCTTCAATGCCGAGCTCTTGGACGGATTGCTCGAGCTATCGACCGAGCAGACCATCAGGGAAAAGAAGTACGCGGCCGCTGCGGGCATCACCGGTGGATCGATTCTGATCGGTCTCGGGATCTGGCGTCTCGTCGAGAACGAGCCGCAGAGTCAATACTCGCGAGGCCTCGGCGTCATGTTCTTGACGCTCGGCATGGCGGACCTCACCACCGGCGTCTTCGCCGCAACCCGCATCTCGCATGAGAGACGCCGGCTCGCGCGCTGGGAGAAGGCGCGGAGCGACGGCATCACCGAGCTCGAGCTCGCGCACTTCGAAGGAGAGCTTCAAGCCTCCGACGAGATGCGCCAAGGCGAGCGCCTGTTGGTGCGGTGGGACGCGCTCACCCACGCGTTGGCCGGAGTCATCGTCCTCGCGATCACGCCGATCCCCGGTAGCTCGGGCCGCGCGGACCGCGTGTCGGGCTACGTGGTCGGCGGGCTCTTTGTCGCGGTAGGTCTTGGGACCTTCGGGACGTCGTTTCGCAAGACCCCGAGTGAAAAGGCCTGGGAAAGCTACAAAAAGGGAAAGATGCCGATGCCGGGGCACGAGATCAGCTGGGGGATTGCACCTGCGGTGTCGAGGCGCGGGGCAGGCGTTTCGATCGGCGGCCGGTTTTAGACGCGACCGGCTTGCGCAGAAGAGGCCTGAGCGACTAGGACTCCCTCGCATGGAGCTCGATCAACTCAAAGTCATCGTCACCGGCGGCGCCTCCGGCCTCGGAGAGCACTTCGCCAAGCAACTTCTCGCCGCGGGAGCACAGGTCGCCGTGGGCGACGTCAACGAGGAAGGCCTCGCCGCCCTCCCCCAAGGCATCCATCGCCGTCGGCTCAACGTCGCCGACCAGGACGACATCGCGAGCTTCGTCCCCTGGGCGGCAAAGCAAATGGGCGGTCTCAACGCGCTCATCAACAACGCGGGCATCATCCGCGACGGCCTCTGGGTCAGCAAGAGCCGAACGACCGGGGAGATTCGGCGCATGTCCCGCGAGGACTGGGACGTGGTTCTGGCGGTCAATCTGACGGGCGCCGCGTTGATGGTGCAAGAGGTCGTTGCCTACATGATCGAGCACGGCGAGCACGGCGTCATCGTGAACATCTCGTCGGTCGCGCGTCACGGCAACCGCGGTCAAACCAATTACGTGGCCGCCAAAGCCGCGCTTGCGGCCAACACCCGCACGTGGATGAAGGAGTTTGCGCCCTACGGAATTCGCGTTGCCGCGGTTGCGCCGGGCGCCGTCGAAACGCCGATGACCGCGAGCATGAATCAAAAGGCGCTCGACATGATTCGCGCGTCGATTCCCCTAGGACGGATGGCGCAGCCCGAGGACATCTGGCGCGCGGTGAAGTTCGTCTTCGATTGCGACTACTTCACGGGCGAGACGATCGACGTCCACGGCGGAGCCGCCCTCTGATCAACCGAGCGCGCGCATGATGGCGCGATGCACGAAGTAGCCGACCGGCAAGAGCGCACACCCGAGGGCGTAGGCGCCCCAAAACGAAAAACGCTCGCGCATCAAGAACGGGACGAAGAACAGGACCGTGATCGGGAGCGCCACCAAGATGCTGCGTGCCATCTCGAACACGCTCCCCGCGTCTCTGTGCTGTAGATACGCGAGCGGCAGGGCGAGCAGCGTCGCCAAGGGTAACGCGATCAGGAACCCCGCCGTGACGGGATATCGCCTCGAAAGCCATGCTGCTGCGCCGATGACGAGCGCCGATACGATCGTGTTCAGGACGACGAGCATGGTGAACGGCCGACAGTGATCACTCGTTGAGGTCGCTGAAGAAATACTCGATGCGATCGAGGTAGCGCGCCGCCCGACGCCGGGCGATGGTATTCGACAACCGAGCCTCGGGAAGGACGTCGCCCGCGTCGATCACCTCTTGCAAGAGCTCGGTGAAGAGCTTGGAGTCGCCAGCGTTCACCGCGTAGTAGCGCGCCATGCTCACCTGGACCATCAAGTTGCGCCGCTCGGTCTTCTCCAAGACCTCGTCGAGAATCGTCTTCGCCCGATCCATGTCGGGCGGAAACTCGGAGGCCGCGAGCACGCCCATGGTCATCTTGGCGATCATGAACATGAAGTCCGGATCGAGCTCTACCGAACGATTGAGGATGACTTTCGCGAGAGGCAGATCGGCGACGGTGTCGATGTCCTCCATCCCCATGTTGATCCGGGAGCCGAGGGATGCCCCGGCCCAGAGGAGAATCGCCGCGTCCTCCTTCTTGACGAACACCTGGTCGAGCCAGGCCTCGAGGGTATCGACGCCGCCCTTGAGCGCCTCGTCGAGGCCCGGGTCTCGATTGCGCATGAAGTGCTTCGAGAGGTCCCAGGCACGCGTATACATGATCAGGGCGCGGTGCCGGAGGTGGTCGGCCGCTTCCCAGTCGTCTTCGGCGTCGGCCACCTCGACGCGGTCCTCGATCCAACCCGTTCCATAGCCGATGTAGGCGCCTACCAGAGCCAACCCGATCACCTCGTTGTCGGGAACCACGCGCAGGAGACCCTCGAGCTGGATGATGCTCGCCGGAAACGACTTCCCGACCACGTCGTAATCCCAGTACTGCTCGACGCCGGGGGCCGCCCGCCCGAAGAGCTCGGCGGTCGAATCGGCGGCGAGCTTCGCGGTATCGCACGCGGCGATCGTCAAAAGCCCGAGCGCAATCGCACCCACGCCCAACGCTCTCGATCGGCCCATGGCGCGAAAGTGAACCGGAAACGGCCTCGCAGCACAAGCCAAAACGATGGAGCCCAGAAAAAAGAAGTCGGCCATTGCATTCCGAGGCAACGACTGCCTTTTGACATGGGGGGTGCGGCGCGGTAGGTGCGCGCGGAGTCATGACACCAGGGGAATGCCGCGAAACGCTTCAAGACCTCGTACAGCGCCTGGAAGCGCTGGGGAGGTATCTTTGACCTCGACGGCCTTCGCCACGACATCGACCGCCTGACCAACCTGAGCCTCGCCGAAGGATTCTGGGACGACCAGCAGAAGGCTCAGAAGATCGATGCGGGAGCGCGCGTCTGCCGAGGAAACGCTGAAGGAATTCGAGCGGGTCGAGGGCGAAGCGAAAGACCTGCTCGAGCTGCTGGAGCTGGCGGTGAGCGAGGGCGACGAAGGCGTGACGGCCGACGTGGTCAGCCAGCTTCCTGCTCTCGAAACCGAGGTCCGGCGCCTCGAGCTGAAGCGGATGCTCGGTCCCGACGACGATACGGACGCGATCGTCACCATCAACCCGGGCGCGGGGGGAACGGAGGCCCAAGACTGGGCGGACATTTTGCTGCGCATGTACCTACGCTGGTGTGAGCGGCGGGGCTTCAGGACCGAGCTCCTGAGCAAGCAGCCTGGCGATGAAGCCGGCATCAAGGACGCATCGTTCGTGGCCCGCGGACCGAACGCGTACGGCTATCTCCGCGCCGAGAACGGAGTGCACCGGCTGATTCGAATCAGTCCCTTCGACGCCAACAAGCGCCGGCACACCTCGTTCGCGGGCGTGAGTGTCGTGCCCGATCTCGGCGACGAGCTCACCGAAGGCGAGATCGAGATTCGCGACGAGGACCTCGAGGTGAGCACGATGCGCTCGGGAGGCGCTGGGGGTCAGCACGTCAACCGGACCGAGTCCGCCGTTCGGATGAAACACATCCCAACCGGCTTCACCGTTCGGTGCGAGGCCGAGCGCTCGCAGCATCAGAACCGGGAGACCGCGCTCAAGATGCTGCGCGGCCTGCTCTTCGAAAAGGCGCGCCGAGAGCGGGAAGCAGCCTTCGAGGAAGCGTTCCTCAACGACCGGGCCGACATCGCCTTCGGCTCTCAGGTGCGAACCTACACGTTGCAGCCCTACACGATGGTCAAAGACGAGCGCACCGATTACAAGGTCAGCAACGCGGATGCCGTGCTCGACGGCGACCTCGACGAATTCATCGAGACCTACCTCCTGATGAGCGCCGAAAAGAAGCAAAAGAAGAAGGCGGGCGGCGCCCGGAGGAGCTGAAAGGTGGCTACCGAAGACGAGCTCCGGCAAACGCGGCTTCGTAAAGCAGAGCGCCTACGCGAGGCGGGCGTGCTGCCCTACCCGAACACTTGGCGAACCAATCCCGAGCTCGAGGAGATGCGCCGGCAAGCTGGTTCGAGCTCGCCGCGGACGAAAACGCGCGTGCCAAGCTACCGCTCGAAGAAGAGCTCGCCCCTGACGCGCCTCACGTCCCGCTGTTCGGTCGGGTCATCGCGAAGCGCGGTCCATTCCTCGTCATTCGCACCCCGCACGGCGATGCTCAGGCGCTGGTCCGGCCCGAGCGCCTCAGCGAGCACGATGCGGTGGTTCTGAAGCTTCTCGACCTCGCGGACCACGTCGCCGTCGAAGGGCCCGCCATCCGGACCAAGACCGGCGCGGCCGCCGTGAGCGCGCGTCGCTACACGCATCTCGCAAAGGCCATGCTGCCACCGCCTGCCAAGTGGCACGGCCTCAAAGACGTCGAGAAGCGATACCGCGAGCGCTACGTCGACCTCTTCGCGAATCCAGCCGTCGCCGAGGTCTTCGTCGCGAGGACCGTGATCATTCAGGCGCTTCGGCGATTCCTCGACCGCCTCGGTTTCCTCGAGGTCGAAACGCCCTTGCTCCATGCCGTCCGCGGCGGCGCGACCGCCAAGCCGTTCGACACGCACCACAACGCGCTCGACTTGGAGCTCATCTTGCGGATTGCACCCGAGCTCCATCTCAAGCGGTTGCTCGTAGGCGGGTTCGACCGCGTCTACGAGATCGGCCGCGCGTTCCGCAATGAGGGCCTCAGCACGAAGCACAACCCAGAGTTCACCATCCTCGAATTCTACATGGCCTATGCGACCTACGAGGACTTGATGGATCTCACGGTCGACATGCTTCGCACGGTCGACGCCGAGCTTCGCGAGCGTTTCCCTGCCCTCTGCGGCGAGCGCACCTTCGATCTACAGGCCGAGTGGAAGCGAGTGCGGATACGGGAGGCGATCGCCGAGCGCCTGGATCGAGCCGGCCAGGGCGAAGTCCCTACGACCCCATGGACCAAGACGTTGCGGCGCGAGGCGATCGACGACGAGCAGGCGCTCGCCGAGGCCTGTAAGGCGATCGCCTCCGAGCTCGAGCCCGCGGCGCAAAAACAGCTCGCGCACTGTGAGGCCCACGGCGAGCGCTTGTTTGCGGTGTTCGAGCTCCTGGTCGAGCCCGACCTCGCCGCGATGTACCGAACGGCCGACGGCGCCCGTTCGATCCCCGTGTTCATCACCGAGTTTCCCTCGGAGGTCTCGCCCTTGGCGCGCAGAAACGACGACGACCCCGCGTTCGTCGACCGATTCGAGCTCTTCGTCGACGGGCGCGAGCTGAGCAACGCCTTCAGCGAGCTCAATGATCCGGATGACCAAGCCGGGCGCTTCGAGTCGCAGCTTCGCAACCGCGCGCGTGGAGACGAGGAGGCCATGGACTTCGACGCCGACTACATCCGCGCGCTCTGTCACGGCATGCCGCCCGCGGCTGGCTTCGGCCTCGGCGTCGACCGCCTCGTGATGCTTCTTTGCAACCAACCGTCGATTCGCGACGTGCTGCTATTCCCACTCCTGCGCCCGGAGGCCGAATGAGCCAACCATGGCCACTCGGGCGGTGGACGGCTGCGCTCTGTGGTTTGGCGGTCTCGCATGTCGCGGCCGTCCTCGTGTGGAGCGCGACGAGCGTCACTTGGTTTCAGGCCTTGCTCGGCGACGACCTGCTCTGGGTGCGTTTCGTCATTGCGTGGGCGACCGTACAGCTGACCTTGGCGCTGCTCAGCGCGGCCGTCCTCGGGCGGGCCGCCCGCCTCCAACGTGGCACGCGGGGACGCGCGCGCATCGTCGGCTTGGCCTCTGTCGCGGGAACGCATGCGGTGGTGACGACCGCGTCGATCGGCATTCTTCTCTGGGCGGCCCGCGCTTCAGCGGGGCACGTCCTTGGAGGCACGGTCGCGAGCCTGCTCTTCGGCCTGACCCACCTCGCCTACTCCGACCTCGACCTCGCCTGGGTACCGACGCTCTATCACACGGCCACCACGCTGCAGGGCATGACCGCCGCGCTCATCGTGATCCTGAGCGTCTCCTGCTGGTTCCTGGTGCCCGTCGGGCGTCGTCACCGCTTCTGGGTGGTGTTCGACGGAGCCCTCGTGCTCGCGTTCCTCGCAATCACGCTCGCGTTCCCGCTGTCGCCCGTCGAGGGAGATGGTGCGAGCTTGGTTCGAGCAGTGGTCCGGGTGAGTGTCACGACGCTGTTCGCCGTCCGTCTCGGGGTGCGCTCGGTCGGCCCGCTGCTGTCGCTATTCGAGCGGCTCGGTTTCCGCTCGATGGTCGCGGCGCGCCATCTTCGCGCGAAAAAGACGGGGTTCCTCGCCGCAAGCGCGACGCTCTCGATCCTCGCGGTCGCCGTCTCGTCCTGCATGCTGATCTCCGTGCTCAGCGTGATGGGTGGCTTTCGAGCCGACCTGAAGAAGAAGATCCTCGGAAATCATGCCCACATCGTGATCGACAAGGCGTTCGAAGAGCTCGACGACTGGCACACCTTGCTACGGCAAGTGCGCGAAACCGACGGGATCGTCGGCGCGACGCCCTTCCTTCAGGTCGAGGTGATGGTGTCGAGCCTCTCGAATCGCGCCGGAGTAATCCTCCGCGGCATCGATCCGCGAACCGTCTCGGAGGTCACCGACCTCGCCCACAATCTGACCCACGGCAAGCTCGAGTACTTACAACACCCCGAACGGATCCTCGACTCCTCGGTCGACGCCACCGGCGCTGGCCCGCTCGACGCGATGATCCAAGAGGCCGAGCACGCAGCGGCCAAGGGCCTTCCAGACGGGCCGGACGCGAACGAAGAGGACGCGATGCCTGGCCTGATCGTCGGACAAGAGCTCGCGAGGGCGCTCCGCCTCGTCGTCGGGGATCGCGTCACCGTCGTCTCGCCGCGCGGAGTGCTCGGCCCCACCGGCCCCGTTCCGAGGACCCGTCCCTTCCGCATCGCCGGCATCTTCTACAGCGGGATGTACGAGTACGACATGAAGCACGCCTACGTCGACCTCTCCGTCGCGCAACGCTTCCTTCGCTCCGAGGGCCGCATCAGCGGTATCGAGGTAAAGGTCGAAGATGTCGAGCATGCCCCTGAGCTAGCGAAGAAGCTCGCCTCCGTCCCCGCCCTGCGTGGGCTTAGGGTCCGCGATTGGAAGATGATGAATCAGCAGCTCTTCGGGGCGCTTGCCCTCGAAAAGCTCGCGATGTTCATCACCCTCGGGATCGCCATCCTCATCGCCGGATTCTCGGTCTTCGGCACGCTGACCCTCCTCGTCCAGGAGAAGCGCCGCGAGGTGGGGATCCTCAAGGCGATGGGGACCTCGGCGCGGGGGGTGGTCCGAATCTTCGTGCTCGAGGGCTTGCTGATCGGAGCGGCGGGCGGCCTAATGGGCCTCGGGCTTGGCTTCGTGCTGACCTTTGCTGCCGAACACTTCGGAATCCGAATGAATCCCGAGGTCTATTACATCGACAAACTCCCCGTGCAGCTCGATCCGACCGAGTTCGCCCTGGTGGGCGCCGCAACCGTGGTGGTATGCCTGGCGGCAACTCTCTTTCCCGCGTATCAAGCGAGTCGAGTGCGGCCCGTGGATGCGCTCCGATACGATTAACTTCGCGCGCTTTCGATGTCCGACCCACTCGTCGCCGTGCAAAACGTGACCAAGACCTTCGAGCACGAAGGCCGGTCGCTCGAAGTTCTCAAGGGGATCGACCTCGAAATCGGCAGCGGCGAGATGGTCACGATCGTGGGTCCCTCGGGAGCCGGGAAGAGCACTCTGTTGCATCTGATCGGCACGCTCGATCTGCCGACGACCGGTCGAATCCTCTACGACGGCAGAGACGTCACGCGGCTCGGAAGCTCGGAGCTGGCTCAATTTCGGAATCGAAGCATTGGTTTCGTATTTCAATTTCACCATCTACTGCCCGAGTTTACGGCGCTCGAGAACGTGATGATGCCCGGTCTCATCCAAGGCGGCCGGCGGCTCGATGCCCGTGCCCGCGAGTTGCTCGAGGAGGTCGGGCTCTCCGCACGGCTCACCCATCGACCGGGGGAGCTTTCGGGCGGTGAGCAGCAACGCGTCGCGCTGGCGCGCGCGCTGCTGATGGAGCCCAAGCTGGTCCTCGCCGATGAGCCTACTGGCAACCTCGACAGTCAGACCAGCGCGTCGGTGCAAGCGCTCATCTTCGAATTGAACCGCCGGCATGGGATTACCTTCCTCATCGTGACGCACAGCCGGGACTTCGCCGCCATGATGCCGAGGCAGGTCTCGATGAAGGACGGACGCATCGATGCGGACGAGTGGCGCATCCAAACCCACGAAAACCAAGGAAACCCAACTTGACCCGCCCTACAGGTGACGGCTATAGCGGCTCGGATCGTGACGCCTGACGATGCGCTCTTTCGCCCCTGCCATAGCCCTGATGCTCGCAGGGCTCGCTACCGTGGCGGGCGCCCAGAGCGGCGATAACATCCCCCAGCCGCCCCCGGGGGCGACGCGGCCCATTCGTACCTCCCCGCGATCGCAGCCCCCGCCTGAGCCAAGCGAGCCCGAGGCGGAGCCGGAAGGCGAAGCGTACGAGCCGATCGAGGATCCCGATGCCGCGATCCAGGTCCCACGCACGAGCTGCCACGGAAAGGAGATCCGCCGGATCGTGGTCGTCGGGGCGCGTCGCGTCGATCCCGAGGACGTGAGAGCGACGATGAAGCTTCGGCGGGGCGACACCTGCACCGATCCCGCGGTCACCCGGGATGCGAAGGCCCTCTGGAACATGGGGTACTTCGACGATCTGCAAATCGAGTCGGACCCGCTCGGCGCCGGCATCAAGCTCACGATTCGTCTCGTCGAGCGCCCCGCCATTCGCAAAGTGGTCTACGAGGGAAACGACGAGGTCGACGACGACGACATCGACGAGGCGATCAAGCTCGAGCCGGGCACGATTCTGTCGGTGCCTGACGTCGAGTCCCAGGCCAATGCGGTGCGAGAGCTCTACTCCGACGAGGGATTCTTTCTCGCCGACGTCAAGTACGAGCTCAGGCGCATCCCGGGGGACACCAACCAGGTCGACGTGGTGTTCAAGATCGACGAAGGCGCGGAGGTCGAGGTGCGCCGCATCACCTTCGTCGGCAACCGACAGCTGCCCGCCGCGGAGCTGCGGAAGATCATGCAGACCAGCGAAACGGGGATGTTCTCGTTCCTGAGCGACAGCAACAAGTTCAGCCGGTCGGCCTTTGACGAAGACCTGACCCGAGTCCAAGCCTGGTACTACGACAAGGGCTACCTGATGATGCGTCCGGGTCGTCCGTCGGTCGAGCTCACCCCGGACCGTGCGTACGTCGACATCACCATTCCGGTCGAGGAAGGCCCGCGGTTTCGAATCCGCCGCTTCGAGATCATGGAAATGGACGGTGCGGGCAACGAGGTGGAGACACTGGCGCCCAAGGCCGAGTTCCGCGAGATGGTCCGGCTCGAATCGGGCGATTGGTTCAGCCGCAGCAAGATCGGCGAAGGAATCGAGGGTATCACGCGAATCTACCGCGACGCCGGTTACGCGCTCGTCGAGATGGTGCCGGGCACCGACCTCGACGAAGCGAACCACCTCGTCGATGTGACGATCAACATCATTCGCGGGCCGCTGGTGTACATCGAGCGCATCCACATCCGCGGCAATACCAAGACTCGGGACGCCGTCATCCGGCGCGAGTTCCGCCTCAGCGAGGGGGACCTCTACAGCCAGAGCAGGCTCGAGGATGGAAAAGCGCTCACGACTCAGCTCGGTTACTTCGAGCGGGTCGATGTCTCCGAGGAAGAAGGAACGGCCCGCGACCAAATGGTGATCAACGTCGAGGTCGCCGAGAAGCCCACTGGAACGTTCCAAGTTGGCGCGGGGTTCTCGTCCCTCGAGAGCTTCATCATCACCGCCCAGGTCCAGCAGCAGAACCTGTTCGGCCGGGGTCAATCCCTCGGTTTGAATCTCCAAGTTTCGGGTATCCGGCAGCAGATCGACCTGGACTTCGTCGAGCCCTGGTTCCTCGGCTCCGAGTGGAGCCTAGGCTTCGGCGTGTTCAAGCGGATCCGCGACTTCGCAGACTTCCGTCAGGACTCGACCGGTGGGAACGTGACGACCGGCCATCCGCTCTTCAATCCCCGCTTTCGCATCTTCCTCCGCTACGAGCTCGAGAACGTGAAGATCTCCGCGCCTCGAGGGAACTTTCTCGGCGTCGGCGGTCAGCTCCAGAACACCTTCTCGAACATCTTCATCGCCAACGCGTTTCGATCGGGGCTCACGAGCTCGATTCGACTCACGATCAACTGGGATAGCCGCGACAACCGTCTGTCGACGACGGGTGGCGTTTTCGCGAACTACGCGGTTCAATTCGCCGATAAAGTGCTCGGCTCCGACTGGACCTTCGTCCGGCAGACCGCCTTCGCCCGATACTACAAACGTTTGTTCGGCCCAGTGGTCTTCAAGGTCAACACCGAGGTCGGGCTGCTCACGTCACGCGACATCATTCCCGTCTTCGAGCGCTTTTACCTCGGCGGCATCTACACGATTCGAGGGTACCGCTTGCAATCGGTCGGTCCGCTTGCTGGCGTCGCGTCCGCCGGCGATCCGAACCTGCCCATCATTCCCGAAGGCCGTCCCATCGGTGGCGACTTCCAGGCGTTCTACAACATCGAGTTCGAGTTCCCCATCGTGGAAGCCGTCGGGATCCGCGGAGTGATCTTCACCGACGGCGGCAATGCCTGGAACCTCTTCGAGTTCCGGGACCAGTTCGGCAATTGCCAGGCGCCGGTCTCCCCAGAGGACGAGCGCTCGTCGAGGCCGTGCGGAATCAACGGGTTTCTGAGATACTCGGTGGGCTTCGGCCTCCGATGGTTCTCCCCGCTCGGCCCCCTACGCTTCGAATGGGGTATCCCCCTCCGCAGGCGGCCCCAGGATGCTCCAATTCGCTTCGAGTTCACGATCGGCCAGTCGTTCTAGGCGAATGAACGTCTGCGCTCGTGCGTATCACCCCTGGGGCTTGACCCGATCGCTGCAAACGGCTAGCAACCCCCGGCCTGAAAGGATGATCTGATGCGCGCGAATAGAATCATACTCCTCGCCTTGGCGACCGTGATGTTGACTGGAGCTGTGACCACCGTCCACGCACAGGTCAAGATCGGCGTGGTCGATCTCCAGCGTGCGATCAACGAGACCGAAGATGGCCGGCAGGCCAAGCGCCGGCTGAAGAAGCTCTTCGACGAGCGGCAGAAATCGCTCAACACGGCTCAAGAGAACCTCAAAGCGCAGAAAGAGAGCCTCGAGCGGCAGCAGGATGTCCTCAGCGAGGACGCGCTGAAGAAGAAGCTCGAAAAATATCAGTCCGACCTCATGGAGCTGCAGAACGAGTACGTTCAGTATCAGCAGGAGCTCTCGACGAAAGAAGGCGAGCTGACTCAGAAGATCCTCGAGAAGATGCAGGAGATCCTGCGCCGCATCGGGCAGACGGAGGGCTACACGATCATCCTCGAGGCAAACGAGGGCGGCGTCGTCTGGGTGCCCTCCAACCTCGATCTGACCGACGTGCTCATCCAGAAGTACAACCAGCAGGCAAAGCAGGCCGGCGAGGGTGGAGCCAAGAAGAAGCCGAAGTAGGTTGCGCCTTCGTGGCCCAATCGGCCATTTCCAGCTACAAAAGCCCATGGTCAGGCCCTGGGCGCTAGCGGTCGGTGCGCTCACGACGTTCAGCGTCGCGGTGCCCGTGGTCGCGCAAGAGAGCTCCGAGGCCCGAGAACCGAGCCCGGGCCGCACGTACCACCTCGACGAGTACACCGAGGCTGCAATCCAGAGCTATCCGGGGCTCGCGGCCGACACAGCCGAGATCGATGCCGCGCAGGCGCACCTCGACGAGGCCAGGCTCTCGCCGTTCTTCCAGTTCGAGGGGCAGGCGAGATTCTACGTAGCGCCGGGCGCACAAGGAACGGCGACGTTCAGCCCGGACCCCCAGATTCCATGGAGTAACCGCTGGGGCCCCGGCGGCGAGGTGGGCATCGAGGGTGGGATTCCGCTTTACACCTTTGGCAAGATCCGCGCCGGCAAGAAAGCCGCCCGGGCGGGGATCTCTTCCGCGGAGCACGCACGAGACCGGACGATTGCACGCGTGGTCTTCGACGTACGCCGCGCCTACTTCGGCGTCCAGCTCTCCCTCGACCTGCAGGAGATGCTCTCCGAAGGCAAGAACAAGCTCCGAAGCGCCGTGGAAAAGCTCGACGCGCGCCTCCAAGCGGACGACCCGCGCGTCAAGCAAACCGACTACTGGCGGCTGCTGTCGGCGTTGTCCGAAATCGAAGAGCGGGAGTCCGAGGCGCTGAGGCTCGAGGCCTCCACTCGGGCCTCCCTCGAGATTCTGTCTGGGCTCAAGCCCGCCATCGTCCCCGAGTGTCCGCTCGAGGAGGTTCGGAGCGAAGTCGTCGAGCTAGGCGAGCAGATCGACCGCGCGCTCGAAAACCGGCCCGAAGTCCATCAGCTGGAGGCTGCCCAGTCGGCGCGCGACGCGAACCTCGTCGTCCAGCGGGCCGGCTACCTGCCGGACATCATCCTCGCGCTACGGGCGACCTTTGCGAGGACGCCCGTCATCACCGACATCAACAACCCGTTCATCATCGACCGAGGCAACTTCGCCGGCGCCTTCGTGGGCCTCGTCGCCCGCTGGAAGCTCGACTTCGCCGGCACGAACGCGCGCGTCAAAGCAGCCAAAGCAGAAATTCAATCGCTCAAGGCGCGGACCGCCGAAGCGGAGCAAGGGATCGAGATCGAGGTGACCGCGCTCTACGAGCAGCTTCAAGACGCCAAGCGGCGCGTCGTGAGCTGGACGCGCTCGGAAAAGGAAACCCGCAAATGGTTCGTATCGGCGGGCCAGGGCTACGAGGTCGGCACCACGGACGCCCGAGAGCTCGTCGACGCGATCCGGGCGTACTTCGGGGCGAGGGCGAAGCGCCTCGTCTCGACGGCAGAGTACAATCTCGCGATCGCGGGCCTCGAAAAGGCGACGAACATGCCTCTGGTCTCGCCCAAGGGCTGGCGCCCCGTGGACTGCGAGGAATAAACCGCCCGCCGGTGTCGTCTGAAGGAGACATATGATTCGTGTATCGATGATTTCAGCGCTCTTCGTGGCTTTTCTCGGCTTTGCTGGCCCGGTGCACGCCGAGGGTGCGGCGATGGCGGGGAGCGGAAACGTCTCTGCCGACGCCGCGAAGGCGGAGCAGTTCATCCGCACCAAGCACGAGAAAGTGCGACGCGTGCTCCGAAAGCCGGACACCCCAAAGCGCGCCGAAGAGCTGACCGAGCTGCTCGGCGAGTTCCTCGACTACGATCGCCTGGCGCGGCTCTCTCTCGACACGGAGTGGTCCAAACGCACCCCTCGCGAGCGCGAGCGTTTCGTGAGCCTCTTGCGCCAACTCGTCGAACGCCAGTACCAGGGGAACATGGAGTCGACGCTTCAGTACAAAGTCGCCTGGGTGGGCACCGAGCAGATCGAGGGCGGTTTCAAGGTGAAGTCCGCGGCGCGTTCTACCAAAAGGAAGCGGCAACCCGCGATCTCGATCGACTACAGCATGAGCCCCTCGGAAAACGAGTGGAAGGTCTTCGACATCTTCACCGACGACGTGAGCCTGGTGAAGAACTACAAACGTCAGTTCCGCAGGGTGATCGCCGACGAAGGCTGGGACGGCTTGATCGGGCGAATGGAAAAGAAGCTGAAGGACAAGGAAGAGCTCTACTAGGGCCAGGGAGGGGTGTACCCGCCCCCCCACGCGAGCGCCTAAGCCGAGCCGTCCGTCCCATCCCCGTGTCGTGTCGCGCCGCGCCCCGATCACGCTGAATAAAACCGTCCGCCCGGCGGCGGCCCCCCCAGGCCGCGCCGTTCGGACGCTCCCCTTTTTTGTTAGACCCTCTTTCGCAGTCCTGCGATGTCTTTGATGACGACGCGGCGATGATCGGTAGCGATCAAGCCTGCCCTTTTGAAGGCGCCGAGCACCAGTGTGACGGTTTCCCTCGTCGAGCCTACGTAGCTCGCCATCTCCTGATGGGTGAACTTGACACCCACCAAGATACCCCGTGAATCGGGAATCCCGTGCCTCGAGGACGCATCGAGCAAAAATTCTGCAACACGCGATTCTACGCTTCGCGTGAGCAGGGCATCGATTCGCCGTTCTGCGAGCAGGCGGCGTTCCCCCATCAACCGATGCATCGCGGAAGCGAATTCCAGGTTCTCGGCCATCACCATCTTGATGAGACGAGGCGGAATGCGTAGCGCTTCCACGTAATCCAAGACCACCGTTTCGAGACGCGCTTCCGGATCCACCAGCGACATTTCGCCGAGCAGATCGCCGGGCCCGTAGTACCCGAGCGTCAATTCCCGTTCCGGTGTGCGGCGCACGCGTCGAACGCGGCCACTCCCGATCGCGAAGATCGCGGGGTCGCTCGGCATGCACAAGGCTTCACGGCGGTCGGCGTCGACCAGCGCGCTTCCACTGAGGACTTGCTCTCGAAGCTCCGCCGTCAACGCCTCGAAGATCCTGCATCGGCTCAAGATTCTCGATCGGCGTTCCTCGGTCGTGCGCAGCCGTCGCGCGCCGGAGCCGTTCTGCATTGCAGGAGCGTTTGAATCCATCCTTACAGCCTTA
Organism: uncultured delta proteobacterium; assembly: GCA_963792825.1. Classification (GTDB taxonomy): domain Bacteria; phylum Myxococcota_A; class Polyangia; order Polyangiales; family Houyiibacteriaceae; genus SG8-38. The sequence goes on along the minus strand of CAWBXS010000004.1, from coordinate 102,384 downwards.
ACGGCATGGTGAATGAATACAGGATTACCGTCAAGACGCATTTTCACAAAATCGACAGAACTGGGCTTCTTTCCTTTGTATTGACCGGGGGAACCGCCTTCGCTAGTGTCGCCGCATTCGAAAGGGAGTCGCTCCGGGCCTTCGGTCGACACACTAACCATGCGACTTTATTCAGGAAAAATTGGGCCGATCGTCGACGACCTGATGCGGGAGCTCACGGCCCGTGGGGAGATCGAGGTCGAGGAGGCCGATGAGGTCAAGCTCGACCTCGAGGCGGTTCTCAAGGAGTTCATCCGCCGGGAGCGGCAGATGGTCGACGACGCCAAGGACCGGATGGAGCGGGAGGGGCTCGGCTACTCGAAGCTCGGCCGAATGCGACAGCGTGTAGCGAAGGAGATGGGCTTCCCGCAGCAGGACGAAGTCTTGCCGTACCTCGTCGACCAGCTGCTGAACATGCTGTTCCACAGCGCGAACGTGATCGAGATCTACGCCGACGACGTGGAGCTGCGCAAGAAGATCACGCCGATTCTGAGACGCCACATGGAGGTCGAGAGCGGGCTCGATGCGGAGGTGCGCTCGAAGATCAAGAACCTCCAGGAAGGCACGGCCGCGTTCGAGGTCGAGTACGCAAAGGTGATGGATCAGATCAAGCACAAGCGCGGGCTCGAGTAGGCTTTCCATGCAGAGCATGACCGGATACGGAAGCGGGCGAGCAGCGCTCGGAGAAGGACAGGTCGTGCTCGACATCCGCGCGGTGAACCATCGATTTCTCGATGTACGCGTGCATCTGCCATCACGCATTCAGAGCCGGGCCCGGACCGTCGAGCGTGTGCTTCGAGCTCGGCTCGGACGAGGACGCGTGGACGTCTCCGGACGGCTCGAGGGACAGACGCTTCCGCAGCCGACGCTCGATCTCGACCGCGCGCGCGCCGTCTATACCGAGCTCGCCGCATTGCGCGACGCACTGCACCCGGACGAGCCGGTGCCGCTGAGCCTCCTTTCGTCGGTCCCAGACCTGTTCGTGATTCATCGAGCCACGGACGAAACAGCGCTCGACCAGGCGCTCGAAGAAGCCGCCGAGTCGGCCTGCGACGCGGTGACGGCCATGCGCGTGAGCGAAGGGAATGCTCTCGCATCGGAGCTCCGGGCCCAGCTCTCTTGCCTCGATGCGGACATCACATCGCTCACGGCTGCCGCCCCCAAGATGGTCGAGGATCGGCGAAACCGGCTCCGGGACCGTGTGAACGCCCTCCTCGGGGAGGCGGACAGCAAGCTCGAGCCCGCCCGCCTCGAGCAGGAAATCGCGCTGCTCGCGGACCGGTCGGACGTGAGCGAAGAGCTGATGCGTCTCGGGGCTCACCGCGAGCAAATGCTCATCCTGATCGAGGATTCGAGCGTACCCGTCGGAAAGCGCATCGACTTCCTGCTTCAAGAGATGGCGCGCGAGGCCAACACCATCGGCTCGAAAGTGCAGGATGGGACGATGACCACGCAAGTCGTTGCGTTGAAGGCCTGCATCGAGCAGATGAGAGAACAGGCGCAGAATGTGCTCTAGTCGACCGCTCTGCACGGCAACGGTCGTGGGTGAGGGATAGTCGAATGACTTCAAGCGGGCCGGCAGAGGCGGATCTCATCTTGTTGATCATCAGCTCGCCGTCAGGGGCTGGGAAGACGACCTTGACCCGTCGGCTGCTCCAAGAGTTTCCCGAGTTTCGATTCAGCGTCTCTCACACGACCCGAGAGCCCCGGGCGAACGAAGTCGATGGGCAGGACTATCACTTCGTGACCGAACCGGTGTTCCGCAGGCTCATCGATGAGCATGGGTTCGCGGAATGGGCCGAGGTGCACGGAAATCTCTACGGAACCAGCGTCGCGGAAATCGACCTCGCCCGCGCATCGGGGAAGCGCGGCGTGCTCTTCGACGTGGACTATCAGGGCGCCCGTCAGATCAAGGAGAAGTTCCCTGACGCCGTGGGGGTGTTCATCTTGCCCCCCTCGATGGAGGAGCTTCGCCGCCGGTTGGAGGGCCGCGGGTCCGACGACGCCGAATCGCGCAAGCGCCGGTTCGAGAAGGCACGCGAGGAGATCGGCCATTACCCCTTCTTCGACTACATGATCGTCAACGACGAGCTCCAACGGGCACTCGGCGAGCTGCGCGGGATCGTTCTCGCCGAAGGCTGCAGGCAGTGGCGAGTCGCCGCCAGAGCCGAAGCATTGCTTCAGCAATAGCCTCAGAACTCGATGCCGAGAATCAACCGCAGCGTCAATGCGCGCTTGGTGCCCAGCCCCTCGGTGCCCGGCTCCCGCAACCCATCGACCTCGAGATACTTGAGGCCGGCCAGCGGGAACAGAATGCCGAACTGGAACGCCGCATAGAAGCCGTCCTTCAGGCTCGGACCATCCTCGGTGCGGTAATAGATCGAGAGGTCGAGCTCCGCGCCGAGATTCCGTTGAGACGAATAGGTTTGCTGCTGGTACATCGCTAGGCTGTAGATGAAATCGAGCTGTGCCCCCACGACGCGGCCGAAATCCGTTCGGATGAGGTCATAGCTGATCGAAGGCGCCAAGTAGTAGGCGCCCGTGATGCGTCCCATGATCCGGCGCCAAAGAATCAGGTCGATGCGGTAGTTCGGGCTGAACGAGAACGTCGAGATGGTCTTCTTCCCGACGGGCTGCGTTGCGAGATCCTCGTATTGGGAAAGCCCGACGACGTCGGGGTCGCCCGAGGCGACCCCGGTTTTCAGATAGACCCCGAGCTTCTTCTTCACGGCGCGGTATTCACCTTCGAATGCGATGCCCCATTGACGCAACTTGTACTTCGAACCCTCGGCGGTGGGTGGAAACTCGCCGGGCGCGATGTTCTGAATCTGCCCGAAGATTCCGACGAACTCGAGCTCGAGGCGCAGATCCTTCCACAGGGCCTGAAACCACCCATCCGGGATGTAGACCTTGGCATCCCGTCGTACGAACGGGATTTCGATCTCCGCAGGGGTACCCGTCAGGGGTGCCGTCGACGTGGACAACGCTTGGGAACGATAAATGAAGTAGGCGCCGCCATTGGTCACCCACTTGCCGCGGGCGAGACGCTTTTCGCGTGCGAGGGGGTCGAGTCGTCGGGCAACCAGGAAGCTCCACTGGCGCATGTCGTCCGCCTTCGTGGCGTCGATTGGAATCGCTGCAAGGTCGGCAACCGGGTCGATGATGTAGCCCTTGTTGGCGAAGTCCCACGATACACCAAAGAAGATCCCTTTGAACTTTCCGATGAGCTGAATGCGATCGACCTCGGTTTGAAAATCCGAATCGAGGACGGTCCTCAGGGTGTTGGTGGCTTCGCCGGCGTTCCAAAGCATTCCGAGTCCGAACTGGTTTCCCATGCGGCCGAACCGGAGCTGGCCGATCGTGCTGTTGGTGACCTCGCCCCAGACTCGCCTCACCGCGATGTTGTCGCCGACGGTGTTACGGAACGATCGCGGTGGGTTTTCACTCAAGGTCAGACTGTCTACCGGAACTCCGGGCGCGCGGCCCGAAATCTGACCGAACTGGTCGACGGATTTGACCTCCGGGGTCGAGCCGAGAACGAGATTGTCGAAGACGTCGACCATCATGTGCACGCGGATGTTGTCGCTCAACGACAGCGTCGGTTCCAAGCGGAGCCGCATGTTCGCAGTACGAAGGATGCCGCTTCCACTGCAGCGCTGGTCGCTCGATGCGGGCGACGACGGCTCACCGTTGCAGCCACCCTGCGGCAAGACCCCGTTGTTGCCCGAGCTCGGCGCATTGTCGACCGGGATCCAAAGCGAGAACGGGTCGTACGTCAACCGGCCTCCTGGCGCGTATGGAGGCCCGAGTGGAATCCGGCGGAGCGAGAAGTTGTCGATGTAGTTGGCCCGCACCCGAAAGTAGCCAGCAAGCGAGAAGACCGGACGGGGATTCGTCCACGTGGCGAGCGTCGGATCGGCGGCCGGTGGCGCCGCCTCGCTGAGCAGCTTGGCGTCGTCGGCGGCCGTGTCCCCTTCCTCGAGCGAGGTTTCGTCGAACTCATCCTCGCTCGTCGGCGCGGTCGGGAGCTGGAGTCCCTCGAGGCTCGGCGCCCTCAGCTGCGGTGGGAGATCCTCCTCGCTGCTCGGCTTCGGAGCGGCCTTCCCCTTCTCCATTTCGCCGATGGCCTCTTCCTCCTCGGTCGCGGCGGTGCCGCGGGCCCCCGGGGCCGTGTACTCGTCGGCGTACGTCCCTTGGGCCGCGGCCGATGTCACCCACAAGGAAGCTACCCAAATGATCGCGAACGAACGGCGCATGAATCCCGTGCGGTTCCGTGGGTAGCACGCGGGGATCACGCGGGTCAATGACGCAATCGCTGCCTTGACCGGGGCCATTGCGGCCGTTAGCTCCGCTCCCGGAGCCCCATGACGGACAGTTTGCGCTTCATCGCCCTTGGCGGCCTCGACGAGGTTGGAATGAACTGCGCCGTGATGGCCTGCGGCGATACGACGATCGCGATCGACTGCGGCATCGGTTTCACCAATGACCATGGTGCCGAGCTGGTCCACCCGGATTTCGACTGGCTGCTGAAGCACCGTGAAAACCTGCGGGCGGTCGTCATCACCCACGGTCACGAGGACCACATCGGTGCCCTTCCGTACCTCCTCCGGGAGATCCGAGTGCCGGTTTACGCGCCGCCCTATGCCGCGGCGCTGATCGAGGATCGCCTTTCGGAGCACCGGCTCGAGAACGTCGAGCTGAAAGTGAGCCCTGCGGGGAGCCGTGAGCAGATCGGGTCGATCTCGGTCGAGCGGTTTTCAGTGCATCATTCGATCGCTGATGCGACGGGTCTGATCCTCGGCACCCCCGTCGGGACCATCGTCCACACCGGCGACTTCAAGATCGAGTCCGACCCCTGCGAGGGCCAACGCTTCGATCGGACACGGCTCGAAGAGGTCGCGAACCAGGGTGTACGCCTCCTGCTGAGCGATTCGACCGGCGCCAATGTCGAAGGACGCTCCCGATTGGAGCAAGAGGCGGAAGCCGCGCTCGAGGAGTGGATCTCCCGGTCTCCGAATCGGGTGGTCGTCGCGACCTTCTCCTCGAACGCCTTTCGGCTTCGAGCCGCCCTGCGAATCGCCCGACAACAGGGACGCAAGGTCTGCCTTCTCGGCATGTCGATGGGCAAACACACCGAAACCGCACGGGCTCTCGGGCTGATTCCGGCGATCGACAGCCTCTTGGTGGCTCCGGAAGACGTCGATGCCCTGCCCCGCGACGAGGTCTTGATTCTGGCTGGCGGCACACAAGGCGAGCGCGCGTCGGCTCTCACGCGGTTGGCGCGCGACGAGCATGCGCGCGTGCACCTCGAGGCGGGCGACACCGTAATTCTCTCCTCGCGTATCATTCCGGGCAATGAGCTCGGCGTCTTCGACATCATCAATCGCTTCGAGCGCCGTGGCGTGGAGGTCATCACGCGCGACGAGCATCCGGAGATCCACGCGAGCGGGCACGGAAGCCGTGAAGAGCAGCGTACGATGATTCGAATCGTGCGGCCCGAAGCGTTCGTGCCCGTTCACGGCACACATCATCATCGGCGACGTCACCTCGAGCTCGCTCAGCAGGAGGGGATCGCGCAGACGAAGCTCATCGACAATGGTAGCGTCCTCGAGGTCACTCGAGATTCATTGCGCGTCACCGGGACGGTTCCGTCTGGGCGCATCTACATCGATGGCATGCAGGCGCTCAGTGCCGAGGTCATCGGGGAACGGAGGGCGATGGCCGAGGGTGGCATCGTGAGTCTCCTGCTCGCGATGAAGGGCGGGCGGCTCCGAAGCCCTCCCCGCGTCGTTTCGCGCGGGGTCTTCGTGGGCGCGGGCCGAGAAGCCACGGAGCAGCGAATCGCAGAGCACGTGCGCAACCGCCTCAAGGGGCAACGTTTCGCCGATGGCGCGGAGGTCGAAGAGGCGGCCATCGAGGCCGCGCGGCGATTCCTGTTGCACAATCACCGACGGCGTCCGTTGATCACCGCGAACGCCGACGGGGAATCATGAGCCGATGGATCGCCTGGCTGGCCGTCACCGTCATCGTGACTGCCTGCCAAAGAAATGCGAGGCCCGAGCCGAGCCAGCTGCCAGTTTCGGCCGAGACCGGAAGCAGCGTTCCAAGTCAGCCTACGCCTGAACGCCAAGCGGATTCACCGCCGCCGGGGGTGGCGCGTCCAGCCACCGCCAAGGAGCGCGCGGAGATCGAGAAGTTGGTTCGGGCGGCGGAGGATGTGCGACAGCTGAGGCTGAAGCATCCGGTGACGGTCGAAATCGAAGACGGCGATGCAATCGCAAGCAGCTTGCGGTCTCAGATCGAAGAAGCCGAGATCAAACGAGCGCTCCTCATCTACGGTGCGCTCGGGCTGCTGAGCGCGAGCGAAGACCTCGAGAGCTTGTTCGCAGGCGTCCTCGGGGAACAGGTCATCGGATACTACGACCCGGGCACGGGACGCCTCGTGGTGCGCGACGACGTCATGAATGGGTTGGCCGGCGCGTTCGGATCGGAGCAAATCCAGGAAGCGCGACTGGTGCTCGTGCACGAGCTTGTCCATGCACTTCAGGATCAACGGCTCGGCCTGGGCGAATCCTACGAAAAAAAGCGTACTGCCGATGCGGACAACGCCTTTCGCGCCCTCGTCGAAGGGGATGCGACTCTGGCCATGCTCGCGCACGCGCTGCGTCAGCAAGGCATCCCGTTGTCGGCAGCGACCGCAGGGATTCAGCAGATGGGCGACTATCTCGACCTGAATGCCCTGGTCCGTGGCGAAAAGCTCGATGACGCGCCGGCGATTCTGAGGGTCACCCTGGTGGCACCCTATCTGCGCGGCTTACAGTTCGCCGCAGCCATCCAGGGACGAGGCGGATGGCCTGCGGTAAACAACGCGCACCGAAGACCCCCGGAGACCAGCGAGCAGGTCCTGCATCCGGAGAAGTACTTTGCCCGCGAGCCCGGAGAGGAGATCGAGATCCCCGACAACCAGGCCGTGTTGGACGCGGGCTTCGAGCGAGTCGAGGAGGATACGCTCGGCGAGCTCGAGCTGAGCGTCTATTTCGGCCAGCGTCGTCCGTCGGGAACGGACGAGGAGGCAGCCGCAGGATGGGCGGGCGATCGCCTGGTGGTGTACACGCGGCAGGAGGAGTCGGCGGTGATTTGGTGGACGACCTGGGACACCGAAGCCGATGCCGAAGAGGCGTTCCGCGCCGCGCGCTCGGTCGCGCCGAGGGGCGCGACCTCGAGCGTCGAGCGCAAGGGCCGTGCGGTCCTCATCGTGAGAGGCTTGCCACCGCGGCTCCAGCGACCGGTGCGAAGCGACTTCACGTCGTTCGCGCGCCGCAAGAAGGTTGAACCGGCCCCTCCCGATCTCCGCCCGAACCTGCTCTATTGAGGTTGTCGCCCCGAGGACCCCAGGCTACGAATGGCGCATGGGGCGCGCTTCATGGGACGAGTACTTCATGGACATCGCTGTGGTGGTCTCCAAGCGATCGACCTGTCCTCGCAAGCACGTCGGCTCGGTGATCGTCCGTGACAAAACGATCCTGTCGACGGGTTACAACGGCTCGGTCCGTGGGCTGCCCCACTGTGACGAGGTGGGCCACATGATGGTCGATGGACATTGTGTGCGAACCATCCATGCCGAGATCAACGCGATCATCCAAGCCGCCAAGAACGGCGCCCGGATCGAAGGCGCCTCGATCTACGTCACCGCGTCCCCGTGCTGGAACTGCTTCAAAGCGATCTGCAACGCTGGCATTCAGCGCATCGTGTTCGAGGAGTTCTATCGGGACGAGCGAATCTTCGAGGTTTCGCAGGCCCTAGGCATCGAGCTGGTAGAGCTGCACCGAGAGAGGGCCGTTCCGAAGGCTGCACCTTGACGGGTCTGGCCGACGGCAGTACGAAACGCGTTCGGTAGACCCGGAAAATCCAATGCAATCTGAAGTTCGCGAGATCAGCCCCGTCCTCGTGGAGGTCACGGTCGAAGTCCCATGGGACCGCATCGAGAAAGACCTCGACGAGACGTACAAGGCGCTCGGCAAGACCGCGCGCATCCGTGGATTTCGCCCGGGCAAGGTTCCGAGGAAGGTGTTGAAGCAGGTTTACGGGCGGCAAGCCGCTGCGCAGGTCACCGGCTCCCTCGTCGAGCAGGGTCTGATGCAGGCCGTCAAAGAACATGAGCTTCACATCGTCGCCCAACCGGAGATGGACGAGGCGCCCGAGCTCGAGCAAGGAAAACCGCTCACATTCAAGGCCAAGGTCGAGATTCGGCCGAAGGTCGACGAAGTCACGCTCGAAGGGCTCGAGGCCTGGCAGAAGCCGGTCGACGTCGCGAACGAAGAGATCGACGCCGAGGTCGAGCGGCTGCGTCACCAGCATGCCGAAATCCAAGTGCCCGATCCCATGCGGCCTGCCGAGCAGGGCGACTTGATCACGATCGATTACACGGTGGCCGTGGATGGTGAGCTCAAGGAAGACCTCGGGGCGCAAGGCCGACAGGTCGAGATCGACGACGAGCACTTGCTTCCCGCGCTCAAAGAAGGGCTGCTCGGCATGAAGCCGGGAGACGAGAAGACGATCGACATCGAATTCGAAGAGGACCATCCCAATCCCGACCTTCGGGGCAAGACCGCGCGGTTCGCGGTCGAGGCCAAGGAGCTGCACGAGAAGCTCTTGCCCGAGGTCGACGACGAGTTCGCCAAAGACTGCGGCGACTTCGAGACGCTGCTCGAGCTCCGTCTCAAGATCCGCGAAGGGTTCGAGGCAGCGGCGAAGCAACGTGGCGACGCCGCGTTGAAGGAGCAGCTCCTCGATAGCCTGATCGAGCACAACGACATCCCCGTCCCCCCGTCGATGGTCCAGCAGCAGCAACAGATGATGATGTACGAGATGGCCCAGTTCATGCGGATGGCCGGACAACAGGGCGCGCCCGGGGCGGACTTCTTCGCGGGCGTGGAGGAGCGTGCCCGGCGCCGCGTGAAGGCGGGGATCTTGCTCGGTTCACTGGCCCGCCAAGAAGGAATCGAGGTCACCGAGGCGGATCTCGACTCGAAGTTCCAGGAGATCGCGGACCGGACGGGCAAGCACATCGCCAAGGTGCGAGCCGACTACCAAGAGGCCCAGCGCGACGCCCTCGAGTCCCAGCTTCTCGAGGAGAAGGTCATGGCGCTGCTCGCCGGGCGTGCCAACATCCATGAAGGCGAACGGCCTGAGCCCGAGGCCGAGGAAGACGAGCCGGGGGACGGCGAAGGGGAGGAGTCATGAGCGACCGAACGACCGCACAGATGTACATGCCTTGGGTCGTCGAAACGACGCACCGCGGCGAACGTCAGTGGGACATTTTCAGCCGTCTCCTGAAGGATCGCATCATCTTCCTAGGGACGGAGGTCGATGACGACGTGGCCAATGCCATCATCGCACAAATGCTCTTCTTGGAGAGCGACGACCCCGACAAGGAGATCACGCTCTACATCAACAGCCCGGGCGGCGCGATTACAGCAGGGCTCGCGATTTACGACACGATGCAGTACGTTCGATCACCCGTGTCCACGGTTTGCCTGGGTCAAGCGGCCTCGATGGCCGCCTGGATCCTCGCCTCGGGCACGGGCGGATTGCGCAAGTGTCTGCCCAATAGCCGCATCATGATTCATCAACCGCTCGGAGGGATTCGCGGTCAGGCGTCCGACATCGAGATCCATGCACGAGAGATTCTGAAACTTCGTGAACAAATGAACACGATCCTGGCCAAGCATACAGGCCAGACCACCGACCGCATCAAGGAAGACACGGAACGCGATCGCTACCTCTCGGCAGTGGAAGCCAAGGAGTACGGGCTGATCGACGAAGTGATCGCTCCGAAGCGGGAACGCTGAGACCCGAGAAAACACTGCATATGCGGGCCGTCTAGTCCTTGCCCGGAACGGGGCAGGACGCTAGACTCTCACGTAGCAGGTACATGGTGGACCGCAGGCGAGACGATGGACACGGTAACCTTCAATGTTCTTTCTGCGGGAAGTCGCAGAAAGAGGTCAAGAAGCTAATCGCCGGTCCGACTGTCTACATCTGCGATGAGTGCATCGGCCTTTGCAACGACATCATCGCCGAAGAGGTCGAGCGCGAAGAGTCCCTCACGACGAGCACACCGCTTCCCAAGCCCGCAGAAATCAAGAACGTCCTCGACGAGTACGTCATTGGGCAGGAGCGGGCCAAAAAGATCCTCTCCGTCGCGGTTCACAACCACTACAAGCGCATCGACTCCAAAGTCAACGCCGACGACGTGGAGCTTCAGAAGTCGAACATCTTGCTCCTCGGTCCTACGGGCTCCGGCAAGACGCTGCTCGCCCAGACGCTGGCGCGCATCCTCAACGTGCCCTTCGCCATTGCCGATGCGACGACGCTGACCGAGGCAGGCTATGTCGGTGAGGATGTCGAGAACATCATCGTCCAGCTTCTTCAGAACGCCGATCACGACGTCGAGCGCGCGCAGCGCGGCATCGTGTACATCGATGAGATCGACAAGGTCGCACGTAAGGGCGACAACCCGTCGATCACTCGCGACGTCAGCGGTGAGGGCGTCCAGCAGGCCCTGCTGAAGATCATCGAAGGCACCGTCGCCAACGTGCCGCCCAAAGGCGGACGCAAGCATCCACAACAAGACTTTCTGCAGATCGACACCGGCAACATCCTGTTCATCTGCGGCGGCGCGTTCGTCGGCCTCGACGAGGTGATCGAACGGCGCATCGGCGAGAGGACCCTCGGCTTTGGCGCGGACATTCCGTCGCGTAAAGACAAGAAGATCGGCGAGCTTCTCGAAGCCGTCGAGCCCGAGGATTTGCTCCGAGCCGGCCTCATCCCGGAATTCATCGGGCGCCTGCCCGTCATCGCGACGCTTCACGAGCTCAACGAGGATGCGCTGGTCGACATCTTGACCAAGCCGAAGAACGCCCTGGTCAAGCAGTATCAAAAGCTGTTCGAGATGGACGGTGTGAAGCTGAAGTTCTCACAGGGCGCGCTGCGGGCGGTCGCGCGAGACGCACTGAAACGGAACGCCGGTGCTCGCGGCCTTCGCGCCATCATGGAAAAGTCGATGCTCGACATCATGTATGAAGTGCCTTCCCAGTCGGAAATCCGGGAGGTCCTCGTGAGCGAGGAAGTGATCGCCTCGGGCGAGAAGCCGCTCATCGTCTACGAAAAGGAAGAGGCCGAGCTCGCCTAGCGCGGCCCGTGCGGCACGCCCCGGCCTCGGGAGTATCTGAGTAGACCCATGTTCTTTCACCGAAACGACAACGACGACCCGAACGCCGGCCCCGGCGACCCGGGCGGCGAAACCTTTCCGCTCCTCCCCTTGCGCGACATCATCGTGTTTCCGCACATGGTGGTGCCGCTGTTCGTCGGCCGCGAGAAGTCGATCAATGCGCTCGAAGAGGCGATGAGCCAGCACAAAGAGATCCTGCTCGCCGCGCAGAAGAAGGCCAAGACCAACGACCCCGCCCCCGAAGACATCTTCGAGGTCGGCACCATCGGCACCATCATCCAGCTGCTGCGCCTTCCAGACGGGACGGTCAAGGTCCTGGTCGAGGGCAAACGACGCGCACGCATCACCCGTTTCGTACCCCACGAGGAGTTCTTCCTCTGCGATGTCGAGCCAGTCGAAGAGGTGTATGCGGCCAACGTCGAGGCTGAAGCGCTGATTCGCTCGGTCCAATCCGCGTTCGACGTGTATGCCAAGCTCAACAAGCGCATCGCCCCTGAAATGTTGATGACCGTGCAGACCATCGACGACCCGTCGAAGCTTGCAGACACGGTCGTCGTGCACCTCACCAGCATCAAGCTCTCCGATCGGCAGGAGATTCTGGAAACCATCGACCCAGCGAAGCGCCTCGAGCGTTTGTTCCAATTGATGAACGCCGAAATCGAGATTCTTCAGGTCGAAAAGAAGATCCGCTCCCGCGTCAAGAAGCAGATGGAGAAGACGCAGAAGGAGTACTACCTGAATGAGCAAATGCAGGCCATTCAGAAAGAGCTCGGCGAGCGCGACGAGTTCAAGAGCGAGATTCAAGAGCTCGAACAGCAGCTCAAGCAGAAGAAGCTCAGCAAGGAAGCGCATCTCAAGGCCCGCAAGGAGCTGAAGAAGCTCAAGATGATGCAACCGATGAGCGCGGAGGCGACGGTCATCCGCAACTACATCGACTGGGTCCTCGCGCTTCCGTGGGGCGAAAAGAGCGAAGAGAACTACGACATCGAAGCGGCCGAGCAGATCCTCGAAGAGGATCACTACGGCCTCAAGAAGCCGAAGGAACGCATCGTCGAGTATCTGGCGGTGCAGGCGCTGGTGAGGAAGCTCAAGGGGCCGGTCCTGTGCCTGGTGGGCCCACCCGGCGTGGGCAAGACGTCCCTCGCGAAGAGCATTGCCCGGTGCACGGGGCGCGAGTTCATCAGGCTCTCGCTCGGCGGCGTCCGCGACGAAGCCGAGATTCGAGGCCATCGGCGGACTTACATCGGCGCCCTTCCCGGCCGGCTGATTCAGTCGCTACGCAAGGTGGGCGCAAGCAATCCCGTCTTTCTGCTCGACGAGGTCGACAAGATGTCGGCGGATTTCCGCGGCGACCCCGCCTCCGCGCTTCTCGAGGTGCTCGACCCAGAGCAAAACCACAGCTTCAACGACCACTATCTCGACCTCGACTACGACCTTTCCGACGTGATGTTCATCACGACGGCCAACACCTTGCAGGGCATTCCCCTTCCGCTTCGCGACCGAATGGAGATCCTCGAAATCAGCGGCTACACCGAGTTCGAGAAGCTGAACATCGCGATGCGCTATTTGGTGCCGCGCCAGAAGGAGAACGCCGGGCTCAAGGACGTCGACTTCGAGATCACCGAGAACGCGGTGCGGCAGATCATCCACTACTACACGATGGAGAGCGGCGTCCGCAATCTCGAGCGCGAGATTGGCAGCGTGTGCCGCAAGATTTCGCGCCAAGTGCTCAAAGACGGCGCGGAGGCCAAAGACAAGAGCTACCGCGTCGGCGGGAAAGACATTTCCGTCTATCTCGGGGTGCCGAAGTATCGGCCCGACAAGACCAACGAGAAGGACCACGTGGGCCTCACCAACGGTCTCGCGGTCAATGCGTTTGGGGGCTCGATCCTCGAGTGCGAGGTGGCCGTGGTCCCCGGCAAGGGCAAGCTCAACATCACCGGCCTTCTCGAAAAAGGAATGCAGGAGTCCGCGCAGGCCGCGATGAGCTACATCCGTTCGAGGCAGAAGGTGCTCGGCCTCGAGGTGGATTTCCACTCGAAGTACGACGTCCACGTGCATTTCCCGAGCTTCGTGCCGAAGGATGGGCCGAGCGCGGGCATCACGATGGCCACCAGCATCGCGAGCGCGCTCCTCAAGATTCCGGTTCGCAAGAACGTGGCGATGACGGGCGAGATCACCTTGCGCGGCCGCGTTCTTCCGATCGGCGGCCTGAAGGAGAAGCTCCTCGCTGCGCACCGAGCCGAAATCGAGGTCGTGCTGATCCCGAAGGAAAACCAAAAAGACCTGAAGGAAATCCCGCGCCGCGTGCTCAATGCCCTACGCGTCGTGCTGGTCGAGCACATGGATGAAGTCCTCCGCGAGGCGCTCGCGCTGAGCGACCCCGACGCCCTCTTCGGCGAGCACCAGGTGCGACCCGTCGAGTACCGCCAGGGCGAGCTCATCACCCCAGACGCCCCCGAGACCGAGGACGTCCCCGAACCCACGGTGGACCCGCCGGGAGCTCGCCAGTAATCCCGTTGGACACCTCGGAGGTCGGCGGTCATGCTGGCCGACGGTTTGGGCGGGTAGCTCAGCGGTAGAGCGCTGGCCTTACAAGCCGGATGTCGCAGGTTCGACCCCTGTCCCGCCCACTGAATGATTACAGGTGCTTAGACGGAGACCAGTGGCCCCTCGAAAGGGGTGCTGGACCATCTGCTGGACCATTTTCCCCTGGTTTCGTGCCTTGCTGGTCTGCCCGCTGCCCGATAGCGTCCGGCGGCGTCTGGGGCGGATAACTCAGCGGTAGAGTGGGGTCTTTACACGGCCTAAGCCCCCGGTTCGAATCCGGGTCCGCCCACCCTAGTCCCGGGTCAGGTTATCGGGTGCGGGGTGGCCTAGCTTGCGCAGGATGGTGCGCAGGACCGTCGCAGGGATCGCTTTCCACTCACGGCTGTCCAGAAGCGCCGTGTTGGCCTGGTAGCAGCGCTCGGCGTCGTCCCGCAAGCGCTCCCGGTTCGCGACCATCAGGCTGCGCAGCTCGACCAGCAGGTCCGCGATCGGTAGACCGACCTGATCGGCGTCTACCTCCGACCACCTCCGGCAGTCCGCCTTCAACAGCGGCGGAAACCCGGCCAACACCTTGGCGGCCACGTCTAGCGGCTCCGCATCGAAGGCCGCGATCGCCCAACGGGTTCGGGCGACCATCGACGGGCCTTCCCAATGCCGCCCTTCGCCGATGCTTTGAAAGACGAGATCGCCATGCTTGTTCACCACGGCTCGTCGCACGCGGACACCGCCGATCGCCGTGGTCACGGCCACGCCATCCGGCGCCGCCGGCAGCTTGTCGTAGATCGAAGCGATCAGACGCGGGTCGCGTTCCAGCGCTCGGAGGATCGTGCCAAGCTTGAAGGCGTGATGCGTCGGTTTCTCTTCGAACGATCGATCGCAGCTTTCGGCAGCGCACAAAAGGGCGCGCCGTAGATCGGTGTCTAGCGCTTCGGGCGGCTTGGCCCGGCTCGGCCTGCTGCTACGCTTCGGCTTGGCTGGCGGTGTGTCCATGCGCTGCTGGCCCATGCCCCGGACGACTCCAACCGTCGCGGGGTTTTCTAGTGGCGCAAGTGTAGCGCGGAAAACGGCCTGCGCTGGCTTCGGTCACGGGACGCGTATGAACCGACTAGACCCGTGCTTCCCTCACGCACCCGCTGCGCCCCCCACGCCCCGAACGCAGAACCTGCGCGTCACGGTAGCGGATTCCCTTGCAGTTACCGGGCTCCACCCTGGCACGCCCGATGCATCTGGGCAACCGCGCTTAGAGGCGCACGGGCGCCAGAACCGTGGAGGTGGGTCATGCGTTTTCTACTGGGGTTTCTGTGTGTCTGCGCGCTGGGCGTGCTGCCGTTGGTTGGGTGCGGTGACAATAACAACGGCGGTGGTGGTAGCGGCGGCTCGGCTGGCACGGGCGGCACGGGCGGCACGGGCGGCACGGGCGGCACGGGCGGCAACGGAGTCGCGTGTCAGGACAATGTCTGTCCATGCACCGAAGCAGGCATCCGGGCTGCGATAGCGGAAGGCGGCGGCCCGTTCACGTTCGACTGCGCTGGTCCGCAAACGGTCGTGACGTACGGTATCATCATCGACAATGACGTCATTCTCGATGGCGGCGGCAAGCTGACCATAGAGGGGAGCGAAGTGCTATTCATTCAGCCGAGTACGATTGCAGAACTGCACGACTGCACGATCAGCGTTACCAACTTTTACGGCATTCGTAGCTTGGGGACGCTGACCCTAACAAACAGCACAGTGAAGACCAATCCCGACCTTCCTTGTATCGCCGTCCAAGATGGGATTGATGATAGTGGTGGTTCGCTTACCCTGACCAACAGCACTGTGTCCGGCTTCTGCACGGGAATCCGCGGGGGGGGGGATGTGACCCTGACCAACAGCACCGTAACGGGAGAAGGGAGAGGCCAGGGAATCATCTTCGGCGCCGGGACGCTGATACTGACCAACAGCACCGTGTCAGCCTCTACGGGCGGCATTGGCGTTGACGGCAACGTGCTGCCTGCGACCGTGGTTCTAACGAACAGTACCGTATCGACGGACACAACGAATCCTAATAGCTACGCCTTCTACAACGAATACGACATAGTAGCCACGCTCAGAGCGGCTGGAAGTCTTATTGTTGGGCCATGCAATGCGTCGTGGACATGGGACTCACAGGGCCACAACATCGAATCCCCCGAAGACACCTGCGGCTTCGATCCCGACGGTACTGATCTGGTCAACGTCACCGCAGAGCAGCTCAATTTGGGACCGCTCGCTGACAACGGCGGACCGACCATGACCCATGCGCTGTTGACTGAGCCGACCGTTAGCGTTGCCATCGATGCAATTCCTGCAGAGGACTGCGTCGATGCGGAAGGGCAGCCACTGACCACAGACCAGCGCGGTCTGCCACGACCGGCAGGCACGACAGACCCCAAGAAGTGCGACGTGGGTGCATTTGAGGTGCAGCCGTAGGCGCGCATCCTCTGCGCTCACGTCGCCGATTGGCGCATCGGTTGCGCCCCGTACTCCGACAAACGCACCGATTGCATCCTGCTATGGCGTCCGACGTACGGAAAGACACACAAATTCCCGGGAACGCAAGTTGCATTCCCAGCGCGTGACCCTTCCTTGGTAGTGTCCCCCAGACCGAGTCGCGAAGGAGGCGAGCATGGCTGCCCAACCGCAGGAGCGAGTCCGAAAACGGCTAGTTTGGTTCTCGCCCTACCTGCTCGCGGTGGCAGTGTTGTCACAGACGAGCACGCCGCTGAGCTGCGCGCCGACCGGTGACACCACGCTTTCGTCGCTGGAGCTCGAGGTACAGGGGACGAATCAGATCGCCGCATTCGATTCTGCTAAGCGGGCCTACGACGTGTGGCTTCCCGTGAGCGCGAGCAGCGCGACCCTGCGGGCAACGTCGACCGACCCGGGCGCGCAAGTCTTGTACAACTTGAGAAACTCCGGCGGTTTCATCCAAGGAGGGTGGCTAGGAATCGGCTTTGGGCAACTCACTTTCAATCTGCCCGTCGGCCGAAGCAGCCTCAACGTCTCCGTGAAGGCACCCGGCGGCGCAACGGGCACGTATTCCTTGAACGTCAACGTCGGGTGCTCCCAGTGCAGTGACGGAAACGAGTGCACCTACAACAACTGCGATCCGGTGACTCAAACATGCGTGCATCCGCCGATCGCGGACGGCAATCAGTGCGATACCGGTGACCTCCCTGGTGTCTGCATCAGTGGCACCTGTGATCCCTCCGTCTTCCCCTGCACCGAGCAGGGGATTCGTGATGCCATCGCACGGGGCGGCGGCCCATTCACATTCGCATGCAACGGCCCGACAACCATAGTGACTCAGGATGAGATCTTCATCGATAACGACGTCATCCTCGACGGCGAGGGCAACTTGACCGTGGACGGAAACGACGACCATCGGGTGTTGTCGGTGGTGCCGGACGTCACGGTGGATTTGGTGGGGATGACGGTGAGCGGAGGATTCCTGAACTTCGAAGGAGCGCAAGGCGCAGGGATCCTGAATGAAGGAACGTTGACGATCACCAACTGTAACATCTCATGGAACGGTACCGTCCAGTCGCGCTGGGGAAACGGCAACGGCGGTGGCGGCGGCATCTACAATAGCGGAACGCTGATGCTTGAGAGCACCACGGTGCAAGACAACTACGCAGGGTACGGCGAGGGTAGCGGGATCTACACTGTCGGCGTAGCGACTCTAGTCAGCAGCAGGGTTTCGCACAACGGATACAATTACAATGAGCCCACTAGCAATGGGAGCGGCATCTTCAACAATAGCGGCACCTTGACGCTCATTGACAGCACCGTATCGCTCAACAGCGACGGAAGCGGCGATGCGGCTGCGATCGACAGCCATTCTGCGACGCTCTTGTTGGTCAACAGTGTGGTGTCAGAGAACATCTCACTCCAGA
Source organism: uncultured delta proteobacterium (assembly GCA_963792825.1). GTDB lineage: Bacteria > Myxococcota_A > Polyangia > Polyangiales > Houyiibacteriaceae > SG8-38. The sequence continues at coordinate 84,645 of CAWBXS010000004.1, read as the reverse complement.
GTGGCAGCATTCTATTCTCGGGGTCGGCTACCGTCGTCAACAGCACCGTTTCGGGGAATGTGACTGCTTCCAGTTCGATCTCAGGAATCGAAGGCTACGATGGGACACTGACACTTATCAATAGTACCGTGGTGCCGCCTCAACAGAGCCGTGCCGTCCTCGGTGGCTACCGGATCGAGATGATCGTGGCAAACAGCATCATCGTGGGCGACGGCGTTGATGGAACGTGTGAGTTGTACCCCGGGTTCTTCTCGGTGATCTCAGGGGGCGGGAACATTGAAAGCACGACCAACGACTGCGGCCTTACCCACCCAACCGACCTGGTCGACGTCACCTCCCAGGAGCTAAACCTCGACCCCCTTGCCGACAATGGTGGACCCACCATGACCCATGCACTTCTGCCCGGCAGCGTCGCCATCGACCGGATTCCGCCGTCGATGTGTGTCGATGCAGACGGGCAGCCGCTGACCACTGACCAGCGCGGTGTGGCGCGGCCGCAGGGTAGTGCGTGCGACGTGGGTGCGTTTGAATCCCAGTGCAGTGGCGTCGATTGCGATGATGGCAATGAGTGCACAGTGGACGCGTGCGACCCGACCGATGGGCTGTGCGCCAACGATCCGGTGGCCGACGGTTCAGCTTGCGACTTCGGCGGGCTCCCAGGTGTCTGTATCGCGGGGCTGTGTCAAGAAGACGTGTGCGCGGGAGTTGACTGCAACGATGGCAACGAGTGCACGGCGGATGTCTGCGACTCAACTGCCGGGACCTGCACCAACGACCCGGTCGCGAACGGCACCTCCTGCGACTTCGTCGGACTTGCAGGGGTCTGTGTGGACGGCGCGTGTGCGAGCGCGCAAGCGTGTGCTCTCACGTGCGCCGCGATCGCTCCAGGCTGCAATCCTGTGACCTGTGTTGGCGGGGCGTGCTTTGGAACGGCCGGGCCCGACTGCATCAACGGTACAGCTGGCACCGACAATATCTTTGGTCTAGGCGGAGGCGATTGTATCTGCGCCGAGGGTGGCGACGACGTAGTATTTGCCGGGGCGGGAGATGATTTCGTCTTCGGTGGACCTGGCTCGGACAACATCACCGGCGAGGCGGGGACTGACAATCTCTTCGGCGAAGACGGTGGGGATTTGATAAGCGGCGGAACCGAGAACGACCAGCTCTTCGGTGGAAATGGAGCGGACAGTCTCTCCGGCGATGACGGCGACGACCTCGTCAACGGAGGAGCGGGGAACGACACGGCCAATGGGGGCCCGGGGGACGACTTCATCAGTGGCGGGCCAGACAACGATGTCCTGCATGGCGGCGACGGACACGACCTCATCGATGGAGATGACGGAGACGACGTCCTCAATGGGAACGCAGATAACGACACACTCGATGGCGGCCCCGGGGTGAACGAAGTGAACGGCAATGCGGGTTTGGACCTATGTCGCAATTTCACCTTCACGGACAACTCCTGCGAGCTGTTTAGCGGCGACTTGTGCGCGTACTTTCCCGACGGCCTTCCCTGCGGTGGCGGTCGCGTCTGCATCGATGGCGTGTGTGGCTGACAACAAGGCACTGGACGACCGGAACGAACTCGGTGCGTACGTACTACCGGTCAACGAAGTGAGTGCTACGTCAGACGATTTGAGCGCGAGCGTCTATGTGATCCTGGCTCGGCACCCAGAGTTGCACCCACAGGCGTATTCCGGCGAGCAGACGGACAAGTGCCGATTGTGCGAACTTGACTCAAGGGCTTCGCGGCGCGCCGATTCGAACAGCTCGGATTGAAGTGCCCGCGGCTCACCGTGTTACTGTCAGGTCAAACCGTTCGCGCAGACCGGGCGTCTTCGGGCGCGTCACACAAAGCCGCGTTGCGCGAACACAACTACTTCTTGCTCCGCTGCGCCTTGCGCCAATCCCAGGGCATATCGAACGACCCCGACTATACGCCGATCTTCGCTTGCCTCGCCCGGGCTGCAGGTTCGATCCCTGTCCCGCCCACCATTGATCAGTGTCAGCTTCTGTGCCGACGCCTGCGTCAATGCCGGTGCGCATGCCGGTGCTGGTGAGCAGGAGCTCCTGGTCAGGCGTTTAGGCCGGAAAATGAGCCCGGTCGCGCGTTTTTTGGGCTGGTCCGCGCGACACCGCGCCCTAGGTTTGCTAACCAGGAGTCAGTGTCTGACCTCTGGTCAGTCGCTCTGGAGGGCAAGCGTTGGCGGTTTCGGCACGAAGAGAGCGGGAGAGGACGGCCCGGCGCGAGGCGATTCTCGACGCGGCGACGGATCTGATCGCGTCCGAGGGCTACTACGGCCTCCGGATGGACGCGGTCGCCGATGCCGCCGAGCTGAGCAAGGGCACCCTTTATCTCTACTTCGAGAACAAGGATGCGCTCTGCGCGGCGGTGGCAACCCGGCTGATCGACACGTTTCTTCCGTTCCTGCGGAGCGCGCTCGACGATGCGAGCACCGGTCTCGATGCGATCCGGGCACTGCTCTACACGTACTACGACTTCACACACGACCACCCGCATCACTTCCGTTTCGCGCTCGCGTGGCTGAGCGCAGGGGAGCGCATGGACGACTCCACCGAGGCGTTTCAAACGTACCGAGGCCGCGTGGGTCACATGCTTTCGTTGGTCGCAGCGTCGCTCGAGCGCGGCCAGGCCGATGGAAGCATCCGGCCCGACCTCAACCCGTTTCCGCAGGCCATCCAGATCTGGACGAGCTTCCTCGGCGTCGTGCTGGTCGGGCTCAATCGCGAAGCGATGGCGCAGCGGGTTCCCGCACCGGTGGACTTGGAGGCGTTATTGCCACTACACGTCGAAAATGTGCTGAGGGCACTGGCGAACGAAGGGGCTTCGTGATGCGCCGTGCGATTCTCCTCTTACTGGTCACGGCCCTCACGATCGGGTGCAACTACCGAAAACCGACCGACATCCCGCCTCCGGTCGAGGTCCCGCAGAGCTACACCGAAGGGGCGGAAGCGCCGCCGACCCCGAAGACCGAAGCCGACGCCGAGCCGGTTCGCGACGTGCGGTGGTGGCGAAGCATGGGGGACCCGACGCTGACGGCTCTCATCGAGGAAGCTCTTCGGCGGAATCAGAGCGTACGTGCGGGCTGGGCCAGGGTGCGGCAGGCCCAGTACTTTGCGAACCAAGTTCGCGCGGCGCGAATGCCGCAAGTCGGCTTGGCGGGTGAGGCCTTCACGAATAAAGATATTTCACCGGTTGGTACGTCGCGCTCACAGAGAGCGAGGGGCTCCTTGCCGGTATCCTACGAGGTCGACCTCTTCGCGCGGTACGCCCGCGAGCACCAAGGTGCGAAGCTGGACGCGGAAGCGGCCCGTCTCGATCAAGAAGCCCTGGCGATTGCGATTTCAGCTGAAGTCGCCGAGGCTTGGTTCGATTCGATCAACGCGCGGATCGAGGTCGCCGTCGTCCGGGATCAACTCGAAACCGACCTCAAGTTCTTGGAGCTGGTCGAGCTCCGATATCGAGAGGGTCTCAACTCCGCGGTGGACGTACACCAACAGCGCCAACGCGTCGCCGGCCAGCGCGCCCTACTCGCCGTGTCCGAAGGCCAAACCGAGCTCACCGATCAGCGACTCTCGGTCCTGCTAGGTGAAGCGCCCGGCCGAGCGTTTCCGCTCGACGACACCGTCCTTCCGGACATCGGCCCGACCCCCGAGATCCAGCCCCCGGCGAGCCTGCTCCAGGCGCGCCCCGACATCCGGGCGGTTCAGAAGCGCGTGGAGGCTGCGGATCGCCGCGTCGCGGCAGCCGTCGGAGCGCGGCTTCCGCAGGTCGTGCTGAGCTTTGATCCTGCGTACACTTGGCTGCGCTCGGACTTCAGGCTGAACCCCGCCTTGGCGAACCCACCGATGGACCCTTCGGCGCCGCCGGACACGACCAGCGGCTTCAACAAAGCCCGTGGCTGGACGTGGAATGCCGGAGCTCAATTCTCCGTTCCGCTCTTCGACGGCATCCGCGGAGTGTCGGAGATCAAGACCCAGCGCGCAGTCGTCGATGAGTTGCTTGAAACGTATGCAGAGGTAGTTCTGACCGGACTGCTCGAAGTCGAGAGCTCGCTCGTCCTCGAGCGCCAAGAACGGCTTCGTATCCAGTACCTCGAAGAGGAGTTCCGCTTGGCCAACGTCACGCTCGACGCGACACGTGATCGTTACCGCGCAGGCCTCAGTGACTTCCTGCCCGTGCTGACCGCGCTTGCGACCCGGCAGGTCTCGGAGCTTCAGCTCGTCGCGGCACGGCGGCAGCTGGTTTCGTATCGCGTCCAGCTCTACCGGGCCTTAGGTGGCGCATGGCCTGAAGAATTTGGAGAGCCGCAGGATGAGTAAACGAACGGAGCGTCGCGTGAAGTGGGGCCTGTCAATCGGCGTGATGGTCGCCTCCATCGCCGCGGCGGTCGTCTTGGTCGCGACGAAGCCGGAGCCGCCGCGTGCGGACAAGCCACTCGAAGGGACCCTGGTCGAGGTCATTCAGATCCGTCCGAGGCGACACGAGGTGGAGCTGCACGCGAAGGGCACCGTGGTCCCCGCGAACGAGATCGTGCTTCAGCCGGAGCTCTCCGGACGGGTGGTTTGGCAGAGCCCGGAGCTCGTCCCGGGCGGCCGCTTCAAGAAAGACCAGCCGATCCTGCGCATCGACTCGCGTGATTACGAGCTCGCGGCGGAGACGTATCGCTCCCAGGTGAATCGGGCCAAGCTCGAGCTCAGCCTCGAGGCGCGCAGGGGCGAGGTCGCCAAGCGCGAGTGGAACGCGTTTGGCGAAATGGACGCGTCCGAGGAGCAACGCGCCCTCGCCCAACGCGAGCCCCAGCTCGAGAGCACCAAGCTCGAGCTCAAGGCCGCGCAGAGCGCGCTCAAAAAAGCGCAGCTCGACCTGACGCGCGCGACGCTGCGTGCGCCCTTCAACGCGATGGTGGTGAGTGAGAGCGTTGACATGGGTCAGCTGATCGGCCCTCAGAACTCGGTGGCACGGCTCGTCGGGACCGACGAATACCACGTCCAGGTGTCGGTCCCGGTCAGCTCTCTCAGGACCGTGCGGGCCCGCACCGACGATGCGCCCGGCTCCGAGGCGAAAATCGTGCAGCGCGTCGGCGGAGGAACCATAGAACGGCGCGGAGAAGTGATTCGGCAGCTCGCCGATCTCGATCCGGGCGGTTCGATGGCGCGGCTCTTGGTCAGCATCCCCGATCCGCTCGGCAACGGAGACGAGCTGCCCCTGCTGTTGGGGTCTTTCGTGGACGTCGCCATCGTTGCCGAGCCGATCGAGAATGCGATTCGGCTTCCCCGGGTCGCTCTGCGAGACGGGCGCAACGTCTACGTGATGAACGACCAGAGCCTTCTCGAGATCCGCAACGTCGACATTGCCTGGACGGAGCCCGACGCGGTGTTGGTCACCGGGGGTCTGAAACCCGACGAGCGCATCGTGATCAGCCGTGTGGCGACGCCGATTCCCAACATGCTCCTGCGGACCGCCGACGAGCCCGCACCACCGGCAGAGGCCATGCCGAGCGAGCCCGCAGCGAAGGCTGACCCATGAGCGGCGAACCCAAGCTCGACCAGCTCGACCCCGAGCCGGACAGCGGCCCCATCCCGTGGATGGCGAAGAACGGTGTCGCCGCCAACGTCTTGATGCTCGTCCTGATCGTCGGGGGCCTGGTGACTCTCGCTTCGGGGATCAAGCAGGAAGTCTTCCCCGAGGTCGAGCTCGACCTGGTCTCGATCAGCGTCAGCTATCCTGGAGCCAGCCCCGCGGAAGTCGAGCAGGCGGTGATCCTCGCCGTCGAGGAGGCGGTTCGCGGCATCGACGGCGTCAAAAAGGTGACCTCGACCGCGATGGAAGGCGTCGGCACCGTCAATGTCGAGCTGCTGCTCGGCGCGGACAATGATCGGGCCCTCAACGACGTCAAGAGCGCCATCGACCGGATCACGTCTTTTCCGGAAGACGTCGAGCGGCCCACGGTCAGCCTCATTTCCAACCGTCAGCAGGTGATCTCGCTCGTGCTGTACGGCGACGTCGATGAGGCCACCCTGCGCGCGGTTGCCGAAAACAGCCGTCGCGAGCTCTTGCGCGATCCTCGGATCACCTACCTCGAGCTCTCTGGAATTCGGCCCCTCGAAATCAGCATCGAGGTTCCTCAGGCCGAGCTTCGCAAGTACGACCTCACGCTCGACGAGATCGCGGCCCGGGTGCGCGCGGCGTCCGTCGAGTTGCCAGGCGGCGGCGTCAAGACCAAAGGCGGAGAGGTTCTTCTTCGGACCACCGAGCGACGCGACCGGGGAACCGAGTTCGGGGACATCGCGCTCCTGAGCCAGCCCGATGGTTCCCAAGTGCGCGTGCGCGACATCGCAACCGTGAAAGACGGCTTCCAAGAGATCGACAAGGAAGCAACGTACAACGGCAAACGCGCCGTGATGATCAACATCTATCGGGTCGGCAACGAGACGCCGCTCACCGTCGCCGCAGCCGGCAAGGAATACGTCCAAGGGCTCCACGACACGTTGCCAGACGGCCTCTACGCGGCGACCTGGTTCGACACCGCCGAAATGTACGAGCAGCGGCTCTCGCTCTTGTTGAGTAACGCACGCATCGGCCTGGTCCTCGTCCTCCTCACGCTCGGCCTCTTCCTCGAGGCGCGCCTCGCTTTCTGGGTGACGCTCGGCATTCCCATCTCCTTCGCCGGCTCACTGCTCTTCTTTCCGGTGACCGACATCTCGATCAACATGATCTCGCTCTTCGCGTTCATCATCACCCTCGGCATGGTGGTCGACGATGCGATCGTCGTCGGCGAAGCCATCTACAAGCAACGCATGGACGGCAAGAGCCGGCTTCGAGCGGCGATCGATGGAACCAAGGAGGTCGCCCAGCCCGTCATCTTCGCGGTTCTGACGAGCTGCGTGGCGTTTGCGCCGATGCTCATGGTGCCCGGGCCGATGGGTAAGTTTTTCCGTGTCGTGCCGATCGTCGTCATCTCGGTGTTGCTGATCTCCCTCGTCGAATCGCTCTTGATCCTCCCCGCTCACCTCTCTCATCCGATGCCGCTGTGGCTGCGGGTGTTGTTGTCACCCTATCTTTGGTTCATGCGCCTCGTGGGGAAGCTCGACATCCCACGCCGACTCCAACACCACGTCCAACACACGTACATCCCGATCCTCGAAAAATCGCTCAAATGGCGCTACTTCACCCTCACGGCTGGAATCGCGGTGCTCGTCGTCACGATGGGCTACGTCGCCGGCCGGATTCCCTTCACCTTCCTCCCCAAGGTCGAAGGGGACATGATCACGGCGCATCTCAAGATGCCGGTGGGCACGCCGGTCCTGGAAACCGAACGGCTTGCAGACCAAATCGCCGGGGCTGCTCAGTCGATCGTCGACGATGAGGACGCGACGCGCGAAGGACAGACCATTTCGCGGGGCTTGTACGAGGAGGTCGGCGCGATGAGCCGGCTCGAATCAGGCCCCGAGGGCGCAGCTTCGACTGAAGGCAGCCACTTCGCCACGGTGATGATCTATCTCGTCGAGGCCGCCAAGCGCGGTCTCACGACCCAGCAATTCGTGCAGCGATGGCGCGACGGGATCGGCGAGATCCCCGGAGCTGAGTCTCTGACGTTCTCCTACGAAGTAGGTGTCGAACCGGGCAAGCCAATCGACATCGAGCTGATCCACGACGACGTGCCGACGCTCGAAGCGGCGGCCGAACGGTTGGCTTCGGAAATCGCCTCTTATAGCGGCTTACGCGATATCGACAGCGGCGTCACCAAGGGCAAGGACCAACTCGACTTCCGCCTCACCGATGCCGCCCTCGCCCAGGGTCTGACCGAATTCGAGCTCGCCCGGCAGGTTCGCGCCGGATTCTTCGGCTCCGAAGCCGTGCGTCAGCAGCGGGGCCGCGACGAGGTGCGTGTCTACGTTCGGTTACCGCTCGAGGAGCGGCGCTCCCTCTACAACGTCGAAGAGCTCGTCGTACGGACGCCGGCTGGGGGTGAGATGCCGTTGGCCCAGGCCGCGATCATCGATCGCGGGCAGGCGTACTCGATCATCCGACGCACCGGTGGGCGCCGGAACATCAGCGTCACGGCAGATGTGGCCAACGAGGACGCCAACGCCAACGAAATCATCGCTCAGATCCGGCAGCGCGAGCTCGCGCAGCTGCTCGCCGACATTCCAGGGCTCGCCTACAGCCTCGGGGGCGAGCAAGAGCGTCAGGCCGAAACGATGGGCGCGCTCGGGATGGGGTTCGCGCTCGCACTGATCGTGATGTTCTCGATGCTCGCCGTCGTGTTTCGAAGCTACGGGCAGCCGATCTTAGTCATGTCTGCGATTCCGTTTGGCATGGTCGGCGCGGTCTGGGGCCACGTCGCCATGGGGTGGTTTCTGTGGGACCACGTGAGCCTCAGCCTGATGAGCATGATGGGCGTGGTCGCGTTGTCTGGGGTCGTCGTCAACGATTCGCTCGTTCTCATCGATGCGATCAACCGCTTTCGTGCGGACGGCATGGGCCTTTGGGAATCGGTGGTGTCGGGCGCTGCCCGCCGCTTCCGTCCCATCTTGCTGACTTCGCTCACGACCTTCTTCGGATTGGCACCCATGATTCTCGAAACCTCGGTTCAGGCGCGCTTCTTGGTTCCGATGGCGGTCTCGTTGGGTTTCGGCGTTCTGGTGGCGACGATGATCACGCTGCTCATCGTGCCGTGTAGCTACATCATTCTCGAAGACGCCCACCGGAGCTCGAGCAACTTCTTCGCACGGCTACGCGGAAGGCCGACCATGCCGCCTCCACCACCGACGGTTCCCACCGATGCGGAAGTCGAGCTGCTGACGGCCGAGTAGGCGCGCGCGCCGTGCGCGTCAGGATGCGGCGGAGAAGGTCCAGGTCCCTGTGGCCGCGTGGTTACGGTTGAGCTCGACGGGTTTCCGCATGAGTCCCATCGCGCTTGCCGTGGCGTGCATCCCAGCCCAGCGCGCGAGGCTCCGCGTGGCGCTGAGCTGCGAGCTGTTCGGCACGCGGCGGGCGTGATCTCGGGCGACCTCGAAGACCTCGAGGTAGCGCTTGACGCAGGCGTCCGGATCGGAGCGATCTCTCGCGTTCTGCATCGCCTGCTTGGACATTTCCCGTCGAAGCTTCGCGTGCGTCAGAAGAAGCGCGACGTGCTCGCCAAACTGTCCGTCTGCATCTGCGCCCACCGGATCGACCAAAAAGCCGTCTTCGCCGTCGGTGACCTGGCCTGCTACCCCCATCGCATCGTCCATGGCGACGATGGGAAGTCCGCACCAAAGCGCTTCACTGACGACCTGGCCGTAGGTCTCCGAGAGCGAGGCGTACAGGAACAGGTCCGCATGGCGATACCAAGCGGGCATCTGTTGCAGGCTCTGCTCGCCGACGAAGTAGGTACAGTGGTCGATGCCGAGCTCCCTGCTCAGCTCTTTCAGCGCTTCGTGCTCCGGGCCATCGCCGACGAGCGTCAGCGTGGCGTGCTCGATGCGCGGGCGCACGTATCTCGCGAAGATGCGCAGGAGCCGGTCGACCTCTTTTTCGCGCGCATGCCGGCACACGACGAGAAGCCGTGCTCCTGGCGTTGCACTGGCTGCAAACGGATCCGGTTGACCGGTTTCGTCGAAGATTCGCTTTTCGATGGCGCGTGGGATGACGTGAATCGGAACCTCGACCCCACGCTCCTTCCAATAGCGCTTGAGACCCGGGCTCAGGCAAACCAACGCATCGCCCGCGTTGTAGGCATCCGTCGTGTTGGACTCGACCCAGGGCATCACCCGTTGCTCGAAGAGCCGGTTGACCGACGACACATCGTGGAGGGCGTCTGGCAAGACCGCGTTGTAGACGCTCGGCATGTGGACCGTGTTGACGCAGACGAGGGGCACGCCATGCTGCTGCCGGAGCCAGGCGCCGGCATAGAGCAGACCGCTTGGGCTTTGGGCGAGCATCATGTCGAAGTTGGCGTCTCGCAAGGTCTCGAGCGAGCTTAGGGACGGCATCGCGAGATAGAGCCCTGGATGGTTGCGAAGAGGGATGCTCGGCAGAGAGATGTGCCGTGGAGGAAGCTCGCTCGGCCGTGCGTGCGGATCGTCGGGCCCGACGATGGTGACCTCGTGGCCGCGCGCGGTCATCTCCCTGTACAGGAATTGCGAAGCATAGGACGAGCCGTTCGCGTACGGAACGCGCACGTAATCGTTCAGAATCGCCAACCGGCGCAGCCATCGTCGCTCATGCGAATACATGCCGACCCTCCCTGTGTTTCATTCTTGAGACCGTCAACCGTGAATCCGATTCACAGCTGTGAACAAAACCTTGTGCTTCCGCCGCCACCATAAGGCTCCTTTCGGTCACCGAAACGCGTGATTCGTGCGAAATTCTGGGACTCTTCGAAACCTCTCGAAAACAGTCTCACGATCGTGCACACGGAGCTTGCGAGAACTGGGCCAAGATGACACCGATTCATCTGGAAGTAGAAAAATCCACCGGCCTGCGGTCGAAACCGTGACCCGCGTCGCGTACTTCGTCCACGGCCGCGGAAAGGGGCACGCCATTCGAAGTCTGGCCGTGCTCGAGCGGCTCCGGGGTCTGCACCACGTTCGGCTGTTCTACACCGGTGACGCGCGTGAGATGCTCGATCAGCTCCCGGCCTGCGAGGAGATTCCGATCTGCGCGCCAGGCAAGGGCATGGTCTCGGCGTTTGCGAGGCGTTTCTGGTCGGACCGGGAGCGTTTCCGGCACTGGCCGCCGAACTTGGTCGTGAGCGACGGAGACGGTCCCTCGGTCAACGCGGCGAGGTCGTTGGGGATTCCAGTGATCTCGATCGGGCATGGTCTGATCTTCTGGCACACGCATCTCGGGGCGGAGCTGTCCCCTCCCCAGCGTCTGCGCGAAGCGCTCAACGTGGCGAGCTCTTCCTGGCCGGCGGCCCGACGAATCGCCGTTCACTTCGCCCCCGTGGAGCCCCGGACCGCTGGAACCCGCGTCGCCCGCCCGGACCTCCGCCCGGGGCGCAGGCCCGGCGCAACGCGTGAGGACTTCATCCTCGCCTACTTCAGGGATGATGATGGCGGTCCCGCGCTCGAGCAGCTGGCTCGACGGGGTCACCGCGTGGTGCTCTTCGGAAGACCGGCCTGGGCACCCCGCGGAGTCGAGGTTCATCCACCCGGAGTGGAGTCGTTTGGCGAAGCACTCTCGCGTTGCCGCGCGGTGGTGGCATCCGCGGGCGGTCAACTCAACGCCGAGTGCGCGATGTTGGGCCGACCGATGCTCGCACTTCATCGACGCGGCGATGCGGAGCAGGAGATGAACTCGCGGCTGGTCGAAGCGGCTGGAATCGGAATCGGCGCGGCGCTCGAACGCTGCACGCCTGAGGTGATCCGGCGCTTCGAAGCCGAGCTCGACAAACCCCGCGATGCGCTCGCCGCCCGCACACGGGCGATGCGGCCGGTCTCGGAGGTCGCGCTGCAAGTCATCGAAGAGCTGTGCGGCGGCACGGCCGGAGTGAGGGGGTCGAGCGAGGCAGCCGAGGGACGGGAGTCATGTCTTTGACAGCCCCTAGCCCCCACGCTACAAGGCCCCTCCCGACGGGCGACGCCCTGAGGTGGATGCGGCGGTAGTTAAGTTGGTTATAACGCCGGCCTGTCACGCCGGAGGCCGCGGGTTCGAGTCCCGTCCGCCGCGCCAAGGATTCCCGGGAGTTAGCAGCTCTCGGGTTTTTTCGTTTCGGGGCTGCTGGTCAAATGCTGGTCACTTTTTCGCGGCCTTTGTCGCGCCGTGCTCGCGGAGCCACGCTTCCCACTGGTCTGGCCGAAGAAGACTCTTCGCGTCGTCCTTGCTCATGTCGAGGCACGAAGAACAGCGCGGGCCACTAGCCGCGGGTTCTACGGGCCTTCGCCACTGTACACGGTGAGCTCCGACGTGAAGTTCTTTTGCGCCAATACCGCGGCCACCGCTTCTTCGAGCTTGGTCTCGTTCGCCGGGTAGCCGGACACGCGGCGCGGAGGTCGGCAGGCATGGACCCAATGAGGTCACGCGCCACGGCTTCCGGCTCGCCGTGGTGGTGGGCAACGAGAACCGGAACCAACCTGCACCACGCTTTGCGCCAAAACACGAGACTCGTTCCGGCGTCTTGGTTCCGGCGTTGTCGCAACTCGTTGGCAAACCATTCATTGCTGGCCCGTGCCCGGGGCGCTGCACACGCTACCGGGCGTTTTCGATGCGATCGAAATATAGCCCCGATCCGACTTCACGCCTCGATGAGCCGACACTCCGCTCATTGGAGGGCTCCATCACCGGCAACCATCGCGCCCTCTTCAGGCACGCACCCGTTGCGCCCCCACGCCCCAAACGCAAAGCCTGCGCGTCACGGTAGCGGATTCCCTTGCAGTTACCGGGCTCCACCCTGGCACGCCCGATGCATCTAGGTAACCGCGCTTAGAGGCGCACGGCGCCAGAACCGTGGAGGTGGGTCATGCGTTATCTACTGGGGTTTCTGTGTGTCTGCGCGCTAGGCGTGGTTCCGCTGGTTGGATGTGGTCAGAGCTTGGGGCCCATGAAGGCATTCCCGTGCACCGAGCAAGGCATCCGAGAGGCCATTGCGGAAGGCGGTGGTCTGCACACGTTTAGCTGCGATGGTCCGACGACGGTGGTGACAGAAGCCGAAATCGTCATCGACAACGATGTCCTCCTCGATGGCGAAGGAAACCTCACGGTCGATGGCGATGATGACCATCTTGTGTTTTTGATTTCAGAGGGGGTAGCCGCGGAGCTGCGCGGGTTGTCAGTAACCAGAAGTACCGCTGCGACCGACGACGGGGGCATCACCAATACCGGAACGCTGAGGCTGACCGACAGCACCGTGTCAGGGAATGGCAATTCAGGAATCGTCAACAGCGGAACGCTGACGCTGACCGACAGCACCGTGTCAGGGAATGGCAATGCAGGAATCGTCAACAGCGGAACGCTGACGGTCACCAACACTACCGTGTCGGGGAGTACCAATGCAGGAATCCACAACTACGGAACGGTCATGCTCACCGACATCACCGTGTCGGGCAATGGCAGCGGCGGCATCTACAACGCCGGCGGCGGAACGCTGACGGTCACCAACAGCACCGTGTCAGGGAATGGCAATGCAGGAATCGTCAACAGCGGAACGCTGACGGTCACCAACAGCACCGTGTCGGGCAATGACCGCAGCGGCATCCACAACGAGGACGGCGGAACGCTGAGGCTGACCGACAGCACCGTGTCGGGGAATACGGTAATCTACGGCGGCGGCGGCGGCATCCGCAACAACCTCGGAACGGTCATGCTCACCAACTGCACCGTGTCGGGGAATACCGCGGACTCCGGCGGCGGCATCCGCAACAACCTCGGAACGGTCATGCTCACCAATTGCACCGTGTCGGGGAATACCGCGGACGACGGCGCTGGAATCTTCAACGACGGCGGCACATTGACAGTGACCAACACCTTGGTGGACGATGTTTGCGGCGGTGACACGATGGTTTCAGGTGGCAACAACATCGAATCCCCTAACGACACCTGCGGCTTCGACCAAACAAGCGACCAGCCGGGCGTGAGCACGGACGATCTGAAGCTCGGACCTCTCGCCGACAACGGCGGACCTACAATGACCCATGCGTTGCTTCCGGGAAGCGTCGCCATCAACGTGATTCGTGAAGCGGACTGCGTCGATGCGGACGGTGCGCCACTGACGACGGACCAGCGCGGTGAGCCACGTCCGGAGACGGGCGGCACCATGTGCGACGTCGGTGCGTTTGAGGTACAGCCGTAGGCGCGGCAGGTCCTCATGCGCCATCTGACAAGTCTGATTCTCACGCTGGCGCTGAGCGTCGCGTATGTCGCCTGCGGAGGCGGAGAGGCCGATTGCGCTGAGCCAGTCGCTGACCCCACGGGTCGGTGGTTGATGACCGCAACACCGATCGACGACACCTGCGCGGCCGAGCCGCAGCCGTACGACTTCTATTTGACAATTCTGCAAGAGGGCAGTGATCTGGCTACATTCAGCCCCTACGGGCACCTCAAGGGGACGATCTGCGGCGACCAAATACGGATGAGCGGAGAAGCCACGAGGACCCACGGCGACTATTACATCACCATTAGGGGCAACATGGAGCTGAGTATCTCTGCTGACGGGAATTCCGTCGAAGGTTCTGTCACCTGGACTTCGACGGATCCCAACCAGAACTGTAGGGGTAAGAACTTGCTCAACGGCTATCGTTTCTAGCCAAAGATTAGGGCCCTCCTTCTCCTCTCTCCGATGGCAGCGAAGTCCAGTTTTCTCCCTACGTCAAAGCCGGGGCACCCCAGAGTCTCCGAGAAACTCGGGCCGGTTCAGGACTCCGTTGGTGCAGATGAACAGCACGGACCGTACCAGCCCAGAACCAGAATGATTCCAGCCCGAGGCCAGCCCTTCGACCGCGAGTTGTTGTCGACCCCTTAGGTACAGAAACCTCGAGTTGGCTCGGCGACGCGCCAGCTCATGGATGACGTGACCTATCGTGCACTTTTTTCGTGATCGACGGCGAAACGCAAAACTAGCGCGTCATGTTTTTTTGAAGCTGAGCAATCACGGCCACTTATCGTCTGGCATAGCGCGTGCAGCGCAAGGACCCGAAACCGATCACCAACACCGTAAACAAAGGGAGACGATTGATTATGAAAAAGGGAATTTTTCGTTGCACTAGCCGCGCTGGCGCTCGCGGTCTTTGCGGTTCCAGACGCACAGGCCTGGTGGCACAAAGGACCGGACCTACGCCTGAAGCTGAGTGGAAGCACCATGACCATCAGCACGGAGAACGGAGTGCCCACACCAAACACGCAAGCTGGCGTTGCATACGGAAGCGGAATCACCAAGGGGAGTGGGAGCCCTATCTTCGTCGATCGAGTGACGTACGGTACAGCCGCTCCGGACGGCCGCTGCCCGGCTAATCTACCCTTTGGAGCCGATCTGACCACGGTTCTGGTCTTCACCTACCACGACGGCTCGATCATCGAGTTGTCCGCCGGAGAAGGCAGCTTCTTCTGCACTGACGGCGTGGTCTTCGATGCCGAGCTTCAGGGCACCGTCGTTGGCGGTGAGGGTCGGTTCGATGGCGCGAGCGGCACGTGGGACGGGAGCGCCGAGGTGGATGGCGCCCGACTGACGGGCGACGTGGCAGTCGACCTCGACTAGGCCGCGTAACCCAACGCGACTCACACGCGAAAGCCCCCCGGCCGCAAGACTTGGGGGGCTTTCCAATTCTGGCGGTGTGACCGCCGAAGGCCACTTCGCCGTGTCGACTCCGCCGCGCCACGGTGCCAAGGGTTTTGGAGGGGGAGCGTGTCCCCTAGCCTTTGACGGCGACTAGGCCGGCGCGGGCTTTGTTAACTGTCTCGTCGTATTCCTTCTCGGGGTCGCTTGCTTCCACGATGCCGGCGCCTGCTTGGAGCCACATCTCGCTGCCGCGGGCGACGATGGTGCGGATGGCGATCGCGACGTCCATGTTGCCATCGAAGCCGATGTAGCCGACCGCCCCGCCGTAGACGCCTCTTCGCTCGGGCTCGAGCTCTTCGATGATCTGCATGGCGCGGACCTTGGGCGCGCCGCTCAGGGTGCCTGCCGGAAAGGTGGCGCGAAGGACGTCGAGCGCATCACGGCCGGGCGCGAGGTCGCCGACGACGTTGCTGACGATGTGCATGACGTGAGAGTAGCGCTCGATGATCATGCGGTCGGTGACGCGGACGCTGCCGGTCTTGCTGATGCGCCCGACGTCGTTGCGCCCGAGGTCGACGAGCATGATGTGCTCGGCGCGTTCCTTGGGGTCGGCGAGGAGCTCCTCACCGATCTCGCGGTCTTCCTCGTCGGTGCGGCCTCGGTGCCGCGTGCCGGCAATCGGACGCACGTGGACCTGGCCGTCTTCGAGGCGCACCAGCGTCTCCGGGCTCGCCCCCGCAACGATTCGATCGGGCATCCGCAGGAAGTACATGTAGGGGCTCGGGTTGATGATGCGCATCGCACGATAGACGTCGAAGACATCGGTGTCGCCGAGCGGGAGCCGAAAGCGCTGGGACAGGACGACTTGGAAAATGTCGCCGGCGCGGATGTGCTCCTTGGCCCGCTCGACCGCCGCGCAGAAGCCGGGACGATCGAACGAGGACGGGGGAAGCTCGAGATCGGTGCTCGGAACGGGTGGATGGAGCCTCCGGGGAAGCTTTGGAGCATCGAGCGCGAGGAGCGTTCGCTCAATCCGCTCCGTGGCGCGTGCATACGACCCTTTCGTGTCACCGTCGACGCGCACCGGCACGACGACCCGCACCGTGCCGCGCACGTTGTCGAAGATCAGAACGGTGCCCCCAATCGCGAAGCAGAACTCCCAGTCATCGTCGCGCGTGAGCGCCTTTCCGACCGTCGGCTCGAACGTTCGCACTGCGTCGTAGCTCACATAGCCGACCGCGCCCCCCCAGAAGCGGGGCAGCCAGTCGACCTCGGGCGGCTTCCATTCGGCCATCGTCTCGCGGAGTCGCTCCCAGGGATCGACGCCGAGCTCGCGCTCGACCTCGCCGTCTAGGACACGCTCGAACTTGTCGGCAACCCCGCGCACGATCATCACGGGCGCGCAGCCGACGAAGCTATAGCGAGCCCACTTCTCACCGCCGACGACGCTCTCGAGCAGATAACTGCCAGCGTCCTCGCCGAGCGTTGCCTGGGCCAGGACGGGGGTGAGGCGATCGGAGATCACCTCGCGGTACACCGGCACCACCGTCGCGCTTTTACTCAGGCGTTCGAACTCGTCGGCGCTCGGAAAATACTCGCTCACGGCCTTCCGAATAACACCGATGGGCCGAACGTGCTAAGGCCCGCGCTGGAGAGAACATGGCCGACCTACCCCTCATCGAAGCCGACCCCGAAATCGCCCGCTGCATCGAAGAAGAAATGAAGCGCCAGCACCGCACGCTGCGCCTCATCCCGAGCGAAAACTATGCCAGCACGGCGGTCATGGAAGCCTGCGGAAGCGTCCTCAACAACAAGTACTCGGAGGGCTACGCGGGCAAGCGTTACTACGAGGGACAGCAGAACATCGACATCGTCGAGCGCCTCGCCATCGAGCGGCTAAAGGCCCTTTTCGGCGTCGACCACGCGAACGTGCAGCCCTACTCCGGCTCCCCCGCCAATCTGGCCGTCTACTTCGCCTTCTGCGATCCGGGCGACACGATCATGGGGATGGGGCTTCCGAGCGGAGGCCACCTCACGCACGGATGGAAGGTGTCGATCTCGGGCAAATACTTCCATGCGATTCAGTACGGCGTCCGCAAGAGCGATCACCGAATCGACTTCGACGAGGTCGCGAAGCTCGCACGCGAGCACAAGCCCAAGCTCCTCTTCTGCGGCGCGACCGCATATCCGCGCGTGGTCGACTTCGCGAAGTTCGCCGAGATCGCGCGCGAGGTGGGCTCGATTCTCGTGGCGGACATCGCGCACATCTCCGGCCTCGTCGCCGGTGGGGCGCACCCTTCCCCGGTCGGCCACGCCGAGGTGATCTCGAGCACGACACACAAGACCCTTTGCGGCCCGCGAGGCGGAATGATCTTGTGTAACAAGGAGCACAGCAGGGCCATCGATCGCGCGGTATTCCCCGGGCTTCAAGGCGGTCCGCACAACGGCACGACCGCAGGCATCGCGGTCGCGGCCAAGCTCGCGATGACGGACGAATTCAAGGCCTATGCACACGCCATCGTCGACAACTCCCGCGTGCTGGCCGACACGCTCGTGTCACGGGGGTTCGACCTCGTCACCGGCGGCAGCGACAACCATCTCATCTTGATCGATCTCACCAACAAAGACGTCCCAGGCAAGGTCGCGGCACAGGCGCTCGACCGGGCGGGCATGGTCGCCAACTACAACTCGGTGCCCTTCGACACGCGCAAGCCCTTCGACCCGAGCGGGATTCGCCTGGGGACGCCGGCGATCACCAGCCGCGGGATGGGCGCCGACGAAATGAAGCGCCTCGGAAATTGGATGGCCGACGTCGTCGAGGACGTCGAAAACGAGTCTCTGATCTCGCGGATCGCCGGAGAGATCAAAGAGCTCTGCGACCAGTTCCCGGCCCCTGGCATTCCGATTCACTGAGCATTCGACCCCACGCCCACCTGCCTTCCGTTCAGGTCGCGCCGACGAAGAAGTCACGTCGCCAAGGGGCTCGCCCCTGCTAGACTCCCGAGGATGTCCCTCGACGGAAAACGCATCGTCGTCGCGTTGGGCGGCGGGATCGCTGCGTTCAAAGCAGTGGAGCTCGTGCGCGAGCTCATGCGCCGGGGCGCCGAGGTCCGCGTCGTCATGACCGAGGCGGCGACCCGCTTCGTGGGCCCGATTACGTTTGCGGGTCTCACCGGAAAGCCAGCGGTCACCGACCTCTGGGCGGCCGACTACGCGGGCGAGGTCCACGTCGAGCTCGGTGAGTGGGCCGACGCCGTCGTCGTTGCCCCCGCCACGATGAACCTGATGGCCCGCGCCTCGCACGGTCAAGCCGACGACGCGGTCTTGGCGACGCTCGCGTGTGCGCGGGGTGACCTGTTCTTCGCCCCAGCGATGCACCATCGGATGTGGTCACACCCGGCCACGCAATCGAACGTTCGAAGGCTCACCGATCGAGGCGCGATGATCCTCGGTCCCGTCCGCGGCGAGCTCGCCAATGGCGAGGTCGGCGAAGGGCGAATGATGGAGCCCGTGGAAATCGCCGACCAGGTGGATTGCCGCCTGGCCCATGCCAACGATCTGGCCGGGAAACACATCCTGATCACCGCAGGCCCGACCCACGAGGATCTCGATCCGGTCCGTTTCCTCGGCAACCGATCGAGCGGGCGGATGGGCTATGCGATCGCCGCGCAGGCGCTTCGCCGCGGGGCCGAAGTGACCCTCGTGAGCGGCCCGGTGCACCTGCCGGCTCCGTCCGGTGCACGGCTCGTCGGAGTTCGTTCCGCCGAGGAGATGCACGAAGCGGTCATGTCGCGGTTCGATCGCGTCGACGCGCTCATCATGGCGGCTGCGGTGGCCGACTATCGCCCGAAGCACCGCAAGGCGCACAAGCTCAAAAAGGGGGGCGGCATGACCCTCGAGCTCGTCCGCAACCGGGACATCCTCGCGGACGTTGGAGCGAAACGAGCGGAGCGGCCCCGGGTTCTGGTCGGCTTTGCCCTCGAAACCGAGAACCTCGAACAGGCGGCGCGCGACAAGCTCGAGCGAAAAGGAGCGGATCTCATCGTTGCGAACGAGGCGAGCGATGGGCTCGGTGGTGACACCAACCGCGCGATCCTCGTCGATGCTCTCGCCGCGACCCCGCTCCCGGAGATGAGCAAACACGCCCTCGCCGATCAAATTCTCGACCGCGTGCGAACGCTCCTCAACAACCCCTCAGGACGGCCTCGACGCGAGACCGGCCCAGAGGCCAGCAACTAACGGCAACGCTCAGTGACTCGTCCGCTCATCGCCTCATTGCTCGCTCATCTCGACGGCGAAGACTCGCGAGAGGCTGCCCTGCAAGCGTATCGTGAGGCCGAAGGCAAGCACGGCATTCGCATCCACGACGATCACGACGCGCGGGTTGCACCGGGCGCATTCAAGCCACGCATGCCGATCTCCGAAGAGCGCGTGCGCACGCTCACGCGCAGTTGGGAGCAGTTCGATCGCGCGCTCGAGCCGTTGGGGCGGGGGGCCGAGCGCGACCTCGTCATTCAGTCCCTCGGTCCGTTCGTCTCGGACACCGGTCTCTGGGTCGCGGGCCTAGACCTCGCGGCCGATCACCTCTTCATCTTTCGGTCGGGTGAGGTCGGGTCGTGGACCGCCGATCAGTGGGACCAGCACCTCGCCAACTGGGCCGCCGTGACCCAGTACCTCGGACGGGACGACTGGACGGCCGAGCGCTTGGTCGAGCAAGTGCGTCGCGCTCCACGCTACGACGAATGGACGAAGCTTCTGCGAAGCCTCATCGCTGAGGCACGCGGCGTCTCGGTCCGCGCCTGATCAGACGACGTCGACTGGGCCTGCACCTTCGCGCAACACGATCGGCTCGTCTCCGGTCAGATCGATGATCGTCGAGGGAACGATGCCGCCCCAACCCCCGTCGACGAACGCGTCGACGTGCGGAAATCGCGCGTGGAGCTCATCCGGATCGCTAATCGCTTCGCCGTCGATGGTGGCCGAAGTCGACACGATGGGGCTCCCGAGCTCCCCGAGGAGCGCCAGCGCGATGGGGTCGTCCGGCACTCGAATCCCGACCGTCTTCTGCTTGCGGACCAGGAGCTTCGGCACCTCGCCGGTGGCGCGAAGCACGAAGGTGTACGGGCCTGGCACCAGGCGCTTCATGATTCGATAAGCGAAGTCGTCGACGTGAGCGTATCGCGCGATCTTGCTCAGGTCTGGGCACATGAAGCTCAGCGGGTGATCCTTCTTCAGCCGCCGGATCTGATAGACGCGCTCGACCGCCCGCTTCTGATGGATGTCGCAGCCGAGCCCATACACCGTGCCCGTGGGATAGACGATCACCCCACCGCGGCGCAGAACGTCCACGACCTGTTGGACCCGTCGGGGCTGTGGATGCGTGGGGTGAATCTCGATGCGCATGGGGGCCGCAGGAGGTAACGATCGCGCCTCGTGCCGTCAAGTCGACGAGGACTACCCAACCGGCCGCAAATGCGCTAACTAGTCGCCCGCCCATGAACGAACAACGAGACCCGCGACCATACCTGGTGATCACGGTGCTTCTGGATAGCTCGGCGCGGCCCGCCGAGGTGAGCCGCAGCCACGGGAACGCGTACGAGCGGTCCCTCCACGCAACGCAAGGTCAGGAGGTCGCCGGCATCGAGCTGGTCGAGCTTCCGATTGCCGCTCCCGTGTTCAAGGCGTTGCGCCAGCCCCTCGCTGTCCCCGGGGACGCCGTCGGGCTCTACGATGTCTTCCCCTTGGCGAGCCACCTGAAGCCCGAGTACCGCAAGATCGCAGGTCAGTTTCTCGCGGCCGAAGCGCTGTGGACGATGGAGGAGCAGGGACTTCTCGGAGGCGTGCCCGTCAACGTGAAGCTCGACGTGCCGCGGGGCTGGAAGAGCGACCCCAAGGACATCCATCAGCACCTCGTCGGCGAAGGCGCGCTCGACCTCAGTGAAAGCGCCATCGAGACCTACAAAGCGGTGAAGACCGCCTGGGATAGCGGCAACAACTGACACGCGCCGGCTCGACGATGGGATCGTCGACGCCATCAGTTGAGCGAGTGGGGCCGCTCCAACAGAAACGGCGCGATCTTCGCGTCGAACTGCCCGCCGTCCGCTCGATGCATTTGATACGTCCCGCGCATGGTTCCACGCTCGGTGGGCAGCACTGCGCCGCTCGTGTAGCGGAAACCCTCACCGGGGCTGAGGATCGGTTGCTCACCGACGACGCCGGGTCCCTCGACCTCCTCGACGTGACCTACCCCATCGGTGATGATCCAGTGACGCGAGCGAAGCTGAACCACTTCGTTGCCGTGGTTCGTGATCGTGATCGTATAGGCAAACACGAAGCGCCTGCTCATCGGTACGGATTCCTCCTCGAGGTATCGGCTTTCCACTTCGACGAGGATTCCCTGCGTCGTTGCGCTCGAGGTGGTCTTCGGGGGGCTCATCATGGCTCGCTTCGAAGCTCCCCCTGGTGGCTCACCCAAGGGGAGCCGGCGATCGCCAAACGCCACTCGGCATGTTGATGCTCGGGCGCCGCGTACCCGATCCCGATTCTCGAACCGACGGCAACTTCGGCCACGCCTGCTCCTTCGCGGACTTCCAACCCGCCACGCCGATACAGCGGATGGCCGCTGAAGGTCGTATCGAGACCGAGCGCCTGCCCGACCTTGCCGGGACCCGTGAGAAGAACCGGGCCTTCTTTTCCGCCGCGCCGGCGCCGAATCGTTCGATGGCCTGCGATCGGCTCACACGACCGAATCAACACGGCCGCCGCCTCCCCGTCGCGGTTGGTCACCAGATTGAGCATCTGGTGCAAGCCGTAACACAAATAGACGTAGGCGTGGCCAGGAGGACCCCACATCGGGGCGTTTCGGGCTGTCAGCCCCGCACGGCCGTGGTTCGCGGTGTCGTCGGGATAACGATAGGCCTCGACCTCGGTGATCCGCAGGCCCACCTCTCCATGCCAGATTTCCTGGCCGAGGAGGTCACGCGCGACCTCGAGCGCGTCGCGTGCATAGAACGGACGAGGGAGCAAGCGGCCCGGCACGGGTGGAGTGTGGGACAGGCTCAGGAGCGGCGCCAGCAGGGGCCCATCAGGCCGATGATGAAAATCGCGTCCGCAGCCGTCGACGACCCCACCACAACAGGGCGAGCATGAGCCACGGCAGCGACGGGTGATCGCTGCCAACGTGCACCGCGCAGCCGCCGAAGGATTCAGACGGCGCGGGCGAAGTAGGTCTACCGTCCGTGGGCGTCACGTTCCCGGGGTGGGGGTCGACGGGCGCGTTCACCCAGACATCGGGCTGCGATTTCAAACGAAGGGCCGGGTCACCGAGTAGGACGTACATCGCCAGCGCGTCCGGATCATACGCTGGCGCAGCTTGATGATGCAGCGCGAGGATCAAATCGCCGATGCGCGGAGTCTCGCCGTCGCTGCTGAAGAGCTTGGTGGCGAAGGCGTCGCCGAGCGTGGCAGCGTCGTTGGACAACGTGAGCCCGGACGGACCCCAAGAGGCGATCGCGAATGCGCTGGCGGGGTCAACCATGTGCTCAGCCAGAGCATCGACCCCGGGCAACTCGAAGCGAGAGGTTGAGCACGTCATGGCGGTCACGAGGAGCGGCAGCATGGGGTGAAGCGACGGGATGTCTGCGGACGTGACCACGCCTTGATCGTCGAAGCGATCGAGCCCCCCGTGCCCCGTGTAGTGCATCCAGAACGGCGCGAGCTCGATCTCGCTCGTCAACTCGTAGCGGGCCTGCTCGATCCCGAGCGCATCGACCGGGATCCATCGCGTATCGAGCTCGGGTGGCAGGGTCTGCAGCAGGCCGTCGATGGAGGCGGAGAAGTCCGCGCCGCGATTCACTCCAGAGATCATCAACGCATCTGGACCGAACTCGTCGAAATCGAGCGCCTGATACCGTTGCACCGCGTCGAACGCCGCGTTCGCTTGCTCAGACGTCTGGGCTGGAATTCGTCCGATGGCGACATCCGCCAGGCCGTCCTCATCGAGGTCGCCGAGCAGCGCATCGGAGGCATACAGACCGTACGCGGTCTGCACCATCCGCGGGGCGATCGCACCGGGGCCGATGCCCATGCGGCTTCGATAGTCGAGCGTGCCGTCACCGAGCAGCAGCACGAAGCGTGGTTTCTGGACCCATCGAGCTTCTGCGTCGACGAGGAAGTCGTGGATCGCGTGTGGCGTGGCCATGGATTGGCCGTAGGCGTCATAGAGGCTTTCGATCGACACCACCCCGGCCGATAAGCCTTCGGCGGCGTGTAGCGCGGCAAACCGTGCCGCCACTTCGGTCCATGCAGCCGGCGCGATCACCAAGTAGCTCGCGCCATCAGGGGGCGCTTCGAGGTCGACCGCTCCGCGAATCGCAGCCGGCGCTCTTGGCTCTTCGAAAGCAAGATAGCTGTGACCCTGTTCCGCGTCGAAGCTGATGGAGGTCATACCCGATTCGGAGCTGGTTACGACCGTCGCGCCAATTCTCGTTTGCGCGGTCACGTCCAGCAGCTGAGCGGATGCCGCCTGGATCTTCACCGTGAGCGGCCCCCCGGCGAGCGCAGTGAATCGTAGCTCGGAATCCTCGGTCGTGAGCATTCTATCGACCTCGAGCTCGAAGCGATCGACGTACAAGCCCGACACGCCCGGTGGCGCGTCGGACTCAGCCGTCAGCAGCAGTCGATTGTCGCCGCCGTGCAACACGGTGGGGTCGACCGGCAACTCGAAGATGTGCGGTCCGATCGCCGCGAGCTCGACGGTGCCGACCGGGACGCCGTTCACCGCGATCCCGACGCGTTGCGCGGTTTCGTCGCTGAGGTTCCAGCCACCGTAGAGATGGACGCGGAGCAGAGCCCCTTCGATGGCGGTATCGGGAAGGCTCACGCCCGTCTCATATCGCCCATAGCCCGGTGCGCCCGCACTCAACGACGCAGCAAACCAGTAATCCGACTCCGGGTCGGGCGAGACGATGAGCGCGGGGAACAGGTTGGGGTCGACCTCGTGTCGGGTCGTACCGACGCCGGCTAGAGTTTCCGTGGTTTCGCGGTGCTCGAAAGGCATGCGGCGGCCCGTCGCGTTCCGCACCACGTACGGCCGTGCTGCACTGTAGACGCTCGTCGAGGACTGCCCGAGGAGCACGATGCTCTCGCGTGCTTCGTCGAGCCACCACGGCACCTCATGAGCCTCTTCGGTGATCCGTACGTCTCCGCTTAGCGCCCAGCCACGAACTTCGCTCGGGCTTTTTGCAAAGAGCTCGGCCAGCGCGGCGACGGAGACTTCGACCGCACCGTCTTGCGCGACGTCGAGCACGACGCGACTCGCCCTCACCGGGATGTCGCTCTTTGTCGCGAGGGTCGCCGTGTCGTCGACACGCCGAGGCGTGAGGGCGTGAGGCGCAGCGTCGTAATCGCCCCTGCGAAGCACGGGTGCGCTTGCGGACCGCGCGACCAGCCTCCACTCGCCGATGGGCTTTCGCGCGCCGTCGATTTCGATCTCTTCGAGACGATAGCTCATCGGTCGTCGGGTGGATGCGCCAGGGTCCCGCAGGCTGTAGACGCCTCCCTGCGGCGCGCCAGGGAGCGCCAACAGAATCCCATCGTGAAGTCGTTCCCACCCCTTGCTACCCCGCCGCGACACGACAAAACCGAGCGTGCCACTCTGGGATAGTGTCTCCCATTGTAGCGTCGACTCTCCCCGCACCTCGAGGAGCTCGACCCGCCCAACCACCACATCGGCGGAAAGCTGGCAGACGCTCGGCGTCCCGGTATCGTCAGGCAAGAAGCATTCGTAGCTCGATTCGACTCTGCAGCTCGAGCTGCAGCCATCACCATCCGCGGTGTTCCCGTCGTCGCACTGTTCCGGCATCGCGACTGCGCCATTTCCGCAGATCGGCGGGCCTTCGCATACGAACTTCTCGTTGTCGGTGCATTTGCGGTCTTCCCACAAGCCGCCGTTCTTTTGTCGTGCGCAGCTTTCCGTGACGCCGCCGCTGGGCTCGCCCGACGCCCAGTGAGTGTAGAGCCCACCTACGGGCGTTCCTGTTTGGTTGCCTTGCCAGAATTGAACCCCGTCACGCCAGCGCCATGCGCCTTCGACGGCCGCATCGGTTCCACCGACCCACACGTCATTTCCGATGAATCCATCGACGTAAGCATTCTCGGTGGCATCATTGATCCGGGCGAGCGTCCATCCCGAGCCAAGTCCCTCACAGATCGTCTCTGCGGCGCTCGTCGTGTTCGCCTGTTCGCACAGGAAATACTCGGTGGTCGTCGAGCCCATCTGGCTGTGCCACTCGAAATTGCTCGTGCAGTCGGCCGTGCAGATCGACGGCTGTCCGGTGCAACTGAACCCTGGCTCGATCTGGCAGGTGGAGCTGCACCCGTCGCCACCGAGCGCGTCCCCGTCGTCACATCCCTCTCCAAGCCAAATCAGACCGTCCCCGCATGGCGGAGGCCCCTCGAGGGTGCAGGCCGAGCTACAGCCGTCGCCATTGATGAGATTGCCGTCGTCGCACTCTTCTGGAATCGCAACCACGCCATTTCCGCAGATCGGCGGGCCCTCGCAGACGAATTTCTCGTTGTCGGTGCACCTTCGGTCTTCCCACAAGCCGCCGTTCTTTTGTCGTGTGCAGCTTTCCGTGATGCCCCCGCTGGGCTCGCCGGATGCCCAGTGGGTGTAGAGCCCACCGATGGGTGTTCCCCCTTGGTTGCCTTGCCAGAACTGGACTCCATCCCGCCAGCGCCATACCCCTTCGACGGCGGCGTCGCTTCCGCCTATCCAGAGGTCGTTGCCGCTCAACCCGTTGACGAAAGCGTCCTCGGTCGCATCGTCCACGCGCGCGAGCGTCCACCCCGACGCAAGCCCCTCACAGATCGTCTCCGCATGACTGAAGGTGTGCGATGTCGCGCACACCAAATACTCGGTCGTCGTCGAGCCCATCTGGCTGTGCCACGCCAAGTCCGTGGGCGCGCAAGCAGGCGTGCAGGTCGACGTCGGGTCTCCAGTGCATGCGTATCCGGGCTCGACCTCACAAATGGCGCTGCACCCGTCACCCCCCAAGGCGTTCCCGTCGTCGCATTCTTCACCGAGCCAAACCAGACCGTCCCCGCACGTTGGAGGTCCCTCGAGCGTGCACGTCGAGCTACAGCCGTCGCCGTTCGCGGTATTGCCGTCGTCGCACTCCTCTGGCAGGGCCACCGCGCCATTTCCGCAGATCGGGGGGCCCTCGCAGACGAACTTCTCATTGTCGGTGCATTTTCGGTCTTCCCACAAGCCGCCGTTCTTTTGTCGCGCGCAGCTTTCCGTGACGCCGCCGCTGGGCTCATTTGGATCCCAGTTGGTGTAGAGCCCGCCGACAGGGGTCCCCGTGTCGTCGCCTTGCCAGAACTGAACCCCATCACGCCAGCGCCATACCCCTTCGACGGCGGCGTCGCTTCCACCGATCCAGAGGTCGTTGCCGATGAATCCATCGATGTAGGCGTTCTCGGTTGCACCGTTGATTCGCGTGAGCGTCCAGCCCGAGCCAAGTCCCTCACAAATCGTCTCTGCGGCGCTCGTCGTATTTGCTTTTTCACAGAGGAAATACTCGGTCGTCGTCGAGCCCATCTGGCTGCGCCACTCGAAATTGTCCGCGCAGGACGGCGTGCAGGTCGATGGCTCGCCAGTGCACGTAAATCCGGGCTCGATTTGACAGGTGGAGCTGCATCCGTCGCCACCGAGCGCGTCCCCGTCGTCACATTCCTCTCCGAGCCAGATCCGCCCGTCGCCGCACGGGGCAGGCGCTTCGAGCGTACACGTCGAGCTGCAGCCATCGCCATTCGCGGTATTGCCGTCGTCGCACTCCTCTCCGGCGCCTCTCGCGCCCGAGCCACAAAACGGGGGTCCTTCGCACACGTAGAATTCGGTGTCGGTGCACTTGCGGTCTTCCCAGGTGCCGTCGCCTTTCATCCGCGCGCAGTCTTCGTCCGCCGCTGCGTTGGGCTGGCCGCCGGTCCAATTGTTGTACAAGCCGCCGACCGGCGTTCCGTTGTCGTCGCCTTGCCAGAACTGCTGGCCATCGCGCCACCGCCATTGACCGTCGACGATTTGGTCGTCGCCTCCGATCCAGAGGTTGCCGCCCCCTCGGGCCCTGATGAATGCGTTTTCGCTTCCATTGTCGACGCGTGTCAGCGTCCAGCCGGCGGCGGCAGTGGCACAGTCCGCGTCCGCGGCACTCCAACTCCTAGCCGTCCCGCAGTAGAGATACTCCGAGGCTCCGAAAGCACCGGGCGTGCCGATCCCACCGCATTGGGCTCGCGCCGACGAGCTCCACATCACGAGGCCTACTACGACCCATCGCAGTATTTCCGTTTTCATCAGTTAAATACATCTTTATTGTAACCTCCCTTCGGGTGAGTTCAAGAGGTTGAATGGGCTGAATTGCGAAGATCGTGGGGTTTTTTGCAAAAGATGCGTCTGGACTTCGGCCGCCCCAGGCTTTTCCATGCTTCCCGATGGCCCATTCCATTGCACCGACCGCGCTCCGCCTGAAGCGTCGAATTGAGCTGTTCCTCGCGCGGCTGATCCTGGCGTTCTTCGATCTGGTCGAGAAGCTGCGGCCCTTACCGGCACCGCCGGGCACGATCTCGCTTCATCGCTACGGCCCCGACGGCGCGGAGACGATTCAATGCATTGCGCGAAAGCCTGGCAGCCCGGAGCGCGCACCGGTCGTGTTCATCCACGGTGGCGGCTGGATCATCGGAAAGAAGGAGCTCTACACGCGCGAGCTCCTTTTCCTCGCCGAGGCAGGCCATCCGGTTTTCAACGTCGAGTACCCGACGGCGCCGGAGAATCCTCACCCTGGCATTCTTCTTTCCCTCCTCGATGCCCTTCGTTGGATTCGCCGCGAACACCCAGGCGTCGACGCGGTGCACCTCATGGGGGACTCGGCCGGCGGCAATCTCGCGATGATGCTTGGAATCTTCAGCGCCAACCCGCATCTGCTTCAACACCTCGACGACCGCTCGGACGCCGACCCACCCGTTCGATGCTGCAGCGTCGTCTCGCTCTACGGCGTGTTGGATCGATTGAGCTGGCTCGAGCGCGGGTTTCCAGGCGCGGATCTCATGCTCGAGTGCTATGCGGGAAAGGCCGCCTTCGAAGAGAAGGTGAGCCCGGCGCTATCGATCACTCCCATGGATCTCGAATTCGACGCGCATCCACCGAGCTTCCTCGTCGCCGGCTCGACGGACCGTCTGAGCGAGTCCACCCGGATCTTCGCGAAGCGCCTCGAAGCCGGGACCGGTGTCGTCTCGGTCAAGATCTATGAGGGCGAGCCGCACGGGTTCTTCAACATGAGCTGGCGTCCGGCCTCTTCGGTGCTCAAAGCGGACGTGCTAGCGTTTCTCGAGGCCCACGACCGGTGACTTTCGAACAACCACGAATTGGCATCATCGGAGCGGGCCCCTCTGGCATCGCGTGCGGGCACGAGCTCTTGGAGCAAGGCTTCACCGACTTCACCCTCCTCGAGGCCCTCGATGCGCCCGGTGGCACCTGGCGGGTGCAGTCGTACCCGGGGCTCGCCTGCGATGTCTGGGCTCACTCCTATTCCTTTTCCTACGCGCCGAACCCCGATTGGTCGGCGAACTTCGTCGAACGGGACGAGATCCAAGCCTATCTCGCAAAGTGCTGGGCCGACTTCGGTTTGGAGCCGCACACGCGTTTCAACACGCCGGTCGAGTCCGCGCACTGGCAGGACGACTCGTACTGGCTCGTGCGGGCTGCCACGGGGGAGACCTTCGAGTTCGACGTCCTCGTGAACGCCATGGGCAACCAGCACACGCCTTTGTATCCGAACGTCCCCGGACGCGATCGGTTCGGCGGAGACAGCTGGCACGCGGCTCGCTGGAATCACGACGTCGATCTGACGGGCAAACGCGTGGCCATCATCGGGTCCGCCGCCAGCGCGGTGCAGATCGTCCCCGAGATCGCCAAGGTCGCCCGGCACCTGACGGTCCTTCAGCGCTCCCCAAATTGGATCATGCCGCGCAACCGGAAGCTCTACAGCAAGACCCAGCGGCAGCTCTTCCGGCGGTATCCGTCGCTGATCGATCTCACGCGCCGGGTCCAGGGGTTCCTGATGGGCCAGGTGCAGTATGCCGCGACCATCGGGCATCCGCGCATGCGCCACTTCGAATGGTTTGCGCTCAGGTATCTCGAGCGTGCCATCGAGGACCCCGTGCTCCGGGCGCAGCTCACTCCCGACAGCCGGTACGCCTGCAAACGCGGCCTCGTGTCCGACGATTTCTACCCTGCACTGACGCGGGACAACGTCGAGCTCGTGACGTCGGCTCTCGCGGAAGTGACTGAGAACGAGATCGTCACAGCCGACGGCCGACACATCGAGGTCGACGTCATCATCCACTGCACGGGCTATCGCATCCTCGATTTCGATCGGATCGAGGTGGTCGGCGTGAGGGGGCAATCTCTTGCTGAAGCCATGGGAGACTCGCCCAAAGCTTACAAGGGCATCGCCACGCCCGGCTTCCCGAACTACTTCTTTGCCGTCGGTCCCAACGGCCTCGTGCTCAACGTGCCCTACTTCAAAACGGCAGAGCGCAACGTGAAGACGATCGTCGATCTGTTGAAACAGATGCGCAAAGCTCGGGCCGCTGCCATCGACGTCCGGGAGAGCGTCACGGAGCACTACTTCCAATGGATGTCGACCCAGTTCGCGCGGTTCTCTTGGGGGTCGGGGGACTGCAACAGCTACTACCTCAACAGCTCGGGCCATGCCCCGTTCTTGTTTCCCGGCAACTTCGAGCAGTACCTCGCGCTTCATGGCGAAGTGCGGCTTCAGGATTTCCACGTCATCGCAGCGGCCGAGCCCCGAAACCAGCAAGCCACGAAAAGCCGAACATGGACAGCTTCTCAGGCAAAACAGCGGTAGTCGCCGGGCGCGAGACTGCGCACCAGCGGATGGACGACATTCGCGCCGGACGTAACCCCGTCCTGGCGCCGCCGGTTTGATGCTACCCTGAAGTGCATGAAGCGGGGATTTGCGGCGACCGCCGTGCTCGCGGCCCTCGCGGGCTCGTGGGCGCTGATTGCCAGCGATTCGCATGCGGTGGGTCCCGACCACAGTCAGAAGACGAGCATCTGCAGCCACGGGCCCCTCCGCACGCCGCGTGCCGATTGCGCACCCCCTGCGCTTCCGAGCACCGGCAACCCGTACGAAGACTGCGTGCGTCGAATCAACCAACTCCGGCGCACGTGCCAGTGCCTGCCGCCGCTCGCGCGTTGGAAGGGGGGCGAGAAGTGCGCGAACGAGCATGCGAAGCACGACAGCAGGAAGGGCATTCACTCCGGTTTCAACGATCACATCTGCAAGCCTCAAGGCCGTGCACAAAACGAATGTCCGGCATGGCCGTCGACAGAGCGGGTCGTCGAAGGATGCCTTCAAGCGATGTGGAACGAGGGCCCTGGGAAACGCTTCTCGAAGCACGGCCACTACACGAACATGAGCAACGCCGGCTACGAGCAGGTGGCATGTGGCTTCGCGCGGGGGCCGAACGGCGAGGTCTGGAGCGTGCAGAACTTTCGGTGAAGCGGAAGCGCCTCCACAGGGGCGAGAGCTAGCCTTGCTCCCCGCCAGCGGGTACGATCCATCATGATGACGAACCCTCCGATTGCGCACGCAAGGAACGTGCTCCGTTGCGCGGTGCTCGTCGCCTTGAGCGCGTCGGGGGCAGCGTGCTCCAATCCCGCCCCTCCGCCTCCGGACGACGGCACCGGTGGTACGGGCCTGATCGGGGGCACAGGAGGATCGGGCGGAACCGGTGCGGGGGGCGCGGGCTCCGGCGGATCCGGCGGCGTCTCGGGAATGGGCGGTACGGGCGGTGTGGGTGGCACCGGCACGGGTGGTGCCGGCGGCATGGGCGGCGCCGGCGGCATGGGCGGCGCTGGCGGTATCGTGGGAGGTGCCTGCCTCAACGACCCGGACCTCGAGATCATCGTGGCGACCACGCCCAACCTCCGCTGGCAGGCCGCCGACTGCGGAACGCTTTGCCAGGGCCGGACCGAACCCTTGTTCCTCGACTGCGTCGATACCTGCCTGGGGGGTCCTGCGCCCGGGCTGTCTTCCGAGTGCAGCGGTTGCTACGGGGCTCTCGCATGGTGCGCTGGAGCGAGTTGCAACACGTCGTGCGCAAACACCGCGGACGCCTGCAGCCTCGTCTGCACCAGCAACTCGACACAATGTCCAGGCTACGATGCGTGCTTGACGGCGCTCAACCAATGCACCGGCCGCGACTCCCTGGATTGTCTCAACAACATGTAGGGCATAGGGGGACACGCGGGGCGCCCGCAAGCTCCACGATTGCAGCAACTTACGAACCACACCGCGAAAACCCCCGAATCCCCTACGTCGGAGCTCATACTCCACCAAGTCGATCCTCGGCGAGTGGCGTCGCAGCGATCGGCTAAGATGCACAAGCGATGTTCACGGCGACGAAGGAGCGTCAGGCGCAACGACGGGAGCTCATGCTCGAGCGGCTGCGCGATGCACGCAGCAGGCGAGTCGTTTTCGTTGCGCACTGCATCCTGAATGAAAACACGCGCTACCTAGGCGGTGCGTTCCGACCGGGCGTCGTCTCCGAGGTGCTCGAGAGCTACGTTCGTCAAGGCGTCGGGATCCACCAGATGCCGTGCCCAGAGCAGCGTGCTTGGGGTGGGGTCTTGAAACGCTGGATCCTCTACTTCTACGGCTCCCAAGGGACGACGATCTACAGACTACGGGGCCTCATCGTCCCGCTCTTCCTGGCGTACACGCGAGCGATCTATCGACTACTCGCGACGCGTCTCGCCCGGGATATCCAAGACTACGTGCGCTCGGGCTTCGAGGTAGTCGGTGTGGTGGGGATTGGCGGTTCGCCCTCGTGCGCGGTCAACCGGACCCTGGATTTGAAACGATCGCTGCCCGTGCTCGCAGCCACGCCGGTCGAGCAGCTCGAGCGCGAGACCTTCAACGATGCTGCCATCGTACAGTGCCTCACGGACGGGCAAGGACTGTTCATTCAAGCTCTCAAGCGCGAGCTCGATCGTCGCAGCCTTCACGTGCCCTTTCTCGAGCATGATCTCGTCGCGGAGATGGGTACCGAGCCGCTCAGCTGATTGTGAGGGCGGCCTCGCCCCGGAAACGCCGAGTGAGAAGGCCGGGTCAATCACCCGCAACGTCGACTGGAGCCGTTCCCCGAAGTCGCAGGTATGCAAACGTCATCACGATCAAGCTGAACGGGGTTGCCAATAGGGAGCCGAAGATGATCGACCCCCCGATCGCGTTCAGCACGGCGACGATGATGAACAACACGAAACAGGGCGCGAGATTTTCTTTGATGAGCGAGTAGCTCCGCCCAATCGCATCCGTCGCGCCGAGGCCATCGAGCGCGATCGCATGGAAGGTGAAACCGGTCGCAAACGCGAAGATCACGCCCGGTATCACCAACAACAGGACGCCGACGAACACGCCGAGCGCGATCAGAATCATGGCGATGAGACTTGCACCGAACTCGGAAAACCCGTCGAACACGTCGGTGGCGGTGCCCGCTTCGCCACGGATTCGCTTGTTGACCAGTTGGATGAAGCCGACGACCATCGGCCCGGCGCAGACACCGAGGCTGACCGCCGAGATCACGAGCACCAACAACGACGCGATCACGTAGAGGACCACGTCGTTCTTGAAGAGCTCCCAGCTTTCGCTGAGTGAGGTTTCGACCAGGTTCTCGGTTTGAATCGCGTCGGTCATGGGGGCAGAAGACTCATAACGTAACGGCGGTCACTGCGCAATCGACGCTTCGGGACAGATACCAAACGTGCACGAGCTATGCCCGCGGCTGGATGAGCTTCGCGACGAGCCCAGTCCATCCGGTCTGGTGGGATGCGCCCACGCCTCGGCCGTTGTCTCCGTGGAAGTACTCGTAGAAGAGGAGATGGTCGCGGAAGCGAGGGTCTTCCTGGAGCTTCCGGCTCTCGCCGAAGACCGGTCGCGTACCGTTTTCGTCACGAAGGAACAGCCGAACGAGGCGGTTCGACAGCTCCTCGGCAACCTCCAAGATGGTCATGTGCTGCCCCGAGCCCGTGGGGCACTCGATCTTGAAGTCGTCTCCGTAATAGTGATGAAATCGCTGGAGCGACTCGACGAGCAGGTAGTTGACCGGCATCCAGACCGGACCCCGCCAGTTCGAGTTACCGCCGAACAACTCTGTGTCGGACTCCGCAGGGGTGTAGCGCACGACATACTCGTGTCCTTCGTGCGCGAACCGGAACGGGTCCTCTAGGTGTGTGCGAGAAAGAGCGCGCACTCCGTAGGGAGACAAAAACTCGCTCTCGTCCAGCATGCGGCGAAGCAGGGCTTTCATTCGGTGTCCCCGCAGCAGAGAGAGAAGGCGGCGCTTCCCCGAGCCGGGCTCCTCCCAGTGGGAGACGAGCGACGCGAGGTCGGGCCGGTAGCTCAAGAACCATTCCACGCGCTCTGCGAACCCGGGCAAGCGTTCGAGGAGCTCGGGCTCGAGCACTTCCACGGCAAAGAGCGGGATGAGGCCGACTAGGCTTCTCACGCGGAGCGGGATGATGCGACATTTGTCCTCCGCGTTGTGAAGGTCGAGTGAGTCGTAGAAGAAACCATCCTGCTCGTTCCACAGCCCTTTGCCGCCGATGTGGCCCATGGCCTCCGCAATGTGCAGGAAATGCTCGAAGAACTTCGTTGCGATGTCCTCGTAGACATCGTTGTGAAGCGCGAGCTCGAGCGCGATCCGCATCAAGTTCAGGCTGTACATCGCCATCCAGGCCGTTCCGTCCGACTGATCGATGTGACCACCGGTTGGAAGCGGGGCGCTGCGATCGAACACGCCGATGTTGTCGAGCCCGAGGAACCCCCCTTGGAACACGTGGTCGCCATGCGCGTCCTTTCGGTTCACCCACCAAGTAAAGTTCAAGAGGAGCTTGTGAAAGACCCGCTCGAGGAACTTGATGTCCCCTTGGTCTCCGCGCTGTTTTCGATCGATTTGAAAGACGCGCCAGGTCGCCCATGCATGCACCGGTGGATTCACGTCCCCGAACGCCCACTCGTACGCCGGAAGCTGCCCGTTCGGATGCA
This sequence comes from uncultured delta proteobacterium, assembly GCA_963792825.1. Lineage (GTDB taxonomy): Bacteria > Myxococcota_A > Polyangia > Polyangiales > Houyiibacteriaceae > SG8-38. Next base: position 50,294 of record CAWBXS010000004.1, on the reverse strand, counting down.
TGTACCATTCCCGCGTGAGCAGCACGAGTTGGTCTTTGGCGAACTCGGCATCGATCAACGCAAAGGGAATGCAGTGGAACGCGAGGTCCCAGGCTGCGAACCAGGGGTACTCCCAGGTGTCGGGCATCGACAGGATGTCCGCGTTGTTGAGATGGTCCCAGTCGGCATTGCGGCCGCGCCTTCGCTCCCGCGGCGGGGGCGGCGGTGCCTCGTCACCACCGAGCCATTGGGGCACGTCGTAGTAGTAGTACTGCTTCGACCAAATCATTCCCGCCAAAGCTTGGCGTTGAACCGCTTTGCGATCCTCGTCGGCGATGTCGGCTTGTAGAGTGTCGTAAAACGCATCGGCCTCCCGACGGCGTTGCGCGACGATGGCGTCGAAATCCCCAAAACCGTCGGCCTCACGCCGCCTCAACCTGGCCCTGACGACGAGCGAGCCTCCGGGAGGGACCACCTCGACATAGTGTGCCGCTGCCTTGGTTCCCTCCTGTCGTGGATCGACCGCTTCGACCTGCCCGCCGACGACTCGCTCGTGGATTGCGTCTTTTGGATACCCCGCGGGGCCTATTCCGTACAGGCGTTCGGTGTTCGTCTCGTTTTCGCAGAAGTAGACTTCGGGGTCTCCCTCGAGCTGCCAGACGAGCTGACCGAGCGTCGCGTGCTCCGCCTTCACCGTACCCTCGCCTTCGGCCCAAAGATGGGGCTTCACGGCGTCGTTCTCCCAAGACCAAGTGTTCCGAAACCAGAGGTGCGGTAGGACGTGAAGCTCAGCGGGCTCGGGACCGCAGTTGTGGGCGCTGATTCGCAGAAGGATGTCCTCCTGCTCCGCCCTCGCGTATTCGATCTCGACGTCGAAGTAGCGATCTTCGTCGAACACACCGGTGTCGAGGAGCTCGAATTCCAAATCATTCTTGGTGCGGCGCCGGTTCTCGTCGACGAGCTGCTGGTACGGAAACTCGGACTGCGGATACTTGTAGAGCATGCGTAGATACGAGTGCGTCGGCGTCGCGTCGAGATAGTAGTAGAGCTCCTTGACGTCCTCCCCGTGGTTGGCCTCGCCATTGGTCAAGCCGAACAATCGCTCCTTGAGAATGGGATCGCGCCCGTTCCAAAGCGCAATCGCGAGACAGAGTCGCTGCTGATCGTCGCTGAAGCCTCCGATCCCGTCTTCTCCCCAGCGATAGGCGCGACTCCGTGCGTGGTCGTGAGGGAAATAGTCCCAAGCCGCTCCGGAGGCGCTGTAGTCCTCGCGCACGGTGCCCCATTGCCGTTCGCTCAGGTAGGGTCCCCACCGCTTCCACTCTCTACCGTCGAGAAGCCGTGCTCGTTCTAGATTCTTTGGTTTTTTTGCCATGAAACGTGTCAGCTCGATGTGTGTCGCTCTTCGATCAGCCGCCGGTTTCGAAGCCCGGGTAGAGAGACATCCCTCCGTCGACCACGATCGTGGTGCCGACGATGTAGTCCGCCTGGTCCGACGCGAGCCATGCTGCGACTCGGCCGATGTCGGAGGGCTCCCCGATGCGGTTGTACGGCACCAGCTTCATCAACTTTTCGTAGGCTTCTGGGCTTTCCCACGCCTCTCGGTTGATCGGGGTCCGGATGGCGCCCGGAGCGATGCTGTTCACGCGGATCCGGTGTCCTGCGACCTCCTGGGCGATGCTTTTCATCATCAGCATCACACCGCCTTTGGAGGCTGCATAGTTGACGTGCCCTGCCCACGGGATGAACTCGTGGACGGAGCTCATGCAGATGATCTTTCCCGCAGCGCAGGAGACCGCGCTATTCACCCCACGCCGCTTGAACTCGCGGATCGCCTCTCGGCAACAAAGAAACTGCCCCGTGAGATTGACGTCCATCACGCGGCTCCACTGGCTGATCGTCATCTCCTCGAAAGAGGCGTCCTGCTGCAGGCCGGCGTTCGCAACCAGCACATCGATCGTGCCGAGCTCGGAGAGCGTCCGTTCGAACATCTCCCGGACTTCGCCCTCCTTCGAGACATCGGCGCGGTGCGCGAAAGAGCGTACCCCCTTTCCCTGAATCTGATCGACCGTTTCGCGGGCGCCCTGTTCACCGCTATAGAAATTGACGACTACGTCGGCGCCGGCATCGGCGAGAGCCACCGCGACCGCACGACCGATGCCTGAGTTGGCGCCGGTCACGAGAGCCTTTTGTCCGGCCAGCAGGCTAGGCGGACGGCAGGTCGGCATCACCGCTTTGGGAAGGTCTTCCTTCGTGTAGTAACTTTCCATGAATCATTCCTCCTAAATGGGCTTTTCGGGGGCCAGTTGGCGACCCGTGCGAATGCTTGGATTCGCGGTAACGGTGAGCGCGCCGAGCGCGAACGCAACGAGGGGATAGAGAGCCGAAAGACGGTAGATCGCCTCGAATGAGAGCTCGCGCCGCAGGAAGCCGAGGCCGAAAGATCCACCTCCGACCCCGACCATGAGCGCTGCGGTCAGAACCGAGGACACCAACGCTTCGCGGCCGAGGTATCGTCTATTCGCAAGGGCGACGGTCAACGGGAAGAAGGCCGAAGCGGCGAGACCCGCCGCGCAGAACAGAGCGACGCCATCCGCGGCGCCGCGCACGTAGGGCAACAGGACGAACACGGCGATCATGGCGAGGGGCAGGGTCAGCCACACCTTGAAGGGGGCGATGCGTGTGATCAGCGCCGCAACACCGAGGCGTCCCAAGGTGAGAGCCGCCCAAAAACCGGAAATCGCGAGTGCCGCGACGGATTCGTCGACGCTCCGTGTCTCGTGCAGAAAGATCGACGCCCAATTGCTGAACGTGCCTTCGGCAAATGCATAGAGCACGGCGATGGTCGCCAAGACCGAGAGCGGCCCCCACGATGGTGTCGAGACTGGGCCCGTCTGATCGATCTGGCGTTGCACGGGAAGCGAAACACGCGACCCGCCAATCGCAATGAGGGCGTTGCCGAGGACGACCACGCTCGGGAAGATCACCCAGTGATCGACTGCGACGAGCGCGCTCACCAAGATCGGTCCCAAGCTGAATCCGACGCCGAGGATCGTGTGCAGAGCGACCAGCGCCGAGTCGCCACGACCCGGGAAGAGCAGCCCCGGGTAGGTATTGAGGGGCGCCGCGGCACCGCCGAAGCCAAGGCCCATGAGACCGGTGCCCATCAGGAGCGCAGGCAGGACCGCCTGGGACGGCAGCGCAACGACCGAGAGAAGCGCGAGCTGCGAAAGGAGTCCGGCGCAGGCCGAGCCGACCAGCAGGGCGCGCAACCCGACTTTCCTCGCGAGCGCTCCGCCGAAAAGAGACCCCACGATCGTGAACAGGGTCTGAGGCAGAAAGAGGCTTCCATAGGCTTCATCGGAAAGATGATGCATCGAGCGCAGCACGGTGCTGCTCGCAGGGAACGCGACGACGGTCAGGCCCTGCAAGAGTGAAGCCGCATAGACGACCGCAACGCCGGGCCGCGGCCCCTGTGGTGCCGGGCTCATGGCTCCGACTCCGCCCCGACCACACGCAGCACGTGCCGGTCCGGATCTCGAAGCACGTTGGAGGCGCTCGCCGGGTTGGGGCCCGCGATCGCGATCTCCCAGTGCCATGCGTCTTCGGGGCGTGTATCCGGAGGGATCGGGCGTCCCGGGCCTGGCTCCAGATACTCGAGGAGCTCGACCCCCATGCCGCGCTTCCCGGCAAGCCCGGTGATTCGAACGCGCGCTCCGTCGACCCCGCTGAGCGCTGCCTGCTCGCGGCCGTGATTCAAGCTTTCGCCTGCTTTCACGAACCCGAGCATGCCCTCGTAGAAAGCGAGGCTCCGGTCCGTGCTCGACACCGCGATGGCCGTGTGATCGATGCCCAAGAACAAGCGACCGCTCTCGTGCCATCGTGCGCTTCCCTTGTCCGCCGGATACCAGATGAGCTCGAGCACGTGGTGCTCCGGGTCCTCGAAGTAGAAGGCTCGAATCCCGCCAGCCGCGGGGTTCGACATCGGTATCGTCTGCGGGCCGCCGATCGAAACGGGCGATACTCCGTGCTCTACGAGACGCTCATACGCGCGATCCATGTCGCTGACCACGATGGCTAGGTGCTCGAACCAGAGGTCGTTGCTCGCGCTGTCTTCTGGGATCGGCCGTCCCGGAGTGGAGTACTCGGTGAGCTCGATCTGCTCGGCGCCGAGCTCCAATCGCGCAACCCGTGCCGGCATCGTTTCGGTGGGCTCGCCTTTTGGGACTTGCACAGGCGCGAGCGGCTCGAAATCGAGGACATCTCGAAAGAATGCGACCCCACCTTTCAGGTTTCGCACCGTATAGCCGACCCGCACCACGGCAGGGGTCGCGACCTCGGTTCTCTGGGTGGTCGGGGAATCGGCCTGCCGAGCGCTGCAACCCGCCGCGAGGAACGCAACGGCCATCACCAACCACAGGCGCCTGTACTTGTTCATGGCCATGGCACGCCGCTACTACGCACGGCTTGCGGAATCGTTAGGGAGATGAGCTTCATGTTCATGCCGCCGCGACTTCAGCTGCAGATTGGGGTGCCGCCGGCGGTCGAACGGTTTCGAGGTACCGCCTGTCGGACGTGACGACCTCACGCAGCGAAGCGCGGGCGCGGTGCAGACGCATCTTGAGCGCATCGGGCTTCGTTCCAAGCTTCGCTGCCGCTTGGGCCGTGTTCAGCTCGTCGAAGTCTCGGAGCATGATGACCGATCGGTGCTCCTCGGAAATCTGATCGAGAATGCTCGCGACGAAAGCCTCCGTCTGCCGCTGCGCGAGGGCCGTCTCAGGATCGGCGGGCCGCCATGGATGAAACCCCACCTCGAGCGTGGGGCTCGTACCTGTCTTGTCGAAGTCTCCATTCTCGAGGAGGTGTTCCTTGCAGCGCCGTAGAGAGCGAAGACGCATCAGCGCCGTGTTCAATGCAATACGGTGAAGCCAGGTCGAGACGCTGGCGTCACCGTTGAAATTCGGAAGCGCGCGAAAGCCCGCCAAGAACACGTCCTGAAGGCAGTCCTCGGCGTCCTGCTCCGATTTCAGGATGCGCCGCAAGACCACCCGCAGACGCCCGGTCTCGCGCGTCACGAGCTGTTCGAAGGCGGCGTGATCGCCCGCCCGGAGCCGTTCGATCCATCCCTGTTCCTGAGCCTCTGCACGCACGGTCACTCCTTTCGTTGAGGGTGACCGGCACATCGCAAGGCCCGTGCCAGCGGTCCGAGCCAGGTGGCGCCGGCGTTTTCTCCAACGTTTTCATGGCGGGCGCCGATGCGAACACCGATCCGAGCCCTGCCCCTCACGGGATTCCGTGAGCGACCCGCGACCGGCCGTGGGTTTCGTGGCCTTCTCGCGGGCGCTCCGTCTCAGCCCGGGGACGTACGCTCAATCCCGAGCTTGCGCATCCGGCTGCGCAAGGTGCTCGGAGCCAACCCAAGGCGTGTGGCGGCACCCTGCCGTCCTTCGATCTTCCAGCGGGCGGCCTCGAGGATTGCCCTGATGTGGTGGCGTTCGACTTCTTCGAGCGAGGCAGGGGCCTCCGAGGCCATCGGGGGCTGCCCTTGCTCCGAGGCCGGAGCCGCGGGCGGAGACTGCGGTCCCAACGCCGTCGGGATCGTGAGCAGCTCGGATGGGATCTCGAGCTCCGGCCCCTGGCAAAGGATCAGTGCCCGCTCGATGACGTTCTCGAGCTCTCGCACGTTCCCGGGCCACGAGTACTCCATCAAGCGCCGCCGCGCCTGCTCGGACAGGCCCGTGATGCGCCTTCCGATCCGGGTCGCATGGCGCTCGATGAACAAGTCGGCCAGGACCGGAACGTCCTCGATCCGTTCGCAGAGCCGCGGAAGCGTGATGGGGAAAACGTTGAGCCGATAGTACAGGTCCTCCCGGTACTTTCCTTCAACGATCGCTCGTTCCAAATCGCGATTGGTGGCAGCGATGATCCTGACGTCGACCCTGATCGTCTGTGTTCCACCCACGCGCTCGAACTCTTGTTCCTGAAGCGCGCGTAAGAGCTTGACCTGGATCTCCGGTGGCAGCTCACCCACCTCGTCGAGAAAGAGGGTTCCACGGTGGGCGAGCTCGAACCGGCCCACGCGGCGCTCCGTTGCACCCGTGAACGCGCCCTTCTCGTGGCCAAAAAGCTCGCTTTCCACCAACCCAGCCGGGATGGTGGCACAGTTGACTTTGATCAAAGGCCGCTCCGCACGGCGGCTCAATGCGTGCACCGCCCGAGCAAGCAGCTCTTTTCCGGTGCCGGTAGCTCCTCGCACAAGGACTGTGGAGTCCGTATGGGCAACCAGCTTCACTTCGTCGAGCGCCTGCCGGAGCGCCGAGCTCCGGCCGACGATGCTCTCGAAGCCTTGAGCTTCCGCGATCTCCTCGCGAAGATACTCGGTATGGCGACGCAAGCGGATCAGCTCTTGCTCGCCTTTGCGCCGCTCGTCCACGTCGCGCAGGATCAAGGTGTACACCGCCTGACCATCGATTTCCGTTCGCGATAACGAAGACTCGAACTCGAAGGGCGTTCCGTCCGCTCGCTGTGCCTGCAAGGACTGGGACCCGCCGACGAACAAGAGCGAGCCGGGATCCAAATCGAGCTGCTCGACGGCGGATCGCAGCGCAGCGCGGCCTGCCGGAGTCGTAAATCGTTCGATCGGCGAGCCGACCGCCTCGAGGCTCTCGCATCGGAGGACTCTCTCAGCGCCCGCATTGAAGAGTTGGATTCGTCCCTCGCGGTCAAAGCTGATGATGGCATCGGCAGCGGACGCGATCACCCGCGAAAGTCTCTCCTCGGCGGCTATGAGCGAGTCCTCCAATCGCTGACGCTCGATTTCGGCAACGACGCGCTTTGCGAAAATTCTCATGACGGCCAACGCGGGCCCCTCACCCTCGAACGTCTCGTCGTGAAAGAACGCCACGTGTCCGACGACCCTCCCCGACGAGTCGAACATCGGTGTGCCCGCGTAGCTCACCGCGCTCCAGTCGGCGAGCCCGGTGTCTCTTGGAAACAGCTCCTGTACACGAGCGGGATAAAAGGCCGCCTCGCCTCGCAGGACGCTTTCGCACGGAGTGCCATCGAGGGGAACTTCGAAATTCGGCGCTCGCGATCCTCTAGCCCAGACGGCAAGCGTGCGAAAGTGGGTACCGCCTTGGGTGAGCTCGGATATGAAGCTATGCGTCACGCCGAGCGCGGTGGCGAGGTGGCGCACGAGCGAGTGATAAAACGCCTCGCCGGTTTCTGACTCGACTCCCTCAGCGATGGTGCGAAGCAAGCTTTCCTCGGACTGAGCAAGCAGGCTACGGCTCATGGTCGGATTCCCTCGGCCAACTTGCGGATCGTGCCATGGCCCGAATGGGCCGTCTACGTCCTCCGGGAGAGTTACCGATTCGACTTCACCGGCATCCGTCTCTTCCAGAAAGGGCGCCTCATGCCGGAGCCTTCTGAGCGAATCATTATCTTGGGCGGTGGGTTTGGAGGCTTGGGGGTGGCGCGACGCCTCGACCAGCGGCTTCCCAAAGACAGCGGTGTCGAGGTTCTGCTCGTCAGCCGGGAAAACTTCTTTTCGTTCACCCCGATGTTACACGAAGTCGCCGCGAGCGACGTCGATCTCACCCATGTGGTGAACCCCGTTCGAAAGCTCTTGCGGAGGGTCCGTTTCTTCGTGGGCGACGTCGACATGGTCGACCTCGAGCGCCGCATCGTGCGGGTCGTGCACGGGTCGGGGGGGCATCGACACCATCACGATCTCGACTTCGGCCAGCTGGTGTTCGCCCTCGGGTCGACCACGAACTTCTACGGCCTGCCCGGGCTCGCCGAGCATGCGCTCCCCATGAAGTCCTTGGGTGATGCCATCGCACTTCGCAATCATGTCATTGCCTGTCTCGAAGAAGCGGACACCGAATGCTCCGCGAGGGCCGGCCGTCGGGCCGCTCTTGCCACGTTCGTCGTCGCGGGAGGCGGTTTCGCGGGCGTCGAGACTCTCGCCGCCATCAACGACTTCGCGCGGGACGCGCTCGTATTCTATCCCAATCTTCGGCCGGCAGACCTACGGATGGTCCTCGTTCATTCTGGGAGTGAGATCTTGCCGGAGCTCGATTCACGGCTTGGCGCGTATGCGCGGCAAAAGCTGCTGCGCCGTGGCATCGAGATCTACCTGAAGACCCGCGTGAAAAGCGCGACAGAAGGCCTCGTCGTGCTTTCGGACGACACCGAATTCGAGACGCGCACCTTGGTCTGGACGGCCGGAACGACGCCTCACGCCTTGTTGTCGACCCTACCGTGCGGGCGAGAGGCCGGAAGGCTCAGCGTGAACGCGAAGTTGCAGGTCGAGGCATGGCCCGGGGTTTGGGCTCTCGGTGACTGCGCGTGGATCCCAGATCCGGAAGGTCACCCGTATCCCCCTACCGCCCAACACGCCATTCGGCAGGGTCGCGTGCTTGCGGACAACGTCATTGCGCACATGGAGGGTCGACCGAAACGGCCCTTCGTCTTTCGCACGGTCGGGCAACTGGCGAGCATCGGCCGCCGGGCGGGCGTGGCTCAGATTTTCGGGCTCCGGTTCTCCGGCTTTTTCGCCTGGTGGCTCTGGCGCACCATCTATCTCGCCAAGCTTCCGGGACTGGAAAAACGACTGCGGGTCCTGATCGATTGGACCCTCGACCTCATCTTTTCGAAGGATCTGGTGCAATACGCCACGGCACGATCTCCGGTGATGCTCGCCGAGGAGGTCGCGAAGGACGTGGATTCGAGCCGTAACACCACGCGACCTCGCGCGTTATCGCGTTACCGAGAGGAAACCGCCCGATCCGCAAGCCAGGAGCGCCCATGACTCACTACGACGTCATCATCATTGGAACCGGAGCCGGAGGCGGAACACTGGCTCACAAGCTCGCTCCCTCCGGCAAGAGGATCCTCGTTCTCGAGCGTGGCGACTACGTGAGGCGGGAAAAGGACAACTGGGAGCCGCGCGCGGTCAATCTCGAAGGCAAATACAACACGACGGAGGTTTGGCGAGACATGCGGGGAACCGAGCTCCATCCGCACACCAACTACAACGTCGGCGGAAACACGAAATTCTATGGCGCGGCTCTCTTCCGTCTGCGCGAGCGAGACTTCGGAGAGGTGCACCATCATGGAGGCATCTCGCCGGCATGGCCGATCCGCTACGACGAGCTCGAGCCCTACTACACTGAAGCTGAACATCTCTACCACGTCCACGGTGCGAGGGGCGAAGATCCGACCGAGCCTCCGAGCGAGGCCGCGTATCCGCATCCGGCCGTGAGTCACGAGCCTCGGATGCAGCAGCTCAGCGACGACTTTGCGCGTCTTGGTCTCCATCCGTTTCACGTTCCGATCGGCATCATGCTCAACGAGAGCGATTCGAGGACCAGCCCGTGCATTCGATGCAGCACGTGTGATGGCTTTCCGTGCCTCGTGAATGCAAAAGCGGATTCGCAGGTGTGTGCCGTCGACCCTGCCCTGCGCTACCCGAACGTGACCCTTCTCACGAACGCCCGGGTGACGAAGCTCGGGACCGACCCGTCCGGTCGCTCAGTGACGAGCGTCGTCGTCCATTGCAACGACGAAGCGCAGGAGTTTCGCGGCGACATCGTCGTCGTCGCCTGCGGAGCCATCAACTCGGCGGCGCTTCTTCTCCGCTCTGCCAACGACAAGCATCCCAAGGGCCTCGCAAACAGCTCGGATGTCGTCGGGCGCCACTACATGGGCCACACGAACTCCGTCCTCATGGCTCTTTCGAAGTGCCCGAACCCCACGGTCTTCCAGAAGACCTTGGCGGTGAACGACTTCTATTTCGGATCGGAGGACTGGGAGTTCCCCATGGGGCATATCTCTTTCGTCGGAAAGCTCGACGGGGTGACCCTCAAGGGAGGCGCTCCTGCGCTCGCACCGCGCTGGGCACTCGACCGCATGGCGAGGCAGTCCATCGACTTCTGGCTGACGAGCGAGGATCTTCCCGACCCGGAGAACAGGGTGACGGTCAACCGCGACGGCGAAATCGTGCTGGTCTATCGTCCGAACAACGAAGAAGGACACAAGCGGCTCATCGACAAAGTGAAGTCGATGATGCAGCAACAGACCAAGTGCGATGTCCATGGTCACGAGTGTCACGAGGGAATCTTCAGCCGGAACCTCTTCCTCGGTCAGCGAATCCCCCTTGCAGGCGTCGCCCACCAGAATGGAACCATCCGATTCGGACGCGACCCGAAGACCTCCGCCTTGGACGTGCACTGCAAGGCGCACGACCTCGACAATCTCTACGTGGTCGACGGGAGCTTCTTCCCAAGCAGCGCCGCCGTGAATCCAGCGCTCACGATCATGGCAAACGCGCTTCGGGTGGGTGCGCATCTCAGCGAACGCCTCTCCTGACGCGGGAGCGCCTCGCGTTACCGCCGGACGTTGGAGAGCAACTCAGTAAACGAGCATGAGCTCATTCGAACACAAAGGAGCAGAGATGAGATTCAAGTCTTCTTCATATGCAAGCGCCATCGGACTTTCGATCATTATGGCGCTTTGCGCTCATCAGAGAGCCAATGCCGACGCGGGACGCCCCTTCGTGGTCGACACCTCTTCGAGCAGGGTCGCATTTCTCATGAAGGCACCCATCGAGAACATTCACGGCGTGGCGACGAGAGCGGTTCACGGCGAGCTGACGGTGGATCCCCATGATCTTTCGGCGACCCGAGGAGAGATCAGGATCGATCTCGATCGGCTGGAGGTGTTCCAGTCGAAGCTCGACGAAGAAAGCGGCGCGTTTGCCCCCGAAACCAAGAGCGAGAAGCAGAACGAGGACATGAAGGCTTGGTTCGAGATCTCGGATGATGCGCCCGCACAGGTGAGAGAACGAAACCGCTGGGTCGTCTTCGAGGTGCAGCAGGTCTCCGCCCCGTCGGAGAATGATCTCGGGTCGTCACAATCGGCGGAGCGAAAGGCCAGGGTCCGCATCAGCGGTAGCCTCAGCTTGCATGGGCACCAATCGACGATCACCTCGGATGTGGACCTGTCGTTCGGCTTCGTTGGAGACGAGCTCAAGAGCGTTCGAGTCTCCTCGGTGAGCCCGGTGCCCGTGAGCCTGGAGCACTACGACGTGCGCCCGAGGTCTGCGTTCGAGAAGCTCGCGGCCAAGACCCTTGGAGCTCTGGGGCAGAAGGTGGCCGAGAGCGCACCTGTGACCTTCTCTTTCACTCTGACTCCGCGATGAGGAGGGGGCGCTACAGCATTCGAGGCTGACAAAGGGCTACGGCCTCACCGCGTCGAACACGTAGTTCAGACCGAGTTGCTCGGCCTTTTGCTGGTCCTCGCGGGTTCTCACCGTCCAACAAAGGACGGGCAGCGATGCGAGGTTGCTGACGAGCTCGAGCCAGGGGTCCGGCAGGCCGCGCAGGTCGTAGTTGATGAAGTCCGGCCTGGACACGGCGGCGCCGAGCAGCCAGCGCGAGGAGAGCTTTCTCAGGCTGTGGATGTCTTCGCCGGTCAGTGGACCTGCGAGCTGACCGAGCGGCGCCGTGAAGGCGTGCTTTCGGAACCAGCGAAGGGCCGTGGGGCTGAAGGACTGCACGGCGAACCGCCCTTCGTATCGTGACAACTTCTCGTGGAGGGCGCGCTCGATTCCGCGGTCACGGTCGTCCTTCTTGACCTCGACGAGAAGCGGAACGCGCCCGTCCGTTCGCTCGAGGACTGCGGGCAACGACGGCATCCGATGCTCGGTGCCAAAGAGGCCGAATTGCTCGACGTCCTCCCAGGTGAGATCGGACAGCTCTCGATCGACTCCGCATGCTCGCATCAGGTCGCCATCGTGAAACACGACTAACGTGCCATCACCGAGTTGACGAACGTCGAGCTCGATCGCGTAGCCCGACGCGATAGCCGCATCGAACGCCGCAATCGTGTTCTCGGGGATGCCGGCGGCCGAATCGTGTAAACCTCGATGAGCAAAGGGCTCGTCGACGATCCACGACGGAAGGGGCGAATCAGGCATCAAGACCCGCCGAGGATCAGTCGGAGGTCGAGAAGAAGCGTTTGACTGCGCTGGCGAATCCGGAGAACTTGTCGTCCAGGTCCTTGGTGACGCTCTGCCAGGCCTCTTCGCCCGCATCGGCGAGCTTGGCGGCCTTGGCCTTGGCCACATTGAGCTTGGTCTGTAGGTCGTTGATCTGCTTTTCAGCCTGCAACCTCTTGTCTGCGGTCGCTCCCTTGAGCTTGGCCCGTGCTCCGTCGAGCTTGGACTGGTACCCCTCGAGCTTGGCTTCTACTTTCTGGCGATAGGCGTCTGAGCTCATGATGGCTCTCCTTTGTGCGTGGACGTCGACTGTACGGCGCGGTCTTGCCGGTCGCCAGCCGGCCGGTCCTCCGAAGCGCTACCCCGAGGGAACCCCTTTGGTCACGTCGATCATGAGCTGGCGCAACCAGCGGTGGCCCGGTTCTTCGGTGAAGCGCGGGTGCCAGATCATGGTGATGGCGTGATCGGGGATGTGCAGGGGTGCGGGTCGGGACGCCAGGGTCGACGCGACAGACCACTTACTGAGGCTCGAGGGTCCGGTGAGGACGAGGTCGCTGTGCGCGATGACTTCGAGCGCCGTGGCGAAGTGGGGAACACGAAGGGCGATGCGGCGTTGGAGCCCGCGTGCGTCGAGCATGCGGTCGACGACTCCGGGGCCCTCGCCTCCTGGTGAGACGAGGACGTGATCGAGGCGGGCGTATGCTTTGAGGCTGAGCCGCCGGCTCGCGAGCACGGGGTGGTCGTGTCGCACGAAGCATCGAAACGAGTCCCGGAAGAGCGTCCGGCGTTGAAGCTCGGCATCGACGTGCAGGCCGAGGTCGAAGGGTTGTGCGTCGAGGAGCACCGGATGGATCGCGAGATCGACCTCGCCGGTCTCGAGGCTGTCGGAGAGACGCTTCGGCATCGAGACGACGGCGAGATCGACGTCCGGTGCTTCACGACCCAGGCGATGGAGGAGCGTCGGTAACACGAGCGCGTCGAACAAGTCGGGCGAGACGATCCGGAATGTGCGGCTTGCGTGCTCGGGCTCGAAGGTTGGTGGCTCGGCGAGTGTGCGGGCGAGGCTGACCAAACCGCTCCGGAGCGGAACAATGAGCGCTTCAGCGCGGGGCGTCAGCACCATGCCGCCTCGGCCGCGCACCAAGAGCGGGTCGCCGAAGAGCTCGCGCAGGCGGCGGAGCGTGTGGCTCATCGCGGACTGCGTCACACCGACGCGCTCGGCGGCTTTGGTGACGCTCCGCTCGCGGGCCAAGGCGTCGAGGGCCACCAGGAGATTGAGATCCACGCGGTGAAGGCTCTCGCCAGTATGAGTTTCGCTCATGTCTGTATATGAACAAGTCATTGGATTCATGTCAATCAGAGCCGCAGAGTGGGGGCTGCCAGAAGGAGGCACTCATGGAAAAAGCACGAAACGTATTGGTTGTCGGAGCCACGGGCGGCACGGGCCGCGCCACGATCGACGCGCTGCTCGAGCGCGGGCACCGGGTGACGGCGTTCTCCCGGCATGCCGAGTCGATCGAGAGCACCTCGGACCGGGTGACCTTGCTGAACGGCGACGCCACCAACCCCGACGATGTCGACCGTGCGGTGGCGGGTCACGACGCGGTGATCATCACTCTGGGCATCACCGAGAACCCGATCCGCGTGCGCTTGTTCGGCGCTGCAAAGACGCCAAACGATGTGCGATCCGCTGGCACGCGCAATGTCATCGCCGCGATGCGCAAGCACGGCGTCCGCCGGCTCGTCGTGCAGTCGTCCTACGGCGTCGGCGAGACGCGTGGCAGCTTGCGCTGGGTGGAACGCTTGTTCTTCAGCCTCTTGCTCAAGCCGCAGATCGCGGACACCGAAGTCCAAGAGCTCGAAGTGCGCGAGAGCGGCGTCGATTGGGTGCTCGCCCAGCCGGTGCACCTGAGCGATGACGAGAATGACGAGATGCCGTTTGCATCGGCCGACGGTCAAGTGCGCGAGTGGAAGATCTCGCGCAAAGGCGTCGCGCAGTTCCTGGCGCTCGCCGTGCAGACGCCTGACTACGTCGGGCGATCGGTGGCGCTTTCGGGAGCGGGGATGTCGGTGGCTTGAAGGTGATGCGCTCGTGAATCCCTTGTTTCTCGGTTGACAGCGGAGACTTACTGCCCAAACCTCACGCGAAGCCAGCCCTCAGGAGGACTCCGATGCCGCGATCCGACTCTCGTCACACCTCTATGCTTGCGCTCTGTCTCGCCGCGATGGCAAGCATGGTGCTGCCTGCCTGCGAGAAGCAGCCTTCGAGCATGCCCGAAGTGGATGCGGCGACGGATGCGGTGGTGGGCGACGCCGCGGTGACGGCGGCAGAAAGCGACGCGGCCACGACGACGGAAGGCACGCCCGAGTTCAAGGGGAAGATTGCGCGGAGCTATGCGGATTCGGTGGAGTGGTGGGCACCGCCCGTCGTTCCGCCGGAAGGAGCGCCCAACGTCATCATCTTCTTACTCGATGACACGGGCTTCGCCCAGATCGGATCATTCGGGGGTCTGATTGAAACCCCCAACATCGATCGGCTCGCCGAGGGAGGCCTCCGTTACAACGACTTCCACACGACGGCGCTCTGCTCGCCGAGTCGCGCAACGCTGATGGCCGGGCGCAACCCGCATGCGATCGGCCTCGGAAGCCATGCTCTGACTGCGATGGGCTTCCCCGGCTACAACGCGATGGTTCCTCCGACCGCGAAGTCGGTGGCGAACTACCTCGAAGAGCGAGGCTACGTGAACTACGCGCTCGGCAAGTGGGACCACACCCCGCTCTACGAAGTGTCGCAGGTCGGGCCCTTCGACCGCTGGCCGAGCGACGAGGGCTTTGCGCACGCGTACACCTTCATGGCGGCCGACGTCCATCAGTTCATCCCGGTGATGTGGGACGACCATCACCCCGAGCCGTATCGCAAGACCGAGCACCTCGACAAAGACCTCGCGAACCGGGCGATCGAGTGGATCACGGGGCACAAATCCATCCAACCCGACCTACCCTTCATGATGCTCTGGGCCTCGGGGTCGATGCACTCGCCGCACCAGGCGCCCGACGCTTACCTCGACAAGTACAAGGGCAAGTTCGACATGGGCTGGGACGCGGCCCGTGAGCAGATCCTCGCAAACCAGAAGCGGCTGGGGATCGTCCCGGAGAATACCAAGCTGACCGACCGCATCCCGGAGATCCCAGCGTGGGATACTCTCTCGGACAAAGAAAAGAAACTCTACACGCGACAGATGGAAGTCTTTGCCGCGCAGCTCGAGTTTTGCGATGCGCAGATCGGGCGCGTGATCGAAGCACTCGAGCGTATCGGAGAGCTCGACAACACGCTGATCTTCGTGACCTCGGACAACGGGGCCAGCGGTGAAGGCGGGCTCGCTGGCACGTTCAACGAAACGTACGTGCTGAACGGGCTACAAACGCCATTCGACGCCAACTTCCGCCATCTCGGGCGCTGGGGTCAGTGGGACACCTACCCGCACTATCACGCCGGCTGGGCCATGGCGGGCAATACGCCGTTTCGCTATTTCAAGCAGAGCGAGCACCGAGGCGGGCAGCATGATCCCCTGGTCGTTCACTGGCCGAACGGCATCGAGGCCAAAGGCGAGATCCGGCACCAATATCACCACATCAGCGATATCGCTCCGACGATCATGGAAGCCGCCAAGATCGAGCGGCCCGAAAGCTATCATGGGGTCGAACAGCAACCGTTCACCGGCGTACCGATGAACTACTCGTTCAATGACGCCAATGCCCCCAATGCGAAGAAGCGACAGTACTACGAGATGTTCGGAAACCGCGCGATTTGGGTCGATGGCTGGAAGGCCGTGACGTTGCACGCGAACCGAATGCCGTGGGACGTCAACGTCGTGCTTCCTTTCGACGAAGACAAGTGGGAGCTCTATCACGTGGCGGAGGACTTTTCGGAAAGCACGAATCTCGCGGACGAGAACCCGGAGAAGCTCGAGGAGCTGAAGAAGATTTTCGACGAAGAGGCCTGGGCCAACAACGTGTATCCCCTCTACGACGACATGATCCAGCGCCTCGCCAAACAGCAGGACCGGCTGTTCGGCGACCGCACCGAGTTCGTCTATTACGCGCCGGGCGCGTTTCGAATCGGGGAGAAGGCTTCGGCCCCGGTCAAGAATCGCTCGCACGAAATCGTCACCAAGGTCCACCTCGAGGGCAACGAGCAGGGGGTCATCGTTGCCGTCGGCGGCATGACCGGTGGTTTTTCGATGTACATCAAGGACCACAAGCTCCACTACGACTACAACTACCTCGACGGTGTGCACTATCACCTCGTCTCGAAGCGGCTGCCCACAGGTGAGACCGAGCTGAAGTTCAAGTTCATCAAGACCGGAGAGTTCGCGGGCACGGGCGAGCTTTTCGTCAATGGAGAGAAGGTCGGCTCGGTGGACATGCCAAAGATGCACATCAGTACCTACTCGCTCGCCGAGACCTTCGACGTCGGCCTCGACACCGGGACCCAAGTCGATCGCGCTTACGAGGGCAGCCCCTTTCGATTCACCGGCGTGCTCGACCGAGTGACGATCACGCTCGCCGATCGGTGAGTGGCGGGGAGCGCGCAGGGATCGTCTTTTTCGCTCACGAGCTCGCCCGCGGGTGCGCTCAGATCAGGAGAAGCGTGCGTAGTACTCGCGGACCTTGGGATGGTTTTCGATTCGCCCGAGGTGCTCGACGAGCTTCGGAGCGATCCTATCGGGCAGGTCACGAGGCACGTGGTCGATGATGCCGGAGCGGAGGTAGCGGATGCAGACCATCACTTTGAGGTCTGCGACGGTGAGACGCCCATCCGCGAAGTACTCGCCGCCACGCGACTCGAGCATCCTTTGAAGCTGCCGGAGGTAGGTGGTGATCGGACCTTCCGTCAATGCCGCCCGCGCCGCCTTCTTCTCGGCGTCGTCTTTGATGCGCATGGTGACACTGACTTGCGAGACGATGTCTTCGACCGCGTCCATGGCCTCGTCGCAGAACGCCGCCTGCAACGGATCGCTCGGGTAGAGTCCCGCGAGCTTGCCGACGTACCGATTGATGCTGTTGCATTGACTGAGCGCGACCCCGTCGATTTGCAACCGCGGCACTCGCTCGAACGGATAGCTCGAACGGTTCGCACCGAACTCTTGGAAGCTGATGCGATCATCTTCGAAGGCAACGCCCCCGATGTACATGGCAAGCCTCGCCGGCTCGGCGCGGCCTCCGTGAATGTCGAAATAGGTGAGCTTGAGGTGTGGCATGGGCCGACTCTAAGGCCGAATGAGCCCGCGTCGCGTGGACTTCCAAACTTGGCCTCGCCAAGTTTCGTTACTTGGACTGTTGAAGGAGGGATGGGGAATCGATGGGCCGTGAGTTGGTGACCTCAGAGAGTCGCGGTCGCGTGAAACGGGCTTTGGTGCTTGCGCTCGGACTCGGGCTGATCGGGGGGTGTGACGGCGGCGGCATGGGCGGCGCCGGCGAACTGGCAGTGAGGTTGCCGCGATTGGCCTGGAATCATCGCTATTGATCGTTTCTATGACTGCGTGGTATTCGGTTTACTCCGGCGGCTCGATCGCCGCGAATTCCCCGTACGCTGGAGTGGTTTATGCGTTCATCAATTCGTCCGAGGTTTCGACGGTCGTTCTTGCTCGTCACGAGCGTTGCGCTGGTTGGGTTCTTGGTCGGCGGATCGCAGGCCAATGCCCGCGGGCCGGCGCTGACCGCTTGGCAGAGTCTCTACGGTGGGGTCTCGGACTCGAGTGACATCGCCGAATGCGCCGTGTGTCACGAGACCAATCCGGGCGACGCTTCTTGGAATCAATACGGCTGGGACATCTTCACGGCCCTTAGCGTCCCTGGATGCGATTCTTCCTGGGAGGCCGCGATCCAATGCGTCGAGGAGATGGGGTCCGTCAGTGAGATCCCCGGGACGTACACCTACCTCGAGGAGATCCAGGCGAGCGCGCAGCCGGGTTGGACCGCGGCGGACGTCAACACGGTGTATACGAACTCCGGCGACCTGCTCGACCAGTCTCCGCCCCCCGGCCTCGAGCCCTACGATCCGACAGGGGTCGGCGGCATGGGCGGCGCGGGCGGCGCTGGAGGGATGGGCGGCGCCGGCGGCGACTGCCCGACTACCGGTACGATTCCCCCCGAACAGATCGGAAATGGCACGATCCTCGTGATGCCGGGTCAGTCGATCCAGGAGGCGATCGATCTCGCAGCAGAAAATACGCGAATCGAAATCCAACCTGGCGTCTACGAGGAACCCTGCAACACGACCAACGGCCTCAACGTCACCAAGAGCGGAATCCACTTGATCGGGCTCAGCACCTCACCAGCCGGGCCGGAGAGCGACCCGGATCAGCGCGTCATCGTCCGGAGCATCGGCGAACAGCGCAATGGCATCGTCATCGTACCGCCGGTCGTCCCAGCGGCCGCCCAGCCTCTGTTCTCGACCAAGGCGGTGGAGCGGACCGAGTGCATGAGCTGTCACTCCGACATGGGCCCGCCCTTCCCGCTTCATGCAGGCGTGCCGAAAGTCATCCCGAAGGCAGACGAGGCCTGGCTCTCGGACATCAGGGTGGAAGGCATCACGATCCAGAGCTTCAACAACAACGGGCTCTTCACCGAGCACGTCGACGGCTTCGTGTTCGACGACGTCGAATCGAGAGACAACCGGAACTATGGAATCTTCCCGGTCCTGTCGGCGAACGGCGTCATCCGCAACAGTTACTCCACGGGCTCCGATTTGGATAGCGCACTCTGGGTCGAGACTTCCGAGAACGTCGACGTCACCAACAACTTGGTCGAAAACAGCGTCAACGGGATCGAGGTCTCGAACAGCGACGACGTCCGACTCATGGACAACGAATCCCACAACAACACGATTGGCGCGGCCATCCTGCTTCTGCCCGACATTTTCGACAACCGAGGCGGCGCCAAGCGCATCGACATGTACAACAACTGGCTTCACGACAACAACAAGCCGAATACCGCCCGGCCGGGTTCCATTCTCTCCGAAATCCCGAGCGGCATCGGCATCCTCTACGTCGGGGTCGATGAGTCCGAGGCTTCCGGCAATTTGGTCGAAAACAACGACTTCGTGGGCATCGGCGTCGTCGACTATTGCATCCCGTTCTTGGGGACTGAGTTTGCCTGCACGGTCGACCCGACCATCACGCCTGAATTCGTCGCGGATGCAACGGCCGAGAACAATCGGATCATAGACAATACGCTCGTCAACAACGCGACGAACATCGCACCGGGCAATCCGTTTGCCACGTACGCCGGCGACCTCGTATTGCTCACCGCCGACGATCACGGCAACTGCTTCGCCAACAACGACTTCACCAGCTCCTTCTCGTTCATCGGAAAGTTTCCGGAGTGTTTGGACGTACCGGGAACGGGCGGCACGGGCGGCGAAGGCGGAGCAGGCGGCAACGCAGGCGCTGGCGGAACCGGCGGCTCGGACACGGGCGGCGGCGGCGGCGGGTGCGCGGTCGGCAGCACCGGAGGGACCGGGTCCTCGACGACGTGGCTTGCGCTGCTGCTCTGTGGATGGGCGCTGTCGCGCCGGCGGCGAGAGCTCGCGGAGCTGGTGTAGCCCAGTTGAAACGGGACGCGCACGGCGGGAAGCACTGAGCGCTGGCCGACGCGATTCCGCGATTCGAGAAGTTTACACTGTACGGGACGGTCGTGATCGCGGTCGTGGACCGCTCATCTGTATGGAGTTGTAAAGAACCGAGCCGATCCGGAGCGAGCGGGTCACTGGAGAAGGGCGCAGCACGGTGCAATGGGCGCCTAGGCTTCGCAGGAGGAAAAACATGTCCAGAAGACTCGTAGTTTGGTTCCCCGTCCTTGGTCTCATGACCGTGCTCGGCGCCTGTGGCTCCGACAGCGTCGGAAGTAATACGGCCACGGTGCAAGGAAGCATCGAGCGCTGCCACGACGCGCTTGCTTCGTGCGATGAATCGTCGGGCGACGCTTGCAAGGCGAATGCGGTGGACTGCATGAACAACGTCCACGGGAACGGCGTCCAGCAGAGCGACATCGCTCAGCATTGCGATGCGCTCTACGACCTCTGCTCGACCAAGACCGACGACCTCTCCTTTTGCCAGGACCTGCGCCAGGCGTGCTTCGACTGCGTGAATCGTTACGATGGCGACCGAGACGAGGGCGACGACGATCAGGGGCGCGTCGATGATCGAGACGACGGCGAAGACAGCCACTGCGATCGTGACGACGATCACGGCGACAGCGACTATGATGACGACGAAGACAGCGACAGCGACTATGATGACGACGAAGACAGCGACTGCGATCGAGGCGGCACCGGCGGCATGAACGGGACGGGCGGCACGGGCGGTACCGGCGGCATGGCCGGCACCGGCGGCATGACGGGCACCGGCGGCATGACGGGCACCGGCGGCATGACGGGCACCGGCGGCATGACGGGCACCGGCGGCATGACGGGCACCGGCGGCATGACGGGCACCGGCGGCATGACGGGCACCGGCGGGATGGGCATGGGCATCTCGTTTGCCATGGACATTCAGCCCTACTTCGAGGCAGGGCAGGCGAACTGCGTGCGCTGCCACAGCGGCGGAAGCGGCCCGGCGGGCGTCAACCTCGACAGCTACGCGGAAATCCTCGCCGGCGGCAACGGCTTCTCGTTGGTGGTCCCCGGTGACTCGACCAATCCGTCCGCGGCGCTCATCCCGCAGCTCAACGCGAGTCACCATGATGGCCCCAACGACGCAGGCTTCGTCGTGATCCTGAGTCAGTGGATCGACGAAGGCGCACTCAACAACTGAGCCGCTCGGATTCCTCCCGCCACCGCCCGATTCTCCTGCAAGATGTGGGGTAAGGGCGTGGCGCGGAGGTCCTGCTCGTCCTGGTCCTTCTGAAGCGAGAAAACCCATGGCACGGCAAGTGGTATGTAAGGAATCGGAGCTGCCGGTCGGCGAGATGAAGCCCTTCAAGGTCGGGGACACGAAAGTCCTCGTCTATCACCTGGACGACGGCTTTTACGCCACGCAAGCGAGCTGCACGCACGTCTTCGCGCCGCTCGGACGCGGCAAGATCGTCGACGGATCCCGCATTCGTTGCCCGCTTCATCACGCGGAGTTCGAGATTCGGACGGGCGAGGTCCACGCCTGGGCCAACTTCCCACCCGGCATCCAGTTGCTCAACGTCATGCGCAGCGAGAAGGCGCTGAAGACCTATCGCGTGGTCGCAGAAAACGGCGAGGTGGTGGTGGAGGTCTAGCGGGGCCACCGGCGCGACTAGATGCACGCGGACTACTTGCCTGGGTCGAAGGGATTTGGGCTGTTCGGGCCGTGGTGAGGCCGTGCGGCCGGTTCTACGGGTTGGGTTTTGGGAAACGGGGTGATCCGGCTCACTGCAGCGGCGGCTGGTTCTGAGTAGAATTTCGATAGCGGGGGTGTCGAAATGAATCGGGTTTCGTCTTGGTCTTGGCGGGTTCGCGTTTCCGTGGGGGTCGTTGCAATCGCGCTTTTCGCCTTGGTCGTCTCGTGCCGCCGTGCCGACGCCGGCCCCCTCCTTGCTCCAAAGCAGGACTGTTCCGAACCAACCTACGAGCCGGACGGCCGCACCTGGGCGCAGTTGCCGCCCGCAGCCGTAGCCCTGAGCAGCGATGGCTGCGTCGGCTACTGCTTCAACGCGGTCATCGAATCGGAGAGTGAGGAGAATGGGCGCATTGCGCGCGTGGTCGTCCTAGACCAGGGCGGCGCGCAGACTCGGGGCATCGTCGATCGCAGCCGCGTGTTGACCAATGCTGCCTTGGCCGCGCGAGCAGGCGAGGCCGTGAGGTTTGCATGCTTCGAACGCTTCGATGAGGGAGGGCCCGCACCGCGCTTCGACGATTGCGTACAGATGATGGCGTCACGGGATGACGACCCGGGCTGCGATACCACCCGCGAAGCCGCCGTCGACGCGAGGCGATCGATCCGGTAGCACCCGCGGCGCGGCGGTTTCGCTGCCACCTATTTCGCGGCCTCGGCAGTGGCGAGGGCCAACAACTCGTCGAATCTCGCGCGGACACCGTCGGTGATTCGTTCCGGATCGGGCACGAGCCCTGCGTCCGTGATCACGCCGACGCTCACTTTGCCGTCATAACTGAAGATGCTGACCCCGAGGCCGAGGTGCCCCGCTTGTGGAACCCAGCCCATGATGTTCTCGATCTTGCTGCCGGCAATGTAGAGCGCCTGGCCGGGGCCGCGTACGTTGGTGACGACCGCGGTGGCGCGGGAGCCGAAGATGTTCAGCCCCTGCTCCTCGACCTGCCGGGGGGTCACGCCAAAGATGTTGAGCAAGCCGTAGAACGTGACCGCCTCGATCGACTGCTTGATGGCGTCCATGCGCTTCTTGGTTTCGAGGAGCCGTTGCACCGGGTCGGCCATGCTCAGCGGGAGAGCCAAAAACACGAGTCCAAAAGCGTTGCCGAGCTCGATGCCCCGTCGAGGATCGCGGAGGTCCACCGGAATCACGGCCCGGATCTCGAGATCGCTCACGTCCGCCTCGCGCGCGATCGAGTAGTCGCGCAGTGCGCCGGCGACCGCGCTCAGCATGACGTCGTTGACCTTTGCACCAAACGCTTTGGCGACGGTCTTGACGTCCACCAGAGGAATGTTGTTGGACCAGGCCACGCGCTTTTGCACACCGAGAGGACCTTTGAACAGCGTCTCCGGATCGGGCGTCATCAGCAGCACGCGCCCGACGATGCTCGCCGCTTCGGCCGCGGCGCCCGCGCCCTCCACGATACGTGAGGGGTGGCGGAGGCTTTCGCTGCCTTCGTGCGCCAAGTAGCGCACGGCCTTTCCGATCGTCCGCACGGACTCGAACGCGGTCGACACGAAATCATGCCGTTTCGGCGCTTCGGTCGCAGGCTCTTCCACTTCACCGATCGGCGCATCACGCGCCATGTCCATGAGTCGATACATGACCGCGTTCATGGCCGTGCCATCGCCGATGCAATGATGGAGACGCAAGACCATCGCCGCGCCGCCCGCCACGTTCTCGACCAGATGGATGTGCCACAGCGGCTTCGAGAAATCGAGCGGCGTGCTCGCCAGATCGCTGATGAGGCGCTGGAGCTCGACCATGTCGCCCGGCGCCGGCAGGGCCACGCGATGGACGTGCGCATCGAGATCGAAGTTGGGATCGAGCTCCCAGTGGGGCGTACCCAACGGCAGCACCGGCTCCACCACGCGCATGGTGAACCGATCCAGGGTGAGCAGCCGGACCTCCAATGTCTTGCGGAAGCGTTCGAAGTCGAGCGGCTTATCGAGCAGCGAGACCCCGGTGATCATCATCAGATTGGTCGGCTCTTCCATGTGGAGCCAGGCCGAATCGACGGGCGACATCTGTTTCGTCTTGGCGGTCATGGGTGTACCTTCATTCACGCGGGCGCTCGCCGTCAACCTCCCGTTTCGTGGGTTGAGCGAGGTAGTTTCAACTTTCCTGGGGACGACGCCGGGCGTTTCGACCTATGATGCGGAGCGGCGTCGCCATGTTTCCCGCGCATAGACCACTAGCCGAAGACTTCGAGCGGACCGAAGTGACGATTGACGGGGAGACGAAACCCGTCTGGCGAAGCGGCAGCGGCCCTGGCGTGGTCATCATGCACGAGGTACCTGGAATCACACCGGCGGTTGCGAGGTTTGCGCGGATCGTGCGCGACCGCGGGTTCACCGTCTTCCTACCGGAGATGTTTGGTACGGTCGATAAGCCCGTGGGCGGTGGATATGTGATCTCTTCGATGCTCCACTGCTGCATCTCGCGGGAGTTCCAGGTCCTCGCGGCGGGCGGATCGAGCCCCATCACCGACTGGCTTCGTAAGCTCTGCCGCCGAGTACACGAGGAGCTCGGCGGGCCGGGCGTCGGCGCGCTCGGCATGTGCATGACCGGCAACTTCGCTCTGGCGCTCATGGTCGACCCTTCGGTGCAGGCTCCTGTGCTCTCTCAGCCCTCGCTGCCGTTCCCGATCGACAAGGCCCGAGCCCGCGCGATTCACGTGTCGCCCGAGCAGCTCGCGGTCATCAAGAAGCGGGTGCGCGAAGAGAAGGTCAAGGTGCTCGGTCTCCGGTTTACCGCCGATTGAGTCTGCCCGGGCGCGCGTTTCAAGACGCTCCGCCGCGAGCTCGGCGACGGATTCGAGGGAATCGAGATCGACTCCGGGCCCGGCAACGCGTGGGGAATCAAGCGCATCGCGCACAGCGTCCTCACCGAAGAGCTCGTCGACGAGGACGGGCATCCGACCAAGCAGGCGCTCGAGCGCGTGCTCGGATTCTTCGAGGAGCGGCTTCGACGCAGTGGGTGAGAGGTGCCAGCCATGGAAGAGCTGATTCGTATTGAGAGGCGCGGTCGAATCCTGATCGCTCGGATCCACAATCCACCCCATCAACTCATGAACGGGGCCATGACGGCCGAGCTCGGGGCGCTGGTTCGGCGTGCCGATACCGATCCGGACGTGGGGGTCGTGATCTTCACCGGCTCCGATCCGGAGCGATTCATCGCGCACTACGACGTCGGCGAGCTGCTCGATGGAGCTCGCCAATCGCCAAGCCTTTCAGCCGCGGGTGCGAAGGCCGCGGTGTCGCTCGTCGGAGGCCTGCGAAGGCTTCCCGGCGTGGACTGGCTGTTGAGCAAGTCCCCTGCCAACGGCATCCTGCAGCTCCAGGATTTCCACGAGACTTTGTCGCTCATGGGGCGAAGCGGTGCGATTTTCATCGCGGCGATCAACGGGCAAACCGCGGGCGGCGGCATGGAGCTCTCGCTGGCTTGCGACCTCCGATACATTTCGGATCGTGGGCAAATGGGCCAACTGGAGGTGCTGCTTGGATTTCCTCCCGGGGGCGGCGGCACTCAGCGACTCGCGCGATTCATCGGCGGCGCAAAGGCGCTCGAGCTGCTGCTCTCGGGTCGCGCCCTCGATGCCCGCGAAGCCGAGCGGCTAGGCGTGGTTCACGCCGTATTCCCGCATGACCGAGTGCTCGACGAGGTGATCCAGTCAGCGGAACCGCTTTCGCGTCGTTTCAAGCCCGCCGTCGCAGCCATCAAGCGCGCGATCCACGAGGGTGGGTCGCTGCCGCTCGATGAGGGCCTACTGGTCGAGCACGCGCAATTCATGGCGATGATGGGAACCGAGGCTGCTCAGCGCGCGATGCAAGCCTATCAGCAACGATTCGAGGAGATCGGCACCGTGCCCGCCTATGATTCGGCCTCTCGCCGGCAGCTCGACGACGGCGAGCTCGTCGACTTCAACGCGCCAAGGTCCTGAGGCGAGTGTGCGATGTCCAACGGAAACCGTTGCCATCGAGCTCGCATGTTGGAGTGACTCTGGCTCGCCCGCTAGGCTTCTCGGTTGGAGGGTGGCGAACCTGGCATGGCGAACAGCTCGACATCCAGTCGAATGGGACTCGTGGTCGCTGCGGGCCTGCTGATTATTGCGGGGCGACCGGGTCTTCATGTTCGTCGTCGCGAAGATCGGCGCCGGGTGCCGTCGCGCTTGATCATCGATCGCAACTGCAGCGAGTCACCGGAGATTCCTTGGGTCATCGTGGACTCCTCGGATTGAATGCTTCTTCTATCTCGCTGATGTTGACGCGCTATCAACTTTGGTGAGGCTGCACGGCCTGTGGGGCCTGGTGTGCTGAAGCGGCCTCTGGGCCCACGAGCTGGCGGCTCAGCTCATCGAGGCGTTGTGCCATCTGGTCGTCGTGGGCGTGGGGGCTTGGGGATTCGAGGGGCCAGCCGCCTGCGTTTTTGGATTTGTCGCGGTAGGTGCCGGTCTGGCTGTAGTAGGCGCCGGGGTGATGTTCGACGTCGGGCGCGAGGGCGGCGTAGAGGGTGGTTTGGGCGCCCTCCCAGGGCTCGATCATGCCCATCATGCCGAGGATCGGTCGCGTCACGGATTGCATCCAGGCCGGCATCGTGTGGCGCATGAGCTCCGTTCTGACCCAGCCGGGATGAACACTCACCGCGGTGACTCCAGTTCCCTCGAGACGCTTCGCGAGTTGCTTGGCGTGCAGAAGGTTCGCCAACTTGGACTGCGCGTAGGAGACCCAGCCGTCGTACTTGCGGTTTTCGAAATGCAGATCGTCGAGAACGATGACGCCTTCGCGGCCCATCGCCTTGTCGTGGTAGCAGCTCGAGACCACGACCACGCGCGCCGGTGCGCTCTTCTTCAGGGTGTCGAGGAGGAGCTCGGTCAGGAGAAAATGGCCGAGGTGGTTGACGCCGATTTGGGTTTCGAATCCATCGGCCGTTTTGCCTTTGGGTGTGTTCATGACACCGGCGTTGTTGATCAGGAGATGAAGGGAGTCGTGATCTGCGAGATACCCGGCGGCGAAGGCGCGCACGGAGCTCAGGTCGCCGAGGTCGAGCTTGCGCACTTCGAGATCGGCGTCGGGGACTTCGGCGCGGATCTCGTCGGCACGCGCCCTGCCCTCCGCCTCGTTGCGGCATGCGAGCGTCACCGAGGCCCCCTGCTTGGCGAGCTGTTTCGCGGTGACGAAGCCGATGCCGGAGTTGGCGCCGGTCACAATCGCGCGGCGGCCGTGGAGATCTTGGCTGAGGACTTTGGGGGGGCACATGAGGGGTTTCGGCATGATGGGGATCTAGCGACGAGGGGTGTGAGGTCAATGGGGCCTCATGGGCCGTGCCTAGCGAGGCACCCCCCGCTGCGGTACGCTTCGGCTTTCTTATGTTGAAAGCTTATCTTGGCTCGTGCGCGGCGCTCGCCGTTGCGCCTTTCACCGTCCTTTTGGTCGCCGTGCTCTTCGCGGTCGGCTGCGACACCACCCACGAACCGATCCTCGTCAATAGTCTCGACGACCTCGCCGAGCCGCCCGAGGGTATCGTCACGCTTCGTTCGGCGTTGGCGTCGGCCGCAAGCGGGCAGCCCATCGTCTTCGACGCGTCTCTTGATGGCGGCGTGATCGAGCTGTCGATTGTCGGTGACGCGCACACGGTGCTCAAGGGGGAGGTCATGGGCATTCGGGAGGAGCCGAGCGGGCCGGTTTCGTACTTGGTCGGCTACTTCGATCGCGACTACGGACGCTCCGCGCTCTACGCGAGAAAGAGCGTGGTCATCGACGCCTCGTCGCTTCCGTCGGGAATCACGCTCGCCTGGACCGGAGGGGAAGCGAACCCAGCGCGCGTTCTCGCGGTCCGGGGCAACCTGACCTTGCGCAATGTGTCCATCACCGGCGGGTGGAGTGTGGGCGAAGAGCTACCGGCGCCCGATCCCGAGGACGAGCGCGGGCAACTCTCGACCCGGGCACGCGGCGGCGGGATTGCAGTCTGGGGAATCGCGACCCTGCGGGACTGCAGGATCTACGACAATCACGCGAAACGGGACGCGAGCGTTCCCGCTCGGTCGAGAGACGCGGGCGTGTTTGGAGGTGGGGTGTACGCGGACATCGTCGAGATGGAGCGATGCGCGGTGAGCGGGAACAGCCTCGCGGCCACCGGGGTGTCGGGCGGCGGGGTATTCTCGGTGGGCGGCGCCGAAGCCCGGAGGGGGGTGTCGAGCATCGTCCGCTCCGCGATCACCGGGAACCGGATCGAGGGGATCTTCGCCTACGGCGGCGGCGTCTACTCGGATGGCGGCGGCATCGGGAAGTCGAACACACTGGCGCTGCAGAACACCACCGTGGCCCGAAACCTCGTCGGGGAGCTTCCGGGGCAAGCGCCGCCCCTCTACGGCATCGGCTACTGGCGTGGCGGCGGGGTGTACATGTCGAATGGATCCTTGCAGATCCACGGGGCGACCATCGTCGAGAACGAAGTCTACGGAACCGCCCGCACCGACAATCTCGACAAGCCGAACCTTGCCGGCGGCGTGGTCGCCACGATTGGCAACGCACACGCCGTGGAAAGCATGATCATCGGCCATTCGATCATCGCGGGGAACCTGGTGCACGAGACCGGCGGAGCGGATTATGCGCAGGA
Source organism: uncultured delta proteobacterium (assembly GCA_963792825.1). Classification (GTDB taxonomy): domain Bacteria; phylum Myxococcota_A; class Polyangia; order Polyangiales; family Houyiibacteriaceae; genus SG8-38. The sequence goes on along the minus strand of CAWBXS010000004.1, from coordinate 22,333 downwards.
CGTCTTCACCGGCTCGCTCTTTTACTTCAAGAGCCGCGGCTTCAACCGGTTTGGGGTGCTCGACTTCAGTCAAATGCTCGTTCCTGTGGGTCGACCCGACTGGCGCTCGCTTTGCCGTCGCCACTTTCCGAAGGTCGGGGACGAGCACGGCGTGCTGCTCAGCGAGGTCTTGAACCTGGAAACGGGCATCGCCTACTCCGAGTCGATTCTTTCGGCGGGCACGGACGCTTCGAGTCCGGCGGTGCTTCATTACGAGCCGAGGGGAAGCGCGCTCGATCAGGTGCCAGCGGAGCCCTACTCCGTCGAGGAGATCCTCGGCGAATACCGGGTTGCGTCGGGTCATCAGGGCGGGTTTCTCCCCATCGTGCTCGAGCGGGTGGAAGCGCTCTATGGACTCGATGGATTTGCCTCGGCCTTCACGGAGGATTTCGAGGCGTTCCTTCGCTCGGTCGATTTGGACGAGGAGGCGCCAGGGCTCCAGCCTTATCTCGACCCCTCGGGAGAGCCGATTCTCACGCTCGCCGCGACGCTCTGGTTTGGACCGAGCCAGACTTGGCCGTCGTATCTGCCGAACTACCCGTACATCCATTTCTGGCATCGGTTGGATCGGGCGCTCTCGGACGCAGGTATCGCGACCATGGGTCCGGAAGTGCTGGGCGATGACGCCTGGTCGGCTTTGTTCGACTCCGGGCCGATTGCCGAGGACCCAGGCATCACGATGGCGCTGTGGGAACACGAAACACGGGGGTTCTCGATGCTGAAAGTCGATCAGCGCGGGGCTCCGCGGCCGACCGACGGGCCCGCGGACATCGGGGCAATCGAGGTGGACGACTAGGAAGTTGGTGACGGAATGTCGTCCGTCATTCGCAGAAGTAAGCCGATTTGTATTGCCGATGGCGATCACGCTCCCGCTTCGACGATGGCCGAACGCTTTGGAGGTTGGCGTGGGGTTGGGCTTGGGTTCGGTCAATTGGGGCCGCCGAGCTCGTGCGCGTCGGGGTAGAAGTCGTCGCCGGGCGGGGCGTCGAGGGGTTTATCCGTGGCTTAGTTGAGGAGGGTTCGTTCGCGTTTTCTGACACTGATGATGGGGTGGCGGCCTAGGAGCCAGGTGGGGTTGTTGCCTGGGGGCAGGATCTTCAAGCGGCCGCCGTGCTCGCCTTCTAGGTGGCAGAAGGCGCAGGGGGTCGTGAGGTTGTCGGGGGCGTCGGTGCCGCCGGTGGCGCGGTACTGCACGTGGTGGAGGGTGACGTTGCGTTGGTGGCAGACGGGGCTGGTGCAGCGGTAGCGATCGCGGCGGTAGATCGCTTCCCATTTGTCGGAGGCGCCTAGGTGGGGGACCCATGTTTGCCAGAAGGTCGCGCAGAGGAACTGGATGAAGCTTTCGTCGGGGCGCTTCTTGCGGTGGAGGCGTTCGAGTTGGCGGTAGTGGAGGAGGAGATCGCCGGGGACGCGGATTCGCAACGTGATCTTGGCAGCGGGGGTTACGGATATCTGGACAGCGGTCGCTTCGGGTTCGGGTTCGGCGTGGTCGTTGTCTTCGGCGCGTTCGTGTAGAGCGTTGCTTGTGACGCGTCGCAAGAGCTCACCGCTTAGGATTGCGCGTTCGAGCGCCTGCATCTGCTCGACTTGCTGTTCGCTTGGTGGGGAGTGATCCGATTCGTTGAGGAAGCGGGTGGCCATTTCTACGGCTTGGACTTCTTCGCGCAGGTGTTTGAAGGTGCGGCGGGTGGCGCGGGTGAGCCAGGCGCGTTCCGTTTCGGGGGTGGCGATGCGGGTGATGAGCTGGGCGGCTTCGAAGCCGATTTGGCCTCGTTGGAGCGCGTCGACGAGATGGTCGCGGCCCGCGGTGCGACGGGCGAGGATGACCTTGCTGCGGAGGGAGGCGCGGGACATGCCGAGGCGTTCGCGGGCGTAGTGGGCTTCGGTGGCGAAGCCGAGGGTTTGCCAACCGCGGAGGGCGAGGAAGCGTTGCGCCATGCGGCCGAAGAAGAGATCGCGGCTGGCGAGCTCGGCGCTGTAGTGACGGATGCGCGCGTCGAGGGCTTCGAGGCCCGTGGGGAGGTCGCTGGGGTCGGGGGCCTCGCCGGGGTTCGGATCGGTGGGGACTGCGGGGCGACTTTGAAGCTCGGCTTCGGCTTGCAGGTGTTGGAGGCGTTGCATCTGCGCGCGCCATGCTGCTTGTTCAGCTTCCATTTGCGCGGTGATATCGGCTTGGTTGGTTTCTTGAGCTGGCACGGGGTCGGTGAGCTCGAGGAGCGCGATGGTGGCCTCGGCGAGGAGGGATTCGAGGAACTGGGCGTTCGTGGACTTGCCGTCCATGTGCTCGACCATCATGCGTGTGGCTTCGAGCGCCCAGGCTTCTTCGACGGGGAGCGTGAGGGAGAGCGTGCGCGCGAGGTCGTCGTCGTCATCAGGCTGCGGCGGTGACTCTGGTGAGCCCGGTGCCTGTTGCGGGCTCAGCGCGATGCGCATCGCCGCGACCGTTTTGCCGCGTGCGATCTGGAGAAGTGCGGCTTCGGTTTGCGGGGTGGCGTGGCGCGCGAGGAGCTCGGCCATCGACCAACCGATGGCGCCGGACTCGAGAGCCATCGTTAATAGAGGGAGGGATTGCAGCCGGCGTGCGAGGGTGCGGGTTTCGGCGGCCCAGCGACCGCCGCGATTGCAGCGCTCGAGGGCGTAGGCGCCGAGAGTTGAAAAGCCGAGCTCGTGGATGCCGTCAGCGAGGCGGTGGAGGGCTTGGCCGATTCGCAATCGGAGGCGGCCGGCGCCGCGGGCCAGGCGGTGAAGCTCGGCGTCGAGCTGGGTGATTTTGGCGGGTGCGGGAGGTGCGAGAGGTGCGGAAGGCGGATGCCGCGGGGTGATTTTCAGGGATGCGGAAGTCGGGCCGGGCTGGCCGGGCTCCGCAGGCCCGGAGGGCGGCAACGCTGGGATTTCCGGGCTGAAACTCCTCATGATTACTGATCTTTATAGTGTCATAACTGAACATTTGTCAAGCTGTTTTTGCCTGGCTCGGGAACGAGATTTCGAGGACGAGGCAGCCTTCGTCGGTGCGGAATGGGCCGTGTGCTTCGCCGGGCGGGCCGTGTGTAGTCGCCGGAGGCCTCGTCGATCGCGAGCGTGAGCTCTTCGGCCATACCTTCGAGGCCTTCGATGGGTTGCCAAGCGTCGCGGTGCTCGTCGGAGAGCGGATTCCAATAGGTGCGTGTCGTCTTCGACATGGCGCGGAATGGTAGCTGGAGCCCTAGTCTTCGTACACCTCGGACCTTCGGCGTGTCGAAGCCGTTCCAGCTCATGATGGTGGGCTCGGTTGCGACTTCTTGGCGCTAAGCATTCAATTGGGCCTTACTGATGCGCATGAGGACAACTCCAACGCGAATTCTCCACGCCGCTCTGTTCTTGGGGCTGGTACTCGGTGGCTGCGGCAGTAGCTCAAACGGCGGCGGCGGCGGCGGAACAGCTGGCTCCAGCGGTGGCACAGGCGGGGGCGGCGTAGCAGGCAGCGGAGGAGTCGCCGGCGGGGGCGGCACGGCAGGCGGGGGAGGCAGCGGTTGCGCGACCAACGACGATTGCGACGCGGCGGACTACTGCGATCTCGACAACTGTACCGCGCCCGGCGCGTGCGAAGCGCGGCCGATCAACTGCCCGGACGTCTTCATGCCGGTGTGCGGCTGCGATGGCGAGACCTACGGCAACAGCTGCGAGGCGGCACTGGCCGGCGTCTCGATTGCGAGCGAGGGCGACTGCCCCTGCCAGAGCAACGACGATTGTATCGCCGCGGACTACTGCGCCTCGGATGTCTCGTGCGAGGAACCGGGAGAGTGCGTGGCACGACCGCTCACGTGCCCATTGGTGTTCGACCCGGTGTGCGGATGCAACGGCACGACGTACGGCAACTCATGCCAGGCTGCGAACGCGGGTGTCAGGGTCGACTTTGATGGGGCCTGTCCGTAGGGGCGGGGGCGCGCGGCGAAGGCGCGGCTCGTTTGGGGCTTTGGCCGGGGCGTGCGTCCGCGTGTTCAGGTCTTCGCCTCACAGGAAGGGCGATCTCGGTGACCGACCGGTCGAAGGGCCCTTATCCTGATCGGATGAGGATCTGGGGGGTCATTCTCGTGTTCGTCGTCGCGTGCGGGGACGGTTCGGGCAGCAACTGGACGTCCGCGCGAAGCGCGCCAAGCGTTTTCGCGGCGATCGATGTGTGGGCGTTTTCGCCGACGGACGTGTGGGTCATCGATGGGAGCTCGAGCGTCCAGCGATATGATGGCGACGGTTGGAGCGCGCTCGACACCGGGAGCAACGCCGGGCTTCAGTGCATCTTCGCGCTGTCGCCGACCGAGGTGTGGCTTTGCTCGGGCGGCGAGCTGTTGTTCTACGATGGTGCGACGTTCGAGCCGATGAATGTGTCTCAGCCGACTGGGCTGAGCGGGCTGACCGACGTGTGGGCCTCTTCTGCGAACGACGTTTGGGCGGTGGGCGATGACGCGATCGTCGCCCACTACGACGGCAACGCGTGGGGGCGCACGATCGCCGGCTCGCCGTTCAAGAGCTCGATCTGGGGTTCTGGGCCTAGCGATGTCTACGCGCTTTCGACCTTCGATCTCGTGCACTACGACGGATCGACTTGGACCGAAGTCGACCTCGACGCGGGCGCCGGCGACGGCCAAGTCTGGGGAACGAGCGCGAGCGACGTTTGGGTGATCTCGGATAGCTCCGAGCTCAGTCATTTCGACGGTGCGCAGTGGGAGACGATCGACACCTTCGACTTCGTCGGTGACTTGAGCGCGGTCTGGGGTCCTTCGCCGGACGACCTCTGGGCGGTGGGCAGCGCCGGCGCGATCGCGCACTACGACGGCAAGTCGTGGCGGCAAGTCGCGCATCAGCAGATCGGCGCGCCCTACCTACGCCTCTTCCTCGCCGTGCACGGAACGTCGTCGACCGACGTCTGGGCCGTTGGGCAACAGCTCGGCGAGGGCGGCTCGACGGGGCTGATTTTCCACTATCAGCCCTGAGCGAGGCGGGACGTTGGCTTCAGTTGGATCGACGAGCTCGAGAGCTCAGGGGCTCGGCGGCCACGTCGCGTTCGTCGATCAAGATGGTGGGCGAGCCGTGGCCTCGCGCGTAGTCGGGGAGCGCGGGATCGTCGCTCCGCCACTCGGTCCAAACCGTCGGGTGGAGCTGTCGCTCGGAAGGGCTTCACTTGGAGCTCCCGGATATCTGGACAGATTCGTCCAGCGCCTCGTCTTCGGGGGTCACGGATATCTGGACACGAGGTGGCTCCTACTTCTTCGTACGGCGGGTTCGTGACGCTGTGGTCGGCGGCTTCTTCGGCAGAACGGCGTTGATTTCGAGCCGCAAACCTAGGGCGGCTACGTACTTCTCGAGGGTGGAGACGCGCACGTCGTGGCCCGACTCGAGGCGGCTCACGATGGCTGGGGACGTGTGCATCAGGGCGGCGACCTGGGTCTGCGTCTTGCCGTTGGCTCGCCGGCGTTCGGCCATCCGACGGCCAAAGGCCAATCGCACCTCTGCATTGGCGACGAGGGCGGCGAAGCCGCGCTCGCGGGCGTCGCGACTTGCGATGTAGCGTTCGAGGTCGTCTCTTGGTTTGGCTCGGCGTCCCATGAGATTTATCATATTTAGTATACCTTTTGTGAGGTGGCAATGCGCCTCAACGCTTCGCTCCCCTTCCCCGGCTTCGCCAATCCGACAGGCGTCGCTCGGCTAGCTCGATCGTGCGGGCTGGCGTCTTCTGGGTCTTCTTGGTGAATGCTTCGAGAGCCAACAGGACCTGCTGGAATTGGGCCTCGGGGCTGAACAGCACGCGGAACGCTTTGCTTTCGGCCTCGACGCGAACCTCCCAGATGTCGCCGCGGAGGTGACGAGCGAAACGGAGGCCTTCCCGGGCGATCTCTTTCATGGCCGCCACCACTTCAGCGGCTTCGGCTGCAGTTAGGTTGTCAAGGAACGATTGGACTGGCTTGGCACCCGAAGCGGTTTCGTAGAACCGCCATCGTCTGCGGTGCATGGTTGGTTATCGGACGGTCGCGACGGGAGTTGCGCGATTGCGCGCGCTCGTGGCGCGCGCCGAAGGCGCGCAGTGGGAGACGATCGACACCTTCGACTTCGTCGGTGACTTGAGCGCGGTGTGGGGTCCTTCTCCGAACGACCTCTGGGCGGTGGGCAGCGCCGGCGCGATCGCGCACTACGACGGCAAGTCGTGGCGGCAAGTCGCGCATCAGAAGATCGGCGCGCCCTACCTACGCCTCTTCCTCGCCGTTCACGGAACGTCTTCGACCGACGTCTGGGCGGTTGGGCAACAGCTTGGCGAGGGCGGCTCCACCGGCCTCGTCTACCACTATCAGCCCTGAGCTGGGCGGGACGTTGGCTTGACACCGTAGCCCGGCGGGTCGAGCGCGATGGCGCGGTGGATTGGGGCGAGCTCGGCTTTGTGGTGGCGGCCTAGGAGCCAGGTGGGATCCGAGCTTGGCGGGCGCGGTGGTCGGCGATGACCCCGAAGAATCCGCCGCCGAGTTTCATGACGATCCAGAGGGCAAGGCGCGGTGCGAATAGGGCCAGCGCGATCAGCGGGCGGATTGGCGTGGGGTTCACGATGATTTCGGGTACGTCGCGTTTGGCGGCTCGGACCACGGCGGCGGCGAGTTTCTCAGGTGACGAGGTGCCGAAGGCGACGGGCGCTTTGACACCGAACTCCGAGGCCATGTCGTTATACATGCCCGCGTCTTCGACGAAGCCTGGGGAGACGACCGAGCAGTTCACCGGGTAGTCGAGAAGCTTGGCCGTGGCGCGCATGGAACGGGTGAAGCCGATCAGACCGGCCTTCGTGGCGCAGTAGGGCTCGCTGTACGCGACCGGCCCATACCCGGCTACGGAAGACACGTTCACGATGTGACCTCGACCGCGCTCGAGCATCTTCGGCAAGAACAGGCGGCTCAGGACTAGGGGGGCCCTGAGGTTGATCTCGATCAGCTGGTCGATGGTCTCGAGTGGAATCTCGTCGTAGGCCATCGACCACTCGAGACCTGCGTTGTTGACAAGCAAGTCTACGCCGCCGCCCTCGCCCTCGGCCCGAGCTACCAAAGCCGCAAGCGAGGCGCGATCTCCAAGGTCGGTGGGGACACAGAGCACGTTGGTCCCGGTCTGGCGAAGGCCTTCCGCGACCTTCTCGAGGGCGTCGGCGGAACGCGCGGCGAGGATGAGGTTCATCCCTTCGGCAGCCAGCGCGCGAGCGATGTAGACGCCGAGGCCCCGCGAAGCACCGGTGACCAGAGCCGTTCGGCCGTGTAGCTCTTTCATCTCGTGCCTTTCCGACTTGGGACGAGCGCCATAGTTCACCTCCATAGGTCCGCGCGTCAAGCGTGAGTGTGGTTGGGTCCTTGGCCGCAAACGGGTCGTGCGGCCGGCTATCGGCTCGTTGACCCGGCTGTGGATGGGCCGCGGCCTGCTGCACCGCGAACGATGTTTGGATGGCGCGCTGCGATTTTGAGAAGCGCGATGGCGGGGCCTTCGGGTTGGCGGCGGCCTTGCTCCCAGTTGCGCAACGTGTGCACGCTGATCTCGAGGGCGCGGGCGAACTCTTTTTGGCTGAGCTTGGTGAACCTTCGGAGCGCCACGATGTCTCTGCCGGACTCGATTCGGCCTTCCATGATGCGGCGGCGCGTGGTCGCGCGGATCATGTGTTTGAAGTCGCGTTCGGTGAGCTCCGGGATTTCTAGGTCGTCGTCATTCATGAGTAGATGTCGTTTTGCTGTGCTTCATGGGATGGCGGATGCGATCGCGTCGACGGGCAGGAGCATGGGCTGGGGCTCGCCGTGTAGGAAGCCCTCGCGCACGCCTTCGAGTGGGACGAAGCCGAGGGATTGATAGAAGCTCACGCTTTGTGGCTTGGCATCGGTGACGACTGCGACGCAGCCGAAACGGTCGCGTTGTTCGACGGCGAGGGAGAGCACGTGGCGAAGGAGCGCGCTGCCGACGCCGTGGCGTTGGGCGCGCGTGTCGACACCCAGGCGTGCCAGACGCAAGACGGGCAGCGGATAGGTCGGCAGATGTTTGCGGAGGCGGGCGCTCGGTACGCGCGCCCGTTCGATGGACGAAGCGGCGACCGTGGCGAAGCCGACGATCCGGTCGTCGACGACGGCGACGTAGGTCACGGCGAGGTGCAGCTTGAATTGGTTCTGGCCGGCGTAGTGTTCGAAGAAGCGGTCGAGGTCGTCCTGCCCGCACGAGAAGCCGCTGCGGTCGTCGTCGCGAGCGAGCGGACGAATCTCAATCGCCTTGGCCACGCATCAGCTCACGCAGGGCCTCGGTGGGCGCAGGTGGGCTCGCGATCAGCTCCGCGATGCGATCGAAGGCTTCGTCGTCGAGGACCAGGCGGGCGGGCACCATCGCCTCATCGGGAAGCTCCGTGCGGGCCTCGATAAAGTAGAGCAGTGCCTGCTCCACCACGAAGTTCTTCTTGAGCCCGCGGCTCTCGACAAACCGGTCGAGCCTTTCCTTCGTGGCCTCCGAAACGGTGGCCGAGATTTGAGACTGCTTGCTCATCGTTGCTCCGGAGGCGTGTCTAGGAAAAACATGGCTTCCAATGGAAAAACTAGCATTGGCCTGACCTGCCGGCAAGATGGGGTTGGTCGGCATGGACTGGTTGTCGGCCGGCGGCGACGCGGGTTGCGTGGCTACGCGGCGGGCAGAGGCTTGATTTGTTTGAGCTCGGCGCTGTGGAGGCGTTCGGCTTCCCAGAGGTCGAGCTCGCGTTGGGCGTCGAGCCAGAACTCGGGGCTGTTGCCGAAGAAGCGGGAGAGACGGAGGGCCATGGCGGCGCTCAGGGCGCGCTTTTCGTTGATGAGCTCGTTGACGGTCTGGCGGGAGACTTTGATGGCCTCAGCGAGGTCGGCGACCGAGAGGTCGTAGTCGGGTAGGAAGTCCTCGCGGAGAAACTCTCCGGGGTGCGTGGGGCGTCTTTGCCGTTTCCTTCTGCGTGTCATGGTCGTTGCGTTCGGGCTAGTGGCAGTCGGTTACCTCTACTTCATAGGCATGGCCGCCCTCGAAGCGAAAACAGACCCTCCACTGCTTGTTGATGAATATGGCGTACTGACCTTGTCGGTCTCCGTGCAAGGCATGCAGACGGTTGCTGGCGGGAATTCTGAGATCATCGAGTCGCTTTGCGAGGTCAACATTATCAAGCCTTCGTACTGCCCGTGGGATGACGTCCGGCGGCAACCGTCGGGACTTGCCCGTGAAGAATAGGTCGCTCGTATGCTTGTTGGCAAATGACTTAATCACGACATTAGTAACGCGTCACGTGACACACGTCGAAGAGGAAGGGGGCTTGCGAGGCCGTGTGAACGCACGAAGAGTTATCGGCCGCTGGAGCCGGAAGTTGCGCGATTGCGCGCGCCATTGGCGCGCGCCGAAGGCGCGCGTTCGTCTCGGCGCCGTATCAAGCTTGCGGTGCTCGCCCCGTAGAGTGGCTTGGCCACCACGGGGCAGGCGCGACCGGTCGATGGGAGTCACGGATATCTGGACAGCGTCGTCCGGCGCCTCCTGTTGGGAGGTCACGGATATCTGGACCGGACGTGGTCAAGGAACGCTCAGAGTGGGCGCCGTGATTGGTGGTAGATGCGGAACGGTGGAACGGGCCAGCTTCGGACTTTCGCGCCGGAGCGGAGCGTAGCCAGCGGGCCGTCGAGGCCGCCTTCGGCAAGCAGATCGATGAGCTCGAAGACACGATCGACAAGACGCCCCGCGGCTGCTGGATTGTTCTGAGAAACATAGCCAGCCGTCGCAGCAAGGTCATCGAACGCGCGAGGCGTGATGACGATTCGCACTACTCGAGGCTTGCTTTGAGCTTGGCGAATGCTTCGTCGCGTGAAAGGCCGTGCCCCTCACGAATCGACGCCATTGCATCCTCGAGGCCGGCCTCTTGCTCTTCGGTGAGCTCGGGCGGATCGTCGATTGGGACGAGCACGTAGCGGCCCGCGGATTGGGCATGTAGCCTATAGGCTACATTCGGAAGCCGGCCGAGTCAAGGGCTCGCAGCCGGAGTACGAGGCGTTATCGGCCGCTGTCGGTTGCCGTTGCGGGCGCGGCGCGGCCCGTTGTTTTTCTCGCGTTCTTGCGCAACTTCCACAGGCGGTGGCCGATGACCTCGCGTGCGTGGAGGGGTTGCTATTGGCGCAGGAAGCGGGTATATGGCAGATATGGCAAACCGGACGACGGTGGTGTTGACCGACGAGGACGAGGTGGCGCTTCGGGAGGCGAGCCGGCGTGAGGGGGTGTCGCAGTCGGAGCTGATTCGGCGCGGGGTCCGGATGGTGACGGCGGCGTATCGGCGGCGCGGGGGGCCGTCGGTTGGGTGGTTGAAGCTGAGTCGGGCGGAGCGGAAGGCGTTGGAAGCCGACGCGTTTGGAGACTTCGACGGGTGAGACGGGGGAGTCCGGGGCCGCTCATCTTGGATACGGGAGGGTGGCTCTACGCGCTCGGGGGAGACGAGGCGTACGCGAGCGCGCTGCAGGAGGCGCGGCCGGCCATCGTGCCGTCGCTCGTGCTTGCGGAAGTCGATTGGCACTTGCGCAAGCGGCGGGAGGACATGGGGCGGCTGCTCAAGGAAGTGTCGCAGGGGGCGTATGCGTACGAGCCGATGACGTTCGATGACGTGGAGCGGGCGGCCGAGGTGGACCGGAAGTTCGCGGACTTGGGGCTCGGGGTTGTGGACGCGTCGATTGTCGCGCTTGCGGAGCGGCTCGATGTGCGGCGGATCTTGACGATTGATGCGGACTTCTCGGCGGTGCGGATGGGGAAGCGATGGCGGAAGGCGTTTGAGCTGGTGGTGCCGATTGGGTAGCGGCGGGATTGAACAGGCCGCGCGGCCTGTTGTTCTTGGCGTTCTTTGAGCAACTTCGGGCACCGGTGGCCGATGAAGGGGTGTGCCGAGCACGATCCCGAGTCTGCTCCAAGCCCAAGCGCCGCTGCTTGACAGTGTTCACCTCACAGGTGTACGCTGACCATGATCCGCCGGGTGGAATTCACCAGGCGAGCCGAGAAGCAGGTGCGGAGGATTCCTGTCCATGTGGGCGCCAAGCTTTTGCACTGGGTCTACTTGGTGAGGGAAATCGGGTTGGAAGAGGTTCGGAGGATTCCTGGGTTTCACGATGAGCCGCTGGTCGGTCGACGGCGCGGGATGCGGAGCATTCGGTTGAGCCGCGGCTACCGGGCGATGTACCGGCTGGGGCGCGAGGGGGACGCCGATGTCGTCACCGTCGAGGAAGTGAGCAAACATGGCTACTAGGCGACGCAACAAGCGGAAGCGTTTTACCCGTTCCGAAGGCTCGGTCGACGCGCTCGAGCTCCTCGAGAGCCTCTACGGGCCGGTGACGCTGGGCGACATGATTTGGAGCCTTCGGGAGTGCGACGAGATCAGCCAGGCTGAGTTTGCGCGGCGGCTGGGCGTGAGCCGCTCGCATCTCTGCGATGTCGAGAAGGGGCGCAAGGTCGTGAGCCCGGAGCGTGCTGTAGCGTGGGCGAAGACCCTTGGCTTCCCGCCGACGGTGTTCGTGAAGCTGGCGCTTCAGGAGCAATTGGACCGTGCCGGGGTGAAGATGAGTGTGGAGGTGGAGGCGGCGTAGGCCGCTGCTAGACGGGTTTTGCGTAGCCCTTGTCGATGAGCTCCTGATTCAGGTACCGCCCCTTCAAGAACGTGCTTTCGATGCCGCGGTTGTTGAACGCGTAGAAGACGTGGGCGACGTGGCGGGAGAGGATGTACGTATTTGCGGGTGTTGACGACGACGGTGCGGGCGAGCTCTTCGTAGAAGGCGCGTTCGCTTGGGTCGTGCAGTTGCATGAGGATGCGGTAGTGGGCCCAGCTCAGGCCTTCGAGCGTCGGCGGGCGGCGGTACCAATAGGCGTCGAGGAGGGATTGGACGGCGGCGCGTTCGGCTTCTTGTTTGTCTTCGCGGATGATGGCGCGGAGGTCGGCGAGGAGGGTGGTGTATTGCTGTTTGGTGAGGAGCGTGGGGGTTTTGGTAAGTGGTGGCATTTCGGCCCTGCGGGCCGGGATTAGCATGGGTGCCCGCAGCATGTCGTCCTGCGAGAGGCGGCGCGGTGAGGGTTTGGTTGAGCGAGGCGGCAGTGGCATAGTGCCGGGGTGTTGGCTCCTGAAAACCCATTGGCGAAGTCGGTCGAGTTTGCGGACGGTGTGATGCGCGTGGCGCTCGAGGACGGTCGGCGGCTCATCGGCGGCGGGATTGGGATTCACTGGCGGCAACTCGATGAGGACCTGTCGGTGCGCGGGCTGCGCTATCCGCATCCTGAAGATGCGCAGCGGGTGAGTTAGGCGTATCGACGAGCTGACTGTGTTCGTACTGGAGGTGAATCCTCATGACTACCGGAAGAAAGACTAAGGCAGCGCTCAAAGGGCGGTTCTCGCCAGCAAAGGCGCGGCGGCGGCTCTCGGTGGGGCAGTCCGTGCGCATCGCGCGCGAGCTCAATGAGCTCAGTCAGAACGAGCTTGCTGGGCTGACTGGGATTGCGCAGTCGACGATTTCGGCGATTGAGACGGACCGGGTGAAGCTCGGTGCCGAGCGGAGCAAGATGCTGGCGCGGGCGCTCAAAGTGCATCCGGCGGTGCTACTGTTTCCGGGGTGGCGAACGGAGGACGAAAGCGCGGCGTAGGGGTGTCGATGGTGCGGGAAAGCATGAGCATCTGGCGGGCGAAGCCTGTTTCTGCGGCAGCGGAAGTGCGGCTTCACGGCGCCATCATTTTGCCGAACGACTTCATCAGCTCGGGCACGGTGGTCGTCGCGGACGGTAAAATCAAGGCCCTCGCGAGGACGCGCGAAGCAGGGAGCGGCGCCCTCGAAGTCGATACCGGCGGCATCATTTGTCCCGGGTTCGTCGATAGTCACAACCACGCGGCGTATGCGGTGTTCCATAGGTGGAACCCGACGCAGTTGATGAAGAGCCGGTTCGATTGGCGGCAGAAGACTCGATGCGGCGTGTACGTCGTACCGGAGCCTCAGAGGCACTATCTGGACAACATCAAGCCGAAGTTCAAGGAGTTCCCAAACGCGGATCGGCACCTGTTGTTCTACTACGGCCAGCTGCGTGGGCTCATCGGGGGCACGACCACCATGGTCATCGACGCCGAGTACGACCGAAGCATCCGCCCCATGCCTGGTTTCGTCCGTGACTTCACGGACTGGGACACGGCCGTCGAGGGGCTCCTCGACGCAGGCTGCCTCATGGGCGCTGAGCGAGAGCTCGTCCGTTGCCGACTCGAGAACGACCAGCTGAAGCTGCTCGTGCATCTAGGCGAAGGGGTCGACGACTTCTCCCGGGGGGAGCTGCTTTCGCTTTACGAGAACAAACCTTCGCTCCTTCACCGAAACACCTCGCTCATCCACGCGCTCGCGCTCGACGACGACGATTGGAAGCTGGTCAGCAGGTTCGACGCAGGCGTTATCTGGTCGCCGCGAAGCAACGTGCGCCTCTACGGCCAAACGCTCGACATCGACAAGGTGCGCTCACTGATGAACACCGAAGGCCGCTCGCTGCGGGTTGCGCTCGCCCCGGACTGGACCGTCACGGGAAGCTCGACGCTCCTCGACGAGCTCGCACACGTACGTCAGCACTTCCCGTCGATTTCACCGGCCGATTTGCTTCACATGGTGACCGACGTGCCGGCCGACCTACTTGGCCTCGCTACGGTTGGGCGAATCGAGGTTAACAATCATGCCGACCTACTCGTGTTTGGCGGCGCACCCACGAACCGAGACGAGGCCGCGGAGTGCGTGGTGGGGTCCGGCCTCGACAACCTCCGCCTCGTGATGGTGGGCGGCCTCGGCACGTACGGCAACGAGCGGCTCATGAGCGCATTGGGCCCGCAAGCTGGGCCCGAGGCCGAGCCGCTGAAGGTTCCTTACAAGAACGCGCCGCTCGAGCGTGTGCTTCGCTTCGACTCGGGCTGCAAGAGCTTCAAGAAGATGCGGAAGCGGCTGAAGAAGGGGCTCGAGCAAACGATTGCGCCTCTTTGGGAGCCGGATTGAGGGAGCAGACCGCGCGGCCAGTTGTTTTTCTGGTCTTTTTTGCGGGACATTTCGTCGCTGTACGTAATTCTTCAGCGGCGACCGGTTCATCGCGCAGGATTTGCGTCTGGGGCCTGAGAAGACAGCGTATGCGCGCGATGGCCCGACCACAGCCTGCCGACGGTGCTAGAGTCGAACCATCATACCCACGCGAAGGGAGGCTGCGCCATGAGGACTCTTCCAAGGACGCTTGGTTTCGCGAGTTTTCTGCTGCTTGTGCTCACCGGTTCGGACTGTAAATCCGCGGGCTTGCTCCAGCCGCTCGACGGACTTTGGGGCGGCAGCTCCAATCGATACAGCACCTGCTTCTACGTGAGTCAGGACGAAGACCGGCTGATTGCGAGCGCGGCATGCAACCTCCAGCCGTCGAGCGTCAACGCCTTTTCCTTCGAGATACGGGGAGAAGAGAACGCGGGAGTCGACCAAGACGGCAACGACTGTGGCTTTGGCTTCGGCTATGAAGAGCCTGTTCCAATCGTCGACGATTCGTTTGCCGTCGAGGGTTACACGCCCTCCGGAAGCTCGGACGAATTCTCGTTCACCGGCACGTTCGACGGAGACTCCGCCTCGGGCACTTCGACCAAGGTGAACGGCCTGTCGCGCTGCGACATCGACTGGACGGCGACCAGAATGGAAGACGGTACGGGCGGAACCGGTGGACTAGGCGGCTTGGGCGACAGCTGCGCGAGCACTGGCGATTGTGACCCCAATGCTTCCTCATTGGGAGTCTTTTGCTGTACGGAAGACGCTGCCACGTGCGCGAACAACCTCGGTCAGTGTGTGGAGGACTGTTCGCAATTTTCGTCGGGAGGCGAGGTCGGAATGTCCGAAGGCGCGCTGTGCCAGGACAACAACGAGTGCGGAGCGGGGCTCTTCTGCTGCTTGGTCCCCGATGCCGCCGGAAACTGTGACTTTAATCAGAATCAGTCTTGCACCTGTCGCAGCCAGAACGGTGGCGAGTGCGACGAATGTGTCGGTGTAAACACGGCGGCGCCGGGAGCACCTCCAACCTGTCCACCTCCTGCATGCCCGGACAGGAGCAGTTCT
Source organism: uncultured delta proteobacterium (assembly GCA_963792825.1). Lineage (GTDB taxonomy): Bacteria > Myxococcota_A > Polyangia > Polyangiales > Houyiibacteriaceae > SG8-38. The sequence continues at coordinate 7,193 of CAWBXS010000004.1, read as the reverse complement.
CCTGTACCTGCATGACCCAGAACGGACAAACGCTCACCGCTTATGTGTCCCCTGGCGGTTGCTTCTTCTGAGGTGCGAGGACGGCGCTCAGAGTTGAGGCACCCTCAGGTCACCGCTCAGGTCACCGGGCAACCTTCTAAGGACCTTGCGACTCCGGCGCCCACGAGTCGGACAGGACGCCCGGCAGGGTGTGTCCCCTGCGACGTCGCGATCCCTCGCTCCACGCTTGCTTGCAAAGGCTCGGCCCGCTGCGGTACACAGCGGTTCTGGAAGTCGGGGCCCTGTTCCGAACGCAGAGGTGGTGATTGCGATGCGAATGCTGTTGACGTTGGTGGCGCTGGTCTTCGTCGTACCCGCGTGCAGTAAGAGCTCCGACGGGGGGGCGACGACGCTCATGGCCGGTGCCGCTAGCCGGAGCATTCTTCCAACGGTCGATGGCGGGCGCGACTACTTGGCGGACGCGCCGGGGTGGCCGCCGCGCGAGGAGGTCGATCCCAACGATCCCGGAGTATTCGTCGAAGCCTGGGATCAGGGTCGGGTAGACGTCGGCAACGGGCGCGAAGATTCCGCCTGGGTCCACGACGATTTGAGGGCGACCGCGTTGGCGCTCTCGCTCGGTCAGCAGCGCCTCTTGCTCATCATGGGTGACACCTACTCGTACTTCGGCACCGACATCACGGCGATGCTCGACCGGGTGCGCCCGCGCCTCCCCGAGGAATGGGCCGAGGCGCCAATCCTGGTGTCGGCCACGCACAACCACCACGGGCCGGACACGGCGTTCAGCATCAACGACGAGTGGTTTTCCTTGATGGCGGATGAAATCGTCGGAGCGGCCGAAGACGCCGTGGCGGCGATGCAGCCGGCCACCATGTCGTCGGCCGTCGGCGATCACGGATACGGGACCAACGACGTGCGCGACCCGGTCATCCGCAACACGTTGCTGAACGTCCTCGCAATCGATGCAGTGGAGGACGGCGAGTCGATCGCAACGCTCGTCCAGTGGACCGGTCACCCGGAGTCCACGCTCGGTTGGCACCCGCCGCCCGAGGCCGCGAACCTCCAGGAGGTGTGTCGATCAAGGGCTGGGAGGGCGGCGATTGCACCGCGGAGGGCCGCTACCTCACGGCCGACTACCCTGGGGTGCTGCGCGCACGCCTGCAGGCCGCGCGGGGTGGCGAAGTGCTCTACTTCAACGGCCCCCTCGGGAACCAGGTGGGGCCGGGCGCGGCTCCGACCTGGCTAGTCGACGAGGGCCACCCCGTCGGTGACGGGTTGACGGTGCCTGAGGGCGCGGTGCCGCTCACCGAATGCGAGGATCGAGAGCCTTACTTCTGCCGAAGCTTCGCGAAGACCGAGTCCATCGGCACCGAGCTCGCCAACGCAGCGCGCGCCGCCTTGGAGCAGTCCACCCCCGTCAGTGTTCGCGAGCTGAGCGTGCGCATCGAGAGCTTCTACACACGCCTCACCAACATCGGTTTTCGGGTCTTGATCCCCGAGGGTGACATCGGGTGGCAAGTTCCTACCCTTTACAACTGCACAGGCAAACCATTCACCGATGACAACTGCGTCGAGGACGGCGGCGAGATCATCGAAGACCGTTTGCTCGTGATCTTCGATAGCAAGATCACGAAGGGAGACGTCTTCCAGACGCAGGTTGCGCACGTCGACTTCGGCGACGTGGGCATGTTCACATGCCGGGCGAGCTACCACCCGAGCTCGTCGGCCCGGGGCTACCCGACGATTTCGAGACCGCGCCGCCCGAGAAGTACTATCGTGAGCCCCATCTTCACGCCGTCGGCGCGGACTACAAGATTCCGGGCCACCTTCTCTCGCTGGTCGACGAAGACGTGACCCTCACGGTGGGCCTCGGGGGCGACCGAATCGGGTACTTCGTGCCCGTCTCGGACTATCGACTCAAGTGCCTCAACGAAGCGCTGCTGTACGCACAGACGACATGCGACGACCTCTACACGCGCGGCATCATCCAGGGTGAAGACTGGATCGCTGGCGAGATCTGCCAGCGAATCACCGACGATGAATCCGCGCTCGAGGCGTACGGGGACGACGCCGAAGCCGTGTCCGAGCTCTGCCGCTACGGGCAAGCGCTCGGGCGCGAGCTCGGCGAGCCGGACGGCCACTACGAAGAAACCAACGCCGCAGGCTGGGACATGGTCGACGACCTTTGGGAAGCAACCAAGCGCATGCTCCAGAACTGAGAGCATAGCCGACACAAACGAACTTTCCGGCTCGCGTCCCTGTCGACAGCACCAGCTCGTACCGCGAAATTCGGCATCTCAAACACCGTGGGCTGTGTCCAGGCTCCAGAGACGCCCACGGGTATTCCGGTGGGACCGCTTTCCGAGAAGCGGGGGACTCCGTCCATTCCGACGGGCATTTCGACCCGTCCCTCTCCGACCGTCAGCACGAGGAGCACGTCAATCGACCGCGATGCCAACGAGCGTCGAGGACGAGCACGCCCTCGCGCACGATTTGCACGCTGTCGATTGGGAGGTCCTCTCGGTCAATCCGCTCGACGACCGACGCAAGCGCCGCGGAATCGAACGGCCTGTGGTTCGGTGACCACAAGGGGCGTGCCCAGCTTGCACGCACCTTGCAGCGGGACCAGGTCTTTCCCGCAAATCGTGCCAATCGGGCGTCGGCGCGATTCTTGCTCGGGATTACGGCATACGGCATGCCCTCGACTCCCCCCAAGCGGTGAGCAACGCAGGACAAGGAGCCAGTCATGAAACAAGCGCCGCAGGATGCGCTCGAACGCGTGACCGGCGATGGGGGCCTCGTCTGCTCCGTCCGCGATACCGCCAAGCGCGCGGCCGCTGCAGGTCTCGATGTCTTCGTCTACAATTCGACCCGGCCGATTCCGATCCCGGCCCTTGCAGGGCTCGACTTGCGCGCGACCCATGGCGCCGAAATCGCCTACGTGTTCGGCTCGGTCGGGGCCGATGTGATTGGAGAAGAGGACCTCGCGCTGAGCGCGACGATGCCGAACGCTACTGGGGAAGGTTCGCGGCCAACGGCGACCCCAATGGCGGCACCGATCTCGCCTGGCCGATGTTCTCGGCGGACGACGACGTCCGGCTCAACCTCGACGTGACCCTGAGCACCGTTCAAGACTTTCGAAGCGACGTCTGCACGTTTTGGGAGTCGATTTACGACAGCGAGCTCTAGAGGCCGAGAGCTCGCTAAATCGCATGTCCAACGCGAGCAGAACCCGGGCCTGGGATCGTGGGGTCCACGCACTTGCAGGCGAGCGCGGCGCCGGCGCCAAGCTGCATCGCGCACAGGTCACTCCGAGTCGACCTCCACACGGCGATGCCGCCTTCGACGGGGCGGCCGGCGATGCTCGGGTCTTGCCGGAGATGAACGCCTCGACGCCGAGCGCTTCCCGGGCTCCGCCACAACCCCAAAGCCGTGTGGCGAGGAAGGGATTGAACGGGTTATGTTTGCGCGCATGAGGTTGGGTGCCCGCTGGATTCTCGGGGTGCTCTTGTTGATGGTCATCGGTACCGCGAGGGCCAGCGGGGATGAGCCGCGCGCCGATTGTGCGTGGAGAACCGGCGAGAAGCTTGGCGTCGCTTTCGCCGAAATCTGCACGCCGCCGAACGTTCCCAATGGGCTCCTCGGAGAGAGCCCGAGGACGTCGCGCCGTTCTGGATGAGCGCTGCGCCGCTTCCGTGCTCCCTCGGAAGCGGTGGAACCATCGATTGCCCCGTGGCGACATCAATCCTCTCCGCGCGATCGAGAGCAAAGGACGTGCTCGACCGCGCGCCGTCGCCGTCATCGAGGGCGAGACGGCCTACGGGGTCTGCGGAATGCGCTTTGGGGGGCGCCTCCCACGCGCGCGGAACGCGAGCTTGCACGGTACTCCGCGGCAGTCGCGACGCTGGTGAGCGTGAAGGAGCCGGGCGAGCCTGAGCCTTTTATCGGGGAGCTGCCTGAATGGACGCAGGTCGGCGATTGCACCAATCCTTCACAACCCGATGAAGGCTGTCAGCTCGTCATCTTTCCCCCCGTGCTGACCCGTCAGAGAACCAAGCACAGCGTGCTCCAATGGTGCCGAGCGTCCTTCGCCCCCCTTCGATCGCGTCCGCAATCCAGGTCGGCGCTCCTTTCGTCGGTGGCACGTGCACCGTCCGCATCACGCCCGCGCTCTCGCCCGAGGCCTTCGAGCTGACCTGCGGGCCCGCCCAGTGACGCCGATGCAATCTTGGGCCCGGGCCAAGGTGGAGCTGGCCGCGTTCCGCTGCGTCCTGCCGGAGTCGGCGCTCGGCGTGGTGGGTGGGAAAACCTCGCGCTGAGTTGGTGTTTTTCCCTGTTCTTTTCATGCCATCTGACTGTTTTGGGTACGCCCGCGGGGTCGGGGTCCGGGTTTCGCAGGCCGGTCGTGGTCGTGCAGGGCGACTCGTGTAATCGTAGTCGGATTCGGGTAACCCTCGACCGCAGCGCGCTCGACGAGCGATGATGAAGGCGCAGATGCGCCCCGACCCGGTCCAACTGTCGCTCTGATTCCGAGGCCTGGCCGCTCGAACGATGAAGGCCTCCGATGTTGCCCCAAACCCCGCTCTTCCCCTTCGACAACAGCTACGCGCGGATGCCTGAGCAGTTCTTCGCACGCGTGGCGCCAACGCCCGTCGCCGACCCGCGTCTCATTCGCGTCAACGGGTGAGCTTGCGCTAGCGCTCGGGCTCGACCCGGGGCGCATGGCAAGCCAAGAGGCGGTCGAGGTGTTTGCCGGCAATCGGGTGCCCGACGGCGCCGACCCAATCGCGATGGCCTACGCCGGTTTTCAGTTTGGGAGCTGGGTGCCGCAGCTTGGCGATGGGCGTGCGATTTTGCTTGGGGAGGTGGTCGACCGCGATGGCGTGCGTCGCGACGTGCAGCTCAAGGGTTCCGGCCGCACTCCGTTTTCGCGAGGCGGCGACGGCCGCGCCGGCCTCGGGCCGGTGCTTCGAGAGTACGTCGTCAGCGAGGCGATGGCTGCGCTCGGGATTCCGACCACGCGCTCGCTCGCCGCGGTGACCACGGGGGAGCGCATCGTCCGCGAGACGCACGAGCCTGGCGCGGTGCTCACGCGCGTCGCGCAGAGTGCACATCCGCGTCGGGACGTTTCAGTTCTTCGCGGGCCGGGGCGACGTCCAGAGTGTTCGACTGCTGGCCGACCATGTCATCGCGCGACACTACCCGAAGGCTTCGGAAGCAGACAATCCCACGCTCGCCATGCTCGACGCCGTCGTCGGACGCCAGGCCAAGCTCGTCGCCCGCTGGCAGCTGGTCGGCTTCATTCACGGCGTCATGAACACCGACAACACGTCCATCGCGGGCGAAACCATCGACTACGGCCCATGCGCGTTCATGGACCACTACCACCCCGACACGGTCTACAGCTCCATCGACCACATGGGTCGCTACGGTTACAGCAACCAACCGCCGATTGCGCTCTGGAACCTGCGCGGCCTCGCCAACGCGCTCCTGCCGGCCATCGCCGATGACCCCGAAGCGGCCGTCACGCCCGCCACCGAGGTGCTGCAGTCCTTTCCCGACCGGTTCCGCTCAGCCTATCGGGCGGGCATGCACCAAAGCTCGGCCTGGCCGAATCGCGCGAGGGAGACGACGAGCTCGCCGAGGAGCTTCTCACGCGCATGGCCGGAAATCGCGCTGACTTCACGCTGACCTTCCGGCGCCTGAGCGAGCTCGGCGACGAGCCTTCCGAGGCGGACGCATCGGCGAGCAGCCTGTTCGAGCAGCCCGCGTTCGACGACTGGGCCGTTCGATGGCGTCGGCGTCTGGCGAGCGAGGTGCGTTCGTTTTCCGAACGTCGAGCCGAGATGCGCTCGGTGAACCAGGCGTTCATTCCCCGAAACCATCGGGTCGAGGAAGTCATCGTGGCGGCGACGCGCGACGGCGACTTCAGGCCCTTCGAAACGCTCCTCGAGGTGCTCGCCTCCCCTTACGAAGACCAGCCGGGGCGGGAGGAGTACGCGGCGCCACCTCGACCCCGAGGAGGTCGTCCGCGAGACGTTTTGTGGGACTTGACTTGTGGGACTTGACGGGTTCGAGCGGCGCGGGCCTACCGAACGGCGACCAGCCGAACGACACTGCCCAAGCCCGTATGGTACCGACCTTCGTGAATCTCGGCGTCGACTCGTTCGAGCTGGATGATGTCGAAATCGGAGAAGTCTTCTTGCAGGTCTTCGACTGTGTAGAGAAGTTGCGCGTCACGGGGGCCTCCGGTGCCGCGGCTGAGTTGCTCTCGGCTGTAGGCTTCGAGAAACAAGTGACCGCCCGGCGACAGAGCCGAAGCCAGCTTTCGGTGCACTGTTTGCCGAATGCGCTCGTGCATGTGCACGAAGATCAGCGCCACCGCGTCGTAGGCCCCGGGCTCGATGTGCACGGTTTCGTAGTCGGCCACTTCGTACGCGATGTGCACCCCATGACGCTCGGCCAGTTGCAGCGCTTTTTCGCGTCCTGCAGTGCTGAAATCGAACGCGTCGACCTTCCAGCCCTGTCGAGCCGCGTAGACCGCGTTGCGCCCTTCGCCCTCGCCTGGAAGAAGAAGCCGCCCAGGGGCCGGGAGCCAATCGAGGCACGCTTTGAAAAACGCGTTGGGCTCCACGCCATACGCATACTCGTCGCTACCGTACCGCTCTTCCCACATCTGTTTCATCTGCGCCTCGTGTCGAGGAAACGTGACCGCGGGCGCCGTGCGCAACTGAAAAGTTGCTCGCTAGCTGCCGAAGCGGAGGTGGCCCATTTCATAGCGCAGCCTGCGCTTTCGCTCTCTCTTTGGGCGATGCGCACGATGCTCGCGACGAATCCTGCGACTCCGGCCGCGATGAAGATGCTCCCGGAGGCGAGCAGCGCCCTGTCCGAAGGTGTGCGTGGCTCGTCGGCGCAGGGTGAGTAGAAGCAGAAATCGAGATTGGCCGCCACAATCATGGACAGGCCGCCCCCCACGGTGAAGTACGATACCGGGACTCCGAGGGCAGGCCCCCACAGGCGTATCGAATCGTACTCGCGTTGCAGCTCTTCCATCGTGCCCCCCGTGGAACGTACTGAAGCCGCAGCTCGCGCCTGCTGGGGAGCCGGTCTGCGCGGATGCAGAGCTCGCGGCGAGCAGGCTCACTGCACACATCGAAAGCGTCGCATGGAAAAGAAAAGCCAGGAGCCGGTTGCGA
>CAWBXS010000003.1:0-675355 GCA_963792825.1 uncultured delta proteobacterium | reverse complement strand
CGCCCCGTCAACCAGGCTGTTGGCGATCGTGGCGACGTTCGGCGGTTGTACGCCGGAAGAGTGCGCGAATGTCCCCGGAGACAGTACTCGCGATCAGTTCCAGCGTGGCGTTGGAGTACTCGCCAAAACCGGCAAAGCGCTCCTGCAACCGAATAGCACAGTTGGCATTCCCCGACACGGTGCTGTTGGTCATCGTCATCGCTCCTCCGGTGATCTCAATGCCGCAGATTTGGCATTCCCGGACACGGTGCTGTTGGCTATCGTCACTGTGTATCCCAGGGTGAATAAGCCCGTCCCTCGGCTACCCGAAACAGTGCTGTCGGTCAGCGTCATCGCTCCGACTGCGACGACGCCGTACGCCTCACCCCCAGTGACAACGAAGCCCCGCAGCTCCGTCGTTGCACGGTCGGAGTAAAGAACAAAGCCCCCGTTGCCGTTCATCGTCAGTTGCCCTCACCGTCGAGAATGACGTCGTTGTCGATGACGATTGGCGCCTCGGTCACGACCGTCTGCGGTCCGTCGCAATCAAACGTGTACGGCCCGCCTCCGGCGGCAATGGCATTGCGGATGCCCTGCTCGGTGCATGGAAGTGTCGAGGTTGCGAGCCACGCGCACCGGACTCACAGGTGCCTCCTGCGCACGGCGTTCCGTCGGCCGCGGGTGTTGCAGGGGCGGGGCAGCCATCCACAGGTTCGCATGGCCCCTCCGTCGTGCAGTCATTTCGGTCACTACAGTCCACCGGGACGTTGCTGCACGTCCAGTTGCAGAGATCATCGGTGCACGCATTGCTGTCGTCGCAGTCTTCGAGGCTCTGGCATTCGGGCATGTTCCCTGTGCCACCTTGCCGCCAACCCCCCCCGAACCACCATGCCACCCGTTGCCGGCTTTTACCACCGCCACCGCTACCGTTGCCCTGGGTCTCACCGCAGCCGGCGATCGCGACAACGAAAAAACCGAGCAAACACACCCAGCGCGACACGACGCACTTCACATCAGCATTCGGCAGCATGACACCTTCTCCTTTGCGGAATCGCTCCGCCTGCCCGCTGACAACGCACGCTTCGTGCCAACCAAATCTCCCGGTGATTTCGCGATCGCGCCCCGCTCGAAGGCCCCGATTGTCGACGGCCGTCAACAATCACTGTCGGCCAGCGACAATGAAGCGCCGGCGGCAGGGGCGACCCGCAGCCGGCGCAACCATGGTCTCGATACCGAACGCGACGAGGGTCGTCGGTCACGACTTTCGAGGCGCCCTAGGGAGCCTCGCAACTGTCGCTCATGAAGCTCCGGGATATGAATCCCTCGCGCACGGGGACCCTCACTCGGTTTGGGGCGTCGCCAGGCCAACCGAATACGGGCCCGTGGCACTCGCCGACCGCTCCGCCGACCTCGAACTGCTGCACTCCAGGGGTGACCTCCGTGAAACCACCCTCTCCAACAGGCACTGCAAACCATTCCCCGTTGTAGGCGGGGTCCGGTATCGCTTCGAGGTCTAGGCTGTACTGTTTCGTGGTCGCATCGAAGTAGAACGCCTCGCCGACGGCATCGACGGTCGGACCGACGGGCGCGAACGTCGCGCCTACGCGGTCGCCCAACCACAACCCAACGATTCCGCCCTGCCACGGATATGTCGTCCCGAGCTGCGCGGCGAGGGCTTCTAGTTGATCGTCGCTGAACATGAGGGAATCGAAAGGCCCCTGATCGGTGTCTTCGACGAACCCCATGATGTAGGAGTTGTAGTTGTCCTTTTCGATCGTGACGATCACTTCTTCGTTGGTCGCAAAATCGAGCACCGCTTTGCCCTGCACGTTGGTCGTCGCGCAGTTGATCCCGAGGCTGTCCTCGATGCAGATCTTCACATCTTCGATGGGGGGATCCTCCCCGTCCGGGTTGTTTTCGAACAACGACCAGTAGACTTGCGCGAGCTCGGGCCCAACCGCGCCGCCCGCGCCGCCCGAGCCACCCGAACCGCCCGTCCCAGCGGTGCCTCCCGAGCCACCGGCACCACCCTCGCCGCTGAGATCACTGCATCCGACGGTCGGAGCAACGAGCAATCCGAGCAGGCACGCCCAACGCGAAAGCAGGCACGTCATATCCTTGAGCTTCAGCATGATACCTTCTCCTCTCCGGAATGGCTCCGGCCGATCGTTGCCAACGCACGCTTCGTGCCAGGCAAATCTTCCAATGGTTTCGTGATCGCGTGCTGCTCCGAGGGGCGGATTGTCGTCGACCGTCAACAATCAGTGTCGGCCAGCGACAGTGGATGGGCGGGGGCAACTTCGAAGCTCGATGGTCGATAAGAGAGGGATGCACTCACCAACACCCGAAACGTCTCTTGCGATATACACTTATATGTGTAACAGTAGTCGGTGAAACGCAAAGACCTAGTCAAACGGCTTCGTCGTCTCGGCTGGGTGCTGGTTCGGGAAGGTGCTCAGCACAGCGTCTTCTCCGACGGATTGAGGAGGCTTGCCGTTCCGCGCCACAAGGAGATCAACGAGAACACCGCAAAGGCGATTCTCAACGCAGCGGAGAAAGGCTCAACATGAGATTCGAGGGTCGTGTGCTGAAAGCAGGCAAGTGGTGGTCGATCGAGGTGCCCGACCTAGGGGCCTTCTCTCAGGGAAGGACCAGGAAGGATGCCTACGCAATGATTCGCGACGCGATTGAAGCCATGATCGACAAACCCGGGCTGAGTATCGACCTCCACCGTGGCAAAGGAAGTTATTTCGAGGTGAGCTCCACCGACGACGCAGCCTTGGTGGCGTTCTTCCTCAAGCAGCAACGCGGTCTGTCCGGAAAGACGCTGGAACAAGTCGTCCACAATCTCGGCCAGACATCGGTCAACGCCTATGCGAGGTACGAACAGGGAGCGTCTGTCCCAACCATCGACAAGCTTACCGAGCTCTTGAGGGCCCTCGACCCTGACGCGGATTTCGTCCTGCGCAAGAGCGTAATCCACAAAGGCGCTTGAGCGCCTCGCGTCTTGGCTGCTCAGAATTCCCCGCTCAGGCTCACGTATCCTCCCGCGCGGCTCACTTCGACACCTGGTGCGATCTTCGCGCCAGTCCGTCTCAATAGATACACGAGCGGGATGGTGAGCAGCGGGGCCGAAGTGACGCCGGTGAGGACGGAGAGGCTGACTCGCTCGGCGTGCTTCACGCAGGCTCGGGCGTCGTTGGAGTCGGGTACGAGGCTCGCGCACGAGGTATCGGGCCCAGGCTCGGCGGTTACGCCGTAGGCGATCGAGAACGCGGCGAAGCCGACCCCGAGGCCTCCGGACAGCCAACCCCACCAGGGTGTTTTCGCGTGATTGGGCAATGCCAAGGGCATGGCCGCGACCAGCGCTGCGGCACCGGACGAGGAGGTGGCCATGATGCCGACGCCCATGTTGAACCACCGCTGCTGCAACGAAGCTGCGCCTTGTCCGCCCGCGTCGAGGGCGCCGACCCAGTCCTCGGACGCGCGCGCACGCGGGCCGAGGAGCACATACCCCGTCAGCAGCGATGCCGAGCCCGCTCCTACCAAGGTCAGTCCGGAGATGAGCTGACCCCGCGGCCTTCGGGTAGGGCGCCCACCGTCGTCCAACGCCCCTTTGGCAAGGGCCGCTCCGTCTTCGCAGGCGAGCACCATCGGAGGCAGCGAGCTCAAGTCCATGCACGTCCGGTCGACGAGCGTGCGAGCCGCCAACGCCATGTCACCGCGCGTCGGGCCACTCGGCCCGCTCCGGACTCGTGCCAAAGCGCTCCTCTCGAGCGGGGTGCCGGTCAAGAGGTCGAGCTCCATCGCTCCTGCGTCGCTCATCGACATCAGCACGATGCCATCGGAAGGCACCGCCCGCGCGATCTGGGCGGCGTCGCGATCGCGGTATCGTTCTTCGTCCGAAGCGTTTGCGTAGTGGAGCCCCAGTATCGGGCGCGTCTGGACCACGCCGTCAAAGCGCAGATCCACAAACACCTCGCTAGGCCCGTCGTTCACCTCGGCGGTGTGTACTCGGCCGATTCGCCCCGGCTCGCACTCGACCTGAACGCGATACGGCCCAGGCAACAGGTGACCAACCTCCACGGGCGTTTGACCCATCGGCAATCCGTTGACCCGCGCGGTGCACCCGGGGGGCTCACTCGTCACCCGCAGCGCGCCGGTCTGCTCGGCCCGCGCCGCGTCGGCCTGCGCGAGCGCCTTCAACACCACGGGAGGGTGCATGTACGCACTTGGCTCCCCGATGGGGGCGAGCTGCCGGCACTCCCGCGTCTGCGCCTCGGCCTCACCCGAAGAGCCGAGCTCCAGCAAGGCGCGTGCCGTATAGAGGCAGGTGTCGAGCAGCCGTTGCGATCGGGTCGGGTCCCGATTCAGCGTCTCGACCGCGCTGCGGGAAAACGCTTGGGCTTCATGCAGTCGATCGAGCGCCGTCGAAGGGTCGCCACGCACGAGGTCTTCGACGGCGGCGTTCGACTGCGCGATCCATTGCTGGACGTCGGCTTCGGCGACTTGGGTAGGGGGGGCCGAGCCCCTCGCTTCGAACCTGGTTGCGGCCTCCTCGAGTGACCAGACGTCCACTCCCCGTTCCAGCAGCTCGGCACGAAGGCTCGAGGCGCTCCCCTCTGCCCACGCGGTCTCCAGCACGGTCCCAATCGGTACGATCGACCAGCGATCCCTGTCCTGCCCTGCGGCCTTCGGAAGAAAGCAGGTACAAAACACCGCGGTGATCGCGACAAATCGCATTGTGGATACTATCTGAGGTCGGCGCTTCCGGAGCAACATTGCGCTGTGGTCCGAAAGCCGGCAAGGGAGTACTCTTTCTGCCGCGCTCGTATGCCTGCCAACAAGACTGCAGATCCGTGGCCGCGAATGCGCGGGGTGGTGAATGCGGTGGTAACCAGCCTTCGCGGCGGCAGCTTCGTCGAGGAGACGCTCGAGGCGCTGTGTGTGCAGCTCGGGGCGCGCTCGGCCTGGAGCACCCTCGAAACGAAGACGGGTGGCCGGATTCACCGATCCCGCTCGGCGAGCTTCGGTGGTTCGCCCATCGTCCTCGCGAAGCACGTGACCGAGGTGCTTGGCCAGGTGCAGGCCGGCCTTCGCACGGTCACCGGGCCGGTGCCGTACTCGGCGCGGGGGTCGTTCGCCGGGGTGCCCCTTTGGTCGCACCCTACGGCTTCCAATCGGACCCTGATCGGCTCGATGTACCTCGAGTTCCCGGACGACGAAGCGACGCATGAGGCCGTCGCCGAGTTTCTCGAATGCGTTGGCGCGCTCCTCGGCGGTGCGATCGTGCAGCAGACCTTGATCGAGGAAACGCGGGAAGACCTTCTCGTCGAACGCGCGCGGGATCACAACGAGCACAGTCTGCGGCTCGACGAGCTTCTCGCGCCACAGAGCATGTCCGGGATTCGCGACGAGCTCATGTCGGCGATCGAAGGTAAGGCCTCGATCATGATTTTGGGCGAGTCCGGCACGGGCAAGACCCATCTCGCGACGGCGTTCGCGCGGGCGAGCAGGCGAGAGCCCATCGTGCGCGCCATGCTCGGACAGGCCGACGACTTGAACACCATCGCGTCGGAGCTGTTCGGGCACGAGCGTGGGGCGTTTTCGGGTGCGGTGGCCAAGCGAAAGGGCCTCGTCGAGTACGCGAACGGCGGAACCTTGATCCTCGATGAGGTGCTGAGCTTGCCCGCCCACGCGCAACAGCTGCTTCTCGATTTAACCCAGTTCGGGACCTTTCGCCCGCTCGGTTATGAGGGGCGCGAGCCCAAACGCGCCGATCTGCGCCTGATCTCGGTCACCAATGGAGACATTGCACGAGCCGTCGACAGCGATCGATTCCGGCGCGATCTCTACTACCGGCTCGCCACGGTGCCCATCGTGTTGCCACCGCTGCGAGAGCGACGAAGCGACATCCCTCAGATTGCGGTTTGCTATCTCAACAGCACCGGTGCGAAGAAGGGCTGGGAGCTCGACCGGGCCGCCACCGAAGCACTGACCTCTCCCCATCTCGAATGGCGCGGGAACATTCGCGAGCTCGAGTCGGTGCTCGAGCGCGCGAGGAACCGAGCGAAGGCTGACGGGTCGAGCGACCCCGTGATCGAAGCGCGCCACCTCGATCTCGAGGGAGCCGCGACTGATCCGGCGAAGCCACGAACGGCAGGCAATGGGCTTCCGAACGGGGTTCGCGACAAATGGAAGCGTCTCGCCGATCAGAGGCAAGGGCTGGACACTCTCGAAAGAGAGATCATCGAGGAAGCGTTGTCGGCCTGCGGCGGAGTCGTCTTGAGGGCGGCTCGCGAGCTTTCGATCTCTCGCACCGGGCTGATCAGCCGGATGAGCACGCTCGAAATCACCCCTGAGAGCTTCAAGCCGAAGCGCGGGTGAGGGGGCGATGGCGAAGCCCGGCTCTGAACCATCGGTCGGTGAGGTCACGGGGGAGCGCTTCGGGCCGTACACGCTCGTGCAACGGTTGGGCGTCGGCGGGATGGCCGAAACCTTCGAAGCCGTTCGTCACGGCCGAAGCGGGTTCTCGCAACGTGTTTGTCTCAAGCTCGTGAGGGGGGCTTTTCGCGACGACGCGGATTCCATCGAGCTCTTCGAACGCGAGGCGAGGCTCGCCGCGAAGTTGCACCACAGCAACATCGTCAGCGTGATCGACTTCGGCGAAATCGAAGGCACGCTCTACATGGCGCTCGAGCTCGTGGAGGGGGTGGACCTGCAGGTGTTGCTCGATGCGCGACACCGGCTCTCTCCGGAGCACGTGGCCTTGATCGGTCATGACCTCGCTACCGCGCTCGAGCACGCCCACAATCCAGGTCTCGTCTTGGACGATGGATCGCCCAATGTGGGCGCGATCGTTCACCGCGATGTTTCTCCCTCGAATGTGCTCGTGAGCCGCCATGGCGAGGTCAAGCTCAGTGATTTTGGCTTGGCCAACGTCGCCGAGGCGGGCTCCCGCCAGAGCGAGATCAGAGGCAAGTTCCCCTACATGGCGCCCGAACGACTTCGAGCCGACCCCCTCGACGGGCGGTCCGATCTCTTTTCGCTCGGAGTGGTTCTGTTTGAGGCGTTGGCGGGACGGCGGCCCTACGAAGGGGGCCACGATCCCGCGACGATCATGCTGATCATGGCAGGCGAGCATCCCTCGCTCGGCGACCTCGCCCCGGGCACGCCACCGGAGCTCTGTCGGATCGTCGAAAGCCTCATCGAGTCCGACCGTGAAAAACGGCCTCAATCCGCTTCCGCGCTGGCGGAGCAGCTCGAGCCTTTCGTTCCGCCCCCCGATGCACGACGGAAGCTCGGAAAGATGGTGACGGAGGCGCGTAGCCTTCGAGCGGCGCACAAGCCCATCGGCAGCGGGCCTCTCGCGGAAAGCAAGTTGCCGAGGAGGTCGCCGGACCTCGGCGCTGCCGAGCCGTCACCGAGCCGTGGTTGGTCGAGACGAACGCTCATTCGGGTCGCAGTCGGATCGGCGCTTGCTCTCGGTCTCGCGGCGACGGGCTTGATGCTTTGGCGTCCCGCGGAGGAGGGCGGCAAACCCGTCACGCCGGCCGCGATTCCGCAAGCAGCGGCGACCGAGACGCATTCGAGCAGGGACACGAATCCCCAAAGCGAAACGGTCGAGGCGAGCGATGAGAAACAAGCCCGCGACACGAGCGGCGCAGACGAAACCGCCAAGCAAGTGCCGCGTGTCATCCCGGCAGCGCGCCCGGCGGAGCTGACCGTGCTCGTCTATCCCTGGGGTCGCGTTTGGATCAACGGAAAGCCCCGCGGATCCGCACCGCTGAAGAACGAAGCGCTGAAGCCAGGTCGCTACCAGATCCGCGCCGGCCAAGACGGCCGCTTGCAGACCCAGACCATTGCTCTGCAACCGGGCGAACGCAAGACCATCCGCTTCGACCTCACCGAGCAATAGAGAGCTCGCTAACCCAGGAACCGAACGGACACGAAACAGACGAACCGGGAGTTAGTGCTGGAAGCTCTCCGTGAACGCGAATAAGCCGAAGGCGTTGAGCGCGTAGTTCGTGCAACCGAGCGAGCGAGGGAGCGTGCAGTTTTGGTGTCTGCCAAAACTATGCCTTGCCCGAACACGTTGTGTCGCTATCTGGCGCCGAACGGCGCTACTTGTCGTCAACAGTCTCCAGTTGGCGCTTTCGCGACACTCGTTGTCGCGCGATGGCGCACTCGTCACCAAACGCGCCACACGGCGCCAACCGACGCCAACACGCGTCAAGAAAAGACAACGCGCGACGAAAAACGCCAAGCTCGTCTTGCGGGTTCCTGACAGCTGCCGCGCTATGGCGCGGTCACGCACTCCAAGAACATCCGGGCCCGCGCAACTTTTCGGGGGGCAAAACCGATAACAGGGGTTGAGATGAGTGGCGCCACCGGGGCCCACCGACAGCTGGAACAGCAATGTGGGACGAACGATGATTGGGAACGTGACAAGCGAGACACCTTGGCTGACTCCGGAGGAGTCCTGTAACCGCCTCAAGGTCTCGCAGAAAACGTTCAAGCGGCATGTCGCTCCGCGCTTGAAACGAACGAAGAAAATCGGCAGCCTGTGGCGATACCACGTCGAGGAGATTGACCAATGGGGAGAAAACGCAGCGCCTACAAACTCGACAAGCGAGACAATGGAATCTGGTACGTGGTCGGGACCACCCCCGACGGGCGTCGTGTCCATCGGTCCACTCGAACGCGCTCTCGCAAAACGGCTGCTCAAAGGCTCGCGCTGATCGTCGAGCAAGAGGAGGCTGGTGCCCGCGCCACGTTGTCCGAGATCACGAACACCCCCCTCGAGGAGCTCCTCGCAGCGTGGCTGACGTCGGCCGCCACCGAGGTTTCCTCTGCTCAGGGGGACGGCTCCCTGTTTGAGACCTACGCTCGCCACTTCTTGCGTTTCTTTCAGACTGCCGAGCGCATCTGCGACGAGGTGGCGATTGAAGAATACAAAGAGCGTCGGCTGGGACAGGTCCAGGCGACCACCGTCCGCGGCGAGCTCAGCGCATTGCGCCGCCTGCACCGTTGGATGAAGAAACGCAAGCTGCTGTCCGAGTTGCCTGAGGTGCCGAAGGTTCCGAAGCGCGCGACAGGCACCGCACATAGGCTAGGCAAGCGCAAGGTTATCAAGCTGTCGCCCGCCGAGATGGACGCGATCATTGCGTGTCTCCCCGAGCTCACGCGCAAAGGCTACGCCGTACGCGATTTCGTGACCTTCGTGCGCGAGACGAGCCTGCGGCCCTCGACGGTCTTCGGCCTACGGGCACCCCATGACTACGAACCGGGGGCGCGGCTACTTCGCATCCGAGACGCAAACGACAAAGCTCGGTTTGGCCGGGATGTGCCAATCACGGACCGCGCCCGGAAAGCGATCGACTCGAGATTTCCCTGCGACGGGATCATCTTCCCTGAATTCGATTGTCGTGACGCACTACGGCGGGCAGGGCGTGCCGCGGGCATCAGCGCACACCGCGCCAGCAAGCTCAGCATCTACGACTTCCGCCATGGTCGAGGGACCGAGTGGGGCACGACCGGCAACCTGATCGGCATCGCGTACCTGATGGGACACAAGCACGTGACCACCACCAAGGAGTACCTGCACTCCAACCTCGAGGAGGCTCAGTCGGTGTTATTTCGCACCAGTTTCTTCACCAGTCCCGCCCAGGCCGCTCCAACGACCGCGGAGCTGATCGCGCAAGCTGCTGAAATGATTGGGTGCGGAAGAGAGGACTCGAACCTCCACGGGTATTACCCCACTAGATCCTTAGTCTAGCGCGTCTGCCAGTTCCGCCACTTCCGCAGGAATGCAGGGGCCGGAAAGTAGCCAACGGGCGCTCGGTGTCAAGGCGTCGGGAGGGTGCTTGCTACAGGCCGAAGTGCCGAAGGGAGAACTCGAGCCAGTCCTCGCCGCTCGGGTCTTCGATCATCAGGGCCTTCATGTACGCGACGTTCTCGAGGCCGATCGCGTCGGCTTCCTCGGCCAGCACCAACGCGTGGTTTGCATGGTGGAAGGCCAGATTGACGGTCAGGGGCGCCGCGGCCGGCTCGAGGTCGTTTTGGACGTAGAACGGGGGATCCTCCGCGTCCATCAGGTCGAGCATGTCGACCCGCGCCCGATAGTCAAGGATCGCGGGAGAGTCGAAGTCAGCGACGTCGCTGATCCCGTAGAAGTCGAGCAAGGCTTGCGCGAGCCCGAGCGCGTTGGCGAGCTCGAGCAGGTCTAGGTTGTATTCCGCAAAGACGACGGTGCTCCACTTCCCGATGCCGTAGGTCGCTTGCGTCGCAATCGCGACGATCGCGCTCACTCGTGTCGACTGCCGTCGGACAGGGTCATCGCTGTCCGGGTCGGCCATGTCGTCGTTGAATCCGATCCAGAGGCTCGTTCCCGCCCCTGCCGAGCCGCCCATCAAGATGATGCGTTCGGGGTCGATGTCGCGCCCGAGTCGGCGCCGCAGGCGACGAGGACGCTGACTGCGAGGAGAAGGGTGTACCGAATCGGCGTAAGCGAAGTCATCGGACGCCCTGATAGCGGCGATTGCCGACATCCGCACGAGAAATGCGACCGACCCAAACGATTTCAAATATTTGCATGAGCTCCGTCGGGACCTTGCTCGCCCTGACGACCCGTTGCCGCGAGGGCGTAAGAGGCCACGATGACGAAGTTAGCGTCGAGGACGATTCCAGCGTCGTGCTCGAGGCCCATCGTCGGATCGCCCCGGACGATCAACGCCACGGAGCCGAACGTCCATGGCTTTCCGGCTTCACGTTACGTCCGGTTCTCGTTGAGCGCGACCTTGAACGCCGCGGCCCACTCATCAGAAGGAAATCGATACACCTGCCAACTCCCGGCCCGGACTTGCAGCCGGCCTCGATAGCTGGGACCGGCGGCCCGCGCAATCCCGGCATGCTACACGATCGACGTGTCCGGTTTGCATTCGGTCCTTCTCGGGCGGCACGGCTTTCGCCATGCGTTTGCATTGCGGTCGGGTGGGGTGAGCGTCGCACCTTACGACACGCTGAACCTCGGTTTTCATCTGGGCGATGAGGACGTAGCCGTCCGGGAGAACCGAGCTCGATTCGCAAAGGGCCTCGGACTCTCGGTCGACCGTCTCTTCGAGCAACGGCAGGTGCACGGGACTCACGTGCGCGAGATCTCGCGGTCCGATCTCGCGATGACGGCTGCTGACGACGAAGGAGATGGCCTGATCACCCGCGTCGAGGGCTTCGCAGTCGCAGCGCGCACGGCCGATTGCGTCCCAGTGCTGATCGCGCACCCGCCGAGCGGAGACGTTGCTGCCGTTCACGCGGGTTGGCGGGGCGCGGTGGCCGGGGTCATGCCGCGAGCCATCGAGGCGCTCTCGCTCGATCCGGCAGAGCTCGTGATCGCGATCGGTCCGCACATTCGCGTCGAGGCGTTCGAGATCGGGCCAGAGGTTGCGCGCGAGATGGAACGCGCGGGGCAAGGCCGCACCGTCACTCGCATGCGAGGCGCAACGATGCATGGCGATCTCGCCTCCCTGATTCGACTCCAGCTCCGGAGCTCCGGTATTCCAGACGACTCGATCGATGACGTGGGAGGCTGTACGCACAGCGACGCCGCGCACTTCTTTTCGCACCGTCGTGAGCGTGGAAGAACAGGCCGGCATCTCTCGGCGATCGTCGCGAAAGGGCGCCGGTGAGGTCGAGGCGAGCGCAGCAACGGGTCGCTCGACTTCCGGCTTCATGCTAGCCATGCGCCGTGGCTGAGTTCGCCAAGACCCGAGCAGGAGTCGATGCCTCCGAGAAGAAAACGCTCGGGGAGGGGCTCTTTCGCAAGTGCGACGCTTGCGGTGATGCGGTGAAGAAAGAGGACTTCGAGCGCAACCTCGAGGTTTGCCCGGCCTGTGGCTTCCACTTCCATTTGCCGGCGGAGCGCTGGATCGAGCTCCTCGCCGACCCTGGCACCTGGACGGCGCTCGACACCGAGTTGATCGCAGCCGATCCGCTCGGGTTCGTGGACGCCAAGGCGTATCCGGACCGTGTCGCGGCAGCGCGCGCATCGACAGGCGTGAACGACGCCATCCTCGCCGGGACGGCACGGATCGAGTCTCGTCCCGTGCAGCTCGGCGTGTTCGTCTTTCGTTTCATGGGCGGATCGATGGGTTCGGTGGTCGGGGAGGTCGTCACCCGGATGATGGAGCGCGGCGCCGAGCACAAACAGCCCGTCGTGCTTCTGTCCTGCTCTGGTGGTGCACGCATGCAGGAAGGCTCCATCTCTCTCATGCAGATGGCCAAGACCGTTGCGGCCAGAGCCAAGTTGCACGAGGCGAAGGCTCCGTTCATCAGCGTGCTCCTCAACCCGACGACCGGTGGGGTGGCCGCGAGCTTTGCGCTTCAGGGCGACGTCAACATCGCGGAGCCAGGCGCCCTGATCGGCTTCGCGGGGCCCCGGGTCATCGAGGACACGATCCGCCAGAAGCTGCCCGAAGGGTTTCAGCGCGCCGAGTACCTTCTCGAACACGGCATGGTCGACATGATCTCTACGCGTCAGAGCATGCGCAACAACGTCGCTCGCATGGTCGAGTACCTGGCAGGGTGACTCGCTACAAGGAAGCGCTTCGATGGCTCTACGGGCTGGAGTCACGCGGCATCAAGCTCGGACTCGACCGTATGGCGGCGGCCGCCAGCATGCGGGGGCATCCGGAGCGCGGCCTTCGCTACGTGCACATCGCGGGAACGAACGGGAAGGGCAGCGTGACCACCATGGTCGAATCGGTGCTGCGGGAAGCGGGTTACCGCACGGGACGGTTCACGTCTCCCCATCTTCAGCGATACGTCGAGCGGATCGCAATCGGCGGTCGGCCGATCTCGGAGCGTGAAGCGGCCGCACGCATCGAAGAGCTTCGAGCCGACACGAGGTTGCCTCCGCTTTCGTTTTTCGAGTACACGACCCTTCTTGCCTTCGAGGCGTTTCGCGATGCGCAGTGCGATATCGTCGTCTTGGAGGTGGGCTTGGGCGGGCGGCTCGACGCGACCAACATCGTGATACCCGAAGTCTCCGTGATCACGAGCATCAGCCTCGAGCACCAGCTCATTCTCGGCGACACGATCGCCAAGATTGCGCGTGAGAAAGCAGGAGTGCTCAAGCCCGAAGTTCCGTGTGTCGTAGGCACTCGGGCGAGAAGCGCGAGGCGAGCGATCAGCTCTCGCGCACGCGCGGTGCATGCACCGCTTCGTTGGATCGACCGTGACTTCGAAGCCACTTGGGATCAGCGTTTGTTATCGGTGCGAGTCGGAGAGCGAGTATGGCCCAGCCTTCAGCTCGGTCTTCGAGGCCGCTATCAAGGCGACAACGCCGCTTGCGCGCTTGCGGCGTTGGTCGAGCTCGGTGCGCGTGGCTTCGAGGCGTCTGATGCGCACCTCCGCACGGGGCTAAAGCGCGCCAAGTGGCCGGGCCGCCTCGAGTGGCACCGCGGACATCCAGCTTTTTTGTTCGACGCGGCACACAACGCCTCGGGCTGCGAGACCCTCTCCCGCTATCTCGGCGAGCTCCGATTCCCAGGTCGAGTCGTCTTGTTGTTCGGTGCGATGCGAGACAAGGATCACCGCCGCATGCTCGCAGCGTTCGACGGACACGTGGACCGCCGAGTCTACTCCGCCCCCAAGGTCCGCCGGTCCGAGCGGCCCGAGCGCTTCGCCAAGATTCGGGAAGGCGCTGCGGCCCGGAGCGTTCGCGATGCCGTCGCCCGAGCCAAACGAGCCGCTGGTCCCGACGGATTGGTCGTCGTTGCCGGCTCCATCTTCCTTCTCTCCGAGGTGCGCGCGCTCGTGAAAAACGTTCGGTCCGACCCCCCCATCGCAATGTAGGCGCTCAACATGCTACATCAGCGACAATGAGCACGTTTCTTCAGGCATGCCGGCGGGAGCCCACGGCGTACACGCCGATTTGGATCATGCGGCAGGCTGGGCGGTACCAGCCAGAGTATCGCGCCCTGCGCGAGCGGGTGAGCTTCATCGAGCTTTGCAAAACTCCGGAGCTCGCCTGCGAGGTGACGGTGCGAGCAGTCGATCAGCTGGGCGTCGATGCGGGAATCATCTTTGCAGACATTCTTCTCATCCTCGAGCCGCTTCAAATCGGCTTCGAGTTCACGGACGACCACGGGCCGAAGATCTTGAATCCGATTCGCAGGGCTTCGCAGATCGATGGGATTCCTTCGCGGATTGATGCCTCGAGCTCGCTTCACTACGTGATGGATGCGATCCGGATGACACGTGGAGAGCTGAAGGTGCCCCTCATCGGTTTCGCCGGCGCTCCATTTACGCTGGCATCGTATGCAATCGAAGGGGGCGGCTCGAAGAACTACTATGAGACCAAGAAGCTCATGTACGACGACGAGGGCCTGTGGAACGCTTTCATGTCCAGGCTCTCGAACGCTGTCGCCAGCTACCTCACCGCACAAATCGAAGCGGGCGCGCAGGCGGTTCAGCTCTTCGACAGTTGGATTGGGTGTCTGTCTCCAGCCGACTATCGGCGATACGTGTTGCCGCACACCAAGGCCGTCTTCGATGCGCTTCCCAAGGATACCCCGGCGATCCACTTTGGCACCGGGAACCCGGAGCTCTACCCGGCCATGAAAGAAGCCGGGGGGGACGTGATCGGGATCGATTGGCGCGTTTCACTCGACCGCGCATGGTCGATGGTGGGTGAGGGCGTCGGCCTGCAGGGGAACATGGATCCGGGGGCGCTCCTCGCATCGCCCGACGTCATGCGGGCCCGCGCCTCCGAGGTTCTGGACAGCGCGGCGGGCCGGCCCGGTCACATCTTCAATCTGGGCCACGGCATCATGCCGCAGGCGAAAGTCGACCAGGCACGCGCGCTCGTCGACCACGTGCACGAGACGAGCCAGCGCTAGTTCTTACGAACGCCGATGAACTGGAACGTCAGCCCAAACGTGCCGGTTACCTGCCGGCCGAGAATCCATGAGTTGAATGGATTGCCGTTCGGGTCATCGCCCTTGAGCGACAGGCCTACGAAGCTCCAATCAACGGATCCAACGAATGATATCCAGCGGACGATCGGGATTCGGATACCCACACCACCTGTCGCGACGATGCCACCGTTGCTCAGGTTGGTGAGCCCGTAGGGGTTGCCGTTCACCATCTTTGCGAACCCGAGGTCGACCCGGAACATGACGTGCACGTACGGGATTCGAATGGTGGGCTGGAATTCGACACCGGTCTTCATCAGGCCGTAGTCGCCGTAGTTCGCTCGGCGATAGAACCAGCCGAGGAAGAACGGACCGCCGAAGGGCGTGCCGACGGCGAAGCCTCCTTCAGGACCTTTGACTCGCGGTGCGTTGGGAACGTTGCTGAGGCTCAGGCTGCCGAACTGGTCCGGATCATAGGACGACGGGCCAGCGAAGCCTTCGAGCCATAGCCAGCCTTGCACCTTTTTGTAGTACGGGCCTCGCTTGTCTTCCTTTGGCGCCGGTGCGGCGGTCGCTGGAGCTTCGGCGGTAGCTTCCGGCTCAGCGACCGCACCCGCTTCGTCCTGCGCCGACGCGGTCGTGCCAAACATCAGCAGCGCGGCAATCAACGAGACAGTGCGCTTCATCAGTCCCCTCCCCACTTACTTCAGCCAACGATAGCATGAAAAAAGCCCTGTTTGTGAAGCCGATCCGGACCTTGACGCATCCGAGCCAGGTCGGCCCCTGGTCGCCCTACGCACGGGCGGGTGCTGGACGAACGCTTCCATCGACTTCAAAGTTTGAATTGAAGTGAATCGCATTCCGCGGCTGTGCTATCTCGACCCCCTCGACGCGATCTGGCTCACCATCGCCGATCGAATCGGATTTCGCGTCGAACGCTCCGGCGAGGTCTACGCCTCGAGCGATGGGAAGGGGATCATGACGATCGGCGACCCGAGCACGCTCGACCCCGACGACTGTCTCGCGCAGATGATCCTTCACGAGCTCTGTCATTCGTTGATCGAGGGCGTCGAAAGCCTCGAGGTGCCGGACTTCGGCTTGGACAACCAGGGAGAGCGTGACGCGTCGAGAGAGCACGCCTGCCTGCGGCTCCAGGCTTGGCTGACCGCCAAGCATGGCCTTCGCAAGGTCCTTGCACCGACCACGGATTTTCGCAGCTACTACGACGAGCTTCCGGAGGATCCCCTCGCGGACGAAACCGATTCCGCAACCAACGCAGCGAGGCTCGGCGCAGCGCGCTCCAGGGAGGCGCCCTGGGGACCCCATCTTCAGCAGGGCCTCGCAGCCACCGCCAAGGTGCTCAGAGCAGTCGGCGAGCTCGGCGCAGCAGACCCGCAGGCGCAGCACCCCCCTATCTGGTCGGAATTAGACGGGTAATTCCCTAACCACCCCCTCGCCTGGCACCCCCGAGCCCGCATGGTATACGTCGCCCGCTTCGTCCGAAGCCGGGGGCCTTGGCTCCCGAAATCACACACATCTCTCGGCTCGATCAGACGTTCCGGTGCTCCTTTTGGGGTTGTGCGTCTGGGGAGATGGCAGCGCAACCGAAAGGAGAAACGAGCAATGGTTGAACCCACTCAAGAGACCCAGGAGGCGCCGGAGTTGGCGACCCTGGGCGGCCCCGACGTTGCGTCGGGCGATCTACCGATAGGCCTTCGTGCCCTGATCGACGCCGGTGTGCACTTTGGTCATCAGACCAAACGCTGGAACCCGCGCATGCGCCCTTACATCTATGGCGCCCGCAACGGAATTCACATCATCGACCTCGACCAGACCGCCGAGCTCTTCAAGCGCGCGTACGCGTTCGCTGCGGATGCGATCGGTCGCGGCGGGCACATGCTTTTCGTCGGTACGAAGCGGCAGGCAGCGGAAGTCATTCGCGAGGAGGCCGTCCGCGCCGGGCAGTTCTTCGTCACCGGTCGCTGGCTCGGCGGCACGCTGACGAATTTTCGCACGATGAAGAGCGGCATCGATCGGCTCCGAGACATCGAGCAGCAGACCGAAGACGGCACCATCGATTCGCTTCGCAAAAAGGAAGCGCTCTCGATTCGCCGTGAAGCCGAGAGGCTCGAAAAGTATCTCGGAGGCATCAAGATGATGAACAGCCTCCCTTCCGTGCTCTTCGTCGTCGACCCGCACCACGAGCACATCGCGGTGAAAGAGGCGCGCAAGCTCCACATTCCGATCATCGCCCTAACCGACACAAACTGTGATCCCGACCTGATTGACTTCGTCATCCCGGGTAACGATGACGCCATTCGCTCGATCAAGCTGATCACCTCCCGTGTCGCGGACGCATGCATCGAGGGAAGCCAACAGCGCCGCGACTTCCTCCAGCACGAAGGAGCCCAAGCGCCTGATGCGACGGGTGGGGCCGGCCTGCAGGTCGAGTTTGCGCGCAAGCGCGGTTCTGCGCCAGCAGCTCCCCAGGGGAACGAATGATGTCTGAGATCAGCGCATCCATGGTCAAGTCGCTTCGCGAACGAACGGGCGCCGGGATGATGGCGTGTCGGGACGCTCTTCGAGAGGCCGGCGGCGACGAGGAGAAGGCCATCGAGGTCATTCAGAAGAAGGGCCTCAGCAAGGTCGCGAAGAAGGCGGGCGCCATCGCCGGAGACGGTTTGGTCCATGCCTACATCCACGGCGCCGGCCGTGTTGGCGTCCTCATCGAGGTCAACTGTCAGACCGACTTCGTCGCGCGCAACGACGACTTCAAGCAGTTCGTCCAGGAGACGGCCATGCAGGTCGCCGCCGAGGCGCCACTGTTCGTGAGTGAAGAGGACATTCCCGAGAACGAGATCCTCGCCAGGACGGCCATCTTTCGAGGCCAGCTCGAAGAAGAGGCGAAGGAGACCGGCAAGGGCAAGCCGGCCGCGGCGATCGAGAAGATCGTCGAGGGCAAGCTCGCCAAGTGGAAGAAGGAGGCTTGCCTCCTCGACCAGCTTTCCATCATGGGAGACGAAAAGACCGTCCGTCAGCGCATGGAGGAGCTGAGCGCGAAGATTGGCGAGAAAATCAGCGTTCGTCGCTTCGCCCGTTACGAGCTCGGCGAGGGAATTGCGAAGAAGAAGTCCGACCTGGCGGCAGAGGTGACCGAGGCGCTAAAAGGCTCTTGAACCATGACCGACGGGGCCAGGCTGACGCGTGTACTACTCAAGCTCTCGGGCGAAGCGCTGCGCGGCGGACCTAGCGGCAAGAGCATCGAGCCAGAGACCTTGAAGGCGATCAGCGAGGAGCTGGCTGAGGTCCACGCAAGTGGATGTCAGATCGGTATCGTCATCGGAGGCGGCAACATCTTTCGAGGCCTCAAAGGAAGCGCGAGCGGAATGGATCGCACCGCAGCCGACCACATGGGCATGTTGGCCACCGTCGTGAATGGCATCGCTCTCCAGGATGGCCTCGAGAAGGCCGGGGTCGATACCCGCGTGATGAGCGCGCTCGAGATCAGGGCCGTCTGTGAGCCCTACATCCGCCGTCGCGCCGTACGCCATCTGGAGAAGGGGCGGGTGGTGATCTTCGTTGCTGGTACCGGCAATCCTTACTTCTCGACTGATACGGCGGCCGCCCTTCGCGCAATGGAGATTCGAGCCGACGCGCTCTGCAAGGCCACCAAGGTGGAAGGCATCTACGACAAGGACCCGATTCAGCACGAGGATGCCCAAATGGTTCGCCGGCTCAGCTACGATCAGTTTCTCATGCAGCGGGTCGGCGTGATGGATGCCACGGCGGTGGCGTTGTGCCGCGACAACGATTTGCCAATCCGCGTCTTCAAGCTGAACGAGCCGGGGAACATAAAACGGGTTGTCATGGGCGAAGACGTCGGTAGCCTAGTGACTGCGGAGGGTTGATCTCCGCTCAATGCGAGGGAACCGATGCTTACTGAAACACTGCAAGAGCTGGGCGCATCGATTGACAAAGCGCATGAAGCGCTCAAGCGCGACCTAGCCAAGATACGCGCCGGACGCGCCAACCCGGCGATTCTCGACGGGATCCGCATCGACTACTACGGCTCGCCAACCCCCCTCAAACAGCTCGCTTCGATTTCCGTGCCCGAGGCCCGCATGATTCTGCTCAAGCCGTTCGATCGCACGCAAATGCAGGCGATTGAAAAAGCAATCATGGAAGCGCAACTCGGGCTCAACCCATCGAACGACGGTGAGATCATCCGGCTTCCGATGCCTCCCCTCACCGAGGAGCGGCGCAAGGAACTGGTCAAGGTCGCGCGCAAGTCGGGCGAAGAGTGCAAGGTTGCGATTCGCAAAGCACGGCACGACGCCAAAGACATGATCGACAGCCTCGAAAAAGAAGGGGAGGTCGGTGAAGACGAGGCCGATCGAGCGCGCAAAGAGCTCGAGGACGTCGTCAAAGCCGGCAGCGCCAAGGTCGACCAGATCGTCGGCAAGAAAGAAACCGACATCCTCGAGGTGTAGGCCTCGGCGTGAGCTGCTCAGAACGGTCTGCCGAAGCTCACGTAGAGCTGAGTCCCGCCGCCTTCGTCGAAGCCGTACGCGAAACCGAGGCGCAGCGAGTAGGGCGTCACGTATCCGAGCGTGAAGTCCATGAGTATTTCGGCGCCCGCGCCCTTGCGAAACGTGTTGAGGTTTAGGGCTCCAAAGTAAGCGTCGCCGTAGTCGAAGAACACGAGCCCATACATGCGGTCGAAGAAGACAGGCACCGTACCTGGCCCCCGCAGCACGCGCGTCAACGGAAACCGATACTCGGTTTGGAACAATTGAAAGCGGTCCCCGAAGATCGAGGCGGCAGGGTAGCCGCGTAGGGCAACCCCTCCGAGCTGCTCGGAGTTGAGCAGTTGATCGAGCAGCGAGGTGCTCGGGAACCCGCCCAAGGCGAACGATCCCCGCTCGCCGCGGCTGTCTTCACCGGCTCCACCCCCGTACCGGAAGGCAAAGACGTGGTGTTGCGCCCACGGCATCTCGATGAACCGCTGAATGAACCAGGACGCTACGATGCTCTCGAACCGACTTCCGATCGCGGGGTGTGCAAACGATATCGACGCCCCGAAGGTTCGTCCCTCCGACGGGGTGTAGTCGTAGAGGTGCTGACGCGTGTCGTTGTAAGACCAGCCTAGGCGGATGTCGGCGTTCAAGCCCGTAGAAGGGATGATCGGCGGAGCGAAGTTGGGATCGATCGGGCCATCGAAACCAGAAAGCGGACGTGTCCAGGTGAGGCCGTAGCTCGCGCTGATGCGATTCGCGTGAAAAGAGCGGGGAACCCTGTAGTCGACCGAGAGACGGCCGCCATATGCATCTTCGACGTAGGGCAGGCTCTGCCCGTTCACGGTGAATCCACCTCGCGGGGTCACGGTCCGGAAGAACGACGCGGACAGGTTCGGGGGCAGCCGCTGCAGCGTGTAGACGAGCTCCGCGTTGACGTAGCCCTCCGTCAGGCTCACGCCGAGGCGGGCAAACAGCAGGTGGAATCGAGCCGCGTCCTCGCCCCGCGTGTAGACGCCAAGCTGTTGTCCGAACGCGTCCTGCTGCAGATCGATCCCCCAAAAGCGCGGGTAGAAAGTTCGCGCACCCTTGTAGCGCGTCGAGACATCGGAGATCAGCGCGTCCGCGTCGCTCGGCGGCGGACGGCGATCGACGTAGGCCGAAGCCGGCCGGCCAGTGTCCGGGTCGAGGTCGAGCACGTAGATGTCGTACCCGCGACTCGTGTAACCGATGTATGCGAGCTGTTTGCCATCGGGGGAAGGCGCCGGGGTGTAAGCTCCTGAGATGACGTTCGTGACCTGCAACACCGCGCCCGTCGCGGGCTCCCACGCATAGATGTTGGCGATGCCGGTTCGGTCGCTCGAGAAATAGAGTCGGCGCCCGTCCGGGGACCACGCCGGCCCGGTGTCGAGGGCCCGGTCGTGAGTCACTCGGGTGATCTCCCGGCTCGCCAGATCGATCACGTGGACGTCCCGATAACCACCCTTTCGCCAGACGCTGTACGCTACTTTGGTGCCGTCCGGCGAGAAGCGAGGGGTGTAGACTTGCTCGAACCTACCGCTTGGAACGAGAATCTCTTGGGTTCCTTCGATGTCGTCGAGGCTTGCAATCCACAGGCTTTGAGTGCTCGCCTCGTTTCGCACGTAGCTGACCCAGCGGCCGTCTGGCGAGATGTCGGGATAGCGCGCGCGAAGCCCCCAGGTGAGGCGCTTGCGTTTCCACGGCCTATGCGAGTCCAACCGAAAGAGATCGTAGTAGCGGTAGATGTTGGTCTTGTAGGCGTCGACGGACTCGAAGTAGAGGTCGCCGTTCGGGTGCATCGTGGGGTAGCTTTCCCCGAGGCTACGCACGACGCGTTCCACCTCGTTTCCCCGAGCGAGATCCAGCAATCGAATCTGGTCATCGCTGCGCCCGTCCCTCGTGTAATAGATCAGCCGGTGATCGTCGGCGAATCGCAACCCGCGAATCGTCTCGCCGCGGAAGGTGACGCGGCGAGCGTTCGTCATACCTTGCGAACGGACCTCATCTTCGATTTCTCCATAGCGGCGGCGCATGTCGTCGATCCAGAGCTCGTAGAGCTCGCCGAACGTCTTTCCGGCGAGCCGTTTGCCCATGCGGTTGACGCTGTAAGGGATGGCCCGGCGCCCGTACCATTCCGTCATCTCGAGGATGATCTCCTCGCCGTACTGTTCGACGAGCCATTCGATGAGCCGCGAGCCGTATAGATACCAGATGTCTCCGTGGGGCCAGTAGTCGGTGCGGTTGTTGAGAGTATCGAAGTGGAGGAGGTTGTTTTCGAGCACCGCCATACGCATGTACATCTCGAACTGGGTCGATCGGAGTCGCCCGCCCGCCGTTTCGGCCGACTCGAGGTAGGTCGCAATCCCCTCGATCATCCATCGAGGTAGCAAGACGTTCGGAGCCCAGACCTTACCGAGGATCTCGTTGACGATGCGCGGCAGACCGCCGATGTTGTCGAGATGTAGGATGTGCGAGTGCTCGTGGGTGACGAGGATCGTGAGCCAGTCGTCGAAGTCACCGAGCACCGACAGGTCGTCCGGTGCGCTGACCAAGAGCCGAATGACGTTGTAGTTCAGCGGGGTGGCGTTTCCGTTCGCCGCATCGGTGTCGTCGTTCAGCACGATTTGCACGCGTTTCTTCGGCTGGTGGCCGAATATCGGCACAAGCTTGGCATTCGCCGTCTCGGCCACCGCCAGGACCCGTCTGGCGACCAGGGCGAGGGGCTCGGGGTAATTGACCTCGAAGTGCTCGCTTTGGACCGTCTCCCAGCGCCTGGTCGGGTCCTTGGTTTGGGCTCGCGCCGAATTGGCCGCGAAAAGTCCCAGCAGGCAGGCCATCACGGCCGCCGCGTGGGGGACTCCCGGCCTGGCCGCATGAAGCCCGGCACGGCCCTTTGCCGCTGGTTCACCCCCGCTCATGGACCAAGGGCTTGACCGCTTGCACCGGCACCTCCTAGCCTTAACTCTGAACGAGGGCGGCGGTTCGCTACAATGGGGATAGAGCAAGGGGAGCTGATCATCGAAGGTCTGACGTTGCCGTTGGCGCTGCGTTTCATCTCTGGAAAGTACCAGGGGGGCGAGTTTCCCCTTCCCGATGAGGGTGAGATTGTCATCGGGCGCTCCAGCGAGCTTGACATGGTCCTCGTAGAAGACATGGTCTCGCGCCGTCACGCCAAGATTTCGGTGGAAGACGGGGATATTTTTCTCGAAGACCTCGGCTCGACGAACGGCAGCTTCGTGAATGGCGAAAAGATCACCCGTACCAAGCTTGCCGAGGGAGACCGCATCCTGATCGGGACGAGCATCATCAAGCTGGTTGCCTCCGATGGGTCCGCTTCGTTACAGGACGCCAAGGCGAAAATGAATGCTGCGGCCTCGAGCGCCCGTCCACCGGCCGGGAGCACGATGACCGGCTCGATTGCCGAGGTCACGCTGCCAGACCTGCTACAGCTGTTCTCGGCGTCGAAAAAGACGGGTGTCTTGCAGATCACGACCGAGACCGACGTCGGCTCGATCTACCTCGAAGACGGCAAGGTGCAGTTCGCCGTCGTCAACGGAGACGAATCGGTGCCGCCAGACAAGGCTTTCTATCGCGTCCTCGTTTGGGAGAAGGGCACCTTCGACTTGTTGCCCAAAGTGGAACGCACCTTTCCGGGCTCGATTCAAAGCAGCGTCGAAGGCCTTCTGATGGAGGGAATGCGCCAGCTCGACGAGATGCGACGTTTGGGTGACGCGCTCCCACCCTTACGCTCGAAGATTTCAGTCGCGTTCCCCCTCGAGGAACCGCTGCGCGAGGCCTCTCCGGATGAGCTGGACGTCATCCAGCTCGCGCTCAATTACGAGAGGCTCGTCGACATGATGAACCACAGCGGCAGGCCGGACCCGGAGGTTGCCGACCTCGTCGTCGCTCTGCTCGAAAAAGGCTACCTCATCCGCGGGTAGAGCCGAGCCTCGGTCACCGGCGCCATCACAGGCCCCTACTCGGGCCGGAGATACCGACGAAGGGCTTGATAGGCTTTGGTGAGCGAGTCGGTCAATTCGAGCGCCGCTCGGTGCCGATCGGGGTCGGTTTCGTGCTTGTCGGGGCTATATCGCGCACGGAGACGCTCGTAGGCCCGTTCGATGTCAGGCCAGGTGGCGCCAGGATTGAGCTCGAGGTTGGCCAGGTATTGCCTGATGCGCGGCCACGTCAGCGGAGACTTCTCAGAGGCCCGCTCGCCGCGCCGCTTTGTGCGCTCCGCGAGAAGCTCCTCGTCACTCAGCTCCGCGAGCTTGCGAGCCGAAGGGCCGAACTTCCCGTCGCTCAGGCGCGTCATGAGCCGACGGCGCCGTGCAAGGTCAACAGCCGAACCAGTAAATCTTCCGAATACCTCGTCAACTTCGTGAACGCAACGCCCATTCCGGGAGGGTCATCCTGAACGCGCACCACCTGTCCGGTTCCCTCGATCGTCGCGATTTCGTCCATGATTACGGTGAACGTCAGGTCGACCTGAGTACCAACCGGAAGAGGCTCCTTCGACCGGATGAATACCCCCGATCGTGAAACGTTGGTGACGTACTCGTGCACGAACGCATCGAACGATTCGAACTCCTTGTTGATCGTGACACGCTTCTCGTTGCGTTGACCGTCGTCGTTGCTCATCGAGCGTCAGTCTCCGGTTAGGTCGAACTGCTCTAGATGATAGTCGTTTCGCGGATTTAATTCGATCCGCCGCTGAAAGCGCATGGCTGCCTCTTCCAGCGACGCCTTTTCCTCGCGTTCGAGCATGTCGCAAACCGCCGGGTGCGCGCTGATGACGATCTTGTATCCCGGAAGAGAGTCCCGCTCGCGTCGCATCTGCCGAAAGATTTCGTGGCACACGGTCTCCTTGGACTGAAGAAGCCCCGTTCCATCGCAAAAGAAGCAAGGCTCGTACAGCGTTCTACCGAGCGATTGCCGCGTTCGCTTCCGAGTCATTTCTACCAGACCCAGCTCGCTGATTCGAAGCGCCGTCGTCTTGGATTTGTCCTCCTTGAGAGCCGCGAGAAGAGCCTTGAAGACTTTCTCCCGATGGGCATGGCGTTCCATGTCGATGAAGTCGAGAACGATCAAACCTCCGATGTTTCGGAACAGGAGCTGATAGCAAATTTCACGGACGGCTTCGAGATTGGTCTGCAGAATCGTCTGCTCGACGTCTTGTCCTTTTCCGGTGAACCTTCCCGTGTTGACGTCGATTGCGGTCAGCGCCTCGGCTTGGTCGAAGATCAAGTGCCCACCCGATGGAAGCAAGATCTTCCGCGAGAGCGCGCGAGTGATCTCCTCCTCGATGCCGTATTCGTCGAACAGGGGCTCGTATCCGTCGTAAAGGCGGGCGTCGTTGGCGCGCTCAGGAAGGAAAAGCTTCAAGAAGTCCTTGAGCCGCCGATACTCGTCGCGGTCGTCGATCACGATCTCGCTGACGTCTTCCGTGAAAAGGTCTCGGGCGGACTGAATCACGAGGTCGGGTTCCTCGTGCACGAGAGCAGGTGCTTTCTTCACGGCCGCGCGCGCTGTCTGTGTTTGCTCCCAGAGCTGCACGAGATAGCCGATGTCGGCTTTTAGCTTCTTCTTCGTGAGTCCCTGCGCGAGTGTACGGACGACCACGCCACCTTGCGGGGGCTTCACCGAATCGATCACCTCTTTGAGCCGCCTCCGCTCGCGGTCATTGCCGATCCGCTTCGAAACTCCTACGTGGTCGACCGTGGGCATGAACACGACGTAACGACCGGGAAGCGCGACGTGGCTCGTCACGCGTGCGCCCTTGGTTCCGATCGGCCCCTTCGAGACCTGCACCATGAGCTGCTGGCCCTCGGTCAACAGATCGCGAATCGGGGTCTTTCGAGAGACCCGGTTTCGCCGCCCCTGCGAAGCAGGGCGCTTTTCGCTTGCCTCGGGCTCATCTTCTGCCTCGGGTTCGGCTTGCAGGTCTTCCACGTGAAGGAAGGCTGCCCGGTCGAGCCCGATGTCGATGAACGCCGCCTGCATCCCCGGCAGGACACGCGTCACCCTGCCGAGGTAGATGTTGCCGACTGGAGAGCGGTGATGCCGTCGCTCCACATAGAGCTCGCGGAGCACACCATCCGCAATGAGACCAACGCGCGTCTCTCCAATGTCGACGTTGATCAGGAGTGTGTTGTTCGCCATTCGTGGTTCCGTTTTCAGCGTTCTCGGGAATCAGACGCGGTCGACCGAGCGGCGGGCCCTAGGTCGATTTTGCACGAAATGATTGGCCCGTTGCGGCGTCGAATGCCGAGCGTGCAGGGCCACCATTGGAACTCCTCAGAGGGTTAATTCTTCTCGAAGATCTGCTCGATTTCGGCCTGCGTGCTCTCTTCGCTCTTGGAGCGCGCGACCGCGATCTCTTTGACGACGAGATTGCGCGCAGTCTCGAGCATCTTCTTCTCACCGAAGGACAACGACTTATCGACCTGTAACCGGTAGAGGTCGCGCATGACCTCGGCTACGTCGAAAACCGAGCCGGTCTTGATTTTGTCCATGAAACCCCGGTATCGGCGGTTCCAGGTCTGATTGTCGAACACCACCGGCTGCTCCTCGAGCAGGGCGAAAATCTCCTTGATATCGGTCTCGGAGATCGGGGGTCGGAGACCCACCTTTTTCGCCTGTGCGACCGCCACTCGGATGCGATCGTTATTTTTCGCGTCGAGTGGCCTCAGGACGTAGAATTCCATCGTCGCCGTGCCGATCTTCCGTTCCTCGATGGAAACGACCTCGGTCACGCCTTGTTTGGGGTAGATAGCCTTGTCGCCAACCTTGAACTCGTATGTTCCCGCGTGCATCGGGACTCCTTATCTAGCCAAAAATGTTCGTATGCGTCTCAATCGATAGACGCTTCTTTGAACGGGTGCTGCGTCGTGTTGATTTCCGGCTTCGTCGCCGCACTTCGCGCGTCCCCGCCTCTTCGGTGCGCTGGGTAGTCCCCAAGCCGGGCGAAATGTAGTCCGGGTGCATGGCCGGGTCAACGCGATCGACTCGCGCGAATTGGACTTCGCAGATCGCGGGAGATCGCATTTGGAGCGCGCGTCACGCTTCGGTCGTCCGAGTGTTCTTCAGCTTTTCAACGTGGTCTGACACCAATAGGTTTCTCAATGATTCCGACGTGTTGAGCTCTGAGGTTGCAAAACTTTTCGCTTAAATAGAGCAAAGTTATGTATAATTCATGTGCGCTTCCGCTTGACACGTGAAGTGACGTGACAATACGGTACGTGCACCTGCAATACTGACCCACCTTGGAGGAGGTCGAAATGGCAAAGAAACGAACGAGAAAAGCCGCGAAGAAGCGGCCAGCAAAGAAGCGTGCGGCCAAGAAGCGCACAACCAAGAAGCGTGCAACCAAGAAGCGTGCAACCAAAAAGCGCGCAACCAAGAAGCGCGCAACCAAAAAGCGCGCGACCAAGAAGCGCGCGACCAAGAAGCGCGCAACCAAAAAGCGCGCGGCCCGCAAGAAGAAATAAGCTTCTCGCTGGTCGGCCTTCGGGTCGGCCAAGGGGTCACCTTGGTGACCCCTGGCCCACGGCCCCATTTTTTCCGGGGCCTTCGCGCAGTCTGGCGCGACGATCCCTCCGATTTGAGGGTGTTTTGTCCGCTGACGCCCCAGCCTTTCGGCCGGGGCGTCGGCATTTAAGCCGCGTGCTACCGCACCTTCTTTTCGCTTTTCAGCAGCCTTTGCAGCCGCTCCGGCTCGACCCGAAGCGCAATGACTTTCTCGGCTCCGAGCGTGACGGATCCCACGGCGCTGCCCTTCTTCTTGTGCACGAGCCTTCGCGGCGTGTAGAGGACGTCGACCACGGTTTCTGCGCGCAAGTCGCTGTAGTGGGCGGCGAGGGTTGCAGCATCGACCAGCGTCTCTGGCGAGCAGGACTGTCCCTTCGTGAGGGGAACGATGACGTGAGCTCCCGTCACGCCCCGAGCATGCAACCAGAGATCGTGCGGCCTCGCGATGCGAAGGGTGAGGCGATCATTGTCGGCGGCGCTACGGCCAACTAAGACAGCCGAGCCGTCTGCCGCCAGGAACTTCCGGTAAGGGAGGCGAGCGCCGGCTTGTCGCCGTCTGCGGGCTTCCTCTCTCGGCGCTGTGACCGACACGCCAAGCGCCTCGAGCCTCGCTTCGAGCTCGTCGAGCGAGCCGCTGCCGAGCTGTTCCCGCTCTCGATGAAGCTCGGCGAGCTGTTCTTCAACCCCGCGTAGATGCGCCGGCGCGAGGTCCAACCCTCGCTTCAACCGCTTGGCCTTCTTGAAGAGCTCCTGCGCAAGCTCGGCAGGGCTCTTACGCGGGTCGAGGTCGATCCGGATCCGCTTCGGGTCGGCGCCCCACGTCGTCGCCTCGAAGTAGGGCGCATCCGGGGGAATTTCGGAGACATGGGCGAGGATGAGACCAGCTTGCTCCTGCAACGCCTCCGCGGTGGCTGCTCGTTCGAGATCCTCGCGAATCGCGTCACGCTTTTTCGAGAGGCGCTTGACTTGACCGTCGAGAAGCCGTTCGAGCTGACGCCGCCGCACCGAGAGGTGGGCATCCACCACGGACGCACCGCAGGCCCGGAGGCCCTCGAGGCTCCTCTCTCGCAGGTGCGCGGTCTCGAACGGCACTGTCGTGGGTGCTCCGGGAGACCGGACGATGACCGAGCCATCGGGCTCGCACAGCCACCACGCGCCAGAGGGCTTGCTCGGCGCAGCAAACAGGTAATGGCTCTTCCGAGCGCGCGTGAGCGACAGTCGCACAGCTCGCCGGCTCATCGCGACCTCTTCGATCCGCGCGCCCTCCAGGTGCCGACGGAGCTGCGAGATCACGGGGCTTGCGCGCGCGCCACGTGGCCGTTTCCCCACCACGCCCAGCCCGAGCGCCCCAGGCAGTGTCGCGATCACCAGCACCTCGTTGCCGGCCTCCGATCGAAAAGAAAGAGTCAGGAGCCCGGGCTCGGGCTGGTCAACACGTGCGATCTTCGCGTTCCACGTGGTCACACTCGACCTTCGGCTAGCGCCTGAAGCAGCCGTGCCTCTCGAAAGGAGCTCTCCGAATGAATCGTCACGAATGCACGCGCTGCGCCCGAGGTGCGAAGCTTTTCGAGCACTTCGAGGAGTTGCGCGTGGGAGAAGGAGCGCAGGAGCCCTTCCGCGCGAAGAGAGGCATACACCACGTCCGAACGAGGTGCGGGATCGGTCACGGCATCGAACCCTCCGACGACCGAAAGGGTGCTGGCCATGGACTGTACGGCAGCGGGTTCCCAGAGCCCGGTCGGCTTCCAGACGATCGTCCTTCCGTCGGCTCTTGGAATCCGAGCGAAGTAGTCACGGAGTCGTTGGCGGTCACGCGCTCCGGTGGTCACCGCGGCGCCCGTCGCGATGACTAGGATGGAGACCGCCAGCACGTCAGCGGCCTCGCGCAACCACTCGATCCCGGCATCGAGCTCGCGACCCGGACGTAGGGGCCCTTGCCGTGATCCCAAGCAGGCCTCGGGAGCTCGCAACCCGAGCTCGAAGCCGTCAGGAAGCTTCTGGCGCCACTTTGCCAGCGTCCCAGGCTTGGGAAGAGGCGACTCCGGTGCGAGCTCTGCGAAACCAAGCTCAGACACGTACTTCGGCCCCGGAGGCCGTTCCAGCAAGGCGCCGGCGAGAAGCTTCATCGGCGAGAGGGTAGTCGGAGCGCCAGAACGCGCAAAGACGTCGTGCCCGCTGACCCTGCCTGCGGGTGCAAGGATTGACTAGGGGTGATTCGATGGCCTACAACTGGCAGGAGGTTTGCCAGCATCGGGGTAGGCCCAAGAGGGGAACGAGGGCATGGAGCAAGCTCGGAATTACGTCTGCACGGAGTGCGCGAGCGCGGTCCCGTCCGGACACAAATTCTGCGGGGCCTGTGGGGCCGGCGTTCCTGCCCAAGCGCAGACACTCGAGACGAGGTTTTTCGGAGCCCTTCAGATGCCCGGAAAGGCCCGCCTCATCGTCGTTCGCGGAGATGAGGCAATGGGGGAGGGGCTCAGCTACTTGCTGCAGGCGAGCGAGCACGTCGCCGGGCGCGAGGCCGACCAGATCCCCTTTCCGAGCGATAACTGGCTCAGCCCCGTACATGCAAACTTCCTCTATCGTGGCGAGAAGCTCGTGGTGCGCGATCAAGGCAGCCTCAACGGCGTCTATATCCGGATTCGAGGGGCGGCACCGATTCAGATCGGCGACCGTTTCATGTGCGGCCAGCAGCTGTTTCGCGTCGATGCAACCCCGAAGGACACTTCGGGCCCCGAGGCCGATCAGACCCATTTCTATTCCTCACCGAGGCGCCCGAGCGCATTTCGCCTCACCCAGGTGCTCGAGGGAGGCATGGAAGGAATCGTCTGCTGCGCCGAAGAGCGAACTGTGAAAATCGGCCGGGAGGACTGCGACATCAACTTCCCAGACGACGTCTACTTGTCGCCCGAGCATGCCCGGGTCGAAATGTCGGGCGAGAGCCTCGAGCTGGTCGATCTCGGTTCCCAAAACGGAACTTACGTGCGGATTCGGGGCGAACGGGAGCTGAGTCATGGAGACTACCTGTTCTTGGGCAGAAATCTGCTCCGAGTGGAGGTGACCGCGTGATCGTCTGCTCCCGATGTAGCAAGGAAAATCAGGAACATTACAAGTTCTGCCTGGGTTGTGGCGCGGAGCTACCTCGTCAGTCGGCGAAACCACGGTCGCTCTCCGTCCCAACGCCTCCCGGCGGCACGCCTGCGCCAGGGCGAAGCACGAACTCACCCCGGGCACAAGCCAGGCGGGCCGAGGCGCTCGCCTCGGCGCCTCTGCTCGACGTCGACCCGGTGCCGGTCGAACGCCAGCGTTCGGAACCCGTCGCGATGGCTGATTGGCTGCCGCCGGAGCTCGCACCGCTTGGCGAGAAGACCGCTCCGTGTCCCGACTGTGGTGCCGACGTTCCGGAGAACTTCCGTTTCTGTCACGTTTGCGGGCGCGACCTGCACGCAGAGCCCTCGGTCCGTCCGCCCGTCGACCCGCCAGCGGAACGGGTCTCGGCAGCCGCGGTCGCTTCGCCTCCGAAAACAGCAGCGACCCCACGCGCGCGGCTCGTCCTGATTCGGCCGGACGGCTCGGAAGGTGAAGCGTTTCCGTTGTCCGGCAGCCGTACCCTGATCGGCCGAGCCACGGGAGGCTTGTTTGCGAACGACGCGTATCTCTCCCCTGAGCACGCCGAGTTCCGTTCCGAGGGCGACCAGCTCGTCGTCCAGGACATGGAAAGCCTCAATGGGATCTACATCCGCATCGAGCCCGACGTCCCAATCGAGCTTTTCGACGGCAGTGTGTTTCGCATCGGACAGGAGATCCTTCAATACGAGGCGCCGACGGCGCCCGACCCGGCTCCGGACGGCACACAGCACATGGGCAGCCCCCATCACGGCTATTTGGGCCGCATCTCACTCGTCATCGGTCGAGAAACCAAAGGCAACAGCTACCCGATTCCGCCCGAGGGAATCTACCTCGGTCGCGAGCGTGGTGGCGTGGTGTTTCCCGAGGACGGATACGTGTCCGGGCTGCACTGCCGCATCCACTCCGAGGTCGGGCACGTGTTTCTTACCGACGTCGGTAGCTCGAATGGCACCTTCGTCCGTGTGTTGCGCGAGTCATACGTTCCGAAAAACACGTTCGTCTTGATGGGGCAGCAACTTTTTCGCGCAGATTACTGAGATGGCCTCCGCGTGAGGCCTAGGCGCGAGGACAAAAAATCTTCGACGCGTTCCGCAATGCGGTCTGGCTGTTCGACCGGCGCCGCATGACTAGCCTCTTCGATCACCTCGAGCTCCGCATTGGGGATCGCGGCCGCCATCTCCTCGGCGAGGGCCATCGGCGTGAAGGTATCGTGCTCTGCCGCGATGATGAGCGTCGGGACCTCGACTTGCGGAAGGAAGCCTCTCGCATCGTGCTTGCCCGCGTATTGCAGCATTCGCAGAAATACGTCTGGATCCATCAAGGACGAATGCTCCCAGTAGCGCTGGAAGTCCTCTTCTTGAATGCGGTCGGCATCGAGCTCCCGACCCGCGCAGGCCACGCGAAATGCCATGGCTGCGGGGACGCGTCCCCAGACGGCACGGGCGACGCTCGGAAAGGTTCGTGCAGCGCGGATCACACTCGGCAGCACTCGGTCGAGCATATCGGTGCCGTGAAACGTGGTAGTGATTCGCCCGAACGTTCCACACATCAAGATCAGCGCCGCTACGCCGTCCGGATTTTGCCGATGGTACTCGAGCGCGACCTGAACCCCCATCGAGTGTGCGGCGATGACGGGGCGCTCCGCTTCGAGGTAATCGCAGACGTTTCGGAGATCGCGGGAAAGGTCCTCGATCGACAGCCGGTCGCGGTCGAGAGGGGGCCCGCTTCGCCCGTGTCCCCGGAAATGCCAATGGATCACCCGGTGATGTCGGGCAAGCCGGGGCCCGAGATAGCGCCACGCGAATCCGTCACAACCGATTCCATCGGTGAGGACAATCGGAGGCTCGCCTTCACCAAGTACCTCGAAGAAAAGGCGTGTGCCATCCTCCGCTTCGACAAAGCCTTCCTGGTCGTACTGCACGCTCGGAGAGCTTATTTCTTCGGAGCTTCTTCGGGGCTATCCGGGATGTCGTTGACCGACGGCAGTTTGCGAATCTCGGGCAGCGCGATCTTCACGCAGCGCTGGACAATCCACGAAAGCGAGCGATCCAGCCTTGCCGATTCATGCTTGATGTCGTGTAGCATCGACTCTGGGAAGTAGAGACTCTGCTTGCGCTTGTCGGTCGTGGACATCTCGGGAAACCCTCCATGCGGACGCGGTATTTTTTTGCCCATTCGCCGCGCTCAACTATCTGTTGGTCCTACCCAGGGATAGTAGCAGTGTCAATGACAAAGGTCTGAAATCCATGTTCGGTCAGAAATCCAGCTCCAAAACACTCCGAGTCGTCGTCGTTGGCGTTACGGCAGTCATCATCGTCGGCCTCACTGCCGGCAAGGCTCCGGCGCGTCGGAGTCCGTTCGAGCCACTTGCGATCTTCGCGCGTGCGCTCGCGTATGTCGAGATGAGCTATGTCGAACCGGTCGACCAGGAGAAGCTCGTTTACGGCGCCATCCGTGGGCTCGCGGATTCGCTCGATCCGCACAGTACCTTCTTGGATCCCGGTGAGTACGAGATCCTGAAGAGTGACGCCGAGGGGCGCTTTGCGGGGGTTGGGGTCGAGGTATCCGCGCGCGACGGTTGGCTGACGATTCTCTCGGTGTTCGACGGTGGGCCAGCCGCGATCGCGGGCTTGAGGCCCGGCGATCGATTTCTGACCATCGAGGGTGAGGATGCGCGGGACCTTCGATTGTACGATGCTGTCCGCCGCATTCGCGGAGAGCCCGGGACGATGGTGGATGTCGCGATTCGTCGCGAAGGCATCGAACGAGCCGTCGAGCTCACGCTGACGCGGGCATTCATCCACATCGACCCCGTCGAAACGAAGGTGCTCGCAGACGGCATCGTCTATCTTCGGATCAAGGCCTTCCAAGATGGAACCGCCCGGCGGTTGAGCGATGCGCTGGATGAGGCCGTGGTGGCCTTGCACAAGAAGGGAGGCGTGAAGGGTCTCTTGCTCGACCTACGGGACAACGGGGGCGGCCTGCTCGACGAGGCGGTCTGGGTGAGCGATGAGTTCCTAGCCTCCGGGGTGATCGTCAGCACGAGGGGCCGCGGGGGTACGACGATCAGCCAATACTCGGCGCGACGGGCGGGCACTCGGCCGAAGTGGCCCATCGTCGTGTTGATCAACGAGAACACGGCAAGCGCTTCCGAGATCGTCGCGGGGGCATTGCAAGACCAGCGCCGTGCGTTGCTCGTGGGGGTTCGTTCGTTTGGAAAAGGCAGCGTGCAGAACGTATTTGAGCTTCCCGGGGGTAGTGCGCTCAAGCTCACCACCTACCGCTACTACACGCCGTCGGGCCGCTCGATTCAGGCCGAGGGCATCACGCCCGATCTGATTGCCGAGCAGCCGCGGCAGGAGGGCGAGC
The DNA here is from genome assembly GCA_963792825.1 of uncultured delta proteobacterium. Classification (GTDB taxonomy): domain Bacteria; phylum Myxococcota_A; class Polyangia; order Polyangiales; family Houyiibacteriaceae; genus SG8-38. The sequence continues at coordinate 641,901 of CAWBXS010000003.1, read as the reverse complement.
CAGGGCCGGTCCGTGAGGAGGCGCTCGAGCGCCATCTCGAGGCCGGAGAGCAACGGGGCGAACCTCCGCCGAAACCTGCAGCTCGGCGCGAAGCTCCGCCGGCAGCGGGCGAGCCGCCCGCGATCTTTGCCGATGATCCCCAAGGGCAGCGCGCGTACGCCGTGTTACGAAGCCGGATCGGGTCGCAATAGCGGCGCCAGCTTCAGGACGGCGCCACCGCCTTCCGCCGCAGCAATCGAAAGACCACGCCCGGCGCCTCTGCGGCCCGGCGTTCGAGCTCCACGAAACCGGGGAGGTCCGTTGGGAAGTACGTATCGCCCTCGAAGTCGCGATCGATGGTCGTCAGATGAAGCTCGGTCGCAAGAGGGAGAGCCTCTTCGTAGAGGCTTGCGCCGCCGATCACGAACGGACATGGGTCAGTGCGCCTCGCCATCGCGATGGCCTCTCGGAGACTCGGAGCACGTTCGCAACCCGCGAGCACCGCTCCTTGGCTCCGCGTGACGACGATGTTGCGGCGGCCCGGCAGCGCGCGGCCGATCGATTCGTGAGTCTTGCGGCCCATGATGATCGCGTGGCCTCTGGTGGTTTCTTTGAAATGTTTCAAGTCTTCCGGCAGGTGCCAGGGAAGGGCACCGTCGCGGCCGATGACACCACCGCGAGCCACCGCCACGATCAACGCAAGCGGCGCCAGCAACTGCTCGGTTTTCATCACACCGCCACCGGGGCTTGGATTCGGGGATACGGCAGATAATCCTTCAGTTGAAAGTGCTCGTAGCGGAAGTCGAAGAGGTTTTTCACGGACGGGTCGATCAGCATCGTCGGTAGCGGCCGCGGGGTTCGCGAAAGCTGAAGGCGGGCCTGTTCGACGTGATTGCTGTAGAGGTGCACGTCGCCAAAGGTGTGAATGAAGTCGCCCAGATTCAAGCCTGAAACCGACGCGATCATCATGGTCAGCAATGCGTAGCTCGCGATGTTGAAGGGAACTCCAAGGAAAACGTCTGCACTTCGCTGGTACAACTGACAGCTGAGACGACCCTCACTAACGTAAAACTGAAACAGCGTGTGACAAGGGGGCAAGGCGACGCGCTCGGCCTCTGCGGGGTTCCACCCCGAGACGATGAGGCGCCGGCTGTTGGGGTTGTCGCGGATCTGATCGAGCACATGGGCGAGCTGGTCGAAGCCGTCGTGCGCGTAAGAGCCGTCCTCACGCTGGGTCGCACCGAAGTTGCGCCACTGATGTCCGTATACCGGACCGAGGTCACCCTCCCGCCGTCCGAAACGCGCGGTCTGCGCGGCCGTCGCCCATTCATCCCAAATCGAAACACCCTCCTCCTGCAAGTGGCTGACGTGGGTTTGACCGCGCACGAACCAGAGGAGCTCGTGAATGATCGATTTCAGGTGGATCTTCTTGGTGGTGAGAAGAGGGTAGCCGTCACGAAGGTCGACCCGTAGTTGATAGCCAAACAGGCTTCGCGTGCCGGTGCCGGTTCGATCGTCGCGCTCGACGCCGTCGTTCAGCACCTTCCGCAATAGATCGAGATAGGCGCGCATCGCACTACTCGTCGGTCACTTCGATGGGCTCGCGCGCTTCGTCGTGTCGGATCGAGTAGCGCACCAGCGCCCGTAGAATGTCGTTGCGCTCCAGGTCGCCGACCAGTCGTTTGATGTCCTCGTAGATCGAGGGATCGGTAAGCAAGGCGCCGATTGTCCCCTTGCCTTCGCGAGCTTCCTTCGTGAGGAAAGCGATGTCCTCGCTGGCGCTCTGCAGATTGTCCAGGAACGATTCGTCGAGCTCTCCGTAGATCAGCTGGTTGATGGTGCCATCGCCTTCACGGACATCGGTCAGAATCTTGTTCAACTGACCGAACGTATCGCGGATGTTGCGGATCGCGTCGGCGCCTTCGGTCCCGTAGAGCAACGCGTTTACGGTGCCTTCGTTCGTCTGGATGTCTTCACTGATCTTGTTGAGGTTCTTGCTCAGTGCAGCGACCTGTCTTCCGGCCCCGCGGAGCTCCTTCACGGCGCCCTTCACGTCGCGGCCGAGCTCTGCGTCGTACAACAGTCGCCCAATCGTTCCGTCCCCATTGGCGACCATGCCGCTGGCCTTCGCCAGATTGCGAGCGGTCTCTTTGAGATCGTTCGAGAACTGCTGGTCGGCAAAGGGGTCGGTCGCGAGCCGGAGGTTCTGTGCCGTTCCCTCGGCTTCGGTGAGCGTTCTTTCGGCGAGCGCCATGAGGCCGCCGCCGACGGACACTGGTATCGGTTCGTCCGGATCCCACTCCGGATAATCGTGGGAACCGACGGTCACTTCGACGATGCGATCGCCGAGAAGCCCCTTGCTACCGATTGAGGCAAGGCTCGGCGCCGGCGCGTCCTCCTCGAAGGGTGCACCCGGGCGGCCCCGGATGAGATGGGTCGCATCATCGATGACGCGGAAGTAGACCTCGATCTGGCCCGAGTCGCCGATGACCACGTCGGTCACCGAGCCGACGCTCACCCCCGCAACGCGGACGGTGTTGCCCTTCTGCAGACCGCCAACGTCGCGAAAAATCGCGTGATACGTGGTCTTCGGCTTGAAGACGTTTTCCTGAGCGCCGATTGCAAACGCGATACTCGCCCCGATCACCAGGGCAACCAACACGAAAATGCCAACACGAAGGCGAGTACCAGCAGTCGTCTTCATTTGCCGTCCACCCCAGCCCCTACCCCGCACTCTTTAGCAGAGTTTCGGTGTCTTCGTCGACCGGCGCGTTGCCCTCCAGAAAGTCGCGGACGCGCGGCTCTTCAGAGGCCTGCAGCTCATCCGGCGTTCCGGCGAAGATCACGAAGCCGTCCTGAATCATGGCGATCCGGTCGCTGATGGCCAGCGCGGTGTCCATGTCGTGGGTAACCACGACGGAGGTGACGTCCAACGTCCCGTTGAGGTATTCGATCAGGTCGGCGATGCGCGTGACGTTGATGGGGTCGAGACCGGTGGTGGGCTCATCGTACAGCAGAACCTGGGGCCTGATCGCGAGTGCCCGGGCCAGTGCGACCCGCTTCTTCATGCCAGCGGACAAATCCGCCGGCCAGGTCTCTTCGGTTCCGGGTAGCCCGACGTAGGTAAGCGACTCGCGGACACGCTCCGAAATTTGCGTCTCGCTCATGTCGAGCTGCTCCCGTAGACCGTAGGCTACGTTCTCCTTGGTGTTGAGCGAGTCGAAGAGTGCGCTGGCTTGGAACAGCATGGCGACACGCCTTCGAACGGCGGCGTACTCCGTTTCGGTGATTCCCGAGATCTGGCTGCCGTCGAAGAAGATGCTGCCGCCATCGATGTCGAGTAGGCCGATTAGCATCTTGAGCATCACGCTCTTGCCCTGTCCAGAGCCGCCGATGATCGTCAGCACCTCGCCCTCGGTCACCTCGAGGTTCAAGTCCCGATATACGATCTTCGGCCCGAAGGCTTTCCTGACCCCACGGAATTCGATGAGTGCCATCCCGCGAACTTTAGTTGGGGTTGTGTGGTTCGTCGACTACTGTAACGGGCATGCGCCCAGGCCTTACATCGGTCCTCCTCTGCGCTTGGCTTCTCACGAGTTGCACCGGGCGAGCGGAGGCAGTCCTTGCCGCGCAGCCGTATGTCGAGGACTTCAGCGTCCTTCGTTTACGCGCGTTGAGCCTTCTCGAGTTGCACTCGGACATCGAGCAAAAGCGCTTACTCGCGAAGGCCATGGCTGGCGACGAGGAGTCGCTTCCCGAGAACCTAAGGCCGCTCCTCGAGCGGATGCGCGCCGAGCGAGCGCAGGTCACGGACGAGAAGCTCAAGTACGGAGAGGCGTTGTTCTGGCGGATGCTCGACTACGCCTTCTCGGAGAATCGAAACGTGCTGCAAGCCGAGATCGTCTTGCTCGGAAAAGACGGTTCTGTCTCGGCGTTCCGCCATCCTCGGGAACGAGAGATGCCGGCCGGTTTGAAGTGGCATGGGCTCCGTCAGCCGCGCACCTTCGCGGCGCTGGCCGATTGCGTGACCGACGAGGGGTCCGAGCCGTGCGTGCTGTTACAGCTCAGGCCGCGAGACTATCCGGGCAGTGCGGGATTGACTGTCGCCTATCGCCGCACGCCGCTACCGGTCACGGGGAGCTCAGAGCCAAATCGATGATTTGATAAGGAATCGTGCCGGGGCCGCCTTCGGGATTGAAACAACCCACCGCGAGCAGGCCGTCGGCCGCGTGTTGGATGCACAGGGTCGCATCCATGCCGAGCTGCGCTGCGAGCGCCTTGCGGTCGGTTTGCGAAAGGAGAGTGGCGGAGGCTTGCTCCGGTGTGGCGAGCGCCCTGAGCGCCGCCTCGTCGACCGTGCATGCGACGTTCCGCTCCTGCGGTGGCATGTCTGGGTGGAACCACGGAAGAGCATCTTCGCCGATCGCTCCGTCGACGCAGGTCTTTCGCGTCCCCTCGAGGGCGCCAACCAGGATCATGCGGGAGGCCCAGATCTTGGTATCGTCTCCCTGCCGGAGAATCCAACGCCAGCCGTACGACTGCACCCAATAGGTCAGCAGACAGCACGAGAGCACCAGGACGCTCACGCATCCGATGCCAACCCAAAGTCCGGTGTTTCGCGGGGCCTCTTTCGGCGTGTTTTCCACCATCGAACCCTGGAGTTACCATTGTTTCGACGAGCTTGACAGGGCCGCCACTCGGGCCTAGCGTCCCGGCGCCCCGCCATGGCATTTGCGCTAACGCCGGAACGCGAACGACAGGTCGATGACATCGTGACACGCTATCCGGAGCGTCGAGCGGCGCTTCTCCCCGTGCTGTGGCTTTGTCAGCGACAGCACGGATGGATCAGTCCCGAGGTGGTGCAATACGTGGCGAAGCGGCTCGAGCTGTCCACGGCGATCGTGGAAGGCGTCGTCACCTTCTACACGATGTTCTTCGATCAGCCGGTGGGCGAGAACGTCATTTGGGTGTGCCGCACACTTTCTTGCGACCTCCGCGGTGGCAAAGCAATTCAGGAGCATCTCGAGCGAAAGCTCGGTTGCACGCCCGGCCACACGAGCTCGGACGGCAAGTTCACCTTGCTCAAGGCCGAGTGCCTAGCGGCCTGCGGACAGGCTCCGATGGTTCAGATCAACGACGACTATTACGAGAATCTCGATGTGAAGCTGCTGGACCGCATTCTCGAGGCACATGCGACCCGAGGCAGCGAGGCCGCGGCGGCGGAATTCGCGACCTCTGCTCGGCTCGGCTCCATCCGTGCGAGCAAGGGACGGGCGGCGAGCACGGCACCACCTCCGCCCACTCAGGAAGCTGTCCGGCTCGCATCACAGCCGCCGCCATCCGATTCGAAAGGAGAAGGGTGATGGTCGCGACGATGCAACCGATGCTCACCTCGAGGTATGGTCTCCCAGACAGTTGGAAGCTCTCCAACGCGGAGCGTGCCGGCGCCTATGTGATCGCCCGCAAAGCCCTGACCACTCGGACGCCCGCCGAGCTCAAGGAAGAGGTGAAGAAGGCGAATCTCCGCGGTCGGGGCGGCGCTGGCTTTCCGGCCGGCGTCAAGTGGGGCTTTCTCAACCCGCGCGACGGGGATCAGGTCTATCTCGTCGTCAACGCGGATGAAAGCGAGCCCGGCACCTTCAAGGATCGCAGCATCATGACGCAGGACCCTCACCGGCTGATCGAGGGGATCGTCATTTCCTGTTTCGCGATCGGGGCACACGTCGCCTACATCTACGTCCGAGGTGAGCTGGCATTCGCCGTGAGGCGGCTCGAACGAGCGCTCGAGGAGGCGAAGCAGGCGGGCTATCTTGGCGAGCGCCCGTTCGGAATCGATCACGCGATCGAAGTTCACGTTCATTCCGGCGCCGGCGCCTACATTTGCGGTGAGGAGACAGCGCTACTCAACTCCCTCGAAGGACGCCGCGGCGAGCCCCGCCTGAAGCCTCCGTTCCCAGCGGTCAAGGGCGTGTTCGGTATGCCGACCATCGTCAACAACGTCGAAACGATCGCTGCGGTTCCCGACATCATCGAGATGGGCGGCGACACCTGGGCAATGCTCGGCCGGTTGCCCGGCGACGGCGGCGTGCGCATCTATGGGGTGAGCGGCCACGTGAACAACCCAGGCCTCTTCGAGGCGCCGGTCGGGATCACCATGCGTGAGCTGATAGACGACTACGCGGGTGGCATGCTCGGGGGGCGTCCGCTCAAAGCCGTGATTCCAGGTGGTTCGTCCACGCCGGTGCTCGATCCACGGCGCAAGGTCGTCGCACCGAATACGACCGAACCTCTGCACCAGTGGCACGGCCAAAGCGAAATCGACGTGCCGATGGGCGTCGATACGTATCGCGCCCTCGGGACGATGCTAGGCACGTGCTGCGCCATCGTGATGGACGACACGGTCAACATGGTCGAGGCTTCCCGCAACCTGATGCGCTTCTACAAGCACGAATCGTGCGGTCAGTGCACGCCTTGCCGGGAAGGAACCGGCTGGTTGGTCGACGTGCTCGACAACCTGTGCGCCGGGCGGGGAAAGCCGGAAGACGTCGATTTGCTGGTCAACATCTCCAACAACATGATGGGCAACACGATCTGTGCGTTCGCCGACGGCACCGCCATGCCGATGTTGGGGATGGTGCAGAAGTTCCGCGAGGAGTTCATGGACGCCGCCGTCAATGGTGTTCCCGAGGGCATCCGGCACGACGAAAGCGCCCGCCGCATGGTCGAGGGGTGGACGTGACCGGCCCCGGGGCAACGCTTTTCGTCGTGACTGCGATCTTCGCCATGGCCGGTGGGCTCGTGACGATTTCGTCGCGCCGCCCGCTTCGCGCCGCCATCGGGTTGCTCGTTCACATCATCTCGCTCGCGGGGATGTTCCTCACTCTCGACGCCCAGCTCTTGGCCGCGCTCCAGCTTCTCGTGTATGCGGGAGCGATCGTCGTCCTGTTCGTTTTCGTGATCATGCTCATCGGACCCGAAACTGAGCTCGCCCCTATAGAAGGACGGGTCGTCTCGCGAACCCTGAGCCTCGCGCTGATCATCGTGGTCACGTTGTCGATCTCGACGGCGGTTGCCTACCTCGATGCCCCATGGCAGGGGGTCAGCGCAAGCTTTGGCACGGTCGAAGGCCTGGGCATGGCCATCTACGTGAAGGCCCTCGTGCCGTTCGAGGTCATCTCGATCACTCTGTTGATTTCCATCATCGGCGCGATCACCGTCGCGCGGAGCCGTACGGAGTAGAACGGATGGGCATCGGCACGTATCTGGCTTTGGCCGCAGTTTTGTTCGGCATCGGCGCTGCCGGGTTCTTGACCCGTCGAAACATGCTGATCCAGCTCATGTCCATCGAGCTGATGCTCAACTCGGTGAACGTGATGTTGCTTGCATTCAATCGAACGTATCCATCGAATCACGACGGACAGGTCTTTGCTTTCTTCGTCATCGCCGTTGCGGCGGCGGAGGCGGCCCTCGGATTGGCCATTCTCATTGCGTACTACCGCATCAAGAAGACGGTCAACACGGACGACGCGACTCTGCTGAGACATTGATTTCATGCACATCGAAGCGACACAGCAGATCTCGCTGCTCTTGATCATCTTGCTCCCGCTCGGTGGGGCGATCCTCAATGGCTTGCTCGGGCGCTACATGACCAAGAGCCTCGTCACCGTCGTCGGTGTGGGGTCGGTCGCTGTTTCCTTCGGATTGGCCGTCAGCTCGTTCGTCGAGCTCTACCGGCTGCACGGACGAGGCGAAGAGGCCGCGCTCGTGTATCACTTCTACGAGTGGTTCTCGATCAAGGTCTTCCGAGGCGATGTCGTGCCCGTGAACGTGCGCTTCGTGATGGACTCCCTTAGCGGTGTCATGACCCTCGTCGTGACGGGCGTCGGCGGCCTCATCCACCTCTACAGCGTCGGATACATGGGCGAGGACGACGGCTATCCGAGGTTCATGAGCTTTTTGAACCTGTTCATGGCCTCGATGCTGATCCTCGTCCTCGGGAGCAGCGTGCCTGTCATGTTCGTCGGTTGGGAGGGGGTTGGCCTCTGTTCGTACCTCCTGATCGGCTTCTGGTACCAGAACCGGGACTACGCGGCAGCCGGGCGAAAGGCGTTCGTCGTCAACCGGATCGGCGACTTCGGCGTTCTGATTGGCATGTTCATCTTGGTCAGTGTCGCCAAATCCTTCGAGTTCGTCGACATCAACGCCGCGGCCATGGGCGGTCAGTTCCGTCCCGACTTTCCCCTTTGGATCTCCAGCGTCGCTCCGAGCCTCGCCACCGTGGCCTGCGTGTTCCTGTTTCTCGGGTGCACCGGCAAGAGCGCGCAAATCCCGCTCTACGTATGGCTTCCGGATGCGATGGCAGGCCCGACTCCCGTCTCTGCTCTCATCCATGCCGCCACCATGGTGACCGCCGGGGTGTACCTTTGTTGCCGGCTATCGCCACTTTTCATCACGTCAGACGTGGCGATGTCGATCATCGCCGTCACGGGGACGCTCACCGCGCTCTTGGCAGCGACCATCGCCGTGGCGCAGCGCGAGATGAAGAAGATCCTCGCCTATTCCACCGTGAGTCAGCTCGGTTTCATGTTCGCCGCCGTAGGTGTCGGTTTTTTTGCGGCGGGCTTTTTCCACGTCTTCACGCATGCGTTCTTCAAAGCCTGCTTGTTCCTCGGTGCCGGTTCGGTGATGCACGCCGTGCATGCCCACGGGGATGCAGACATCTTCAAGCTCGGGGGCCTCAAGAAGACCCTGCCGATCACCCGGTTGACGTTTTTGGTGAGCTGCCTCGCGATCGCGGGCTTTCCGCTCACCAGCGGTTTCTTCTCCAAAGACGAGATCCTTCTCGGAGCAGCCGCGCAGATCTACCGCCCGGACGACGTGCTGATGACCTCGGTGGGGTGGTTCACCTTGATCGGGCTCACCCTGGCCGCCGTGATGACGGCCTTTTACATGTTTCGGTTGTACTTTCTGACCTTCACAGGCGACTACCGCAGCGCCGACCAGTCGGGTGACCATCCTTACGACGCACACCCCCACGAGTCGCCATCTACCATGACGATTCCTCTTGTCCTGCTCGGCATCGGCGCCCTCGGGGCTGGTTTCCTGGGTCTGCCGCACGTGATGCCGGTCACCGGAACGCATCTGCACAGTTGGTGGGGCCACTGGATGGAGGGCACCGTCGCCGGTCAGCCGGTTCCCGAGGAGATGCATGTCGTGAATCTCGCTTCGGGCCTGGCGTTCGGGGCGATGGCGATCGGTATCAGCGCCGCCTGGGTGCTTTATCGAAACAAGAGCACCGATGCCCTTGCCGAGAAGCTTCCTGCCCGTCTGTACCAGCTCGTCTTCGAAAAGTGGCGCGTGGACGAGCTCTATGCGGCAACGATCGTCAATCCAATCAAGAAGGTTGCCACGGTAGTCGGACACGCCGACATGACCTTCGTCGACGCGCTCATGACGAAGCTGCCGAGCTTCAACGTTCGCGAGGCCGGCCGAATCCTTGCGCGCATGCAGAACGGAGTCGTGCAGATGTACGGCTCCGTGATGATCGTCGGTGTCGTTGCAGTGCTGGCCTGGTTCTGGACCCCGCACTCGCACATCGAAGCTGCCTTCGAAGGGACCAGCGTCGAGCTCACGACACCGCGGGGACTCGGCTACGAGTACCGCTGGGACGCGAATTCCGACGGAGAGTTCGACACCCCTTGGGACCGCGCGCCAGGAACGACGTTTGAATACGATGAAGAGGACGTTCGCGGCGTGGCGCTGTTCCTCGCCCGCGTCGGCTCCGAAGTGGAGAAGAGGATTCGGGTGACCGACGAATGGTCCCTCCTTCCGATCGAATCCATGGTTCCCTCGGAGTTCCTGTCGCCGAACGACGTCGGGTTCGAGGTGCGCCGCGACGGCCACGAGTTGGTGTTTCGCCAGGGCACTTCTCGGGAGATCCGTTTGCCGATGGGGAAGGCGGGCCGCCTCGGCCCCGTTCGCATCTTCGGGCGCCCGGTCGTCGAAGCGACCCTCGAGGTGCGCAACGCCTTCGGGAACACGCGTCTAGCCAGCAAGGAAATCGTGCTCCCCTTCTGGCTCGATCAGCCAACGCATGCCGCGTGGGTCCCACCGGCCCCCGAGGTCGTCCGATGAGCACGAACTATCTCACCTGGCTGCTGGCGATTCCGGCGATCAGCGCCGTGATCATCCTGCTGATGCCTCGCAGTTGGGAAGTCGGGATCAAGCGTTTCTCGATCGCCGCGATGTTGGCGGAGCTCGTCGTCAGCCTTCGTTTGGTTTTTGCCGACTATTCGACGGTGGGATACCGCTTCGTCGAGCATGTGACCTGGGTCGAGTCGTTTGGGATTTCGTACAAGGTTGGAGTCGATGGGCTTTCGTTGTGGCTCGTCATCTTGACGACGTTGCTTTCACCCATCGCGCTCTACGCTTCCTGGGGAAGCATCGAAACCCGCATCAAGGAGTACGCGGCGTCGTTTTTGCTCCTCGAGCTAGGCATGCTCGGCGCATTCGTCGCGCTCGATTTGTTCCTGTTCTACGTCTTCTGGGAATTGATGCTGGTGCCGATGTATCTGATCATCGGCATCTGGGGCGGCAAGGACCGCGTCTACGCCGCGGTGAAGTTCTTCATGTACACGATCGTCGGCAGCTTGCTGATGCTGGTTGCCATTCTGTACCTCGTTGCGAGCTACGAAAAGCTCGCCGGCCATTACACCTTCGATTTGCAGGAGCTTTCGAGCCTCGTGCTGCCGGCCGTGCCGCAGTACCTGCTATTCAGCGCGTTTGCGCTGGCGTTCGCGATCAAGGTGCCGATGTTCCCGTTCCACACGTGGTTGCCCGACGCGCACGTTCAGGCACCGACGGGCGGCTCGGTCATCCTCGCAGCGGTTCTGCTGAAGCTCGGGATCTACGGCTTCGTCCGGTTCGCGATGCCCCTGTTTCCCGTCGCCAGTCAGGCGATCGGGCCGGTGCTCGCCGGGCTCGGTATCGTCGGCATCATTTATGGCGCGTATGCAGCGTGGGTGCAGCGCGACCTGAAGAAGCTCGTCGCCTACAGCTCGGTGAGTCACATGGGCTTCATTCTGCTCGGACTCTTCGCCATGAATCGGCAAGGCATCTCGGGCGCCGTCCTGCAAATGATCAATCACGGCGTCTCGACCGGAGCACTCTTTCTTCTCGTAGGCGTGATCTACGACCGGCGGCATTCCCGAATGCTCGACGACTTCGGTGGGCTGGCAAAGGTGATGCCTTGGTACGCGCTCTTCTTCGTCATCGTCACGATGAGCTCAATTGGTCTTCCCGGGACGAACGGATTCGTCGGTGAGTTCATGATCTTGGCGGGGGCGTTCTTCTCGCGCATGCCGATCGGCTTCGGCTCGTCTTGGTTCGTCATGACTCTACTGGCGGCAACCGGGGTCATCCTGGCGGCGGTCTACATGCTGCACGCGGTGCTTCGCATGTTCTGGGGCAATGTCGTGCACGAAGAGAACGAATCACTCACCGATCTCAACCGGCGCGAGGTGGTCTCGCTCTTGCCACTCATCGTGATGATCTTCTGGATTGGGCTTTACCCCAAGTTCTTCCTCGACAAGATGACCCCAGCGGTCGATTCCTTCGTTACCGACTTCACGATGCGGTATTACGAGGGTCGTCAAACGGGTGAGGCTCGCTTGGTCGACTTCGAGGTGTTGAAGAAGCGACTGACTGTCGCCGATGACCTCGCGATCTCGGAACCTACCCACGAGGTGCAGCGATGAGCTCGCTCATGGGAGTGTCGCCGCTGCTGCTTTTGGTGGCCGCCGGCCTGAGCATCATGCTGGTCGACGCGTTCAGCAGAGAGCGCGCCGAGTTGGCGCTAGTCACGGCGGTTTCGCTTTTCATGGGAGCTGCTCTCGCCGGCGTGCTGCTCGCCCGCGGCGACGTTGCGCCTGCCCCCGAGGTAGTCACGCACTACCTCGCGGTCGACCAGCTCGGCTTGTTCTTCGACGTGGTCATTTGTGTCGGAGCGGGCCTGTCCGTGCTCTTAGCAGGCGGCTACCTACGCGAGCACGGTTTCGAGCGCGGAGAGTTCTACGTCATCGTCATCTTCACGGCGTTCGGTGCAATGGTGCTCGCGCGCGCAGTCGACCTCTTGACCATCTTCTTGGGCCTCGAGACGATGTCCCTCGGAGCGTACGCGCTCGTCGCCTATCGACGCACGAGTGCGCGCGCGGTCGAAGGTGCGGTGAAGTATTTTCTGCTCGGCTCCTTCGCGGCTGCGATTCTGCTCTTTGGAAGCGCGCTGCTATACGGGGCGACTGGCCACACCGATCTCTCCGGCATTCGGGAGGCAATCGCCGACGGACGAGCCGATGCGACCCTCACGACCCTTGCGATGGTCCTGCTCATCGTGGGACTGACGTTCAAGCTGGGCGCCGTGCCCTTCCACATGTGGGTTCCCGACGCCTACGAGGGAGCGGCAACACCGGTCACGACCTTCATGTCGGTCGGGGTGAAAGCAGCTGCGGTCGCCGTGCTCCTCCGAGTGCTCGTCGGCGCTTTTGGCGATCCAGCCAGCATGGGCCTCTACACCGGTTGGACACCGGTCATGATTCTGCTCGCCGTCGTGACCATGGTCTACGGCAATTTGGCTGCGATCGCGCAGACGAGTGTCAAACGGATGCTCGCATATTCATCGATCGCCCACGCAGGCTACATCTTGGTCGGCGTTGCCGCGGTCGATCGAGTCGGCGCCTTCGCGGTGAGCTCGGTCCTCTACTACGTCGGCGCGTACACGGTCTCGAACGTGCTTGCGTTCGGCTCGCTCATCCTGATGGGGTCGCAGGGCAAAGAAGCCGTGAGCTACGACGACCTCGCAGGTGCCGGCCGCCGCCATCCGATGGCAGCTTTCCCATTCGTCATCGGTGTTCTGTCGTTGTTGGGGATGCCTCCCACGGCGGGCTTCTTCGGTAAGTACTATGTGTTCAGCGCCGCGGTTCAGGCCGGCGGACCGATGGTCTGGCTCGCTGTCCTCGGCGTTCTCGCAAGCGCGGTCGGCGCCTATTACTACCTCAAGGTCATCGTCTATCTCTTCATGCGCGAGCCCGAGGAAGGCCAGCCAGTCGCAGTTCCGATGCAGTCCCTCTACGTCGCGGCCGCGGTGGTCCTTGCCGGGATCTACGTGCTGCACATGGGTATCATCCCGAGCCGCTATCTCGATTGGGCCGCCTCGGCGGCTTCGAGCCTCGTCGGCTGAGCGGCGCGACCCAAGCGGTTTCCGGGGCGAACGAGGAGGCGGCGCGGCCGGTTCTCCGGGAGCGCATCGAACGCGCGCTTCCAATCGGCAAAGCGGCCACCGGCATGCACTGCATCGAGCACGGCAAGCCCTTCGGCGCGGCCGCCCTGTGCGAGCACATACTCCACCCAGGCCCACCTCGCGCTGGTCGCGCGCACGTCCACGCAGCCTCGTACACCACGACGAAGCCGTTGAAGCCGCGACTCGACGACGGATATCCCCGCAAACGGAGCGCCGTCGAGCGGCGTGTTCCGCTTCGCGACGAACGGGGCGATGCCGAGCGAAAGGGGGATCGAGGAGGACAGCTCCTTGCCGAGATCGATCAGCTCATCGATGTCCGCCTCGGTCTCGCCAGGGATGCCCACCATCACGTAGAGCTTCAGTCGCTTCATGCCGTGACGGCGCGCGAGTGCCGCTGCCTGCCGCAGTTGTTCTTCGCTCGTCCGTCGCTGAATGAAGTCACGCAGACGCTGGCTCGCGCCATCGCTTGCGGTGGTCAGAATTCGGTGGCCACCGCGACGGAGCGCGCCCATCAGATCATCGTTCAGTCGATCCGCTCGAAGGGACGACAGACCGACCTCGCGACCCGATTCGACGATGGCATTCACGATTTCCGTGATTTGGGGGTGGTCGGTCGTAGCGGCGCCCACCAAGCCCACGCGCTTCGCACGGTCGGGGATCAACGACAGGATCCGTTCCTTTGCGACGATGCGCATGCCGTCGTTCGTGGAACGCCGCATCACGCAATAGGTGCAACCTCGATGGCACCCGCGCTCGGGCTCGAGAAGGAACATGTTTCGGAGCTCGGTGTGCGGCGTGATGATCTGCGAGAACGCGGGAAGCGTGGCGCTGTCTGCTTTGTCGATGGGCGGCAGGACGCTGCCGTGCGCACTCGGCACGAAGACGTGGGGATGATCCCGTAGAGCGCGCACGGCGCTCTCCTTGGAGTCCGAGCCGAAGATCACGTCCAGAACGGTGTGAACCGATTGGTCGGCCTCGCCCATGACCACGGCGTCGACGAAGGGGGCGAGCGGAAGCGGGTTGCTGAACGTCAGCGGTCCGCCCGCGAGTACGAACGGATGCTGTTTGGTCCGGTCCTCTGCGAGAGGCGGGATGCCTGCGAGCTCGAGGCTCTCGATCAACCCGCCGAGCTCGGTTTCGTATGCGACCGAAAACGCGACCACCGGATAGTCGGAGACCGGGCGGAGCTTTTCGTACGTGACCAGGGGCACGCGGGAGTGTCGCCACGTCTCGATGTCGTCGGGTAAGAACGCGCGGTGCGCGGCTCGGCCTTTCGATGCGTTGATCGATCGGTAGATGCTCTGGTAGCCGAGGGACGACATCGCGACGCGGTACGGACTCGGGTAGACGAGAGCGACCGCTTCCGGAGCATCTTTGTCGATGGCTCCGATTTCATCGCGCATGCGCGCTACGATGTCGCCCTTGACGTCGCTCATGTTGCTAGCCTACGGGGGACGAGGCGGTTAGTCGAGACTGTGGCCGACGCGGGACCAGCGGATGCGTTCCCAAAATGAACTCCGGCTGTTCTTCCAGGACATGTAGATGAAGCGCGCTCTGCCTTTGATGCGCGAATTCGGAACTGCACCTATCAACGGGTTGCGACTGTCGTTCGAGCTGTCGCGATGGTCGCCTAGAACGTAGACGTGGCCAGGAGGAACCGTGAGAAGTGGGCGGTCGAGCGGGAAGTCGTGCTTCGAGTGGCTTATCTGGTGCGGCTTCCCGTTCAGGGTCTCCTGGTAAACCCTGCACGTGGGGTCGATGCTTCGTTGCTGTTCCGCCGAGCAAGGGCCCAACTCGATCGTCTCGAGCACCTTTCCGTTGCGCGAGATCTTGCCGTCCTGAATCAGAATCTCGTCTCCACCGACACCGATGACGCGCTTTACGATGTCCTCGTTGTCTGCGGGGCTGTGCAAAATGATCACGTCTCCGGGGTCCGGGCCGCCCCAGTTCCATGCGGCCTCATTGGTGAACGGGAGAAACAGCCCATACGGATACTTCGCGACGACGACCCGGTCTCCATCGAGCAGAGTCGGCTCCATCGAAGGGCCGTCGATTGCGAAGGCCTCGAACAAGGTGACTCGAATGAACAACGCTAGCAGCAGTGCGCCTCCGATGGTCACCAGATTCGACTTCCAGCCGTCGCCCTTTCTTGCCTTGCGCGCCCCTTGCGAAGCTGATTTGTCTCGTGGTTTGCTCATTCAGGCGGACTATCAGCGAGTGGCGCAGGCGGCCCCTTTGGTGGCGCGGACGCTAGTCTGAGGGTAGGCATGCGTCAAGCAGCCCCATGACCATCCTTTGTCTCGACACCGCGACCGATGAGGGCACCGTGGCCGTAGTTCGAGACGACGGCACGGTCTCCTCGGTACGCTGGCGCTCGGTCGGCCGGCACGGCGAGCATTTGTTCGGCTACATCGAGCAATGCATGGCCGAGGCCGGCTGCTCCCGCGACGAGCTCTCCGTCATTGGGGTCAACATCGGGCCTGGAAAATTCACGAGCCTACGCGTGGGGCTCGGCACTGCCAAAGGCTTGGCTCTCGGCTTGAATTTACCCATCGTGGCAGTCAGCTCGCTGCGCGTGCTCGCCAGGACGATCGATTGCGATGCGAGCTACGTTCGTGTACCGGTAATGACCGCATACCGTGGCGATGTGTTTGCAGCAGCATACCTCGTTGGGGACCTCGGTGTGGAGGAGTTGACCACACCACTTTTCGGCTCGCCGGAGCACGTCTTCGGCCGCGTTCGAGAGGCGATCGGGGATCGCCCTTTGGCCTTGGGTGGTGAGGGTGTAGGGCCGCATGCCGCGATCCTCGAGGCTGTCCTCGGGCCGCGCGCCGGCAATCTAGATCGTAGCCTGAACGCCTCGACACCGGGCGCTCTCGTTGCCGAGGTTCGGCACGTCATGCGGACGACGGGACCCGCGCACCTCGATTCGCTGGAGCCGTGTTACCTTCGAGCGAGCGACGCGAAGCTTCCGATGGGCGCACGAGGGACCGGGCAGTCCGGTTAGCTCCCGTGCGCTGCGATCGCGTCGCGGTATGTTCGCTCGTAGAGCCGAGTCGTCCGCTCCCAAGAATGGTCGATGCGCATCACGCGGCTCTGCATCGCGCGGAAGGCTTTGGTGTTGGCGAATGCCGCCGCTCCGCGCTGCATGGCGGAGAGAAGAGCCCGTGCGGTCAGCTCGTCGTAGAGAATCCCGGAGCCCGTCTTGAGAGAGGCCTCGGAGTCCACGACCTCGTCCGCGAGGCCGCTGTCGCGGCGAACGACGGGCAGCGCGCCGTAGCGCTGCGCTCGCATCTGGATGTTGTCGAGTGGGACCTCAGAGCCTGGAACCACGATGAAATCGCTCGCAGCGACCAAAATGTGCCGAAAGGCCTCGTCGTTGCCGGTTCGGATTTGAATGCGGTCCGACCACTGGTCCCAGAGCTCCTCGAAGATGGCCACGAGCTCGCCATCGCCCTCGAGCTGAACGACGAGCTGTAGGTCATTGCGCAAGAGGTCAGGTCCAATCTTGGCAAGCAGTGCCATCCCGTCGTCGTCTACCGATCCGATCGCGCCGAACAAAGGCACGTCGCTCCGCACCGGCAACGTCACGTCGCGCTGCAGCTCGGCCTTGCATTTGTCTTTCCCATCCATGTCGAATGGGTCGAATCGGGCGGGCAGGTGCCCATCGGTCGCCGGGTTCCAGAGCGCGGGGTCGATCCCGTGGCGCACCCCGGCGAGCTTCGGCCCGAGCTCGCGAAACACGTCGCTGAGCGGGTCCTCATTTTCCTGGCGCTGCAGCCGATGTGCATAATTGGGGGAGGGGGTCGTTACGCGATCAGCGCTCAGCAGGCCGGCTCGGAGAACGTTGATGCCCTCCGCGTCGCGCGCTTCGGCGCCGAGCCCCAACCATTCGGCCTCGCCGAGATCGAACCGGCCCTGTTTGGAGGCGTCGTAGACCGTCAGGACGGTCGGCATTTCCGGAAGCACCGACCGCAAGCGTGCGATCACCGCCCCGGCCGCCCAGCCGTGCGCGTGCACGACGTCGTACTCCGTTGCCGTCTGCCGGATCAGCTCCGTAGCGGCCGCGGCGAAGACGCCGACTCTCGAGGCGTCGAGCTGCTCGCCTTCACCGGTGAGCGAATCGGCAGACAAGAGAACCTCCTCGTTTCCGATGAAGGTCAGGCCGACTCCGTCGGGGTTACGGCCCGTGTAGAGCTCGCAGGACCACGCCCTGCCTCCGAGCTCGAACTCGAGCTTCGTGAGACGGCGTGCGAGCGCGAGCTTGGCCGCGTCGACGTGGGCATAGAGCGGAGATACGAGGTCCACGGAGTGATCGGCGCGACGCAAGACCTTGGCCAAGGTCGCCACGTCCTGGGCGTCTCGACTCGACGTATATGCCGATGGGGCGATGAGAAGGACTCGCAAGATGCCGGACCATAGCGAGAGTTGGCCTCGGCGGCCACGTGGAAAACCGGGTTGCGCGAACGCCGAGCTGGTTCAGGCTTCTTCTCGATGGCTGGGCGCGGTAAAATTGCAGTCACCGGTGCTTCGGGCCTCGTGGGCGGGGCGTTGGTGCCGACTCTCCGGCGTAATGGCTTCGAGGTTCTTCGCCTGGTGCGGAGGGCGCCAAGAGCGCAGGACGAGATTCGCTGGGATCCCGATGAGGGGGCCATCGACATGGCAGGCCTCCAGGGGGTCGATGGAGCAATCCACCTCGCCGGGGACAACGTGGCGAGCGGGCGCTGGACCGAGGCCAAGAAGGCCAGCATTCGTGACAGTCGGGTTCGAGGCACTACGCTGCTCGCAGGCGCCCTTGCGGAGCTTTCGCCCAAGCCACGCGTGTTGGTGTCGGCCTCGGCGATTGGGTATTACGGCGCGCGCGGCGACGAGACGCTCGACGAGAGCGCTGCGCAAGGCACCGGCTTTCTTGCCTCGGTGTGCGGTGAGTGGGAAGCCGCGACGACTGCGGCGGAGAAGGCGGGGATCCGCGTCGTGCATGCACGCATCGGAATCGTGCTCGCACCCGACGGCGGAGCGCTCGCGAAGATGAAGATGCCGTTCTTGCTCGGTTTGGGCGGCCGCATCGGCGATGGAAGCCAGTACATGAGTTGGATCGCGCTCGAGGACCTAGTGTCGGCTCTCATCTTTGCCCTCGAGCGCAGCGACCTCGAAGGGCCGGTCAACTGTGTCTCCCCGACGCCTGTGACCAATGCGGATTTCACCGCTGCAATGGGCCGCGTGTTGAAGCGGCCGACCTTCCTTCCGGTCCCGAAGTTCGCGCTCCGGCTCGGTGCTGGGTCGGAAATGGCCGACGAGATGCTGATCGGCGGCGCTCGCGTCATCCCGGCTGCTCTGCACGCTCATGGCTTTCAGTGGCAGCACGAGACGCTGCTACCAGCGCTTCGTTCGATGTTGTAGCCGTCGTGTTGTTTGACGGCCCGTCGGACTTCGACCGACACTGCCGTCGTGCCGAGAAGGATCGTGTCATCGAGCGCCTGGGCGTCGGCTGTCGCCTTCTTTCTTGCGGGGCTCTTTCCGCTCTTTGCCTCCGATGCCTACGGGCACTTGGCGCAGGGACGTCAGATCGTCGAGCTCGGGCGCGTGCCGAGGGTCGATCTCTTCTCGTTCTGGCGACCAACCCCTCAGCCCTGGAACAACTACGAGTGGGCGTACGACTTGGCGACCTGGCTGCTCTACGACCATTTCGGCGCCAATGCGTTGATTCTGCTGAAGTGCCTGGCGCTGGGAGCGCTCGGGTATCTACTCGTGATCCTGGCTAGCCGCCTGGCCCACGGCGCCGAGCTCGCGCCGCTGCTCACACTTGCCGCGCTCTTGATGGTGCTGCCCGTTGCCCGCTTCCGCTTCACGGTGCGACCCCAAGTGATCGGGCTGCTCTTCCCCGCGATTCTTCTCCTCGGCATCGGCACACTGTATGACGAGGGAAGCACGGCACGACGTAAGCGCTTGGTTCTCGTGTGGCTCGCGTTGCTGCAGGTCGCATGGGTCAACGCTCACGGGTCGCACCTCTTCGGCGCCGCGATCACGCTGATCTTCGCTGCATTTTCGTTTCGGACCTCGGCGTTTCGTTGGATGGTCGGCCTGCTGTTCTTGCAGCTCGTCGCAACGGGCTGCACGCCATTCGGCTTTTCGATCGTCACCGATGCGGTGTCGCACGTGCTTCGCCCCGAGTACCGGGAGTTGCTCGTCGAGTGGGCGGCCTGGTCGCCCAAGGACCCGCTTCGACTGCTCGTGGCGCCCACCGTGACCGCGCTCTTCGTCCTCGCCGCGATTCGGCCCGTGGTTCGCGCCTCCCGGTTTGGCCTCGCCTATGCCGTGTTCTGCGTGTTGCTGAGCGCAATGGCGTTTCGGTCGATGCGCTTCGTTGCCCATCAGCTTCTCTTCTGTGCCCCCTTCATCGGCGCAGGGCTTTCTCGACTGCCGGTCTTTGGAAAGATGCGCCGCTTCGCGGTCGGTCTCATCGGTGTTGCCGCGGCGTCGAGCATCCTGTGGACGATAAACATGGTGCCTGACTTGGGCTTTGGCTTCGGCGAGCCGAAGCGGCGTTACCCTTGGGCGTCCGCCGAGGTCATCGAGCGTGACGTCGAGCCTTCCAGAATTCTCGCTACGCTCGAGGACAGTTGGGTTCTCATGTTTGCGGCCCCGCACGGCAAGCTCCTGATCGACGGACGTGTGCCTTTCTATGGTCCCGAGATGATCCAGAGAGTCGCCGACAGCTTCGCAGATCCTCGGCTCTTCGAGGCGCTGCTCACCGAGTACGAGGTGAACACCGTCGTCCTCGATCACACCCGCTTCGATCACATTCCCGCGACCGACTACCTGAGCAGGCACCGAGCTTGGGCGCTCTCATTCGTCGAAGACCGCCATTCTCTGTTCGTTCGCCGCGATGCATCTCCCATGCTCGAGCCGTTCGAGGTTCTCGGCCCAGGCTACCGTGCCGGGCACCTTCTCGATTCCGGCATTCCCGATTCCAAGGTGAGCGCCGAGGTCTCTCGGATCGGCTCACAGTTGAACACCACATCGATCCACGCGTGGCACCAGGGCCTCGAGCTCTTGCGGCCGCTCGCACGGGATGGGGATCTCGGAGGCCTGCGCAGGTACCAGAGCCCAGATGAACGGGCCCGAGCGCGGGCCGCCTACGACCGCCTTTCGGTGCCCGCCGCGCGCTTTCCGGGCTTCACTGCGATCGAGCTTTACCGTGCGATGGCGGCACTCTCCGCCTGCGATGTTTTCCAGACGCACGAGGCCCTCGGACGCGCGGTCTACGGAGGCGAGACCCGAGGAACGTCGCTCGTGGCGCTCGAGCTCGCTCTTCGGGCGGGGACTGCCGAGGAGCGGTCGGCGGCCGAGGCGCAGCTCGAACGCTTGCAGGCAGACTACCGAAGCCGAAACGATCCGTGGGTCACCGCGATCGCCGCCGATGTCGATGTCCGGTGTGCGTCGCCCTAGGCAGTCGCGTTGCGGTCCAGCTCGATCAGGGTGATCTCGGCGGGGGCGGCGATCCGCATCGGCGGCCCCCAGTAGCCGGTGCCCGAGCTGACGTAGATCTGCGATTCGCCGCGCTGGTGAAGGCCGGACAGGAACGGCTGCACGAGGCGCGTGAGAATCCCGAAGGGAAAGATCTGGCCGCCGTGGGTGTGTCCCGAGATCTGAAGATCGACGCCATGGGCGCGCGCTTCGTCGAAATGCACGGGCTGGTGTGCGAGCAAAACGACGGGCTTGCTCACGTCCCGTCCCTCCATGGCGCGCGACATGTCAGCTCCGTGACCGTTGCCAAATCTGTGTGCCGACCAGTCATCGACCCCAGCGACGTGGATCACCTCACCGTCCTTTGAAAGCTCGACGTGCTCGTTGCGCAACACTCGGATCCCCAAACCCCGCAGAAACTCGAGCCACGAATCCGCTCCCGAGTAGTACTCGTGATTGCCCGTGACGAAGAAAGCTCCGAAGGTCGCGCGAATCTCTCCGAGTGGGGCGACTGCGCGCCCGAGCTCTTCGACCGAGCCGTCGATCAAATCTCCCGTGATCGCGACGATGTCGGGATCGAGGGCGTTCACCTTGCGCACGACGTCTTCGACGAAATCTCGGCCGATCGTGAGACCGACGTGCATGTCGCTGAGCTGGACGAGACGTAGGCCTTTCAGGGTTTCGGGAAGCTTCTTCAGGCGAACCCTCACGCGCTTGACCTCGACCGGTCGAATCGCCGACCACACGCCCCAGCCCGACAACGCGAGCCCAAACATCCCCGCGCCACCCGCGAGGACTTGTGCGAGAAACTCCCGGCGCCCGCCGTCGACCGAGGTGAAGCTCGCGTACTTGACCCAGCCAAAGCGTGCGAGCTCCCCGCCCCAGAGGAGGACCAGCAAGACGAACATCGAGCCCATCCATATGTAACCGACCCACGACACCGGGATCGCGAGGCTACGGGGCAGCGTGCGCCACGCCAGCATCGATGCCGGGATCGACAGAGCGAGCAGCACCAGCCCGACGGTCGCGACCTGACGCCAAGGAGAAGGCCACATCGGGTCTCGAATCAGCCGAGCCCACAGGTAATAGTGGGTGCCGATCGTCAAGCCAAAGATGACCCCGAAAAAGATGAGGATGCGGCCGAGTGACATGGGAGTCTAACTAAAGCCGCATAAGGATGCAGACTGAGCCCGTCAAGCCGAGGCTTGTCCCGGGGTCGATGGGTCCGGCGAATCGTAGCGCTTCTTGCTCTCTTCGAGGTGATCGAGCAGCCGCTGCCGCACCTCTGGATGAGTCAACGAGACGATGCGCGCGGCTAGAAAGGCCGCATTGGTCGCGCCGTCGATGCCGACCGTCGCGACGGGGACTCCAGGAGGCATTTGAACGGTCGAAAGCAGCGCATCGAGGCCTTGGAGCGCCCCCGACGCAATCGGCACGCCGATGACCGGGCGAGTGGTGTGGGCTGCGACGACGCCAGCGAGGTGGGCAGCCATCCCTGCGCAGGCGATGAAGACCTCGACGCCGAGCTTCTCAGCGGCGGCGATGTACTTGGCGATTTCGTGTGGCGTCCGGTGTGCCGACAGAACGCGCACATCGCTCGGGATGCCCAAGCCGTCGAGCACGTCACGGCCCTTCAACACGACCGGAAGGTCACTCGGGCTTCCAGTCAGGATCGCGACGACCGGAGTATCGCTTTTGCTGAGTTTGCTGCTCGTCACTTCGCCTCCCTTTCGCGTGGGCTCTTAGCGCAAAGCCGACCACACGTCACCTGTTCCGAGCCAAGTGAGCGAGACGACCGACGGGGACGCGCCAGCCCCGCTGGGCGAGCCGGCCGGAGCCTCGTCCAAGGTCGAGAGCGCCCTTCCTTCGTGGTGGATGGGCGGCTAGAGGACGACAGTCATGTTGTCCTCAGCGGTCTGCAACTCCACCTCGGAGGCTCGCGACAACATATCGTCGCTCATGTGCGTGAGAACGATGCGCTTGCACGTGAGACGAGAATGGTGCTGCATGATCGCCCGGTAGTTGTTGTGTAGCGGGACCTCTTTGTCGAACACGTAGCATTCGCAAACGAATAGATCCGCCTCGGCTGACGCTTCGATCAAAGTATCGGTCCACTGGGTGTCACCCGAGTAGACGAAGATCTTCCCTTCGACCTCGACGCGCAGGCTGTAGGAGGGCGCCCCGCTGAAGTGAGCGGCCGGGAACGCCGTGACCTCGATCTGGTCTACTCGGGTCGGCTTCCTCGGGCCCAGCTCGACGAAGCTCAACTCGAACTGCGGCGCGATCTTGGACGAACCCGCGAAGAGGATCTCCATCGCCTCGATCAGCCGAGCCTGAAGACCAGGTGGCCCGAGGATCGTCAGGGGAGCAGTGCGCTTGGAACCCAGCTGCGCGTCGAGCAGGAAGAACGGTAGGCCACCAAAGTGGTCGCCGTGCAGATGGGTGATCAAGATCTCGCTGACGTCGCGCGGCTCGATCCGCTGCTGGCGCAAGGCGATCAGTGACGATGCTCCGCAGTCTATGAGAAAGAGATCCTGACCCGTGCGTATCGCGATGCAGGTCTGAAATCGGCCTCCGCTCCCGAAGGCGTCACCACTACCGACGAAATGCGCTTCGACCTTTGCCACGCAGAGCTCCTTGTGTCCCCTGCACCGAACATCCGTGAGTATCGTGCCACCGTATAGGTGACCGGTCGACAGGTGCCTTCAATTCCGGTAGTTGCGCGGTCATGACGGATGCGAACTACGCCGATGCACTCATCCTTTTCGGGATCACGGGCGATCTCTCCCGTCGCAAGCTCTTCTCCGCGCTCTACGACCTGACCGCGTCAGGTATGCTCGACATGCCGATCGTCGGCGTCGCGACTCGTGATTGGAACGACGAGACGCTCCGTGCTCACGCCCGCGAGGCCCTCGAGGCCGTTGGCAAACCGATTGATGACACGGTGTTTGCGCGACTGGCGAGCAACCTGAGCTATGTATCCGGCAACTACCGCGATCCATCCACCTACCACAAGGTCCTCGAGAAGTCGGGCGCGGCACGACGCACCGTGTCGTATCTCGCGATCCCCCCCGACCTCTTCGATGACGTCGTCGAGGGGCTCGCGTCGGTGGGTCTCCACCGTGAAGGACGAGTCGTATTGGAGAAACCCTTTGGTCGAGACACCCAATCGGCTGCCGAGCTGAATGACACCATTCACCGGTACTTCCCCGAGAGTCACGTGTACCGAATCGACCACTTTCTCGGGAAGGGGGCGGTGCAGAATCTCATGATCTTTCGCTTCTCCAACACGCTGTTGGAGCCGGTATGGAATCGGCACTACGTGCGCGGCGTGCAGATCACGATGGCGGAGGACTTCGGGGTCGAGGGCAGGGGCAAGTTCTACGATCGGGTGGGTACGCTTCGTGATGTGGTCCAGAACCACTTGCTGCAGATGGTGGCCTTGCTGGCGATGGAGCCGCCGGTGTCGGACGATCCCGACGCGCTTCGAGACGAGCGGGTCAAAGCCCTGCGGGCGATCAAGACCCTCACTCCCGATGACCTGGTCTGCGGCCAATACGACGGCTACCTCACCGAAGACGGTGTCGCGGCGGGCTCCGATACCGAGACCTACGCTGCCGTGCGGCTCGAGCTCGACTCGTGGCGCTGGGCTGGTGTTCCGTGGATCCTTCGGGCCGGGAAGGGCCTCGCTTCGACGGTCACCGAGGCCGTCATAGAGTTTGCACGGCCCCCGCGGCCGCTCTTCGCCGACTCGAATTGCCGCCCGGGTCCGAATCGATTGACGTTCCGTACGAAGCCCGACGACGAGATCAAGCTCTCGATGCAGGCCAAGAGTCCAGGCACGGCCATGGTGAGCCAACCGATCGAGCTTCATCTGGAGCACGATCGGGCGCGTGGCCGCGATCCTTATGATCGGCTGATCGGGGATGCCCTTCGCGGCGACCCGGCGTTGTTCGCGCGCCAAGACGCCGTGATGGAAGCGTGGCGTGTGGTCGAGCGAGTGCTGTCCGACCGACGTCCAGCCGTGCCGTATCAGCGGGGCGGCTGGGGCCCGTCGGAGGCACAGGCCCTCCTCGGCGCCGACTGGCATTGGATCACCCGATGAGATCTTCCTACAGCCCGGAGGTTTCGATCAGGGCGAGGGTCGTCGCGGCTTTTGCAGCGTACGCGAAGAGCGCCGTGGCACTCGTCTCGAGGGTGCCATCGCAGGCGTCGAAGTAGGTGGGGCCTCCGTCGGAGCAGCCCACGGCCTGCAGTGCGAAAAGAACGCTGATGGCCCTGGCGACTCCGGCCGATGCGCGTCGTACATTGGACGACCCCTCAGGATCAGGCTCTCAGCGTGTCGAGATCTTCCACGGCGCTCACGAGACGCGCGATGTTCGCCTTCGTGATCGCCTCGCCGTAGTTCTCGGTTGGCGTGATGAGCCAACCGATCACCAGTCCCCAGATCGCCGCCTGCCGGTACCGAAGCCAGGCCTCTTCCGGCCTGGGCGGTCGTCCCACGCCATGCCGCCGAAGCTCATCGATGTAGAAGCCGAGAAGCTCGCGCTCGTGCGTGCGCCGATCCTCCGTCCGGAGCGCGGTGATCAACAGATACGCGACGTCGTGCGCCCAGCGCCCCTTCACCGTGAGCTGCCAATCCAGGAGCCCGCCGCGGGAATCGCGCAACAGATAGGTATTCGCGATGTGCGGATCCCCGTGGAGCAACGTCTGGGGCCCGGTTGCGAGCATCTCTTGTGCCTTCCAAAGCGCGTCCCAGAGCTCGTCGACGGTCTTGCCGAGCGGCTCGATCAACGCGGCCTTGTATGCGTTGGTCTCCACCTGGTTCCGAATCAAATCGAGGCCTATCGCCTGGAAGACCGGGTACATGCCCCCTGAAACGGGTGTCGGCAGCCAATTCAATCGAGCGTGCAGCGCCGGGCTCTCCCAGAAGCCCGCATGCAAGGCCGCCAAGGTCGTGAGCAGCCCCCGGACCTCGTCGACGGTGACGTCGCTCACTGCGCTCGGGAATCGTGCATCACGAAGGCTGAGGTCTTCCATCAGCACACCAAAGCTTCGACGCCGTTCGTCGAAGACGCTTCCGAAGCACTTGGGCGTTTCGAGCGAGAGCTGTGGGCGAATCTCTCGATAGAATCGGACTTCGTTCACATACATCGCATCGGGCGCATGCGGGTAGCGGCGCTGATAAGCGCCGATTGCGGAAAACAATCGAGCACGAAGCCGCGAACCAAAAGGAAGCGAGCCGAGCGCGTCGAACACCTTGCCGGTCAGCTGAATTGCCATGGGTCCAAAGCGCAAGCCCCGGTGCAAGAGCACGGTCTTGAGCAGCATTCGCGAAGGCAGTCCCACGTCGGTTTCGTACTGCAGCTCGAGCGTGACGCGGTCGGCGGTCGAGGCGATGCCATCACCGCGGGCCGCGCTCCCTAGCACGTCAAAGCTCGTGACGACTGCACCGGGCTGCTCCTCGGCGAGGAGGGCGGTGAGGACCTCTGGGGTCAACCGATCGAGGCTCGATGGAAACCGAATGCGTGGCATGCGTCGCCCCTTAGCCGCCTTCGACGCGCTGCTTCAGCTCTTCGTTGAACCCGGAGTACGACGGTCCCAGTTGAGCCCTCAGCAACGCCCAGACCAACGGCGCAAGGAGCCCCGAGAAGCTCTCTCCGTGGCGGAAGCGCGTGCGTCGACCATCGTCGCGCGGCTCGAGAATGAAGTAATGGCTTCCGGTGACGATCCCCTTCGGCCCGCCATGCCAGCGAAGCTCCCGGCCCTCGTTCACCTTCTGGATCACCACCGGAGAGCCAGCCGGCCGTCCAAACAAGACGAACTCGACACGAGCGCTCTCCCCCGCCACCGGCCGTCCCCGCAACTTGAAGTGATGGCTCCACTCGTCATGCAGCGCAAAGTCGGTGAGATGCTTCCATACCTCGCCCGGGGGCGCGTCGATCGTCGTTTCCGTCTCGTACGTGATCATCGCGGCGAGGCTGCCACGCACGGTGCCGAACGGCTAGACGGTCGGATGAAGTGATGAACCTTCACCTGCGCCGCGTTGGAGGCGGCGGGGCTTCGCGGGGAGTCACTGTCTGCTCGAGACGTTTCGTGCCGCGGATCAAGATGAGGGGAGCGGATACCCCAACTCGGTCGGCGGTGAGGAGCTTGTGCAGATCGTCGACGCCGCCGACCGCGCGTCCATCGAACTGCACGACGATGTCGCCTTCGCGAACATCGGCCTTTGCCGCGGCGCCTTTGGGCTCGAGATGGCTGACCAGAACACCGTGATCGCTCGGAAGCTCGAAGTAGCGGATTACCTGTCGAAGCAGCGGGACGGTTTGCCCGCCTAGCCCAAGGTAGCTGCGACTGACGTGTCCTTTGTGAAGCAGCTCGCCTGCGACGAAGCTCGCGGTGCCCATCGCAACCGCGAAGCAAAGGCCTTGAGCGGGTCGGATCATCGCGGTGTTCACCCCAACCACTTCTGCCCGGCTGTTCACCAGCGGCCCTCCCGAGTTCCCAGGATTGAGCGAGGCGTCGGTCTGGATGACGTCATCGATGAGGCGACCCGATCGCGAGCGCAACGAACGTCCGAGGGCGCTCACGACGCCCGCGGTAACGGTACATTCGAAGCCGAACGGATTGCCGATCGCGATCGCGAGCTGACCGACCCGCAGCGCCCGCGACTGTCCGAGCTTGGCGGGGGTGAGATCGCTCGCCCGAATGGCGACTACCGCGAGGTCTGTGTCCGGGTCGTCGCCCACCAGGCGTGCCCGCTCGCGACGGCCGTCGTTCAAGAGCACCCAGAGGCTCGTCGAACCGCCGACGACGTGGCTGTTGGTCAGGATGTAGCCGTCGGGGGTGAAGACGAACCCGGAGCCGCTGCCGCCGGCCTTGGCTTCGATTTTGACGACCGATGGGCTCACGGTTTCGGCAGCGTGCACGACCGCCTCGGAGTAGGCGTCTAAGAGGGCTTCGTCTTTCATCGCTGTTTTCCGTGCCGAACGCGAAACTTAAGTCCGGCGAGTGGGGCGTCAAGCTCGTTCGCTGTCGCGATGTTTGACAAGGGGCCCACGCGGCGTGGCGTCTAGTTCAATCCGGCAGATGTCGCTACCGCCCCTTCTTGACGAACACGTGCTCGTAGCCGAGCACGGGCAGTGCCCTCGGTGCCATGCCACTAGAAGTAGCCTTGCCTCTTTCGGTCTTCCATCGAGGTCTGCGAAACCTGGTCGTCCGCACGGTTACCGCGCTCGGTTTGCGACGCCGTCAGGATCTCGCGAATGATCCCGTCGAGGTCGGAGGCTTTCGACTCGATCGCGCCGGTGATCGTCGCATCTCCCATGGTGCGGAAGCGAATGCTCTTGGTCGCGACCGCTTCGCCATCGCGCGGCTGCACGAACTCGGAAATGGCGAGAATTCCTCCGTGTCGGATCAGACATTCTCGCTCGGCCGCGAAGTACAGGTTCGGAAGCTCGATACTTTCCTCTCTGATGTAGCGCCAGACGTCGAGCTCGGTCCAGTTCGAGAGGGGAAACACTCGAAAGTTTTCCCCTTTCCTCTTGAGCCCGTTGTAGAGGCTCCAGAGCTCCGGCCGCTGGTTCTTCGGATCCCACTGACCGAGGGTGTCCCGATGAGAAAAGAAGCGCTCTTTGGCTCGTGCCTTTTCTTCGTCGCGCCGGCCGCCACCGAGACAGGCGTCGAAGCCGTATTCTTCGATCGCGCGCAGGAGCGTCGCGATCTGAAGCGCGTTTCGGCTGGCATATGGGCCGGTCTCTTCCTCGACGAGGCCTTCGTCGATCGATCGCTGCACACTAGCGATGAGCAGCTCGGCCCCGATGGCCTTCACGAACCGGTCCCGGAATTCGATCGTCTCGCGGAAGTTGTGCCCCGTATCGACGTGAAGCAGAGGAAATGGAAGTCCCGCCGGATGAAATGCCTTGCGAGCCAGATGAGCCATGACGATCGAGTCCTTGCCGCCCGAGAACAAGAGCACCGGTTTTTCGAACTGGGCAGCGGTTTCTCGAATGACGAAGATCGACTCTGCTTCGAGCTGCGCTAGGTCACCCACAGACCTTCTCCCGTACGGCGAAAGCACGACCGGCCTCCGGGGGCCAGCGCGAACAAGTGCACCCAACCATTATCGACGAGCTCACGGACGGTTCCGTGCTTCTTGAGGACGGCGTCGATCTGATCGGTCGGAGCTTCGATGAACACGCTCAGCCGCAAGGGCTCGTGGACGAGACGTTTGCCGTCGTGCACTGTTTGCCACGGAAGGCCCACTCTTAAGTCGCCTCCATTGCCCTCGAAGACGCCGAGGGTACCGACGACGTTGTGGAGCACCTTGTTTCCAGAGCCGAAGGCTTCCTGGTTTACCGAAGAACCGTAGTACTGGAGGTTGATCCAGCTCGCGACCACCATGGGGGCGGTGAGAATCAACTCGAGCACGTTCCAGCCTTCGTCTTGTTGCCAGCGGTAGTCGTGCAGAAACACTCGGCCTCCGAGGTCGATGCCTCGCGTGCGTTCGCGAGGCGCTGCGATGAATGCGGCGTTGCCGGCGAGACCCCATTCAGGTCGCACTTGAGACCAGTCCCGGCTGCGCTTCAGGACGGCTGCATCGATCTCAGCAGTCATGGGGACGTCGAGAAGCACTGCTCGTTCCGCGCGCGCCAGGGCGGAAGCCTCCGTGAGCCAGGTTTCCAGCCGTTCGAGATCCGGAGCGTGGGAGGACGGGATCTCATGACGATCGAAGACCGTCACCTCGTCGGTAGTCGTGTCGTGCAGGCATCCGAGGAACCAGGTCTCGCTCGGAATGACGATCCCACGCTCGGCAAGTCCGGCGCGGACGTCCGGATCGTTGAGGATCGAGGCGGCCATTCGAGCGTTCGCCGCGCCGGGGTTGCCGCCGCAGGCGCCGCAGTCGTAGCCAGCGGCGTGGGGATTATTCACCATGGTGCTTCCATGACCTGCGAGCATCACGAGCCGGGCAAAACCGTCCGTCAATGACATCGCTTTGAGCATGCCGGCCGCGGTTTCCACGCGCTGGCTTTCGGTCAACCCCGTCGGACGCCCCGCGAGGGTGCCCGGTTCGACTTCCGGTCCGATGCGCGAAAGGACCTTGGGGTCGAGCCCGTCGGCGCTCGGATGGGTCACGGTCCGCGTGATTCCGGTGGCATCGCCGACGAGCTTCGCCGCAAATGCGAGCCCGGTCGTCTCGACGTAGACGAACGAGGAAACCGCCGAGCTCTTGAACGACTTCCACGCCTTGGCGGCGCGCCGACGAAGCAAACGGAGGCCGAGGATCTCGGTTCTTTCTTCTTCGTCCGCTTCCGTGACTTCCTCGCGAACGACGAACTTCGGCTTGAGAAGAACAGGGCACTGTGCGCTGCCGCTCTGCCGTCCGATGGGCACGTATTCGATGGGGAATCCGAAGAAGCCCGCGAACCCGATCGTTTGAACCGCCGGTGCCGCTTCCTCGAGCGCGCGTCGAAAGACCTCGGACCGCACGTCGATGCAAAAGGCAGCTTGCACTGCTGCACGCATCAACGCGACGGCCGGAGCCGCGGGCGCAGCGGCGAGCTTCTCGATCAAGCCACGCTGAAACGAGAGCTCAAACGCCGTCTGTAGAATCCCGTCGATCAGCAGGTCACGATCGGGGGGCGCTTCCGCTCCGGCCGAGTCGGCCATCGAGCGCACGGCCGCCGTCCATGCGCTGCAAACGGGCCCGTCTTCGTGGAGCCTGAATAGGGCATAGTCCCACGCAAGCCGAATCGCGAGGAGCTGGATCACGGCATCATCCTCTTCGCCATCGAGCTCCTCGTTCCAACCGAGATACCGGGCGTAGGCGACCCAACCCCGCACGCTGAAGAGCGCCCTATGAAGATAAGCGCCGAGCGCAGGCCCAGAGACTCCTAGCGTTTCCAGGATGGTCTCGATCGTCTCGATCGGGTCGTCTGGGAGGGTTGCGACCGCATCGCGGAAGCCGCCGAAACCGATCACCTCAGGGGTGCGATCGAGACCGGATGCGGCACGCCATGCCGAGTAGAGAGGTAAGCTTCGCCAAGGCATGCGCCATGCGGCCTGTCCCTCGTCCCAGTACGCTGCGCACCATTTGGAGATCTCCTCGACGACGGAAGCCGAGGCCCCACAAGCATGCACCTGGGAGACGACGTCGGCAACGGTGTACGCGTTCGGACCGTAGGAGCCCGGTTCGACTTCGATTGCATGACGGAGCTCTGCGAGATCCGTCGGGGCTCCCGGAATCGATTCCGCTGTGCGAAGAGCATCGGACAGGTCCCGGTCGGTCATCCGCCCTTCTGTCAGAAGCGTTCGATAGTAGGCCCGTGACATGAGCATGTCCGCACCCGCGACCCGACGCATGGTGGCGCAGGCTTCCTCGAAGCGCTCGCTCGACAGGCCGAGGAAGGGATTCACCGCGACGAAGTGTTGGAGAGGCCAGAGCGGTGCGATTCGCTTCCGCGCGGTAGTGAGCACCGCCTCGAGGGACTGCGAACTGACGGCCTGAGAATCGTTTTGAATCGGAACCGGCCGGGCTGCTTCGATGGCTTGAGCCTGGGACAGCTCGTGGGCGATTGGTTGACTCATGGGTAAACTCCCTTTGGGGTAGAGGCTGGTCTGACCGGCCACCAGCGCTGAACGAGACGGTTGGTGATTGCGTTGACGTAGAGACCGTTGAAGAGGTGAACGTAGAATGCCTGCCATCGGGGATCGGACATGCGATACGGCATCGCGTTCTGCAGGACCGTCACGGCGCCGAAGAGGACGACCACTGCCGCAACGATGGCGAGATCAAAGGGACCACGCAGCGCCTGCTTCGAAGGCAGGCTTCCTGTCATGAGCTGCTCGGCTCCGAGTTGAAGGGTGAAGTATGCGACTGCGACCCCAGCGGCTAGCCCGATGCCCCGGGCGATGACGAAGGCGTTCGGCCGCTCATCGATCGCATTGGCTACCAGATGCGTCACGCCCATCACCATGATCGCGCCGAGCGCGAAGATGCCGGGCGCCTGCGTCAGGGAGGCGCCGAACGCGAGGCTCACCGCCCAGGTGATGCCGACCGCGCCCGTGAGCGCGATTACCAGACGCCAAGGGTGCGGCTTGCCGTGAGGTTGGGCGACCCAGGAAGCCCTCGAAAGGTCGATGACGCTACCTGAAGATAGGAACGCATGCGCTTTGTAGAGCGAATGCGCGACGATGTGGAGCGCCGCGGCGGAAAACGCGCCCAGACCGCATTGCAACATCATGAAGCCCATCTGTGCGATCGTGGACCAGGCGAGGGAAACCTTGATGCTCGTCTGCGTCAGCATGACGACCGAGCCGAAGAGCGCCGTGAAACCGCCAACGACCGCGAGCATCTCGAGGGCGGGCACCGAAAGCGAGATCACGCCGCTGAGCCGCAGAATGAGAAAACCGCCCGCGTTGATGATTCCTGCATGAAGAAGCGCGGAAACTGGGGTAGGTGTCTCCATGACCTCGGTTAGCCACCCGTGAAACGGAAATTGCGCCGACTTAAGCATCGCACCGATGACGAGGAACACAGCCAGCACGTGCACCGAAACGGGCAGAGAACCCGAGCTCCGAAGCCTCTCGGCTGCTTCGAAGACCGTTGCGAAGTCGAGGCTCCCGAAGAGTGAGTAGACGAGAACCATCGCTGCGATTAGACAGAGGTCGCCAAGCCGGCTTGCGATGAACTTCTTGCGTGCAGCGAGGCGAGCGGCTTGACGCTGCTTGTAGAAGATCAAGAGCTGATGTAGGCACAGGCTACTCGCCACCCAGGCCAAGGTGAATTGCAGAAGATTGCCCGAGATGATCAGCGTCAACACCGCGGCAAGCGTCAGGCACAGCCACTTGATGAACCGACCTTGCCCCGGGTCCCCTGCAAGGTAGTTGCGGCTGTACCCGATCACGATCATCCCGACGAACGAGACGAGCAGCGACATGACCGCCGAGAGTGCATCGTAGTACACGGTCAGCCCGACTCCTGCGCCGTCGAAAACCAGCCTCCGAGCCGAACCCGCGGTCTCGGCGAAGAAGAAGGCCATGGCTGCGATCAGGGCAGCCCCAAACGCAAGAGCTGTGGTGCCCCGCGCCATTCGCACCATCAGGTGTGGTCGGCGGTCGGCGGCGACTGACGGGATTGCACCGAGCAGGGCTAAGGCCAAAGGGGCAAGGACGATGATCGAGACGGTTGAGGTCGGCATGAGTCCTCCAATCAGAGACAAGGACTTTCTAGCGACGGACCTTTGTTCTGTAAAATACAAATATTGAAACAAATCGTTCTGTATTTTAGAATAGTTGCATGACCCACCTCAACTACCACCATCTCCGATACTTCTGGGGCATCGCCCACGAGGGAAAGCTCACGCAGGCCGCCGAGCGCTTCAACGTCTCGCAGTCCGCGCTTTCGACTCAGGTCAAGAAGCTCGAGGACCAACTCGGCCACGCGCTCTTCGAGCGCGAAGGGCGGGGTCTCAAGCTGACCGAGGCTGGGCGCATTGCACTCGACTACGCGGACACGGTGTTTCGCGCGGGCGAGGAGTTGGTGAGCACCCTACAGGGAAAGCCAGGAACGCAGCGAAAGGCACTGCGTGTCGGCGCGATCACGACATTGTCGAGGAACTTTCAGATCGCGTTACTCCGTCCGCTCCTCGATCGAGGTGACGTCGAGCTGGTCGTGCGTTCGGGCACGATGCGAGAGCTCTTGTCTCAGCTCGAGGCGCATTCCATCGACTTGGTGTTGTCCAATCACCCGGTCGCAAGCGATGCCAAGTCCTCCTGGCACAGCCACTTGCTTCAAGCGCAGCCCGTGAGCATCGTAGGTCCGCCCGCTCCGAACGAGCCTAAGCTTCGCTTTCCACAAGACCTGGCCACGATGCCGATTCTGGTGCCGAGCCTCGAAAGCGACGTGCGTGTGGCGTTCGACCGGCTATTGGAGCTTGCAGGAATTCGACCGATGATCGTCGCCGAGGTCGATGACATGGCCATGCTTCGTCTGCTCGCCCGAGACAGCGACTGCCTCGCGCTCGTCCCTCCGGTGGTGGTGCACGATGAGCTCCGCGACGGGATTCTCATCGAGCGGTGCAAAATCCCGGAGATCACGGAAAGCTTCTACGCGATAACACAAAGCCGGCGCTTTCCAAACCCGCTCGTCAGGGAAGTGATTCATCCGACTCGATGATCGGCTCCCCCGAATCCCGAGCCATCAGCTCGGGTGCTCCTAGGTGGCGTCTCGACCTGCAGGTGCCCAGAGGCACCGCTCGTCTTCAGATCCTCGAGCAAGGCTTCACTCGTGCGAAGCGCGCGGTCACGTTCTTCATCGAGCACGAGCACATGTCCCATCTTTCGGCCCGGACGGGCCTCATCCTTCCCATAGAGATGCAGACGAGCCTCGGGGCAAGACAGCACCCGCGTCCAGTCAGGCTCACCGTGTTGCCACAGCTCGCCGAGGAGGTTCACCGTTGCAGCGGGACGGCAAAGAGAGGGATCTCCGAGCGGTAGGTCTAGGACCGCGCGAACGTGCTGCTCGAACTGCGACGTCGCGCAGGCACCAAACGTATAGTGACCACTGTTGTGTGGGCGCGGTGCGATCTCGTTGATGAGCAGGCGGGAACCGTCGACGACGAACATCTCTACGGCCATCATTCCCGCGTGATCCAGGGAGTCGGCGATGCGGCCTGCGATCTCGCGGGCTCGATCTTCGACCTCGCGGCTGATGGGCGCAGGTGCCATCGTCGTATGGAGGATGTGGTGTCGGTGCACGTTTTGAGCCACCGGATAGAATCGAACCTCGCCCGACGGGCTTCGGGCGAGAAGCACGGAAATCTCACGGTCGAACTCCACGAACTCCTCCAACATGGCGGGGTTTTCGCCAACCGTCGCCCATGCCGCTGCGAGCTCCTTCTCGTTCCGGATGACCGTCTGCCCCTTTCCGTCATATCCCGCGTGTCGAGTCTTGAGCACGCAGGGAAATCCGATCGTAAGAGCTTCTTCGTACAGGGCGGTCCGTGTGCTCACGGGTCGACAGCGGGGCTGTGGCGCGCCGATGCTTTCGAGAAAACGTCGCTGCACGCTTCGGTCTTGAATGGTGCGCAGGACCGCGGAGGAAGGGCGTACCGGCCGCGTGAGCTCCAGACGCTCCAAGACCGAGGCGGGCACGTGCTCGGTGTCGATCGTCACGACGTCGGATGATTCGGCCAGTCGGGCCGCCGCTTTCAAGTCGCCGACCGCGCCCTGAATCCAGACATCCGCAAGCGGTACGGCCGCCTCGCCCTCGCTGGGCGCAAGCACCGCGACGCGATAGCCCATCCGCCTCGCTTCGAGAATCATCATTCGTGCGAGCTGACCGCCACCGATGACGCCAATCGTCGAGCCAGGCAACATCGCTTTCATAGCTGGGCCTCCAGCACTGCGGCCGTTTGCGCCAACCGGTACGCCTGCAAGCGACCTCGCAACGCCGCATCGTGTCTGGCGAGAATCGACGCCGCCAGCAGAGCCGCATTGGCAGCCCCCGCGTCCCCGATCGCCATGGTGCCCACCGGGATGCCCTTAGGCATTTGGACGATCGACAAGAGGGAATCGACGCCGCTCAACGCGCTGCTTTTGACCGGCACACCGAGCACGGGAAGCAGCGTCTTGGCAGCCGCCATGCCGGGCAAGTGCGCCGCGCCGCCGGCGCCTGCGATGATGACTTGAATGCCTCGGGATTCGGCCTGCTCGCAAAAGCTGAACAAGAGATCCGGTGTGCGGTGCGCCGAAACCACCTTCGCCTCGTGAGGGATCCCGAGCTCTTCGAGGATTCGAGCAGCGCTCTGCATCGTGGGCCAGTCGCTACGGCTCCCCATGAGCACAGATACGAGAGGGTGAGCGCCGGACGGGCCCTGGGCAAGGGTATTCATACGATTTACGATTCGCGACCGCTATTTCCTATGTGAGATAGCGCATATCAACGAGGCTGCAAGGGGTCTGGGTGTGAGAGTCGGGAGAATTTCCCTAGCCACCGGCTTTGATCTGCGAAATGGTCTTCAGGGTGGCTAGAGCAAAGAGACACGCTTCTTCAGCAGACACTTCATGGACGTTTCTGACGAACCATTGCCACGTGCTCTTGTGCCTCGTGCAAGATCCCCAGGCGCGAATGCGCGATGTGGCCGTGCGTGTTGGCATCACCGAACGAGCAGTCCAGAGGATCGTCGCCGAGCTAGAAGCCGCAGGTTACGTGGAAAGAAAGCGGAAAGGCCGACGAAACCATTACGTCGTGAACAGTGATCTTCCCCTGAGGCATCCGGTCGAAGGTCATCAGAAGCTCGAGGCGCTGATCAAGGCGATCTTGAAGTCCGGGTCGAAGAGATCGCGCGGCTCGAGAAAGTGAGCTCCCGAAAGGTCCCAACTGCAAGTTGTCAACGGCCGAGCGCTCTTCGGACGAAGGCTTTGACTTGCTCGAAGCTGCCATGCACGGGGATGCCTTCGGGGAGCTGTGGAATTTCGGAACGGTGCTGTAGATACGCAACGACCGGCTTTCCGTATCGCAGGGCGAGCTCGACCTCGCTCCGCGTGCCCCAGGAACCCGGCATGGCGACGAGAACGTCGGAGCTCAGAACATTGACGTGATTCCGCGAGGCGAGGTCGATCCCATGCGTTCCACTGAGGTGCAAGTGGGTCCGGATCGGAATCTCGACCCATGCGTTTGGATATCCGTTCGGTGCCTCCCCGCTTCCGGCATGGGCCGCTGGTAAGATGCCGAGAACCAAGCCGGTGCGACCCTCCGTTTCGAAGAAACCACGACTGACGGCGCCCATCACGCCGCCGCCGCCACCGGTCAGCAAATGGACACCTTCGTCGGCGAGCCAACGGCCGAGGGCTCCGCAGCGCTCGTCGTCCGCCGAGGTGCCAGACCCCATCACCCCAACGATGCCGTTGCGACTCGTGACCATTCCTTTGCCTCCTGGTATAGAATCATCTCGTTGCATGAACATCCAGGTCAAACGCGTATATGACCCCATCGAACCCGGGGACGGGCTTCGCGTCCTGGTCGATCGACTTTGGCCTCGTGGCCTTTCGACGGAGTCCGCCGAGATCGATCTATGGGCGAAAGATCTCGCTCCATCGACCGAGCTGCGGCGCTGGTTTCACAGCGATGCAGGGAGCTGGCGCGACTTTCGGAGGCGTTACCAGAGGGAGCTCGCGGCGAACCAGGCGGCGATAGCCAACCTGCGGAAACGAATCGGGCGTAAGAAGGCGACCTTACTGTTCGCCGTCAAGGATGAGGAGCGGAACCACGCGATCCTCTTGAAGGCCTTCTTAGAACGGCCGCAATGACGGGCTCATGGTGGCTATTGGCAAGCGGCCGCGTTCGGCAACTTGCTCGACCCGACGGCGCCCGGCACGACCGTGCCCGAATGGCGTTGCACGGGTGCAGAGCCGCACGAGTGGCTCAGGGAATCTTGTATTCCCCCTTCCAGTCGGACCAGCCCGCGCCGGTGTCACCGATGAAGTTGCCCTGAAATTTCTGATCGCCGCTGATCCCTTTGTATTTCCCGGTTCCACCCACGAAGCGCTCGGTGCCGGGGCACGCAGGCATCACGCCCGCGCATTTCCACTCGACGAAGATCTTGTCTCCATCCGCGTCCGTGACCACGCACGTCCCGGTCGCATCGGCGCGTCCTTTGTTGACGTCGTTGTAAAGTGTGCAGTCGACTCGGGATTTATGCATGAAGCCTTTGCCTTTGTCGTTGAACATCACTCCAGGGACCATGCCTGCGTAAACCGTACGGTCCTCTCCCAGTTGCTGGACTTGCCCGGTGAAGGTCCAACCATAGTGACCGGAGTAGGTTCCGCTCTTCGGCAGATCGGCCCCGGCGGCGGGTATGCTGAGACACAACGTGGCGAGTGCGAATCCTCGAATGATGAAAGTGCTGCGAGACATCGTCATTGCTCCTGTGAATGAGCCCGAGTCTTCAGCCAAGCCGAACACCCCGTCTCGGGCTTCCGCGGTGGAAGAGTTACATCTCACCTTTGCGAGCGTTTGTCATCCACCGCCTGGCGACCTCGACGCGGAGCCGTTCTGTCTTAGCCCTTGGGGCCGATTCGGGCGCCGTGATGCCGATGCGTACCCAACGCGCCGATGGCGTCACCGTGCTGCGCGCTTCACTTCAGCTACGTTCGCCCAAGACGATCGTCGGACCGGTGGCTCCCTTGAAGTTCAGATCGATGCCGTCGGCCTCGGCATGAGTTGCGAAGTCCTCGATGACCTCGCGCACGTCGTGGTCGATGATTCGAGTGTTGGTCATGTCCATGGTGACCGAACAGCCTGCTGGGATCTCGCGCAGGATACGCTTTAGGGCCGCCTTGTTGAGGAAGGTCATGTGCTCCGTCAAGCGAATGGAAAAGCTGCCCGGCGCGGTCTCCTCTCGATAGAAATTGAGTTGGTAGTTGTAGATGAGGATCTCGAAGAAGGCGACGCCCATGCCGAGCATGATCCCGGTCAGTAGGTCGGTCACGACCAAGCCCGCGACCGTGACGATGAAGGGCATGAACTGCCAAAACCCTTCGCTCCACATCTTGCGAAACAAAGAAATCCTGGCGAGCCTGTAGCCAATGACGAGGAGGATGGCTGCGAGACTGGAGAGCGGGATCTCGTTCAGGAGTGCCGGGATCGTCGCAACGCAAAGCAGGAGCAACAAGCCGTGAACGAACGATGAAAGACGCGTCTTGTTGCCGGAATCGATGTTCGCAGAGCTCCGAACGATGACCTGAGTCAAGGGAATCCCACCGAGCAGACCGGACACGATGTTGCCTAAGCCCTGGGCCTTGAGCTCACGATTGGTCGACGTAACGCGTTTCTCGGGATCCAAGTTGTCGGTCGCCTCGACCGAAAGCAGAGTTTCGATGCTTGCGATCAGCGCCAGCACGGACCCCGTGACGTAGATCTCCGTATCGGTGATTCGAGAGAAATCGGGCCGCGTGAAGTTGGAGAAGAACTCTCCCACGGACGCGGAAAGCGGGACCGTAACGAGATGCTCTTCAGCAATCGTGAGGCCGGGCGCGAACCGTTGGTATGCCCAGTTGAGTGAAATGCCGAGGACGACGACCAGAAGGGGGGCTGGAACCGTCCGGACCAGTCCAGTCGTACGGAAGCGAGGGTGTTGCCAGAGGAGCAAAATCCCCAACGAGAGCACGGTGACGATGATGGCACCGGGACTCAATGCGCTGAGTGCGTAGCCGATCTCGTTGAAGGTGTTGTGCCCGTCGCGTTGAAAGAACTCGAGCTCCCCTACCCAGCCCGCGTCATAGCCGAGTGCATGGGGAATCTGCTTGAGGATGAGAATGATGCCAATGCCCGCCAGCATCCCCTTGATCACGCTCGTCGGGAAGTAGTGCGCAATGACGCCGGCTTTGAGGAACCCAGCTGCCAACTGCACCATCCCGCAGAAGATCACTGCGAGTAGATAGGCCTCGAAGCCGAGCGTCTCGATGCCCGCGGCCACCATGACCGCGAGGCCTGCCGCCGGCCCACTCACGCCGTGCCGTGAATCGCTCAACAAGGTGACGACGATTCCACCCGCAATGCCGGCGATGAGCCCGCTGAACAGCGGGGCGCCCGAAGCGAGCGCGATGCCGAGGCACAGAGGAAGCGCCACCAAGAATACGACGATTCCAGCCCTGAGATCGTCCCCGATGTATCGTCGATCAAACATCGCGTTCGTGTATGGCGCGCCGAGCACCCGAAGGCCACCCCTGTCGCTCTTCAAACGTGTGGGCCACGGTTCCAGGCCCGCTGAATGCGATGCAAGACCGATGGGTACACGACCCAACGGCGAAACGGGTCGATCAGCGCCATGTAAAGTCGCGTGAGGGCCTTGCCCGGCCGCACGTAGGTCGCCCAATAGAGCTCGTATCCCTCGTCACTTGGAACCAGCGCCAAGCATAGGAATGCATGGACGGTGCGGTTGATTGCTTCATGCAGCGCCTCGGCTGGAAAGACGTAGAGCACGCGGAAGGGGCCGTCGGCCTTGCCAGGGGGCTCGAGAGATGTCTCGCGGTCCTCTTCGGTGAGGCGCGGTTCGTACGATTGCGATGACCGATCGGGGCGCTCGGCATCCCATTGAAACACGCGGCCGAGACAAGCGCGGAGCGCAAAAAGCCCTCGTACGATCGGGTTGAGGGACGCGAAGAGCTCTTCGGAGAGGATCGCACGAACATCTCGAATGTCGGGGTCGTCCGCTCGCGGTCCGAGCTCGACGCGCCACACGTCGTGGAGGGGCACATCGCCCAGAAACGCGTGTACGCGAAGATCGAGTCGCCGAAAGACTGCAGGTTCCAGGCGCATCGTAGCCTCGAGAAGGTGCTGCAGACCCTAGGGGACAGGCTCTCGTCTCGCAAACCATTTGGCGTTGGAAAATGCGGCTTTTCGCGGTGTGGGTGGCAACCGCCCGAAAGGAAAGGTGTTTCGGATAGGCTGCGTGTCCCCTATACTCGCGGACGATGAGCAACGAGAAAAGCGAGCCTCGCCCCGACATCGCCGAGCTTCTCCTGGAAGGCAACAAGCGGTGGGTGTCCGAGCAGCTCGCCGCCGACCCCGACTATTTCCATAAGCTTGCCGAAGGCCAGTACCCGCACTCGTTGTGGATCGGATGCGCCGATAGCAGAGTTCCTGCGAACGTCATCACGGGTACCCGCTCCGGGGATATCTTCGTGCACCGCAACATCGCGAATGTCGTGGTCCACGACGACCTCAACATGCTGTCGGTGTTGCAGTTCGCCGTCGAGGTGCTCCAGGTCGAGCAGGTCATCGTCTGTGGGCACTATGACTGCGGCGGCGTCAAAGCAGCCCTCACCCATCAGAATCTCGGTTTGATCAACAAATGGCTGCGGTACATCAAAGATGTGTACCGCTTGCACAGTCGGGAGCTTGCTGCCTACTCCGACAAGGGGTTGCTCGAGCGGCGCATGGTCGAGCTCAACATCATCGAAAGCGTTCGAGGTCTTGCCAAGACCTCAATCGTCCAAGAGGCTTGGGCCCGCAAGGGCGCACCAATCCTGCACGGATGGGTTTACGATCTGGAAGATGGGATCCTCCGAGACCTGGGGGTCACCATGTCGGACACCAGCCGGATCGAGGACATCTACAGGTACAATTTCGAAACGTGAGGCCCGCTCTTACCCATGGCATCGAGGAAACACTCGCGACCGCTACTGGGGTTCAAAGGCCTGGCTGGTGTATGGATTCTGCGACGGCCTGTGTTCTACCCCGACATTTCCGACCAGCGGGTGGTAGGTTCCATCCGTGGAACCGCTCACTCCGATCGCTGATGACCTCTGGAGCGTGGCTCGACCGTTGCGGTTTTGGGGTCTCGAGACCGGAGCCCGCATGTCCGTCGTGCGCTTGCTCGATGGCGGCCTGTTCGTGCACTCGCCTGTGCCGCTCGACGAGGGACTCAAAGCCCAGGTCGACGCGCTCGGTGCTGTCGAGGTGGTAGTCGCGCCGAGCCGGTTCCATCACTTGGCGGTGACCGAATGGAAAGATGCGTATCCGCAGGCGATCTTCGGATGCTGTCCAGGGCTCGACAAGAAGAGGGCGGACTTCGCGTGGGACCGTGTCCTAGGCGATCGGCCGGAGCCCGAATGGGAAGTCGAGCTCGACCAGGTTTGGTTTGCTGCGCGGACGATGGAGAGTGAAGTGGTTTTCTTTCACCGTCGGAGCCGCACGATGATCTGCGCCGATACGATCTTCAATCTAACAGAGCACCCCAATCGTTTGACGCGAGTGGTCACACGGCTCATGGGCAATGGCAAGCCTGGCGCCACCT
Organism: uncultured delta proteobacterium; assembly: GCA_963792825.1. Classification (GTDB taxonomy): domain Bacteria; phylum Myxococcota_A; class Polyangia; order Polyangiales; family Houyiibacteriaceae; genus SG8-38. Next base: position 600,360 of record CAWBXS010000003.1, on the reverse strand, counting down.
GGCTCGAGCACCTCACGATCCGCGACCGTACGGGGGCGCGGGCGCAGGTCGATCGGATGCTCGCTTGGAAGCCGGAGCGCATCTTGCTTGCCCATGGCCGATGCATCGAGGGCAATGGGGAGGCGGTGCTGCGAGAAGCCTACGCGTGGCTGTGAGGGGGAGAATTGGGCTATGCGCCTCTCTCCTACGATTTGACGGGCCTTTCCTCGATGCCGGTGACGCCCTAGCCGAGGCCCCGGTTGGTAACGAAGTAGTTGCTGGTGAAGTCCAAGACCCCGAAAAGTCGGTTCCCCAAACTGCCGAAGTTGGTCACCGGACCTACGGCAGATTCGAACCTGCGCCGAATGCTGGCGAACTAACCTAAAAGGCGTTCCGCGTAATTCCGGAGCGCACCATTGTGCGTGAGGGCGATTGACACAACCAAGGCGATGTCTACCTTATCGCCGCTCCTTGGGGGTTTGCCTCTAGGAACAGAAAAAGAGAATGTATGAAAAGAATCCTCATGACAGTTCTGTTGAGCTTGGTGGGAGCTCTCTTCGTCGCCACCTCGACGCCGGCCTCGGCGGACCAAGGACAGACAAAGGCAACTGAATCCGCCAAGAGCGAAGGTGCCAAGGCAGCTGAATCCGCCAAGAGCGAAGGTGCCAAGGCAGCTGAATCCGCCAAGAGCGAAGGTGACAAGGCCACTGAATCCGCCAAGAGCAAAGGTGCCAAGCCCGAGCATGCGACCGGCAAAGCGGCCAAGTCGGAGGCGGCGAAGAAGCTCTCTCCATTAGAACGCGAGGACCAGCTTCATGCGAACACGATGAAGAAGTATCAAGCAAAGAAGGAGAAGGCGCAGGCCGCAGGGAACGAAAAGCAGGCGGCTAGCATCGATAAGCAGATCAGCCAAGAAAACGCGAGACATGAGAAACGCGTAAAGCAGTTGGCTGACAAGGCTAGCGGCACGGCAAAGGCCGAAACCAAAAAGATGGGTGCCGAGGCCAAGACCGAGGGCAAGACCGAGGCCAAGAAGGCAGGCGCAACTGTCGAGAAAGACGCCGAAGGCAAGGTCTCTGGGAAGGCTGATGCAGCGAAGGTTCCAGTCTCCACGACGAACCACTAGTAACCAAGCACCATGGTTCGTGCGGCTCAGTGACAAGTCGTACCAGGCAGGGCGTGCCGAGCTCCTCGGCACGCCTTGCACCGTTTAAGACAACTTCAACGATCCGCGGTGATGGCGCAAACGCCATCGCTGCAATTTCCTGCTAGCCTCCCTGCGTGTCAGAAAACAATATGAGCAAATGCCCGATGTCCGGCGCAAAGACCTCGATTGGGACCGGGTCAAACCAAGCTTGGTGGCCGAAGCAACTGAACCTGGACATCCTCCATCAGCAGGACCGCAAGACCAACCCGCTGGGCCCCGACTTCAACTACCGTGAAGAGCTGAAGAAGCTTGACGTGGAAGGGCTGAAGAAGGACCTGCGCGCGCTGATGACGGAGAGCCAGGCGTGGTGGCCTGCGGACTGGGGGCACTACGGCGGTCTCATGATCCGGATGGCCTGGCACTCGGCGGGGACCTACCGCGTCGCCGATGGCCGTGGCGGTGGCGGCACCGGCAACCAGCGGTTCGCCCCGATCAACTCATGGCCGGACAATGTCAACCTCGACAAAGCGCGCCGACTGCTTTGGCCGATCAAGAAGAAGTACGGAAACCGCGTCAGCTGGGCCGATCTGATCATCCTGGCGGGCACGATCGCTTACGAGTCGATGGGCTTGAAGACCTTCGGCTTCGGATTCGGTCGCGAGGACATCTGGCATCCCGAGAAGGACACCTACTGGGGCTCCGAGAAGGAGTGGCTCGCCGCGACCCGCTACGACGGTGACGATCGCGAGACGCTCGAGAATCCGCTCGCGGCGGTCCAGATGGGTCTCATCTACGTCAACCCCGAGGGTGTAGGCGGCAAGCCGGACCCGCTACGCACGGCGCAGGACGTGCGGCTGACGTTCGCGCGCATGGCGATGAACGACGAGGAGACTGTCGCGCTCACCGCGGGCGGTCACACCGTCGGCAAGTGCCACGGCAACGGGGACGCGAGCGTCCTCGGACCGAGCCCGGAAGCGGCCGAGCTCGCGGAGCAAGGTCTCGGGTGGCGCAATCCCAAGGGCAAGGGCTTCGGGCGCGACACCGTCTCGAGCGGCCTCGAGGGCGCCTGGACGACCCACCCCACGCGCTGGGACAACGGCTACTTCCAGATGCTCTTCACCTACGAATGGGAGCTGAAGAAGAGCCCCGCCGGCGCTTGGCAATGGGAGCCCGTGAACATCAAGGAAGAGGACAAGCCCGTCGACGTCGAGGACCCGTCTATCCGCTACAACCCGATCATGACCGACGCCGACATGGCGATGGTCAAGGATCCCGTCTACCGGAAGATTTCGGAGCGCTTCTACAAGGATCCGGCCTACTTCTCCGAGGTTTTCGCGCGCGCCTGGTTCAAGCTCACGCACCGCGACATGGGTCCGAAGGCTCGCTACCTCGGCCCTGACGTGCCGAAGGAAGACCTGATCTGGCAGGACCCGGTTCCAGCTGGGAAAACCAACTACGACGTCGACGGCGCCAAGGCACGCATCGCGGGCAGCGGCCTTTCGATCAGCGACATGGTCACCACCGCGTGGGACAGCGCGCGCACTTTCCGAGGCTCGGACATGCGCGGCGGTGCCAACGGCGCGCGCATCCGCTTGGCCCCGCAGAAGCACTGGGAAGGCAACGAGCCGACCCGCCTCGCCCGCGTGCTCGGCGTGCTCGAGGGCATCGCCTCTGACACGGGCGCGAGCGTCGCGGACGTGATCGTCCTCGCGGGCAACGTTGGCGTCGAGCAGGCGGCACGGGCTGCAGGCTTCGAAGTCACCGTACCGTTCGCGCCGGGGCGCGGTGACGCGACCGAAGAGATGACGGACGCGGAGTCCTTCGCGGTGCTCGAGCCGATTCACGACGGGTACCGCAACTGGCTCAAGAAGGGCTACGCCGTGAGTGCGGAAGAGCTGATGCTCGATCGCACCCAGCTCATGGGCCTGACCGCTCCCGAGATGACGGTGCTCGTCGGTGGCATGCGTGTCCTCGGCACGAATCACGGCGGCACACAGCACGGCGTGTTCACGGATCGGGTCGGTGTGCTCACCAACGACTTCTTCGTCAACCTGACCGACATGCGCTACGCATGGGTGCCTGCTGGAGACGGCCTCTACGAGGTTCGTGAACGCAGCACGGGCACCGTGAAATGGACTGCCACGCGTGTTGATCTGGTCTTTGGCTCCAACTCGGTCCTTCGCGCGTATGCCGAGCTCTATGCGCAGGACGACAACAAGCAGAAGCTCGTCGAGGACTTCGTCGCAGCATGGATCAAGGTCATGAACGCGGACCGGTTCGACATCGCCTGAGCAAACAACCTGCGCTCCCTGGACAGCGCTCACAACACGTCACGGGTCTTCGGGGGCAGGCTGGGGTCCCTCCACGACCTCATCGATGGGCAGCTCAACGGGTGCACTTGGGGGTGCGCTCTGTTCAGGAGCCGGTACGCATGTCTCGTTCGCTTCGGTAGCAAGCTCCAGGACACCCGGACCGGAGAACACCGGATGGACGAACGCGGCTCCAGACTCGGGTCCACCCCAGGTCCCACAATCGTGCATGGTTTCGCCGATTTCGAGGGCTCGCACGACGTCGCTTCCGTCGAAATCGAGACGAATCGCCCCATGGGGCAGACCCTCGTCGACGCTGAGCATGGCGGACTCCGCTATCGCAGGTTGTCGAAGCGTCATCGATCCTCCGCGGACTGCGACGTCGCCGCTCCCCAGCGCGGTTGGTGACGCGACGATCAAGTCTGCGGACTCCACGGTTACGCCTCCAGAGAAATCGTTCTCACCTCTCAAGACGAGCCGTCCGCCGGCGAGACGAAGACCGCCCTCGCCAGTGAGTTGGACCGGTGCGTCCCCATAAGAGACACCATCGAACTCAGAGGGAGTGTTCTCGAAAACGCGCACCAGCAGAGCGCCTCCGTCATCCAACATCGCCTCGTCTAAAGAGATTCGCGCGAGCAGGCGGGCAGCACGGGCGAGCACTGGGCGATATTTCTGCCTGGGGCCCAGGCGCCGCTGCAAGACGTGACCCTCTTCGCTCAAGGCGAACCAAATCGTGCCGGTGCCGAGGCCGCCAGCTCTCGCGCGCGAATGAGGACGGAACCCCGGTAAGGAGTAGTGCCCTTTCCCGTTCTTCCTCGAATCGGGATCAAAGTGAACGATGGCGCTCGAATCGACGACCGGTACGGCGATGACTTTCGCCGCGTCCTCACGAAGCGTTCCGCGACCGTCGTAGCCTTCGGTGGCCGGATCGACGACGGCTGGCGGACCCACCACGACGAAGACGTGTCCCGTATCCGTAGGCGTGGGACGGCTCTCATCGGAAGGCTTGGCGTAACGTCCCATCGCGTAAGCACCGATGTCGCCCGACTGCAAGTCCTCGAAGCTCAGAACGGGCTCAAAGCCGGTCGCTGTTGCTTGATCAGTCCGAAAATGATCCGTGACGACGAATGCTCGCGCCCAGGGTCTCCGGCTTTCCCGCAACATGAAGTCCTCGGAATACGCGCGGTTGTGCTCATGCCGGTGCCGCTGCGACTGTAGGACGGCTTCATGCAGAGGCGAGACCGTGTTGAGCGCGAAGCTGAGCCAACCGGAGCAGTCGGTCGACGCCAGGATGGAGTGTGCATCGGTTGACTCCAGTTGAATATGTGGCTCGCCGGGCGGCTCTCTCCGGCCCAAGAACCTCTGGTGACTATAGCTGTTGCTCGCAGGCGGCTTCGCGTCGCCGTCGTTCAAGGCGTCGACCACTGAAGTCGAAAACCGAACCATGTCATCGGACAATTGCTCTGACGAGTCGATCCTCGCATCGCTTGGTCCGCTGTCCTCGACCGCGGTTAGCCCGCGGTCCGTCGAAGTGCCCGATGCGACGAAAAAGAGTATCGCAATACGTGTTCTAAGCAGCACGACTCGTTCCCTGTTCCCTGGGGCCAATACCCGGCCATCCAACAGGTTAGGGGGATGAATCGCCTTCTCCAAAATCTCTGACGCCCTGTGGCCAACTCTGCGACGTTTTCCGGCCTCGTGACCGTCGTTCCGATCCCCAGCCCGACGGCTTCAGTCTTGGGTCGCCGCAAAGATAGTTGCGACGCTCCAACCTCGATGCGGCGGCGTCGAGCTCCTCGCGCACGCGCGCAAACGCGCGATCGTGACCTGATTGGGTGAGGTTCAAGGCGCGCGTCAGCCGAGACCGGACCAATGGCACGACTCGTTCGAATACCCACGCTTCCCGGGGGCCTACAAAGAGTCGTCCCGACCCGCAGCGAAACGAACGATGTCGGTCGAGTCCGTCAGGACACGCCCATCGTTCAGAACGAGGACCGGCGTCGAATATCGGGATGATGTGCGGTCCGCTGCACCACCGCGGCCGCGAGTCGCGACGGCCACCGCCAACGAGCAGATGAAGGGCATGTGCGGTTCCTCACGATAGGGGACTGCATATCGATCGAGCGCCCATCGAGCCTTCTCGTTGTAATGAGAGAAAGCAAGGGTGATCAATCGATGCGAGCCAGGCGAAACGACACTCTTATCCACGGCCTGCGGAGCATACCGGCGTGGCGCCCGAGGTGGAACCTGATTACCACCACCAGACGACGATCGCGGTGGCCGCTTGGGCTCGAGTCGATCGAGGAGTCCTTCGACGACGCGATCGTGAATGGAGGCGATCTTGAGGAGCCAGACCGGGACAAACCACCAAGCCAAGTCAGCCTCGAGCACGTGTTTGGCGTCACACCCGCGCGGCGTTTCGATCAGCTCGATGGCCGGGCGTTCGTTGGAAGGGCATCGAAGGGGCGGGCCACACAGTGTCCTCGTCGGTCCCAAGCCTCTGGAGGTCGCGGAAAACCTCGGCCGCGGAACGGTCGATCGATCTGGCGTGCACGTTTCGGATTCGCATGACGGCTCTCCTTTTCAAAAACATACGGTAGCGTATGGTTTCTCTCATACCGCGCTCAGCGGCCTCGTTGCGAACCGCACGGAGAGGGCCTTTGTTCTGCCGGCGCCCGCACGGTAGTGCCGACAGGACCTAGTCCCGCGGGGCTGCCTTCTTGACGATGTGGAATTCGACGCGTCGATTCAGGGCGCGTTCCTCGTTCGTCCTTGCGTTGGGCACGAGTGGACGCTTCGGACCAAAGCCCTGCGCGACCAACCGTGATGGGTTCACCTGACCCCGGCCGACGAGGTAGCGCACCACGGTGTTGGCGCGTTTCTTCGACAGGATCATGTTGTAGTTGAGGCTACCCGTCGCATCGGTGTGCCCCTCGACCCGTATCTTCTTGATCTCGGGGTGGGCGATCAGCACCGCCGCGACGTTGTCGAGCAGCGCCCAGGAGCGCTTCTGAAGCTTGGCGCTGCCGGTCTTGAAGAAGACCTTCTCGAGAATCTCGAGCTGGCCGTCGCCGATGACGACGAGCTGCTTGGCCTGGCACCCTTGATTCTCCGCCGTTCCCGGTTCATCCGGGCAGTTGTCGATTCGGTCGGGAACACCGTCGCCGTCGCGATCGGGATCGGGACAGCCCTTGTTCTCGGGCGGACCGGCCTCGTTCGGGCATTTGTCATCGACGTCGAGAATGCCGTCGCCATCGTTGTCCGGATCAGGACAGCCATCGGCATCTTCGAAGCCGTCGATGTCCTCTGCCTCGTTCGGGCACTTGTCGTTGGCATCGAGAATGCCATCCCCGTCGTTGTCCGGATCAGGACAGCCGTCCTCGTCCTCGAAACGATCGAAGTCCTCTGCCTCGTTCGGACACTGGTCGGTGGCATCGGGAATGCCATCTTTGTCGGCATCTGGCGCTTTTTCTTCGGCAGGCATCGTGTAGCCGAGCATGCCGAACACGCGCCAGTCGGGTGCGCCGTAACCCGACGTCACGCCTGCGCTGCCGCCCACGCCGAGCGTGAACCCGAACTCAGGAAGCCACTTGAAGCCGCCGAGCACCTCGACGGGGGTCCCCGTCTCGGTCCAGAAATTCACGGTGCTGTTTGCCTGCGTCCGGCCGAAGGCCTCCGCCGAAAGCATGAAGTGGTCCTGACCCAGCATCAGCAAAATGCCGCCGCCAAAGGTGAACTCGTTTCCGATGAAATCGCCAGCGGCAGGGCCAACCTGACGCTCCGTGCCGAGCTTGTAGCCCACTTGAAGGGGAATTCGCACGAAGTCGCCCGCGTTGAAGTCGAGAAGCAGCTCGAACCAGCCGCCGATGTGCGGGCTCGTGTCGGCTTGGCCAGCGAAGGTCTGCCCACTGCTCGCGAGCGAGGCGGTGTTGACCGTCAACGCGGCTTGCAGGGCGATCTGAAAGACGTCGTCGCGCGTGCCATAGAGGTTTCCGCGTGCGCCGAAGTAGAAGTCGCCGAGATTCTGGTCTTTGAGGTTCGGCACCGCATTGTTCTCGTCCCGGATGATGAAGTGGTACGGAAGGTCCGCGAAGAGCACCAGGTGATCCCAAAGGCCGAGGTTCACCATGAGGTGTCCCGTGAGCTGCTTGTGGACGATATGTTGGCCGGCGATCTGTAACGCGTCGTCGGAGTAATCCATCCAGACCATGAAGCCGAACCGGGCATGTCCTTGGCCGTCGGGCGTGCTCGTAGCAAAGCCGTCTGTCGACAGCTCGCCCGGTCGAAACTGGTTGAGATCGACCTGCGCGCTCTGTGCCACGGCGCTCGAAGACGACCCCATCACCAAAGCCAGCAGCGCCGCGGCCGAGCCCCACGGCCGCATTCCCCGGTTATTCCGATTCTTCACGCGTCTCTCTCGCTTTCCCCCTCGCAGCGCGCCCAAGCGTCCGCGAGCCGCCCCTGTCTAACACTTTTCGCCGGCAAATGGGATTGGATTGCGCTTCCAGCTCATACCAAAACGCTCTCCTGGCCAGAATCCTGCGTGAAGATGCAGGAGGAACGAGACTTCTCGACTGCCTCCCGGACGAACTGCAGGGCGGACCGGTTCTTGGGCAATCCGAGGATGTCCATGTCCGACTGGGGGGCCTCCGAAAGACAAGTGAAGAGGTCTCCCTTCATGAGGAGAGTCTTCGCGGAGTCGGGAATCCTGCAGAGCTCCCGAAGCTCGGTGAGGTAGCGCAAGGCGTTGGGGTCGTTTTCGCTCGGACCCGCGCTGATGCGACGTCGCGTCCGACGTCGTGCGACAGCGTGAGCGCCAGGAGATTGGGATGAAAGAAAGCGCTCTTCAGCGCCTGCAATCCCGTGATGATGCCCTGTGTATACCCAGCGCTATCGATGATCGACCAAGTCGATGATCGACCAAGTCATGAACACATCCTGTTGACGAAACTGCTCCCCGAGTCGAGCGATGCGTGGAGTGACATCATGCACGGTTTCCGGACGTTCGAGCGTCGGACTGTCCCGCCACATTCGTTGAACGACCCCAACGGGCCGCGAGCGCCTCGAGGGACAAACTCCCGGACAAACTGGGACACGAGAATGAAAAGCGCAGTGAAGGCGAGCCCTTACTGGCTCCAGCGGTAGGACTCGAACCTACGACCAAGCGATTAACAGTCGCCCGCTCTACCAACTGAGCTACGCTGGAATGGCTGCGAGAGATAGCGTGCCTGTTGCGCCTGTCAAGCACAGGAATTCGCTTCGGATTTTCGTCGCACAGACTCTGAATCACGCGTTATCGATCGGCATTGGGCCGGTCGCCGCGAGCGGGCTCTACATCCGTGGTGGATTCGGTTTCGGTATGGTGGCCGCTCCAGTGAGCCATCGACGTGTCTGCTCCAAAGAGATGAGAGATTCGGTCGTAAAGCTTCGTCGGCAGGAGGTCGCGCAAGAGCGGGGTGATCTTCACCATCCAAGGCTCCATGACGTATACCGTGTCGTGCTCGACGGCATGCAGGACTTTGTCCGCGACGAAGCCCGGCTCGAGGATGTGCGTGGTCTTGGGAGCCTCGGCGCCCTCGAACATGCCTGTTCCGATGTAGCTTGGGCAGACGATTGTCACGTGGACGTGCTCGTGGCCGAGGACGTGAAGCTCGGAACGGATCGACTCGGAGAATCCGATAGCGGCCCACTTGCTCGATGCGTAAGTCGACCCGTAAGGCAGGCCGATGAAGCCCGATGCGCTCGCGATGTTCACCAAGTGCGCATCCGGGCGAGCGATGAGCTCCGGCAGAAACGCGTGCGTCATGGCGACTAGCCCCAAGATGTTGACTTCGAAGGTCTTGAAATGCCGGTCGAGAGGCGTCTCTAGAAATGGTCCGCCAAACACGACGCCGGCATTGTTCACCAGCACGTCGATCGGGCCCGCCTCTGCGGAAACCTGGGCCTTCAACGATGCGATGCTCGCCGGGTTGGTCACGTCGACCGGAAAGCCCCAAGCCGACACGCCCAGTGCTGCGATCTTGGTCCTGGCCTCGCCGAGCTTCGTCCGGTTGAGATCGGCGATCACGACGTCGGCACCCCGCCCGGCGAACTTCGTCGCCATCTCGAGGCCTATGCCCTGCGCACCGCCAGTGATCAGCACGCGTTTTCCTCTGAGTGTTTTCATAGCGGACCGAGAATATCAGATTTCCAAGGCCCCGGCCTTCTCGTCACTCTTCAGGCGGCAGCAGGACGGCGTCGATGACGTAGAGCATTCCGTTCTCGGCAGGGATCGCGGCGATGATGTTTGCGCCGTTGATCGTGACGTTCCCATCTTTCACGCCGATCGTCGTCTTTTTGCCGTTCGCCATCGAGAGGGTCTGGCCGTCCTTGAACCACTCTTTTTGCAGGGCCGACGTGGTGACGTGGTACTGAAGGATCTTTCTCAGCGTATCGACGTTCTCGGGCTTGAGGAGGTTTTCGACCGTGCCCGCGGGGAGCTTGTCGAATGCGGCGTTGGTTGGAGCAAACACCGTCAACGGGCCCGAGGCTGCGACGGACGTCACATAATCGGCCGACTTGATCGCCGTGACCAGCGTCGTGTGATCGTCCGACCGGATCGCAATGCTGACGATGTTGTTCTCGTTCAACGGAGGAACGTTGGACGCCTCCTCGGCTGGTTCCGCCATCTTCGGGGTGGCCGGCTCCGCGGGCGCCGCCTCCTGCTTCTTGCATCCGAGCAGGAGCAGGCTGCCAAGCACCGCTCCCATGACCGTGGCTCTACACACACTTCTCATCACATCCTCCCCTGGCCGGAAGCGCCGTGGCGCCCGTGCGGAGTATACGCACAGAAGATTGGGGACAGAAACGTCAAAAGCCCGCGCCGTCCCAATCCCGCGCAGAAAATGCGTCTGTGACGATTCAGGCGCAGTTTTTTCTCTGCTTGCGCTTGCCTGCTCCGGCACTGCACCCCTACACTCCGGCCGATTGAGGAGGGCGTATGCGCGCACATTGGATCCGGTTGCTCATGGGTTTGGCTATCAGCGTAGCGGGTTGTACCCCGAAGGAGCCGGCTCCGGCCGAGCCTAAAGCCGCCGAACCTGCACCCGCGCCGCAGCCCACGCCCGCTGTGGAAGCGCCTTCGGATCCTGTTGCCGAAGCCGCTGAGATTTTTCAGAGTCGCTGTACCGTCTGCCACGGTGAGAAGGGCAAAGGGGACGGCCCAGGGTCGGCGGCGCTCGAGCCGAAGCCGCGGGATTTCACCTCGGACGAGTGGCAGACCTCGGTGACCGACGAGCACATCGAGAAGATCATCGTCGGGGGAGGCCTGGCGGTCGGGAAATCCGCGACGATGCCGGCGAATCCCGATCTGGATGGGAAGCCCGAAGTAGTCGCCGAGCTCGCCAAGATCGTTCGCGGCCTGGCTCAGTAGTTGGCCTGCTTGTTGCTTCTGGTTTCCGCCGAAGACGAGGTTGGTATAGTCTCCGGCCTCGAAATGCGACCGGGAAGTTCCCTCTTGCTGAGGGAAGTCAGGAGACCAGATGAAGTCAAAGGGGATTGCTCTGTTCGGTGGACCGACCATCGCGCTATGGTGTGCCGCCATGGCGAGTATCGGATGCGGGCCGCAGCAGGCAGCGCAGGTGTCGCAGACGCCGGCGAGCTCGACGGCCGACTTGATGAAGCAGCGCGGGCTGTCGGAAGCTGACGTCAGCGCAGCGCTTCAGACCTACACGCCCACGGGCAAGAAGGACGAGTACATCACGTTCGCCTCGGGCGGACACGGTGGTAACCTGATTGTCATCGGCGTTCCGTCGATGCGCATCCTGAAGTACATCGGCGTTTTCACACCGGAGCCGTGGCAGGGCTATGGTTACGGGGACCAGTCTGGGACGGTGTTGGCGGAGGGAAGCCGCTTCGGTCAGGAGTTCACCTGGGGTGACATGCATCATCCGGCGCTCTCCGAGACCAAGGGCGATTATGATGGCAAGTTCATCTTCGTGAACGACAAGGCCAACGCCCGCATTGCGGTCATCGACCTGCACGACTTCGTCACGAAGCAGATCGTGACCTCGACGCTGATTCAAACCGATCACGGCGCGACCTTCGTCACGCCGAATACCGAGTACGTCGTCGAGTCGAGCCAGTACCCGGCGCCGCTTGGTGGAGGCTTCGCGCCCATCGAGGACTTCCAAGAGAAGTACCGCGGCGCGGTGATCTTCTGGAAGTTTGATCGCGACAAGGGCAAGATCGACCCGGCGAATTCCTTCGCGATGGAGCTCCCGCCCTACATGCAGGACCTCGCAGACGCTGGAAAGCTCGCGAGCGAGGGCTGGGTGTTCATCAACTCGTTCGACACGGAGATGGCTCATGGCGGCACGATGGAAGGCAACCCGCCTCTGGAGTCTGGGGCATCCCAGAACGACATGGACTATCTGCACGTCATCGATCTCAAGAAGGCGGAGGCGGTTTACAAGGCCGGCAAGACCAAGAAGATCGCTGGGATGGACGTCATCACCCTCGACACGACCAACCAAGAGGGGCTGCTTCATCTCATCGGCGAGCCCAAGAGCCCGCACGGGGTCGATGTCACCCCCGATGGCAAGGAGCTGGTCGTGTCGGGCAAGCTCGACACACACGCCACGGTCTACAGTTTCGAGAAGATCAAGAATCTGATCGACGCGAAGAAATACGCCGGCAAGGATGCGTACGGCATACCGATCCTACCCTTCGAGGACAGCATCCGCGGCCAGGTCGAGATCGGCCTCGGCCCGCTCCACACCCAGTACGACGACAAAGGCAATGCCTACACCTCGGTCTTCATCGAGTCGACGGTGGCCAAGTGGTCTCTCAAGGACCTCAAGCTGCTTGACAAGATCAAGGTTCACTACAACGTCGGGCACATCGTCGCCGCCGAAGGCGATACGGTCAGCCCGGATGGTGGGTACCTCATCGCGATGGACAAGTGGGCCCTCGACCGCTTCTCGAAGGTCGGACCTCTGCTGCCGCAGAACTTCCAGCTGATCGGGATCAACAGTGAGCCGATGCAGCTCCTGTACGACATGCCGCTCCCGCTCGGTGAGCCGCACTATGCGCAGATGATCAAGGCCGATAAGCTCGACCCGGTCGACGTCTACAAGCCCTCTGGCTATGACGTCGTGACCGACGCGGCGAGCCCGAACGCGGTCAAGGCCAAGGAAGAGCGGATCGAGCGGCATGGCAAGGACGTCGACGTTTACATGACGTCGGTGCGCAGCCACTTCACACCCGACGTCATTCGCGTGAAGAAGGGCGACAAGGTCCATCTGCACATCACCAACGTCGAGCAGGCCCACGACGCGACGCACGGGTTCACCATTGGCTCGTACAACCTGCACAGCAGCCTCGAGCCGGGCAAGCACGTCGACATCACGTTCGACGCCGACAAAGAAGGAACATTCCCGTTCTACTGCACCGAGTTCTGTTCGGCCCTCCACCTCGAGATGGCGGGCTACCTGTTGGTGGAACCCGGATGAGCTCAGGCGCCGCGCGCGCCGGCCGCGGGCTGTACGCTCCCGGCCGCGCGTGTGCGTGCTTGTTGGGGGCCATCGCCCTCTCAGCGTGTGCGTCTGACGAGACCCCGCCCCAGGGAGAGGCAGCGCCGGTTGCGCTTGCGCGGCCCGCCGAATGTGTCCGCGTCATCGCGGGAACGGATCTGCACGCCGCGGTCGAGGCCGCCGATGAAGGTAGCACGTTGTGTTTGGAGCCGGGCTCCTACGGGGGGCCTCTGACTGTCACGCAGCGCATCGAGATCTGGGGTCCTCGCGATGCGGTCATTCGCTCGTCGGGGGAGGGAACTACCATCGAGATCGAAGCCGACGGCTCCGCGCTCACGGGCCTCACAGTGGACGGAAGCGGTGGACGATTCGATACGTTGGATGCTGCGGTGCACGTAGTGGCCGATGACGTTCGAGTCGAGGGTGTCCGGGTGCAGAACGCATCCTTTGGGCTTCTCGTCGAGAAGTCCAATCGTGCGAAGATTCTCCACAACGTCGTGCAGGGCCCCGACCACGGGCCGCTCGGTCTTCGAGGCGACGGCATTCGTCTTTGGGAAACCCGTGACTCCGAGGTCCGGGACAACCAGGTCATCGGATGCCGCGACATGGTCGTGTGGTACTCGAGCAACAACGTGCTCATCGGCAATACGGTCGTGCGCAGCCGCTACGGGACTCACTTCATGTACAGCCACGGCAATCGCGTCGAAGGAAACCGGTACGTCGACAACGTCGTCGGCATCTTCATCATGTACAGCCGGAATCTCATGCTACGCGACAACCTCCTGGCCCGGTCGTCGGGGGCGGGTGGGATGGGACTCGGCATCAAGGAATCGGGCAACTTGACGGTCTCTCACAACGCCTTCATCGCCAACACGAAGGGCGTCTACATGGACACCTCGCCACTGGAGCCGGACGACTTCAATACCTTCGACAACAATGCGTTCTTCCACTCCGAGGTCGCCGTCCTCATGCACTCGAGTGAGACACGGAACGCATTCTTGGGGAATCGATTCGTGAGCAATCGTTCCCAGCTTCAGGTAGAAGGAGGCGGTAACGCCCTAGAGGTCGATTGGAACGGAAATTCATTCGACGACTACGTCGGCTACGACATGGACCACGACGGGTTTGGAGACATCCCGTACGAGCTCCGCAGGCTGAGCAGCGAGCTCGAAAGCACGTACCCACAGCTCCAGTTCTTCCGAGGCGGCATCACGTTATCGCTCCTCGATGCGATCAGCGCGCTCTTTCCGATGATCGAGCCACAGACCACCCTCATCGATCCTCGGCCCAGAATGGGTGCGTTGAGCTGGGATGCACTCGATGCGCGTTGAAGGCAGAGCTCTCTGCAAACGGTTCGGGCGGGTCGACGCGCTTCGGGGTGTCGACTTCACGATCCCGAGCGGAGCCAAAGTCGGCCTGATCGGGCCGAATGCATCGGGCAAGTCGACTCTGATCCGGATCGTTCTCGGCCTCCTCAGATGTGAGGGAGAGCTTCTGCTCGACGGCGACGGCTCGCGGCGGAGCGAGCTGGCCGATCGCATTGCCTACGTTCCGCAGATCGCGCCGAAGTTCAACGCTTCCGTGGGCGAGGTGATCCGCGCGATTACGCGCGTCAGGGCGCTTTCACCCGATGCTGTCGTCGCCTGCGGCAAAGAGGTCGGCATCGACCTTCGAGAGGTGAGGCGACAGGCTTTTTGCAACCTCTCCGGCGGTGCGAAGCAGAAGACCTTGATCTCACTCGCCCTCGCCAGCCAAGCTTCTCTCTTCGTGCTCGACGAACCGACGGCGAGTCTCGATACGCAATCGCGGAGGCATCTCTTTCACCTGCTGTCCGAGCGCACGCAGGATACAACGCTCATCCTCTGCTCGCATCGGCTCGAAGAGATCCGCACGCTGGTCGATCAAGTAATGGTGCTCGAAGAGGGAAGGCTCGCGTATCTCGGTCCGACCGAGGCCTACTTGGATCGCATGACCCTCAGCACGATCGACGTGCAGATGAAGATCGGCGCTGATGGAGAGACTCTGCAAAAGATGGGCTTCCAGCCGGGCGTGGCGGGTTGGTGGAGCCGAACGGCAACTCGTTCACAGAAGCTCGAGCTCATCGCCCAGCTCTCCGAAACGCTCGGGGGGCACATGGTGAACCTGCTCGTCCGTGACGCCGACGCCGTGCAGTTAGAGGGTGAAGGAGAGGAGGGCGATGTCGAGCAAGCTCATTAAGGCTCTCCTCTTCGTGACTGCGTCGGTGGCAGCCGTCGTGACGCTCGTCCGGTTCAATCGAGTCGAGGTTCCGGAGGGGCCGGTGCCCATCGTGTGGGACCAGGAGGTCTGCAGCCACTGCAAGATGCACGTCGGCGACCCGCGTTTCGCAGCGCAGCTGCAAACCACCGACGGAGAGGTCCTCAACTTCGACGACCCTGGCTGCCTGCTCGATTACCTTCGCTTGCACGAGCTCTCGGTGCACGCGCTCTATTTTCGCAACTACGAGGGGGACGGTTGGCTGTCCGAATCCGAGGTCGGCTTCGTTTCGGCCGAGGAGTCGCCCATGGGGTACGGTATTCGCGCCGTCCCGAAAGAGAGCCCTGGGGCCGAAGACGTCGACTGGGCGAAACGGCAGGTCGTCGAACACCCACATTCCCCGCGCGGAGGCTCGTGAACCGTCAGTTGCGATCCTTTTGGGCCGTGGCCCAGCTCGATCTTGCGGAGGTTCTTCGATCCCGATGGCTGATCTTCTGCGTGGTCGTGTATGCGGTGCTTGCGGGAGTCTTCTTACTGGTCGGGATGCGCGAGTCCACCGTCTTTGGATTCACGGGAACCGGCCGGGTTCTGGTGTCGTACGTGCATGCACTCTTGGTGCTTCTGCCTTTGATGGCGCTCGTGGCCACAGGACAGGTCGTCAACAAGGCTCGCGACGACGGCACGTTGGAGCTTCTATTCAGCCAACCGATTTCTCGCGGAGCCTTCTTCAGCGCGATCTCGATCGTGCGCTTGTTGGTTCTGCTGGTGCCTCTCGCCGTGCTCATGGTGGCGATTGGCATTTTCGGCCGCGTGGCGTTCGGACAGCAGATCGCCTGGAGCTTCATCGGCCACTGCATCGTGCTGTGCTCGATCCTCGTATGGTCGTTCTGCGGTATGGGTCTTTGGGTGTCGACCACGGTGCAAAACTCCGCAAGAGCGACGATGTACCTGCTTTTGATTTGGGTTTCCGGCATTGCATTCATGGACTTCGCGCTGGCAGGAATGATGCTGCAGTGGCGCATGGAACCGAGGGTCGTGTTTGCGGTGGCCGCGCTCAACCCCGTCCAAAGCATTCGAATGGCGCTCTTGTCGTCGGCCGACCCCGAGCTGAGTGTCCTAGGTCCCGTGGGGTTTTATCTTGCAAACCAGATCGGTCCGACGGGGCTCTACGTGTGGGGCGTGGCTTGGCCGACGCTTCTCGGGACGCTCGCGTGGATGAGCGGCCTTTGGAAGCTACGCCGGGGTGATGTCGTGTAGTGATGAAAGACCGGGAGAGACAAATGTCAGAAGCAATGGACGCATTCTATCGATTCTTGGACGAGCCCATTTTTCCGTGGGCGCGGGTCGTGCTCGCTCTTCTCACCATCTTCGTGGGACTGAGCTTCACGGCGCCGATGTGGCACATCAACATGAAGGCACCGCAGTACCCAGAAGGGCTCGACCTCTACATCTATTCGTACAAGGTGGATGGCGGAAACGACGGCAACGACGTTCAAGAGATCAACGTGCTGAACCA
Organism: uncultured delta proteobacterium; assembly: GCA_963792825.1. GTDB lineage: Bacteria > Myxococcota_A > Polyangia > Polyangiales > Houyiibacteriaceae > SG8-38. Next base: position 583,662 of record CAWBXS010000003.1, on the reverse strand, counting down.
CTACATCGGGATGGCGCGAATCGATCGCGAGGCGCTCACGGACCTCGACTGGATGCCGTTCCTCTTCTTTGGCATGATCATCCTCGCGCTGCGATCGGCCGTCATCGGGAAAGTCAGCTCGCTCATCGATCTACTCGTGATGACGACCTATGCGGGCCTCTTTGGATTCGGGCGGCTCTTTTACAAGCTCTACACCTTCGGCCACAACCTCGATCCGAAGGCCCCCGTGACGGTCGACCCGTTCATGCCGGTCCTGTGGGGCCACAAGCAGATCGCGAACTTCATGACGGCAGCAGGTCCGAGCCTCGGCACTTGGTATGTTGCGATCTTCGCAACCGGTCTGACGTTGCTGGTCGTGGCCCACCTGGTCATTGGGCGCCGGAGGCACGTGAGCTCGGAGAGCGCCTAGTTGAGAGCAGCGCAGCGGCCACGGCCATGTGGGGGCTGGAGTCTGCCACCGACCCCTGACACACTGTGAGAAGCGCGATGCAACGGAACCCCCACACGTTCGTCGTCTCGGACATGCACCTCACCGAGGCGCACGAGCCCGACCCGGCTCGCCCGCTTTGGATGGCCTACAAACGCAGGGAGTTTTTCATCGACGACGACTTCGCTGCCTTCCTCGATCACATCCAAAACAAGACAACCGGCCCGATCGAGCTGCTCCTCAATGGCGACATCTTTGATTTCGACAGTGTCACTGCGGTGCCGAGCAAGGATCGGCACGTCGAGTGGCTCGAACGGGCGCGGGGGCTCGGGAGCGAGGAGTGGAAGAGCCAGTTCAAGATGAAGCGCATCATCGACGACCACCCACGTTGGTTCGAGGCGTTGGGCCAGTTCATCGCAAAGGGGCACCGTGCGGTTTTCGTCGTCGGCAACCACGACGTCGAGCTCTATTGGCCTTCGGTGCAGCGGATGATCTGTGACGCACTCGGTACGCCGTTTCCTGCGAGTATCGGCGAGGAGGAGCACGATGACCCGATCGTCTTCTGCAACTGGTTTTACATGAGCGGGGGTGACACCTACATCAGTCACGGCCACCAGTACGACCCCAACTGTGTCGTCCGGGACCCCATCGATCCGCTGATCGAGGTCCGAGGGCAGCCGCGGGTCCGTATTCCTTTCGGCGACCTGGCCGCTCGCTACATGCTCAATGGGATGGGCTACTTCAACCCCCATCAGTCCGAGAACTACATCATGAGCACAGTTGCGTATCTGCGGTTCTTCTTTCGCTACATGTTGCGCACCCAGCCTCTCTTGATTTGGACCTGGTTTTGGGGCGCTTACGCGACGCTGTGGATTTCCCTTCGGACCCATTGGCTGCACCCGATGCGCGACCCCCTGCTGGTCGACGACAAGGTGCGGTCGATCGCGACTCGCTCGCAAGCCACACCTTCGATGGTGCGGAAGTTGAACGCGCTTCACGTGCCCTCGGCCACCAACAATCCGTTTCGAATCGCGCGAGAGCTTTGGCTCGACCGCGCCTTCTTCCTGTTGGCTGCGCTTTTCATCGCCTGGCAGGTCGTGCTCATCATCAACATCGCTTGGCCGATCAGCCCTCTTTGGGTGTTCGTGCCTGCTCTGGTCTTGATGCTTCCGTATCTCGCCTACGCATCGTCGGTTCGGCCGACCGTGTTCGCGACCCCGCTCCTCACCGAGGAGCTTGCGGAGCTGGTGTTCAAGATCACGGGCGCTCGGCGGGTGGTCTTCGGACACACCCACCAGCCCGAGTGTAAGCAGGTCGGGCCAATTACCCTCTACAACGGCGGCTTTTGGTCCAAGGCCTTCGCCGACCCGGAGTGCACCGTCCGCTTGGGCGAGCAGACGTTTGTTTGGATCCGTCCCGAGGCTGATGGCTCGGGCCGGGTCGCCGACCTCTGCGTTTGGAAGCCGGGCGAAGACACCCCCATGCGCTCGCTTTGCACCGAATCGGCGACAGCCGAGGAGCAACGGCAGGTCCGTACCGTCCATGAAAGGGGACGCGGGCTCTCGCCATCTTGATTGATTGTCGACAGTGGACGTGAACCCCGGTAGACCGTGAGAGACTCATGACGCACCCGGGGATTCGAGAAGAGCGAGTGACCTTCGAGGTCGGGTCGGTCCACGTCGTTGGCGTTCTGCGCGTGCCGCTCGGCGCACGCGCATCCGCGGCTCTGGTGTTCGCCGGTCCCATGACGAGCGTGAAAGAGCAGACCACCGGACATTATGCGCTGGCCATGTCTGCCCGTGGTTTCGTGACGCTCGCGTTCGACCACCGCCACTTTGGAGAGAGCGAAGGTCTGCCGCGGCAATACGAGCATCCCGGGCGGAAGGTCGAGGATTTCCGAGCCGCCTTCGGGTTTCTAGCGGGCCGTCCAGAGGTCGACCCAGACCGAGTCGGCGCGGTCGGCGTCTGTGCCGGGGCCGGCTATCTCGCGCCAGCTGTCGCGGGAGACGATCGCATCAAAGCTTGGGGCGCAGTGGCGGGTTTCTTTCACGACGTAACCAGGCAGCGTCGATGGATGGGCGACGACTACGAGCCGAATCTCGAACGCGCCATCGAAGCCCGCGAGCATTTCGAAGACACCGGGGAGGCTCACGTCATGCCCGTGGTGGGGGACGGCGAGGTCGCGATGCCGCTGGCCGAGGCTTTCGAGTACTTCGGCACCCCGCGGGGTGCGGTTCCGAACTACGTCAACGAGTTTGCGATCATGTCTGGGGAGCACACTCTGACCTGGGACGCTCAGAGCGCCGCCTATGACATCACGGTTCCCACCCTCATGGTCCACTCGAAAACAGCCGCGGCCCCCGGGCTCGCAAGGAAGTTCTTTGGCTCGCTCGGTGGATTGAAAGACCAGGTCTGGATCGAATCGACCTGCCACATCGACTTCTATGACCGCCCAGAACAAATCAACGTCGTTGCGAACGAGCTTACCCGGCATTTTCGCGGACATTTGTAGGGCGATCAGGCGCGGTTCACACGAATGTCACATCACCGGCGGCTCGGGCTGCTATCCCCTTCGCCATGAGAACGCTCACCCTGGTTCCGGCTTTGGCCATCGCCATGCTCCTCGGGCAGAGCTGCGGCGTTGAACGCCCGGCGGGCACGGCCGGCAATGAGAGCTCGCTCGTCGGGGGCACGTGCCTGAACAACTCCGAATGTGATCAGGGCCTGTGCCAGGCGGGCACCGCTTTTCCGGGCGGCATATGCACGCTCTCCTGCGGAAGCTCGAACGATTGTCCTCGCGCGTCGTCGTGTGCAGAGGTCGCGACCGGGATCCCGATGGGGTGGGTTTGTCTCGTCGATTGCGGGTCCGATGGCGACTGCCGAACCGACTACGTCTGCGGTTCGTTTACCGAGGCGGGCACCGATGGCGGCTCGACGGTGAGGGTCTGTGCCGGACCCGAAGCAACGCGTTGACGAGATCCCGGCGCTTCAAGAGCCGCTCCCCCGGAGCGCGTATCGCAGCGTCGCCCCAGCAAAATGAAACACTTCACTGGCAGCTCGAAGCCGCGGTTCCCTGCACGGTCTGGAGCGGGAAGTACTGGCCGGGGTCGCTGAACTCGAGCTCGACAGTTTCGGCGTCCCCGGCAAAATCGCCTCGAATTCGAAGGTGATTCGGCCCGGCCACTTCGTCGTATTGCATCGAAAAGACCACCGGCTCGATCCACTCGCCGAGGACTCCGACTGCGATGCCCGTCGGCCCGGTTTCCGAGAATCGTGGTACGCCGTCCATCCCGACCGGGAGCTGGAACGCACCACTGCCGACCGTGAGGTCGAGCCAGACTTCCGAGGGAGAGTCGAATCGCAGCGAGATGCACTGCACGTCGAGCTGGTTCGGGTCGAGCCGGTAGACCTTGCCCGAGACTTCCGATGCGATCGGCGGAAGGGGAGGGATCGGTTGGGCTGGCGGTGGCTCGGTGGCGTTGCGGACCGCGGCGGTGAGTCTGGCATAGGCATCGGGGTTGGGATCGAGCGCCGTGTCTGACGTGAGCGCCGACACCAACAACGGAGCCACGTCACCTCGCACGTCGATGCCTCGACCGGTGAAGATCGCGACGAGGCGCTTGTCGGGCCATACGGTGATCGCTTGACCGCCGCGGCCGCGCGCTTCGTAGACACCGGGAAACGTCGCAGGCACCCACCATTGGTACCCATACCCGGTTCCATCCGCTTCCGCGACGACTTGGGACCGAGTGGCCTCAGCCACCCAGTCCCTCGAGACGATCTGCAGGCCGTTCCAAACGCCCTCATTCAAGAAGAGCTGACCGATTTTCCCGAGGTCCCGCGGATGAAGCTGGAGGTCGCCCCATCCGTGATTCACGCCCTGCGGATCTTCCGGCCAGTCGGCCTCGACGATCCCCAAGGGATCGAAGAGATGGGCCCTCGCGAAGTCGAGGGCATTCATTTCCGCCGACTTGCTGATCAAGGCGGACATGACGTGCGATCCCGGGCTGCAATATGCGAACTCCGTGCCCGGCGCGACCGCCATGGGAAGCTCGAGCGCATACGTCACGTAGTTGTCACTCGCCATCATGGCGAAGAGCTCGGGCTCCCCAGGGCTGCGCCCGCACTCCAAGCCCGAGGTCATGGTCAACAGATGACGAAGCTCGATCCCGGCCTTCGGGTCCGAGGGCGGCACGGATACGAGCTCCGGAAACGACGCCACCACGCCTTGGTCGAGCGTCAGCAGCCCTTGGTCGACCGCGATCCCAACCAGGGTCGAGGTGATGCTCTTGGTGACCGAGGCGACGTCGTGTGGTCGGTCGCCGAGATAGGGGTAAAAGTACGCGTCCAGAATCAGAACACCGTTGCGTATGACGAGGAGGCTATCGATGGGCAAGTCCTGGCGGTCGATCTGCTCGATGACCTCCGCCAGCACGGCCGAATCGAAGCCCTGTTCCTCCGGAGGCGCCGTCGGCCAATCACCCGTGGGCCCGGCAGACTCGGATTGGCGCATCGAGCAGCCCGAGGAAAGCAGCACGCCGACGCACCCAAGGAGCAGAAAACCTGGTATTTTCGTCATGGCAAGCCTCCTGGCGGTTCGCAGGTGGGGTCGATTCTACAGGTTTTCGCAGGTATTTGGCGGAAACCGGTCTCGATCGTAAACATTCGAAGCAACGCCGCGTCGAAAGGGAACAACTTGGCTCCGAATCAAGGAACGCGAGAGCAACGCATGTCTTGGACGAAAACGAGAGGCCGCGCATGGGTCCTGATCGGCGCATCGGCGTTCGCTTCGCTCTCCCAGGCTCAGGTCGATCCCGATCCGGCTGCTGCCAATACACTGACCTTGGAGATCGAGGGTATCCGTGAGCGAGGAGGCAAGATGGCCTGCGCTCTTTTTTGGGAAAACAAGGGTTTCCCGAGAAAGCACCGCCGCGCGCTTCGACGGACCTGGGTCGAGGTCAAAGGCGACACCGTGCAGTGCGTCTTCAAGCGGACGGGACTTGGGGAGTATGCTGCCTCGGTGTTTCTCGACCTCAACGGCAACGGGAAGATCGACACCAACGCGATTGGGAGCCCCAAGGAGCCGTGGGGCGTGTCGAACGACGCCAAGGCGAAGCGGTTCGGGCCCCCGCTCTACAAAGACGCGAAATTCAAATACGAGGGGGGGCCCCGGACCATCGTGATCCACCTCGTCTACGGGGGCTAAGAGTTCATGATGTCAAACGACAAACCACTTCATTGGCACGTCTTTGCGGTGTTCGCTTTCGGTCTGTCTTTGTCCGCCGGGTCTGCTTGGGCTGATGGCAAGACTACCCAGACCGAGGGAACGTTGATCGTCGACGTCTCGAATGTCCCGAACGACAAGGGTCAGATCGGTTGTTCCTTGTTCTCGAAAAAGGACGGGTTTCCCATGGACCCAGAGAAGGCGGACGCGAGGATGTTCGTGACGCAGAAAGCGCGGAGGGCGACCTGCACGTTCAAGAACGTGAAGCCGGGGAAGTACGCGGTATGCGTGATGCACGACGAGGACAAGGATGGGGAGCTCAACACCAGTATCGTCGGCCGACCGAAAGAGTGGTGGGGAGTCTCCAATAACGTGCCAGCGGAACGCTTCGGTCCTCCAAAGTACGAGGCGGCGACGTTCGACTACAGTGGGGCTTCGAAGACGATCAAGGTGAAGCTGACCCTGTAGGGGTGCGGCAGCGGACTGCGTCGCGTCAGCGCTTCTCGCCGACGGCTCTTCGTTCGGAATGAGGGAGTGGAAGTCGGTCCGGGGGTTGCGATGGCATGGCATGTGTTGCGCGCACGCGCATGGCGGTCAGAAACCGGAGGGTTCCATCGAGCATGCGGGCGGTCCGGGGGGAGGCGAAAATGTCGAAAGCGTGTTGGGCCCCTGGAAGCTCCACGTAGATCACCGGTGCCTTCGAGGTGGCCCGCAGCATGTCCGTGAAGAGCTGCGCATCCTCCACCGGTGCAAGCGTATCGCGATCTCCGTGTATGATCAGAAAAGGCGGCGCGCCCGCGTGAACGCGATCGATCGGTGAAGCGCGGTGGAACTTCTCGGGCTCCTCGTCGAGAAAGGCCTTCATGATCATGGGCTCGAGCATCTGAGTACGGAAACGCTCCAGCATCGTTCCCAAACGATTTGTGAAGTCGTAGACGCCGTACACCGGAACTGCTGCCTGCACCGAGGTGTCCTCGTCTTCGAATCCCGGCTGGTATTCGGGATCGTTCGCGGTGAGCCCCATCATCGTCGTGAGGTGGCCCCCCGCAGAGCCCCCGGTGACCGCGACGAAGCTCGGGTCGATGCCAAACTCGTCGGCGTGCGCGCGAATCCAGACCAGAGCGTACTTGAGGTCGATGAGGTGCTCGGGCCAGGTTGCTGCTGGGCTCAATCGGTAGTTCACGTTGAAGCAAACCCAACCGTTTGCCGCGAGGTGCCCCATGAGGGGCCAGCCTTGCTCGCGCTTGTCGCCGATGATCCACGCGCCACCGTGAATCTGCATGATCGCAGGTCGACCGGTTCCGGGCTCTTCCGGCATCACGACGTCCAGCCGTAGAATCTTTCCCGCAACCTTTCGGTAGATGATGTTGGGGATCACCTTGACGCCACGCCGACGGAATCGAAATGGTATCAACAATTGTCCGAGCGGCATCCGCGCGGCCCCTTTCGGCTCGGTGAGACCGTCGAGCGCTCGATCGAAGGTGTCGCGCGCCTTCCGTCCATCATGAAAGAGCACGAGGAGGCCGAGCCATGACGCGACCGTGATGGCCAATCCCACGAGTCCGGGCCAATCCGACAAAGCTCCCAGGTGAACGAACACGATGGTTCCAATCGCTTGCCAAACGATGTGATGCAGGGCGAGCTCCGCCGTGAGCCACGACCCGAAAAAGCTCGGCACGAAGAGCACGGGGATTCGGCGCACGGGCATGAAAGCGTTCAGGGTGAACACCGCGCCGACCAGGCTCAGTCCGAGGAACGACCACGCAAGGGTGGTTTGGCTAATCCACATAGACCCTGGCTTTCTAGCACGTTCCGCGATAAGCCGGTCGCCGATGAGCCAGGAAGATCTCTCCTACTCCAGGATCACCCACCTGCCAGATCGCCCGATTCAGCGGCTTCAGCAGCCCTTCACGGCGTTCATGCACGTCGAGTCGGCCAGCGGCGTCGTCCTCTTGATTTGCACGGCGATCGCGTTGCTCGCCGCGAACTCTCCCTATGCCGAAGCCTACCAGGGGTTCTGGAATCAAGAGCTTCGCATTGCCGTCGCGAACCTCGAGCTCGCCTACCCGCTTTGGTATTGGATCAACGACGCTTTGATGGTGGTCTTCTTCTTCGTCATCGGCCTCGAGATCAAGCGAGAGCTGGTGATCGGGGAGCTGAGCGATTCGAAGAAAGTCGTGTTGCCCGTCGCGGCAGCCCTCGGCGGCGTCGTTGCGCCCGTCGCGATCTACTTTTCGCTTCAACATGGAGAGGCCGGGCAGCGTGGCTGGGCCGTTCCAATGGCGACGGACATCGCATTCGTCGTCGGTTGCATCTCGCTGCTCGGGAAGCGAATTCCTCGCGGCCTGAGCGTCCTCATGCTGTCGCTCGCCATCGTCGACGACCTCATCGCGGTCCTCGTCATTGCGATGTTTTATACGTCCTCGATCAGCGCGACCTGGCTGGGCGCTGCGGCCGCTGGCCTGGTCATCATCGGGGCGATGAATCAACTGGGCGTGCGCGCGGTAGGTCTGTACTTCATCCCAGGTGCCGCGGTATGGCTCTGCATGCTCAAGTCCGGTGTGCACCCGACGATCGCAGGGGTCAGCCTCGGCTTGATGACGCCTGCAGCGGCTTGGGTGGGCGGCCCCAACTTCTTGGCGTTCCTACGCCACACCGACGACACACTCCGCAAGGAGGAGACGACGCTCTCGGAAGCCAGGGAGCTCGTCGCGGACCTCTCCTTCGCGTCTCGTGAGGCGGTCTCGCCCTTGCACCGCATCGAAACAGCGCTTCACCCTTGGGTGGCGTTCGGCATCATGCCGCTCTTTGCGCTGGCCAACGCGGGTGTCCCGATCGAGCTCGCGGAGATCGGGCAGCCGGTGGCGGTCGCGGTTGCAGCGGGGTTGTTCTTCGGAAAGCCCCTCGGTATTTTCGGCGCATCATGGCTCGCTGTGAAGCTCGGGCTGGCGGCCCGACCAGAGGGTGTAACGTGGTCGATTCTAGGGGGCGCAGCTTTCCTCGGCGGCATCGGTTTCACGATGGCGCTCTTCATCGCGTCCCTCGGCCTGACCGGCGGACTCCTGATATCCGCCAAGATTGGCATCATCGTCGGCTCGTTCGCGAGCGCTGCGATCGGCATGGTGATGTTGTCCGCTGTCACGAAGAAGAGCGGATGAGAGGACTCACCATCGCCGTGGTTCTCGTCGTGGCCGGGGTCGCTCAGGCCCAACCGGCGCCTGTGTTTTATTCCTACACGGGGGATTCAGGCAGGACGGTCTACGTGAACCGGTTTTCGTTGGTGCCACCGGAAAAGCGCTCGCAAGCTCGCGCCATCGACCTGTCGCAGGTCAGTCTGAACGAAGATCTCGCCGAGGACCTGGCCAATGCGGTCGAGGACGAGCTTCAGTATTTGAAAGAGTCCGTTCCGTGCGTCGAGGTACGCAAGGAGGAAAGCGCGGGCGCATGGCGACACGTCTGGCATCGCCACGGGCCATGGGTGCTATCGAGCCTCGCAGCCGTCATCCTGTTGTTGATGTCGCCTTGGATGATCCGGCGACTTCCAACGGGTGCATGGTCCCGCTTTCTGATGGTTGCATTTCCAGCCCTGGCGATGACTACGTTGGTCGCCATTTCTGCGACCCGTGCGAGCCGCTCCCTCGAAGCAGTCAAGGAGTTGTCGAAGCTTTGTGATGCGAACGAGAAAGAGGCCTCTCCGCAAAAGCAGTTGGCGAGGCTCAACGAGATGCACTCCTACATGGAAAAGCTTTACAAAGAGCGGCACGAACAGGTAGAAAGCGTCACCGCAATCGAATGATCGAAGTGCTCGACCCCCACGACACGACTCGTTGCCCTTTGTGCGGGCAGGCCAACGAGTGCGCTATCGCGGCAGGAAGAGACGCGGAGTCCTGCTGGTGCATGAACGTGTTCATCGATACGGCTGCGCTCGCGTCGATTCCGGCCGACGCGCGAGGTAAGGTTTGTATTTGCGTGCGCTGCGCGAGCGAAACGACCGCGACGAGCTGACGTCGCCTTCACCCGACCACAACCGTGGGACCGCAGGGATTGCACTGCTTCGCAAGCTCGTCGTGCTCTACCTGAATGGTGGCATGATCGATCGCGAAACGATGGGCGAGGGTGCGATTGGCGGCGTCGATGACACGCTGGTGGTCGGCGTCTTCGGCGATCACGAGGTGCGTGGTCGCAACGTTTCGGCCGCTCGTCAACGACCAGATGTGGAGATCGTGTGCATCGATGACCCCTGGTAACCCTTTGAGGGCTTCGGCGACCTCCTCGATCGAGATCCCCTTGGGAACGCCTTCCATGAGCACGTCCAGCGTCTCTCGAACGAGCCCGAAAGCCGAATACAAGACCAGGGCGGCGATGATGAACGAAGCGGCCGGGTCAGCCCATCGCCAGTCGAATAGATAGATCAGCACGCCGGCCGAGATCGCGCCCACGCTTCCCAACGTGTCCCCGAGGACGTGGAGCCAGGCACCCCTGACGTTGAGATTCTGCTTACGCCCCCCGCTGAGAATCGCCAGGTTCGCGAGATTGATCGCAAGGCCCCCGAGCGCGACCGCCAGCAAGAGTCCGCCCTTCACCTCCGGTGGCGCAGAGAGGCGCTCCCATGCTTCGCGTGCGATCAGCAGGGAGAGAACGAGAAGCGCGGCCCCGTTGGTGAGCGCCGCCAGAATCTCTGCCCGGTGAAATCCGTAGGTCCGCTGCGCGGTGGCGGGACGCTGAGCGAGCACGACCGCCACCAAGGAGAGCCCGAGGGCAGCTGCATCCGAAAACATGTGGCCTGCGTCGGCGAGCAAGGCCAACGAGTTTGCAGCAATTCCACCGACTACCTCTGCAATCATGTACGTGGCGGTCAGGATCAGAGCCATCGCCAGACGCCGGCGGTTGTTGGCCACTTGGGCCGAGGTCGCATGATGGTGGTGGTGCTGATGACCCATCTCGACACTCTGCTTACCACGGCACCTCGTGTCGAGCGATTCCGCGACTTCCCAGTGGTCGTTTCCTTGCCCCTGTAGTAGAAAACGACCTTCGAGATCGCGTCGATGACGCCGCAGTTCCGGGAGGTCCTCATGAGCGAGAAGAAGCTGGTCAAGTACGATGGCGGGAAGGCGGACGTCCGGTGGGACGGGCGTCTCTGCATCCACGTCGGGGAGTGCGGCCGTGCCACGAACGACCTCTTCGTCGGGGGCCGGCAACCGTGGTGCCAGCCTGACCTCGTGAGCCCCGACGAGGTAGCCGACGTGATTTCCAGATGCCCGACCGGCGCGCTGACCTACGAGCGCAAGGACGGTGGCGCTCCGGAGACAGCCGACGCCGACAACGTGGTCACTGTGACGTACAACGGCCCGCTCTACCTCCGGGGTGATCTCGAGATTGATGGCGCCACGCAAGACATGCGCGGCGTGAGGTTTCGAGCTGCGCTCTGTCGCTGCGGTCAGTCCAAGAACAAGCCGTTCTGCGACAACAGCCACGAGGAGGCTGGCTTCAAGGACTCCGGCGCCGTCGGGGACCGTGGCGAAGGATTCGACGCTCCCGGCGGAAAGCTCAAAGTCGGCCGTGCACCAAATGGGCCGCTTCTCCTCAACGGCAACTTCACGATCATGGCCGCAAGCGGACGCAAAGCGTGGAAAGGGAAGAGGGCGGCGCTCTGCCGTTGCGGGCATTCGCAGAACAAACCGTTTTGCGATGGGTCGCACAAGAGCGCCGGCTTCCAGGCCGAATGAGCCCAATCGCGTAGGAGGTGTTGGTGAGCTTCTCGACGATGATGGATCGGCCGCTTCTGATCTCGGACCTCTTCGAGCACGGGCGGAGTCTCTACCCGAACAGCCGCGTCATCACCGTGGGCGAGGGCGGGGATCGAATCGGCAGCTATGCTGAAGTCGGCGATCGTGTCGACCAACTCGCCAAAGCGCTGACCAAGCTCGGCGTGCAGCGCGAGGACCGAGTCGGCACGTTCTGCTGGAACAGCCAAGAGCACCTCGAGGCCTATTTCGCGATTTCTTCGATGGGCGCCGTCATGCATACGCTCAACATCCGGTTGTTCCCCGAGCAGCTCGCATTCGTGATCAATCACGCCGAGGACAAAGTCATCATCGTAGACGACACGTTGGTTCCGCTTCTCGCGAAAGTCGCCAAAGAGATGACGACCGTGGAGCACATCATCGTCGTTGGCAGCGGAGACGATGCGCCGCTTCGGGGCGCGCCCAGGGCCGCGCTTCACCGATACGAGGAGCTCTTGGCCTCGGAGTCGCCCGGCCTGGAGTGGCCTGTCCTCGACGAGCGCGCGCCGGCCTCGATGGCCTACACGAGTGGAACGACCGGCGATCCGAAAGGAGTGGTCTACAGCCATCGCTCCACCGTCTTGCACTCGTACGGGATCACGTCGGGCGCGGTCGCGGGACTCAACGAACGCGACATGATCCTCACCATCGTGCCGATGTTTCATGCGAACTGCTGGGGCTTACCCTATGCGGGCTGGTGGGTGGGCACGGATTTCCTACAGCCGACTCGCTTTCTCCAGCCCGAGCCGCTGGTCGCCATGATCGAACGCCACCGGCCGACGTTTGCCGGCGCCGTTCCGAGCATCTGGACTGGGGTTCTTCACTACGGTGAAGACAAGGACATCGACCTCTCCTCGTTCCGTTTGGTCATCTGTGGCGGTTCTGCGGTTCCGGAATCGCTCATGCGTGCGTTCGAGGAGCGCTATGGCGTCACGATTTTGCAGCTTTGGGGGATGACGGAGACGAGCCCGCTTGGAACGATCGCCGCGGTTCCCCGCGGTGTGGAGGGCGAAGAAGCCTGGCGCTATCGATCGCGCACCGGCCGGCCGGTTGCCGGTGTCGAGCTCCGAATCGTCGATGACCACGGGAACACGCTGCCTCCTGACGGCGAATCGGTTGGCGAGATCGAAGTGCGCGGTCCCTGGGTCACTGGCAGCTACTACGGTGTGGAGGCTGCGGAGAAGTTCCACGATGGCTGGCTGCGAACGGGCGACGTCGGTTTCGTCGACGACCGTGGCTACGCGCAAATCACCGACCGTGCGAAAGATGTGATCAAGTCGGGCGGCGAGTGGATTTCGTCGGTTGAGCTCGAAAACACGATCATCGCGCATCCCGAGGTTGCGGAGGCCGCAGTGGTCGGTATTCCCGATGAGAAATGGGACGAGCGCCCACTTGCCTGCATCGTGCGTAAGAAGGGCAGCTCGATCGGTCCCGCGGAGCTTCGTGCCTATCTCGAAGACAGAGTCGCCAAGTGGTGGCTCCCAGAGCACTGGGCCTTCATCGACGAGATCCCGAAGACCAGTGTCGGCAAGTTCGACAAAAAGGTCCTTCGCAGCCAGCACGCCGCCGGCCAACTGACGGTCATCGGGGACACGCTCACCATCCAAAACCCGCACGATTCCGGATAGTTGTAACCCACACCGCGACGATCCGCTTCTTGGATTCTCGTTCCGCCGCGCGCTGGATTTTCGCGGTGTGGGTTGCAAGTAGCCGGAAGAACATGGCTTGTGGGGAGTGAGCGTGTCCCTCTAGCAGCAATCGAGTTGGGACCGGGTTTGTTCCGAGGCTTTGCGGAGGAGGTGGATGCTGCGGACGACTTGGTCTCGGTCGGCTTTCGGGATTCGTTCGAGGATGGTCGCGATGCTTTTTTCGGTTACGCGAGCCAGGCGCCTGGCTTCCTTTTCGCCGTCGGGGGTGAGTGCAATGAGAACGCGGCGGCCGTCGTCTTTTGCCTTCTCGCGCGTCACCCATCCTCGCGTTTCGAGCCCATCGATGAGCCGCGTCATCGCTCCCTTGGTGACTCTCGTCTGAGCGGCGAGGCTGCTCACGTCCCATTCTCCGTCCGCGAGCGTTTGAAGCAGGATACACTGTGCGGGGCTCACCGTCCCACAGCAGATCTCCTCGCGCTCGAACGAAGAGAACAAGCGGCAAAATGCGATGACGTCTTCGACGACCGACCTCATCGCTTCTCAGCGGTCACCGAGTAGCTGAAGACGGTACCCGCAAGCTCCTCGATTCGCTCCGCACCGATCAGCTCGACGGCCGACTCCCACACTGGATCCTGGAGGCTCGGCGTCAGCATGGATCCGGCAGGTTTACGGGTGTATTCGATGTTTTCGAAGCCCGCCTCACGCATGTGTCCGAAATACTCCTCCTCCGTCAACGCACCACCGACGCACGCAATCCAAGTGGCCGCGAGCTTCGCAACCTCCGGCGGAAGCGGCTCACTCAGCAAGATGTCGCTCACTGCGAGACGCCCGCCGGGCTTGAGCACTCGATATGCTTCACGAAACACCTGACCCTTGTCCGGGCTGAGGTTGATGACGCAGTTGGAGATGACGACGTCCGCGCTCTCCGATGCGACGGGAAGATTTTCAATCAGCCCTTCGCGAAACTCGACCGTGCGGGCATATCCGGCTTTGACCGCATTCGTGCGCGCCCGCTCGAGCATCTCCGGAGTCATGTCCACACCGATGAAGCGGCCCTCGGGGCCGAGCTTTTGCGCCGACAGCAACGCGTCGAACCCTGCGCCTGAGCCGAGGTCCACTACGGTTTCGCCGGGCTTGAGGCTCGCCAGGGCCGTCGGGTTCCCGCAGCCGAGCCCGAGGTTGCCATCGGCTGCGATGCCGGTGATGTCCTCCTCGGAGTAGCCGATGACTTCGGCGGACGGCCCACAGCACCCGGACCCACGGCGAGCCACATCCGCATATCCCGACCTCACCACGTCGTGTACTCGGTCCTTTTCCATCGAAACCTCCAATAGTTGAATCATGCAACTAAATGGTTGAGGTTGTCAACCAAAATCGTCGAGGCCGCCGAGGAATCGGAGTAGGTTGTCCTCGAACAGAGACTCCTCCTCGCGATGAGGCCAGTGGCCGGCTTCGGGCATGACGAGCAGCTGTGCGCCGCCTCCGAACAGCCCTCGGGACTTCTCGTAGGGCCCGATGTGCCCGCCGAAGTCTTTCCCGCCCGTCACCATCAGCCCAGGGCATCGGATGGGTCTGGTCAAGCGCCGATCGAGCTTGGCTGTGATTCCGCGATAGTATGCGATCGCGCCGTGCAATACCTCGGGATCCGAGAAGGCTTCCTTCGCTCGAGCGACGGCCGCGTCGCGCTCGGGCCCCTGCCAGTCCGGCGCCCAGCGGCCATAGAGCGCATCGACGTAGGCAAACCCGTCGCGGCGCGTTCCCGCTTCGGCCCATGGGAGCTGGAAGTAGAGGAAGTGCCTCGCCATCACGAAGAGCCCCAGCGCTTGAAGGGCGTTTTTCGGCTTGAGAGTCAGTGGGTGTGGAATCGCGATCGGCACGGCTGCGCCGACTCGGTCAGGCGCCAGTGCGGCGGCACCGTACACCAGAGTGGCTCCCCAATCGTGACCGACCAATGCCGCCGACCGCAATCTCAAGGCGTCGAGCAGTCCGATGACGTCTTCAGCGAGGTGCAACGCATCATAGGGACGACCCGGGACCAACGTGTCCCGATGATAACCGCGCAGGTACGGCAGAATCGTCCGGTATCCCGCCTGGTTCAACGTGCGCGCGATTCCCGCATACGAATGTGGGGTGTCGGGAAAGCCATGAAGTAGAACCACCGTCCGGCCTTGTCCCGAGTCGTTGTACCGCCAAGTTTGCCCGCCGAGCGTCACGTTCTGAAATTCGGATTCAACGAGCATGTCGTCCTCCTCGTCCTGCCCAATCTGTCGAGGCCATGTCATAACCTCGATAGAGCCGTGCGTTCAAGGATGGGTTGACCTCGATGGGCACCAAGCGTACGAGCAGCGTCGGACCACGCGATGCCCGAGCCAAGCCCCAATAGCGAACGCCAGACCGTTCTGGACGCGCGCGACGTGACCAAAGTGTATCGCATGGGCGACGTGGACGTTCATGCGTTGCGTGGAGTGAACGTGCCACTCTACGAGGGAGAGCTGATGGTCCTCCTCGGTCCATCCGGAAGCGGCAAATCGACGCTACTGAACATTCTCGGCGGGCTGGACGTGCCGAGCTCCGGAGAGGTGTTGTATCGTGGAATCGACATTGCGGGCGCTGGCGAGCGTCAGCTGACCGAGTTCCGGCGCGAGCACGTCGGCTTCGTATTCCAGTTCTACAACCTGGTCCCAAGTCTCACCGCCCGGGAGAACGTCGCTCTCGTCACCGAAATCGCGAAGGATCCACTCGACCCGAGCGAGGCTCTCGAGTTGGTCGGTCTAACCGAGCGCATGCATCATTTTCCGGCGCAACTCTCCGGTGGTGAGCAGCAACGGGTCGCAATCGCGCGGGCCGTGGCCAAACAACCCGAAATTCTGCTCTGCGACGAGCCCACCGGTGCGCTCGACTTCAAGACGGGTATTCGCGTGCTCGAGGTGATCGACGAGGTCAATCGCACACTCGGGACGACCACGGCCGTCATCACGCACCACGCGCCCATCGCCTCCATGGCCGATCGCGTCGTTTCGCTGTCGGATGGGCGAGTCGCGAGTGATCTCACGAACGATCGACGAGTGTCGCCAGCCGCCCTGACATGGTGAAGGTTCTCGATCATAAGCTCCTTCGCGATCTGATGCGCCTCAAGGGACAGGCTCTCACCATCGCTTTGGTAGTCGCGGTGGGCGTAGCCAATTACATCACGCTCAAGAGTGCTTGGCGTGCCCTCGGAGACTCGAAGGTCGCCTACTACGAGAAGTATCGCTTCGCTGACGTGTTCGCGAGGTTGAAGCGTGCTCCCGATTCCGTAGCTGATCGACTTCACGAGATCCCAGGCGTGGCGTCGGTCTACCCGCGAGTCGTCGAGGAGGTCTTGTTGCCGATGGGTGACATGGTCACGCCGGCACACGGTCAGATCATCTCGCTTCCAGCCCATGGTCGGTCGCCGCTCAATGACGTCTACGTCAAGTCCGGGCGCTTTCCAGAACCAGGGCGGGGTGACGAGGTGCTGGTCTACGAGCCATTTGCAAAGGAGCACGGCTTGCTCCCGGGCTCGACGATCCCAGCGATTCTCAACGGAAAGCTCCACGAGCTCATCGTGGTAGGCCTGGCGCTCTCTCCGGAATACGTCTTTGCGATCGAGCCCAATGGGATCACCTCGGATGATGAGCGCTTCGCACCGATGTGGATGTCGAGAGATGCCATCGCGGCCGCCTTCCAAATGGAGGGTGCCTTCAATGACCTAGTGCTCCGCTTGGACCCAGAAGCCGACGAGCGCGCCGTCCTCATCGCCATCGATCGCACCCTAGCACCCTACGGCGGATTGGGCGCCTACGGGCGTGACCTTCAGGTCTCCAACTCGATTCTGGAGGGAGAGCTCGCGCAGATCGAAGCCGAGGTGGTCTTTCTTCCCGGCGCGTTTCTGGCGGTTGCTGCCTTTCTGCTGAACGTCGTGTTCTCGAGGATGGTCACGCTTCAGCGCGGTCAGATCGCCGTGATCAAGGCGGTCGGTTACGGCAACTCCGCCATCGCCTTCCATTACCTGAAAATGGTGTTCCTGATCGTGTTGCTTGGCTCGCTCGTCGGCGTCGGTTTTGGCGCATGGTTAGCCGACGCCATGCTCGATCTCTATGCAAAGTTCTTTCGGCTTCCAATGACGCGTGGGCGTATCGACCTGCCGGTCGCGATGAATGCAATCCTCGCCAGCTTGGTGGCGGCCGTCTTCGGGATTGGATTCGCGATTCACCAGGCAGTGAGGCTTCCTCCGGCGGAAGCGATGCGACCCCCATCTCCGGCGCGCTACCATGCGTCCGCCATCGAGCGTTTGCCGGGACTGCGCAGAATCCGGCAGACCACGATGATGGTGTTCCGAGAGATCTGGCGCCACCCACTCCGCACGCTGCTGTCCTCAGCGGGGATCGCCTTCGCTCTCGCGATCATCATTCTAGGGCGCTTCGGCAAGGACGCGCACGGGCCGATTCTCGACCTCCAGTTTGGTCGCCAGCAGCGTGAGGACCTGAGCGTCGTCTTTTCTACCGAGGTGGCAGACCGAAGCCTCGGATATCTGGCACATCTTCCCGGCGTCGATCAGGTCGATGGGTACCGTGCGACGCCCGTCCGATTTCGTTCTGGGCCGCGTTGGCGCGACAGCATCCTCGTGGGGCTTCCTCCGGATAGCCATCTGCGAAGGCTGTTCAATCGCCAGTTTCGACCAGCGCACATCCCGCATAGCGGTATTCTCATCACCGACGTGCTCGCGGACATCCTCAACGTAAAGCCCGGCGATATCGTCGATGTCGAGCTCAAGGAGGGGGATCGCGGCACGCGGCAGGTACGCATCACCGGCACGATCGACGAGGCATTTGGTTTACAGGGCTACATGCAGAAGGGCAGTCTTCACGAGCTGTTGCGCGAGAAACCCACGATCAACACGGCTCTACTGCGCGTCGACCCCGCCCGCGAAGCAGAATTGCAGGCACGCCTCACCGACATCCCGACCGTCCAGAGTATCCACCGCAAGCGCACGGTCCTCGAGAAGTTCGAAGAGCAGACTAGCAAGACGATGCAAGTCATCACCCTGATTCTCACTCTGTTTGCGACTGCCATCGCGGTGGCGGTGGTGTATAACAACGCGCGCGTGAGTCTCTCCGTTCGAAGCCGCGATCTCGCCACCCTTCGTGTGATCGGGTTCACCAGAGCCGAGATCTCGGCGGTCTTGCTGGGCGAGCAGGCTGTTCAGGTCTTGGTGGGGATACCCTTTGGGATGGCGCTCGGAACCTGGGGCGCCAAAGCCCTCATCGAGCTGCAGGCCGATCCGGAGCAGTTCCGTTTGCCGATGCTGATCTCCTCTCAGACGTATGCGTTTTCGGTCGTGGTAATCTTGGGCGCCGGCATTCTGAGCGCGCTGCTGGTTCGTCGCCGGCTCGATACTTTGGATCTCATCGGTGTCCTCAAGACCAGGGAATAGGGAGACATTGCCGCATGGATGAGGCTACCGGTATGAGAAGATGGGTTCGGAGAGGATTAATCTCCCTGGCGGTGCTGGCCGTAGTGGCTCTCATCGTCGTCGCGTGGCTACCTAACCCGATCGAGGTCGAGGTCGCGACGGTCACGCGGGGGCCGCTCGTGGTCACCGTGAACGAGGACGGAAGAACCCGCGTCAAGGACCGCTACATCGTCTCCGCTCCGGTGACGGGCAACCTGGCCCGGCACGAGCTCGAGGCCGGTGATGCCATCGAGGAGCAACAGGTCCTGGCCCGCCTCGTGCCGCTTCCTCCGCCGTTGCTCGATGCGCGCACGAGAGCCGAGGCGAAGGCGCGCGTCGATGCTGCGATGGCCGCTCTACGTCAGGCCGAGGCAACCGTCAAGCGTGCGAGGTTTCAGCGCGACTTCGAGAAACAGGAGTACGATCGGGTTCTCGCCGTCGTTCAGCAAGGAGGCCTCGCAAAAAGCGATGCAGATCGCGCCGTGTCCACGTACCGCAGTAGCGAAGAGGATCTTCATTCCGCCGAGTTTGGTGCCAGGGTTGCCGATCACCAGCTGGAGCTTGCACGCACGGCGCTCTCACAGCTGAGCGTGAAGGCGGAGGACACGGAGCAGCTCGAAATCAAATCACCGGTTGCCGGGCAAGTCCTCAGGGTCTTTCAGGAAAGCGAAGGTGTCGTCCAAAGTGGCACGCCAATCCTCGAGGTCGGGGACCCCGCTGCTCTCGAGATCGTCGTTGATGTCTTGAGTCAGGACGCGACGCGCATTCCCGCCCGAGCCCCCACGCTGATCGAACGTTGGGGCGGAAAGAATCCATTGCACGGTCATGTTCGAGTCGTCGAGCCTTCCGCCTTCACGAAGATCTCGGCCCTCGGAGTCGAGGAGCAACGAGTCAACGTGATCGTCGATTTGGATGACGACCGCACGCTCTGGTCTACCCTGGGAGATGGATACAGGGTCGAAGCGCGCATTTCGGTCTGGGAGGGCCGAGACGTGCTCAAAGTGCCCGCAAGTGCGGTGTTTCGATCCGAGGAGGCCTGGGCCACGTTTGTGGTCGAGGGGGGGACGGCGGTGCTTCGTCGGGTCGACATCGGAGAATCGAATGGTCTCGAAACCGAAGTGTTGTCGGGTCTGCAGGAGGGCGATACGGTAATCGCCTATCCGAGCGACAGCGTGCGCGATGGTGTATCTGTCGAGCCGAGGTAGGTTCGAAATGGACTCGACGTTCGCGGATTTTTTTCAAGTTCATGACCTCATCAGGAGTGCCGTTGCAACGCTGATCTTGTTCGCAGCGGTCCTGGGTACTCGCCAAGTCGCTCTCCGTTTCATTCGCCGCAGGCTCCCAAGCACCGACAAGCTTCAGCTGAGGTGGGCTGCACAGGTGCGCGGCATTTCTTACGCGGCCTTGGCAATTGGCCTGTTTATCATTTGGGCTGCGGAGCTTCAGGCGCTCGCCGTTTCTTTCGCAGTCCTCGCCATGGCCATCGTGTGGGGCACGAAGGAAACGCTCGCTTGCATTCAGGGAGCCGTATATCGGCTCAGCTCGAGCGCCTTCGAAGTCGGTGATCGGATCAACATCGCTGGGATCCGTGGTGACGTCATCGACCCTGGGCTTCTCGGCACGCTCGTGCTCGAGGTGGGGCAAGGGCACCAACGCACCGGGCGCATGATCAGCATTCCCAATAGCCTCTTCATGACGGAGCCGGTGCTCAACGAGAGTCTCGCCGGAGAGTACATGCTGCACTTGATGACCATACCGGTCGATCGAAGCGCCAACCTGGCCGAGATCGAGCGCACCGCTCTCACAGCGGCAAAGGATGCCTGCTCGGACTTCATCGATGACGTCCGGCGGCCGATCGCATCGCGCTACCGTCGCCACGGCTTGAATCCGCCCATCGTCGATCCGCGGGTTACCTATCAGTTCGTCGACAAGAACACCGTGAACATCCTACTGCGAATTCCCACACCGAGCCGCCTCGAACGGGAGGTCGAGCAACGCGTGCTGAGAGCCGTGCTGGACGTTCCCAAAGGCAGAGATACCCTCCCTCCGCCGCATTCGTAGGTTGCGATCGCGCGCGAGTCTCGAGGGCGCTGCAATCTAGACGAAAGTCAGGTGCCTGTGACGTGTTCGACGGGCCGCATGGACTCCCGTCGTTGACGCCAGACGCGTCGAATCCCCGGGAAGCTCACGAGCAATCCTCCCAGCGTCCAGGGCACTGTCGCCATGAAGTGTCCGGCGATGGCGACGGAGGCTGCAACCTCCGGGACGACACCCATGAGCTCGAGCGCATAGGCGCATGCGACGTGGAACGTGCCTATGAAGCCCGGCGACGAGGGGATCATCGTTCCGACGGAAATGAACAAGAGAACCACGAGGGGCGCGTAGAGCGGAAGGGACAAGCCGAAAGCCCAGAGCCAACACTGAATCGTCAGCATCCCGACCAGGCGCGCGAGCAGAGTGATGCCGATCACGGTCACGACCATGTTCCGGGACCGCAGGGCTCCGAGCCCCGCTGAGAATCGCTGAGCCTTGTCGATGAGCCACGTTTGGGCCGCTGCGCTCAAGGGCCGGGCGAGCGCGGCGACGATTCGGGATCCCGCCGAGGGGTGGGTGGCGAGCCAGAGCGCTGCTATCACCCCCGCGACGACGACTCCAGCTACGAGGAAAAGCCCCTTGGCGTTACCGATGTCGAGGGCCAGGACTGGGACTGCGACCGCCACGAGCAGAAGAAGGGAGAACAAGTCGATGAGGCGATCCAATCCGACCACTGCGACAGTCGAACTGCGTGAAAGGTGTCCAGCGCGCGCGAGCAGATCGATACGAACGAGCTCGCCCAGTCGAAACGGAAGCAAGTTGTCCGCCACGTACCCAGAGAGCCAAGGCAGGAGGCACTCGAAGAACGTGTAACGGCGAAGCGGAAGAAGGAGAATCCGAGTGCGCTCCGCGTTGAGAAGAAAGACCGCACCCCTCGTCAGCACGCCAATCCAAAGGATCCACAGGTTTGCAGACGCGAGAGCCAACCACAGCCGTTCTGCATCGACCCGTCTCAAGAAGTAGTAGAGCGCGACGCCCGAAAGCATCAACCCAAAGCCCATGAGGGCCCGCTTCTTGTACATGCGGCGCGGAGCGATCATTCTCCAGCAAGCTCCACCCGTCGTTCGAAAAACTCGTAGACCTCCGGCAAGGGAGCCCCTTCGTTCCCGAGAGTGCTCGCAGATATCGATGCTAAGGAGCTGCCAATGTACATGCCCACCGGTGTTGGCTCGCCTGCGAGTTGAGCGAGACTCGCGCCCGTGAGAAAGACGTCTCCTGCTCCGACTGCGTCGACCTCGTTGACCTCTAGTGCCGGAAGATAGTGCGTTCGTAACCTCTTCCCGGGCTCTGTGGGAGGCTCAAACGAGAGAGAGCCACGACGCCCCATCGTCACGATCAAGCCGCGCGCGCCGCTTGCCGCGTAGTATCGGCTAGCGAGATTGGAAATTCCGCTTTCCACGTCCGCCAGCGCGAATCGCAGCTCATCCTCGGTCGGTGTGGCCAGTCGAGGCCCGTGAAACTTCAAGATGTTGGCCTGCCCATTGGTGCTAACGTCCGCGAAGTAGGGCTTTCCCGCGGTGGCGCAGAGCTTCGGAATCGCCTCGCACAGCATGCTGCCGAAAAGACCGTAACCAAAATCCGTGACGATCAGCGCGTCGTGAGAGTCGAGCAGGTCGCGCAGGCTGCCGATCAATTCGGCTGTCGTCTCGATCGGGATCGGCTCGGGGCTTCCACGGTCGACCTTGAACACCTTCTTTCCGCCGACGAGGAAGCGCGTCTTGGTGTAGGTGCTCCGGCTCGCGACTTCGAGATTGATCACCTGCGCACCAAAGAGCCGCAACGTGTTCCGAATGTGATCAAAGCCCTTATCTTCGGCACAACAGGTCACGAACGTTGCCTGGGCGCCCAGTGTCGCCGCCTGTCTCGCGATCAGGCCTGCTCCACCGATGAACCATTCCTCGCTGATCGGCTTGACGGAAACGATCGGACTTTCGGACGCGACGCGCGCCCCCTCGCAATGCGAGTAGTGATCGATGATCGCATCACCCAGCACCAGAATTCGCAGGTCGGAGAATCGAGAGATTGCGTTCTTCAGCCGTGCTGGATTGATCGCGTTGACCCGGCAGAACTGCTGGATCTTCTGCTGCTCCATGTCTAGCGTATTGCGTTTGCGGTGGCCGATCTCGGTGGATGAGAAGACGACGTCACCGGAGCCGAGCACCACACGGCCACCGTAGGACTCGACGATCTTCTTCTCGTTGGCGAAACGTGGATCGTTCTTCGATTCGTACTCCCGGCCCTTGACGTAGATGTCCGGCCGAAGTGCCTCGAGGACCGGTCCGGCCCACTCGTCTTCGCTCAGGGCCACGTAGTCGACGCAACCGAGCTCTGCGAGATTGTCGAGACGCAAATCTTCTGGGATATACGGGCGCTCGTAGCCCTTCATCACGACATCGTCGCTGCTCACGGTCACGACGAGGACGTCCCCGAGGCTTCGTGCAAACCGAAGATATCGAATGTGCCCCGGATGGACGATGTCGAAGCACCCATGGCACTGGACCACCGTCTTTCCTTGTTCCCGCAACCGATCGCGCTCGACGCTCAGGTCCGCCACGGAGAAAATCTTGCGCTCGACCTCAGGAGCTCGCACGGGTCCTGCTCCAGGTGATCAGGGTGTCGATTAGTGCGTCACGATCCGACGGTTCGAGCTCCGGGGAAACCGGGAGACTCAGGACTCGCTTGGCGAGGGATTCGGTGTGAGGAAGGCTCGTCGGTTCGAGTGAATCGAGCGCTCGTTGTTTGTGAATGGGGATGGGATAGTGCACTCTTGCGTCGAAACCGTTGCCGGCGAGATGAGCCAACAGCTCGTCGCGCTGGTCGTGCCGAATGACGAAGGCGCTGAACGCGGGCTCGCAGGATTCCGTGACCGCGGTCAGCTCGAAATGCGGCAACAGCGCTCGTCGATACGCTTTGGCGTGGTCGCGTCGGGCCGTCGTCCACTCGTCCAAGCAGGGGAGCTTCACTTTGAGAATCGCAGCCTGAAGCGTGTCCAAGCGCGCGTTCTCGCTCGCGAAATCGACGTGATCGCGATCGCGATGTCCGAGGGTGCGAAGCTTCCGGAGAACCTCGGCGCGTTGATTATCGTCGGTGGTGATGAAACCACCATCGCCACAGGCACCCAAGGTCTTCAGAGGATGAAGGGAGAAGCAGCCCGTCCCGAAGCGTCCGACGCTCCGCCCCCGGTACGTGGCACCAATCGCCTGTGCGCAATCTTCGATGATGTGCAGACCATGGCTCGCACAGAAGCGCTCGATTGGCTCCATGTCGCAAGCAACGCCACCCAGATGCACCGGAATCACGGCTTTGGTGCGCGGAGTGAGCTTGGTGGGCAGAAGCCTCGGGTCCATGAGCGCGGTATCCGGATCGACATCGACGAAAACCGGCCTTGCGCCGACGAGAAGGATCGACGTCGCAGTCGCCACGTAAGAATGGGCCACGGTGATGACCTCGTCTCCGAGACCTATGCCCAACGCGCGCATCGTGAGAGTGAGCGCTGCCGTGCCTGAGCCGACCCCGATGGCGTGCGCCACCCCTAGCGTGCTTGCGAGCTCGCGCTCGAACGCGTCGACCTCCGGACCATTGATGAACTGTCCGTGACGCAGGACTCGATCGACCGCCTCGAGGATCTGCGGACGAAGCTCGGCGTTTTGCCGGACGAGATCGACGTAGGGTACCGTCCTCATGAAGCTTGCTTCGTGACGTTTTTCCAAACGTCGGGCTGGGCCTTCATCCAGGCTACGTTCCTGTAGATCGCCGACTTGCTATCCGACACCTTACCGGAGTTGTAAACGTCTCGAAGCTCTTTGACCGCGGTGACCAGCTCGCGGCGTGGCTCGAAGCCAAGCAGGTCACGCGCCTTGTCCGCGCACAAATGGTACGAGCGCGGATCGTCCGACGGAACCGTGTCGATGGGTAGGGACGGGTCGAGCTCGCTTCGCACCATCTCCGCGAGGGCCATGACGGAGGCGTTTTGACGGCTGACGTTGAACGCTCTGCCTGAGATCTGGTTCGCGGGAGCGGTGATCAGGGTCCGGTAGAAGTCGCTCAGGTCGAGAACGTGCACGTTGGGCCGCATCTGATCCCCCCCAAAGACGCGAATTCGACGATCGGTGAGGCCTTGGTCGGTCAGCAGATTGATGGTCAGATCCAACCGCAGGCGCGGCGAGTAGCCGCATACCGTCGCGGATCGGACCGACACGCCTACGAAGCTCTCGTCGACCAAGCTGTTCAAGATGGTTTCGCCTTCCGCCTTGCACCGCGCATAAATCGTGATCGGCTCTAGCGAGAGATCCTCGGTGACGTTCTCGGTGTCCTTGACGCCGTAGACACTTGCCGAGCTCGCATAGAGGAACCGATTGACCCCGTGTCTCTTTGCCGAGCGCATCAAGTGGTCCACCGCGTCGAGGTTCACGCTTCGTGTTACCTCCGGATCGAGCGCGGAGCTCGGGTCGTTGGAGATTGCCGCCAGATGAATGATGGTCTCGAATCGGCCTTGCCTCAGCACTGAATCCACGAAGTCGAAGTCACGGATGTCTCCCTGCAGCTTTCGGCATCGCTCGTGGATGATTGGGTCGGTACTCGGATCCGTCCCGTAGAGAAACGCGTCGAACACAGTCACGCTGTGACCATCCCTGACGAGCTGCGGGACGAGCACTGCACCGATGTAGCCCGCCCCCCCCGTCACGAGTATCTCTTTGTTCGACATTAGTACCCCTCGTCCTCAATACGATATCCTATCCGGCGGATGAATGAAAAATGACGACATCTGGCGTCCTCTTCGACATGGATGGTGTGCTGGTCGATTCGGCACGCCTACATGTGAGCGCATACGAGCGTATTTTTCGCGACGCCGGGCTCGAATTCCCAATTGCTGGAAAGGAGGCAGTGCTGAGTGGAAAGGCGCGCTCGGAAGTTCTCGACTTGGCGCTCCACGGTGCGAAGCCCGACCTCAAGAGACGCCTTTCAGAGGCGAAGCCAGAGGCGCTGAAAGTGGTGCTTCGTGATGAGACGGACTGCAGCATGCCCGGTGCAATCGGTACCGTGCGTGCCCTCGCGCACGCCGGCATCCCCATGGCGGTGGTGACCAATAGCCGCAGCCCTGAGCTTTGGATCGACAAGCTCGGTATCTCGAGCGAGATAGCCGTCGTCATCACCGGAGACGACGTGTCCTCACCCAAGCCATCGCCGGAGGGCTATCTCCTCGGAGCAGCGCGACTCGGGCTCGCCCCAGAAGACTGCCTCGCGATCGAGGATTCATACGACGGCTGGTTGGCCGCCAAAGGCGCCGACATGCAAGTCGTACTCGTAGCGAACGATCGACCAGACTGGCTCGATGCGGGGACCGAGACGATGTCTGAGCTAGATCCGGCTCGAATACTTCGACGTTGCGGAAAACGAGCTCCCCGCTAGCGCAGTCTTTGGCTTGCTACCCCGCCACCGTCGCCGACAAGACCACCGGTCTGACCGGATAGAGCCCTCGCGGCACCGTCAGCCAGGGAAGGCCGATGATGGGACGAATCGGATCAGCCCAGCGTGCGCTCGGCGGGTCGGGGTAATACGTCGTGACGCCACTGAAGCTCTTTCGAAGCAATACGCGGCGATAGAAGTCAGTGGTGTGCATGACGACCAGAGGTATGTCGACGAAGCTGAGGACGAGCCTCGTGATCGGTGCAGCTGCCGCCTCGGCCCAGTAGATCGGTTCCCGCACCGAAAATTCGCTGATCCAGATGCGCCCGCCCTCGGTGAGCACGCGTCGAGCTTCCCCGACGACCTTAGCAACTTCCCTGCGAGCAGCCGTCCACGACTGCTCCGTGATGTGATGCAACACCAACGGGAGCACGACGTGGTCGAAGCTACCGTCGGGAAACGATAGAGCGCGAGCATCTTCGAGTACCGTGAAAAGCCCCGTTTCTCGGAGGGGTCGCAGCATTTCTTCAGACACGTCTGCCACCACCAAGTCGAGCTTCGACACAGCCTCAGGTGAGTACTGAGGCCAGATACCTCCGACCGAAAGAACACGCCCGGATACACCCGCCTCGATATGGCGAGCTACGAGCTCGTTGACGCTGCCCATTCCGGCGTCGCTTCCGTAGTACGAGGTCGCATTCGTGTTGAAGAACTGAGTTGGGTCCACTACCGGCTACCCCTCTCGTACAGCGGCATTAGTGCATCTCCTCCGGTGGGGGGATAGGCGCCGTGCCTCCGGTGTTTGCATCCGGGAGATGTCGCTCCTCGGCAACAGCCAACGAAACAAAGGTCGGTTCGCAGTCCTTGCTCCAGATCATGACCAGACCTTTGCGATCGGGGTAGCTCTCCATGAACTTGCGATCGTGTGCGATCGAAATGTGATTGACCCAAAGAATGGGGTTCGGGAAGTCGGGGTCGTTCACGTCCTGCGCGAACCGAAAGTGCTTCGTCGTCGTACAAAGCCGCGGAATGAAAGGGCGGTTCACGAAGACGACCGCCGGAGGCTCGATGGCCCGACTGGCGGTCGCGGGCCGCCGAATGACATCGGAGACTTCGTAGAGCGCGTACGCCCGCGGCGGAAGGTATCCAGACGCCGCGGCGGTGATGAGACCAAAGCAAAGCGCCAACGGAAGCCGGGAGGTGAACGGGGAAGAGCTCATCCCGCGCAGCAGGTCGGTCAAACGAGCGACGCCCACCGCGGTCAACAAGATGATCGGGAGCGCCAACTCCGTGTAATGGACCGGCCCAAAAGTGTCGATGCCGGGACTTCGCAGGTAACTGTGGGTCACGACGAACCCGAGGACCATCAGCCAGAGGATCCAACTGTCCTGCCTGCGCCACCCGGTAAATGGCAAGAAAAGAAATGCGCAGGGCCATCCGAAGAGCGCGAAATTGAGCCGGGTCAATGCGACTCCCGTCCGGGCAAGCGCGATGTCCACCGCCCCGAAGCCGAACGACGGTGTCCAGTCATCCGGCAGTGCTTGCCAAGCAGAGAAGTGAAACCCATTCTCGCGAGCATAGTCAGCAGCCCGTTGGTAGGACACATACAAGATGCTTCCGTTTTGTGCCGCGTTGACGGCTAGGAACGCGACTGCAAAGAGCGAAGCAGGCAACGCGAAGGAAAGCAGTGCTTGGCTGAGCTGTTTCGAACGAAGCCTTCGAATGGATGCAGCCCAGACGACGAGGAGGGGAACCCCCATCGCGACGGCCGCCGCGGGGCGGATGAAGAATGCCAACGAGAAAGCCGTGGCAATGGCGGGATGCAGCCACCACGAGGGGTCACGTCGATGCGTGCAAACGGTGAAATAGGTCATCCAAGCGAGGGCGAACACACACGACGTGTGAGACAATTGAGTAGCCGCCGTGAATTGCAACATCGGGGCCGACAGAAAGAGGATCGCGCCGACGACGGCGCACCTGCGCCCTGCCAGGGTTCGCAGCGTCAGGAAGATTGCAGGTACCGTCAACGCCGAATATGCGGGGTTCATCAATCCGGGAATGCCAAGGGCGGCCCCCGGCGCGAGGAGAGCGGGCCAGCCCAGGAAGTATTGGGAGTAGTATTTCCCGTCGTTGATCATGAACACATGGTCGAAGAACAGCTTCATCGGTGGCGAGCTCGCGTAGAGACGCCCACTTGCCAGCAACTCGGAGGAGAATCGATAAACAGGTTCGTCATCGGTCAAGTCTGCGCCCTGCAGTAGCTGCCAACGGATCAGAGTCGGGATCGCAAATGCAATCGCGGTGAGGGCAAGGATCAGCTGACGGTCCGACGTCGCCCGAAGCTGTCTGTAGGTATCCTGCGCCCAGTCCGCGTCGGCCATGGAAGCAAATGCACATCCGAACGATACGGCGGCGATCGAGCCGAAGAGCGTCCAGAACACGAGGAAGTAGGTGTAGGAGGTAGCCATGATCGTGGTGGAACCGAGCCTCAAACTGAACCAATTCAGATAATGGGCCCCAACCGACCAGAACATGGTCAACGCGAGTACCGCGCCGGCGAAAAACGCAACGACAGCCCAACGTCCGCGCGTGGATGGATTCCGAGCCGTCATTCGGAGCTAGCTCGAACGGAGAGCAAGAGGTTCGACTTGAGTCCCAGGAATCGATGGAACGTGAGCTCGGCGCGGCCTCTCGCATTGGGACCGAGGAGGTCGAGGAGCTCCTCCGCATCGAGCAGGTTCAGGTTCTCCTCCTTCGAGAAGAACTCGAACCCAAGACCGGCATAGATCCGTCGGTACATGATCGGAGGAAGGTAATGGAGCAGGGGGGTGACCGTGTGAAACTCGACCGGATGCCGCCGGTTCGGCGTCGTGATGAACGCCCGCTGTCCAACCCGAAACACTTCCTCGAGAAATCTTCGCTGTTGCTCGCGCGAGCCTGCGTGTTCGACGACGGCATTGCAAAACACCAAATCAAAGGATTCGTCACCGAAAGGAAGAGGTGAGCTCCGCTTCACCTGCACGTACGTGTAGTCGGGGAATACGCTTTGAAAGACCTCGGGCTCCTCGAGACCAGCAGCCGTAATCTGCCCAGGGTAAGGGTACATGCAGTGCAGGAAGTAGTCCTGTTGATCGGTGAGCGAGCCATTCGTTCCGACCTCGAGGATGCGCCAGTCCGGCCGAGGTGGAAACGACGCGGCGAAATGTCGATAGATCTTTGCCTGCTCGCTTCGAAGGATTCGTCGGAGAATCCATCGCGGCAGGGCTTTGGTACGGTAGTTGATGCTCTTGTGCGCCGAGGCATCCATCCTCGGGAATTCTCGTGTGTTGATGCCTCATCGGTCAAGAGATCGACCGTTCCTGTCTGGCGCCGAGTAGTGGCCGTGCGCGGGCTGGTGTTCAATACTACAGAGCGAGCGCGGCGTTATTGGCGGGTCCTCGACGAAAGGGAGCAATGTCCGGAGAGCTGTTGACAGTCATCGTGCCGTGCTTGAACGAGGAAAAGAGCATCGTTCGGACGGTCGAAGACGTGCTCGAGGTTGCCGACGGCCTTCCAATGCCGGTCGACGTTCTCATGATCGACGATGGCAGCACGGACAAAACGGGGGAGCTGATGACTCTCCTTTGTGAGAGGCACCCGCGATGTCGCGTACACCGCAACCCAAGCAACCTAGGCTTGGGGCGCTCCGTCATGTCCGCCTACCAGGAGATACCGGACACGTCTTGGGTCACGGTGATTCCTGGCGATGGAGAGATTGACTTCAGATCGATCCACAACTTCATGGCTATCCGAGACCAGTACGATCTGATCCTCGGGTACTTTCAGAACCCCGTGATTCGCCCGACGCGTCGACGGATCGCGTCTGCGTCGTTCAGGCAGGTGGTGCGTTCCCTCTACGGATTCGACTTTCGGTATCTGAATGGGATGAAGATGTACCGCGTCGACGTGTTCCGCGGAATCGACGTGAGTACCTCCGGGTACGCATATACCGCGGAGCTCATTGCCAAGGCGATGCTCCGTGACCCCGCGCTGCGCATCGGAGAGGCGCCTTTCGTGGCCCGTGGTCGAGCGCACGGGAGATCCAATGCTTTTCGGCCGTCATCGATCGCCAACGCAGTGTTCGAAGTGCTCCGAGGCCAGCGCTCGGTCGCTCGGTATCGAGAGAGAGTGATTCGCGAGTCGGATTCGGAACTCGAGTAATGCGGCTAGCGATCACTCAGCCGAACTTCTTGCCCTGGCTGGGCTACTTCGAGCTGCTCGACTACGTCGATGTTTGGGTTAGCCTCGACAATGTCCAGCTCAGCCGCGGGTCGTTCGTGCTCCGTAATCGCGTTCGCCAACCCAACGGAGCGGTGGAGTGGATAAGCGTGAGCATCCCGAAGAAATGCCCGCTGCATACGTCGATCAAAGACGTCCCGGTCTCGCAAAACGGATGGCAAGAGCGAATCGCCCGGAAGCTCGAGAGCTACTACTCTCGCGCGCCTTTCTTTGACCAGTTTGGCAGGCGAGCCACGGAGCTCCTCCTTGATGCGCCGCGAGGGAAAGGCTTGGCCGCCCTCAACGAATCACTCATTCACGAGTTGTCTTCTTGGCTCGGTATCAAATATCAATTTCACAGAGCCTCCGACATCGTGACGACGCTCGAAGGCAGCCCGCAAGACAAGGTGCTGTCGATCGCGCGTCGATTCGATGCAGACACCTACTGCAACTTCGCGGGCGGGATAGACGCAGGTTTGTACGATGCTTCTGCTTTTTCGAGAGAAGGGATCAGTCTGGAGAAGCAGGCATACGTGCATCCGGTCTATTCGCAGCACGGCGGAGGTTTCGAGCCGTTCCTCAGCATCCTGGATCTTCTCTACGAAAGCGGCGGGCAGGCACTCGAAATAGTTCGAAGCGGACGGAGCTGGCAACGGGTGCTACCCGATCACACAGTGCCTACTGATCAAAGCAGGTCCGTCTGAGCGAACGCATCGAGCACTCGGTCTACGTCACCTTCACCGTAGCGGCCGTCGCAGGGCAAAGCGATCGTTCGTCGACTCAACGACACGTGCTCGACGGGTATTCCATCGAGAACCGGTTTCTCGAGGGGCCACAGACGCGATGGGTAGACGTCTCGTGCGATCAGCGACGCTTGCGCCGTTTCACGGTCATGGGCATCGGGGAAGACGCAGACGACCGCGAACGGTGCGTCTTGCAAATCGGTGGATTCGAGTACTTGGAAACGGCCGGAATGGGTCAGACTTGCATGAAGCCGTTGAAAGTTATCACGACGCGCACGCCGCCAAGCTTCGAAGGGAAAGCCTTCGACGACCACTCGGGACAGTGGTGAGATCGCCGAGATCCATCGGTCTGCCATCCTCTGCTCTCCTCGGTCGAGAAGCTCACGATAGGTCGACTTCGGTACGTCGTATCCGTCGAGGTAGAGCGACTTCAACAGCATCCCCGAGAGGCGCTCTTGAACTTCGGCGCTTCTGTGGAATCCCGCTGGCTCACTCTGTGGAAGCGTGAGAGCCTTCGGGGACCACAGCACGGCTCCATCAGGGATCGGAATGCTCTTACGCAGTGAAGCGAAGCAGTAATCCGCCTGCGAAGCGCGCGCCCAAGTCGAGCATGGATCATGCGTGTGATCTTCGATCACCGTCACGTTCTCCACTTCGGCGGGCAACACGCGCTCGCGAGTACCGATGCCGAAGTAATTGAGGACGATCACTGCGTCACCCGGACGCAACGGGATCCGTGAAAGCTCGAGGCAGGGTTCGAGGGGGCTATGGCCATAAACTCGAAGCTCGAGGTGAGAACCGACGAATGGCGCCACCAACTCTTGACAGAGATAACTCGGAAACCAGAGTCGAGCGGGCATCACGTGGTTGACGAGCCCTCGAAGCGCGTCACGACCGCAGCCGAGCTGAATGCTTTCAGTCTGCCAGGGAATCTCCCCCCGTTCTCCGTCGGCACCGAAACCTTGCCAGTGGAACTGCGATCCGTACTCCCACCGCGGCTTCAACACTCCTCGACCTCGACCGTCCCTAACGGCGAGTCTGATCGGGTTCGAGGCGAGGTGCAACTTCTTGCTGCGGTGGTTTGGTCGGTCGGTGGTTCAACACAACAGCCCTTCTCCTCGAAGCGCAGCCTCGATTACAGCAAATTCCTCTGGGGCAACACGCACGACGTTTGCATCTCGAAGCTTCGTCTGTGCCACGTCCGTCATGTTTCTCATCGACACTCGGGCGAAACCAGCGACTTTTTCGATTTCCTTACCAGGGTCCGCAACCAGGTCTTCGTAGCGTAGAGAGAGCCACCGTTCCGAAGGAAGCGCCGCGAGCGCTGCTTCGATGTGGCGCGACACATCGGCGATTTGGTGCGCCACTTGTTCGGCTGGGACTCGGTCGAGCCAGGCATCGACGTCACGGGGCCGGATCGACCACCACGTTCTTTCGTCACCGTAGCGCTTGCGGCGTGCCTCCAGCAGCGATTGAGCCGTGAAACGGGGGTCGCGCTCGATTCGAATGAAGCTCGCGCCTTGGAGCTCGCGGGCGAACTGGGAAATGTGGTAGTCGACCGCCACGAGGCTCTTCAAGACCAACGGTCGCCCGGACCAACCTGCAATTCCCTCGAGCTCGGCGCGGATGGAATCCCAATCGAACACCCCTAGCTCGGCGCCAATGCGGTGGTGTAGACTCTCCAACGGCGCGTGGTACTCCCAGAACCAGCCGAATTCGTGTGGCGCGGCTGTACCCTCGCTTCGGCCCAAATTCGATCGGAGATCGATTGGTGTCTCGGTCTCCCTTCGTCGGAACGCCCACAAAGGCGCAAGCCAGTATCGCGCGACTTCGTTCGTCACGTATGTCACGTCGAGATGTTTGGCCATGAGTTGATACAACAGGGTCGTACCGCTTCGCGGAACTCCGACGATGAAGATGATCGGTGCTCCAGGAATCTGGTGCACCGCGGTCAGTTGCCGCTCTCGAATGGAAAGAACGCGGTTTGCCGCATAACGGGCGACGTCCACAATCGGGCGCCGCCTAGATTCGACTCTGAGCCGATTGTCCGAGTAGACGGAACGGAAAAATCGAAATATGTTCATCGCCCCGAGCTGCTCGACCTCGGATGGGGCCGCCGGCGCAGCTTTTCTAGCGGAATCCTAGTGGAGGTCTCGCCTGGCTCGCAAGACGACGCCTGGGCCGAGCGATAATCGACGTCTTTTTCCGTAACACGAACGCTCTTGACTCGTTCAAGGCATTACTTATGAATGGCGGGATGTCGCTGGAACGGCTCGCGGGTGATTATGAGCGTGTTCGTGCGCAGACGGAAGCTCTCGCTACGCCGCTGTCCGCGGAGGATCAGTGTGTTCAGAGCATGCCTGACGCGAGCCCGACGAAGTGGCACCGTGCTCACACGACGTGGTTCTTCGATACCTTCGTGCTTCGTCCGGCTGGCGTCGAAGGCCTTTCGCCACCGGCGTACGGCGTCCTCTTCAACAGCTACTACAACGCCGTGGGTGAGCAGTACGACCGACCCTCACGAGGCCTTCTGACGAGGCCGAGCCACGATGAGGTCACCGCCTATCGCAATCGAGTCGATGACGCCGTCCTCGGGTTGCTACGGACCGGGCTCGAAGCCGAGCTCCTCGAACGCATCGAGGTTGGCCTTCATCATGAGCAGCAACACCAGGAGCTAATCCTCACGGACATCAAGCATCTCTTTTCTCTAAATCCGCTCGACCCCGCCTACACACCCGAGGAGCCCGGCGGGGCAACGAGCGCATCCGTCCCGTCCTTGCAGTGGGCTGACCATCCAGGAGGCATCATACCGATAGGCTGCGATTCAGCTCGCTTCCACTTCGACAACGAAGGTCCGGCGCACGATGTCCTAGTGCATCCTTTTCGAATCGCGCGGCGCCTCGTCACCAACGGTGAGTACCTCGGGTTCATCGATGGTGGAGGCTACGAACGCCCCGAGCTGTGGCTGAGCGAGGCTTGGGACGCGGTCCAAACGAAGGGCTGGCATGCTCCACGGTACTGGCGTCACGATACCGATGGGTGGAGCGTGTTCACCCTCCACGGGCGCAAACAGCTTCGAACCGACGAACCGGTGATTCACGTCAGCTACTACGAAGCCGATGCCTATGCGCGCTGGGCGGGCGCTCGCCTGCCCACCGAGCAGGAGTGGGAAGCGTCCACCGCCAAGCCCGAGCCGGCGCCCTTGTGCAGCCGCCCCGTCGCGCTCCACGCCTCGACACCGAGCCCCTACGGCGCGGCTTGGCAGTGGACGAGCTCGAGCTATGCGCCGTACCCACGGTACCGTCCCGCCGCGGGTGCGCTTGGCGAGTACAACGGAAAGTTCATGTGCAACCAGTACGTGCTTCGAGGCAGCAGTTGCGCAACGCCCGCGGGGCACGCGCGTCGCAGCTATCGAAACTTCTTTCACCCGGAGGCCCGCTGGCAGTTCAGTGGTATCCGGCTCGCGCGGGACGGAGGGTGAACCGATGATTGCATTCGAACCATTGAGCACCTTCGAGCGCGTTCGCATGATCGACTTCCGTCCGAAAGCCGGCAATCTGGGCACAGAGGCGCTTGAAGGCCTCCGCCGCTCACCAAAGACGCTTCCTTGCAAATACTTCTACGATGCGCTGGGCGCTTGCCTGTTCGAAGCGATCACCGAGCTTTCCGAGTACTACCCGACTCGCACCGAGCTCGGCATCATGAACGAATTCGTGCGCCAGATGGCCGCGTCGATCGGCCCCCATGCGACACTCGTCGAGTTCGGCTCAGGTGTCGGTCTCAAGACGAGGAAGCTCCTCGATGCCCTCATCGAACCGACCGGCTGCGTGCTGATCGACATCAGCAGGGCTGCGCTCGAGGCGTCTGCAAATCGGCTCGCGGAACGTTACGAAGGAATGGAAGTCATCGCGGTCTGCGCGGACTATACGCAACCCCTTCGCTTGCCGCGCCCCAACCGCCCGAGCTCCCGAACCGTCGCCTTTTTTCCTGGGAGCACGATTGGGAACTTCACCCACCCCGAGGCTGTGAGCTTTATCCGGCGTGTGGCTGAGCTCGTCGGGCGAGGTGGTGGTCTCCTCGTCGGCATCGATCGAAAGAAGGACCCCAAGATCATCGAGGCGGCCTACAACGACTCTCTTGGCGTCACCGGAGCGTTCAATTTGAACATCCTTCGAAGGCTCAATCAGGCTGGTTCCGACTTCGATTTGAGCAAGTTCCGGCACCATGCTCCCTACGTCGAGAGCGAAGGCAGGATCGAGATGCGGCTGATCAGCGAAGTCGACCAGTCGGTTCGCATCGGTGACGCGAAGATCGAGCTATCTGCGGGAGAGTACATCGTGACCGAGCATTCCCACAAGTACGACCTGGCTGAGTTCGAGGAGCTGGCGCGTGCCGGAGGCTTCCGCCTGACGAATCAATGGACCGACCGGGAGGACTGGTTCAGCCTCTGTTTTCTGGAAGTCGACAGTGGCTGACCGCTCGCCTGTCGAGGCCCTCGCCGCCCTCCTCGAGGAGACGGGGCGTGCACACCACCGAGCGTTTGAAGCGACGGACGGCGCGGACCCGGATTGGGCGCTTTGGTACGCAGACCACCTCCAGCAGCGCATCAGGAAGATTCTAGGTACCGACCGGACCAAGACGGAGCTAGTCGTTGCTCTCGTCGATGCCGAGTCAGAGCATCAGGCTCGCTTTCCGCACGAGCCATGGCCGCACTTCTATGCGAAATTCTTCTGCGAGCGGTATACGTGCGAACCCGATGAACGACTTGCTTTGTATTACACGCCGACATGCCCGTTTTGTGTTCGCGTCTTGCGCGTGATCGATCAACTCGACATCGACGTCGAGCTCCGAGACATTTGGGCGAACGAGCACTATCGCAAGGAGCTGAGGGCAGCCCGAGGGCGAGCCACAGTGCCCGTTCTGCGGTGCACGAGCGCAGCCAAGGACCGCTGGATGCCCGAAAGCGCGGACATCGTGCGCTACTTGCGCGAGCGTTTCGAAACGAGGTCGAACTCGGACGAGTAGACGACCCCGCTGTAGCGGAAGCTGTCATCGCCATCGGTGTAGGTCAGCTCGAATCGATAGGTTCCTGGGCTAGGGGCCTCCCCGGAGGGTTGCCTGAACTCGTCGAGATTCTCGACGACGAATGGACGGCTCGCGCCGGGCGCGATCTCGACCGCTCCCTCGCGACACTCGACCTCGTGGAACGGCTCGTAACTCTTGTCCCAGGAGTCTTCCTTCTTGCGGGTCCGGTAGAACGGGGTCCCGCAGACGGTCTTCAGCCAGATGTTTCGCTTCGAGTCGTTGCGCACGCGGGTCTTGACCTCATCCGCCAGCGTGACTGCCGAAGGGCGGGTCTCGATTCGTATGTCGCGGGCCTCGGTCAAGACGACCGCACGGCAGCCCTTGTTCGTCCAGCGATGGCTAGAGAGACACTCGCAGGGAACGCAGGACTCACAGCGCTCGTTGGGCGGGCATTCAGGGCAGCCCACATACGTGCCTCGCGAGCTTTCGCACAGAACCTGCACGCTTCGGCCGCGGCGAAAGAGCTCCGGTGGCTCGCTCGTCAGGACGCAAGCGCCCTTGAAGCACTTTGCGAATGGGGTTTCGCATTTGAAGTCACAGATTGCCAGCTCGTTTTGGCCGCGGCAGTCGGCGAGCCGTTTCTGGTACTCGAGTAGGTGCGCTTCATTGACGGCCACACCGCACTCACAACCTCGCGAGGTGCAGCTCGTTTCGACTACCCCGCACGCCTCGTCTTGCTCGCAGGCCCGGTGCGCCGAAGCGACCTCGATGCGCTCTATCTGCGGCTCGGTCTTCTCGCAGCCAGCGACCGAGGCGCCAACGGCGACCATCCAGCAGACAACCCACCGAACCCCCATGTGGAGGGTCCTACCGAAGGTCGCGCCTGGTGGCAAGAAGCTGGGGATGAGGGCTCAGGCTCGTGCCTGAAGCCGTGCGATCCGTTCCTCGAGAGGAGGGTGGGTCGCCATCAGCTTGAGCATCCCCTCGCCCCGAATCCCAAAGGCCGTGAGGTTGTCCGGGAGCTGTGAGGGGGCGTCGCGCATGGCTCTCAGGCGGTTCAGTGCGGAGGCCATGGCGCCGGCACTTTCGAGCTCGGCTCCGCCAGCGTCGGCCCTGAACTCCCGGCGCCTCGAGAACCAGGCGACGATCATACTGGCGAGGATGCCAAATGCCATCTGCAGCGCCATGTAGATGAGGAACCGGCCTCGATCGAACTGGCTCGCGATGATCCGTGAGACGAAGAGCACGAAGGTATTCAGCACGCCTTGAATCAGGGTGAGCGTCACCATGTCGCCATTGGCCACGTGCGAGATCTCGTGCCCGAGGACGGCCTCGACCTCCTGCTTGTTCATCAGGCGCAACAGCCCAGTGCTGACCGCGACGAGCGCGTTGTTGCGAAACATTCCGGTCGCGAAGGCATTCGGGTCAGGCGAGTCGAAGACCGCCACCTCTGGCATGCCGATTCCTGCCTTTTGCGCCTGGCGCTCGACCGTGCTCACGAGCCATTGCTCGGTCTCATTCGAGGGTTTCTCGATGACATGTGCCCGAGTGGACTTCTTCGCGACCCACTTGGAAATCGCCAGCGAGAAAATCGAGCCTCCAAAGCCGAACAGCGCACACCAAATCAACATTTGGATGTACGGGGCGTTCTGAGGAATCACCCCGAGGGCCGTCAGCACGGCCATTGCCACGGCCGCCATGACCAGGACCGCTAGGTTCGTCGCTAGAAACAGTAAAATTCTCAGCATTTGCGTTCTCCCAAGCCCTGAACTTAAGGCCCGTTCGCTTTTTCGACAACTACACCTGGAACGATTTCGTTATTCCACCAGAACGCGCTAATCCGCAGTCAAGTCTGCTCGCAGCGCTTCTCGCTGGGCGTCGGAAAGCGCGGTTTCGGCCTCGATTCCGGGCATTGCGATCCCAATGGCCGTGGGTGCGTCCGTCCCGAGTGCGAACGAGAGATACTGCACCGAGGACAATCGCCCTTCGCCGACCTGGCGCTCGTCCCAGGTCGGTCTCACCGAGCTCCCATCGGGCATTTTCGCATAGATGTGGTCGTTGAGGCCAATCCACGCCCGCAGCTTCACGCCGCGCTCCGCTTCGTTTTCGATTCCGATGAGCAAAGTGCATCCGAGGGTGCCTTTGGGATGAATCAGCTCGTTGTACGTGGCGAGCTCGTGTTCGATGTCATCCTCTTTCACGATCCGTTCTACCCGCATCATCTCCTGGACCTGGTAGCGAACCGTCTCGTGGTTCTCGAAGAGAAACGTGAAATGCTCGCCGACGAGAATCCGGCGTATCGACTTGGCTCGAAGCGCGAGGGCGCGAATCCCCTCGCGTCGCTCCGAGTAAGTCACGTAGTCGAGTATGTCGGAACGAGTGACAGGCTTCACTTGGAGTCTCCTTCGACGAGCTCTCCGGGCGACAGTGCTTTCGGCGCCTCAAAGCCACCCGCGCGATAGGCCCTCGCGAGTATGGACATCGGATGCATCGGTTTGACGCCCGCGTGCTGCTGAAACTGAATGGCCGCGAGCGGGCAATCGGTGGCCCAGATCTCCGCATCGGCGTCCTTCATCAGATCGAATGCGCTCTGTCCCACGCGAATCGAGTACTCGAAGCCCTCGACGGTCATCGCGTGCGTGCCGTCGTGACCACAGCACTCCATGACGGTCGCCGGAACCACCCCGGGAATCTTGCGCAACAGGTCACGCCCCTTGAAGCCGACTCCTTGCGTGCGCAGGTGGCAAGGTGCGTGGTAGGCGACCTTGTTGCCCGGGGAGCTCTTGAACTCGACGTTGAAGCGTGGCTCGTTCCGAATGGACCAAAGGAACTCGCTCGGGTCCGCCACGGCGTCGGCCAGCCTTCTGGCGCGTTCTCGGTCCTCGCCCTCGAGTAGCTCCGGATATTCGCGCCGGAGCATCATCGAGCACGTCGGGTTGAGAGCGATCACTTTCGCGCCCGCGTCGACGTGCGGCATGAGTCGTTCGAGGTTGGCGTGAGCCTTCTTCCGAAGCAGCTCGAGATTGCCACCCTCCCAAGCCGGCATGCCGCAGCACTCGAGGCCCTTTTCGCAGCGAACGTCGACGCCGTTCTTTTCGAGCACCTCGACCGTATCCATTCCGATTCGAGGTTCGTTCCCCTGGACATAGCAGGTCTGAAACAGCACTGCTTCACCCGCGCCTTCCTTGTCCATGAGCCCGGCGCCCTTTGCCCAAGACTCGAACGTCGTCTGCGCGAAGTCGGGCAAGAGCTTTCGCCGATCGATTCCGACGAGCTTCTCCATGAACCAGCGATGAACGCCGACGCGGTTCATCACATTGGCCAAACCGAGGCTCGCGCGCGCCGCCGTGCTGGCGCGGTCGGGATCCCCGAGGAGCTTCAACCGCAGCTTATGAGGCTGCTGGTGCTTCCGGTAGCGGATCGCATCGTAGCGGTGCACGAGCTTTGGAAAATCGAGCTGAAACTCGTGTCCGTCTCGCGGAGTGTAAGGACATTGGACCTCACAGAGCTTGCATTGAAAGCAGGCGTCCATGACCCGTTGCTTGTCGAGCGGTGTCAGCTTTCCGACGTCGCCGTCGTACTGGTCGTCGATCGCCGAGAACAAGGTCGGGAAGGAGTCGCAGTACTTGAAGCACATGCGGCACCCATGGCACACCTCGAAAACGCGCCCGACCTCTTTGTCGAGCGCGTCCGCATCCCAGTATTTGTCTTCGCTGGGGTCGTAGCTCAACCCATCCGTGGGCTGATACGAGATCTGCCGCTTGCCTTCGTTCACGCGTGGTGACAGCCGGCTAGGAGAGGTCGTCGAGAAGCGACTGGAAGCGTCCAGCGTGAGACTTCTCGGCTTTGGCCAACGTCTCGAACCAGTCGGCGATCTCGTCGAAGCCCTCTTTGCGAGCCGTCTTGGCGAAGCCCGGGTACATGTCCGTGTATTCGTGGGTTTCGCCCGCAACC
This sequence comes from uncultured delta proteobacterium, assembly GCA_963792825.1. GTDB lineage: Bacteria > Myxococcota_A > Polyangia > Polyangiales > Houyiibacteriaceae > SG8-38. The sequence goes on along the minus strand of CAWBXS010000003.1, from coordinate 543,627 downwards.
GCCGCTGCGAGGTTGAGCGAGGTGTCTCCGATCGGTAGATCCGTCGCCGGGTCACCCACCTTCCTCAGGTAGTCGAGGTGCCCGTGGGCGTGGCCGGTTTCCCCCTCCGCGGTCTCACGGAAGTTGCCTGCTACCTCCGGGTACCCTTCGACGTCAGCGATCTTCGCGAAGTAGAGGTAACGCCGGTTGGCCTGGGACTCGCCTGCGAATGCGGCCTTTAGGTTTTCGTGGGTCTTGCTGCCCTTGAGCTCTGACATGGCTACTTCTTCCTCCGATGTGTGTCTTCGTTCCGACTCTCGAGAGCACCCTTCGTGCTGGTCGAGAGGGATAGTTATCCCGAGCTTTTCGCCTCGCGTCAACGCGATGCCGCAGTGCTCAGGTTTTCGGCGAGTGTGGCAGCAGCTCAAGCAGCCGACTGACTATGCCCGCCGGAGTCGCCATCGTCTTCCTGCCGGTACTCTTCGGTGCGGTAGTACTGGTAGTAGCCTCCACCGCCGTAACCGGGTCCGCTGCGACCGGGCTCTGCGTCGTTGAGCACACCGCCCAAGATGTTGGCTCGGACATCCCGCAAGCTCCGAATCGCGGCGACCAGCGCGTCCCGCGTCGTGCATCGAGCGCGAACGACGAGTAGAGCGCCCCCACATTGCGGTGCGAGGATCGCCGCGTCGGTTACCGCGCGCAGCGGTGGGCTGTCGAAGATGACGCGGTCATACTGAGCGGCCGCCTCCTCGAGCAGCTTCGCGAATTGCTTGGTGTGCAGGAGCTCCGCTGGATTCGGCGGCAACGGCCCGCAAGTCACCACGGAGAGCTTGTCGATGCCCACGTCCCGCGTGACCTGCGAAAGAGTTCGCTCACCGACGAGGGTACTCGTCAGGCCTGTTTGGTTGTCGAGCTTGAAAGCTCTGTGGATGCGAGGCCGGCGCAGGTCGGCATCGACTAGCAGCACGCGCTGGCCGCTTTGTGCGAGCGCAATCGCGATGTTGGTTGCGACCGTCGTCTTTCCATCTTTGGGATTGGCACTGGTCACGACCATCGTCTTCTTGGGCGACTCTGCAGCCGCGAACATCAAGTTCGTGCGCACCGTGCGGCATGATTCAGCTGCCATCGACATGGGGTGTGTGTGGACGATCTTGTCGAGGCTGTCGGTCTCGATCGCGCGCTGCCGTTTCTGCCGTTCCCGGCCGTAGCTCCAGACTGCCGCGCTGGTCTCTCCGACTCTTGGAAATATGCCGAGGATCGTGAGACCAAGTCTCTCGACGTCCATCACGCCTTGGATGCTCCGATCGATTTGGTGCAGCACCAGTGCAAGTGCGAAACCTAGAAGCAATCCCGCGAAGGCGCCGCCGGCGACGTTCAGCGGGACGATGGGCGCTATCGCCGCCTTTGGGACGAGCGCCCGATCGACGACTCGAACGTGCGTGGTGCGAAGCAAGCGTGTGAGGTCGGTTTCTGCGGTGCGCTGCAGCAGGAGGTCGAAGAGCTTCGAGCTGCTTTCTCGCTGCCGGCTCAGCCGCGAGTACTCGATTTCGCGGAGGTTGAGCTCGAGACCCGCCTGCTGGGCCTGGCTCTGGACTTTGCTGAGCCCGCTCTCGACGGCTTCGACCTCCTTGAGGTCGTCTGCGGCCACCTGGATCAGAGCGTCGACTTCATGTCGGATCGACTCCCGAAGCGCCGCGATTTCCCCGTCGAGCTCGAGAATGGTTGGATGAGAGTTGCCGTACCGGACGGAAAGCGAGGCGCGCTCGGTCGTCTTCGACCGGAGCGCCGTGCGCAGGGCGTCGAGCTCGCTGTCCTCTCGCTCAGCGTTGTCTTGAACCGCCTCGGGGTTCGTGCGTGCGGCCTTCAGGCGCTCGAGACGGGCTTGCAGCTCGATGCGTCGTGCGCGGGTATTCGTCAGTCGTTCGTTGTATTCGCGGATCTCTTCGGCAAGGAGATTTTGCCGGTTCTCGACGGATACCGACAGGACGTTGTGTTCCTTCTTGAACTCGTGCAGCGCATGCTCCGACTCGTCGAGCTGCTTGCGTGTCGAATCGAGCTGTTGTGCGAGCCACTCGGCCGCCGCAGCGGTGGAGCCCAAGCGGTCCTCCATCATCTTTTCGATGTAGGCATCGGCTACCAAGTTCGCGAGAGTCGCAGCCCGCTCCGGATCATCGTCGCGAACCTTGAGCAGTACGAGGCGTGTATCCTTGATCGGGTCGACAGAAAGCTTGCTTTGGAGGCGCTGAGCGGCCACCTCTTTGGGGACTGGTTTCCAATCGGGGCTCTCTTCTTGCCCGAAAAAGCTCGGGTTGTCCGACAGACCGAGACGTTCGACGACTCGCTCGGCCACGGCGCGGCTCTGGATGATCAAGTTCTGCGTCTCGAAGAACTCTCGGGACATCAGGAAATGCGAAACTTGCCCGCTGACATCCTCGACCGAGCTTCCCAAAGGCGAGATTGGATTCGGATCGTATTCGAGCGTCACGACCGCCTGGTAGACCTTCGGCTGCCGGAAGGTCCACAAGGCGACGAGCGTCGTGACGGCAAGCGAGGTGATGACAATCCACCATCGATATCGAACGACGGCCTCTCGCACGCCTCGAGGAAGCAGCGAGTCGTCGGCTGAAGCGCCCCCTGGCTGAGTCTCGGTTGTTAGATGTCTCACTGCCCCGCCTCCCCAGCGTTTCCCATCGACATGGCGGCGTCAAGCGCGTCGGCCTCAAGGCGGCCCCGCCCGGGGCTTCGCGAGCCGCTCGGCCGATACGCAAGCCGAGCCTTTTCCGGCGTCTGAGCGGCAGAGACGTCTGTAGGTCAGAAGCGCACGTTCCCGGTTCCCCATCGCCTCGGCGGACCTCGCAATGGCGAGGAGGGCTTTGCGGGACTCGTGGGCTTTGTTCGAGTCCTCGTAGGCTTTGAGCGCGGGAGGGTACCTCCGCTGTTTCTCGTACAGCTCGCCGAGGAAGAACTCCACCTCCGCTAGGAGTTCGGCCTTTCCTCCCGTCTGACCTCGAAGGCGGGAGCTTACAAGTTGAAATCCCGGCTCGTCCTCGAGGGCCAGGAAGATCGAGGCTGCAGTCCGAAGGACATCTGACCGAACCTCCCTGAGATTGATGAGCGGAGAGATCACCTCGGCCGCAGACGTGAGATCGCCCGCCTGCACGTAGGCCTCCGCCAGGATCCTCTGGGCCGTCATGTCGAGCTCTGGAAGCGATCGAAGGATCTCGATCGCGTCATCTGGTTCGTCGGCCGCCATCAAGCGGAGCGCCTGGCGAGTAGCTGGGCCGACGAGAGTCGGGTCGAGCTTGCGCGCGCTTGCGTCGATCGTCACCGCCGCGGGAGACTGAATCGGAAGGCACAGTGAAGCGCGGTCGAGGAGCGCGGCTCCGTCACGGCCCTCTGGAGCCGCGCGCAGGGGGATTGCCGGATCTTCACGCGCCTTGAGAAGTGAGCAAATCGTCCCTCTCGCGCTTCCCGGCCGGAGCGCCTCTGCCTCTCGAATCTCGATGAGAGCCTGGTCCGTTTGGTCGAGGGAGAAGAGCCAACGAGCCGCAAGCAGGTGAGGGGCGCTCCATAGGGGTCCTAGGCCCTGTGCGCGGTTGATCCATCGGCCTGCGGAGGCGTCCCCCTCCCGCACCGCAGCCTCGGCCCCAATCAGAGCGAAGATTGGCTCAGAGGGATGCAGCGCCAACCCACGGCGCACCAACGTCCGCGCGGTGAGATCGTCTCCCTGCTCTAGCGCAGCGCGCGCTCGCCTCTCGAGGGTGAACAGATCCCCTCCGTGCAACGAAACCGCCAGGAGAGCCCCCGCGAGCGAGAACATCGACGCGGCAAAGCAGAAATTTCGCAGGGGGGCGTGGGACCCGACTTTCGGCGACTCGGCCACCGCTCCGAGCACGGCGGCGGCCACGACCGCGACCCCCATCAGCTCGAGCGAGAAATCTACGAGTTGTTGGGCTCCGATTCCGACGAGACCCGCGAGGCCTCCCAGGTGCGCTCGACTTCGTGTGAGCGCGAACCCCCGTGCAATCGACCAGATCAAGACCAGGAGAAGGCCGACGGCAACGGGGATTCCCCACTCCGACGCCCACTGGACTAACAGGTTCTCAGGATAAAAGAAGCGTTTGTCCGTTCCTTGCTGGTGGACGAACGCCGCGGCAAAGCCACCCCTGCCGACCCCAGTGATCGGATGGCTGGCGATCACGGGGATGGCCGCGGCCGCTGCCTCGAGCTTCGGCGCGATGTTGTGACGGTGACTGAGCTCTCGAGCGAGGTTGCCGCCTTCGAGCCCGATCGCCAACAGCGTGATGGCGAGGGCGCTCATCGCAAGCAGGGGGAGGCCGCGGCTTCGAAAGATCGAATCATGTGTCCCTCTGAGGCGCACGGCGTACGCCGCGATGAAGACGGTGAAGCCAATGGCGAGCGCGAGCAGGGCGCCGCGCGAAAATGACAACACGCCGGCGAGCGCGCAGACCACCCCGCCCACTGCCCAGCCCATTCGGGTTTGAACCGTCTTGGCGTCCACGGCGAGGCCGATCAGAATGGGCGATGTCAATGCCATGAAGCCGCCAAGGTGGTTCTCATTCATGAGCGGCGCGAGCAAACGAGTGCTCGCGTAGACGGGTTCGTAGATTCCGAAAACGCGCGTCGCGCCTGCGAGCTTGTGCGCGAAGGCAACCAAAGCCAGGGCGACGGCGCTCGCGGCAACCGCCTTGAGCACTCGGCGGCGTTCACTGGCTGCGGCAAGCACTCGCGAGGTCAGGAAGACGGCGACGATCCCCGCACCCTTTGCGATCTCCAATCGTGTCGCGCCGGGATCGAGAGACATCGGGATCCACGAGCGTGCCGACTCACCGTAGAGCAAGGCGTTGGAGCGCCACGCATCGACTGACTCCGGGACGAAGTAGCCGACAAGTCCGGAAGGCAGAGGCAAGACCTGTAAGACGGTCCATCCGAGTGCGACCACCATCATCCAGTCGAGCAGCTTCGCGTCGCGTCGCGTGACGTTGACGATCTCGATTTGCCGGCTAACCGTGATTCCAGCGGCACCGGCCATGACGCAGGTGATCGCCACCGCCCAAGGAAATACTCCTCCGAGCAGCTCTGGAGCGACCAGCACGACCAGCGTGAACGGGATCAAGGCAGTCAGGACGACCGGTCCTGGGACACTCGACCCCCGCCAATGCCCGTCGGTGTCCCTCCCCCAAGGAGGCAATCCCGCCGTATCGGAGCCAGACCCCACTAGCGAGCGGCTTGCCATTTATCGCGAAAATCGTCAACAGTTGCTTAGGATGCGCCTGTGTTGCTAACACCGGTGTCTGAACGAGGGGATGGGGGTGGCTGAGCGCGTGTCGGAGTCCTTCTTACGTCCGGGTCGCTGTCGAGTGATTGCCGAGGTGGGGCAATCACACGACGGGAGCTTGGGCACCGCCCATGCGTTCATCGATGCGATCGCAGAGGCCGGCGCCGATGCGGTGAAGTTTCAGACGCACATCGCTTCCGCGGAGAGCAGCCCCGATGAGCCGTGGCGAGTGAAGTTCAGCCCGCAGGACGATACGCGGTTCGACTACTGGAAGCGAATGGAGTTTACCGCGGCGCAATGGCGCGGCCTGAAGGAGCACGCGGACGAACGAGGCCTTTTCTTTCTGAGCTCTCCGTTTTCGGAAGAAGCGGTCGACCTGCTGGCCGATGTCGGAGTTGCTGCCTGGAAGATCGCGTCCGGACAGGTCACCGACCTGTGGATGCTCGAGCGGATCGCCAAGACGGGGTGGCCGGTATTGTTCTCCACCGGCATGAGCCCGCTCGACGAGGTGGAGTGGGCCGTCGGATGGGCAAAGACGAAAGGGATCGAGGTTGCGGTCATGCAATGTACGTCTGCTTACCCGAGCGCCATGGACCGTGTGGGCTTGAACGTCATGACCGGCTTCCGCGAGGAGCTCGGCGTTCCCGTCGGCCTGTCCGATCACACCGGCACCATCTATCCGTCACTCGCAGCCGCCGCTCTCGGTGCACAGCTACTCGAGGTGCACGTCACGTTCAGCCGTCAGTCTTTTGGGCCTGACGTTGCTGCATCTGTGACGTTCGACGAGCTCCGGACCCTGGTCGAGGGGGTTCGGGCGACGGAGACGATGCTCGCCCATCCGGTCGACAAGAATGCAGTCGCATCCGAAATGGAACAAATGCGAGGGCTCTTCATGAAGAGCATCGTGGCCCGCCATGATCTCGCTGCAGGCGCAACGCTCCGCGCCAAGGACCTCACGACGAAGAAGCCCGCTCGCGGCATTTCCGCACGACGCATGCACGACGTCGTCGGAAAGCGACTAGCGCGTGCGCTCGCGGCAGGCGATTTCTTGGAAGAGGAAGACATCGAGGGCTAGCCGGTGAGAAAAGTCTGCGTCGTCATCACCGCCCGACCGAGTTACAGTCGCTTCCGCAGCGCGCTCGAAGCCTTGAAAGCACACGAGGATATCGAGCTTCAAGTCGTGGCAGCCGCGTCCGCGCTGTTGGATCGTTATGGCTCGGTCGTCGATGAGATCGAGCGTGACGGTTTCGAGATCGCGAGCAAGGTCTACATGGTCCTCGAGGGAGAGCAGCCATCGATGATGGCCAAGACCACCGGGATCGGCATGATCGAGCTCGCCACCGCACTCGATAACCTCCACCCGGACTTCGTCGTGACGATTGCCGATCGACACGAGACTCTGGCGACCGCCGTTGCGGCGGCATACATGAATATCCCGCTAGTTCACATTCAAGGTGGTGAGATCACCGGATCGATCGACGAAAAAGTTCGGCACGCGATCACCAAGCTCGCCGACTACCATCTGGTATCCACCGAGCGAGCCCGCGAGCGGGTGATCAGGATGGGTGAAGAGCCCGAGACCGTCTTCGTGACGGGCTGTCCGTCCATCGACATTGCCGCCTCGGTGCTCGAAGCCCCCGCGCTAGATTTCGATCCGATGCAGAAGTACGGCGGGGTCGGCGCCGAGATCGATCTGTCGAAGGGATACCTCGTGGTTCTGCAGCACCCGGTGACCACGGAGCACGAGCTGGCGCGCCAGCACGTCCAAGAGACCCTGTCTGCGGTAGCGGGCTCCGGCGTCCCCACGCTCTGGTTCTGGCCCAACCCGGATGCGGGCTCGGACGGTACGTCGCGGGGCATTCGGGCCTTTCGCGAAAGTCACAATCCGTCCAACCTCCATTTCTTCAAGAACATGGCCCCGACGGATTTCCTCCGAGTGCTCTATCACTCGAGCTGCCTGGTCGGGAACTCGAGTGCGGGTATTCGGGAGTGCTCGTTTCTCGGAGTGCCGGCGGTCAACATCGGCGGCAGGCAGGCAGGGCGGGATCGCGGCGCAAACGCCGTCGACGTGGACTACGATCGAGCCGCGATCGCCGACGCGATCGGACGGCAGACCACCCACGGCCGCTATCCGAGCGATACTTTGTACGGAGACGGCTTCGCCGGTCCTCGCATCGCCGCTGCGCTCGCCCGAATCGAACCGCGAATTCACAAACGGCTCAACTACTAGCCATCCCCTGCGAGTTGAGCGCCCCAAGCCAGAGCGTCAGCAATGCGCTCGACGTTCTCCGGGTCCATCACGGCCGGGAACGTATTCGGGTTCTTCAAGAACCCCGGGCGCGACGAACCGCGGATGGCGGCGACGAGCTCGAGCAGCTCTTCCTCGTCGTGCTCGTGCTCGAAGATCGCCTTGCGGAAGACCTCGTGCCACGCATCTTTCGCCACCAGGCCCGCTCTGTACGTCAACGAGCACTCGTTGTAAAAAACATCGCCGAACGTAACGACCGGCTTCCCAAAGAGCAGGCCTTCCCAACCGACGGTACCGGTGATGACCGCGACCGCAGCGGCCTCCCGGATCAACGTCCAGGTGTCTTCGTCCGGGCCCAACAGGCGAACACCGAACGTCTCGCGCAACCGCTTGTAGAATGACAGGGGGCGGCGACCACGATTGCTCACGTGCTCTTTGACATAGAGCTGGTAGCCCACTGGTAAGCTCTTGCTGATGTCTTCGATGAGGGCCGCCTGATCGAGATAGTAGGGGGCCTGAACGAGCGTCGAGGCCTCGGGCTGAAAGTGTATCGGGTAGAGCACGTAGCGCCCGCCCGGCACTGGGGTGTCGAAGAAACCGAATGATTGCGATGCGCGGTTTCGAGCAAGTCGCGCCGCGCGCTGCCGAAACGCCCGCACCGGCGGGGTGAGCGTGGGGTTGCTCGGATCGGTCACGTAACGCTTGCCGAGCGCCGCTAGGCGCAAGAAGTCCTCTTTGTCCGCGATGGGGAGGCGTGCGCGTGTTCGCATTCCGGTCGGACGTTCGGGTCGATCCCGGAAACCCCTCACGAAGGCTTCCGCGTCCTCCCGTTCTTCGGTGGTCAGTCCCCGCTCGCGGATCTCGGCGAGCTTCTCCTTCGTGAGGTTCCACTCCTGAGGGCCGCCGCTGTATACCGAGAGCAAGCCGGGCATTCGCGCACTACCGACGCGCCAGAATGGGATGCCCTTCCCGCGTGCAACCGCGTAGTGCACGTAGCTCGTCAGGCAGCCGACGTCCTCGCTGAACACGAAGTGGGGCCGAAAGCGCTCGAGGGCGTTCTCTACGACGCGAAAGAGCTGCTCGGTCAATGCGAGGATCCGTTCGTAGCTTCGGCCCTCGAGCAGGTGTCGCTCGGACCAGATCATCCGGTGAATGGGCACGCCGTAGCGCCTCTCGCGATCCTGCAGGAACTCGAAGTTCGGCGTCACAGCTTCACTCGGTTCGAGAACATCCCTAGTGAAGATGATCAGCGGGTCGTAGTCCACGTCGCCATCAGCCAAGAACGAAGCCTGATCGTGCCCCCATACGGTGCCGGCGAATGCGGTGACCCCATATCGATCGCGCAACACGCGATGCACTGGAAGAAAAAGGCGCTCATGCACCGAAAAGAAGGTGTAGACGCGACTATCCCGTTGCATCGTGTTCCCACTGCTCGATGAGGGCCTCTGCCCGGTCCCAGTCTTCGATGGTGTCGATGTTACAGCTGCTGTCGGTCGGCGTCTCGTATCCGATCACGCGATTGCCGTACAGTGAGCCAGCCTCCGTGATGACCGAGGCACGCGAGACGTACATGGCCCCCGAACGATGGAAAGCAGAGGGGAGATCTTGGCGCCGAGGGAGCGGCTCGCGTTCGCCGGTCGCGAGTCGAAGCGAGCCGTCCGGCTGCTCGAAGTAGACCCAATGAGGGTTGAAGTGAGTCGGAACCCTATGAACCGAGATGACGCAATCGGCTTGGCGATTCGCGAGAGCCTCGATGCATCCATCGATCTCTCGAGGACGACGGAACGGAAAGGTCGGTTGCAGCAGACACACCGCATCCGGTCTCCATCCGTCGGCGATGATGGCCTGCAGTGCGTGCAAGATGACCGGCAGCATGGGGGAATCATCCGTGGCGAGAGACGCCGGCCGGAGGAACGGCACCTCGGCTCCCAACGACTTGGAGATGGTTGCGATCTCCTCGTCTTCAGTGCTCACCACGATTCGATCGATGCGCGTCGCGCTGCGGGCGGCATCGATCGTATGCCCAATGAGCGGTTTTCCTCCAAGCATTCGGACGTTCTTGCGCGGTACCCCCTTCGATCCGCCTCGAGCCGGAATGAGACCTAAGACGCGCATTTCGCCACCTCCGAACCCGAGGACGTCGCGACATCCAGAATGCGTTCGTATCTCGGGTACGATGCTTCCATCGTGAAATGGCGTTCGTAGACCGCGCGCGAGCCCTCGGCGAGTCGTAAACGGAGCGAATCGTCCGACACGAACTCACCCAACAGCTCGGCGAAATGGGAGGGGTTGCGCGCGGCGAGGCAGTCGACCCGGTGCGTAAACTCGTTCGAGCATGCGAACGTCTTCTCATAGGCGATGTTCACGACCCCGTAGCCGGCGCTGACGGCGAACTTCGCGCGGCCGCCCGTGTCGAAGGGGTAGGGCATGATCGAGGCGTCGCCAGGTGAAAGTACGTCGCCGAGGTCGTGTACGAACCCGTGAACGACGAAGTGCTCCTCCAGCCACTTCCAGGACGGGTCGCTTCCCTCCCGCGGCTTCTTTCCGAGTTGGTGCCATTGCAGCTCGAGTCCGAGTCTTTCGATCTCCGGCCAAATGTTGCTCTTCAAGTCGTGTCTTGCGGCCCGCATCGCGGTATTGGGGTTGCCGAACAAGAACAGGCGGCCTTTCGACAATCTGCCGTAGTCGGGCTCGGGCGTCGTTGGGCCGGTCACTGGTAAGTAGGATGCGGAGATGCCCAGACCTCGAAGGAACTCGGCCTCCGAGCTCGATGCGCACATCGTATGGGCGCAGCGCCGGCACACATCGACCTCGAGCTCTTGGAGTCGCTTAGCCGAGATCACCTGCGGTCTTCGGAGCCGCCCCGAAGCAAACGAGCGGCTGCGCACCGACCGCAGCTTGAAGTGAAAGTCGAGGTGACTGTGAACGATCGGCACACCTTCAGGACAGAGGAGGACCGCAAACGCTTCCTCAGCCCAGATCAAATCCGGACGGATTCGATCGACGACGGAAGAGACCGACCTTTGGAGCCCTCGCAGGTCTGGGTAGGCCAATGCGAGTGAGGAGGGGTTGAAAACGCGGCTCGCCAACCAGCGAGGAGTGCCTGGTCGCATCTCCTCCGAGTGCAGCACGGCGACCGAGCTTGCGATTCGATCGAGCTCGGGAGTGCGCTCATTGGTCGGATCACAAACGATGACGTCAACCTCGTGGCCTAGTGACCTCAGTGAGCAGAGGTCCTGCCAGCGGCGCACGTCGCCCCCTCCCACGTGGGTGGGCGCGGGGTACCGCTGAAAGCATACTTGAGCGATCCTCATGCGCAGACCCATCGTAGCGAGCGTGAGGTCGTGGCGCGAGTAAACAATCGGGAGTTGAACCGCGGGCTGAATTCCGCCATGGTCGCCGACCAGAGCCTGAGGGTGGCATGAAGACGGCGCTGATCACGGGGGTCACGGGACAGGACGGCAGTTACCTCGCCGAGCTGCTCTTGCAGAAGGGGTACGAGGTGCACGGCGTCAAGCGGCGGGCGTCGTCGCTCAATAGCCAACGCATCGACCATCTGTACGTCGACCCACACGTTCCTGGGGCGCGCTTTCATCTGCACTATGGCGACATGACCGATTCGACCAACCTGCTTCGGATCGTTCAACAAACCCAACCCGACGAAATCTACAACCTGGCTGCGCAGTCGCACGTTCGCGTTTCGTTCGAGACTCCCGAATACACCGCCAATGCGGACGCGATAGGCACCCTTCGAATGCTGGAGGCGATTCGCATACTCGGGCTTCTCGACAAGACCCGCTTCTACCAGGCAAGCACGAGCGAGCTCTTTGGAAAGGTCGCTGAAGCACCACAAAGCGAGACTACGCCCTTCTACCCACGCAGCCCCTATGGAGCAGCCAAGCTCTACGGCTATTGGATCACGATCAACTATCGCGAGGCATATGGACTCTACGGCTGCAATGGGATCCTTTTCAACCACGAGTCGGAGCGTCGCGGCGAGACCTTCGTCTCGCGCAAGATCACGCGCGTCGTCGCGCGAATCGCGTGCGGCGTGGAAACCATGCTCTATCTCGGCAACCTCGATGCCAAACGCGACTGGGGACACGCTGAGGAGTATGTCGAGGGCATGTGGCGGATGTTGCAGCAGCCCGAGCCGGATGACTACGTGCTCGCCACGGGTGAGGCACACAGCGTTCGCGAGTTCGCGGAGGCATCCTTTCATCACATCGGGGTCGATCTCGCGTGGAGGGGCCGGGGAGTGCACGAGGAGGGCTTCGATGCCGACACGGGCGAGGTTCGGGTGCGGATCGACCCCCGGCTCTACCGGCCGACGGAGGTCGATCTGCTTCTCGGCGACCCGACCAAGGCGCGGGAGAAGCTCGGCTGGAAAGCCAAGGTTTCGTTCCATCAGTTGGTGGAGCGCATGATGAAGCACGACTTGGCGCTCGTAGAGGCGGCCGTGGGCGTGTCATGAATCTAAAAGGCGCGAGAGTGCTCGTCACCGGAGGTCATGGATTCCTCGGGCGCCACGTCGTCGAGGCTTTGCGCGCACGTGGCGTCGAGCCGATGACGTTTCGGTCTGCTGACCACGATCTTCGTGATTGGGGCCAGACCCTAGCGCTCTTCGAAGAGACGCGCCCCGAGGTGGTGATCCACATCGCGTGGACCGGTGGTGGAATCGGCTACATGCGTAGCCACCCTGGCGGCATTGCGCGAGACAACACGCTCATGGCCTGCCACGTGTTCGAGGCAGCACGCATTGTGGGGGCGAAGAAGGTAGTCGGCATCGGGTCGGTTTGCTCCTATCCGAAGTTCACCGACGTACCCTTTCGCGAAGAGGATCTCTGGCTCGGCTACCCGGAGGAGACCAACGCCCCATATGGCATCTCGAAGAAGATGATGTTGGTTCTCACACAATCCTTTGCCGAGGAGTTCGGCCTCGACGGGGTCCATCTCCTCATGGTCAACATGTATGGGCCCTGGGACAACTTCGACCTCGAGAGCAGCCATGTCATCCCAGCCATGGTGCGAAAGTTTCTATCCGCCAAAGAGCAGGGTGAGGCGACGGTCACTCTGTGGGGCGACGGTACCCCGACGCGCGAGTTCATCTACGTCACCGACGCGGCCGAGGCCGTCGTGCTCGCAGCGGAACGCTACGACTCCCCGGACCCCGTCAACATCGGATCGGGCACGGAGGCCTCGATTCGCGACCTCGCGACCAAGATCCAGGCCCTCGTTGGTTTCAAAGGCGAGATCGAGTGGGATACCTCGAAACCAAACGGCCAGCCCCGCCGCCGATTGGACGTCTCAAAAGCCAGGGAACGGTTTGGATTCGAGGCGAATATGCACCTGGACGAAGGTTTGAGACGTACCTTCGAGTGGTATCTGGACGAAGGTCGCGCGCTCTGGGAGCGATGAGGCGCTAGAATCGACCGTTGAGCGACCGGCCCTCGACGTGATGCTCGAGCCACCACTCGAGCACCAGAAGGGCCCACAAGATCTGAGCATGATCGCGCCCGCCCTGAAGATGCTCTCGGACCAGGGATGAGACGCGCTTGGGCTCGAAGAACCCTCGCCTCGCGATGTTACTCGCGCTCAAGGAGCGCTCGAGCTCGTCGCGTAGCTCGTTCCGCAGCCAATGGGCTACCGGCGCGCTGAACCCCCGCTTAGGCCGTTCGATCAACTCGGCGGGCAAATAGTCGCGGAGCAAGCGACGAACGACGTACTTCTTGTGCCGGCCGCGAATCCTCATGTCGAGAGGTAGCGAGAACGCCAGCTCGATGACGCGGCGGTCGAGAAAAGGCGACCGCGCTTCGAGTCCCACGGCCATGCTCGCCCGGTCGACCTTGTGAAGCCAGGCTTGGGGAAGGGTGTGGGTAGCGTCGTACAGCATCCCGGCTTCCACGGTACTGGAGAGCGGATGCGCTCGCAGAAACTCGGCTACCCGTCGGGGGGCCACGTCCTCCTCGTCGAGCAGCCGGTTGACCGCATCGGCGGTCGCACCCCGGTAGAAACCGCCAAGGCCGAAGAAGAGAGCGGCGTCAATCGCTCCGGATCGTGCGGCGATGCGACGCGCACCTGCGCCCGGCACGAGCGGTGCCGCTCTTGCAATTGCAGCGCGCAAGCCCAGGGGCACCCGCTCGAGGTATGGCTCCATCCACCGCTGCGCGACGTAGTATTTGTAGCCGCCGAGCTCCTCGTCTGCTCCGTCCCCCGTCAGAGCGACCGTCACGTGCTCACGGGCGAGCTTGCTCACGGCCAGCGTCGGCAGCACCGAGTAGTCGGCCATCGGCTCGTCGAAATAGCGAATGACATCGGGCAACTGGTCGAGCACGTCTCGTCCCCGAAGCACTCGAACGGTGTTCTGCACGCCGAGGTGCGCTGCGATTCGTGACGCCCACACGCTCTCGTCGAACTCGGGCTGGTCGAATCCGATCGTGTAGGTCTTGACGGAGTCGGCCCCCCGCTCGGCCATCAGCGCCACGATCAGGCTCGAGTCCACCCCTCCGGAGAGGAAGGCTCCGAGCGGCACGTCCGCCACCAGCCGTGACTGGACCGCTTCGCGCATCGCTTCACGGAACGCCTGCAGGTGCACCTGCTCATCGCCCGGACGCGTGGGCGTTGCCTCTGCATACTCGGTCAGGTCGAAGTAGCGTTCTATTTTCGGCTCTCCGTCCTGCTCGATGACGGCGAAGCTACCGGGTGGAACGGAGCACACGCCCTCGAGCATGGCCCGCCCAACGGGAGGAAAGCCAAAGCGGACGTACTCCTCGACGGCTTTTCGATCGACCCCGAGCTCGCCGTCGGCGTAGCGCAGCAATGGGGCGAGCGTGGATGCGACCAACAGCCACCGACCGGGACGGTAGGTGTAGTAAAGCGGCTTCTGCCCCGCTGGATCGCGCGCGAGCACCATGCGTCGGTCGCGTCCGTCCCAGATGGCGACCGCGAACATGCCGTTGAACCGTTCGAAGCAACCGGTGCCCCATGCCTCGTACGATCGGAGCACGACCTCGCTGTCGGTTTCGCTCTGAAACGCATGGCCGCTGGCCTCGAGCTCGGCCCGGAGCGAGCGGAAGTTGTACACCTCTCCATTGAAAACGGCTTGAACCCGCCCATCCGGGCTGCTCATCGGCATCCGGCCTGCCTCGGACAAGTCGATGATCGAGAGACGGCGGTGTCCGAGCGCGACGGGCCCGTCCGCCCAGAGCCCCGCATCGTCGGGGCCTCGATGAACGAGTGCGTCGCGCATGCGCTCTACGTCGAATGGGTCGATCGATTCCCCATCGAGCTGCCATACGCCTACGATTCCGCACATGATCGCTAGTGGTCTGCGAGCGAGAGCGTGGGCTTCTCGCGCGCCTTCAGAGACTCGACTGCGCTGAGCGCGCCCAGACCCAACGCCACCGCCAAGCTCAGCCAGAACGGACGTGCGCGCATGCCCTGGTGAAATAGGCTGTACGACAGGGCAGGGAGGATCAGCAGTGTCACACGCGTTCCGGCGGCGGGCATGAGCCATCGCAAGAACACGAGGAACAGCATGACTCCGACCAGACCGTACGAGAAGATGAGATTTGCTGCACTCGAGTGGATCTCCAGCTTCTTCGGGTGAAAGCGCAAGTAGTATCCCTCGCCTGCGCCGAACAGCAGGTATTCTGGATGCTCGACGATACGGTCCACTCCGCGATCGGTGAGGTAGTCGTCGGCAGTCGACTCCTGGACCGACTCGATACGATTCTGCCAAAGCTCCGTGTCGAGTGCCTGCAAATCGTATTGTAGCGCGAGCGCAAACAACGGGAGGATCAAGAGTGTTAGGAGCGTGGGCCTCTGTACGACTTGAAGCGCGCCAAGGAGCGCGATTCCGAGCACGCCAGCTCGCGAGTAGGTCCGAACTTGGATGTAGACGGCGCAAACTAACAAGGCGTACAAGACGACTCGCGGCACGTCGTACCGAGGCGCGAGCATGACTACGATCGTGGCGCACAAGAGCACGTGGTAGGCGAGCTGATTCGGATTCACGAAGAACAACTCGAGTCGACCGCTCTCGGTACGGCCTGCGAAAGGAAACGAAAGTACCACCAGCATTACGAGCGTCGCGGCGAAGCCATAGAGCGTCCATCGAAGCCAGTCGTCCCCGCGTTCGCCGAGCATCACGAGGTAGCCGAGGAACACGCAGAAATTGAAGACGTAGAAGGCGCTCGCTTTGAAGAAATCGAGCTCGCCCGTCATGGTGGTCCAGGCCACATTGCACGCGAAGACGTAGAGCACGAAGGCTGCAAGCGACCAGACGGGCCTTCGGATCGAAGTCGGCATCTTGAAACGTACGAAGACGATCGGCGCGCACAACAGCCCAACCATCATGAAGTCGCCGGGCTGCGGGTTCCCGGGCCCGTACAGGTTGAAGGAGAGTGACAGGATCACGAAGCCCCAGAGCATCTCGGGCCAGCCTCCCCGCAAATCGATCCACGAGGTCAGCGATGACGTGCTGTTCGCGCGCGAAGCCATCAGGAGGCCTCTCTCAGCTCGGTTCTCGTGCGTGTCACGGTCGCTTTGGCTTCGTCGTATGCCTTCTGTTCCGCCGGCGTGATGCGCTCCCAGCGCCGTTCGATGAGTCGCTTCTCGGCATGCAGCCATCCCGCGACCTTGTAGATGCCCATCTTCCCGAGCGTCTTGGCCATTTGGACGCTGGACTCCAACGGATAGCGTTTCGTGTATTGAGCGTAGCATCGCAGCCTGTATCGATAGCCTTCGATGGTCTTGCTCAACGTGGCCGATTCTGCCTGCGAGTAGGCGTAGACCGGTGTCGCCGAGACCCCGTAGCATTTACCGAGCATCACCTGGATCAAGAAGTCGGAGTCCTGCGACCGGCGGAACTCGGTGTTGAAGCGAGCGTTCTTCGCGTCCTTCATTCGTACCATGCAGGGCGGAAAGCTCAGAGGAGGGGGTCCGGGCCTCGCGAATCGCCCGGTGGCGAAGTCCTGACCCGAACCGATGCCCATACGTGTCAGGCCAACCGGCTCCCCTCGGGCGTTCGTGATGATGCATGCACCGCTCACGACAGTCAGCTCCGGATGCTCGCGCATGAGTGAGACCTGTTCCGCGAGCTTTGCTGGAAATAGCCAATCGTCCGCGTCCAAGAAACTCAGGAACTCTCCGCGCGCCATCTCGAGACACCTTTGACGTGCCGCACCGCGCCCGCGGTTGACGTCGAATCGTTCGAGCCGCAGCCGAGGTTCGCCAGCAGCCTGAAGCAGGTGCCAAGTGCGATCGGAGGAGCCGTCATCGACGATTACGGCCTCCCAGCTCTGGTATGACTGAGCACGAAGGGACGCCAACGCCATGGGTAGAGTCCGCTCCGCGTTGAAGCAGGGCATCATGACCGAAACTAGCGATTCGCCCCCCATCGACCCTCCGTTACCACACAAGAGTCCCGCGAGAAAACTCAGCTGCTCCTTCGACAATTTCTCAACTGTTTGGACAGTCGATTATCCCGACCTATGCTTCGCCCCGCGTGGCTTGGCAGGAAAAGGGTTGTCTTACTGTCGTTCTTGGACTGGTGCTGGTCGTCTTGGCTTTTTGGGTCGTCTACGGGGGGGCCAAGGAGCAGTACGATGGTCGCATTGCAAGCGTCCCGTTGGCTGCGGAGCACGTCGTCGAGCGAGTTGCTGGCCAGAAGAAGACGGCGCCCGACGAGAGCAACCGAATCCTGTTTGGCGACCTCCACGTTCACACGACGCTTTCCGTCGATGCCTTCATGTGGAGCCTTCCGCTGATGGGAGGGGAGGGAGTCCATCCCCCCGCCGACGCGTGTGACTTCGCCCGATTCTGCTCGCAGCTCGATTTCTACGCGCTCACCGACCATGCCGAAGCTCTGAATCCGCGGACCTGGCAGATGAGCAAGGATTCGGTGCGTCAATGCAATGCAGTGACGGCGCAGAGCGCTCAGCCGGACCTGATCGCCTTCACTGGGTACGAATGGACGCAGGTCGGGCTCACCCCGGAAGAGCACTTCGGCCACAAGAACGTGATCTTCAAGTACGACACCGACGATCAGCTTCCAACCCGACCCATCGCTGCGCCCGGAATCACGTCGCGCGCCTTTTCGAAGCTCAGTGCCTTGTGGCCTTTGCTGACCGTTCCCGCGCGCGAGTTTCCGCACCAGCAGCCCTACCTGGATTTCGCGCGACACATCCGGGAAAACGGTCGCTATCCGGTTTGTCCGGACGGCTACGACAGTCGGAAGCTTCCTCCGACTTGCCGCGAGCGCGCTGCGACCCCGGACGTACTGTTTCGAAAGCTCAACGAGTGGGGGCTCGACACGATCGTCATTCCGCACGGCACCACCTGGGGTTTCTACACGCCGCTCGGCTACACGTGGGACAAGCAGCTCCGGGCCGATCTCGACGATCCGAACCTACAGCGGCTGGTCGAGGTGTTCTCGGGTCATGGTAATTCCGAGGAGTACCGAAGCTTCCGTGCAGTCAACTTCACTGAAGACGGCATGGAGTGCCCCGAGCCCACCGAAAGCTACGAAGCCTGCTGTTGGCGCGCCGGGGAGATCATTCGCGAACGATGCGACGATCCCAGCTCCGATGCCTGTCAGCAGCGGGTGGAGAAGGCGCGGGCCGATTACCTTCGGGTGTCGCTTGCTGGCCACGTGACCCTTCCTGGTGAGGACGTGCCCGACTGGAACGACTGTGGCGAATGCACCGATTGCTACCTGGCCGCTTATCAGTATCGCCCCGGCGGCTCGGTGCAATACATGTTGGCGAAGGGCGATTTCGAGAATCCCGAGGAGCCTCGACACGCGACGATGGGCTTCATCGGTTCGAGCGACAACCACAGCGCGCGTCCGGGAACAGGGTATAAGGAGTTTGCCAGGCGACAAATGACCGAAGCGCGCGGAGCGCCCAATGAACCGGCGCGTGCGTTGATGTTCGGCGAAAGAGGCGAACCCGAACGAGAGTCCGTAACGTACACAATCGACACTCTGATGGAGCGACCGCCGTTCGAGCTGATGTGGATGGAACGGCAGGCCTCGTTTTTCGTCACTGGCGGGCTCGTCGCGGTGCACGCGAACGAGCGGTCGCGAGACGCCATCTGGGAGGCGCTTCAGAGCCGAAACGTGTACGGGACGTCGGGCGACCGCATCTTGCTGTGGTTCGACATGAAGAACGGCCCGGAGGGCGTCCTGCCGATGGGCAGCGAGCTCGAGTTCACCGGTGTTCCACGGTTCCAGGTGAGAGCGGCTGGGTCGTTCGTGCAGAAGCCGGGTTGTCCCCCGGACGTGATTCAGGCTCTCGGTGAAGAGCGAGTCAATCGCCTCTGCGTCGGCGAGTGTTACAACCCCGGCGACCGACGGAGGCGCATCACGCGAATCGAAGTGATCCGGATTCAGCGGCAGCAGAGCGAGAGCGAGCCGGTCGACGATCTCATCGAGGATCCTTGGAAGATCATCCCCTGCCCCGAGGACCCCGAGCTATGCGTGGTCGAGTTCGAGGATCCGTCCTACGCCGAGCACCGCCGAGATCTCTTGTATTACGTCCGCGCCATCCAGGAGCCGACACCGACGGTGAACGGCGGCGCTCTTCGTTGCGAGAGCGAGCAATGCGATCCTTGTTACGGCAATTTTCGCACTCCGGCCAACGACGACTGTCTCGCCGATACCGAAGAACGCGCGTGGTCCTCGCCGATTTTCTTGCGGGCCGGTTCGAGGCCATGACCCGGCAGTGGCTGCTCGCTGGGGGGATGCTTCTCGGCGCCGCCCTGGCCGTGTTCTACATCGTCCGCGTGCCGGACACGCCCGAGCCCACGATCGATGCCGTTGCATGGGTGAACGATCGACCGATCTCGCGCGCCTCTTATGAGAGCGCCCTTCAAGCCGTCGCCGGCGATCGCAAAAGTGGGACCCTGCGCGAAGACGACCGGCAAAGGGTGTTGGATCGGTTGATCGATCAAGAGCTCTTGATCGACCGCGCCATCGAGCTCGGGCTTCACGAGCGCGACTCCCAGCTCCGCAACCAGCTGGCGACGGCAATGATCGACTTCTTGGTGCGCCGCGCCGAAGACGAGGTGGGCGATGCAAGCGAAGCAGAGCTTCGAGCATTCTACGACGAGCAGAGCTTCCGCTTCGAGCGGAACCCTCAGTATCGTATCGTCGTCGAGGGCCAGGCGATCCCGGTTCCCGACGGTCTTCTGCTCGCAAAGGAGATCGAGCAGCGTCTCGGCCCAAGCGCGGCGCGAAGGGTGGCAGAGCTCGAGATCGGAGAGACGGCTGTCATCGGCGAGGGGAGCAAGTCGTTCTCCGTGCGGCTTCTGGATCGACGTGATGGCGACGTGGCGCCTTTCGACGAGGTCCGCGACGCGGTGGAGGCCACGTATGTACGCGACCGCAGCGAAGCGGCCGTTCGTGAGTTCCTCGAAGTGGCCCGGCAGCGCACCGACATCCGCGTGGAGATTGAGCCATGAAGCCGCTGGCCCTCACCGGGCTCCTCTTCGTTCTGCTAGCTCCCGCCAACGCCGTCGCTCATCAGAAGAGCGTTTCGTATTCGAAGTGGACCTTGGTCGAGGACGGGGCGGTTGCCGAGGTCAAAGTTCGGTGGCTCGAGCTCACCTCGCTCCAAGCTCTCCGGGAGTCGGAGGACGAGCCCTTCGATCGCGCGAGCGTGCTCGGCTATCTGCAAGAGAGGCTCACCCTCGAAGGGGACACCGGCGCTTGCGCGCCGATTCCCGCGAGCACCCACTGGTTGGCTGCCGAGCGCGGGTGGCTCCGAGTCGAATGGCGGGTCCGATGCGCCTCGCCCCCCGTTCGCCTTCACAGCAAGCTCTTCACCTCTCTTCCCAACCACGTCCACCTTGCGACGGTCCTCGGCCCTGCCCCGATCGACGTGGTGCTGTCGCCGCTCGCGCCAAGCGCGGTCATCGCCCCGACGAAGGACCTTGGCGCGCCTGGGGGGATTGGAAGCTACCTTCGTCTCGGCATCGAACACATCTTGAGCGGCTGGGATCACCTCGCGTTTCTGCTCCTACTGATCGTGGTTGCGCGGCGGCTTCGTGAGGTGGCCGTTCTCGTGACCGGCTTCACCGTCGGTCACAGCGTCACCTTGGCGGCGGCCGCGCTCGGCGCCGTCGTTCCTCATGCGCGCGCCGTCGAAGCCACGATCGCTGCTTCGATTCTGGTGGTCGCCCTCGAGAACGGAGGCGTTGAAGTGGGGCGTGATGGCCTGCTCGTCGTCGCTGGTGCCGTGGTGCTCTTCATCGCGAGCGCCACGTTCGGAGGGGTGCCTGCGTTTTGGGGGCTCGCGCTCTTCACGGCCTGCTACTTTGCGCTTCTCCGGAGCCTGAAGGGGACAGGCCGGCTCCGGTGGGTGGTCGCGTGCCTCTTCGGGTTCGTCCACGGCCTCGGCTTCTCGAGCGTCCTCCTCGAGCAGGAGCTCGCCCGGGGGCAGTTGGTTCAAGCGCTGTTCGGTTTCAATGTCGGCGTCGAGCTGGGACAGCTCGCGATCGTCGTATGCGCCTGGCCAATCCTGCGTTGGTTCCGAAATGCCGACCTCGGCCGCGGGGTCGTCGATGCGACGTCGTTTGCCGGCGCTGCGCTCGGAACCTTTGCGCTCGTCGTTCGGGTCTTCGGCTAGCGCCTCAAACGAAGAACGGCCCGCTCACCTCGTAGGTGATGCCGCTCATTCCGAGGATGTCGCTGCCGTTCGGCCCACGCTGCGAGCTGAAGTAGAGCCGCTGCAGGGAAGGGTCGAATGCAGGTCCCGTGATCTCCGAGCCGTCCTGTCCGGTGACCTGCACGACGGGCAGAATCGCACCGCTCGCGCTCAGGGCGACGACCTGCATGTCACCACCGTCCTCGCCGACGAGCACGTCGCCCGCGGGAGAGACCGTGAGATTGTCGACCCCGGTCAGGATCGGAGTGCTCGACGTGGCTGCGTCGTAGAGGATCGACAACATCGCCGTCTCGCTATCGTACGTCCAGACCCGGTTGTCCCCTTTGGTGGCAAAGAAGATAACGCCCTGGTGGTACCAAATCCCCTCACCGCCCGCGAAGGGAGCGCTCTGAGCGACCTGGTAGCGGGTGTCTTCGCTGACGCCGCTCGGGTCCGGCACCGGTAGCCACTCGAGCATCCCTTCAGGTCCTTCACCGAGCACCGAGGCGACCTGGAGCTCGCCCTGGCTCAAATCGCCGGGCGTGTCGTAGGCGAACCGGTAAAGCCTCCCATCGCCAACGTCTTCAGTGAGATAAGCGTGCTGGTTGACTTCGTCGATGGCGGCCGCCTCGTGCGCGAAGGCTCCCGTTGCAGTACGCGCCACCGCGGCGCTCTGACCGAGTGGATCGCATTCCCACACCTGGCCCGCGGGGGTCTCTTCACAGGACAGCCAGGTGCCCCACGGCGTTGCGCCGCCCGCGCAGTTGCGATTCGTGTCCCCGAGGATTCGATAGGCGTCGACGGTGTCTCCCGTCGAAGAGAATCTCACTGCGCTCGCGCCTCCCCCAACGCCTGCAGCGGTCTCGGAGTTGGACACGTAAATCCAACCCCCGTCGTCCGTCGTAAACACCGCGCCGCCGTCAGGCGCGTTGTGCCACAGGTACCCCGAGCTCCCGACCACCATGCCCGATCGTGCGATGGCCCTTTGTCGAGTGGATCGGGTAGCACTTTTTTGCAAATGAGAATAGTCTCCGCCGAGCTTCGGGGAGCATAGATATGAACTTCAGTCGTCGAGAGATCCTCAAAGGAATGGGAGCCGCAGGGTTGACCCCCTTGCTCCTTCAGGGATGCGGTAGCAGCAGCGACGCCGGCGGTTTACCCGAGCTGCCCACATACGAATATACGGGGCCCATCGGCCCGGAGAACCTGTTCGAGCACGGTGTGGCGAGCGGCGATCCGTTGAGCGACGGCGTCATCCTCTGGACGCGAATTACGCCGGAGCCACCCGCTGAAGGCGAGGACCCCCAGCCGGTCGAGGTCTGGTGGGAGATGGCGCTCGACGAAGGCTTTGCCGAGAGAACGGCGCAAGGCACGTTCATGACGGATGCCTCCCGTGACTACACCGTCAAGGTCGATGTCTCAGGCCTCACGTGGGGCCGGAACTACTACTACCGTTTTGCGCTCCAGGGCCGCTGGAGCCCGACGGGGCGTACGCGGCTCACGCCGATCGCGGATGAGGCGACCAAGCTTCGATTCGGCGTCTGCTCGTGTGCCAACTACGGGTTCGGCTACTTCCACGGCTTTCGCCACATGGCCGAGCGTGCCGATCTCGACGCCGTGCTGCATCTCGGCGACTACTTCTATGAATACGGCAACGGTACCTACCCGGGACCTGCGGATCAGCTTCGCATGCTCGAGCCGCCGAATGAGACGGTGACCCTCGCGGATTATCGCACTCGCTACGCGCTCTACCGTCGCGACCCCGACCTACAGGAATGCCACAGGCAGCATCCGTTCATCGTCGTGTGGGATGACCACGAGTCTGCAAACAACTCCTGGATGGGCGGTGCGGAAAATCATGATCCCGCTACCGAGGGACCCTGGGCAGACCGACTCGCCGCGGCGCGACAGGCCTTCTTCGAGTGGATCCCGATTCGCGAGAACCCCGATCGAAAGCTCTATCGCGCCATCCAGTACGGCGACTTGGCGGACATTTTCATGCTGGACACCCGCATCGACGGACGCGAGGAGCAGTATCGCCTTCAGGTGGTGCCCCTCGACGATCCAACCGTGCCCAAGGAGATCATCAGCGCGGAGCAGGAGGCCTGGCTTCAGAGTCGACTGACGACCAGCACGGCAAAGTGGAAGATCCTCGGCAACCAAGTCGTGATGAGCATCTGGCAGTTCGTCGACCCCGCCACGCAGGAAATCACCTACGCAAATCAGGACCAGTGGAACGGGTACCCAGAGGGCCGTGGGCGCCTGATGCGATTCTTTCGCGACAACGACATCTCGAACATCGTCGTGGTGACCGGTGACGTCCATTCGTCGTGGGCCATCGACGTCACGGTCGGCGACGAAAGCTACGATCCCGCAACCCGCGAGGGCGCGGTAGCCGTCGAGTTCGTCGCGCCCGGCATCACCTCGCCTTTCGAGGTCTCTGAGGTCATCGCTGGGGCCTTCACGGCCCAGAGCCCCCACATTCGTTACTCCGAGATCACGCGGAAAGGTTATCTCGTGCTCGACGTCCAAGCCGACAAAGTCCAATCCGACTGGTACCTGCTAGACGGCATCGCCGAGAACGAGGGCAACCAATCGCTCGACGCCAGCTGGGCCGTCTTGGACGGCCAAAAGCACATCATCGAGATGAACGGGCCCGAGGCCCCCAACGACGATGCGCCGCCGCTGGCCTCGTAGTCTGGACATCTTGCAGGTCAGCGCTAGGGCTTGATCATCGGGTGCGAGAAATTTACTGTATCGTGCCGTCGGGCCGGCATAGGGCCCCAAACCAACCAGGGAGACAAGAACATGGCGATCGAACTGCCAGCCCTTCCGTGGGCCAAGGACGCTCTGGCGCCCCACATCAGCGCAGAGACCATCGAGTACCACTACGGCAAGCACCACGCGGGCTACGTCAGCAAGCTCAATGCCGCCATCGAGGGGACCAACCTCGCCGGAAAGTCGCTGGTCGACATCATCCGCGCGGGCGGGGCGACCTTCAACAACGCTGCCCAGGTCTGGAACCACACCTTCTACTGGCACAGCATGAAGCCGGGTGGCGGCGGCCAACCCAAAGGCGCCATCGCTGATGCGATCAAGGGCAGCTTCGGCAGCTACGACAAGTTTCGCGACGAATTCGCCAACGCTGCGGCCACGCAATTCGGCTCGGGTTGGGCTTGGCTCGTGGCCGAAGGCGACAAGCTCGTCGTCCAGAAGACGAAAGATGCGGAGACCCCGATCACCACGAGCGCGAAACCGCTTCTCACGATCGACGTCTGGGAGCACGCCTACTACATCGACTATCGAAACGCGCGCCCGGATTACATCAAGGTGTATCTCGACTCGTTGGTCAACTGGGACTTCGCGAATCAGAATCTGAAGGGCTGAATCAGGTCGTATGACCGGACCTCGATGGAGCCGCCGAGCGTCTTTCGCTTGGGTGGCAGGCGGGTACGTCGCGGCCTTTGCGGTCGCTTGGTTGAGCCTGCGACTGGTGCCAGAAAACCTCGATTCGTTCTGGACCGTGGCAGTTGCCGATCTCGCAGCCACTTTGCTCATATTTGGTTTCTCCCGCGGGCTCAAGTGCTCGAGCATGTACGACGCGTATTGGTCGGTAGCACCCGTCATCATCGTCTTTTACTGGGTTTTCCACGCAACGATCGCGACCCACCCGATCCGCGCGGGCGCCGTTTTGTTCTTGGTGACCTGGTGGGGCGTGCGCCTGACCTACAATTGGGCGCGGAGTTGGCCGGGGTTGCACCACATGGATTGGCGCTACGTCATCATGAAGGAAAAGGCTCCCTCGCTGTGGTTCTTTTCAGACCTCTTCGGCATTCATTTGTTTCCGACGGTCCAGGTATTGCTCGGCCTGAGCGGCGCGTGGGTGGCGCTCACACAGGGCGCGAATCCGCTGTCCTGGGTGGACGCCGTTGCTCTCATCGTGACCGCGGGCGCGATCACGGTCGAAACCGTCGCCGATCAGCAGTTGGTCGCGTTTGCCAAGGTCAAGCGACCCGGCGAGATCCTCAAAACGGGCCTCTGGGCCTACTCGCGACATCCGAACTACTTCGGTGAGCTTTCGTTTTGGTGGGGGCTGTACCTATTTGGGGTCGCGGCCGACGCGAGCTACGTCTGGACGATCGCCGGGCCGCTCGCAATGACCGGGATGTTCGCGGGCGTGTCGATCCCCTGGATGGATCGACGAAGCTGCGAGCGCCGTCCCGAGTATGCGCTCCACATGAAGCGTGTCAGCGCCGTCGTCCCCTGGTTCCCCAAGAAATCAGGGACCGGCTAAAAGAACTGTGGCCAGACCAGCGGGTCGAGAAAGGCAGTCTGCAGAGCAAACGGCAGCAGCCCGAACAGGGCCAGCACGGCCGCGATGCCCTCCGCGCGCGGCTTCATCGTGAACAGCGCAACCATCAGTCCAATCGAGCCGACGGCCACCCCCAATAGATCGAGCCGAACCGCGAGCCAAAGCCCTGGTGATGGGCTGTCGAGGTAAGCAAAGGTCAGCGGCATCCAAAGCGCCGACGTGACCATGATCAGCGCATAAAGGGCGTTGATCAGCCCGAAGCCGTACCGGCCGATTCGGACCCGGTCCGCGTCGGTACGGACGACGAAGTAATACGAGAAGAGGAAGTAGCCGCCTGCGGCGAGCAACATCGTCACGTTGTAGACAGCCTTGAGCTCCTCGGGCATCGTGCCCCAGAGCGCATTGCGCGTCTCGGGGTGCGTGATGATCCCGTGCGCATAACTCCCGAGCACGGCCGCGCCACCAAGCGCGTTGATGGCGAGCCATGCCCTTTTTTGCGATTGCATCGGAGGAGTCTAGGGCGCTTCCATCAACACGCACAGGTCCTGAGCGTCGGTTTCTTCCGGGGAGCAGCCCGACAGCGAGGGGAAGCTGCAGACTCCGTCGGCAACGGCGGGCGCGATGTCTGGCGCGTCGTCGACGAGGCAGTGGTTGGTACCAGTGCCGTTTCTCAGGAACTCGTTGAGCTGGATGCGTGACGCCTCACGCTTTCGGACGAGCTCGTGCGGATCGTCGCACATCGACATCGGCACGTTGCAGTACGGTTGACCCGGCAGGCCGAAATCGTACTCGGTGTAGAAGCTGCCGCTCGCTGTCGACGTCACGGGTTCGAGGCCCCAGACGTCACGAAGCCCAGTCGTGAGGTGGGGCGCCTTCATCGTCCTCGCCATGAGCTGACCTGCGAAGGTAGTGACCTGGTGATCGCCTATCGCGTCCCGCATCAAGACCTCCTTTGGGTTCACACCGGGGAGGGTGTTTTCGGTGATGTGGTGCGAGTAGCCGTTGGGCTCTACGCGATCCCAAGGCATCTGGGCCAGTGCGATGAGGAGCTGATTGGTTCGCCGGTCGGGCCAATAAAGGCGGATCGCTTCGAGGAACACGTCGAAGTCGACGCTTCGGAACAGGAGAAAGCTATACGGCTGGCCCATGACCCCGAGCGCGCCACGCTCGATGTCCGGGCTGGCGGCCAGGACGACTGGACCCATGATGCCGCCCTGACTGATGCCATGATAGTAGAGCAGGTCCGAGTCGAGATACGCTCCGAACGTCTCGTCCTGCGCAAAGCTCGTTTTCATCATCCGCAACAGGACCAGGTGATTGAGGAAGCCTTGGTGGAGGCGGTCCCACAAGGTTTGCAACCCCGCGTAGTTGCCACCCGCGAGCGCCAACGTCACCGGCTGGCGATCGGGGTCCGACATCCCCTGGAGGTCGGTCGCGCAGAATACGAAATTGTATTCGTTCATGAAGCTTCGGAAATGGCTCGATTCAATCTGCTCCTTTTCGCCGAACAAACCGTGGCCGTATTCGATGATGGCCGCAGGATTGCCCAGTGCGCTGTTCGGGATGAGGACCTCGAAGGGAATGTCGGCCCACGGCGTGTCCGGATTGATCATCGGCAATCCGTCGTCTCCCAGGAGGAGCAGCGAGTTCGCGTCGGGCGAGCTCATGAACAAGGGGACCCTGAACGTCCCGAAGATCCGAAAGGCGATGTTCACCGGGTCGATCGCTCCCGGGTCCGTGCTCGCCTCGACGGACGTAATCGTGTACTCGGGTCCATCTGATCCGATGAGCTCGAACGCGATGTCGCGCATGTGAAGAAGCCACCGCGTGTTGTTCGCGTCGCTCGCGGTATTGAAGTCCCATGCGATCTGAAGCTCGTTTCGAGCCCAGCCCTTGGCTTCGAGCTTCTCGAAAATGTCTTCGTAGAGCGCACGGCGAGCCTCGATCGATGCGTCCTCGCTCGCGGTGCCGTCGCGCAGAGCCGCAAATGTGGCCGACGGCTCGATCACCGTGCCGTCCCCGTCGGTGACGTTGCGAAAGGCGACGATGTACCTCGCATCATCCCGGAGCCTGACGACCGGACGAATCATCGTGGAGCGCTCGTCGGCGCTTCGGGCCTGGTAGTCGACGTGTGCGAAGTGCGGAACGAGCTCGCCGGTCTCTGCATCGAGCACGATGCTCGGAGAGGCTTCCGAAAGCGACTGATCGATGTCGGTTACACCCCCGAACACCTCCGGCGTGGCGCCCGGCAGAAA
Source organism: uncultured delta proteobacterium (assembly GCA_963792825.1). Classification (GTDB taxonomy): domain Bacteria; phylum Myxococcota_A; class Polyangia; order Polyangiales; family Houyiibacteriaceae; genus SG8-38. Next base: position 515,885 of record CAWBXS010000003.1, on the reverse strand, counting down.
GGTGAGGATCGGCGAGCCTGCGGAGAAGCCATCGCTCCGATCCCATGGCGTGGAGTCGTTGTTGCGAAGGAGCTCGCTGCCGAACGAGACGCGCCGGCCGGTTGCGGTGCTGCTGTCTTCGACCGTGTACACGTTCGACGGAAACGGATAGCCGCAGAACTCAGGGACCAACGGGTCGCAGTCGAGGAGCGGGTAGGTGATGCTCGGCGCGCCGCCCGTGCCGCCGCTGCCGCCAGCCCCCGACGTGCCGCTCGACTCGCTGCACGCCGAGGCCAGGACGACCGATGTGAGAATAAGCCAAGTGCGTTTCATGAAACCTCCGGCGCGGAGGCTAAACCCTGACGCAAGTCCGCTCAAGCCCAAGGTCGCTCGCCCGAAAGGCGGCTACCATTGCCCTCGATGAAGTGGAGGACTAGAACCGTCCGATGAGTCAGCGGAAATGGATGTACGTGCTCCGCGGCAACGGCGAGAGCCACCGAGCCTTCAGCGACCGCATGCGATGCGAGGTGAGCCAGCGGCTGCTGGACTCAGACCCCGCAAGGCTCGAGCTGACCGTGACCGAGGCGCCGCCTCCCAAGCTCACTCTCTTTCCATTCAAGCGTAAGCCGATCGCGCTCTTCAACGTGTACGACGACGGCGATGACCCCTCCCGCTTCTCCGAGGCGCTACGGGACGCCGCGAGCTCGGTCTCTGGTTACGAGGTCGAGGAGGCGTATCCGGTCAGCTACGATCGACAATGGAAGGTTGGGGAGCGCACTCCGTCTCCGATTCTTCTGACGATGCTTCACAAGAAGCCCGGCATCAGCTCCGAAGAATACATCCGCCGTTGGCACGGTGGGCACACGCCGCTGTCGCTCGAGGTGCACCCGCTCTGTTACTACCAACGCAACGTCATCCGCAAGCCTGTGACCGAAGGGGCAGACCCCTCCGACGGCATCGTACTCGAGGCATGCCCTACGCGTAGCGATCTCCTGAATCCCGCGCGCTTCTTCGGTGGCGCGCTCAAGATGGTCCCCAACATCGTGCGCGTCGCAAACGACATCAAAGGCTTTCTCGACATGAAGAAGACCGAAACGTTCTACGCAACCGAGTATCATCTGCGGAGCTGAAGGTTGACCGTTCGCTATGAGCTCACGGGCCGTGTTGCCGTCGTGACGATCGAGCGCCCGGCGGTGCGGAACGCAGTCGATATCCCGACCGCGCACGCTCTTGCAGAGGCCTTCCGCCGCTTCGATGACGACCAGACGGCCCTCGTCGCGGTCTTGACCGGGGCGGGCGGCTCGTTTTGTGCGGGCGCGGACCTCAAGGCGGTGGCCCGGGGCGAGCAGCGAGACTTTTCTCCCGACGCAGATGGTCCGATGGGCCCGACCCGGCTGTGCCTCGGCAAACCGGTGATCGCAGCCATCGAAGGCCACGCCGTCGCGGGCGGGCTCGAGCTCGCCCTCTGGTGCGACCTTCGTGTCGTTGCCGAGGACGCGGTGCTCGGGGTGTTCTGCCGCCGCTTCGGTGTGCCGTTGATCGATCTCGGCACGATTCGACTGCCCCGATTGATCGGACACAGCCGTGCGATGGATCTGATTCTCACCGGCCGTCCCGTGCTCGCCGAGGAGGCCGCCTCGATGGGGCTCGCAAACCGGGTCGTTTCCGCGGGCAAGGCCCTCGACGCAGCGATCGCGCTCGCCGAAGAGATCGCCAGCCACCCTCAGCGGTGCATGCGAAGCGACCGGCGCTCGGCGATCGAGCAGTGGGGCATGAGCGAGGACGAAGCGATGCGGAACGAGCTCCGGCTCGGCGTCGAGACGATTGAAGGCGGCGAAACCGTCCGTGGCGCCCGGCGTTTCGAAGACGGGGCCGGCCGCCACGGCTCATTCGACGACGGCGAATAGGACGCGACTCGCCCCTCTCGTGTTCCCGCCAGGTGCCGTGGTAGGGTGGGCCGTGTGCGACACTGCCGTCGTGGTGCCCCTCACGGGGCCCGTTTGGTTTGCCAAGAACAGCGATCGGGAGCCGAGCGAGGCCCAGTTTCTCGAATGCCACGAGGGAGCTGAGTCGGAAGCCAAGCCCCGAGGCCTGCCGCAAACGAATGGTCACGCGCGCCTGTTGGTCAGCCGCCCGGCGTGGATGTGGGGCTGTGAGATGGGCGTCAACGAGCACGGGCTCGCCATTGGCAACGAGGCGGTGTTCACCCGGCTGCCCGTCCCCGAGGTGGGCTACACGGGGATGGACTTTCAGCGCGTCGCACTCGCGACTTGCCGCACGGCTGACGATGCACTCGAACAGCTCATCGAGCTCACCGAGCGCTTGACCCAGGGCGGAGCGATGGGTCACCGGCATCGTACCTTCCGCTACCACAGCTCCTTCCTGATCGCGGATCCCATCTCCGCCTGGATCTTCGAAACCGCCGGGAGCTACTGGGCTGCGAAACGCGTTCGCGGGGTCGCGACCATCTCCAACGAACTGACCATCGAGGACGACTTCGATCGCGTGCACGAGCGCGCCTACGCGTTTGCGCGCGAGCGTGGCTGGGTGCAATCACACGAGTTCAGCTTTGCACGAGCGTTTTCGCACCGCGCGATGTCACTTCTGGCTGGCGCTCGAATCCGCAGGGCTTGCACGGGTCGTTCCTTGTCGGGCGTTCACGAGCCCGAGACGCGCGACTTCATTCTCGCGCTCACCGATCATGGGAACGTGAAGCCCGGGAAAGGGCTCCGGAGCGAGGCGCCATGTGCCCATGCGTCCTGGCTTCCGACGCGCACCTCCGCACAGACGACGAGCTCGATCATCGCGTGCCTCGGGGGGTCTGGGCCGATGGTCTGGGCGACCGGGACGTCTGCGCCGTGCCTGAGCGTGTTCAAGCCCGCGCCCTTCGACTCCGAGTTGTTGCCGCCCCGCCCCGTTGCCGATGCGCGCTTCGACGAACGGGAGCTTTGGTGGGCGCACGAGCGGCTCCACCGCGCCTGCCTCATCGATTACGAGGGTCGCCGGGTGAAGTTTGCCGAGGACCGGGAGCGCTTTCAGGATGACTGCCTGCGCCCCGGCGCCGACGCCGCACACGCCTGGCGCACCCATCTTGCCCTCGTCGACGACTGGCACCATCGCGCGCTTCGGGCCAAGGCGCCCCGAGCGCCGATGCTAGCTCGCTGGTTTTGGTCGCGGCAGTCACGGGCGGTATCGCTGCCGCGCTAGCCATGCGACGCATCTCAAACCTTCCGATGTGTCTCGCGCTCTGCGCTTCGGCTTGCGGCACGAGCGAGGCACATAGCGGCCCCGACCCGTTTGCGCTGCAGGCCGATACCGCCGAAGGGCTCACCAACGTCTCCGCGGATCTCATGGCCGTGTTGGAGGGTGGCTCTCTTCGTGGCGCCTGTGAGACGTACTGGGCGTCGGTCGAGACCGGCCGTGACACCCGCCGTCTGCGTCTTCTCTGCGGCAAGGAGATGTTCTTCTACGAGGGCTTCGACACGGCCGGCGTCCCGACGGGGCTCCTCGATGCCAACATGGCTCTCTTTCCAAAGCTCATCGGATCAGGCGCGACCGGCGTCGGGATGATCGGAGATCCTACTTCGGCCGAAGGCCGCCCTCTCGGCTTTGGACCCGGCAAGGACTTCGCAGAAGGAGTGCCGAGCCTCGCGTTCACGTGCGCCAGCTGTCACTTCGGACGGCTTCCCGACGGGCGCTACGCAATGGGCGCGCCCAACTTCGACTTCGAGTACGGCGAGCTCAATCTCGCGATCGCCGCGGTCCCGATGGCCGTCGTTCTCGGGCGGGAGCTCCACCCGGCTGCGCAACGAAAGCTCGCTCCCTACCTGGCTGTCATGGAGCAAGACCCGAGCATCGTCACGCGCTTGATCGAGGCTCTCACGCCGCTGATCGGCGCTGGCGCAGCGATTCCCGACTTCAGCCCGGACACCCAGGCCGCGTATGCGGGCTGGAAACCGGGGACCATGGATTTCGTCATCGTTCCGTTGCCCATCGACGACGGGGTTCACACGATCAGCAAAATCATGTCCCTGTGGGGTCTCGCCGACGCGTCCGACGTCGCCGCCTACGAGATGGACGGCGCCCTTCTCGGGCATACCGGCGTGGCGACGAGTCTGGCGAGCTTCCTTCGAGGCTTCGTCATCCTCGGTGACGGCAACCTCGACCCCTGGACCCCGGAGCGGTTGGGGCCGCTCGAAGACTATGTCTACTCGCTGCGGGCGCCCGAGAATCCAAATCCACCGGACTCAGGCCTGGTGGCGCAGGGTGCCGAGCTCTTCGAGACGGCCGGCTGCCTTGGCTGCCACGACGGCGCTCGCGGTTCGAGCCGTACGGTCTTCACGTTCGAGGAGATCGGCTCCGACCGCGCCATGATGTCCTGGCTCGATCCCGACCTCGACGGTCAGCCCTGCTGCGACGTCGACCTCCTCGGCCGGGACGCGCTAACCCACGGCCTACGTGCGCAACGGCTGACCGGTGTCTGGTCGGCACGGCTCTTCCTGCATAACGGATCGGTCGACTCGCTTGAAGCCCTGTTCTGCCTCGGCGGTCCACGCCCCACGATCACCAAATCGCCCTACAGCGACCGGGGACACCTCTTCACCTGCGACGGCCTCTCCGATATCGAGAAAGCCGCGCTGATCGCCTTCTTGCGCTCGCTTTGACCGGGTGGTTAGCGGGTATGCCGGAGGAGCCAGTCGGTAGTCATGTTGGCGTATTCCGGTGAGAAGAACGGGATGTGCACGCCGTCGTTGATCGTCCAAAGAGCGTCGTCGATTCCTGCATCGCACCCGGTCTGGAACTCGATTCGATCCGTCTCCGCGCCCTCGATCCCGGGAACGAGGTCGACTGGGCCCTCATCGGTCGGCGCGTTGATGTCGCAACCGGCGGCAGCCGCAAAGCGCTCGACCGTGTCGACCGCTCCGGGATACACACCGGGGGAGCCGTCGTAGGGGACGGTGTCGTCCGCCGTCCCGTGAACCGCGAGCACGCTGACCGGAAGCGTTGCAGGTTGGCAGTCCGCCGGGTTCTCGAAGGTCGAGCCCGCGAGGCTCACGATCGCGGTGATGAGCTCGGATGCCTCGCACGCCATCGTGAACGACATGAACCCGCCGTTCGAGTGCCCCATCAGGTAGACCCGCTTCGGGTCGATGTTGTAGGTCTGCTCGGCTTCCTGGATGAGCCCGCTCAGGTAGGCCACGTCGTCCACCGAATCGGTCGAGTCGCAACAGGCTGGGGTCGCATTCCAGAACCGATCGCCGTCGGTGTTCAACGTCCCGTCGGGGTAGAGGAGGACGATCTGCTTCTCGTCGACGACGTCGAAGAGCCCGAGATAGGCCGTCTCGACCGCGCCCGAGAAGGGGCCGAAGCCATGCAGCACCATTAGAAGCGGGTACGAAACGCTGGGGTCGTAGTCGCTCGGAATGTCGACGTTGGCCGGGCGCTCGTCCCCACCGATCACGAGGGGCGGGTTCGGCGAGAAAACCCGGCCGCCGGTGCCGCCCGCGCCTCCAGTCCCGCCGGAGCCCGCCGTGCCGCCACTGCCGGCGTCATTCGAGTCGCCGCCGCCGCAGCCGAGGGCTAGAGCCAGGACAATCAAAGAAGCCAGATTTTTCATTCCACCGCTTGTAGAGTGGAAAGCGGCGTCTGTAAAGCTCGGGCGGCCTGGTCCGCCGGGGCAGTAGCGTATAAGCTCCGCCCCATGGCGGACACGATCTTCAGCAAGATTCTCCGCGGGGACATCCCCTGTCACAAGGTGTACGAGGATGACCGCATCCTGGCGTTCCTCGACATCGGGCCCTTGAGCTTCGGGCACACGTTGATCATACCGAAGGAGGAGGTCGCCACGATCGACCAGCTCTCGGATGAAACCGCGGCGGCGATCGGGCGGGTGCTCCCTCGGCTGTGCCGCGCGATCAAGGCCGTCACCGGGATCGAGCAGCTCAACATCCTCCAGAACAACGGACCGATGGCCCATCAGGCGGTGTTTCACGTCCACTTCCACATCATTCCGAAGCCGAGCGTCGACCAGGGCCTCGTCATCGAATGGCCGTCGACCAAGCTCAATCCGGAGGAGGGCGGAAGGCTGGCGGCGGCGTTGCGGAAGGAGATCGGCGGGTAGCATGGGGGGACCACACTTCGACGAGTCCATTGCCTTCAGGGGCCTGCGCATCGCCGTGATGACGGTGTCCGACACGCGCACCGAGGAAACCGACAAGTCGGGCGCCTATCTCGTCGAGCGCGCGCTCGAAGCGGGCCACCAGGTCATGGACAAGGTGATCGTCCCCGATGATCGAAAGCGCATCGAAGTCCAGCTTCGCCGCTGGATCAAGGAGCCGAACGTGGAGGTCGTGCTGGCGACCGGCGGCACCGGCGTCACCGGCCGCGACATCACGCCCGAGGCGTTCGAAGCCGTGTGGGAAAAACCGATCCCCGGCTTTGGCGAGCTCTTCCGAACGCTGAGCTACGAGCACATCGGCACTTCGACGATCCAGTCACGAGCGTGCGCCGGGGTTGCGCGCGGAACCTATCTGTTCGCGCTGCCCGGGTCGAAGGGCGCCTGCAAAGACGCGTGGGAAGGAATCCTCCGCTACCAGCTCGACATCCGCTACCGCCCCTGCAACTTCGCCGAGCTAATTCCAAGGCTGATGGAGACGTAGACAGCGGCACCTCGCAAAGACGATGCTGCGCATCGTCCACGGGGACTGCCACTGCCACTGCCACTGCAGCGACTGCATCCCCGGAGAACGGCTCGGGACGGGCGTGCTCGCGAGCGGGACCCGCTCCGCCGGCTCCTCATGCCGCCCTACGTCTGGCGTCGCCCCCGCTCGCTGTGCTGCCCATCCCGAGCCGTCCTCCTCCATAGAAGTCTCCGTGTCGTGTTCCCCCGCGCCCCGGGACGTCAGCGAAGCCCCGTGGCCGGCGCGATGCGGCGGCGTAAAGGGGGGTGCTTCAGCGCGCGGCGACGTGTCGCTGCATGAGCTCCTGGAGCTCGGATGGCTTTTCGTCCGGGTCCCTGCCGTTGCGCTGCTTGTCGATGGCCTCGAGCAGCTCCCTGCACTCCGGCTTGTCACGGAGGTGATCGAGAAGGAGGCTCGAGGCGTCGCCGAACGCCTTTTCGTAATCGAGCGCCTCCCGGACACGGTTTGCGATGCGCTCGCGGCCCGTCTGCAGGTCGGCTTCGAGAGCCTCGCTGTATCGCTTGAGCTGGGCACGGAGCTCCTCGATTTGCTTTCGACGTTCTGCGGCGACGTCTTCCTTGGTCCTCGCGCGTTGCTCGTAGTCGCGGGCCACGCCTTCCAACACCTCGACCTGCGCTCGAGCCGCGCCAAGTGCCTCGTACCCGCGCCGCACACGCTCGAAGTTTTGACCGGCCGCCTGTACCTCGGCCTGGGCTGCCTGATGCTCCCGCTGCGCTCGCTTGCGCTTCAAGAGCAACTGGCTGAGCGTATCCCGTTCAGATGCCGCGTCGCGCAGGGCACGCGACTCCTCACCGGCGAGATCTTCGACCTTACGACCGATTTCAGCGCGGAGCGCCCGGCCGCGCTTCTCGATCGTCTCGAGCTTCTTCGAATGGCTCTCGAGCTCCCCCTCGAGACGAGATGCTCTCGAAGCGAGCTCCCAGATCTTGTCCGATGCGCCCTGTACTTCGGTGGGTGCGTTTCCGTCAGGATAGGCCCGCGCCACCGCGCGAAGGAAGTTGGCGGCGGTCCGGCTCCACTCGACCACGCCGGGTGTTTGCGCTGGCGGTGGCGGGGGCGGCGGTGCAGCAGCGACGTCGGTCGGCGCATCCCATTCGCCCGAAGGAAGGGTGCGCTGCATCTCCTTGAGCTCTTCCTTCAGATGGTGCCCATCGCGGAAGCGATCCTCTGGGTTTTTTTCCAGGAGCTTGAGAATGATCTTCTCGGCCTGCTCCGGGATCTCCTGCCTGAACTTGCGAGGGCTCGGTGGTACGGCCTTTCGCTGCATCTCGAGGAGCTCATCTCGATCGCTCGATCGGAACGGCAGGCGCCCAGTCAGCATCTCGAAGAACAGAACACCGAGTGCGTACAAGTCACTCGAAGAGACTGCGTCTTCGCCTCGCGCCTGCTCCGGGGACATGTACTCAGGGGTTCCAAACACGGCGCCCTTGGGCGCAAGTCTCGGGTCACGCGCCAGGGCTGCAAGGCCGAAGTCCAAGATCTTCACGAAGTCTTTTCGTCCGCCGCGCGCGGTGATCATGATGTTGTCGCTCTTGAGATCGCGATGGACGACCCCGAGATCGTGCGCACGCGCGAGGGCTGCAGTCATTTGCTCCAAGATGTCCACCGCGCGCGCGATCGGCATTGGACCCTTCGAGATCTGCGACGACAGCGAATCTCCGATGAGGTACTCCATCACTAGATAGAGCTCGCCTTCTTCGGTCTCTCCGACATCGTGAATGTCGACGATGTGCGCATGGTCGACTCGGTTCGCCGCCCGCGCTTCTCGCACCATCCACGCTCGCAAGTGCGTCTCGCCTCGAAGGTCCGGGCGAATGAGCTTCAGCGCGACGACGCGATCGATCAGGACGTGCCTGGCGCGGTAGACGACGCCCATGCCACCTTCCCCGAGCAGTGATTCCAGTCGATATCGACCCGCAATCACCTTCCCGAGGAGCGGATCCTTGCTCTTATCAGACCGCGAATGTTTCCGAACAATCCCCATTGTTCCCCCGTACCCAGTGGACATTCGTATGATAAGCAGGAACGAAGCGGAGTCCCAAGTGTTCCGCTGGGGCTGAAACGGGGAGTAAGCTGACAGTAGGTCCCCTAGAGCCTTATGATAGGGGGGTCGGTCTCTAACGGAGGGGTGTGTGAGCGAAGAACGGCCGCTGCTAGGGCCGTACCACATCGAGCGTCGCCTGGCGGCGGGGGGGATGGCCGAGGTTTTCGTTGCGCGTCGTGAGGGCCCTCACGGGTTTGCGAAGCGCGTTGCCCTCAAGCGCATTCTTCCGCAGTTTTCGAGTGATCCGGACTTCGTGTGGATGTTCATCGACGAGGCCCGTCTCGCCGCTCTTCTGGAACACCCCAACATTGTTCAGGTGTTCGACTTCGGGACGATGGGTGACGACCTCGTGCTCGTCATGGAGCTCGTCGATGGCTCCAACGTGAGCCGGTTGCTCCGGACCGCACCGCCCGACCTGCCGATCCCCTGGGACGTCGCGCTGCACATCGCATATCAAACGGCCCAAGCGCTCGATTATGCGCATCACGCGGTAGACGAAGAGGGCCAATCGCTCGAGTTCGTCCATCGAGACGTCAGCCCCGCCAACCTCCTTCTGACTCGGACGGGGCACGTGAAGCTCACAGACTTCGGAATCGCGACCGTTCGAAGTCGGGCGCCAACCACTGAAGATGGTCAGGTTCGAGGCAAGCTCGGGTACATGTCCCCAGAGCAGGTGCTCGGCAGGGAGCTCAGCGGTAAGAGCGACGTGTTCACCCTCTCGACCGTGTTGGCGGAGATGCTGATCGGCGAGCCACTGTTTCAAGGCGAGAGCGAGCTCAACGTCCTGCTGCAGATTCGGGATGCGGACTTGCGAGTGCTGGCGCGTTGTGAACGGCGCATCCCGCAGGACATGCGCGCGCTGGTCCTCCGAGGGCTACAACGTGATCCGGCAGAGCGACCCACCGCAGGCGCATTCGCCGAGGCCTGCGCCGAGGTGATGCGCCGTCGCGGCATGGGTCACGGTCCCGATCGGCTCGCTCGCCTGCTATCGCAACTGAATTTGATCGAGGGAGAGCCTCCCGAGATTCACGTCCCCGAAGCGGATGTGCCTTCACTGGTCGATAGCGACCTGATGCACCACGTGAGCCAGGAGCTCATCGGCCCGCAGGGAGTCACGTCGCCCATCATTTATCGGGTGCAGCTGCAGGATCGAAGCGTGATGGGGCCGATGAGCTATCCTCGCTTGATTCAGCTCCTCACGACCGGTGTCATCGACAGCCGGAGCTGCAAGATATCCAAGGACGGTACCTACCTCGACCCATCGCAACTTCCAGAGCTCTCGCGCTTCGTCACCTCGCCAGGCCTTCAATGGAAGCTCGAAGAGCTCGCGCAAGCAGAAAAGCAGGGGCAGCTCCGTGCGGCCACGCTGCTGCCGGTCTTCTACGACATCATCGCGAGGCAGCAGACCGGCGTCTTGCATCTGTGGCAGCGAAACCGACGCAAGAAGATCTATTTCGTCGATGGAAGGCCCGAGTTCGTCGCCTCGACCGACAAGTCGGAGCTTCTCGGTGAGTATCTCGTCGCGAGCGGTCGGTGCCTTCGGATGGAGATTGAAATGGCACTCGCGCTGCTTCCAAAATACGGTGGCCGTTTGGGTGATGCACTCGTGGGGCTCGGCATCTTGCGGCCCGTCGAGCTATTCCGCGCGATCAGCGATCAGGTGCGCGCTCGATTGATGGAGGCTTTCCGCTGGCGCCGGGGCGAGTGGGCTTTCGTGCGCGGCGCTCGCAGCCATGAGGAGACGTTCCCGCTCGGGCGGGATCCGTACGAGCTCCTTCGCGACGCCGCCAACGAGGCGCACCTCGAGGAAATCGAGTCGGTTCTCGAGCCACTCCACGAGCGGGTGCTCGAGCGATGTGAAGATGGACCGCCCGTAACGGCATTTCGCCTCGACGCGTCCTGGGTAGATGTGCTGGATGGGGTCTCGGGGGACACGACGCTAGGGGGGGTGCTCGCAAGAGAAAGCGCTTCGGGGGCCGATCTCGAGCCGGCCTACCGGGCTCTGTATTTGGGGCTTGCATGTGGGCTGGTTCGGACCAAGGTGACCCCTTCGCAGATGCCCTTCCGAGAATCGTTCAGCGCGTGAGCACGCCCCGTGTCTTTCGTCGACATAATCCACCCACAAGGGACTCCAAGCCCCGTGCTGGTGGAGGTTCCCCACTCGGGGTTGCAGGTGCCCCCCGAAGTCGAGTCCGAGATCGACGCGACGCCGTCGGACGTGTTGCGGGACTCCGACATCTACGTCGATCAGCTATATCGACGCGCTCCGGGCAACGGCGCGACTCTGCTGGTCTCCCGTCTGTCGCGATACGTGATCGATCTCAACCGGAGCCCGGACGATGTCGATTTGGCCGCCGTCCCACACCATCCGAAGGCGCGCCACATTCCGGCACGGGGTGTGGTTTGGCGCGCTCGCAGCGATGGCACACCCCTGCTGCGCGCACCACTGACCATCGAACAGTTCGCGCGAAGACTCAGCCTTTTCTACGAGCCCTATCATCGGACGCTTCGTGAAGTTGCAGCGCGAATCCGTCAGCAGCATGGCAAGGTCGTCATCCTCGCGGCGCATTCGATGCCCTCTGCAGGGCGTCGAATCCAAGGGGGAGCAGAGGTCCTTCGAGCCGACGTCGTGCCCGGCACGCGCGGACGCTCGACCGCTGATGGCCGTATCATCGATCTCATCGATTCGCACTTTCGTGCGGCCGGTTTGAGCGTCAAGCATGACGACCCGTACCGCGGCGGATGGACCACCTCGAGCTACGGCTCGCCCAAACGCGGTCAGCACGCGGTCCAGATTGAGCTCAACCGAGCCCTTTATGTGGACGAGCGCACGAGCGAGATCAAAAAGGGAGACTTTGAGGAGCTCCAAAGCTTGCTCGACCAACTCGTCAGCAAGCTCGGCGAGCAGCTCACGGGGTCCGCTCAGTTTGCGACGGGCTGATCGATCAGCCCCGCCTCGCTCGATCGGACTTCGAGGCGGTAGCGACTATTCGCGGTCTGCAAGTAATAGGTGTCTTGTCCGCACAGCTGAAGAACGCGTTTGACCGGCGTGGTGACGTACTCGTGGAGCCCATCGGCAAACTCGATGACCACGACCGAGCCCTTGCGAGGCGGCCGCAGCAAGCGCCCGATGACCGCTCGACCAGGGTTGCGGCCTACTTTACGGAGGACGACTTCCACGATCCGAAACTAGCATAACGGCCTCTCCGGGCAAAGCTGACACGGAAAAATCCAGCCTTTTTGCAGAGCTACGGGTCCTGCTTCCGCCCGGAGACAGGCTGCCGCGGCAATCCCGCTGCCGCGCGTGGCAAAACGCCGCGGCCGTCGTCGGAGTCACGGCAATTCCATTGCGGTTTCGCAGGCTCGGTAATCGGCATGAATCATGCACCTCCTGCGCGCCATGCCAGGGACATGGACGGCAACCGCGATGGACCACTACCGGGCATCGCTCAAGCGGGTGGAGATCCTCGATGCGGAAACCGAGCGCGAGCTCGCGCAGCGCTGGGCGGCGGGAGAAGAGGGCGCTGGCGCCCGCCTCGTCGAATCGTGCTTGCCGTTCGTCATCGCCATCGCGAGGGAGTACCGGCGCTGGGGTGTTCCCCTCGAGGATCTGGTTCAGCAGGGCAACCTCGGGCTCTTGAAGGCTGCTTCCAAGTTCGATCCCGACAAGAACTGCCGCCTGGTTACCTATGCCGCCTATTGGATCCGTGCTGAGATTCGTGACTACGTGGTCCGTTCGTATCGAATCGTCCGGCTCGGGACGACGCGAACGGAGCGCCGAGCCATGCGGGCCTTCAGGCGCAAGGCCGTGGAATCGCCGCAGGCTCTCGCCGAGGAAAGCGGCATGCCGCTGTCGCGCGCGAAGCAACTTTGGCCGCTGCTCTCGCGAGGGGATCTATCGCTCGACGCGACGGTGGCGGATGCGCCGACCGCGATGGAACGCATGAGCTACCATCAGCCCACGCCCGAGGAGTCGGTTGCTCGGACCGAAGCGATCCTCAACGTGCGTGCCGCCTTGGATTCAGCGATGCAGACTCTGACCGTCCGCGAAAAACGCATCGTGGAAGCCCGCATTCTGTCGGACGAGCCGTGTACTCTCGAGTCGCTCGGCCGCGAAATGGGTGTCAGCAAGGAGCGGGTTCGACAGCTGGAGGTCAGAGCCCGTGAAAAGCTGCGCGATCAGCTGGAGCATCTCCGGCCGGCGGCGTGACCGCTTCACCCCGCGCTTGACTCCGCTGAAAAACAGAAGCACTTTCCGGCCTCACATGCACAGAGCGCCAGACGTCTAGTGAGCCGCGCTTGCATCATGGTGGTGATCGTCGCGTGGTCGGCCTTAGCCAGCTGTAAGACGGCGCCTTCCTGCCCCCTCCAAACGCGAACCGATGCCGCCCAGGCGCTTGCCGATCATGCGAGCCGCCAGGGCGGCTGGCGTTCGATCAAGGCGGAAGCGCGGGTGACGCAGTGGGGTCGTAGGGGCCGCATTCGAGGCACGGTTCTGATGTTTCTCGAACGGCCGAGCCGTGTTCGATTCGACGTGATGACACAGCTCGGTCCCGCTGCGGTGCTGACCAGCGATGGGGAGCGATTCCAGCTCAGCGATCTGCGTGAGGGTACGTTTCTAGAAGGGCCCACGTGTCCCGCGAACATCGCTCGACTCGTGGGGATCTCGCTCGACGCCGAGGATGTTCTCCGAATTCTCACCGGTGAGACACCCTTGATCGAGGCGACGGAACGTTCCATCGAGTGCCGCAACGGGCTCTACGTCGTGACACTAGTCGCCGCTGATCGCACGACTCAGGAGATCACGTTCTCGGTCGACCGAGCCGACCTCGATGAGGCCCCCGAGCGGCAGCGATTGACCCTCCGAAGATCCAACCAGCTCGGTCCCGACGGCAAAATGCAATGGGAAGCGACCTACGACGACTACATCGACGTCGAAGGCTGGTCGTTTCCGACGAGCGTCCGATTCGTGGACCAGGTCAACGATGCCGACACCTCGGTTCGGGTGAAGAGCATCTCCTTGAACCCCGACGTGCCCGACGAGGCTTTTCGCCAGGAACCAGGTCCAGGCATGGCGACAGATCTCGCGCCGTGCTCATGAAAGACCGAGCATCTAGGGACTGATGCTAAGGTAGCGCAGGATGACCGAACCGCTGCTGAGCCTGCGCCACTTGGTCACGGCATTCGAAACCGACGAGGGCTACCTGAGAGCCGTGGACGACGTCTCTTTCGACGTGCTTCCGAGCCGCACCATGGGGATCGTCGGCGAGAGTGGCTGTGGCAAGAGTGTGACCGCTTTGTCGATCATGCGCTTGATTCCGAGCCCGCCTGGATTCGTCGAAAGCGGCGAAGCGATTTTCGACGGGAGCGATCTCTTCGAAATTCCAGAGTCTGAGATGCGAAGCCTCCGAGGCAACGAGATCTCGATGATCTTTCAAGAACCGATGACCTCGCTGAATCCGGTGTACACGATCGGCTCGCAGATCGTGGAGGCGATTCGACTTCATCAGAAAATGAGCCGCAGCTCCGCACGAGCGCGGGCGATCGAGTTGCTGGAGCTCGTCGGGATTCCAGCTCCCGCGGAGCGAATTGATTCCTATCCGCATACGCTTTCCGGCGGCATGCGGCAGCGAACGATGATCGCCATGGCGCTCGCTTGCGAGCCTCGTCTCCTCATTGCGGACGAACCCACGACTGCGCTCGATGTGACCATCCAAGCGCAGATTCTCGATTTGCTTCGTTCGCTCCAGAAAGAGCTCGGCATGAGCATCATTTTCATCAGTCACGACTTGGGTTTGATGGCGGAGTTCGCTCACGAGGTCGCCGTGATGTACGCCGGAAAGATCGTCGAGCTGGCGACGACAGACGTCCTATTCCGCACGCCACGCCATCCCTACACGCGAGGCTTGCTGCGCAGCTTGCCGAGCGCTCGCAATCGCGGGGAGAGGCTGGCTGCCATTCGAGGGATCGTACCCGACCTTCGCGCGCTCCCGACCGGTTGCCGCTTCCAAGATCGCTGCGACCTCGTCAGCGACGTCTGCCGCGGCCGCGAGCCGGTCTTGCAGCAGGTCGATCAAACGCAGGTCGCATGTTTTCACGCAGAGGCGCCGACGTGAGGGAGCAGCCCATCGTACGTGCCGAGTCGTTGAGCAAATCCTTTCGCGGCCCCTCACGGGGCATCGGTCGCGGACACGCAGAGCTTCGCGCGGTCGACGGAGTCAGCCTGGAAGTCATGCACGGCGAGACGCTCGGCGTGGTCGGCGAGTCGGGTTGTGGCAAGAGCACCCTGGGCCGCTTGTTGTTGCGCCTTTCCGAGCCGACGGCCGGAAAGGTCTATTTCGAAGGCCAGGACATCACCGAGTTGTCGCAATCGGCGCTGCGGCCGTTTCGACGGAGGATGCAGATCATCTTTCAGGACCCGTATAGCTCGCTGAATCCACGCATGACCGTGCAGGCTGCGCTGTCCGAAGCACTCCACGTACACGGGCTGGTCCGCTCGGCCTCGGAGGAGCGAGAGCGCGTCGCCGCGCTGCTCGAGCGCGTGGGGTTGCGGCCTGAGCACATGCGCCGCTATCCCCACGAGTTTTCCGGCGGACAGCGTCAACGCATCGGCATCGCACGCGCTCTAGCGGTTTCGCCGAGCTTCATCGTGGCCGACGAGCCCGTCAGCGCGCTCGACGTCTCCATTCAAGCACAGATCATCAACCTCTTGAGCGATCTCCAGAAGGAGCTCAGCCTGAGCTACCTGTTCATTGCTCACGATCTGCATGTCGTCGAGCACGTGAGCCGTCGCGTCGCAGTCATGTATCTCGGCCGGGTGGTGGAGCTGGCGACGTCCGAGCAGATCTACGCGAACCCCCGTCATCCCTACACCCAGGCCCTTCTCAGCGCGGCCCCGGAGCTCGACCCTGCCGCGCGAAAACGGCGCCTGTTGCTGCGGGGCGACGTGCCGAGCCCGCTCGACCCGCCGAGCGGCTGCGCATTTCATCCACGCTGCCCGATTGCCGAAAAAGGCTTGTGCGATCGGGAGGTTCCTTCGCTTCGCACCCTCGGGCCGGGGCATGAGGTCGCCTGCCATCTCGCTCGATAACGGTTGCGGCCCTCATGCCGAGTGGGGACACTCACCGCGATGCCGGAAACCCTCGAAGACCTCGGGATCGATCGTTACCAACGAAGCTTTTCCGCTGGGG
This sequence comes from uncultured delta proteobacterium, assembly GCA_963792825.1. Taxonomy (GTDB): domain Bacteria; phylum Myxococcota_A; class Polyangia; order Polyangiales; family Houyiibacteriaceae; genus SG8-38. Next base: position 499,971 of record CAWBXS010000003.1, on the reverse strand, counting down.
CGACCCTCTATCACGCCGGCGCACCAGCCTCGGAGCTTTACCTGATCTGCACCGGACGTGTGCAATTGATCAAACGGGCGCGCGGGATCGAACGAAGCATCGGCCTTCATGGAGCCGATGAGGTGGTGGGTGAGGAGGCGCTACTCCCCCAGGCTCATCGCTTGGCGACGGCTCGGGCGATCGAACCGGTCACGGCCTTGGTCATCGAAAGCGACACCTTCCGGGCTCTGGTTCGCCGGCGGCCCGAGGTGGGGGAGGGTGTCATGGAGCAACTCGCTCGGCGTTTGCGCAGGGCCGAGGAGCAGATCGAGAATTTTCTCCTCCCCGATCCGACCGTTCGGGTCCTCAATACCCTTCTGCATGCAGTCGACGAGGCTGAAGAGGAAGAGCTTCGGCTCTCGCCGCTTGAATTATCCGCTCGCACTGCATTGGATCTCGGTCAAGTCAAGACGATCGTCGGCCAGTTGCGGCGGCGGGGATACCTTCTGCTGGGTGATCAGACGATCACCCTCCCTGACCCCGCGACGCTTCGTCAGCTTTACGATCTGCTCGCACTCAAGGAAGATGTTCGTCACCGATTGAGCTGTCGGTAGCCCGACACCCCTCTTGACCGGGGACGGTGCACTCGGTAGACCCCCCGAGTGCGTCGATTGTGGGGATTCGTTTGGTTGGCATCGGTAGCCCTCGGCTGTGCGACGACCTCGGGGTCGGGAACGCCCGAGGCCGAGCGCTCCTATCGGGAGTTCCAGCTCGCGGCCAGTCTTAGGGATGAGGGTCAGACGCCCGCCGCCATCGAGCACCTGCGCGAGGCCATCGATCTCGATCCGACCAATGCGGAGGCCCATCTGCTTCTCGGATTCATTCAGATGGAGCGCCGCGACTACCCGAACGCAGAGGAACACTTGAGCACCGCGATCAAGCTCCTCGAGAAGCAAAAGCGTGGGGGCGCGACGCTGGCCGAGGCCCGCAACATCTTCGGTCTCTGTCTCATCGAGCTCGAGCGTTACGACGAAGCACTCCTCGTGCTGCGCCAGTCGGCGACCGATGAGCTGAACACAGCACCACATCTTGCGTGGGGCAATCTCGGACTGGCACAATTTCGACTCGGCGAGTACGAGGAGGCGGTAAGGTCGACCATGGAGGCAGTTCGAATCGAACCGAGATTTTGCGTTGGCTACTACACGATGGGTGAAGCCCTGTGGCGTTTGCGGCAATTGAAGGACGCCGAGCGCGCGCTCGTGAGCGCCATCGGAGCCGATCCGTCATGCGCCAACGATCGGCGACTGCAGGGCGCGTGGCGGCTGCGCGGCGAGGTGCGTGCCGAGCTTGGTCACCGAAGAGACGCGGTCGCTGATTTGGAGCGCTGCGTCGAGCTAGATCCTTATTCGAATGATGGACGCATGTGTCAGACGCTGCTCGAGGATTCCAGATGAAGTGCGACTCGATAGGTGATTACCTGAAAACCGAGCGGCAGACGCGGCGTCTCTCGATCGAAGAGGTGTCGCGTACGACGCGAATTCCTCGCAATACGCTGGCGTCGCTCGAGGAGAATCGTTTCGAAGATCTGCCGAGCGGCGTGTTCGTACGCGGATTCATCAAGGCTTACGCATCCGCGGTGGATATTGATGCCGACGAGGTCCTCGCACGCTTCGATGAGCAGCGACCCCGCGCGGTGCCTCCTCCGCCTTTGGCGAGCGTGCGCAATCGTCGTGGATATGGGGTCCTCGTGCTGGCAATCACCACCGTGGCGCTTTTCGCAATCATCGTGGCCACATTCGTTTCGGTCCGGCGCGCGCCTGCACAGGATGATCCGATTGAGCTATCCTCCGCGGTGCCGTGCCGAGCCGAAGCCACCAAACCCGAGCCCTCCTTCTTCGCTCCATCGACTATCGCGACTCCGACCGCATCGTCACCCTCCTGACCGAGGATTACGGCAAGCTCTCTGCGCTCGCTCGTGGTGCGAGGAAGAGCCAACGCCGCTTTGGCGGAGCTCTGCAACCCTACGTGTTGATGCATGCGTGCTTCAGGCCCGGACGCGGCGAGCTGGCGCACCTGGAGCGCGTGTCGGTCGACCGATCGTTCCACAAGATTCTCAGAAGCCTCGGGGCGATTGGGGCAGCAGGTGCGGCGTTGGCGGTGATCCGCGAGCGGGTGCCTGACCACGAGCACGAGCCCGCCGTCTTCGACGCCGCGGTGCGTTTCCTGGCCGCGCTCGATGGTGGGGCGCCAGCCGAAGAAGCGCTGCTCTCCCTTCAGATCCGCGTTCTGGCCTTGCTCGGATTTGCTCCGACACTCGATCGGTGCATCCACTGTGGCAAGACCCCCGAGCCACGACATTCGGCTTCCTTCGATGCGCAGCGAGGCGGAATCGTGTGTCGGTCGTGTGGGGGTGGCCGTTTGGTCTTGTCATCGGCTGCGCTTCGCCGCTGGATGATCGTCGAGGCGACATCCGAGCTCCCCGTCGAGCCCTGGCCTCTTCGAGAACGCCAAGAGATCCACGCTGCATTGGCTCAGCTCGACGCGGGTCATGCAACTGTCGCCGTTCGAGAGCGCACTGCCCCGTTGTCGGGAAGCTGGCGAGGAGCTTCTAGTGAGTGACCCGCCGCCAGAGCCAGTCGAGCTCCGTGCCCCCCGAGGTGCACGGGTGATGGAGATCGATTGGGCGGACGGGCATCGCAGCACGTATCCGCACGAGCTGTTGCGCGGCTTCTGTCCCTGCGCGCACTGTCAAGGTCACGAGGGTCCGATCGAATTCGTGGAGGGCGGCGACCTCGAGCTGAGCGACATTCAACCCGTCGGGAACTACGCGCTCCGGCTCGTGTGGGGTGATGGTCACCAGACCGGGATTTACAGCCATCGATTCCTCCGAAGGCTGTGCGCATGTTCATCCTGCGCCGAGGTGGAGCCGAAAATGCGGTCTTTCGGCCGAGACTAGGGCAGATCCACCCCCGCTTCCTCTCTGTTACCATGTACGCGGGGGGATCGAGTGACGTTTCACGCTCTGATTGTCGACGATAGCAGCGCCGTGCGCGCGTTCGTCCGCGCCTCGCTCGAGGATGCGGGCTTCGCTCGCGTCGAGGAGGCCGAGACCGGCTTTGCAGCACTTCGGCTCCTGGCTTCGACTGCATTCGATGTCGTCATCGTCGACGTGAACATGCCAGACATCAACGGGCTCGAGCTTCTCGCCTTCATGCAGAAGAGCCCGCGGCAGCACGGTGCACGCAAGATCCTGATCAGCACCCAGATTGACGGTCCCGATGCAAAGCGAGGTTCCGAGCTGGGCGCGGATGCTTTTCTCCAGAAGCCCTTCGAAGTCGGAGACCTAAGAGACCTGATCAGTGGCCTGTTGACCGTAGTCGAGGAGGCATCGACGTGAGTGATCCTCGTGACAACGTGCAGCAGGAATTCTTGGCCGAGGCGCAGGAGCTCGTCGAGGCGCTCTCGCGCGACCTGCTGCTGCTCGACGAGACCTATCATCGCAACGAAACCATCGATCCCGCGTTGATCAACGAGATCTTTCGCAGCGTGCATACCCTCAAAGGCATCGCAGGCATGTTCGGATACAAGCACGTGGGAGCCGTCGCCCACGCGCTGGAGGACTTGCTGGACGATCTACGCCTCGGACGTTCTTTCGTGGGCCAGCAGTTGCTCGACCTCCTGTTCGACTCCGTCGAGCGATTTCAACGACTCTTGGCACTCGATGATCCGAAGTCGCCGGAAGAAGAGCCAGGCGTGCAGGCTTACGTTGCGGCGGTTCGTTCGATCGGCCTCGCGCCGGAGGATGAGGATGGTGACCCCCTCGAGAAATATCTGATCGAGCCGGCGGTTCTTTCGGTGCTCACGGAGTACGAGGAGCATAGGCTTCGGACATGCATTCGTGAAGGACTGACCCTCTACCAACTACGTGCTGCCTTCAACCTGAACGCCATCGATGATTCGATCGAGGCTTTACGTGAAGTCGCGGAGGATGCCGTCGAGATCATCACCTATTTGCCGAGCATGGAGGGGGGAAACGACGACAGAATCGAGCTGATCGTGCTGATCGCGAGCCGAGTCCCGGAAGGGGAGCTCAAGAGGCTTTTCGAGGGGAGGTACGGCAAAGTCGACGCCATTGCGGAGCGCACGCACCTTCCGACGCTTCCACCGAGGCTCACCTCCATCCCTGCAGCTACGGCCAGCGTCGGACCTCCGTCCGACGAAGATCCCGCCCATGCGTCGCTTCGCTCGGTTGCCAATTCCGTGCGCGTCGACATTCGGAAGCTCGACCACCTGATGAACATCGTGGGCGAGCTTGCTCTGGTGCGAAGCTCGGTGAACCGAATCATGGAGCGCTTCGAAGGCGAAGCGACGCACCGGCACTCGGTCATGGACCTCGATCGCATCGGCCGTGGTTTCGAGCGGCACCTCGCCGAGCTCCGCACCGGGCTTCTCGACATTCGCATGGTTCCGCTTGGCCAGGTATTCACCAAGCTAGCCCGTATCGTGCGGCAGGCTGCGCGCGAGTGCGGCAAAGAGGTTCGGCTCGTCGTGACCGGTGCCAATACGGAGGTCGACAAGCTCATCGTCGAAGAGCTGACTGATCCGCTGATGCATCTTGTCCGCAACGCCATCGACCACGGGATCGAGTCCGTCGATGCCCGGACGCAGATCTCCAAGCCACCGCAAGGCACGCTCGCGCTCAACGCCTACCACAAGGGCAGTAGCGTCGTCATCGAGGTGGAGGACGACGGCGGTGGCATGGACCCACACGAGTTGCGGACGGTCGCGATGTCGCGCGGCCTCTTGAGCGCGGAAGCTGGTCGCGAGCTCACGCGCCAGGAGATGCTCAACCTGGTGTTCCTCCCCGGTCTCAGCACCAGATCGGAGATCACCGACATGTCGGGCCGAGGCGTGGGCATGGACGTAGTCAAGACCAACATTCTGCGGCTCGGCGGGATGATCTCGATTGCCAGTGAGCACGGCATAGGCACGAAGATCACCGTCACGCTTCCGATCACGCTCGCCATCATTCGGGCGCTCATCGTCAACGTCGCCTCCCGAACGTTTGCTTTGCCCATCACCGTAGTTCGCGAAGCGATTCCATACGTCCCAAAGGAAGTTCGTACCATTCAGGGCCGCGAGGTGATCACGCTTCGAGGTGAAACCTTGGCGATTTGCGACCTGGCGCGTCTGTTTGACCTTCGTCGCCCCGGTCGCCGAGAGGGTCGCTTCGTCATCGTAGCGTCGATGGGGAACCGAGAGCTCGGATTCGTCGTGGACGAGCTCGTCGGTCAGGATGACGTGATCATCAAGGCTCTCGGCAAGAGCTTGTCATCCGTTCGTGGTTTCGCCGGGGCGGCGGATCTTGGCGACCAGAAGGTTGCCCTGGTGTTGGATGCGGCAGCGCTCTTCACCGAGTACTTCGACCAGTCGACGGCGCTTCGGTCTTTGGAGACGCGTGCATGAACCGACCTGCTCCGAGAGCGACGCTGGCGCCCGACCCGAACAGCGAGACTGGTGCCATAGCCGTGCTTGCGATCGTGGCAGGCAACGAGGCCTACGGATTCCCTTTGTCCGCGGTGCGCGAGATCTTGATGCCGCCCCCTCTGACCAAGGTTCCGCGGTCGGCCGAGCACTTTCAGGGCGTCATTTCCGTCAGGGGCCAGATCATCACGCTGATCGATCTTCCGAAGATGCTGCGCCTCGAGGTGGGCCAGCCGAGACCCTGTGGGCGGGTGTTGCTGGTCGACAACGGGGAGGAGCTCGTTGGGGTGGCCGTCGACAGCGTGATTCAGGTGTATCGGCTCGAGCCCAGTCAGATCGAGTTCGCAAGTGCGATGGGCGCCGAGCTTTCGGACTACGTCGTCGGCGTCGGTCGAGTCTCGTCGGCGTCCTCTCCCGATGCAGAAGAGCTATTGATCCTGATCGATCCTGTGTCGCTATTTGGAGCGCGGCATGAGCAGGGGTAGGGCCTACAGGGCAACGGTTCCGAAGGACCTCATTCGAGTGGAGGTCGACTCGGTGTCCTACGCGCTCGAAGTTGCGCGCGTCCGTGAGATAGTCAACCCGCTCTCGGTCATCGCGCTTCCCCGAGAGCGTCCCTTCGTTCTAGGGGTCGCCGACTACCGCGAGCAGGTCGTCACCGTGGTGGATCTCAGGCGTTTGTTTGGTTTGCCAGCGCAGGAACCGAGTCGACGGACCAAATGGATCATCATCGAAGCCTCCGAACGCGTGGTCGGAGTCGTGGTCGATGCCGTGCTGGATGTCTTCTCATCCGCGGAGCACATGCTCGAGGTCCCGGTTTTGGACGAGCGTCACCGCGAGCGAGGCATCATCTCGGCATCCAGGCACGCCGATCGGCTCGTATTCCTGCTCGATGCCGATCGGCTCGTCGAACCTGCGATGGCCCTTGCTCCAGACGAGATCTCCCTCCTGCCTTCGGAGGGACCGTGACCAGCGACGGCATCGAGCAGGCGCTCCACTCTGCCGATCCGGAGGTCCGCCGTCAGGCAGTCTACCGATTGAGCCTTCGCCCCGAGGGGACCTCATTGGGACAGATTCTCCACGCACTGTCAGACGCGGATTGGCGCGTTCGAAGAGAGGCGATCTCCCTTGCTGCGCAGACGCTCGAGCGAGACGAGCTGATCGACGCGCTGTTGGTACGCGTCATGGAGACCGGCAACGTCGGGTTGCGCAATGCAGCGATCGAAGTCCTCGGACTGGTTGCTCAGAGCCGCGCGCACAAGTTTGCTGCCGCCTTGGAAAAGGCCGGAGAGGGTGCCAAGAAGTTTCTCGTCGAGGCGATGGGCAAGACCCGCGATCCTCGGATGATCGATCATCTAGAGGTGTTGATTCGAGGCTCGGATGCAAACGTAGCCGCAGCGGCGGTCGAGGCCTTGGTCTGCATCGGAGGCGCCCGCGCCGAAAGCCTACTGAAGGATCAGCTCCGCACTTCCCATCTCTTTCTGCGCATCTCCATCGTGGAAGGGCTGACACGGCTGGGTACGCGCGTGCCCTGGGAAGCGCTCGCTCCGGCGGTCGAGGATGTCATCGTTCGTCGGATCTCGGCGGAGCTTCTCGGAAGAACGGGGGAGCCGCAGGCGCTCGAGTTCCTTCTCGAGCTTGCGACGGATGCCTCACCTCAAACCGCGTCGGCTGCACTGCGTGCCATTGCACAGCTCGCCGACGAGGGCGAAAGTCATCGCGACGAGTTGATCGAGCGTTTGAGCACGTCGAACGAATCGTTCCGACGTGCGCTCTTCGAAGCGCTCCTCCACGGCGATACACCGACGCGGCAAGGTGCGGCTTACCTCTCGGTCCTTTGCCGGGATGAGAGCTCGCTCGAGGCCGTCCTCCAAGCCATTGCGGACGACGTCGCGATTCCAAACACCGTCGAAGCCCTTCGCGGGTGGGGCGCGCCGTTGATCGACCCGCTCCTCTTGCTCCGCCGCTGCGAGCCACGGGTTTGGGCGATCGCCCTCGAGCTTGCGGCCGAGCTGAGCTACCTGCATCTCGAAGACGTTCCGGAGAGCACCCGCGACCGTGTCCGCAGCCTGATCGAGCGAGACTTGATCGATGCGACGGACAACGTTCGATCCGCCGCCGCGCAAAGCCTCCGGTGGTGGGGGGACCCGCGCGACTGCCGGGCTCTCGTCGAATGCTTGAGTAGCCCGTCGCATCAGATTCGGTCCGCAGCCACGGGGGCGCTCGAGGAACTGGCCAAGCGGGTTCCTGCCGCCGTCGAGGATGCGCTCGAGCGAGCCGACTTCGATGGGCCAGGAGGCGCCGACATCGCGCACGTACTGTCCCGCCTAGACTCGGCGGGCACGGCCGAGATTCTCAAACGCGGGTTGCACAGCGATGATCCCCGCACACGCCGAGCGGTGATCCAAGCTCTCGCAATCGTCAATGCGAGCGATGTCGCTCAACTCATCGGCTACGCAGTCGCTGACGAAGACGTCGACGTACAAATCGCCGCGGTTAGAACGCTTGGACAGCTGAATGTCAGCGAGGCCAACGGGTCCCTTCGAACAGCGCTCGATTCTCCAGTGCCCGCGATCCGGGCCGAGGCGGCCCTCGCTCTCGGCAGGCGCAAGGCGAGCAGCGCCGCTCCACGGATTAGGGAGCTCCTGCACGAGAGTGAGCCGGTGGTGATCTCGGCGGCCCTCGACGCGCTCGCATGGTTGGGAGACTCCGAAGTCGCCAGTGCCGTGGAATACGCGCTTAGTCATCATGACGACGAGGTGTTCCAAGCTGGACTTCGAGCCGCACGTACCCTTCCAGTTCACGAAGCAGAGCTGTTCGTGAGTCGAGGCCTCGAGCATTCGGCCTGGAACGTTCGTATGCTGGCGATCAAGCTACTTCTCGAGCTCGATACGGAGCACAGTCGAAAGCTCCTCGACCGGGCGCTCGAAGCCGAGAACGACTCGATGGTCAGGCACGCGATCGAGAGCGGACTCTTCGGGAGGTGACGTGACGCTCCTGCACGAGACGGGGCCGTCCCTGAATCTTGGTGAATTTCGGCTGATCCGAGATTTCATCAATCAGTTCTGCGGCATCTACTTCTCGGATGATTCGGTCTACATCGTCGAGCGGCGCTTGCGGGAACGACTTCGTGACCTCGGCTTGGAGAATTTCGCCGAGTACTACCGATACCTTCAGTACCACCCGAAGGCCGAAGCAGAGCTCGAGGCGAGCGCTGAGGTCTTGACGACCAACGAGACCTATTTTTTCCGTGAAGCTTACCAGCTTCGAGCGTTTGCCGAGGAGGTGCTTCCCGTCGTTCGACGCCGAGCGCTAGCGCGCGGGTCGAACCGACTCGACGTGTGGAGCGCAGGATGCTCTAGCGGAGAAGAGGTATACACGATCGCGATGCTCGTCGATGCGACCGGGCTCTTCGACGGCTGGGACGTTCGAGTGTTCGGGAACGACATCTCGCGCCGGGTGTTGACCAAGGCTCGGGGAGCCACTTACGGAGCGGCCAGCTTTAGGGCGATGATTCCCGAATATGACCGCTACTTCATCGACACCGAGGAGGGCAGGCAGGTTCATCCGCGCATTCGGTCGATGTGCCACTTCGGACATCTGAACTTGATGAATCAGCGGCGGGCAGCCATCGTAGGGCGCGTCGATGTAACCTTTTGCCGAAACGTGCTCATCTACTTCGATGATGCGTCGCGCCGCAAGGTTCTCGACAGCATCTACGAGCGGCTCCAGCGAGGCGGTTACTTGCTGCTCGGGCATAGCGAATCTCTCCTGCGATCCAGCACGGCATTCGAGATTGCGCAGCTCAGCACCGATATCGTCTATCGGCGACCCATACCGTACAGCGCTCTACCGCCGAGGAGAGGCTGAGTGAGGGAGCTTCGCGCCCTGGTCGTAGACGACTCCTCCTTGAATAGGCGCACGATTGCAGCGATGCTCGGTGAAATCCCAGGCATTTCGAGCGTAGATGTGGCGAACGATGGAGCGGACGCCTTGCGCGTCGTCGAAGCGCGCCCGCCTGATTTCATCACTTTGGACCTCGAGATGCCACGCCTCGACGGGTTCGAGTTTCTTCAACTGCTCATGGACCGGCATCCAATCCCGGTCGTGGTGGTGTCCGCGCTCTCCGCCAAAGAGAACGTCTTCCGGGCACTCGAGCTCGGGGCGTTGGATTTTCTGGAGAAGCCCCACGGGCTCGACGCACCCCTCGAGCGTCTTCGAAGGCAGCTAACCGAGAAGGTGCAGATCGTTCGTCAGCTCTCACCACTGGCGCTTAGGGCGGGCACTCTCGGTGGCTTCGCCCTCGATTTGAGTGACCGCGAAAGGCACAGGCCCGTGCGAGAGCCCTCCGTTCTGAAGCGCGTTCCGAAGAAGGTAATCGTCATCGGGGCCTCCACTGGGGGTCCAAAAGCGTTGGCCGTCCTGTTCCGGCACCTCCACGACGACGTCGACGCCGCTCTGGTCCTCGCGCAGCACATGCCACCGCGGTTCACGCGAACTTTTGCCGCACGCCTCGACAAGATCGGCGTGGTGCGCGCATCAGAGGCCGCGCAATACGAGCGGCTCGCCTCTGGGCACGCCTATGTCTGTCCTGGAGGTCGTTGTATCGAGATCGTTCCCTCGGACCGCGGACCCGCAATTCGGGTCGTCCCTCCCGACTCGAGCTCGCCTTACGTTCCTTCGGTCGATCGACTCTTCGCATCGGCCGCGCGGGTGCTTGGCGATAGGGCAATTGCGGTCGTGCTCACGGGAATGGGGGACGACGGGGCACGTGGGGTTCGTGACATTTCTTCGCGAGGTGGAACGGTGATCATCGAGTCCCCCGAGACTGCCATCCTCGCAGGGATGCCTCTCGCTGTTCGGCGTTCCGGTGTCCCGCATCAATCCGTCGGAATCTGGGCTCTTGGCGACATGCTGGCAGAGCTCACCCGAGCAACCGAAGAATGAGGCTCAAACTTTGAGCAAGTTCCTTCCTGTCGTACGATTGAGTCAGCTATGCGACAGTACCGCTGCCTAGTGGTCGAAGACTCCAAAACGATGCGGAGCATGTTGGCGGAGTCTTTGACTCGGCTTCCAGGCGTCGAGGTCGTCGAAGCCGAGAACGGCTTGGCTGGGGTGCGAGCACTCGCTGCAGGCCGTTTCGACCTCGTCGTGACGGATCTCAACATGCCCGTGATGGATGGGTTGAAATTGATACGGCATGTTCGGGGGGATCCGCGCCACGAGAACATCCCCATCGTGATCATCACCACGGAAAACGCGCCGCACGACCGGGACCGAGCGATATCTTTGGGCGCGAACGCTTACATCGAAAAGCCCATTCAAGCACCCCGCGTCATACGTGCCGTGAGAAAGCTGCTCGGCGTATGACGACGATGAGAGACGACGGATCCGAGCCTTCCGGAGAAGGCATCCTGCATCCCGAGGGTATGCGAGCGGTGAGAGATCTCGCTGCCGGTGTCGTTCACGAAATCAACAACGTACTCGGGGTGATCATCGGCAACGCGCACCTCGCGAAGAAGAACGCCAAGAACCTAGGTTCGCTAGAGAAGTACCTGGGTGAGCTCCGAGATGCTGCCGAGGAGGGCCGCGAGCTCATGCGCGACCTCTCCATCCTGGCCGGTGTGGAGTCGTCACGGGTCCGAACGCTCTCGCTCAATGATTTGGTGACCAATGCCCTATCTGGTCTCGGCACGCCTGCAAAGCGCGACCTGAGCAGCCAAGATCCGATGGTCCGGCTCGATCTCTGGCTCGCTCAGGACACGCTCTCCGCCGCGGCACGGTTCATGGCCGAGGCGAAAAAAGTGACCTCGATTCGGGTTGCGACGCGCGTCGTCGGCTCTGCCGCCGCATTGACGATCGAGGACAACGGCCCAAGCCCGACCGAAAAGGAGCTTCGCAACGTGTTCACACCGTTTGCCAAGCTCGACGGTCGGCCCCACGTGGGGCTTCGGTTGACGAAGCTTGCAGACTTGGCCTCGCGTTCGAACGGTCGCGTCACAGCGAGTGTTCGAGACCCGCATGGGCTTCGGCTCGTCTTGAGCCTACCCGTATCGGACGGGTCAGACTCAGGAGACAGTCCAGGTGTGCCCCTGTCGAAGAAGGGCATGTAGGTCGGCCTTGCCGAAGCGCTCCTCCGCGAGCTTTCGCTGCAGGTCGATGCTCTGATTGTACACCTGGCCCGGGTGACGGTAGAGGACCCCGAGCGCCACGACCTCGGGCAGGTCGGCGAGCATCCAGGCAAGCGTGGCGTTCGTCTCGTCGTGGACGAGGATGTCTTGCTCGGTGACGCCATCTCGGCCGATCGTGACAACCTCGAGGCTCAGGGTCTGCGGACTCAAGCGCAGGCCCTGTTCGCCGTCGTTCCCAAACTTCATCGGCTTCCCGTGCTCGAGCCACAACTGGTGCGCCGCGCCCGTCTTGCGATCCGTGATGAGATCGAAGACCCCGTCGTTGAACACGGGGCAGTTCTGCAGGATCTCCACGAAAGAAGCGCCTTGGTGTTGGCGCGCTGCGGTTAGGCAGTCGGGAAGGTTCTTCGAGGTATCAAAAGCGCGGGCCACGAAGGTTGCGTGTGCCCCCAGCGCGAAGCGCGTGGGCACGACAGGCTGGTCGACGGAACCGAGCGGGCTGGAGGGCGTGACCGTGCCGACCTGCGACGTGGGCGAATATTGTCCCTTCGTCAGGCCGTAGATCTGATTGTTGAACAAGAGAATCTGCAAATCGATGTTGCGGCGCAGCACATGAAGCAAATGGTTGCCGCCGATGCTCAAACCGTCGCCGTCCCCCGTGACGACCCACACATCGAGCTCCGGGTTGGCGAGCTTCAGGCCGGTTGCAATCGCGGGGGCGCGACCATGAATCGTGTGAAATCCGTACGTGTTCATGTAGTAGGGAAACCGGCTCGAGCAGCCGATCCCCGAGATGAACACCGTCTTTTCTGGCGTTGCCCCGAGGCTGGGCAGCGTCCGTTGCACGGCGGCGAGAATCGCATAGTCGCCGCATCCCGGGCACCAGCGCACCTCTTGATCGGAAGCGAAGTCCTTTCGGTCGTACTCTTTCTTGGGTGGGTTGGGGCTCATGTTGCGCTCCGTTGCAGCCGTTCTTCGACCGCTCTGACGAGGGCTTGGATTTGGAAGGGCTTCCCCGTGACCCGGGTCAGGCTTTCGGCGGCGACCAGGTATTCGGCCCGGAGCAGCTTCACCAGCTGACCGTTGTTGAGCTCGGGAACGAGCACGGTGTTGAAGGATCTAAACAGATCATCCAACCCCTCTGGAAGAGGCCAGATGTGTCGCAGGTGGAGGTGTGAGACTTCGCGGCCGTCGCCTCGGAGGATGCGCACCGCCTCTTTGATCGAGCCGTAGGTCGAGCCCCATCCGACGACCAACAGATCCCCATGGTCCTCACCCTGGTCGACCTTGGCAGAGGCGATGTACCTCGAGATGCCCGCCACCTTGTCATGTCGGATTTTCGTCATCCGGTGGTGGTTCTGCGCGTCGTAGGAGATGTGACCCGTGTTCCGGTCCTTTTCGAGGCCGCCGATGCGATGTTCGAGGCCGGGCGTGCCCGGGATGGCCCACACGCGCGCGAGGGTGCTCTCGTTTCGAAGGAAGGGGTGAAAGCCCTCGGGGTCCGTATGGAACTGAACCGGGAAGGGTTCGAAAGAATCGAGGTCCGGCAGCGGCCACGGCTCCGCGCTGTTCGCAACATAGCCATCGGTGAGCAGGATGACGGGCGTCATGAACTTCACCGCGAGGCGAATTGCTTCGACCGCCATGTAGTAGCAATCGCCAGGCGTCGCGGCGGCCAACACGACGAGTGGGGCATCGCCGTTGCGTCCCCAGACCGCCTGAAAGAGATCCGATTGTTCGGTCTTGGTAGGCAGCCCGGTGGAAGGTCCACCGCGCTGTACGTCGACGATGATCAACGGAAGCTCGACGGCGATCGCCAGGCCGATCGCTTCGGACTTCAGTGCCACGCCGGGACCGGAGGTTCCCGTCACGCCGAGCGAGCCTGCGAAGCTCGCGCCGACGGCTGCCGAGACGGCAGCGATCTCGTCTTCAGCCTGAAACGTGGTCACACCGAAATGTTTTAGACGCGCTAGGTTGTGCAACAGATTGGATGCTGGCGTGATCGGGTACGAGCCATACATCATCTTCAAACCCGCGAGCTTGGCACCAGTGACCAAACCCAAGGCGGTCGCCTCGTTGCCGCTGATGTTGCGATATTCGCCTGGCGTCAGATGCGCGGCAGGAACCTCGTAGGCATTGATGCCGTGGGGCAATTCCGCGTTTTCGCCGTAGATGTGGCCGGCATTGAGAGCCGCGATGTTCGCCTCAGCGAGCTTCGGTTGCTTTGCAAACTTGGCCTCGAGCCACGCCACGGTTTGGTCGCGCTCGCGGCCGAAGAGCCAATACATGAGGCCCAACGTCCACATGTTCTTGCAACGGTGTGCATCCTTCGAGCCGAGCCCGACGTCCTTGACCGATTCGAGCGTCATCTTCGTGATGTCGAGCGCCAATACACGAAACCGATCCAAGGACCCGTCCTCGAGCGGGTTGCTCTCGTAGCCGGCCTTCTTGAGATTGCTCGGAGTAAACGAGCCAGTGTTGACGACGAGCAGCCCGCCGGGTTTGAGAATTTCGGTGTTCACCATCAGCGCAGCGGGATTCATCGCGACCAAGACATCCGGAGCGTCTCCGGGCGTCTGAATGTCGTGCGCGGCGAAGTGAATCTGGAAGCCTGAGACGCCGTAGGTGGTGCCCGCCGGTGCGCGAATCTCGGCAGGGAAGTCCGGGAACGTGGCGAGGTCATTGCCCGCATCCGCCGTGGCCGTCGTGAACTGGCTACCCGTGAGCTGCATTCCATCGCCCGAATCGCCGGCGAAGCGAATGACGACGGAATCTAAGGTTTCACGCGGGCTGAGCCGAACGCGCGCAGCGGCAGATGTTTCCATGCTCGACAAAATTCTAGTCCCGCAAGCGGCTTCGCGCCCGTGTTTCCAGATTGCACTCCCCCGCGTTCTAAGACGCGGGCCTGGGACTCGCAAGTGCTTCTCCCCGGCAGATTGGACGGCGAGGGGCGTATGGCCCATCCTCGAAGCCCATGGTCGAGGTCAAGATCTGCGGGGTGACGACGCCGGAGGACGCCCTTCTCTGCATCGAGGCGGGCGCCGATGCCATTGGCCTCAACTTCTGGCCGGGTTCGCCTCGGTGTCTCGACGTGGCGAACGCGGGCTCAATCGTGGCGGCTTGCGGGGACCGAGCCCAGATGGTCGGGGTATTCGTCGATTTCTCGCTCGACCGCATTCGTCGGATATTGCGGGCCACTGGTCTCGAATGGGCACAGCTACACGGGAATGAGCCCCCGGAGCTGGTCGCGAAGCTGCTGCCGAAGGCTTACAAGGCGATCGGGGTCGAGGATCGCGCGTCGATCGAGGCCGCGCGTCGATATCCGGGCGAGCACCTTCTGCTCGACGCAAGCGTCCCCGGGATGCGGGGCGGCACGGGACGCACCTTCGATTGGAAGGTTGCTGCGGCGGTGGCGAGGGAGCGTAAGCTGACGCTCGCAGGTGGGCTCACACCCGACAACGTCGCCGAGGCGATCCGCGTCGTAAAGCCCTTTCGCGTCGACGTTGCCTCAGGGGTCGAATCTTCACCGGGCCGTAAAGACCCCGCGCTCGTGCGGCAGTTCATCGCTCGCGCGAAAGCGTAGCGGTCGACGAATTTCGGGATTCGATCCGCCGTGCTAGCCTCTCCGCCTCAACTGGAGGAGGAAACATGCGTCTTGCACTTTTGGCTTCAGCGCTCACCGCCGGGGTCATGTGGCTCGCCCTCGGCGGCGCCCCGGCACAATCCCAGAAGGAGGAGAAATCCGCCACCTGTCAGACCTGCGGCCAGGGGAGTAGCTGTCCGCACTGTCAGGGACATCCCCACCATGGCTGGCAGGGAATGCACAAGTGGGAATACAAGTGCGTTCACCAGAGCGAGCGTTCCGACAAGAAGGCTGCCGAGGCCATGACCGAGCAGTTCAACGGTTTGGCCGAGGAGGGATGGCGACTCGCCAAGGCAGACGACGGGTTCTGGTGCTTTCACAGAATTCGCTCCGGCCAGTAGCCCCGGCCTAGTGGGCTAGGCGCGTGCCAGCATCCGCTCGGAGATGTAGCTTGCCATCGTGTAGACGGTAATCTGCGGATTTACCAGAAGCGAAGACGGAAACAGGCTCGCGTCTGGGACGTACACGTTGTCGAGGTCATGGCATGAGCCATCGGGTCCGACGACGCTCGTCGCTGGATCGGCACCCATCCGCATGGTGCCCTGCGGGTGGTAGGAGGTCAGACGGTACATGTGTTTGCCGTTCCGCAGGCCGTCGATCACCGAGTCGATTTGGTCGGCGCGTTCGATCGTCGTTCGGCGAGTCGTAGGCAGGTAGACGCGGCGGGCTCCCGCCGCGAAGTAAATCTGCGCCGTTCCGCGAAGTGCCTCGCGCATCGACGCGAAGTCACGGTCGTCGAGGTCGTAGTCGATTCTCTTGCGGTCGCCGTCGAGATACACGCGGCCGACGTTGTGATCGTGGATCAAGGTCACGGCGGATTGGAATTTCTTGCTGCTCTCCATGAAGTCGACGAAATCGCGGCCTATTCCTCCGTCGACCCACATGCTCGTGATCACCGGCCCGACCATTCCTGCTTCCAGCAGGTAGCCGCCTTTGAGAGGATTTTCGAAGTCTCCAGCCTGCGCGCTCAGCGTTGCACCGACCCACGCATAGACGTCTTCTTCGTGCTCGCCAAAGACGGCGAGCGAAGGATGGCAGGCGAAGTTGCGGCCGATCTGCCCGCTGCTGTTTCCGATTGCGTTCTTCTGGAAAAGAAGCGGGGTCTGCACCGCGCCCGCTGCTACGACGAGGAGCCCAGCTTCGACCCGAACCGGTTTGGTCGAACCGTCCGCATCGGTGGCGAACGCGTTGACGGCGGTGACACGGCGGTTCCTCACCTCGAACGTATCGGCCCGAGTGCCGCTCAGGATCGTCGCGCCGAGCTCGCTTGCCCAGGGCAGATAGGTGACGAGCATGGACTGCTTCCGATCGGTCTTGCAGCCCGAGATGCAATGCCCACTCAGCGTACAGCTCTTGATGTTGCGAGAGATCGGAGCGGCGGGAATCCCGACCTTCTTCGCGCCTTCCATGAGCAGACGGCCGTTGTAGTTGACCTCGTACGGCTCGTTTTGGTGAACCGAGAGATTTCGCTCCACTCGATCGAAGTAGGGGGCCAGCGCGGCCGGTGAGAGATTGTCGAGGCCGTGCTCATCCGCCCAGTTTTCGAGAACCTGGTTCGGTGCGCGGAAGCAGGCGGCGGCATTGACTACCGTGGAGCCCCCGATGCACCTGCCTTGAAGAATCGCCAGGTCCCCCGTCGTATTGACCTGGTTTCCGTGATCCTCGTACAGGGTTTCGAGCGCCGTCGGAGCATGCTCCCGAAACTGACTCGATGGAACGTAGGGCCCTGCCTCCAGCACCACCACTCTCGCCCCCGACCGCGACAGCTCGTAGGCAGTGACCGCGCCTGCGGCACCCGATCCGATGACGGCGACGTCTGCTCGGAGCTCTAGACCTACTGAGGGAATCTCATGCGGCTCCGTGACCCTCAACGCCGGAAGCCCTTGGTTTGCCGCTTGGGTCTCTTTCGCCATCGTCGTCACTCGCTCGAGGCCGTCGGCATTCTGGCGTTGCCGAGGCTCCGCACGCCGGCAGCTTCCGAGACCGGGCCCTGGTAGCCGATCGCACGGCCGGCCTCGATGTCCTGCCAGTACCCAAAACAAATCAACTTCTTGAGAACCCCGACGACGCCGCGCTGCATTTCGATGCCTCCTTCCCAGCGTTGGATGTAATCGAGGCGCCGCTCGGCGGAGAGATGAACGAATCGCGCGAAGTGGAGCCCGATCAAGATCGCGCCATAATCGAAGAGCTTGAGGCCGATCCGCACCTGCTCGAGGGTCGGGGCATCCATCAGGGTAAAGGCATGCTGGATGTTATCGACCACGGGCACCTCCCCACGCGGCTTCAGTGCGGTTCCGTCCGTCGGTAGGAAGACCTCGGCAAACCGCTCGAGCAGATCGCGCTCTTTGGCGGTCAGCGTCACGGCCCCACCAGAAGTAGTCGGCTCACCGGTGCAGGCCGGCAGCACCATGACGCCGGCGCCTGACAGTAGGCTGAGCTTCGTAAACGTCCGTCGGTAGAGCCTGATCTTCACTGAGCCGCCGCCGCCTGACTATAGCACCGACGCTCGGTGAGGCTCCGATCGATCGCATGCGCGGCGGGCTTCCTTGCGCTAGGTTCCGCGCCACATGCAATCTTCCGAACTCGCTTCAGGACGCTTCGGACCGTACGGCGGGCGCTACGTTTCCGAGACCCTCATGCCCGCGCTGGACGAGCTCACCCGGGCCTACCAGGAATGCCGGAGCGACCCATCCTTCCAGGCACAGCTCGATTCGCTCCTCCGCCACTACGTGGGGCGCGAGACGCCCACCTATTTCGCGTCCCGCCTCACGGAGGACATCGGGCCTCGAATCTGGCTGAAGCGTGAAGACCTCTGCCACACGGGGGCCCACAAAGTGAACAACACGATCGGCCAAGTCCTGCTGGCCAAGCGGATGGGCAAGACCCGAATCATCGCCGAGACGGGCGCGGGCCAGCACGGGGTTGCGACCGCAACGGCATGCGCCCTGATGGGGCTGCCGTGCGAGGTCTTCATGGGTGCGGAGGACGTCCGGCGCCAAGCGCCCAACGTGCAACGAATGGAGTTGCTCGGGGCTCAGGTGCACTCGGTCACCTCCGGATCGGCGACGTTGAAGGACGCGATGAACGAGGCCCTTCGCGATTGGGTCACCAACGTTCGGACGACCTATTACTGTGTAGGATCCGTCGCGGGTCCGCACCCGTATCCGATGATGGTGCGAGATTTCCAGGCCGTCATCGGCCGGGAAGCGCGAGCGCAGATGCTCGCGCAAGCCGGGAGGCTTCCCGATGCGGTCGTCGCTTGCGTCGGTGGCGGCTCGAACGCCATGGGCATCTTCGCCGGCTTCATCGATGACGAGTCGGTTCGTTTGATCGGTGTCGAAGCCGCCGGCGAGGGAATCGAAACCGGCCGTCATGCAGCTACCCTGAGTGCCGGTGGGGTAGGCGTCCTGCATGGAGCAAAGAGCTACGTCCTTCAAACGGCGGACGGGCAGATTCTCGAGGCGCACTCGATCAGCGCCGGCCTCGACTATCCGGGTGTCGGCCCCGAGCACGCGTGGCTCAAGGATACCGGGCGGGCAACCTATGTGTCGGTTACCGATGATGCCGCGCTCGACGCGTTTCAGCAGCTTTGCCGAATCGAAGGGATCATCGCCGCCCTCGAAACGAGTCACGCCTTCGCGTACCTACCCACCCTCGCCGAGGAAATGGGGCACGACGCCGATGTCCTGGTGTGCCTCTCGGGGCGCGGAGACAAAGACCTCGAAACGGTGCTTCATCGACTTTCGGAAAGGCGCTAGCGAAGGTGGGCCGTATCGCCGACGCATTCGACCACGCCCGTCAGGAGAACCGCGCGGCGCTCGTCATCTACCTTTGTGCCGGAGATCCAGATGCGAGCACTACCGTCGATCTGGTGGTCGCTGCCGCAGAGGTGGGCGCGGACGTGATCGAGCTCGGAGTTCCCTTTAGTGATCCTACCGCCGACGGACCCGCGATTCAGCGGGCTGCCGAGCGGTCACTGAGGGGCGGGACCACGCTCGCCACCGTGCTCTCGATGGTGCGTGCGATTCGAAAGCGCACGGAGGTGCCGATTCTCCTCTTCGGCTATTACAACCCAATCCTTGCGTATGGCTCGCAGAGGCTGGTCGAAGACGCAGCCAGTAGTGGCGCTGACGGTTTTCTCGTGGTCGATCTTCCCCCGGAGGAGAGCGGGAGCTTGCGAGAGCCGGCGGTCGGCAGGGGTCTCGACTTCGTTCCGCTGGTTGCGCCGACGAGCGATCCCGAGCGAATCGCGAAAGCGGCGAATGCAGCCACGTCGTTCATCTACTACGTTTCCATGACAGGCGTGACGGGCGCGAAATCGTCGGATCTGGCGAGCGCCTCCGAGCGTGCCGGAACGTTGCAGCGCGAATGGGGACGCCCAGTCGCACTCGGGTTCGGTGTGCAGACTCGTGGAGACGTGAGCACCGTCGCCCCTCATGTCGACGGTGTGGTGGTCGGGAGCGCGATCGTGCGAACCATCGAAGACGCCGCGAGCCCCGCGCAGGCGGTCGCTGCCGTCCGGGCGCTGGTCTCCGACCTCGCCCAGGGTCTGAGCCGGCGGTAGCGGCCTTGTTTCGCTCGCCAATGGACGATATTGTCTTTCCATGGGCTCGATCGATGTCATTTCAGTCAATCTCCCGATCCTCCGCGAGCTTCGTGGCCGAACTGGGCAGCTCGAGCTCGCGCAGCGGGTGGGTGTTTCCAGGCGCACGATCGCCCGTCTCGAAAACGCCGAGGTCAGTGATCCCGGGGTCGACCTCCTGAGCCGCATCGCGCGGGAGCTCGGGGTGACGCTTCAGCTGCTCACCGACCGCAAGCTCCGCACGGCCGTGATCGCATTGCCCGAAGACATCTGCGAACGATTGAGCTCCCCGGACGGGCCGGAGGTCCTCGATGCGATGATACGCACCGCGAGACATCTCCACGGCCGCTGAGTCGCCGGCACTGTCGCCCCGAAGGGCCGCCGCGTTGCGCCGGCCACGGGGCTTCGGTGCCGCTAACGCCGTCATCGACCCCGGCTCAGTCCTTTGGTTTGCGGCCGCGCGCGAGACTCATCGTTGCTGCCTCGGTGATTGCTTGGCGCAGGTTGTCATCGTGGACGCGGCCGAGGGCTCGCCCGAGGTCCTCAGGCAGCGATGCCAGACGTACCGGCGTGGGCGGAGGTGGTGCCGGCGCTTCACGCTTGGGAATGTCCGGTAGTGGTCCCACCTGAAAACGAATTTTTTCGACCCCACTCGCAGGAGCTGCCGTCCGGAGTCGTGCGAGCAGGTCATCAGTGAGGTAGTGAAGCTCGTTGGCCCACACCGAAGAGCTCACGTTGACGATCAAGACGCCTCGCGAAAATCGGACGGGGCGCGCGTGCTCCAAGATTCGCGGCGGCACCGAGCGGCTCCACCAGGCGAATACTTTGGCGGCCTGAAGTTGATCGGGGGCGGGGTACACGCGCCGGAGCAACTGTGCGACCGGCTCCAGCTTGCCCTTCCTTCGCCTAGTCATCGCCAAAGCTCGCCTTGTAGAGCGCGAGGAGGTCGTCTTCGGTGCAACGGCGTGGGTTGAGCTGGTGGCAAGGATCGGCGAAGGCCAGTCCCGCGAGTCGCGGTAAGTCCTTCTCTTTGACCCCCTGGGAGTGGAGGTTCGACGGCAAGCCGATCGATTTGCGAAGCGCCCGAACCGCTCCTGCGCATTCGAAGGACAGCGTGCTTTCGTCGTTTCCACGAACGCCGAGCTCTCGTGCGATTTCGGCGATACGATCGGGCACGGCGACGCGGTTGAAGTCGAGCACCGACGGTAGGCAAATCGCATTGGCTAGCCCGTGATGCATCCCAAACTCAGCCGACAGCGGATGCGCGAGAGAGTGGCAGGCCCCAAGACCTTTTTGAAAGGCGACGGCCCCCATCATCGCTGCCTTCAGCATGTTACCCCTCGCCTCCAGATCGTTGCCGTCGTCGGTTGCTGCCTTGAGGGAACGATGGCAGAGCCGAATCCCTCCGAGCGCAATGGCGTCGGCCATCGGATGATCGCCGATCGAGCAGTATGCTTCGATGCAGTGGGTGAGGGCATCCATGCCCGTCGCCGCCGTCATGGCTGGGGGCATGGTTCGAGTCATGACCGGATCGAGAATTGCCACGTTTGGAATCAGCAGCGGCGAGAAGATTACAGTCTTGCGTTTCGTGGCCTGAATCGTCACGACGCCGCTACGGCCGACCTCACTTCCGGTCCCTGCGGTGGTCGGGATCGCGATCATGGGTGGAAGTGGCCCAGCGATTTTGGCGCTGCCGCCGATGGCGTCATCGTACTGCGCGAGAGGACCGGGATGCGTGACCGCAAGGCGGACGAGCTTGGCAACGTCGAGAACGCTGCCGCCTCCCACACCCAGCACCAAGTCGGCTTTGAAGCCATCGAACACGCGTGCCGCACCGAGCACTTCGGATTCCAGAGGGTTCGAGGAGACGTCAAGCGCCGACTCGTACGGCAACCCAGCAGCTTCCAACGCGGTGCGGACCGAATCGAGTAGCCCCGCGCGCTCGACGCCACGATCCGACACCAGGAGGACTCGCTTGGCTCCGAGTTGTTGCGCCTCGCTGCCGCACTGGGCGGCGCTGCCTTCGCCGAGGACCACCCGCGTCGGGAAGCTCCAGAGCACTTGGGTATGGGGGTCGGTCATTCCTTGCCTACGCGCCTTTCCATGAGCGCCTGAATAGCATCTTCGGAGCTCATGCGACCCTCGGACACCGCCACGAAAGTGGAAGAGATCGGCGTCTCCAGGCCGAGGCGCTGCGCGTGCTCCATCAAATGGCGGGCTACCTCGATGCCCTCGATGTAGGCGCCGGCCTCGCCGATCGCGTTGGTCAGGTTCGCACCCTGGGCCAGAGCTCGCCCCAGGCGGAGCTCTGGGCGATGATCTCCCGCTACCGCAGCGATGAGATCACCGAGACCCGCCAGGCCCAAGAACGTCGACTCCCGGGCCCCGAGCGTCTGCCCGATGCGAGAGACCTCGACGATCCCCCGGGTCGCCAGCACGGCGAGCGTCCCGGGATCCGCGCCCGTCTCTTGTGCGTAGGCAAGCACGACCGTGAGAAATCCGACAGTGGCGCTTGCGAGCTCGACTCCGATGACATCCGCGGTTTCGTAGAGCCGAAGACTCGCCCCGCCCAACGCGTCGCGGACCATTTCCGTCACCTCGGGGAAGCGGGTTCCGAGGATTGCCCCGCTCGGCCGGTCTTCAGCCAGCGCATCTGCGACCAGCGGACCCGCGAGCGCACCGAACCGACGGCAGACTGTCCTCTCGTGAAGGACCTCGGTGATCGTCTTGAGCTCCGCTCCGACCAGACCACGGCTGACGTGGACGATCAGGTGCCGACCATCGACGATCTCGCCGAGCTGCACCGCGACCTCGACGGCATGACGCGCGGGAACCGCGACGAAGATCAGCTCGCAAGGCTGAATATCCGCGATCTCGGTGGAGGTGCGAATCCGCCCAGGGAGCTGGCGATCTTGTCGGCTCCACAGGATGACCTCGTGCCCTTGCCGGGCGGACGCCTGCGCCAGAGCCCGCCCAAACCCACCTGCACCCACCACTCCGATCCGGAGGCTCATCGATCCAACCCCAATTTCTGGATCTCGCAGGCCGCCCGGAGCTGCTCCGGGTCTGCGATCTCTTCGGCAAACGGAACCAGACGGTTCTGATAGTAGAGAAGCAACGACGGATCACCGAGGACGACACGGTCTCCTTCGAGCGTGGCCGCGGTCGAATCGTGATAGCCGCTCCAGAAGCTGAGAGCGCGCTCGAGAAGCTCAGCCGGCCTGTCTTCCTTCACGACTTCGCTCGTTCCGACTCGATCTTTGTCCTCTAGCACGAGCAAACGATCGCGAGTCTCTCCGAGCTCTTTGCATAGCGCCTCTCGGTCGACAGCGATTTCACCACGCAACCGGAGCCTCGTGAATAGGTCCATTCCGGGGGTGGACTGCACGAGCTCGCGGAACAGCACGTGCGCCACCACTTGGGTGCTCATCAAGACCGTGTCCCGCTCGTAGCGTTTCGCGAGCACCTCTCCGAGGTCCCGCGTGTATGCTGCGTCGCGAGCCGGATCGAACACGGCCGTTCCTCGTCGCTCGATATAGCCGCCCGGGTCGATCGCTCTGCCGTTGGGCGTGAGCGATTGGCCGTTGCCGTCGAGGCGGTTGCCGAACGGGTCGATCGGCTCTCCAAATCGAATGATGCAGGCACCACGCATTCCTACTACTTTTCGGAAGAAAGCGAACCAACGATCGATTCGCGAGAACTCGTCATCTTCGATGATGTACCGAGCCTGCCCTTCTTCCGTCAGCCAATCTCTGATCAGCGTTTCCGCTTCGAGGACGAGCGCGTAGTTGATCGTCGTCGGCACAAACCATACGGGACGGTCGACACGGCGCACTCGATTCGTCGTGAATGCTTCGACCGCGGATCCCAGCAAGCCGAGCTTGAGGTGCCGTTCGATCATTCCCGAACGGCTTCGCGTACCGCCCGGGAAGAACAACGAGTGATAACCCCGCTCAATCATCACCTGAGAGTACAGCTTCAATACCTGCTTATATAAGGCTACCCGAATCCGCCGATCCACGCGGTACGCGCCCAGATTGTGCATGAAGAAGCTGATGATCGGGTTGGTGAACAAGTTCTTGCCCGCGCCGTAGATCACCGGGGGCAACCCAGAAACCTCGAGGGCCTGGGCAAGCACGATCGAATCCAGATTGGATGAGTGCGTGGGAACGAAGACCAGGCTGCCCTCGCTCTGAAGATGCCGGAGATGGTCCAGGTCCCCCTGCACCTTCAAGACGCGTTCGAGCGCCTCGGGGGAGGGTGCTACGAGATCCTTGGTGAGGCGCCGAGGTTCCATGACGCCGCCGATGAGCCGAGGCCCGGCCTGACGCGCGAACCGGTATACGCGCGGATCGAAGTTTCCGGCCACGTCCCTCGCCATGTTGGTCACGATGGTGTGTAGGACACGCCGCTTTTCAGCGTCATCCATTTTGGCGATACGGCGAATCATCGAGCGCCAGTAACCGAGGCGGTCACGCGCCTCTCCGTCACGCTGCTTTTCTAGCCGCCGAATCTCGTGAAACGCAGCGTCGTTCAGGGCGATCTCGAGTCGTTTGGGGTCGGACTCCTGAGCCTCGCAGACCCGTTTCACGACCTCCGCGACGATGTCGTCGCGCTCACTGTTGAACCAGAAGATCGATGGATCACTCGGGCGCGGAACGTACGCCTTGATGTGGGGCAAACGGAGAGGTCTCTCAGACAGGAAGCGTTTCAGCATCGCAAACACCTACACCGCCTCGAAGTACCGTCGAAGCTCCCAATCGCTCACCGCCTTGCGATACTCCCTGCACTCCCATTCACGCGTGCGTGTGAAGTGGTCGACGAAGTCTTCACCGAGCGCTTTTCCCGCTGCTTCGCTGCCGCGAAGCCTTTCCACGGCGGCCTCGAGTGTGAGAGGAAGGGCGAGCGCTGGGTCGCTCTGACTCGTCGCGTCCCCAGAAATAGCCGGGGGCGGTTTGATCTTCTCGGCGATGCCACGGAGCCCCGAGCCGAGACATGCGGCCATCGCGACGTAGGGGTTGATGTCTGCTGCGGTCTGACGAAACTCGATGCGAGTGGCGTGATCGCTCGGTCCGAGGATGATGCGCGCGCCGCAGGTCCGGTTCTCGATCCCCCAGGAGGCGTTCAACGGAGCCCAAACCCCGGGAACGTAACGCTTGTAGCTATTGATGAAGGGCGAATAGAATGCCGTGAGCTCAGGAGCCAGTGTAACCAGGCCGCCCAGGTAATGAAGGCCGGTCTCGCTGAGTTCTTCGCTTCCGGCTGACGCGAAGAGGTTGATCTTCCCGTCAGCATCCCAGAGGCTTTGGTGGATGTGACCGCTCGAGCCAGGTAGGTCGGCGTTCCACTTCGCCATGAAGGTGACCGAAAGATCGTGCCGGGCACAAATCTGCTTCAAGGTCGTCTTGAATAGTGCCGCCATGTCCGCAGCGGCCACCACGTCGTCGTAGCGCAACGCGGCTTCCCAAACGCCAGGACCGGTCTCCGTGTGAAGCCCTTCGATGTCGATGCGATAGGCCTCGCACGTATCCAAGATGTCATCGATCAACATCTGATGCTGCCCCTCGCGTACCCACGAATAACCAAACATCCCCGGGCTCAGTGGCTCGAGTCCGCGAAAGTCTTTGTCGTGAAGCGAGTGAGGTGTCTCCTGAAAAACCCAAAACTCGAACTCGGCAGAGAACTTCGCCTTGAAACCCGCATGCTGCGCTTGCTCATCGAGCCTCTTAAGCAGATTACGGGGGCAAGCGGGATGAGGCTCCCCATCCTGGGTGTAGAAGTCGACCAGGAAATGCGCCGTATCAGGGGCGTCGGGGAGAACGCGAAACGTGGACGCATCGATGCGCGCCAACGCATCGGGATATCCCGTCTGCCAGCCCGTCACTTTTGCGTTGTCGTAAAGCCGGTCGCAGACATCCCAACCGAATATGACGTCGCAGAAACCGAAGCCTTTTGCGAGCGCAGACCAAAACTTCTCGAGGCTGACGTACTTGCCTCGCAGTAAGCCGTCGACGTCGAAACCTCCGACCTTGACCTTCCTAATGCCTCTCTTCTCGAACTCGCGACGCAGCTCTTCGTTCACAGATCCTCCTGGCGGGCCGGAAGCATACCCCCTTTTCCGGTCCCTGTGGGCGGCGTTCCTAGCGGGGCTTTTGTGGAAGCCAGCGGTGAACCAAACCCAACCCTAGGACGAACACGAGTGCGACCGAAGCGTGCCCGAGGAGCTCGTGCGAAGTGCCTGGAACTGGGCAGTGCGCTTTGAGCACGAAGTTTCCAGCGAGGCCTGCGGCAGCGGCTGCGACGAGACTACCAAGGGCGTTTCCGCGATCGAGAAGGCGAAGCAGCGCATAAACGGGGACGCCCAGAAGAAGCCCAACTCCCATGCATACGCCTGCCATCAGTGCGCCGGCATGTTCGGGCGTAGCAGCCTGTGCAGCCGGTAGGGGCCAGAAGGCGGCGACGATGGTCGCGCCGACTGCAACGCTCACCAAACCGACGCTCTGCCAACGTGGAAGCTCCGGCAAGTGTACCGGGCGCGTCACCATCAGCATCGCGAGCAGCAACAGGACGCAGAACGTCACGAGGCTAGCCGTCCACGGCGCGGTGCGGGCTTGATCTCCGACCAGCGGGAACACGAACCAGCCGACGAGCGAAAGCAACGCAAACACGGTGAGGACGATTGCGCGCCGCGTGACCGTCGATCGACTGCGGAGAAAGCCGGAGATGGTCCGGTCGCTCTTGGCACACCGGGACTTCACCTCACCGAACATGCAATCCAGCACCTCGGCAGGCTCTTCGGGTTCCAGACGATCGAGCTCCAGAAGGCGCTCGCGCAAACCGCCGTCGGGGCTGTCGTTGGCACTAGTCATTCATCACCACGTATTTCCGAGACCAGCAATTGTTTCAAGGTTGCGTAGGCCCGATGAGCGCGAACGCGCACGGCGCCCTCCGAAGTCCCTATGATTTGGGCTACCTCTGCGTACGGGCGCTCCTGGAACCAATGAAGCTCCACGACTTCGCGCTGGCTCGTGGGGAGCTTCTCGAGAGCCACGTGGAGAAGCTCGGAGCGCTGGCGGAGCTCCAAGGGAGTAAATTCCGCATTCGGCGCGGCATGGGCGTCGGGCTCGAGCTGGGTCATCTTGCGCCGCTTCATTCGACGCCAGTGCTCGCGAACGAGATTCATCGCGATGGTCATGACCCAGGGCCGTACGCTCGAGCCGCGGCGGAAGTCGTTGCGCGCGCCGTGAAGCCTGAAGAACGTCTGCTGCACGATCTCCCGAGCCAGGTCGTCATCACGAAGATGACGCCTCGTGAGCCGAAGGAGGATCGGCGCATATCTCTCGAACAACAGACGATAGGCCGCTTCGTCTCCATCGATGTACGCTTCCATCAGTTCTTCGTCCGTGGCGGCAGAGCTCGTCTGGCTACCGGACATGTTCCGCACTCGTTCGGGCCGCACCTTCGGGTACACCCGAATGGTTCGAGCTCCGTTCTGACTTCCACCAGTAGCTCGCGAACACGAGGGTGCCGAGGAGGACGAGCAGAAGCGAGATCTGCAGCCATCGCCTGCGGTTGTCGGTGCTGAGCTCCTCGACCACGATGGGTTCGATCGGGATCGGTCGTGCCTCGGACGTGCTGAGGATGGTTCCCGTCGGGCGTCTGCTGCTCGCGCGCGCGGGCGGAAGCGGCGATGCAAGAGAGGGTACGGGAATGGAGCCGACGTGCGAGGTCTCCATCCAAGGTGCGATATCTTGGGTTTGCGGGTTCTGATTGGCCGACACGACCTCGATCCACTCGAGGGCGCTTCGCATCGATTGCGCGTTCGGGTATCGGTCGTGAGGTCGCTTGGCCATCGCTTGTTCGACCACATCGGGCAGATCCGGGACGTCGTCAAACCCCTCGCGGCTTTCCCATCCGACCCGGGGTGAGCCCGTCACCATGTGGTGGAGCAATGCACCGGCCGAATAGATGTCGGCGCGGGTGTCGAAGATCCCCCCCCCGAACAGCTCCGGCGCCATGTAGGCCACCGCATGCTTGCCGGAGCCGGTCGTAGCCCCGAGGGGGCTTGCCTCCGCGTTGGCCCAGATCAACGGGATGGCACCGAGGCCGACCACCCGTGCGCCCAATCGACCGTTTGGGTCGCGTGTGACGACGATGTTCTGGGGGGTGAGATCCCCATGGACGAGGCCCTGAGCATGGGAGGCTTCGAGAGCGTCGAGCACGTCCGTTGCGAGCCGAAGCACTTCGAGAGACCCGAGCGGGCGATCGCGGAGGAGGTCGGACAAAAGCGTGCCGCGAGTATCCTCAAAGGCGAGGTAGGGGACTCCGTCGATCACCCCTGCGTCGAGCACGCGTGGAACCACCCGCGAGCGGATCGAGCCGAGGCCATGCACCAGACGGGCGAAGCCAGCCTCCGCGCGCGTGGAGCGGCTGAGGTCGATCGGTATCACGGACAAGATGAGGGGCGTTCCCTCCGCGGACGCTCGGTAGTACGACACCAGGCCCCCCCACGGAAGCGCACCATCGACCGCATAGCGCCCGGCGAAGAGCATGTCGGGCCGAGGATGTGCGCCACCAGGCGAGGGGAACATCGCCATCGAGAGTAGACGCAATGCCCCGAAGACGCGACTTCTTTTACGGCGCCGCCCCAAGAGCTTGGCCGCGTGCGAGAACCTCGCCACTCGGTAGGCGGGTGAGCTCGTAGGCACGGGTGCGATCGCCGGTCACCCAGGTTTCCATCTGCACTCGCTCTCCGGCGTGGGTCTCTCGATCGTACTGCACCGAGAGGGCTGCCAACCGGCCCTCGACCCCAGCGGGCTCCCCTGCTTGGGCCGCGAACCATCGCGTGTCATCGACGTAATCCACGTAGCGCGCCTGATTCACGTGGCCGAAGCTGTCCTGATCGCTCGGCCGGACCAACCATTGCCGTTTCCAGGAGCACGCCCGTTCGCCGGCGGGCCATGGGGGTGCTGGCGGAGCGGGCTCGTCGAGCACGAAGGTTGCCACGATGGGCTCGATCGGGGAGGGGCCCTCGGGTCCGAGCTTGACGATCGTCATTCGAGCCCGCGCGGCGATCGCCCCGTCTCTCAGGCGCACGACCCGGTGGCCGAAGTCGAAGCTGGTCCGGCCCACTCTCGCGACCCAGGTCGCAACATCGATCTCGTCCTGGTAGCCGATCGCTTCGAAGTACTCGTAGGTCGACGCGCGGGCGACGCCGCCCTCCATGAGCTTCAGGAGCGTGAAGTCGTCGGTCGTGAAGACCTCCCACCGAGCATGTTCGAGGATGCGAGCGAACCACCCAGGAGACACGAAGCCGGTGGCGTCTAGCTCGATCCCGCGAATGGTGTGCCGGATCGTGGTCAGCTTGGGCAGAGCGTCATTCATGCCGTAGATGGTGCCTCATGCAAAGTTGGACGGCCGCTCGACGCAGTAGATCCCGCCGGGGGCCTCGATCAGCGTTGCGCATTGGTTGCAGTGGCTGCAGCCATTCGTGTAGTCGGCGCGCGCCCGGGCCCGCTTTGGGAGATCGGGGTCGAAGATGAGGGCGCGGCCGAGTTGGATGAAATCAAAGCCCGCGTCCATGATGGTGCGGATGCTGTCGTTGGTACAAACTCCGCCGATGTAGCAAACGCCGCACCGCACCCGATCGCGAATTCGGCGAGCATGCTCGAGGAAGTACATCTCCTCGTAGGGATAGCTCTTGAACATGAACGGTGCGGCGAGACGAATGCCGAGCTTCACCAGGGGACTCTCTTCGTGCTCGATCAGGCCGGGAGCGAGGCTCTTACCCCGGAACAACAGCATCGGGTTCATGCTGCTGGTTCCCCCGCTGCAGACGATCACGTCGAGACCGCCTGCATCGAGCATGGCTGCTATCTTCACTGAATCATCGTAGGTGACTCCACCCCGCACGCCGTCGGTCATGCTGATCTTCCCGAGCAGCGGGTAGCGGTCGCCCACGTTCTTTCGGACTGCGTCCAACACTTCGAGCGCGAACCGCATCCGGTTTTCGAGCGAGCCTCCGTACGCGTCCTTTCGTTTGTTCGTCTTCGGGCTGATGAACTGGCTGATCCCATACCCGTGGCCGAAGTGAATCTCGATCGCGTCGAACCCGGCGGACTTCATGAAGGTGGCGGCACGGCCCATGACGCCGATGCGCTCGCGAATCTGCGGCTGGGTCATTTCAGCGATGCGGGAGAGGCCGTGGCCGAGACCCAATGCGTTGACTCCCTTCGATGGGCCGAGCGGATGTTTCCCGCCGAATTCGCGGTTCTTGGTGAACCCCCCGCAGTGGCCGAGTTGCCCGGCCACCTTGGCACCGGTGGCCTGCACGGTGCGAACGAGCCGCTCGAGCGCGGGACGGATCCCCTCGTGCATGTACAGCATGTTCTCGTGGATTCGTCCGTCGGACTCCGCCGCGCAATACGCGAGCGTCGTCATGCCGATGCCGCCTCGGCCGATGCGCTCGTGGAAACGGATCAACGCATCGCTCGGAGCGCCTCCCGGCGACTTTCCTTCGAACGTTGCTGCCTTGATGAGGCGGTTGCGCAGAGTGAGACCGTTGATCCGCGCCTCGGAGAAACATCGATCGAGCGAATCGGCCATGCGCGGCGGGAGAGTACAGGAGGGAGAGAGTGGGTGCCAGGAGCCGTGGGGCTACGGCTGGTTGCCTAGGTAGGCTCGCACCGTGCGAGGGATGGGTTGCCTCCTCAGGGCCTGAGTCAGCGCCCAGCGTTCGTCGGCGGGATCTTCCAGGAAATGCATCTCGCTTCCCTCTCGGAAGGCGACTGGCACGCCGTCGCGGAACAAGATTCGGTTCTTCGGTGTGGTCGGGATGCGATGTCCGGGCGTCAGTATCCCGACCAAGTTGAGTGGATCGGCAGCGCTGATCGACACGAGCTCGCCGGTCTTCGGTTGGCGGCGCGCTTTTCGGAGCGCAGTCACCGCCTCGGGTAAGGCGTACTGCTCCCCGGCGAACCCGGCGATGAAGCGGCCGCCGCGGAGCAGACCTTGCGCCTCGAGACGGCGGTAGACGCGGAGCAGACGATACCATGGAGGCAGATCGCCCTCGCGATCGAGAATCCGGCGGAAGACCACACCCCACCGGCGCAAGAGGGTCCAGGCCACGCTCTGCACGTCGTGCTCCTCGGGGGCTTCGGGCAAGACGGTCCATCTTCCCGCAGCTTCCATGCTGTATGCCGCCACCGCGCGCCGCCCCCGGCGTTGCCGCTTTTGATCGGGAGCCAACAAGGCCCGCAAACCGGTGAAGCCATCGGCGGTCACCAAACCGAGCGAGACGAGCTCACCCAGCGCGTGTTCCGCCTGGGCCGGCAGAAGGCCCGTCTCGCGAACCACGTCGTCGAAGAAGCTCGCGCCCGATCGCCGAAGCACCGCAAGCGCACGCGCCGCATCAGAAGATGCTTGCTCATCGGAGGAGGAGCGGAAGCGCCAGGTGCGGGTGTGCTCTCGTCGCGAGAACGCGATCGGACTGGTGCGAATCGGGCTCGATGCCCGGCCCACCGGAGGGGTACGTCGGCTCCAACTGACTCGGCCCGACACGCAGAGCTGGTCGAGCCAGCTTGGGTCGTATCCTTGCATCCGGACGGGCAGCACATCGGCTTCCCATGCGGCTGCCCCCGCTTCCATGCCCTCGAGCTGTTCGAGGATGGCAGCCACGCCCTCCGGCCCCTCCATTCGGGCGTCGGGAGCGGCATGCTGCCACCTCGTCAGGAATCGGAGGTAGTCCGCCGCGCTGACAGCCTCGATCTCCTTCCGCAGCCGGTGGAGCGTGTACCGGTGAATGCGTGCGAGCAGACCCCGTTCACACCATTGCGTCTCGTTCGAGCCCGGGGTGAAGCTTCCCCGCAAGACGAAACCTTCACCCTCGAGCGCGCTCAGAGCGGCGTCGATGAGGCGACGGTCCAAGCCGAGCAGCCGCACGAGCTCACTTGCCGTCGTCGGGCCCGAAGCTTGCAGGCGGCCCCGCGCGACCTCCCGCGCTGCAACCTCCGGGGTATGTGCCTCGAGTCGATGGCGCTCCGGCACCCGGACGGACCACTCCGGGCGTCCGCAGGGCCAGGCGGCCTCGAGCAGCGGAAGACGCTCGGCAGCCGTCCACAAGGCGCGGCCCTCCGAGAGCAAGCGCGTGGCACGTCCCGACTGAGCGAGCTCCGACAACCACGCCTGCCAGTTGCCGCGTGCGGCCTCTTCGTCGGTGAAGCAGCAGTGCAAGAGAAGCGCGTCGTGCATCTCTTCGGCGTTGCGGGGCTCCGGCCATGCCTCGCTCCGCACCCGCGCAATCGCGGCGAGGTCGAGGGCGCCGAGGTCGGACGCCTGCGTCGGGTCGAGCCACCTTCGCGACATGACCGCCTGCGTTCGGCGCTCTTCGAGAGGCGCGTCATCGAGAAACGCGTATGGCCTCGCATTCAAGATCTCCTGCGCCAGCGGCGAAGGCTCGGTGAGATCTCGACCGACGAGCGTGAGGCCTCCTGCGTGTAGGCGCCGAAGCAGCGCCTCGAGGCCGTCGATGTCCATTGCTTCGTGAAGGCAATCCTCGATCGTCTGACGGACGAGGGGGTGGTCGGGAATCTCGCGATCTCCGGTCACGTTTTCGAGGCAGGCGACTTGGTCCGGAAAACAGAGGCCGAGCAGGTCGTCGGCCTGCATGCGCTGAAACGGCGGAGGCACCTTCTTGCCGCCGCGGAAGCGAGCCACGGCGAGCGCTCGCGTTGCGTTCCATCGCCACCGGGTCTGGAACATCGGAGCGTCGAGCAGGGCCTGAATCAGCACGTCTCGAACACTATCGGCGCGAAGGAAGCGAAAGACGTCCTCGAGTGGAAAGCTGTGCGTCGGCCCGAGTGAGAGAACGATCGCATCCTCGGTTGCGGCGGCTTGTAGCTCGACGTTGAAGCTACGGCAGAAGCGCTTGCGCAGCGACAAACCCCAAGCCCGGTTGATGCGGCTTCCAAAGGGTGCGTGGACGACCAGGTGCATGGCTCCGGTCTCGTCGAAGAAACGCTCGAGCACGATGGTGTCGCGCGTCGGCATCGTGCCCAACGCCATCCGAGCGGCGATGAGATACTCGGCGACCTGCTGAGCGGCGAGCTCACCCATGCCGGTCTCGACCTCGAGCCAGTCGGCCGCCCCCGACAGGTCTCCGTATCGTTCCTCGATGCCCTCGCGAATCGCATTCACGGACGCCGACAAGAGATCTGCGCGCGAGGGCGCCTCTCCAAACCAGAAAGGGAGGCTAGGGGGCTTGCCCCTCGCGTCTGCCACCCGCACGACGCCGGGTTCGACGCGCAGAATCTCGTATGACACGTTGCCGAGCTGAAAGATGTCGCCGGCCATGCTTTCGATGGCGAAGTCCTCGTTGAGTGAACCGACGCGCAAGCCCTCGGGCTCGAGGCGCACCTCGTAGTCGAAGTTGTCTGGAATCGCGCCGCCGTTGGTGATCGCGGCGAGCCGGGCACTTCGCCGAGGGCGAATTTGCCGATTGACCTCGTCGTGGTGCAGAAACGCGCCACGGCGGCCGCGGCTCGTTGCGAAGCCCTCGGACAGCACCCGCACTACTTCACTGAAAGCCGCTTGGTCGAGGTTTCGGTAGGGCCACGCACGCCTGATCAACTCCAACAAAACGTCTTCGCCCCATTGCCCGGTCGCAGCGATGGAGGCGACGATCTGCTGTGCGAGGATGTCGAGGGGACCCTCGGGGATCTCGATTTGATCGAGCTCGCCCCGCTGGACGCACCGCAGGAGCGCGGCGCACTCCACCAGGTCATCGCGACTCAACGGAAAGAGCCGTCCCTTGGGCGTCCCGCCGTGCCAGTGCCCCGAACGGCCCACTCTCTGGAGAAACGTCGCCACCGAATGGGGTGAGCCGAGCTGGCAAACCAGGTCGACCTCGCCGACGTCGATTCCGAGCTCGAGAGATGCCGTTGCCACCACCGCGCGCAGCTCGCCGGATTTCAAACGCCGCTCGGCATCCAGACGATGCTTCCGCGCGAGGCTGCCGTGATGCGAGGTGACGGCCTCTTCGCCGACGAGCTCGCTGAGGTGGCGAGTGACGCGTTCTGCAAGACGCCGCGTGTTGACGAAGATCAAGGTCGTGCGATGGGCTTCGATCAACGTCGCGAGCTTTCCGTAGATCTCTTCCCACACCTCCAGGGACATCACGGTCTCCAAAGGGGAGCCGGGCAGCTCGAGAGCCACGTCCATCTCGCGCTGGTGCCCGACGTCGACGATCCTGCAGTCCGGCGGGGCTTCTGGATGGGACGTCGGCGCACCCACCAAGAACCGCGCGACTTCCTCGATGGGGTTCTGGGTCGCGGACAACCCGATGCGTGTGATGTCTCGACCGACCAGCGCCTGGAGGCGTTCCAGCGATAGCGCGAGATGAGCGCCACGCTTGTTCGTCACCAGAGCGTGGATCTCGTCGACGATGACCGTTCGAACGGCCGAGAGCATCCGTCGACCGCCTTCGCTGGTCAGCAAGATATAGAGCGACTCGGGCGTCGTGACGAAGATGTGTGGGGGCTTCTTCACCATCTTCGTTCGCAGGTGCGAGGGCGTATCACCGGTGCGCACTGCCGTTCGAATGTCCACGTCACCATACCCGAGCTCCGTGAGCGCCGCCCGAATTCCTTCGAGAGGCGCCTGGAGGTTCTTATCGATGTCATTGCTGAGCGCCTTGAGCGGCGAGACGTACAGGACCTCCACTCGATCTTCGAGGCCACCGTTCAAACCACGCTGCACCAAGTCGTCGATCGCGCACAGAAATGCCGCGAGCGTCTTTCCCGATCCGGTCGGGGACGCGATCAGCGTGTGTCGCCGTTCGCGAATCGCCGGCCACCCCTCGATCTGCGGGGGCGTAGGCTCGCCGAACGTGCGCTCGAACCAGGTAGCCACCGCAGGGTGAAAGCCAGCGAGCGACATCACGCAGGGGGTCTAGCATCGGCGAGCCAGCGTGTCAGGGGGAGTGCCGGTGGCAGTGCCAACGGCGGTCTCAGCGGCAGTGACAGTGTCGGTCTCGTCAATCGCGCTCTGCGGCAACTACATCCCCGGCGGACGGCTCGCGACGGGCGTGCTCGCGAGCGGGGGGACCCCGTCGCCGTCTTCTCATGACGACACAAGAGGGGCTCCTGGCCCACTCGCTGTGCTGCCCATCACGAGCCGTCCTCCTGCGTAGAAGTCTCCGTGTGGAGGGGCGCGGGGGAACGCGACATGGGGTGGAGGCGGCGTCGCGAATGACAATCGGCCTGCATGCAACCACCTCCGATTGGCGTGAGCGTCGAGGGGAGGCTTGCGTGGGCAAAGCTCTCCAGTGAATCCGGCCACCTTTGCAAGCCGACCCGTCCGGCGGAACCCCGTGTCGTGTTCCCCCGCGCCCCGGGGCGCCAGCGCCGGCGCCAATGCCAACGGCAGTGCCAGTGCCAGCGTCAGTGTTGGTGACACCGTCAGCGCAGGTGTCAGCGCCAGCGGGGCGGTTGGTAGGGCTTGAGGGCTGCGCCGAGGAGGATCGCTTCTTCTATCGCGTCCCGCTGCCTCAATGATGTGACGAGGGACTCACCGATCGTTGCGAGTCTGCGGCGGGGTCGGTCCGGTCTTGCGCTCGGCTCCGTTCTTTTCCGGATGCCGACGATCGATCGCATTGCGGCGTCGAGAATCGCATCGTGCAGCGTCGGCTGCGCGGCGGCGGCGAGCACTGCGGCGGCCGTGATCCATCGCGCGTCGGCTCGGACGGTGTCGCCTCGGGAGAGCGCGATGAGGAGTCGTTCGACCTCGGCGTGCTCCGCGTGTAGGTAGGCGAGGCCCGGAATGTTGAGAAACTGAAATCCATCGAGCTCCGGCCAACCACTCTGAAGCAGACCGTCGACGATCGAATCAGTGATCGAATGCAGGGCTTCATCGGAGAGCCCGGCCCACTGTCCGCCGACTGGCAGATAGTAGAGACGCGCATCGCCATGCTCGGCCTCCCACTGCGCCCACAGGGTCTCCGCTTCCTGGTGCCGGCCGACATGATCAAGCACCCGCGTCGCGATGTAGAGCCGAAGACGCGCGGGAGGATGTCCGTCGATGCGACCCTGATCCTGGAGGATCGCCGCGGTCCGCTGCGGGGAGGACGGGTTGCGTAGCGTACGCCGCATCGCCTCGACATAGGCCGGGCCCAACATCAGCGTGCCCATCGCGTCCGCGAACACTTCAGCGAGCCAGGCGCCGAAAAGCCGCCGAAGCCAAGGGCCGTCGACCTCGGCGGACGACCTCGGTAGCGCGACTTCGAGCGGAAGACCGAGGCCTGCACGCAGCTCGGGTTCCAGTCGCTCGAGGCTGTAGTAGAAGTCCCGGGCAACCTCCTGCGCGATTCCCGGCCAGCGCCACAGGCTTTGCTCGAACCCTACAGGCAAGCGGACCGGAGCGACGCGGGTAGTTGCGAAATGCGGCACCATCGAGCGGTCCCAGTCGCCCGTCACCGCGACCGGCTGGCTCGTTCTGAGCGCGAGCCTCTGCGTGCTCGCGAAGTCGAGGAGCGGCGCGTAGCAGGCGTCCGCGATCGTGTCGGCGGTGTCGAGGATGGAAGCCCCACCGTGGCTCCGCTGCTGCACCATCCTCTTCAGGTTCTGGAGAAGCGATTCGAGCCCGCGAAGCACCGTAGTCTCTTGGAGGATCGTGGATAGGCTAGGGCTGCTTCGGAGGGAATGGTCGATCGGATCGAGACGGTCGAGCAGGTCCTCCTGAAGGGCAGGGATGAAGCGCGTCAAGCGCGGGTGGTGGCGAGCGCGCGTGAGCAAGCGCGAGCTCTCTTGCCTCAATCGATCGAGCTCCGCCTGCGCCGCCGCGAGGAAGTCCCCCGCGGTCGGCCGCTTCGCGACGACCGCAGGCTCTGGCTTTGGCTTCTGCTTCGGGGCCGGCCCGGAAGGGGAAGGCGTTGCCTCCCCGGGTCTGGGCGAGGTCGAGGCGGTCGTTGCCTCCGGCGGCCTGCCCCGCTTCTCTTGCTTCTTCTTCCGGCTATCCCAAAACCGTTTGAGCAGTGGGTAGAGGATGTAGATCAGGAGTGCGATCTCGGCGAGATGTTCTCTGATCGACTCTTCCATCCGCGTTCAGCCTTTGCGTCGCCTGTAGGCTAGGGCCTTGCGCTCGAGAGGACCCTCGCCGCGCTTTGCGATCAAGTCCGCCAAGATCAACCGCGCCACGAATGTCCGGGGTCGACCGATCAATCGCGTGAGCCGCACCGCTTTACGATCGCTCATCATCGTCCGGCGTGCGGGTTGCTTTGCTGATCGAATCGCGCATGTCGGTATCGGCCGCTACGTTGCGAAGGTTGTAGTAGTCCATCACCCCGAGGTTGCCCTCCCTAAACGCCTGTGCCATCGCCTCTGGAATCTTGGCCTCGGCCTCGACCACCTTCGCTCGCATCTCCTCGACCTTGGCGCGCATTTCTTGCTCCGCGGCGACCGCGAGCGCACGCCGCCCCTCGGCGCGAGCCTGGGCGACCTGTTTGTCCGCCTCTGCCTGCTCGGTCATCAGCTTGGCGCCGATGTTGGTACCCACGTCTACGTCGGCGATGTCGATCGAGAGGATGTTGAACGCCGTGCCGCTGTCTAGGCCACGGGCGAGCACGTTCTTGGAAATGCTGTCCGGGTTTTCGAGCACCTCGGCATAGTTCAAGGCTGAGCCGATCGTGGAGACGATTCCCTCGCCGACGCGCGCGAGGACGGTTTCCTCCGTCGCACCTCCTACCAGCCGGTCGATGTTGGAGCGAACGGTGATTCGAGTGACGACCAAGAGCTGAATGCCGTCCTTCGCCACCGCGGTGATCTTGGGCGTCGTGATGACCCGGGGATTGACACTCGTCTGGACGGCATCGAGCACGTCGCGGCCGGCGAGGTCGATTGCTGCGGCTTGTTTGAAGTCTAGCACGATGCCCGCCTTGTCCGCGCTGATCAGGGCCTTGACCACACGGTCGACGTTTCCTCCGGCTAGGAAGTGCGATTCCAGCGTGTTGGTTGGGAGGTTGAGACCGGCCTTCACCGCGGTGATCCGGGGGTTGACCACCGCGCCGGGTGAGACCCGCCGCAAGCGCATGCCGATGAGCTCGCCAAAGCCGACCCGCGCGCCGCTCGACCAGGCTGCGATCCAGAGTCGGACCGGGATCAGCCAAACGAACAGAACGAAGACGACGATGATGAGTAGAAATATCAGGGCGAGTGGTGCGAACTGCATGGGACTTCCTTCCTAGCTTGAATCGGGAATGCGCACGACGACCTGTGCGCCTTGCACGGTCATGACTTCGACTTCTTGGTTTCTATCGATGTATTCGCCTTCGGTCATGGCATCGATTTCATCCGACCCGAACCGAACGCGCCCGATCGGGCGGAGTGGCGTGACGGTGATTCCACGGCGACCGACGAACCCGCTCCGATCTTCTTGTGACAGCGTGTGAGCCTGGCTGTGCTCGAGCACGATGTGACGCGCGGCGCGGCTCCTCGGCAGCCAAATTAGCATCAGCACTGCGGCAACGATCGAAACTGCCCCTGTCACACTGCCCCAGAACGGCCCGAGCTCCGTCCACGCCGCGATTGCGCCCGCTCCGAGTGCCAACACCCCCAACATCCCCGCCACCCCAAACCCTGGGACGATCGCCGCTTCGACGAAAAGCAACACAAGCCCGAGCACGAGCACGATGACGATGATGACCGCGGTCACGCTTCGCTCTCCGGACGCACGATGAGGATCGGCCCGTCCTTTCCGATCACCCGGACGCGTGATCCCCGCGCGACGAACTCACGCTCGCTCTGCGCCTCGTGGCGCTCGTGGCCGATGATGATCTTTCCAGCCGGCCGCAAGTCCGTCAGCGCCTCGCCGACCTGTCCAACCAGGTCGGAGGCATTTGGCGCCGAGAGGAAGCCCGTTTCCGCGTTCTCCAGGACGAGGGCTTTGCCGAAGGAAGTTCGGGAGAGGAGCCGCATGAACACGAGGGCGAGAACGAAGGCGCCGAGCAACGAGAGCAAGACCCGAGTCATAGCATCGGCGAGCAGGCCGGTCTTGAACGAGACGTGGATGGGAACGCCAATCAAGGAAAGCACCAGAGCTGCGATGATGGCGATCAAGCCGAGTACGCCGGGTACACCGAACCCT
This sequence comes from uncultured delta proteobacterium, assembly GCA_963792825.1. Classification (GTDB taxonomy): domain Bacteria; phylum Myxococcota_A; class Polyangia; order Polyangiales; family Houyiibacteriaceae; genus SG8-38. The sequence goes on along the minus strand of CAWBXS010000003.1, from coordinate 461,018 downwards.
GGCACGAAGAAGACCTCGACGATGACGAGCACGACGCCGGCCAAGAAGAGCAGCGCTTCCTCCCATCCCACCAGATGAACCACCGCGTGACCGCCGAAGAAGAGGGCGAGCGAGATGAAGCCCGCGATCGTGAACGCACCGACGCTTCGCGTGTAAAAGGCGATCATCAAACCGAGCATGCCAACCGAAAGCAGGAGACCGCTCACGGTCGGCTCGGTGAGCCAGCGCGCGATCTCTTCGCCCCAGTTGAGCTGAAGCTCGACCAGCTTCGGTTTTTCGAGCTCGAGCGCGCTCATGACCGCGTCGAGATCGGCCGCCTTGCCGTCCGCGATGCCCAGCTTGAGGGCTTGGTCCGTGTCGAGCGTCAGCAGCTTGCCGGAGTCGACGACGTCGTCGATGACGACTTCTCGGTCGACCATGGCCTCGGCGATGTCGCCTCGTCTCCCGTTGGCTTCGGCGGTCGACCGCATCTCGGCCCGCATGTAGGAGACCATCTTTTCACCGACGGCTTCCACTTGGCCGCCGGCCCCAGCCTGAATCGGCGTCGCCGCACCGATCGTCGCGCCGTCCGTCATGAGAATGTTGTCGCACGCCAGGGCGATCAATGCGCCGGCGCTGATCGCGCGTGGGTGAATGAACGCGACGGTGCGAGGCTTCGCCTCGAGCAACGCATCTCGGATCTGAATGGCAGCGTCGACCCGCCCTCCCAACGTATTGATGTCGAGCACGATGGCGACGGCATCAGGATTGGTATCGATAGCCCGGCGAACGAATGCAGCCAGTCCGAGCTCGACGGTGCGGTCAATCGCGATGACGACGACTTCGCTGCGGGGAGGGGCATCGATTGCAAGCGCTTGCACGTCCCCTTCGACGCTCGAGCTCGGCTGAGGCCGATAGCCCGGGTCGTCGTCGGCTTTGTCGGGCTTCTGCCCAAAGGTCACTTGGGCGAAACACAGCAATGCGCTCGCGATCAGAACGCCGCGAAAGCTCAAACGCAGGTCGGAGGCCCACCTCACGTGTTGCAACCTAGCTCCGATGAGACCCTCGCTCAATGACGAAATCAGCGGGCGTGATAAGCTCCCAGCCGTGTCGCAGCGAGGACCGATGCCACCCGTGCCCCCCAAAAACGCCGGACCCGTTCGCGAAGCGCATCGCTTCGAAGAGGCGCGGCTCGACGAGTGGATGGCCGGTCACGTCGAGGGGTATACGGGCGCGCTTCAGGTGTGTCAGTTCAAAGGTGGACAATCCAATCCGACGTATTGGCTCGCCGATCGCGAACGTCAATACGCGTTGCGCAAGAAGCCGCCCGGCAAGCTGCTGCAGTCGGCACATGCCGTCGATCGCGAGTACCGCGTCATGCGTGCGCTCGGTGACACCAACGTTCCCACCGCGACCATGTACGGCCTTTGTGAAGACGAATCGGTCATCGGCACTTCTTTTTTCGTGATGGAGTACGTGAACGGGCGCATTTTTTGGGATGTGCAGCTCCCCTGTATCGAGCCCGAGGAACGGCGCGCGATCTACGACGAGCTCGCCCGGGTGTTGGCAGCGATTCACGGCGTCGATCTCGTAGCGGCCGGCCTCTCGGATTTTGGGAGGTCCGATGCCTACGTGGCACGCCAGGTGAAGCGATGGACCAAGCAATATCTCGCCTCCCAGACGGCGGACATCGGGCCGATGAACGCGCTGATGGAGTGGTTGCCCGCCAACATTCCCGACGACGACGCGACAGCGCTCGTACACGGTGACTTCCGGCTCGACAACCTGATCTTCGACCCGATCGAACCCCGTGTGCTTGCGGTCATCGACTGGGAGCTTTCGACGCTCGGCCACCCTCTTTCCGACTTGGCATACACCTGCATGTTGTACGATGTCATGCTTCCGAAAATTGGAGGCCTCGCGGGCGTCAACTTCGCCCGGACCGGAATCCCGAACGAGAGTGCCTTCGTAGCGCGATACTGTGAGTTGGTCGGCCGTGACGGTGTTCCCGACCTCGGCTATTACAAGGCGTTCTCACTGTTTCGCCTCGCCGCCATCGCGCAGGGCGTATACAAGCGGAGCGTCGATGGGAACGCCAGCTCCCCCGAGGCGGTGATGTTTGGAGCCGCGGTGCCGCACTTGGCCGGCATCGCGTGCAGGCTCGCAGGAATCGGGTGAGGCGATGATTGAACGAATCGTGTTGTACAAGCTGAAGGACGAATACTGCAACGACGCGGCGCGCGCGGAGATCGCGAAGCACACGCGCACGGCCCTCGAAGGGCTTCAAAGTGTCCGAGCGGTCACCGTGGGCGTCCCCGCCGACGACGCCTCGGAGGCGAGCTGGGACCTTAGTATCGTCGTTCGCTTCGACTCGATGAGGGACATGCAGCAGTATTTGGCCGACCCGGCTCACCGAGCCTACGTCGACGAGTACGCGGGCCCGCGCATCGAAGTCCGCAAAGCTTGGAGCTTCCGCACTTAGCCGAAGAGCTGGTCGCACGGGGGCGGCCCGTCTGCTAGCTTCGCCGCGCAACGATGATTCCACGCTACACTCCAGCCGACTTCGAAGCCCTCTGGTCTTCCAAGAGAAGGTACGAGGCATGGTTCGACGTCGAGCTCGCTGCGTGCCGCGCGATGGAAGCTGCGGGTGACGTTCCCGCTGGGACGGCCGGGGCCGTGAGCCCGTTTCGAGCTCATCTCGACTCCGACGCCATCGACGAGATCGAGAAGGTGACGCGTCACGACGTCATCGCGTTTCTGACCCACGTTGAGAAGCTCGCGGGCGAGCCTGCTCGATGGCTGCACCGCGGAATGACCTCCTCCGACGTGTTGGACACGTCATTGGCCCTGCTACTGGTCGAGGCGACCGATAAGCTCGTGATCCGTCTCGACTCGGTGCTCGACGCGCTGCGCGAACGCATCGAGGAGCATCGGCGCACGCCAGCGATCGGTAGGTCGCATGGGATTCACGCCGAGCCGGTGACCTTCGGGCTGATCTTGGCGGGCCATCATGCGGAGCTCGCTCGAGGACGACGACGACTCCTGGTGGCGCGCGACGAGATCGCAGTTGGGAAAATCGCAGGCGCAGTGGGAACCTACGCGCACCTCACGCCCGCAATCGAGGCCGAGGCCCTAGCATCGCTCGGGCTGCGACCCGAGACGGCATCGACCCAAGTCGTCGCTCGCGACCGTCATGCTGCATATGCGTCGGCCCTTGGCGTCATCGCCGCGGGAATCGAGCGGTTTGCGACCAACGTGCGTCATTGGCAGCGCACCGAGGTCGGCGAGGCCGAGGAGCATTTCAAGAAGGGTCAGAAGGGGTCGAGCGCAATGCCACACAAGCGAAACCCCGTTTTGACCGAGAACCTCTGCGGTCTCGGCCGCGTCGTCCGCGCAGCCGTCGTCCCGATGCTCGAGGACGTGGCGCTCTGGCACGAACGGGACATCAGTCATTCATCGGTGGAGCGGATGATGTTGCCAGATGCCACCGCCACGCTCGCCTTCATGTTGGATCGGGTTCGCGGCGTCATCGCCGACCTCGTGGTCTATCCGGAGCGCCTTCGACAGAACCTCGATCAGACCGGTGGCCTCTGGGCCAGCGAGGGTATCCTGCTTGCCCTGATCGGGCGTGGGCTCGGCCGGCAGGATGCATACGTGCTCGTCCAGCGCAATGCCATGAAGGCCTTCGAGGGCGAAGGCGAATTCCGCAAGCTCCTACACGAGGACGCGGAGATCCGAAAGCACTTGTCGGTCGCCGAAATCGACCGCGAGTTCGAGTTGAATCACGCACTGGCCCACGTAGACACGATCATCGATCGCGTGCTGAAAGGAGAATGAAATGACGGTCTCACAGGCGACGCTGAAGAAGGGGCTTACGAAGACGCTTGATGGAACCAATTTCGAGTCACTTGGACGAAAGTACGAGGGCAAGGTCCGCGACTGCTACATTGCGGACGGCAAGCGCTTCATCATCGTCACCGACCGCATCAGCGCGTTCGACCGGGTTCTCGGTACGCTTCCGTTCAAGGGGCAGGTGCTCAACGGCCTCGCCGCGTGGTGGTTCGAGGAGACGAAAGGCATCGTACCCAACCACGTGATCGACGTGCCGGACCCGAACGTGATGGTCGGCATCGAGTGCACGCCTCTGCCGGTCGAGATGGTGGTTCGCGCGTACATCACCGGCGTCACCTCCACCAGCATTTGGACCCACTACGAAAGCGGCACCCGCGTGTTCTGTGGACACGAGCTTCCAGATGGTCTCCGCAAGCACCAGAGGCTGCCCGATCCGATCCTCACGCCGAGCACCAAGGCCGACAAAGGCGATCACGACGTGTCTGCCTCTCGCGAGGAGATTCTGGCGATGGGCCGGATTTCTCCGAAGGACTTCGACGAGGCAGCCGCTTACGCCATGTCGCTCTTCGCGCATGGGCAGAAGGTCTGCGCGGAGCGCGGCTTGATCCTGGTCGATACGAAGTACGAGTTCGGCAAGACGCCGGACGGCCAGATCATCGTCATCGACGAGATTCACACCCCCGATTCATCCCGGTTCTGGTACGCGAACAGTTACCAGACGCGATTCGAAGCAGGGGAGGACCCCGAAAGCTTCGACAAGGAGTACGTTCGGCGTTGGCTCGCGAACGCCGGCTACAGGGGTGACGGTCCGGTGCCGACGATTCCCGATGAGGTTCGCGTCGAGGCGTCTCGCCGGTACATTCAAGCCTGCGACGAGATCCGCGGAACGGCGTTCACGCCGGATACGAGGGATCCCTTGCCGCGCATCGCCGAGAATCTGGGGTTGGAGGCACCATGAAAGCAAACATCTTCGTCACCCTGAAGCGTGAGGTGCTGGATCCTCAGGGGGACGCGGTGCGCCGGTCTCTCGGCTCTCTCGGCTTCGCGGAGGTGAGATCCGCGCGAGTGGGCAAGCTCATCGAGCTCGAGCTCGACGGCAGCGACAAAGCCTCTGCCGAGTCTCACATTCAATCCATGTGCGAGAAGCTCCTGGCCAACCCCGTCATCGAGGACTTCCGTTACGAGATCGTCGACTAGGAGCGATGACGACCGTCGCACTACCGGATGTGAGGGTCGTGCTCGGAGCCCGGACTCCCAGAGAGCTCACCGAGCACGAAAAGTGGGCTGCGGTCGCGATGCTGTTGCGCGACGGCTCAGCGGGACCGGAGGTGCTCTTGATTCGGCGCGCGGAGCATCCGAGCGATCCGTGGTCGGGGCACATGGCATTTCCCGGTGGCCGGCAGGCCGCAGAGGACCCGACGCTGTTGCATACTGCGATGCGCGAGACGCGCGAAGAGGTCGGCCTCGACTTGTCGAGCCAAGCCGAGCGCATCGGCCAGCTCGATGACCTGCAGGCGATCGCACGAGGCAAGCCACAAGAGACCGTGATCCGCCCGTTCGTCTTCGAGGTGCACCGCCAGTCCCCGATCCGGGTCGACGAGAAAGAGGTGGCGGAGGCGCTTTGGACGCCGCTCCTGCCGCTCTACCGAGGCGAGGTCGACACCGTGCGTCCTTACCAATGGCAAGGAACGCAAATCGATTTTCCCGCGTATGACGTGGGTGGCCGAGTCGTGTGGGGTCTCACGTATCAAATGCTGCGTTCTTTCTTTCGAATTCTGGGGTAGCCGCGGGCGGCCTCGGTGCTAAGTTTTCCACAAGCCCATGCCTGAAGCCGATCCGAACCGCCTCGTCCATTGCATCAAGCTCGACCGAGAGCTCCCGGGCCTTGCGAGGCCACCCTTCCCGAACGAGGTCGGCCAGTTCGTCTTCGAGAAGGTCTCCAAAGAGGCCTGGGACCAGTGGCTCCAGGAGAGCGTCCGGTACATCAACACCTACCGGGTCGACCTCTCCTCGCGTGAGGGCACCGACTTCATGCTGAAGCAGTTACGCATCTGGCTCGGTCTCGAGGAAGGCGAGCTGGCAGCAACCGCATGGTCGCCACCCGAGGAATGAGCAGGCCGCCCGAGGCTCACGCCTGAGCTACTGGAAGTTCTGCACCGACCAGACGCTCCCACCGCCCGTCTCGTAGAAGCCGCAGGCCACCATGCTGTACGACGGATTGGTCATGTTGATGTAGTGGCCGTGCGCCGAATAGGGCTCGCCCGGGCCTTCGTCCCACATCGCCTGTAGGCACCCCGTGATCACTGCGTCGTTCGACGGCCAACCGGGGCACTCGTTTTGAGCCCAGCCGCGCGGGGAGCAGATGTTGCCGCTGAAGCCCGCGTGGGCGCTTCGGGTGCTGTCGTACTCGGCCTGCTGGTCCGCGCACCCCTCCGCTTCATTCCACCGCTGAAGCGGCGGCAGGCACTGGCATTCCCATCGAAGCTGGTTGATGCGGGTCACGCAGTCGGCGTACGGGTCTCCCGTGCTCTGCAGCGGTGCCGGCTGGCAGCTCGCCACCGGCGCGTCGAGCGGACCGCCGCTGCAGTCTGCGAGGAATCGTGGGTCGCCCGGCGTGCCACCGCTGCCGCCGCCGGTTCCTCCGGTGCCCGGCACCTCGAAGAAGTCCCCACATCCTACGCCGACCAGGCAAAGCACGAACAGTGTGTAGTTGAAACCGCGCATGAACGTCCCCCTCAATCGAAGTTCTGAACACCCCAGACGCTCCCGGAGGGCGTCGTAAAGAAACCGCAGGCGACCCGGGTGTAAGACGTCGACGCCATGCTCTCGTAGTGGCCGTTGACGGTATTGGGGTTGCCGTCCTCGGGCCCCTCTTCCCACATCGCCTGGAGGCACCCCGTGATCACCGCGTCGTTCGACGGCCAGCCGGGGCACTCGTTCTGAGCGCGGCCACCGCTGCCGCATGGAATGGCGGAAAAGCTGGCGTGCACGCCGTTGACGCTGTCGTATTGCGCATTGCTGTCCGTGCAGTCTTCGCCATCGACCCATCGTGGGAGCGGCGGGAGGCACTGACATTCCCATCGGAACTGATTGATCCGCGCGACGCAATCACCGTGAGGGTCTCCCGTGCTCGGCAGGGGCTCAGGGCTGCAATTGGGGATCGGCGCGGCGAGCGGTCCGCCATCGCAGGGGCCTGCGCTCCCGCCGGTTCCCGCGCCGCCGCCGGCTCCCGTGCTGCCGCCCATCCCCGTGTTGCCACCCATTCCTGCGCCGCCCCCGGTTCCTGCGCTCCCGCCCGTTCCCGTATCGCCGCCGGCTCCTGCGTCGGTCCCTCCGCCTCCACCGATGCCCGCATCGCCTCGGGGGGGCTGGGGAATCATGCCGCCGTCCAAGGTCCGCGGAGGCTCGCCGTTGTCGCCGATGGCGCCTTCACATCCCAACGAGAGCGCGACCAACGCCGCCAGCCAAGCACGAGTCGCCATGCTCCGATCAGCCTAGCAATCGTATCCGTTACACCCAAACGGGTGAGACATCTACTTACATCGAGTTGCCGGCGGCGACCTAAGGGAGAAACCGCTCGCGATGCTCTTGGGGCGGAAGCGGACAGTGATCGTACCTACCGAAGACGCGGTACCGGTAGCGCGCGACGATTCGGTAGAAGAAGTCGGTCAACCAGGTGGGAAGAAACCGGAGCCACGAGAAGGTCTTCATCGGGTAGGGCACCTGTTCTAGAGCGAGGGCTGCGGCGCGCGATCGGACGAACACCTCACCCTCCCTCAGATACACGACGGCTTCGATCTCCGTCGGAAAGTCGGGGTGCAGCGTGCGGGCGAGCTCTGCAGTCTCACCTTGTAGGGGCGCGAAGTGAAGCACGGCGTGCTCGTCGATCCGCAGCAGGATGCGCACGATGCCGTTACACATCGCACACACGCCATCGTAGAAGAGCACGTGCGGTGGAAGCTCCGTCATCGGCGTTTCGATAGCACACCTGAGCGAAACCAGTGGATCTCGACCGTGCTCGTCGCTGCGTGCCACCACGATTGGGGGCGTTTTGCGTCTGCGCAGCGCTCGCTGACGAATCGCAGGCTCGAACGGGGTCGCGCCCCCGTGTGAACGGAACTAGACTCTTCCGGCTGCCGTCCGCAGCAGCGAAGCGAGGTTGGCCATGACCGGATCCTGGGAGAAAACCGCGTGCATTTTGTGCGAGTGCAACTGCGGACTCGAGGTTCAACTAGGAGGTGAGGGCAATCGGCACTTTGTCCGCATCCGTGGAGACAAGGCCCACCCTGCCTCCCAGGGCTACGCCTGCGAGAAGCCGCACAGGCTCGACTACTATCAAAATGGGCCTGACCGGATCACCTCGCCGCTGCGGCGCAGGTCGGACGGCACCTTCGAAGAGATCGGTTGGGATACTGCGATTCGCGAAGTGGCCGCGAGGCTCGCGGCGGTTCGCGACACCCACGGAGGCGATACGATTTTCTACTTCGGAGGCGGGGGCCAAGGGAATCACTTCCCAGCCGCTTATTCGGTGGCGACACGACGTGCGCTCGGCTCTCGCTATCGTTCGAGCGCGCTGGCGCAGGAGAAAACCGGCGAGTTCTGGGTTGCCGGGCGCATGATGGGAACGGTCACGCGTGCGGACTTCGAGCACTGCGAGGTTGGTCTCTTCATCGGGAAGAACCCGTGGCAGTCCCACGGCATCCCCCGCGCCCGCGTTACGCTCAAGGAAATCGCCAAAGATCCGAAGCGTTCACTGATCGTCATCGATCCGCGGCGAACCGAAACCGCCGAGCTCGCGGACATTCATCTTCAGGTCAAACCAGGCGCCGACGCCTGGCTTCTCGCCGCCCTCGGGGCGGTCCTAGTCCAAGAGGACGAAATCGACCACGCATGGCTCGAGGTCCACGTCGATGGCGCCGACGCAGTGATCGCTGCCCTCCGCGAGGTCCCCGTCGCCGAGTATAGCGCGCACGCAGGCGTCTCGGAGAGACTGGTGCGCCAGGCCGCACGCAGGATCGGCGAGGCCGCGAGCGTCGCGGTGTTCGAGGACCTCGGCATTCAAATGAACCGGCATTCCACGCTGAACAGCTACTTGAACAAGCTCTTGTGGGTGCTCACGGGGAACTTCGGAAAGCGCGGAGCGCAGTACGTTCCTGCACCGATCGTCAGCGTTGCGGGCAACCTCGACAAGCTCGCTGCAGGAGCCGAGGACAAGCGCACCCCGGTCACTGGCGAGCGGATCATCTCCGGGCTGACTCCCTGCAACTCGATCGCCGACGAGATTCTCACCGACCATCCGAAGCGCTATCGGGCCATGATCGTGGAAAGCGCAAATCCTGCACATTCTCTCGCGGACAGCCAGCACATGCGCGCTGCGCTCGGCTCGCTCGACACGCTCATCGTCATCGACATCGCGATGACCGAAACTGCGCGTTTGGCGCACTACATCCTTCCGACGCCCACCCAGTACGAAAAGGCCGAGGCAACCTTTTTCAACTTCGAGTTTCCCGAGAACTACTTTCACGTCCGGCATCCCGTATTCGAGGCGCCGGCCGGTGTCTTGCCCGAGCCCGAGATCCACGCTCGGCTCTGTGAGGCGCTCGGCGCATACACCGAGGCAGAGCTCGCGCCGTTGCACGACGCGGCCTCGAAGGGCCGCGCTGCCTTCATTCCTGCTTTCTTCGGCACCGTCCTGACTAATCCCAAGCTCGCGCCGCTTGCGCCGGTGATTCTCTATCGGACCCTCGGCCCGCATCTACCTCCCGGTCTCCAATCTGCTGCCGTCGTCTGGGGGCTCGTGCACCAGTTTGCCGCGGCGTATCCGGATTCGCTTCGCCGGGCCGGCTTCGAGGGGAAGGGCTTCGAGGCGCCCGAAAAGCTGTTCGACGCAATCCTCGAAAACCCCTCTGGGGTGGTGTTCGCCGTCGATGAGTACGCGGAGAGCTGGAAACGGCTCAAAACCGCCGGTGGCCGGATCATGGTTTCGATCCCCGAGCTACTCAGCGAGCTCGGAAGCCTCCGCAACGCGGCTCCCGACACGGGCGAAAGCGCATTCCCATTCGTGCTTTCGGCCGGTGAGCGGCGATCCTTCACCGCCAACACGATCCTTCGCAATCCCGAGTGGCGAAAAAAGGATCCCGACGGCTCGCTGCGCATTAATCTCGAAGACGCGCATCACCTCGGAGTGGCCGATGGCGATCGTGTCCGGTTGACCACAAAGCGCGGGTCCGTCGAAGTGCCGATCGAGATCTCCGCCATGATGCAGCGCGGTCACGTCTCGCTTCCAAACGGGCTCGGTCTCGACCATACGTCGGCCGAGGGACGGATTCAGACTGGTGTCGCGCCCAACGAGCTGACGTCCACCGAGGACAGGGACTGGCTCGCCGGCACTCCCTGGCACAAACACGTGGCGGCGCGAATCGAGGCGCTCCGATAGCTCAGAGCAGGTCTCGTGCGGCCTGCAGCAGTCGGCGTGCCTCGGTGGCAACCTGTTCGATCGGCGCATCAGGTACCAGCTCGAACATCGCTTTGGGGTCGGCAAACGAAACTAGCGCTCCGCCCTCCGATTCCTGTACGACCACGTTGCACGGCAACAGCAACCCGATCAGCGACTCGCCTTGCAGTGCCTTGTGCGCCAGCTTTGGGTTGCATGCGCCGAGGATGACGTACGGGCGAAAGTCGACGTCGAGCTTGTTCTTGAGTGTTTGTTTGACGTCTATTTTCGTGAGGACGCCAAATCCGTTCGCCTTGAGCGCCTCCGATACTTTGTCGAGCGCCTCTTCGACCGTCACCCCATCGAGCTGTTTGGAAAACGCATAGCTGGGATCGCCCATCGGATTCCTCCTGCGGCTCTTATAGGTCCTGACCGCATGCGCGCAACGCGCTAGACTCGGCGGCGTGTACAACACCCTCACGGCGCAGACGATTCACTACTTCGCACGCCCCCAGGAGCGCGTGCTGCGTCAGCCGCTCAACGTCGCGGCCGCCTGGAAAGGGAGCGAGCTAGCCCGCAGCGGAGACTGGCGAGAGACCTTGAGCGAGTCCGAGGTCTCCGAGATCGGAGGAGCTGTCGCGTCGGCTCAGAGGACTCGAAAGCCCCTCAGAGCCCTCACGAAAGAGGACTTCCCGCTCCCCGAGCTCGGTGCGAAGATCGAGCGATGGAGGCGTGAGATCGGCTCCGGGCGCGGCTTTCTCGTGCTTCGGGGCGTGCCGGTCGCGCGCTGGACGCAGAGCGAGGCCGAGCTCTTCTTCTGGTGCTTCGGGCAGCACTTTGGAATTCCCGGTGCTCAGAATCCCGAGCGTGATCTCCTCGGGCACGTGAGGGACACGGGGGAAAGCCCAGACGAGGTGCGGCACTACCGCACCCGCGTGAACATCAACTTCCACTGCGATGCAGCCGACGTGGTCGGGCTCCTTTGTCTGCAAAAAGCCAAGACCGGCGGCCAAAGCCGGATCGTCAGCTCGGTTTCGGTCTACAACGAGCTGCTTCGCCGACGGCCTGACTGGATCGCTCGTTTGTACCAGCCCTTCATGATGGACACCAAGGGCGAGGGTGGGGTGCGATATCTGCCCGTCCGCCCGTGCCGTTTCGACGGCGGGCGGCTTCGTACCTTCTATCACACCGATTACTTCCGCTCGGCGGCGGGTTTCGGAGGGGGATCGATGCTGGCTGCAGAGGACAGGGCACTGCTCGATCTCTACAACGAGATCGCCGAGACCCCGGGCTTGTACCTCGACATGGACTTGGAGCCCGGGGACGTTCAACTCCTGTCGAACCACTGCGTGCTGCATGCGCGCACCGGTTACGAAGACCACCTGGAGCCCGAGCTCAAGCGTCACCTCTTGCGGCTCTGGATCTCGCTCCCGTCCCGGCCCCGCCTAGCCACCCGGCTTCGGACCGAGCTGAGCAGACTCGACATGGTCGCGACCGCCGTCGGCTACAAGGCCGCCCACGCGATTCGGCGCGCCGTCCACCGAGGTTCCTACGCGCGGTATCGTAGGTGAATCCAGCCCGCACGGGAGCCTCTTTGCGAAATCGACGAAGTCCTATTGCACCGGGCAGACGGTGCTGTCACAAGCGCGGGTGAGGAAACCCGAGGGGGTCAGTCGTTCGAGCTCCAAGGATTACAATTAGCGACATCCTTGACCCGGGCAAATGACTTCAGCTAGTTACACTTCGACACAGTGTGCCTTTGGACCCGGCGGGCGGAAGAAGAAAAATTGCGCGTGACTGCCCTCGGGCTATGCTGGCGCACAAGCTCTCTGAGCTCAGAGGGGAAGGAAAAAGGAACTCCATGAAGAGACAGTTCAACTCATCTCTCGCCGTGTGGATGACGCTCACGCTGTTTGCGGCCATGCTGTTTGGTTGCAAGAAGAAAACCGAGGAGCCCGCGCCCGAGGAGACCGTCGGCGCCGAGATGCCCGCGCCGGAGCCCGAGGTCGAGGTCGAGCCGGTTGCAGAGCCGTGTTCGGTCGGTACCGTGTACTTCGCGTTCGACTCATCTGAGCTCGACAGCAGCGCTCGCGCTACGCTTCAGGAGGCCGTCGAGTGTTATCGCAATCAGCCCGATCCCGGCCTGTCCTTGCTGCTGACGGGTGCCTGCGACCCGAGGGGTACCGAGGAGTACAACATGGCCCTTGGTGAGCGGCGCGCCCGGTCGGTTCGCAGCTATCTCGTTTCGCTCGGCATGGATGCAAGTCGACTCTCCATCACCTCCGTGGGTGAGGAGATGGCGACGGGCACAGACGAAGCCAGTTGGGCTCGTGACCGCAACGTGAGCGCATCTGGGAACTGACGCGTGCGGGGGCGCGCTCGTGGGGGGTAGCCATTGATGCTGTCGGTTTTCCTTCAGACGAGCGCACCCGAACAACTCAATCCTTGGCAACTGGTGGTCGGCGCTTCGCCGGTCGTGCAGTTCGTCTTGTTGATTCTCGTGTTCATGCTGGTGATGTGCCTGTACATCATCGGGGCCAAGTGGGTTCGCCTGAAGCAGGTGACCGACCAGAGTCGGGGCTTTCTCGAGCTTTTCTGGGCGGACGAGAGATCCCGGGCCTGGAACGCGAAAGCGATGAACGACATTCACGGGCAGTCCGGGAAATTCGAACGATCGCCCATCACCAGCGTGTTCCGCGCCGGTTATCGCGAGCTCGCCCGTAGTGCCCGCACCGGCCGACCCACCAAAGGGGACGTCGACAACGTGGAGCGGGCGCTCCGGCGGGCGCAGACCGCGGAGCTGACCCGGCTCGAGAGCAAGGTGTCCTTCTTGGCAACGACCGCGTCGACCGCGCCCTTCGTCGGACTCTTCGGCACCGTCTGGGGCGTCATGAATTCCTTCATCGCGATCCATGGTGAAAAGAGCGCGGGGCTCGATGTCGTCGCTCCAGGCATCGCCGAAGCACTCATTGCGACCGCACTCGGCCTCGCGGCCGCGATCCCCGCCGTGATGGCTTACAATTACTTCGTCCGGCGGATCCGCGTCGTCGACAGCGAGACGGCCGCGTTCGCCAGCGAGTACCTGAACATCATTCGCCGGCACCTGTTGGTCGAGTAGTCGATGGCGTTTTCGAACGACGGCGGAGGACGGGGGGCAGCGCTCAGCGAAATCAACGTCACGCCTCTGGTCGACGTGATGTTGGTCTTGCTGATCATCTTCATGGTCGCCGCGCCGATGCTGACGACGGGCGTCAACGTCGATCTTCCCAAAGCCGATGCACCGCGGATGGACATCAATGAAGATCAACCCTTGATCACCGTGCAGCGCGACCAACGCATCTTTCTCTTCGACGAGGAGGTTTCGCTCGACGTCTTGCGGCAACGGCTGTTGACCGACGAGCGTATCCGCAACGTGGACGAAGTCTTCGTGCAAGCGGACGAGCAAGTCCCCTACGGCGTGGTCGCTCAGGTGCTCGCGCTCGTGCGTCAGGCCGGCATCGGAAAGATGGGGTTGGTGACCGACCCCCTCACGCGAAAGCCGAGGTAGTCGATGGTCGAGGCGACCGACTGGCGGGCGCTCTCCCTTCTCGAGACCGAGCAGCCGAAGGTGAGGGAGATCGTGGGGGGGGTCGGGTTCACGTTGGCCGTGTTCATCGCGATTCCCGCGCTCACTCTTCTGAGCGCATTCGTGCTCGGCGGGATGCAATCGATCTTCGGGGGGGCCGTCCAAGATCTGCCGCCTGCGCCCATCGAGGTCATCGAGACGCGTTTCGTGCGGCTCGGAAAGCGCCAGGAGCAACGGCGGCTGCCTAGCAAAGAGGTTCCCGACGCGCCTCAAACCGCGCCCGTCCCCCAGGCCCCCGACTCCGAGCCCATGGCGGCCGTGCCGACCGAGGCGAAGGAGCGCGGCCTCGCGAAGCCCAAGAAAAAGCCCGACCTGCGCGAGGAAGATCTACTTGCCCAGCTCGGCGCTCGGGCCGGCGCGATTTCGGATCTGTCCAAGGGGCCGGAGCTCGAGGGGGACCCCGAGGGCATCGTGGAGGGCACCAAGGCAAGCGGAGACGAAGAAGAGATCTATCTCGGCAAGCTGTACTCGTATTTCCGGAGTGGCTGGCAGGTTCCCACGCTGATTTCCGACGACGAGCTTCGGAAGCTTACCTGTGTCGTCGAGCTGTCGATTACGCAGGATGGACGGGTGGACGAATACGAGGTCAAGCGTCCGAGCGGGAATGAAGCGTTCGATGACTCCGTTCGTCGGAGGCTGAGTCAGGCGGAGGGGGCCGAGCTTCCCGCGCCACCCGAATCGATCTCCGATCGCATTCTGGGGAAAACGATCTCTCTTCGTTTCTTTGGGCGCCATGCCCGCTGAAGGTGGTACATGATTTCACTTGCACTTCGAGACCGATCTCCGTGGGGGCTTGCGGTCCTCGCGCTCGCCCTAGGGCCAGCCGTGGTGGTGGCGCTGCCCGCCGTAGGCCAGGAAGAGGCCCCTCCGCTGCCGGAAGACAAGATCGTCGTCGACATCGACGCTCCGGAGGAGGAGGTCTTCCGCATCGGCATCCCTGATTTGATTGGTGAGCCGGCGCAGTACACAGCCGCGGGCGGGCAGATTCTGCAAAACGACTTCAGGCTGATGCCCGGCTTTCGAGTCATCGGCCCAGAGTCGGTTCGCCACGACGCCGCTGCGCTCGGCCTCGGGGTCGATCTAGGGGCTTGGGCTGCCCTTGGGGCCAACGGCGTCATCAAAGGTCTCATCGGCGGCAACGACGCCGGGCTCATGGTCGAGCTTCGCTTTTACCAGTCGAGCGGTGCCGGGGTTCCCGCGCTTCGCCGCACCTACCGGGGCTCGCCCACGGAGCTCCGCCGTTGGATGCACGACTTTGCGAACGCGGTAATTGGAGTCGTGACCGGCACATACGGTCCATTCGGCACCGAGATCGTATTCGCCCGCAAACATGGGCCCGGGCGCAAGAGCGTCTACGTCGCGGGGATGGATGGCTACGGCGTCCGTCAGGTGTCGAGCGGCCAAGGCGTCTCGATGTTGCCCTCCTTCGGCAAGGGCTCGATTTGGTACACGCGGATGACCAAGCAAGGCACATTCATCACGAACACGAAAGTCGGAGGAAAACGGATCATCGGAGGCAAGGGAATCACGATGGCACCGGTGGTCTGCGGTGAACGACTCTTCTTCGTGTCGTCGCGGTCGGGTGACCCCGAGATCTACAGCTCGAAGCCCGATGGAACCGATTTGCGGCGTCTGACCCGCAACCGCGCGATCGACGTCAGCCCGACGTGCGGGCCAGGCGGCAAGCTGGCGTTCGTCTCGGATCGTCATGGGAGCCCGCAGATCTTCACGATGAACGAAAACGGGACCAACGTGCAGCGATTGACCTTCAGGGGCAGCCACAATCAGACGCCGGTTTGGTGCAAGGATCCCAAACAGCCGATCGTCGCGTTTACCGGGCGAGACGGCAACTTCGACATCTTCACCGTCAATGTCGAGACCCAGGAGTACAAGCGTCTCACCCAGGGCCAGGGCGACAACAAGGATCCAGCTTTTTCGCCCGATTGCCGTTTGATCGCGTTTGCATCGAACCGTCGAGGCTCCCCGGGGGTCTATCTCTCCGGACAAGACGGCCAAGACCAGAATCAGGTCATCTCTGGCGAGGCCGAGACGGTACGCTGGTCGCGCTGAGCCGCACAATCTGCTTTGTACCCTGGGGCAGGCCCTCTATGCTCCACACCCATGGCGATCTGGAAGCTGGGATGCCTCGCGAGTCTCGTAGTTCTCCTCTTGGCCGCGGTTGCATCGTGGGTCGTGCTGCGGGGTGGAAAACTCCAAACCGATGGCGTAATCACCGCCGTGCCGCTCGACCGTGGCCTGCTGGCGGCGCGTGACGTTGCGCAGCGACCCGTCGACGGCGATCCCGAGACGCATGTTCTCTTTGGCGACCTCCACGTGCACTCGACGCTCTCGGTCGATGCGTTTCAATGGAGCTTGCCACTGATGGGCGGAGAGGGGGTTCATCCCCCCTCCGATGCATGCGACTTCGCGCGGTTCTGCTCGCAGCTGGATTTCTATTCGCTCACCGATCACGCGGAGGCCCTCACGCCGCGTACGTGGGAGATGGTGCGCGAGTCGGTCCGACAATGTAACGCGGTCGACGCGGACAGCGAGCAGCCCGACCTGGTTGCCTTCACGGGCTTCGAATGGACGCAGATCGGCACGACTCCGGAGAGCCACTTTGGTCACCGGAACGTCATCTTCAAGGAGACCGCCGACCGCGCGCTCCCGGCTCGCCCGATCGCCGCACCAGGGTTGGCTTCACAGGCCTTCTCGGATCTCAAGACCCTTCGGGCGAACATCTCGATCCCGTTTCGCGCGTTTCCGAACCAGCAGCCCTACACCGACGTGACCGCACACGTTTCGGAGATCGCCAAGCTTTCGGCGTGCCCGGTGAATGCTGGATCACCCGAGCTTCCTGCTGACTGCCGCGAAGTTGCGGATACCCCCGAGGTGCTCTTCCGCAAGCTCGACGAATGGGGTTTCGATGCGATGGTGATCCCCCACGGGACGACTTGGGGCTTCTACACGCCGCCGGGTTACGTCTACGACAAGCAGCTGCAAGCGAAGCACGACAACCCGAAGTGGCAGCAATTGATCGAGGTGTTCTCCGGGCATGGCAACTCCGAGGAATACCGGAGCTTCCGATCGGCGAAGCAAACCGAAAGTGGTCTGGAGTGTCCCGAGCCGACCGAGGACTTCGAGCCGTGCTGTTGGCGGGCCGGAGAGATCATCCGAAGCCGCTGTGAGAGTCCCCTGTCGGAGGAGTGCGAAGAGCGCGTGCGAGCCGCGCGTGAGAACTACCTGAGGGTGGGGGTCGCGGGTCACCTCACGCTCCCTGGCACCGAGGTGACTGAATGGGGCAACTGCGGACAGTGCACCGATTGCTTCGACCCGAGCTTTTCGTACCGTCCGGGGGGCTCCGTGCAATACATCCTCGCGCGCGGGAGCTTCGAAGATCCCGGGGCGCCTCGGCATACGACGCTTGGCTTCATCGCGTCGAGCGACAACCATTCGGCGAGACCAGGGACCGGCTACAAGGAGTTCGCGCGCCGGAAGATGACCGAAGCACGCGGCCCTGCGACCGAGGAGTGGCAGAAGGTGTTGTTCGGCAATCCCGCAAAGACCAAAGAGTCCGTTCCCTTGTCGCCAGAGGAGGTTTTCCAGAGGCCCCCGTTCCGGCGGGTTTGGTTGGAACGTCAGGCGTCCTTCTTTCTCACGGGCGGGCTCGTTGCCGTCCACGCGAAGGAACGAACCCGCGAGGCGATTTGGCAGGCGCTGTTCGACCGGCACGTGTATGGAACCTCTGGTGATCGCATCTTGCTCTGGTTCGATCTCGTCAACGCGGGTGAAAAGCCCGCTCCCATGGGTAGTCAGCTCGAGCTCGCGGGAACCCCGAAGTTCCGGGTTCGCGCCGCTGGGGACTTTGCTCAGCTGCCTGGTTGCCCAGAAGAGGTGACCGAAGCGCTAGGGCCCGAGAGAATCGACCGGATTTGCGCGGGAGAATGCTATCACCCTTCCGACGAACGTCGGGCCATCGTTCGAATCGAGGTCGTTCGGATCGGACGGCAGATGAAAGAGACGGACCGGGTGGAGGACCTCATCGAGGACCCCTGGTTGACGATCCCGTGTCCTGCCGACGTGGGGGTCTGCGAGGTCGAGTTCGAAGATCCCTGGTACGCGTCGGCGGACCGCGAGGTGCTCTACTACGTGCGAGCGATTCAGGAGCCGACGCTAGCAGTCAATGCGGGCTCGCTCCGGTGTGACGGCGACGATTGCTATCCGTGCTACGGCGACTTCCGCACCCCCTTCGAGGACGATTGCCTGTCGATGAACCAAGAGCGGGCGTGGTCGTCACCCATCTATCTCACCCGCCCCGCGACGGAAGCAAGCCCGTAGCCGCTACCGATCTTCACATTCCGCGCGGCCGAGACTGCCGACCTTGCGCAGCTCCTTTTTTGCCTCGGGCACTAGCGGCGACTTCTTGTGGTTCTTGAGCAGAGCCTTGAGCGCCGTCGCCGCATCGTTGCACGCACGTACCTGCAAGAACGCCTGCGCCATCTCGTAGAGGGTCTTGTCGATCGCGTCGCCCTTCCGGTAGCTCGAGAGGACTTTTTTGAATTCGCCGAGCGCCGCGGCCGGCTGACCTTGCTTCAGATAGGTAGAGCCGATGATGTATTGCGCGTCGTCTGCTCGATCGTCTTTCGGGTACCGCTCTACGTACACGCGCGCGAGCCCCCGAGCGTACGAAAACTTGTTGATGCGATACGCTTTGCTGAGCGCGTCCCAGTGTGCGCTCTTGCTCTGCGGAATCTCACTCGCCTCGAGCGGAACGTCCATGCCTGCAGCTCGTGCGACCTCGCTCAATTGGCGCTCGAGCTCGAGGCTTCGCTGCATCTGTGCCTGACTCGAGCCGGTGCTTTCGTTGCGGAGCTCGGCGATTTCGCCTTCGAGGACTGCGAGTCGCTGCTGGAGCTCCTCTATCTGCAATCCTTGATCGGCGCTGTTGCGGCGGAGAACACGGCTTGCTTCGGCGAGCGCCTCTTCGAGCTCTTTTCGTTTGGCCTCGAGGTCCGCTTCGAGCGAGTCGAGCCGTTTTTGGTTGGCCGCGATATCGGCTTGCATCTGGCTGATGCACCCCGGCGCTGCCAGCGCGAGAAGTGAAACCAGGCCCAGCCGAGTGCAGAGCGCCTGCGGCTGTCCGTCGAACGATCGAAACATCCCCATGACTCGATGGTTTAGTATAGATGGGTTACTCGGGCCATTTTATGAGCCCCGGTGGAGCAAGCCGTTTTCATCGACGACGGTTTGCAGCCGTGACAGGCCGTTCTGGAGCTTTGCGAAAAACGAGGTCGAATGCGGAACGAAGAAGAAATTAGGGTGCTTCGACCACACCTCTCGCAAGCGGATGTCGAGTTTTCGGGCCTCCTCGTTGGTTTCGGTGCGTGCGGGGTTCCCCCCTTCCACGGAGATGTCCCCGACGGCCGCTGATTCGAAAAAGATCACGGCGTCGTAACGCCTGAGCTCCTGGTCGAGGCTGCTACCCATGGTTTCGAAAAAGCCCTTCGGGGCCTCCTCGGGCCAAAAGGCGACGCCATCGATTGTCCCCCGGTCGCAGAGCAGCACCCGGTTCGGGTAGAGCGCCGCCTGCAGGTCTTCCAACGCCCTCTGGGTGTGAAAGATGGCCCTTTGCGTTGCGGCGCGTGCCTCGGGCGCTCCGACGCGAGGGAACCCGCCTGTAAACAGCATCGTCGCCGTTTCGGGGACGATGACGACCTTCTCGCCGATCTCCCGGCGGAATAAATCCGCGGCGGTGGTCTTTCCGCCGCCGGGGCCGCCCGTCAGCACGATCCGATAGTGGCTTCTGCGTGAGGGATTCATCTAGGACTCACGATAGCCCATTCGCAGTTGCGCGTGCACGACGAAAGCCTTTGTCGCAGACGCCGGTTTGATGTAATCGACGGCTCACCATGGCGACGCCAGCTCCCGGCCGAAAAATGCTTCTCAGAGGCGGCCTGATCGTCGATGGTACGGGTGCCCCGCCGAGACCCGGGAGCGTGCTACTCGACGGCCCGCGCATCGATGCCTTGGGCGAGGTTCCTGACAGCGCCGGGGAATCGATCGATTGCACCGGCAAGGTCATCGCACCGGGCTTCATCGATGCCCATTCTCACATGGATTTCTTCTCGGTGAGCGACGACCCGCACCACTTCGATTCGTTCACCGCGCAGGGCGTCACCACGTTCGTGGCAGGCAACTGCGGATTCAGCCCGTTTGGCTTCGCACCACGAACGAGGCATCGAAGCCTGCTCGAGAGCTCTCTCTTCAAGGCGGCTCGGGACACCTTGGACTGGAACAGCTTTTCGGAGTACCGCGCGATCGTTGGTGAGATGGGGCTGACTCACAACTTCGTCCATCTGGTTGGGCACGGTGCGGTGCGCACTTCGTTGGCCGGGTTCGATGCGCGGCCGTTGACGCGATCGGAGCATACGCAGATGCTCGAGCTTCTCGATCGTGCGCTGAACGAGGGCGCTGCCGGAGTCTCCCTCGGATTGCAGTACAAGCCTGGCGTGTTCGCCAAGCTCGACGAGCTCGACGAGGTCGCGCGTCTGGTGAGGCGGCACGACAAGGTGTTGACCGTCCATGCCAAAGCGTACTCGTCGTTGTCCGGGACGTATCCGATGCTGCCGTTCGGGCGGGCTCACAATCTCAAGGCGATCGATGATATGCTAGGGTTGGCACGGCGCACGGGAGTCCGCCTTCAGTTCTCGCATCTGATCTTCGTCGGCTCGCAGACCTGGAAAACGGTCGACGAAGCGATTGAGCTATTCGATCGAGCGATCTCCGATGGTGTCGACGTCTGCTTCGACATGTTCCCGTACGCATGTGGGGCAACGCTGCTCAATACGTTGCTGCCCGAGTGGTTCATGGCCCGGATGCCTGGAGTGCTTCACAACCGGTTGGCCCGGGGGCGACTTCGGCTCGAAGCGGAGGTTGGCTTCCGCCTCGTCGGCTTCGGCTACCCGCAGATACAGATCACGAACGCGAGCTGTGCCGAATACGACGAGCACAACGGCCGGTTCCTTCCAGAGATCGCCGCCCGTGTAGGTAAGTCCAGCTTCGACACGATGCTCGACATTCTCGACAAGAGCAGGGCCCAGGCGCGTGTCCTTTTCCACGACTATTACAACGACGGCATCATCGATCGGCTCATGCGGCACCCCGCTGCGATCTTTGCATCGGACTCGTGGCCGGAGCCCGGTGGTCATCAGAACCCCGCGGCATACGGCACCTTTCCGAGGTTTCTGCGGTGGGCACGCGAGCGTAAGAACATCTCGCTAGAGGACGCGGTCCACAAGATGACCGGTGCGGCGGCGACCCGGTTTCGTTTGCATAAGCGCGGCCATCTCGAGGAAGGCCATGCTTCCGATGTCGTGGTGTTCGACTGGAGCGCGGTTCGAGATCACACCGGTGAGTCGGGGGACGCGCCCCCATCCGGGATCGAGCGGGTATTCGTCAACGGCGAATCGATCTTCGAGGCGGGTAGGGTGAGCGTGGCACGCGCCGCGGGCAAGGTTCTACTGTCGTAGTCGACGGGGCTCGGCTCAGGCCTAGGGAAAGATGCCGTCTAACGTGTAGGAGCACGCGACGCTCTCGAGGGCGGCCAAGTATGCGGACGTCCGGAGGTCCGGGAGCGCCTTTCGTTTCCAGGATTCGCGAATCTTCTCGTACGAGATCTGCATCGTATTCTCCAGCGCGGTGCGAACGAAGTCGATCTCGTTGGGCGCTTGAAGCAAGAGCGCCTTGTCCTCGGGGGGCAGTGACTTGCCGGTCAAGCGGGAGATCACGTCGAGCATCCGGTTGTTCGCAATCTGCTGATACCGGCGGGTCATGCGCTCGAAGCTCACGTGAGAGAGGTTCTTGATCCACTCGAAGTACGACACGACGACGCCGCCCGCGTTCGCGTAGACGTCCGGCAGGACGATCGTGCCCGCCTCTCGCAAGATGGCATCGGCCTCTGGGTCGACTGGACCATTGGCTGCTTCGACGATCACTCTTGCCCGGAGCCGAGGCGCGTTTTCGGCCGTGATCTGATGCTCCAGTGCCGAAGGAATGAGAATGTCGCACGGCTCCTCGAGAATTGCGTCGGGATTG
Organism: uncultured delta proteobacterium; assembly: GCA_963792825.1. Taxonomy (GTDB): domain Bacteria; phylum Myxococcota_A; class Polyangia; order Polyangiales; family Houyiibacteriaceae; genus SG8-38. Next base: position 439,035 of record CAWBXS010000003.1, on the reverse strand, counting down.
GGCAGATGCCGGGCACCTGGAAAACCTTTGAGCGATCCCGTCTCAGAGCGATGGAGGAGAACGGCTTCGATATCCAAGCCGCCTTCATCGTAGAGCGCACCGTCGCTCACCGAAACGCCCACGACGACCGCATCCCGTTCGATCGCAGCCCGAGCCGCATGAAGCCCTACCTTGCCGAGTCCGGGGACGATGATCCGCTTCCCCGCCAGTCCGATCCCGAGGCCCAGAGGCTTCACGTCCTCTTCTTCCTGCAAGAAGAATCCGAGTGCAATTACTGCGCCGAGCCCAGTCGCTTCGCGACGGCCGGTGACGCCGTGCAAACTGACCGCCTTTCCAGTCACACAGGCCAATGCGTTCAAGGTGTCTGGCCCGTGACTCTTGTAGGTGTCGTAGATCCAGCCCATCTCGCGTTCGCCCGTGCCGACGTCGGGCGCGGGCACGTCGACGTCGGGACCTATGAAGCGTTTCCGAATGAGCTCGTGCGTATAGCGTCGGGTCACACGCTCCAAGAAGGAAGTGGACTCGGTCCGCGGGTCGACGCATACGGCGCCTTTGGCGCCGCCAAAGGGAACGTCGACGACCGCGCACTTGTACGTCATCAGTGCAGCAAGCGCCATGACCTCGTCTTGTGAGACGTCGATCGCGTAGCGAACACCGCCCTTGGTGGGCAGCCGATGGTGGCTGTGCTCGGCCCTGTAGCCTTCGACGACCGCGATGGACCCGTCGTCGCGACGGACTGGAAACCGCATTCGATAGACTCCATTGCACGCTCGAATTTGGTGGAGGATGCCCTCTGGCACGTCGGTGTAGCGGCAGGCCGCGTCGAAGTAGTGATTGACGTCGTCGAAAAAGCTCGAGGTCATGGTCCGGAGCATAGCCTTTCGCTCGCGCCGAGACGAAGGCAGGGGTAGGCTGCAGCGCGGTGTCAGGGTCAGCGTCAGTGCCGGTGTCAGGGCCGGTGGGGGTGCTCGGGTGAGCCCGACGCTTACCGGGACGTCGCCTCGTCTCTGCTACCAGGCCTTCGGCCGCGAGGGGCCGTCCATTCTGTTCATCATGGGGTTTGGGATGCCCGGAGCGGTCTGGGGGCCTCAGGTCGACGCTCTTCAGCATGACCACCGCTGCTGCGTCTACGATCATCTGGGGGTTGGTGACAGCGATCGCGGACCGCTCCTCCGGACCATGCCGAGCATGGCCGAGGATGCCGTTCGGATCTTGGATGACCTTTCGTGGGACCGAGCGCACGTGGTCGGCGTTTCGATGGGGGGCATGATCGCTCAGGAGCTCGCGCTCCGCGCGGCCGACCGCTGCCAAAGCCTCACGTTGATCGCGACGCACGGTGGCGCGCCGGTGGCCTCCCTTCCGACGCTCAAGGGCATGAAGCTCTTCCTTCAGGGGCTCTTCGGCGGACCGAGCGCGCGTTTGCGCTCGTTGCCGCGTCTGCTCTACCCGGACGAGTTTCTCGAATCCATGAAATCCGACACGCTCCGCGCGCATCTGAAGGTGCGCCTCGGACGTCCACCACCCCTTCGGACCGTCCTCGGCCAGCTCTACGCGGTATGGCGGCACTCGACCGAGTCACGTCTCTCGCGGATCGAGATGCCCACGCTTCTCGTTCGACCCGGAAAGGACATCTTGGTTCGACCGACACAGACGGACCGGCTCGCCCGGCTCATACCCAATGCTCGAGTGCTACGCTTCGAAGAAGCCGGACACGGAGTGACCTTCCAAATGGCGATCGAGCTCAACCAAGCCTTGCGAGAGCACTTTGCGCGAAACGAACCCGAGCGCCCGAGCATGAGAATCCATGCCTAACCCTTGATGCATACCATCGGCTCCAGGCGCGCGACCTTGCGCCCGAGACCCGCGCGATCCGCCGAGTCGACCACGTCGCGAACGTCCTTGTAGGCACCTGGCGCTTCCTCCGCGATACCGCGCATGCTGACCGACCGGACGATGATGCCACGGTAGGCGAGGTTCTTGATCACTTTGCTGCCCCGCCATTGTCTCGTCGCGCGGTGGCGGCTCATGCGTCTTCCCGCACCGTGGCAGGCCGACCCGAAGGCCAGAGCCATACCCTCTGCGGTGCCGGCGAGCACCCACGATTCGGTTCCCATGCTGCCTCCGATCAGCACAGGCTGGCCGACCTCGCGAAGCTCCGCTGGCAGCTCAGGATGCCCCGGCCCGAATGCGCGGGTCGCTCCTTTTCGATGAATGAACAGCCGCCTTGGCGTCCCGTCGACGACGTGCTCCTCCTCTTTACAGGTGTTGTGCGAGACGTCGTAGAGAAGTCGAAGCTCTGCTTTTGGCAGCACATCACTGAACACGCGGCGCGTGAGCTGTGTGATGATTTGGCGGTTCGCGAGCGCGCAGTTGATTCCGGCGCGCATGGCGCCGAGATATCGACGTCCCAGGTCCGAACGTAGTGGTGCACATGCGAGCTCGCGATCGGGAAGGTCGATCCCGTGCTCCTCCGCGGTGATCGCCATCTCGCGGAGAAACTCGGTGCCGATCTGATGCCCGAGGCCCCTCGAGCCGCAGTGAATGCTCACGACCACATCGCCGTCTGCTAGGGATAGCCGCGACGCAATCTCCGGCGCGCAGATCTCCGCGACCCGCTGCACCTCGAGATAGTGGTTTCCCGAACCGAGGGTTCCCATCTCATCTCGTTGCCGATCGCGTGCTCTCTGAGAAACATGCTCGGGCTCGGCGCCACGCATCGACCCGCGCTCTTCGGTTCGCTCGAGGTCATCCTGAGACCCCCAGCCCCGATCGACGGCCCATCGAGCACCGCCATGCAGCATGGCCGTCATCTCGTCGTCATCGAGGCGAATGTGGCCGGTGCTGCCGACGCCGGCGGGAATCCGCGCAAAGAGAGCATCGGCAAGCGCCTCTTTCACGGGCTCGATGTCCTTCGTCTTCAATCCCGTCAGTAGACAGCGGACGCCGCACGAGATGTCGAACCCGACGCCTCCAGCAGAGACGACCCCTCCTTCGTCGGCATCAAACGCGGCCACGCCGCCAATTGGAAAGCCGTAGCCCCAGTGCCCATCGGGCATGACGTAACTCGCTCTGAAGATGCCCGGGAGCGTCGCAACGTTGACCGCCTGCTCACGGACCTTGTCGTCCATCGCCTCGAGCAACGACCGATCGGCGAAAAAGATCACGGGAACACGCATTTTACCAGTCGCAGGAAGCTGCCATTGGTCCTCGGAAATCTGTCGTAGTGATGCGATATCCATCGGTTTTCCTCGTGATCTGGCTCACACGTCGACGATGCATTGCGCGACCCAGTGCCCCCCGTCGTCCTGACTCACTCGGAGCTCTGTGAACGTCGCGCCCTTCGGTTCTACCACCGGCTCGTGCCGCTGCCGATCGACCCGCTCGCCGTCCGCGCGGGCAGAAAGGCAGAGTCCGTCGATTTCGACGTGAAAATGCCCGAAGAGCATGGACCGCGTCATCATCTCGTAGATGATCGCGTTGAGCCAGTCGACCAAGAGCACCTCCAGGTTCGGGGCCTTGCAGCTGATGTCGACGGACTCCTCGTCATGTACCCGGTCCGGATCGGTGACTATCGCGGTGAGCGCGAGCGCGGCTTGCTCGAAGGCGATGGATGGCGACTCCCCCCGGCCCCGCACGCCGATGTCCGCCTCATGAGGGAAGTGCTCCCAATCGGGCATGAGTCGAGCGTAGCGCAACGTCGGCCCCAGCGTGAGCGCGGATCCCCCAGGCCGATGGCGGCTGCTACGATCGTCCCAGGGTTGATCATGGCCGTTCGCAATGCCGACATCGCCGAGATCTTCGAACGGATGGCCGTCCTGCTCGAGATCCAAGGGGCGAATCCTTTCCGCATTCGCGCTTATCAAAATGCAGCGCAGACCCTGAGCGACCTGCCCCGGGGCGTCGCGGACATGCTCGCGGAAGGGGAAGACCTCTCGGAGCTACCTGACATCGGAAAGGATCTCGCCGGAAAGATCGCGGAGATCGCCGACACGGGGCGCCTCGGGGCCCTCGAAGATCTCGAACGGGAGATCCCCCCGGGCCTCGTCGACTTGACCCACGTGCCGGGGCTCGGCCCCAAGCGGGTCCGGGCCCTCTACGACGACCTGGGTGTTCGGAATCGAGCGGACCTCCTGCGTGCGGCGACAAAAGGACGGATCCGAGAGCTCAGCGGCTTTGGAGTGAAGACGGAGCAGAGAATTCTCGAAGCGCTCCGCCGCGACGCCGACAGCGAACGGCGATACAAGCTTTCCGACGCCGAGGAGATCGCCGATCCGTACGTCGCCTATTTGAGGTCCGTGCCCGGCGTGAGGGAAGTGATCGTCGCTGGCAGCTATCGCCGCCGCAAGGAGACGGTCGGAGATCTCGACATCTTGGTGACCTGCGAGACGGGCTCCCCGGTGATGGCTCGTTTCGTCGAGTACGAGGAGGTGCGCGACGTGATCTCGCACGGCACCACGCGGTCCACGGTCGTGCTGCAGTCTGGCCTACAGGTCGACCTGCGCCTCGTTGAGCAAGCATCGTACGGTGCGGCCTTGTACTACTTCACCGGATCCAAAGCGCACAACGTCGCCGTGCGCACGATCGCGGTGAAGAAAAAGCTCAAGATCAATGAATATGGGGTCTTCAAAGGCGAGCGCCGCATTGCCGGCAAGACGGAGAAGGAGGTCTTCCAAGCGGTTGGGCTTCGCTACATCGAGCCGGAGCTGAGGGAGAACCGGGGAGAGATCGAAGCTTCCGAGAAGAATCGGCTGCCCCATCTCGTTTCACGGAGTGACATCCGCGGAGACCTCCACGCGCACACCAACGCAACCGACGGTCATGATTCTCTGCAACAGATAGCCGAAGCGGCGAAGGCGTTGGGCTATCAGTACCTCGCGATCACCGACCATTCCAAGCGCGTCACCATCGCCCATGGGCTCGACGAAAGACGGCTCCGGCGACAGCTCGGCGCGATCGATCGTCTGAACGAGAAGCTCAAAGGGCTGCGTGTGCTGAAGGGTGTCGAGGTCGACATTCTGCAAGATGGCACGCTCGACCTGAGTGACGGTGTCTTGAAGCACGTCGACCTCACGGTGTGTGCCGTTCACAGCGGTTTTGGCTTGAGCCGCGTCGAGCAGACCGAGCGGATCATTCGCGCGATGGACAATAGGTATTTCAACATTCTGGCGCATCCGACGGGCCGCCTGATGAACCAGAGAGATGCCTACGACGTCGACATGGAGAGGGTCATGGAGGCAGCGCTAGAACGAGGCTGCTATCTCGAGCTGAATGCACAGCCCGACCGACTCGACTTGAACGACGTCCACTGCCGCATGGCGAAGGAGCTGGGTCTCAAGGTGGCGATTTCGACGGACGCTCATGCGTCCGGCAACCTCGACCTCATGCGCTTCGGCGTGGATCAAGGCCGTCGGGGATGGCTCGAGCCCGAGGACGTCCTCAACACCCGGCACTGGCGCGAGCTCAAGTCGCTTTTGGCGCGTTCCTGAGCGCAAGACGCAGAATCTGCGCCTCGGGGATTGCGCCGTCGGAGGAGACTCGCTGCGAGGGCGCTGTTTTGCTCGGGTTCTCGGCGGCATCATCGATTTGGAGGCGGAAGGTTCGGCTTGGCTCGGTTGTTGCTTCAATGAGGCAAAAGAACAATTGCGTGCCCACGCGGGCGCACAGGGGAACGAGTCATGACATTGATGAAGAAGGGCCGTGACCCATTGGCCGGCTTTGGAAGCCTCCAGGAGGCCATGCGCGACATGTTGGCGACCTGGCCGTTCGGCGAGCGCGAGGCGTTGTCGATTGCGGACTGGACGCCCTCTTGCAACGTATCGGAGACTCCTGAGGAGTACCGGATCGAGGCCGAGTTGCCCGGGGTCAAGCAAGAGGACCTCGAAGTCAACGTCGAGGACCGTGTCCTCATGCTTCGCGGTGAACGACGCGAGGAAAAGGAAGAGAAGAAAGGCAAGAAGTACCACCGCGTGGAGAGCTCTTACGGGAGCTTCATGCGGAGCTTCACGCTTCCCAACGATGCCGATGAGGACAAGGTCGTGGCCACGTACAAAGACGGGCTCTTGAGTGTGCGAATCCCGCGCACCGCGCCCAAACAGTCCAAGGCGCGGGCCATCGACATCAAGTCGTAGCGCAGGAGTACGTCGATGGACCACACCCAGCTCCGATTCAGCAACGAAGCCCGGGCCAACGAGGAGAAGCGGACGGCCGCGGCTCCCCCGATGTCGGAGCTCGGGTGATCGAGATGGAGACCAGAGAGCAACGTCAGCAGATGGTGGAGCGCCACGTGAAGGCACGGGGCGTTCGTGACTCTGCGGTGCTCGAGGCCATGCGCGCCGTGCCGCGCGAAGCGTTCCTTCCCAAGCACCTGGCCGAGTTCGCCTATGAAGATACGCCCCTGCCGATCGACGAAGGGCAGACGATCTCCCAACCTTTCATCGTGGCAGCCATGGTCGAGGCCCTGCAGCTCGGCCCGAGCGACCGGGTTCTGGAGATCGGCACGGGCTCGGGATATGCGGCCGCCGTGCTCGGCGAAATCACCGACGAAGTCTACACTATCGAGCGTCATCGCGCGCTTGCCGATCAGGCCGAGAGCCGGCTGAAGGCGCTCGGCCACCACAACGTCCACGTCCTATGCGGGGACGGAACGCTCGGATGGCCGGAGAACGCGCCGTTCGACGCGATCCTGGTCTCGGCCGGAGGACCCGAAGTTCCTCGTGTTCTCCTCGAACAGCTCGCCCCCCGGGGCCGAATCGTGATCCCGGTCGGACCCGACATCCGAGATCAACGCCTCCTCCGTGTCACCAAGCAGCCCGACGGCAGCACCAGGACCGAAGATCTCGGTGGCGTTCGCTTCGTGCCGCTGATCGGCGCAGGAGGCTTTCCCGAAGGCGCTCAAGCGCCCGTCGCGAAGCCCATTCCGAGGCCGGAGCTTCCCATCGCGCATCTCATCCGCGAGGCCTGCCAGCCGATTGCCGACATCGGTGAAGCCGAGCTCGGTCCATTGTTGGAACAAATCGGCGATGCGCGCGTAGTGCTCCTCGGCGAGGCTAGCCACGGAACGTCGGAGTTCTATCGAATGAGGACCCGCATCACGACGGAGCTCGTGATGCGGCGCGGCTTCAACCTCGTCGCCATCGAAGGGGACTGGCCCGATGCGGCGCGCGTCGACCGCCACGTCCGCGGGTTGGAGTTCCCCATCCGTGACGACCTGACTTTCACTCGCTTCCCCACGTGGATGTGGCGCAACCGAGAGGTCGTCGAGCTGATCGCGTGGCTGAAGTCCCACAACGAGCTGATCGAGGACCCCCAGCGACGCGTGGGATTTCACGGTCTCGATCTCTACAGCTTGTACAAGTCGCTCGATGCAGTTCTTCACTATCTGGACGACGTCGATCCAAAGGCAGCCAAGATCGCGAGAGAGCGATACGCCTGCCTTTCCCCATGGGAGCGTGACCCGGCGCTTTACGGACGGGCAGCGCTCAGCAGAGGTTATGCGCAATGTGAGCGACCCGTCGTCGCCGTTTTGCAAGATCTCTTGGAGCGCCGCCTCGACTACGCGCGGTCGGATGGCGATCGGTTCTTCGACGCAGCCTCGAACGCCCACTTGGTGGCCGCCGCCGAGGAGTACTATCGCGTGATGTACTACGGAGGTCCCGCTTCCTGGAACCTCCGCGATCAACACATGTTCGACACGTTGGAGCGACTCTTGGCCTTTCGCGGCCCCAATGCCAAGGTCGTCGTCTGGGCGCACAATTCGCACGTCGGTGATGCCCGCGCGACCGAGATGGGCGCGGCGCGTGGTGAGCACAACATCGGTCAGCTGTGCCGTCAGACCTTCGGCGATAAGGCGTTCTCGATCGGGTTCGGAACCCATACCGGCACCGTGGCCGCCGCCACCGACTGGGACGGTCCGATGCAGATCAAGAGAGTCCGCCCGTCACACCCGGCGAGCTACGAGCGTCTCTGTCACGATTCGGGCGTATCCGCGTTTCTGCTCGCGTTGCGCTATCCGGCGCGCGACGCGGTTCGCGAGGAGCTGGGGTCGCCCCGTCTCGAGAGGGCCATCGGGGTGATCTACCGACCGGAAACGGAGCTTCAAAGCCACTACTTTCAAGCCGTGCTGCCCTGGCAGTTCGATGCCTATGTTTGGTTCGATGAAACCCACGCCGTGGATGCATTGGGGACCGATGCTGCTCGCTCGGAGCTTCCGCAGGTCTACCGCTGAGGCGCATCGAAGAGAAGGAGTGTCATGCAAGAACAAAGAGAACACGAAGGACCAGCCCTTCATCGTGAAGTGGTCGCCCTGAAGAAGCGCATCGAAGCTCTCGAGGCGCGCGTGACCGAGCTCGAGAGAGAGCTTCGCGAGACTCAAGAGGCGGCACCGGCGGACTGACACGCCACCGCTCACTCTCTGGTCTTCAGGACCCCGATCAAGTCTAGCCTGTCCAACTTTCTGCGGACCAAGAGCGCGCTGGCGATTCCCGATGCAAGCACGACCGCCACCGAGAAGGCGTACGTCTGGTTCGAGATGAAGAACGGGATTCTGAAGATTTCGGGGTCGGCCCAGGACGCGATGAGAGCTTTGGCGCCAATGGTCCCGAGCAAGAGGCCCAATGGGATCGCGACTGCGATCTGCACGGCCTGCTCGCCGAGGAGAATGGCCGAAATCTCACCACGCGTGAACCCGAGGACGCGGAGGGTTGCCAAGTCTCGAGCTCGCATGGAAACGCTCACGCGGGCGTTGTTGTAGACGATCGAGATGGCGATGGCGGTCGCGAACAGAGTCATGATCAACGTCATGACCCGCATCGTTTCATCGGTTTGTTTCTTGAAGCTTGCGATGGCGTCTCGCTTGCGCGAAACCGCCTGGATGGCTGGGATGTCGTTCAAGCGGGACTGAACCTCGCTTTCCATTGGGGCGTCGATTCTCACGAGGGCCGAGGAGAATCGGGGAGACTCTCGGAGCAAACGGTGCGCGTTCGATTTCGAGACGTATCCCTGAAGGCCGAAGCCTTCCTCGATGAGGCCTGCGACGGGGAGCTTTCGTCGACCGCGATCACCCTCTTTGAGCTCGATCTCGATCACGTCTCCTGGTCCGACTTCCAGGATCGTTCCGAGGACGCTGGTGAGCAGAACTCCCTCCTCGGGCATGGGCACCCGTTCGAAATCGAGATTGAACAGTTGGCGCATCCGCGCGTCGTTCGGGATCCCGATGAGGGCCGTATCGCGCCATCGATGGCCCGAGCGCATCCGGACAGGCGTCATCCGAATTCCCTCTACCTCCTCGACACCTGGCACGTGAGCGAGATAGCCGAGGCCTCGCTCTGGAATCGCTTCGACGAAAGTCACCGTGAGGTCTTCGCGCTGCTGACGCTCGAACTGCAACGTCATCAAGGGACCGTATGCGTCGTAGCCGAATCGCCCGAGGATCACGATCGACAACGCGAGGGCGATGCCGAGCGACGAGAGGATCGTGCGTCCTGGGCGGCGCCAGATTTCGCGAAACACCATCAGCGTTGGCTGACTGAACCATTTGGTCAGCCCAGCCCGTTCGATCGCCGCAGTCCTATACCTCGCAGGTGCCGGCGGTCGCATTGCGGCCGCCGGGGGAAGGGTGACCGCCGCTCGGACGGACATCGATGCGCCGAGCGCTCCCGCGAAGAAGCTGAACAGAATCGCGTTGACACTCACGGTCAGATCGACGCGCTGTGGCATCTGAGGAAGGTGAAAGAACTCGGAGTACATCGCGAGCATTCCTTTTCCCAACCAGACTCCCAGCCCAAGACCCATCGACGCCCCGATCAAGACGATGACCCCGACCATCTTCAGATAGTGCAGGCCGATGCTCGAGTTTCGATAGCCCATGGCCTTCAGCACGGCGATCTGCGAACGCTGCAGCGTGACCAGTCTGCTGAGCACCACGTTCAACAAGAACGCTGCGACACCGAGAAAGACCACCGGAAGAAAGATCACGAGTGTTTCGATCCCCTGAATTTCACTCGTGAGGATCGAGTTGGACAATTGATGCTTCCGGGTCAGCGCACCAAGCCCGCCGTACGGCTTGAGCAAGCGATCGATCGCGGACAGCACTGCCTCCTCGTTGGCTCCTGGCTCGAGCTTGACCGACAGATCGTTGAATGCCCCCTCCATTCGATAGGCGGCCTCGATTGCTTCCTCGAGCATCCAAAGCGGAGTGAAACGTGCATCGTCAGGCATGAGAAGGCCGGAGTCGACCGCAAACACGTACTCGGGAGAGAGAGCGAACCCGACGATCAGGAGGTCACGGAGCTTCCCATTGATTACCGCGGGCAGGCGATCGCCTGGCTCGAGTCCGTGGGCCTCGGCAAACGGCTCGTTGAGCAGCACCTCGTCGTAGTGGCCGGCCTCCAGGTAGCGTCCCGCCCGCAAGACGAGACCGTTCAGCGGAGCTTTGCCCGTCGATGGGACCGAGATCAGGTCGCCCCGCGCAGGGGAGACGAGATCGCGCATCGGCATGCGCACTTGCTCGACGATCCGAGGATAGGCGCGGGCGACGCCCGGAAGCTCGGCCACCTGTTGGGCAACGGACTTGGGCGCGCGCTTCAGGCGGACGAAAACATCCGCAAACCGGTTGCTTTCATAGTAGAGGTCCCGCGAGTGATAGAGAGCACGCCAGGCGCTTTGAAGTGCGATGTAGCACGCGACCCCCGACGCCACGACGATCGCGATGGTCAGCGCCTGACCGCGCAACCGGATCAACTCGCGAAATAGCTTCCGGTCGAGAGCGTTCACGAGCCTCGGAATCCCTTTGGGAGTCGGTTCGATGCCCTGTCCATGCGGTAACTCCGTGGGTTCGGCCGTCTCGCGTCCATCTGGCTCCTACGCGCGCGAGGGCTTCTTTTCAAGGCGCACCGATCGTGAGAGTCTAGCTCCGGACACACCTGAAAGGATACCCCCATGACCTCACTAGAATGGCTCGCCGCCAGCGCCACCCTCACCGCGCTCCTGTGGATTCCATACATCCTCGAACGCATGGTTTCGCTCGGCGTGTTCGGCGCGCTCAAGCCGGTCGAGCCTGAGGATGAGCTCAGGCAACGGCTTTGGGCGCGGCGTGCCAAGCGCGCTCACTACAACGCCGTCGAGAATCTCGTCGTGTTCGCAACGCTCGTGTTAGTTGCCCAGGCTCTCGGGAAGGCCGAAGATTCCCAGGTGCTCTTTGCTGCGCAGATATTTTTCTGGGCTCGGGTCGTGCATTTCCCCGCTCTCACGATGGGCTGGCCTGGCGTCCGAACGCTCGCGTTTCTCACTGGGTTCGCTGCTCAGGTCATCGTGGCATTGAAGATCTTCGGCGCCTGACGTGCAAGGCGTCGCCGTCCCTTCCCGCCACTCCAGCTAGAAACCGTTCAACGCGTCCACGACATCGAACAAATCCCCGATGTCGTAGAAATCGACTGCAACGAAGTTTGGAAGCGCCTCGCGCTCCTCCTCGCATTGTCTTGCACGGTCCACGAACAAAGGGTTGTAGTTGACCATTTCGGCGAAGTCGGGGCTCCCGCCGAGCGGACCCGTGAGGAAATGGTTGAGAAGGAACAACGGGTTGGCCGGGTCGCCTCGATTTGGAGTGCAGACGAAGTCCTGCGGAGTGGCGAATGAAAACGGGGTCTCCCCTGCGTGATCCCAGATGTTCATCAGCCATGGAAACTCGGATTCCTGTGGCAGCTTTTCTTGAAAGACCACGAGGCGGCTGTTCGTTTCGACGAGCTCGGCGAGAGTCGGCCAGGGCTCCCCGAGCACCTGGGCATAGACGAAGTCGAGCAATCCGCTTTGCTCGAATGCACCTGCCGTCTGCTCGTTCGTGATGTAGTTCTCGAAGATGATCGAAACCAGTTCCTCACGGTTGTTTTCCAAGAACGCCGTGATTTCCTCGAGGCCCTCGACAAGAGGCTGGCTCCCGGCTTGACAGAGCACATGACACAGCAAGAGCTCACCTCCCTCGTCGTAGGTGTCGAGCATCAGCCCACGAGCACCGTCGTTGAGCTGCTGGCTGATGCCCACATTCTGATTGGCGAAGATCCACCCCGCTCCGGCGTTCGCCATCGAGTTGTGGGTCATGGGGAACGCGACTTGGTCGAAGCGTCGGCTGCACAGCTCCTCGTGACCGTTGCACTTGGGGGCAGGTTGAGCACCGTCGGGTTCCATCCCGCTGTCCATTCCGGCATCGGTTTCGGCGGTAACACCGGCGTCGCTGCAGGAGGTGCTCAGCAGTATGAAGAACAGCGCGAGTGATGGGATGCGCACCGAGGTCATCGCGACGCCTTCCTTCCAGCGCGCACGAGCCGCCCGGGACGGGCCCCCGTCAGCTTGCCGTCCCTCGCGATGATCTCGCCGTTGACCAAGGTTGCGACGTAGCCCTCGGCGTGCTGCATGAGCCGCTGGCCTCCGGCCGGCAGATCCTTGAGCATGGTTGGGGGTGAGAGCCGGAGCTGGTCGAAGTCGATGACGTTGATGTCGGCACGCAGGCCAGGGGCGAGGAGACCGCGGTCGGCGAGCCCGATGAACCGGGAGGTGTCGTGGGCCTGCATTTGAATGATGCGCTCGAGCGGAATCCTCCCGCGCTCGCGGTCGCGTGCCCAGTGCGTCATCAGGAAGGTCGTGAAGCTCGCATCGCAGATCGTTCCGACGTGGGCGCCTCCGTCGCTCAGGCCGGGGAGGGCGAGCGGATGGGTGAGCATCTCGTGCACCGCGTCGAGATTCATCCCCGTGTAGTTGTAAACCGGAAAGTAGAGAAGGGCCTCACCGTCTTGCTCGAGCATCGCGTCGTAAATCAAGCTCAGCACGGGCTCTTGGCGACTCATTGCAGCGGCCCCAAAGCTCTCCGCCGGGGATGGCTCGTAGTTGGGCTTCTCTCCGAGCCGAAAGAGGCGCATCGCGACCATCTCGAGGTTGGACAAGAAGAAATCCGCGAGCGGCGGGAGCATGCTTCCGTCGCCTGCCACCGGTTCACTCTTCTCCCCGATGACGCGCGCTTTGAGCTCTGGGTCCCGCATGGCCCGGACGCGCTCGGCGAGCGACAATCCGCTGATCGCCTTGTAGCTCGGGAATCCCATGAAAGGATGAAAGGTCGCTTGAAGTCCGAGCATGACTCCGATCCCGCGCGCGCCAACCTGACAACGAACGTCGAAACCCGCCTCCGTGGCCTTGCAGGCGCGGTCGAGGATCCATCTCCATTGCTCGGGGCTGTGATCGCGTTGCATCGTCGAGACGCTTAGCGGTCGGCCGCCGGCCGCGCTCAACATCCGTTCGAGCACCCCCCATTCGGCGTCGAAGTGATCGTCCCCGTGAAGGACGTTGAAGTCGCTGACCGCTTGCAACACCCCGTGATTCAACCCGACGAAAGCTTCCGCGATGCCAGCGAGCTCCTCACCGTCGGCTTCCGAAGCTGGGGTCCACGCGCCGACGGCGCTTCGGTGGTTGTCGCTTCGGCCGGTGCTGAAGCCTACCGCGCCTGCTTCGAGCGCGACCCGCAGCAGCCGGCGCATCTCCGCGATGTCCTCGCAAGTCGCAGCCTCGTCATACACAGCGCGGTCTCCCATCACGTAAACGCGAAGAGCATCGTGGGGAACGTGCGCGAGAAAGTCGATCGCGTGCGGCATCCGGTCGAGAGCATCCATGTATTCCGGAAAGCTTTCCCAACTCCAGCGGATCCCCTCCGAGAGAGCGGTCCCCGGGATGTCTTCGACCCCCTCCATCAATTCGATCAGCTTGGCGCGGTCGGTCGGGCGAACTGGCGCAAAGCCGACGCCACAGCTCCCCATGGCGCACGTCGTGACGCCATGAATGGAGGACGGCGCGAGCTCCTCGTCCCAGCTGATCTGGCCGTCGTAGTGGGTGTGGATGTCGACGAAGCCGGGAGCTACGATCGCGCCGTCAGCATCGATGGTTTCGGCGGCACTCTCGTCGCAGAGTCCGACTGCGGCGATCCTGCCGTCCTTGATGCCGACGTCGCCCGTGTAGCGGCTCTGCCCGGTTCCATCGACGAGCGTTCCGCCCACGATCTTGAGATCATACATGGTTCTCTCCTGGCGCGCCGCAGCGACGAACTATATATCACCCTGCAACGAAACGCAGCCGCGACGAGTGGAATGCAGGTCCTCTTTGTGGCACGCACCTCTTCATGAATCTGACGTTCACCGAGGAAGAGGAAGCTTTTCGGCGAGAGGTGAGGGCTTGGATCGAGGAGTCGATGCCCGAGGAGATCCATCGCAAGGCTCAGGGAGCCGGTGGCTTCACTCCCGAGGAAAGCACTCGATGGCACAAGATCCTGTATGCGAAAGGATGGATTGCACCGCACTGGCCGAAGGAGCTCGGTGGCACCGGCTGGGACGCGGCGAAACGCTTCATCTTCAGCGAGGAGATGGAGCTTTCAGGAGCCCCACCGCTCTCCACATTCGGGCTATCGATGGTGGGACCACTGATCATCAGCTACGGCACCGACGCACAGAAGAAGAGATTTCTCCCGAAGATCCTCAGCGCGGAAGAGATGTGGTGTCAGGGCTATTCAGAGCCCGGCGCTGGAAGCGATCTCGCGTCGCTGCGGACGACCGCTGAAGACGCGGGCGATCACTTCATCGTCAATGGGCAAAAGACCTGGACGTCCTATGCGCAGTACGCCGATTGGATCTTCTGTCTCGTACGCACGGATCCGACTGTGAAGAAGCAATCCGGAATCACCTTCTTGTTGATCGACCTCGAGAGCCCGGGCGTGGAGGTGAAGCCGATGTTGACGCTCGGTCATACTCCGGCCTTCTGCGATACGTTCTTCGAAAACGTCAAAGTCCCCAAAGAGAACGTGGTCGGCGGCATCAACCAGGGTTGGACCATGGCCAAGGCGCTTCTCGGCCATGAGCGCACGCTTCTCGCGATGACCGGGCCGTGCCGCAACGTCCTGCAGAAGATCAAGCGCATCGCAGTCACGAAGACGGTCGGCGGGCGCCCGATGCTGCAAGACCCGATCTGGCGTTCGAAGATCGCCCGGCTCGAGATGCGCTTTCGAGCTCATCTGATGGTGAGTTACCGCGCACTCGCAGATCAGCAAAAGGGCAAGGAGCCTGGTCCCGAGTCCTCCATCTTGAAGCTCGTCGGGACGAAGCTCGTGCAGGAGCTCACCGAGCTTGCGATGGAGATCATGGGTGAGAGCTCGCTCACTTGGTACAACGAGGACGTTTGCCTACCCGTCGAGGAGTCGATCGGACCGTACTTCTGTTACGAGCGCGCGGCCACCATCTACGGTGGTTCGAACGAGATTCAACGCAATGTCATCGCGAAGATGATTCTTCAGCTGCCTAACAGCTGAGCCGCGACACCGACTGGGAGCTCACTGAAGATGGATTTCGACCTCGACGAAGACCAACGGATGCTCGCCAAGACGGTGGCAGAGTTCGCAAGGAACGAGTCGCCCGTAGCCCGTTTTCGCAAGCTGCGTCACGACGCCATCGGGTATGACCCCGCCGTTTGGCGGAAGATGGGTGAGCTCGGATGGCTCGGTGTCCCGTTTGCCGAATCGGTTGGCGGCTTCGGGGGGAGCTTCCTCGAATGCGCGATCGTTTTGGAGGGCCTCGCGAGCACGCTCGTCCCCGAGCCCTATCTCGCATCGGTCGTGCTCGGCGGCATGACGCTGGCGCGCGCGGGCAACACGGTGCAACACGAGAGGTACCTCACGCCCATGCTCGAAGGGGAAACCACGTTGGCTCTCGCTTGTTCCGAGGCGCACAATCGCTATGACGTCACCGCCGCCGAGACGGCAGCGAAACCGAAGAACGCGGGCTATGAGCTTTCGGGCCAAAAGGTTTGGGTCCTCAACGGGCACCACGCCGACCACCTGATCGTGTCGGCCCAAGCGCCCGGAGGTGTCACGCTCTTCATCGTGGCGCGCGACACGGAAGGCGTCACCGTGAGGGTCGCCAAGACGATCGACGGCCAAAAGGCCGCCTTCGTCGAGCTCGACCGCGTGTCGGTCGACGAAGGTGCACGGCTCGGCGAAGAGGGTTCGGGCGCTGCCGTGCTCGAGCGCAGCATGGACTATGCTGCAGCTGCCGCAGTTGCGGAGGGAGTTGGCATCGCGACCGCGATGCTTCGAATGACCGTCGACTATCTCGGCACACGCGAGCAGTTCGGCGTCAAGATCGGCTCGTTCCAGGCCCTCCAGCACCGCGCCGTCGACATGTATGCGGAAACCGAGCTCCTTCGCTCGATCTCGATGGCGTCCATGGTACGCGCCGACGAAGACGATCCCGCTGTGCGCCAGGCCGACATTTCCGCAGCCAAGGTCCAGCTTGCCACTGGCGGAATCTGGGTCGCGCAGCAGTCTCTTCAACTACACGGGGGTATCGGCGTGACCGACGAGCACGACATCGGGCTCTACTTCAAGCGGATGTACGCATTGAACGCGCTGTTTGGCGACGAGGAGCACCACGTCGCGAGGTATGCCTGTGATTTGTAAGCCCGGCAGCCTGGTTGTCAACGATTGACCAGACGGGGGGTCGGCCCAAGACTTGCCGCGATGATGCGCGGGTTCATTCTCTTCGTCGGATTTCTCTCGTTGATAGCGTTCGGCTGCGAGCGAGAGCGCGGATCCCAACGAGCCGCTTCGCGTACCTCTTCGGCGTCGTCCTCGCTGCAACTGCCCAGCCCGGAGGAGTTCTCGAAGAAGTACCCCACGTTCGACACGTACTGGTATCAAGGAATGGCGGAGCTCACGCGTTACTCCCTGCGTCAGTCTCGCTACGGGGAGCTGCACGACGGTGAGGCGGTGTTGATCTTCGTCACGGAGGATTTCCTCCCTGCGCCCCAAGTCAAGGAGGAACGCGGTGATTCGCCGGACGCGATCTCGGTGCTCAAGCTGAACGCGTACCGTCGCTTCTACACGGGCATCTATCCTTACACCGTGATGACGTCGTCCTTCACACCGACCGTTCCACGGGGCGCCGCAACCCTCAAAGTGAGCGGCACGATTCAAGAGTGGTGCGGCCAGGTCTACAGTCAGATCAACCGTCGGGGCGACGGCCTTCATAGCCTCTTGCATTCGTACTTTCAGGGCGATGCCGATCAGACGATGATCTTACCAAGCGCGACCCTCGAGGATGGCCTATGGGCCCGACTTCGCATCGACCCTTCGAGCATCCAAGAGGGCGAGCAAGAGATCGTGCCAGGGCTCGACTACATTCGGCTGAGCCACAAGGCCTTGCGGGCCTACCCCGCAAAGGTCACCCGGGCCCCGAGGGCCGAAACCGATCTGGTCGACCATCCGGTCACCGCGCTCGCGATCGGGTACCCGGCCCTCGGTCGAGAGCTGGTCATCTACCATGAACCCGAGTTTCCGTTCGTCATCCAGGCCTGGGAGGAGAAGATTGGGCCTCAACGCACCACCGCGGTCCGGACCAACGCGATCATCGACGACTACTGGCACCACAACTCCGTCGAGGATGCGGTCTATCGAGAGGCTCTCGGCCTCGCGAATTAGAGATCAAAGCCCTGGCTGGCGAGCTGCCATGTTATTGTTCCCCTCGACCGGGGAGGTTGCTATGGGAAGAAGACTTGCTCTCGTAAGTGTCCTCGTGCTGTTGGGAGCCTGCGGGTCGGACAACCGCCAACCGGTTGATGTCACCATCGACACGTTCAACGTGGCGCTGGCCGGAGCCTTCATTCCCTACGAGGCGGAACGAAGGCAGCCCGTTGCGGATGCCATCGCCACAATGGACTCGGACGTCGTCTGTTTGGAGGAGGTCTGGACACAGGCCGACAAAGAGCTGATTCGTGATGCAGCGGCCCCGAGATTTCCGCATGTCGTCCTGTTTCAGAACGACCTCGACACCGTGGTCGACGACCCAACCGATCAAATGGGGAACATCCCGCCGGCGCCCGTAACAGTCCCGTGCCCCGACATCGAGGTCGGAAATGGAGCCACCGTCACCGACCAAATGAACGCCGCTGTGGACTGCGTGGTCGAAAACTGCTCGACGATCCCGGGAAGCGACGAGGGACGAACGACGAGCGCCGGGTGCGCGGGGAGCGCCTGCGTCGGAGCGGTTGCGCCCCTCTTGTTTGGCGATGCACAGCAGCAGCGATGTTACGCCTGCGTCGTCACCCAGCTTCCAACGAGCCAGCTCAAGGACATTCGCGCCAGCTGTCCGGAGGTGGTCAACCAGGACCTCGCATTTGGCGGCCAGAACGGGGTGATGATTCTGTCCCGCTATCCTCTCACCAATGCGGTCGACTGGGTACTCCCCGGCACGTGGAATCGTCGTGTCATCGTTCGTGCAACGGCCGAGCTTCCAAACGGCGCAAAGCTCGACGTGTACTGCAATCACCTGACGCCGATCTTCGATGACTTCACCTTCCCCTACACCGGTCAATATGGTGACGGCAACAGCGGGGCCGCTGGATGGGAGGCAGAGCAGCTCCTCCAAGCGCAGAAGCTCATCGATTACGTCGAGCGGACCAGCGGAAGCACCCCGGCAGTCATTTTGGGTGACCTCAACGCGGGGCGAGCCGATGAATCCGCCGGAATCGTCGCGGAGGGCCAGCCCACGCTGGACCTGTTGGAGTCCGTGTTCCCGGCAGCGACTGCGGCGAGCTACGCTCCTCTTTGCACGTTCTGCGAGTCCAATCCCATCTCCGGGGCCACGAGCTCGGTGTGGATCGATCACATTCTGCTCTATGGTTTGGAGTCGAGCACCGTGCAGTCGACCACACGCACCTTCGACGAAAACGTGGTTCCGGTCGGCGAGGGTGAGCTGGTCCCACTTTCCGACCACTACGGGCTGCGATCGGTGATCCGCGTTCCGTAACCGCGGAGGGTCAATCGTGTACGGTCACTTTGACCATCTGCACGGGAGTCACCGGCCGGTCGCCGGAGCCGGTCGGCGTCGACTCGATCTTCTCGATCACGTCCATCCCTCCGACGACTTTGCCAAAGACTGGGTGCTTCGAGGGCCCGGGCGAGAACCAGTCCAGATATTGGTTGTGCGCCGTGTTGATGAAGAACTGGCAGCTGCCGCTGTTGGGGCTCCCGGTGTTGGCCATCGATAGAGTGCCCGGCTCGTTGGAGAGCTTGGCGTTCGCCGGATGCTCGTCTTCGATGCAGCCCTTCGGACCGTTACCGGTGCCTGCGCGCCGGCTGTTGGGGTCGCGGCTGTGCGGGCATCCGAACTGAATCATGAAGCCGTCGATTACCCGGTGGAAGTGAAGACCGTCATAAAAGCCGCTCTTTGCGAGCTCGATGAAGTTACCCGCCGTGATCGGCATCAGGTCGGTGAAGAGCTCGACTTCTACGTTGCCGAGCGAGGTCTCTAGGGTTGCAGTGGGATTCGCCATGGCGGAGGCCTATCAGCTTTTCTCGCCCGCGGCACCCTCCGTCGGGGCAAGCGAATTGCAGACGCCGAGCAGCTCGGCAGACGCTGCAGAAAGACGTGCAGCAGATAGATTGGCTCTCGCCGCGTCGAGGCCCGAGTAGGCGCCTTGCGCCGAAGCTGCGTCGAGGTCCCCGTCCGTTAGGGCGCGAGCAACGGCTGCACGGCTCTGGTCGATGAGAACCTCGATTTGAAGGATGTCCTGCGCCGCGGAGGCGGGGTCCGTATCCGCGATCGTCGCTGCATTCCTCGCGCGAACACCCGCCGCACAGCTGGCCTCCTCTGCCAATAGTTCGTTTCGCACCGGCTTGTAACGCGAGATACCGCCGATGATGTCCTCGGCCAGATTCGGATAGAGCGCTTTGCCCGACACGCGACGGACCGGTGAGCTCGCAGTGTAGATACCCCCGTCGGCCGCGACGCTCGTAACCGCGATCGACTCTTCCCGGCCCTCGGCAAAGGTGCGAAGCGCCCCGGTTTCTCGATCCAACAAGCCGACCCCGACCTTGAGCATGATCGCCCGGTCCCCGAGCAGCTTTCCGCCGCCCACGCTGACCGCGACCCCGTTGGCCGTGATGGTGGGCGTGAGGGCTTGAAACACGACCTCGACCTCGGGATCGTCGGCAAAGGCCTCTAACGTGGCTACCCAGTCGAGACTGGCACTGTTGCCGTCGTCGGTGAGCTTCAAGATGTCCTCCTGTGTCACCGCATAGAGCTCGGCGTTGTCCGGCGACACGGCGATCGAAGCCGCCACGGGCGCGCCGAGATCGAACCGCCAGATCTCCTGCAGGTCACGGTCGTAGGCGATCACGTTTCCGACGTTGTCCGAGACGTAGACCCGAGCGCCATCCTCGCTCACCGACGGTGTCGAGCCGGTGCCGCCTTGGAAGCTGGCCGCGTGAAGCACGGCGAACTCGAGCCCACCGTTTCCATCATCGACCAAGTCCAAGGCGTAGATCGCCCCTAGCTCAGACACGCCATCGATTGTTCCATCGTCCGCGTCTTCGGCTGTCGCCGCGACGAAAATGCGGCTCGTGTTGGGGTCTATCGCGAAGAAGTTCGTGACTACCGAGCCGCCCCCGAAGATCACATCGACGATCGTCTCGTAGAAGCTCAATCCGCTCGGCGTCGTTCCGAACACCTCGTCGGTGAGCGCATTGCTCGCGTCGACGACGAACTGGGGAAGTGCGATCTCGTTGCTGATCGCCGGTGAGCCCGGAACCTGGCCGATGGGTGCGACGGGCTCTCCTGTCGCCCGGCGGAAAGCGAGTATCTTTCCTCCCAATGTGACCGCCACGACCGAATCGGTCCTCGGATGATAGTTGAAGCCAAACGAGTGCGCTGGCGTTCGTTCGCCGGGAACGACCGGCGGCAGCGTCAGACCGGTAGGGGTTTGCCAAATCACGCTGCCGTCGGGCCGTAGGGCCATCGCCTCGGTATAGCTCGCGTGGTAGATGATCTGTTCGCCCTCGTTGTCGCGGTCGTTCAGGATCAGGATCGCGCCGCTTCCGGCGTTGAGACCGTCGCCTGCGATTTCCCAGTTTCGCTCCCCAGTCTCGGCATCGAGCGACACGAGCGAAACGTCTTCGACAGGAAACAGGGGGCTGAAGTAGAGGTTGCCCTGATTGTCGTAGGTGGGTCCCTCCGGCACGTAGAAGCTCTGTTCGGCGACCCAGTCGAGCTCGAGCTCGGGAGCCACGGCCACCCATACGTTGTCGGAGTTGTTGGGCCCGGCATGCATCGTATGAAAGGCAGTCGGCTCCGGAATGATCCCGTATTCGTACTCGCCCACGGTTCTGGGGCCGACCGGCGCCCAACTCGTGGTTCCTGCAGGCGGCTCTAGATCGGGCATCGACCCACCAGATGCACAGCCTACGGCCGCGATCAGGAGGACGGCAGGGCTCAGCGCACTGAAGGGGCTTGGGCTGGTCCGAATCGAGGCGTTCATGTCGAGGCCTTGCATCCATATCACACACCCGACGCGAGCGCCTGAGCCACCGATTGGATTCGAACCAACGACCTACGGTTTACGAAACCGTTGCTCTACCAGCTGAGCTACGGTGGCCTGGGTCTGCTCTCTCGCGCAGCGCGGCGAGGCTGGTAGCGTGACGCGGACCGGCTGTCAATCCGCCCAAGCGTCGACGCCCGCTGCCGACGATGCCGCCGCGCCCAAACGAGTGTGTCAGAGCTCCTCTTCCTCTTCGTCGTCGACGACGAGCTCTTCCTCGGTGTCGTCTTCCTCTTCGGTCTCGGGTTCCTCTTCCTCTTCTTCGGGCTCGAGCGCGGTGTACTTCAGGTCGACGTCCGCATCGGCGAGCTGAGTCTCGAGAAGCTCCAAGAGCTCGTCGAGATCCTCACCGGACCATTCGTCCAAGATCTCCGAGATGAAGTCGTAAAAGTCGCCGCTGTCGATGCGACGCTCGATCTCCTCGATGTCATCGTCCGAGAACACGCTGACCAGGTCTTCGCGCAGTGCGTCGCTTTCGCCGTCTTCGATGGCGTCCGCAACCGAGAGTCGCACGCGATTCATCGCGCGCTTGTTCAGGAAGATCTCCATCAGAAAACCTCTAAGCCCATCGAATCGGCGCTACTATAAGAGAGGGTCGGGGGCTGTCAATCTTGTCGGCCGGGGACCATCCACTCTATGCTACGGCCTTGTCAAGCCGCGCCCCAGCCATTTGTCTTTGGGTCCTGTGTCTCTCGGCACCTCAGTCTCTTAGAGCCGATGCGGGGGATCTGCCCGGCGGCCCACCTGAAAGGCAGGGGGCCATCGCCGTTGGGGCCGAGACCGGTCTGGTCGTGCCTCTATCGACCCATCGGCTCTGTCCCAGGGGCTATCAGTGCATTACCGACGTGGGCTGGGCGATCGGGGTTGATTTTTCCTATCGGTGGAAAGAGGGCATAGGGCTCGGCTTCGGCTACGAGTTTTGGCTGCTTACCGCCAACGGCGTCTACGGGATCACCGTTCCCCAGCTCTTCACTGCCTCCCTTCGGTACTCCTTCCTTCCTGATCGTCGTATGCATCCACTGTTGCGCATCCGAGGGGGCTTTCTGATACTCGGACCCTCGTTTCGCGTCGCCACGGTCGGTGGGACCGCCGAGATCGGATTTGGAGGAGAGGTGGAGGTCAGCACGGACACGGTCTTCTCCTTTCTGCTCACGGGCAATCTTTTGCGCACGGGCTCGTTCGTCACCCCTGCAGATGGGGCATTGCGAGGCATCGAGGGGGTGCTCGATGCGATGCTCGGGCTCCGAGTCGGATTCCATTTCCTCCTGTGAAAGCCGGCGATTCAGAGGAATTCAGCTGCCTGTTCGGTGGAGTTTTCGACAGCCTCGCTGTAGGCTGTATCGTAGGAGTGTGTCGTTGGGGCCAGTGGAAGCAGGCGGGGGCTGAATGAGTGGCGATACGCACCGTAACGGCGATGGCCGGTCGGAGGCGAGCGAGGGCGGCGAGACGCTCGCTCCGATGGCAGGCCAGGCGACCGGAAGCCCCGCATTGCTGACGGCCTCGGGCCCCATTCCGCAGGGGCTCGTCTTCCAGGTGTATGGAAAGACCGACGTCGGGCTGATTCGTGAGCACAACGAAGACAACTTCATGGTCGCCGACCTCGACACTGCATCGGGGCCTCTCTCTGTCGAGGAACAGGTGTCCGGCTCCGTCTCGAACCGCGGTGTCGCCTTTGCGGTATGCGACGGAATGGGCGGTGCCGCTGCGGGAGAGGTGGCCAGTCACATGGCCGTCGACACGGTCTTCGAAACGTTGCGAGGCGAGGGAGCTCCCAAAGACCGCGACACCTTTGCGCGGCGCCTCGTCGATTCGATCGAGGATGCCGGCGCGAGGATTTTTCTAGCGGCCAAGAAAGATCGGAACCTTCGTGGGATGGGAACGACTGCAACGGTGGCGGGGCTAGTCGACAAGGTCCTGTTCATCGGCCAAGTCGGCGACAGTCGTTGTTACGTACTGAGAAACGGCCGGTTGAGCTTGGTCACCAAAGACCAGTCGCTCGTCAATCAGTTGATCGAGGCCGGACAGCTCACCGAAGAAGAAGCCAGCGCGTTCGAGCACTCCAACATCATCTTGCAAGCGCTCGGAACGACCGAGCAGGTCGCAGTGGATTTGACGTTTCTGGAGCTTCGCCGTGGGGATCGGATACTGCTGTGCTCGGACGGTCTGAGCGGCCTGGTTCATGATGACGTAATTCGAGAGCAAATGGCGTGCGTGGGTCCACTTCCGCAGCTCGCAGAACGGCTGATCGACCTTGCGAACGCGGCTGGAGGACACGACAACGTCACTTGCATCGTCGCCGACTTCGACGGTGACGCGTTGGAGCCCCCCGACGAAGACTCCATTCCCTTCTATCAGCAGTATCCGCTACCACGACAGAACCAAGAGGCGCCCGCGGCGGGTCCGACGTTGCCCCACCTGATCATGAGCATGGTGCCCCGCGCGAAGCCGGAACCGCCATCTGCGACTCGTGACGGCAGGTCTGATCCGCAGGCAGCGG
Organism: uncultured delta proteobacterium; assembly: GCA_963792825.1. GTDB lineage: Bacteria > Myxococcota_A > Polyangia > Polyangiales > Houyiibacteriaceae > SG8-38. The sequence continues at coordinate 415,145 of CAWBXS010000003.1, read as the reverse complement.
TGCCGTTTTCCAGGTCGACCGCAGCCGCAGTGCTCGTTCTGCTCGGGTTGGCTGCGGCGATTGCCGTCGTCAGTGGCGGCCGGCGAGAGACTCCGATCGCCACTCCTTCCCCACCACCGCCGCCTGCATATGCCGACGCCGACGTGCCGGTAGAGGTCAAGGTCCGGACATCGCTCGACGGCGGCGAGCTCTACGTGAATGGGCGAAGTTACGGGCCTATGCGGCTCGGCCAAGCGGTCGTTCTCCGATTGCTTCCGGGCTCGTATCGTTTCGAGGCTCTCGAGACCGGCGGCACCCGAGTCGGCGAAGACGTGCTGCTGGAGCCTGGGTTGCCTCGAGAGGTGATGCTTCTTTCACCCAGCGATTGAGGTCCTATCGTGATCCGACTCCGCCAGACCGAAGGCGCCGACTCCGGACGCGAGCTCGAGTTCGACAAACAGCTCGTGCGGATCGGGCGAATGCCCGATAGCGATCTGAACTTCGACCCTGAAGTCGACCTGGACGCCTCTGGACGCCATGCGGAGATTCGCAGCGAGGGTGGAAGGTATCTCTTGATCGACATGGGCAGTCGGAACGGCACCTGGTTGAACGGGCAACGCATCAAGCACGCCGCCCTGCATGCGGGTGACGAGATTGAGTTTGGCCGCGGGGGCCCTAAACTCCGGATCGCCTCGATCGAGAATGGTTCGAGCTCTCCTGTCCGAAAGGACCGAATCACGTTGCGAGCGACTCGACGCGACTCGAGGTTCGACCCGCTCGCGATGCCGGTCACGACTGCGACCCACCTCAAAGACCTCGATGCGCGGGTGAACCCGCTCACCGGACCCCCTCCGACGTCGAAGGACACTCGGAGGGAACCGAGGAGTCGTCGTCGGCCCAGCCTGGTGATGCTGTGGGGCGCCGCGGGCATCGTCTTTCTGACCGCGATCGCGATCGTCGTCGGAGTATCCTTCCGGTGAGTTTCTTGACCGTCGTACGAACCATCCGCGACAAACGAGGAGTCTCATGCTTCGCGCCCGACTCGCCGCTTGGCTCCGGCCGGCGTCTCCCACGCTCGAATTGCACGAGGGCCGCCCCGCGTACCACTCCGACATCCGCGAGGTGTGCCCCGATGCGTGGTGCGGTGATTCGCCCGTTGCGCGGGGGCTCGACGTCGAACGAGCGATGTGGCTTGCTGGCGTGAGCTCCCGCGACTTCGCACAGGTGGTCGACATCGATGTCGCCCCGCATCTCGTCACCCCGGTCGACGACATCATCGCCCTGTGCCGCCGGCAGGCGGAAGCCTGCGAGGACCAAGCCCGCGCGCTGAGCGCCGCGCTTCCGCCCGAGAACCCCTGGGGCCGCCCGCCACTGCCGTGGCACCGGCGGAGCGCGCATCAGGCGCAGTCGCTCTATCGCGCTGCAGACGCGTGGAGTGCGTTGGCCCGCGCGCTCCTCAGCAATCGTTGGGATGGGTGAGGTCCGCGATGAGGCGTTCGATCACGGCGTACGCCTCCTTTCGTTGGCTTGCCAAGTCGAGCTTCTGATTCATCGGAGCCGTCGCATAGAAGTAGTACTTGAGCTTCGGCTCCGTCCCGCTCGGACGGAGCATCGCACGATGTCCGCCCTCGAGCTCGAAGATCAACAGGTTGCTAGGAGCGAGCCCATCCAGCGGGACAATACCGTCTGGTGCCCACTGTAACTGCCGCTTCAGGTCGAGCATCCGAAGAACACGTTGCCCTCCCAACGTCGCCGGAGGCTCCCGCCGGTAATCATCGACGACTGTGTCCATCCGAGCCTGACCATCCGCTCCCTCGAACCGGATCGAGACTTGACGGTCCGTGAAGAACCCATGCTCGATCCAGAGTCGCCTCCGTGCGTCGAGAAGCGTTTCGCTTCGTTCCTTGAGACGGGACGCCATGTCGATTACGAGCAGCGCGGAGCTGATCCCGTCTTTGTCACGCACGGCGGTGGACGGCGCATATCCAAGCGCCTCTTCGTAGCCGAACACGTAGGTGAAGCCCTCTTTCTCGAGCTCGAGAGCGCGATTCTGGATCCACTTGTGCCCGGTCAGCGTTTGCTCCCATCGCGCGCCGTGGCTGGCGGCGACTCTGCCGAGCATCGGGCTGCTCACGACGGTCGAGATTACCAGAGGGTTGTGCGCGTCCCGATGGCGACGAAGGAGATCGTCGGCCATCAGAAGGCCGAGGTCGTTGCCAGAGAGCTGCTCGACGCCTGCTGCACCACGAACCGCGACCGCTACGCGATCGCCGTCCGGATCGTTGGCAATCGCGAGATCTGCATCGACACGTCGAGCAAGAGCCAGAACCCGGTTCATCGCGCCCGGCTCTTCGGGGTTTGGAAACGCAACCGTCGGGAAACGGCCATCGGGAGCGGCCTGTTCCCGTACGCTGTGCACGTCTTCGAAACCCGCGCGCACCAACACCCTTCGAAAGGTTTCTTCCGCGACGCCGTGCAGAGCCGTATAGGCGATGCGCACGCGCTCTGAGCGCTTCGAGAAAGGAGCCATCTCGGTGGCGATTCGCTCGACGTATTCGTCCCGCAGCGCATCGGCCTCTCGTAGCAGGCCCTTGGCCCGTGCCTCGTCGATCGGGAGTCGAGGGATCCGATCCGCGGTTGGGCTACGACGAATCTCGTCCGCAATGCCGCGGTCGTTCGGGGGAATGATCTGAGCGCCGTTTTCCCAGTAAACCTTGTATCCGTTGTAACCCGGCGGGTTGTGGCTCGCCGTGATCATCACTGCGCCTGCCGCACGAAGCCTCGGGACGGTGAACGCGAGGACCGGCGTCGGCACCACGTTCTCGAAGGCCCATACCGGAATCCCGGCGCCGCAGGCGACTTCGATCACGTCGCGCTCGAAGACGTCGCTGTTCAGCCGGGCATCGCGACCGACGCAGATGCCCCGGGACGTCGCCTCCGCTACCCGCTGCTTCAGCCAGGCGCAAAGTCCGGCGGTGGCAAGGGCGACCGTCACCCGATTCAGGCGCGCTGGTCCCGCTCCAAGTAGGCCTCGAAGGCCCGCCGTGCCGAACTCGAGCGGTCCGGAGAAGCGCTCTTCCAGCGCCTCGACGTCGCCATCGGCGATCAGCGCTTCCAGCTCGCGCCTCGTTTCAGGATCGGGGTCCTCTTCGATCCAAGATCGCGCTCGGTCGATGATGCTCACGCTGATGCCTCGCTCGGCCCTTCGTCCTGGATGTAGCTCTTTTCCTTGTACCAGATGGCAACTGGGACGAAGAGGAGTGCGGTGATTGCCATCGCCGCAGCGAAGAACACGTAGTATGAGGCTCCCTCGAGCTTGGTGGTGCCGTCTGGATTCTGAATGAAGAAGTTCACGGATGCCGTGAAGAGATTTCCGATCGAAACGCTCATCAAGAATGCGCCCATCACCAGCGACTTCATTCGCTTGGGTGCTTGCGTGTACGAAAACTCCAACGCCGTGATCGACACCAGAACTTCCGCCGCGGTCAAGATGATATAGCCACCGAGCTGCCACACGATGTTGACCGTTTCACCGTCGTCGAGCCGTGCCTCGACCCATGCGGGCAGCAGAAACGCCGGTACCGTGAGGAAAAGACCGATTGCGATCCTCTTGAGCGGCGTGAGGGGCCAGAAACGGTCGAACGCGGGGTAGATCACCCTGTTGAACAGCGGAATGAAGAGAAGAACCAAGGCGGGATTGAGCCATTGCGCCTGCGACGGGTCCCAGTCGATGATGAAATGGCGGTCCATGCGCTGCGCTTGCAGCACCCACGCGGACCCCTGCTGATCGAACAAGGCCCAAAACATGGCGATGAATGCGTAAATGATGAAGAGCTTCGCAAGCGCCCCGATGCCCTCGGGGCTGAAGACTTCACGTAGGAATCCGGCTCCACCTGGAGGGATGTGCACGAAACGGTGGCGACCCATCCAGAAGGTGAGCGTTGCGAGAGCCATCAAGGCCCCAGGAACACCGAATGCGACCGAAGAGCCAAAACGATGCAGAAGGGGCTCGGCAAAGAGGATCGATGCGAGCGCACCGACGTTGATCGCAAAGTAGAACCAACCGAAGACCTTCGGCAGCAGTTGAGCATTGGTCTGGCCGAACTGATCTCCGACGTGTGCCGACACGCACGGCTTGATGCCTCCGGAGCCGATTGCGATGAGCCCGAGGCCGATCGCGAGCCCAGTGCGCGTATCGTCGAGCGCGAGGGTCAGGTGACCGAGGCAATACACGACCGACAGCGCCATGATCGTTCGGTATTTTCCGAGGAACGCGTCCGAGAGGATCGCACCGAAGACCGGGAAGAAGTAGACGGCGGTGACGAACACGTGAAACCAGGTCTTGGCTTGCTCCTCCGTCATGAGATCGAGCTCGCCTCGAGCGCCCATCAGGAACTTGGTCATGAAGACGACCAAGATCGCGCGCATCCCGTAGTAGCTGTACCGCTCGGCCGCTTCATTACCGACGATGAAGGGGACTCCGGGCGGCATCCCCTCGATCGGAGCCGGGGAGGTCCGGTAACGGGCCGTCGAAGACATTCTTGCGATCCTAGCGGATTCTTTCTGTGGCAGCGGCTTTTTCAGCTCTGCGCCCCGACGGTTGTTCTCCGCTTTTTTTTGCGTGGATGGTAGGAGAGACAAGAATATCGCGGAGATCGGGGGCTTTGAGCTCCGCACGAACGCACACGGAGGACCGCGTGAAGAAGAGGGATGACCTGAGAACGTTCAACCAGGGTTGGGTTGCGCCGCTGTTAGCGACGCTCATCGGCCTGCTTGCGGCCGAGTCTAGCGTTTCGGCGCAGTCGACTTCCATCGACTTGAACCAGTTCAGGCCGGCTGAGTTGGCGACCGACGGCTTCGCAACGAGCACCGCCGATGGCCAGGGCCACAAGCGCTTCGGGTTCATGATCTACATGGACTACAACGACGATGCGCTGGTCTTCGAACAAACCAACGGTACGTACTCGGCGGTCGTCCACCGGCAGCTGACCGGGCACCTCGCGTGGAACCTCGGCCTCTGGGACCACCTCGTGCTCTACATGGATATCCCCTACCACTTCATCATCGATTCGGGGCAGGGGGCGGCCGCTGGTCTGCCCGGAGGGGCCACTGGTGATTTGGGTTACCTGCTTCCCAACGGGGGACACTTCGGCGACATCTACTTCGGCGCGCGAGGCAACATCTTCGGGACGAGGCACGACGTCTTCGAGCTCGCCCTGCAGGCGACGCTGACGATCAACACGGCATCGCTTGCCGACGAATTCCAGAAATACGCCGGTCAGGCAAACAAGAAGCCCTACCTAGGCGGCTGGTTCGAGCTCTTGATGACGTTCAATGCGGGCGACATCGTGCGCATCCCGATCCAGTTTGGCTACAAGCTGGGTACACAGGGTCAGCGGGTAGCCGAGCCTTCCCCAAACCCGCTTCTGCTCTTCGTTGGGAAGGAGTTCACCTTTGGCGGCGGCCTTCTCCTGATGCTCGGCGAGGAAAAGTTCATGCTTTCGGCGGAGGTTTTCGGCCGAACCGCCGCGAACAGCACGGTGAGCTGGTGGAGCCGAAACGAAACGCCGGTCGAGGTGCTCGGAGGCTTCAAGTACCTTCATCCGAAGGGCTTCCTCGTCGGCGTCTCGGGTAGCGCGGGCGTGACGCCCGGTTACGGAGCGCCCGATTGGCGTGGCGTCGGGTTGATCGGCTACACGATGCCCGAGCCGGTGAAGATATTGGATGCCGACGGCGACGGAATCCTCGATGACGTCGACCAGTGTCCGAACGAGCCGGAAGACATGGATGGCTTCCAGGATGAGGACGGTTGTCCCGACCTCGACAACGACGGCGACGGAATCCTCGACGTCGACGATGGTTGTCCGAACGACGCAGAAGATATCGACGGCTTCGAAGACGAAGATGGCTGTCCCGATCCGGACAACGATGCCGACGGCATCCTCGATGCCGACGACCTGTGTCCGAACGAGCCCGGCCCCCCGGAGAACAAGGGTTGTCCGGATCCAGATCGCGACGGCGACGGCGTCCCCGACCGGGCTGACAATTGTCCGGACGAGCCGGGCACGGTCGAGAACCAAGGCTGCCAGGAGGCGCAGCTCGTCGTAATCGGCGAAGGCCAACTCCAGATCCTCGAGAAGGTCTACTTCAGGACCGGAAGCGCCAAGCTCCAGCCGCGCTCCTACGCGCTGCTCGACCAGGTGGCGAAAGTCATGCTGGCGCACCCGGAGATCAAGATCATCCGGGTCGAGGGCCACACCGACAGCACGGGTAAGCTTGCGTACAACATGCGGCTTTCGAAGCAACGCGCCGATTCCGTGGTCCAGTACCTCGTGAAGAGGGGCGGCGTTTCCCGCATGCGGCTGATGTCGGAGGGCTTTGGTCCCACGCGTCCGCTGGTTCCGGACGCTAGGACGCCCGAGGAGCTGGCGCAGAACCGCCGGGTCGAGTTCCACATCGTGGAAATGGCAGAGGAGAGCGCCGCAGAGTAGCGTTCGCAGGGGTCGCCCCGAGGGCGGCGCATTCACGGCGCGGCGGGTTCCAGGCTCCGGTTTGGGGCCCGCTTCGCGTTTGACGGGCCTAGCTTGCGATGCGTACGGGCCAGTGCTGGCTCTGCGCACCGAGGCTCAGGTTGGCGAGGAACTGACGGGCCTGGCGAATGGTGATCCGATCTCGTGGGTTACGCCTGATGCATCGAGCGACCAATGCACCCAGCTCCTCGGTTTCGGGATGGTCGAGCAGCGCCCGCACGGGTTCGGGGTCCCCGTCGTGCATCATGTGGCTGGTGATCATTGCGTCCTCGCCGTGCCCGTCAAACAGGGTCTTTCCGGTGTAGGCCTCGAAGATCAGGCAGCCGAACGCATACACATCGGCCGGAAGGGCGAGGGCCGTGTTCCCGCCTTCCCAGATCTCCGGCGCCCCGTAGCTCGCAGTACCGCACCCCGGGCGCAGATGTCGGCCGGCCAGTCCGAAGTCCACGAGCACGGGTTTCGGCGGTTGGCCCACGTCGGTGATGGCGTTGGCGTTGCAGACGATGATGTTGGACGGCTTGACGTCGAGGTGCCCGACACCGACCTCATGCATGGCATCGAGGCCAGCGCCGATGCCGAGGAGCAGCGTCCTCGCACGACTGAGAGAGAGGTCTCCCATCTCCAGCATTCGTTCGAGGCTCGGCCCCTCGACCAACTCCATGACCAAAATGGGCTTTGGCCGGGCGCCCGCATCGAACGTGACGAAGCGCGCGATGTTGGGATGCTCTGGCAGCGCGAGCAGGGCGCCGGCTTCCTCGCGGAACAAGCGCAAGAACTCGTCCTCCGAAAGCGTTCGAGCGGCAGCGGCAGAATAGTCTGGCACCTTCAACGCAAACAGAGGGGCCGTCTCGTCGTGCCGTTCCTCGACCCGGCGCGCGATGAACACCGAACCCACGGCGCCGGTGCCGACCGTTCTGACGAGGTAGAATCCACCCACGATTCGGCTGGGCGGAGCCCAGGCCGGCAAGGGCGCATCGGCCTCGAGCTCGAAGGGTACGAGGCTCGGTGCGCGCCTCGGGCCGTCCAACGGCATCACGCGCAGGTGCTCGAGCACCGCGCACGTCAAATCCGAAAACGCACCCGGCAGCTCGCGATCGATCGCGTCGACCGCGATCGCACACGCCTGGTCGATCTCGGCGACCGAGGCGCGAAGCGCACGCTCGACCTCGAGCCCCATGGCCCAAATTGACGCAGCGGCCGCGGAAGGCTCGTCGATTCCAGTAGCTCCCAGTCGTCGTCGAGAGCCGCTGATGAGTTGAGCCATGGTCGCTACGCCTCGTTCGAGGGTGCCAAGTGGAGTGCCGGTAGATCGTTCGGCGACTTCCGCGAGCGAGCTCGAACCGCCAACCGAACGAAGCCCCCGCCCGAGCAGTGAGAGCGCCTGACGGAACGCTTCGATCCGTGCAGAGCGTGCGACGGGTAGCTCGTTACCGATTGCCTTGAGCGCATCGGCTGCGGCCACCAGGCCGTGGCCGTCGCGCTGGGCCGTCCGAGCGGCGTGCAGCAGCTTGGCGTACGCGCGCAAAGCGTTTTGAATTTCGGGAACCATCGAGGCCTCACCCATCGTCTTGAGATCGTCGAGGTCATGAACCTGCCCAGCTGCCGCAATCACGATGTCGGAAACGTCTGCGATCTCCTCGCGCGCCAGCGCATCGCACGTGCGAGCCGTGGCGGCGCAGAGCGTGCGACGGAGCGAGCTCTTCGGATCGTGTTCCACTCGATTGAGCAGCACACGAAGTGTCAACAAACGCCGCTGCCGAACGAGATCCTTGCGTGCGTCCACGTGTGGTCCGTCCGCATCGACGAGATGCAGCATCGTGCGCAGCTGGCGCATTCGCGTCGTGAACTGCGAAACTTGGCTGTCCTGCGCCAGAGGATCACCCTCGCGAATCACCAGCCAATTGGTCACCCGCTGAAACAGATCTCCGAGCCGCTGGTCGTGGACGCCCTGCGAATCGTCGTCCTCCCCGACCAGCAGCAAGTCGCCCAAGGTCGAGGTCTGAAAGAGCGCGGAATCGAGCTCTCGAAGCGCGAGAAATGCGCGGACATTCGTTTCCGGGTCGCCCTGCACCGGTTGCTCGAGCAGCTTGGCTTTGCGCGCCGCGGCCTCGAGAATCGCAGGGGCCTTGCGCGTCGCCTCGTAGGCTCCTGTGCTCGCGAAGGTTTCCAATGCGTCCGACAGTAAGTCGCGAAGAGTGGCTTCCCCTCGGCTTGGTGCATCGCTCAGCTCGTCCGCGAGGGTCCGTAGGAGCGCGTGGCGGCCGACGTCCTCACTTCCACCCTGTGCGATGGCTTTGCGCAGATGGGCCTCAGCCCTGCTCGCGGCTTCCTGTGCGAAGCCAGGCCCGATTCGTTCGCGCCGCAGCTCGACCAACGCCTCGGCCGTGTCGAGGCCGCCCACGCGCGTGAGCTGCTCGAGCAGAGATTCGACGACGGCCGGATGGCTCTCTGCTGCGCGCGGGAGGCCCGCGATCATCGCGGCCGCGATGCCGTGATCCTGCTGAAAGACGACCGATTCCAGCAGCTCACGGCATGCCCGCAGGCTCTCTTCGGGCTCGACCGCGATGCTTGCTGCGAGGGACGTCGCCGCGCGTCGCCATTCGGTGATCGTGAACTCTGGATCGAGGTGCCGCTGCATCTCCTGTCGAAAGATCGGCATCGAAGAGGCGAGGAGGCCTCTCGCGGCGGCCACGTGCTTCCAGACGAGGATCTCACGATCCGCCAGCAGACGATCCCAAGGTTCTCGTACTGCTTCGGCACAAAAAACGCGTACCCCCGTATCATCACCCTCGGCAGCACGCCGGGCCGCCTCACGAGCGGCGCGCTCCAGCAACCGCGCGGCCAGGCGCCGCGAGGGGAGCGACCCAGTCGCCGGTGCCGTGAGCCAATCGCGACTCGAGTCCTGCCTGGAGATCAAGGCGAGGGCGAGCGCATCGACATTGTTGACCGTTCCGATCGGCAGACTCAACGCCAGCGCGACCCGTGCGCGGATCGATCGACCGCCCAGGGCACGCTGTGATCCGAGCGCCAGCTGGGTGGCGACGGATACGAAAGTGGGAGCGTCGCCGCTACGCAGACGTTGAACGACGATGCGTCCGAGCTGGCGCTTGATCGCGCTTGTAGGAAGAGCTGCGGCAACTTCATAAAGCGCGGCTGCGGCAGCGGGCCGAGAAAGCCAATCCAACCTGTCGACGAGGCCGGCCTCCACTGCGACCTCGACGCTTTGTAGGAGCGCCTCGGGATCGAGACCCTCGAGCGGCACGGGCCGGCGTTCGTCGACGACTGCGCGCGCGAGGGTCGCCATGCCCTGACGCCACGCGGCTTTCCGCTGCCCGGAGGTGGTCAGTCGGTGCAAGACCGTCAGGCCTTCCAGGGGTTCCCGAGTCGCGTCGCGCATCCATGAGGATTCTAGCCTGCCGATCGACCGTCCGAAAGCATGGTTGACAAGCCGTGAGCAAACCTCTAGCCCCCAAAGGAAGTGGTCCAACTTTCCTTCGAGTTTGCCGGCGAAACGCCGACGATTTCGGAGCGCGACGCCGATCGTCGCCAGGACGATCTCGATCGGGCCTACGCGAGGGCATCCAACTGGAGCCGTGTCCTCGCGGAGCGTCTGGGGCAGCCCATCCGTCTCGTCGTCACCGACAATCGCGGCACCATGCTGTCTGCCCGTCCGAAGGGGGGACGACTCGAGGTCAGGCTTCACCACATGTTCCTGACCGCCGACGCGGACATCCTCGATGCCGTGGGAGCCTACTTGGGCGACAGCGATGCCCGAGCGGCCGGGACAATCGACCGGTTCGTCGAGGAGAATCGCTCTCGTTTCGTCGCCCCCGGCCCTTCCGAGGCGGTGTTACGGCCAGAGGGGCTGCATCACGATCTCGGGGCGATCGCGGAGCATCTCGGGCGGCGACACTTCGGCGGACCGGTCGATGTCCGCATCACCTGGGGCAAGCGCGTTCGGATCAGGCGTCGGCAGCGCTCCCTGCAGCTCGGGACTTATCTGCCCGAGGAGCGGTTGATCCGGATCCACCCGGTCCTCGATCAGCCTTGGGTGCCGGTCTTCTTCGTGGAGGCCGTCGTGTTTCACGAGATGCTGCACCACGACATGCCGGCAGTTCTACACAACGGCCGTCGGCATTATCATACCAACGCCTTTCGAAAGCGGGAGCGAAGCTTCGAGCACCACTCCGCGGCCGAGCGATGGCAAGAGCAGAATCTATGGCGCCTCCTACGCGGACACTGACTCGAGACTCCTGAAACCATGGCACGTCGTCGAAAAATTCGCTCCTCGATCTCGATTCCAATCACGCTAGGCGCGATCACCGTTCTCTTGAGCATGGCGCTCTTGGTGGCTTGGTCGTTCCTTCTCGGACAAAAGATCACCCGTTCCGCGGACATCGCAGGTGATGTCTGGCTTCTGGTGTTGGGCGCTCTTTCATTCATTCTGATCATCGTCGTATTGGTGTTGTTCGTAATCTCGTTGGCTCGCGGAATCATCGAGGTACGCAAGCAGGACACCTTCATCGACTCGGTGACTCACGAGCTCAAGAGTCCGCTTGCATCGCTGCAGCTGTGCCTGGAGACACTCGGGCGCGAAGACCTCAACGACGACGCGAGAGAAACACTACGCCAAATGATGCTCGACGACGTCGACCGCCTGAGCTCCTTCATCGATGACGTCCTCGAAGCAAACCGGCTCTCCTACGCCCGGTTGGGCACGCTGAACCTGAGCGACGTATCCTTGGCGAAGCTCGTCGACCAATGCGTTGCGGCCGTCTGCGTTCGGCACAAGCTCGAGCCAGACGAGGTTCGGATCGACGTCGATCCGAAGCTGGTGGTCACGACCGATCGCGCCGCCCTCGAGATTGTCGTGAAAAATCTGATAGACAACGCAGCGAAGTACTCGGACCGTCCTGCACGAATCGACGTGGTGGTGCGCAAAGACTCCGACGAGAGGATTCTGTTCGAAGTGAGTGACAACGGGATAGGGATCGATCGAAAGAACTTGAAGCGGGTCTTTCACCGCTTCTATCGCGTGGAAGATCAGGAGGTTCGACAGCGACGCGGAACGGGTCTTGGGCTTTTCGTGGTTTGGGCATTGGTGAAGCAGCTCGGGGGCGACGTTCGAGCGGTTTCCGAGGGGCGAGGGCGAGGCACCACGATGCGTGTCGAGCTCCCCGTCGCTCATGTGGTGAGCGGATGACAGCAGACGACGACGCGCAGAGGCTGCTGATCGTGGAGGATGAAGACCATCTCGCGGCGGGGCTCAAGCTCAACCTGGAGCTCGAGGGGTATCGGGTCGATGTTGCCGCCAACGCGAGGGAAGCCGGACAGCGGCTGCTCGACCCGACGGGCTACGATGCAATCGTGCTCGACGTCATGTTGCCCGATCTCAACGGCTTCGAGCTCTGTAAGAGGTTTCGAGAGGCGGGGAACTTCATTCCCGTGATCATGCTCACGGCGCGCTCCTCCCCCGAGGACCGCGTCCTCGGCTTGGAAGCAGGCGCGGACGACTACATGGTCAAACCATTCGAGCTCGGCGAGCTCTTGGCCAGAGTACGATCCGTGCTTCGGCGGCAGCGCTGGGAGCAAGTGTCGGGCGGCCAGACCAAAGCCGCAACCCTTTCCTTTGGCCAGGCACAGATCAACTTCGACACCCACGAGGTCACGGTCGCTGGAAAAGAAGTTCAGCTCACCCAGCTGGAGCTCGATCTCCTGCGGTACTTTGCCAAGAACGCGAATCGAGTCCTCAGCCGGAACGAGCTTCTCGAGCGCGTCTGGAAGCTCCGGAACTACGGCAACACCCGAACAGTGGACAACTTCATCTCGCGGCTTCGCCGCCGCTTCGAGCAAGACCCCAGCGACCCGATGCATTTTCTTTCCGTCCGGGGCGCCGGCTACAAATTCGTCGCCTGAGGCGCTTTGACGAAACTATGACGAAATGGGGATGAACGGTGACGGTGCCCGCGCGGTCCGCAGGATAGCCTTGGACCATGGAAAAGACGGTCCTCGAGGCCCATCCGCAAGCAGGCTCTCGACCTCGATATAGGGAGTGGCGCCGAGCTGTTCCTTTCGTGCTTTCTCACTTGGCAGTGCTCGGTGCGTTGTGGTCGGGAGTGACCTGGCAGGCCGTGGCCCTCTGCGTCGTGCTCTTGTTCGTGCGCGTTTGGGGCATCACCGCGGGCTACCATCGGTATTTTTCGCATCGCACCTTCAAGACCAGCCGCCCGTTTCAGTTTTTCTTGGCAGTCCTCGCGCAAAGCAGCTCTCAAAAAGGCGTCCTGTGGTGGGCGGCACATCACCGGGTGCACCACAAGCTCTCCGATCAGCCAGGGGACGTGCATTCACCGGTCCAGGACAGCTTCTTCTACGCACACGTGGGCTGGCTGTTCGACGACACCTCGGATACCCGTTGGGACAAGATTCGCGACTTCGCAAAGTACCCAGAGCTTCGTTGGCTCAACCGGTATTGGGCCGTGCCGCCGACGGTCCTCGCCATCGCGTGTTTCCTCATCGCGGGTTGGTCCGGTTTGTTCATCGGCTTCTTTCTGAGCACGGTGCTGCTTTGGCACAACACCTTTCTCATCAACTCGCTCACCCACGTCTGGGGTACGAGGCGGTTCGACACCCGAGACCAGAGCCGCAACAACCTGCTGACCGCGCTACTCACGCTCGGAGAGGGCTGGCACAACAACCATCACCGCTATCAGTCCTCGTGCCGAAACGGCTTCTACTGGTGGGAGATCGACGTCACCTACGGGGTGCTCAAGATGCTCAGCTGGATCGGACTCGTGTGGGACATCCGCGGCGTGCCTGAACATGTCCTCGAAGAGGGACGCCGCCGAAGCGTCGGCGCCGGGGACATCGAGCGCCGTCAGCCTGCACAGCGTGAGAAACTGAGCCTCGCCGCCTAGAGGCGCGAGCTAGAGCCACCAACGGAGAATGTGCGCCCACCAGGGAGCGGGTCTTCGTTGTGGTCGCCAGTTTCGTTCGTTGCTATCCATGAGGGCCTCCATTGGGCAATGACGAACCCCGTCGAACGAGTATACAGAGATCGCAATGATTTCGGAATTGTTTCACAAATACGCGAACCGTCCGAGATCACGAAAGAATTCCTCATGTTTGACCCGTTAGGAGCACCTTCGAGCTCGGCTACGGAGCGTCCGCGTAGATCATGCGCCCTTCGCCCTCGACGTAGCGCTTGAACCGCGTTGGGATGCTCAGCAGATCCTTGCGCACGGCTGGACGGATGACCGAGACGAAGACGCCATCGCCGATGTCGACCATCGCGCCGAAGGACACGAGGGTTTGCGTCTGCTTGTAGGGTCGCACCCGTATGAAGCCCCATCCTGCCCGGATGTCGTGGGCCTGAGAATGGTCGATCCGAAAGACCAACGCGCGCCGGTCGGGGTCGAGGGTAGCTTGGAGCACGTATCGAACGTCGACTGGGCCCCATTGCTGCCGAATCGCGAGGTCAGAGACTTCTCCTGCACGATGCATGACGTTGCTCTCGGTCGCCAGAGGGATGATGCTCTTGTAGCTCTGTAGGTCCCTCACCGCACGCCATGCGACGTGAACGGGTACATCGACGATCTGCCAGCTTTGCCCGCCGATGAGCTTGAGCGCGCCTCGCTGCTCGCTTTGCTGCTTCGCTACCAACTCACCTGCGGCGAGCAGCTTCTTTTCTTCCGTCGTGAGCTCCCCGCTGCTCGACGAGGATCGGGACGGCACGGCAAAAGAGAAGGACAGAACGCACAGCAAAGAGGCGGTTGCGGTGAAAATTGACCGGCGGGTGCTTTCTTGTCTATGTCTCTGCGTATTCATGCGAGCGGTCCTCGTGGTTCTGGTGCTGGTCGCTGGTTTCGCCGCCTCGAGGGCGCGCGCTATTCCAAATGACGGCGCCGCTCCGGCCGTCATTCAGACACAGTCGATAATTACCATATCTGGAGCCGCGACCAAAGGCGCCGACAGCGGCCGCGAGGACGGTCTTCCGCCTTGGACTTCCATCCTGCCGCCCCTTCTGGCGATCGGCCTCGCGTTGCTCTTTCGTCATGTCTTGCTGGCCTTGATCTCGGGCGTGTGGCTCGGTGCGTTCTTGGTCGCGGGGCTGTCGCCATTGGCTGCGTCCGCCCGACTCCTCGACACGTACGTGGTCGGGGCGATCGCGGACCGTGGTCACGCGTCTATTCTGGTCTTCAGCTTGTTGCTCGGCGGGATGCTCGGGCTCATGACCCAGAGCGGCGGTGCGAAGGGGCTCGCGTCTTGGGTGAGCTCCGACACCACGAGTCGGCGGCGCGGACAGCTCCTGACGTGGTTCCTCGGATTGCTGATCTTTTTCGACGACTACGCCAATTCGCTACTGGTCGGCTCGTCGATGCGACCGGTGACCGATCGCCTCCGGATCAGTCGCGAGAAGCTCGCCTTCTTGGTCGATGCCACCGCGGCTCCGGTCGCAAGTCTGGCGCTCATCTCCTCTTGGATCGGGGTGGAAGTCGGTTACATCGACGATCAGTTCGTACATCTCGGCATCGAGCGCGACGCGTACCTCACATTCGTCGAAACCATTCCGTTTCGTTTCTATCCAGTCCTGATGTTGGTGTTCATCGCTTGGATCGCCCTGCGGGAGCGCGACTTCGGTCCGATGTTGCGCGCGGAGCGCCGCGCCCTGGAACAGGGGCTGGTATCGCGGCCGGGGGCGCAGCTCGCTTCGGACTTCCACGAAGAGTCCGTCCCACGAGATCTTCCAGGACGACCGCTTAACGCCTTGGTCCCCGTGGTGGTGGTGGTTCTCGTCGCTGCGGTCGGCATCTACGTCGATGGTCGCGCGAAGGTACTGTCGTCCGGGATGCAGTTGTCTTTGAGGGCCATCGTCGGTGAGGCCAGCTCGAGCGCGGCCATCTTGTGGGGAACCGGGGCCGGCTGCTTTGCGGCCTTGACGCTAGCCGTGGCGAGCGGCGCGCTTTCGGTCGGGAAGTCCATCGAAGCCTGGATGGCGGGAATGCGTTCGATGTTGTTTGCTGCCGTGATTCTCGTTCTCGCTTGGTCACTCGGTGCCATCTGTCGCGACCTCGACACTGCGTCGTTTCTGATCGGGGCCGTGGGCGACTGGATCTCACCCGCTTTCGTCCCTGCGACGGTCTTCATCATCGCGGCGCTGGTCAGCTTCGCGACGGGTACCTCGTGGGGCACGATGGCGATCCTCTTTCCCTTGGCCCTTCCGCTTGCGCATCAAATCGCTCCAGGAAACGAAACGATCCTCCTCGGCACCGTGTCCTCCATTCTGACCGGGTCGGTCTGGGGCGACCATTGCTCGCCCATCTCGGACACCACCATCCTCAGCTCCATGGGGGCAAGCTGCGATCACGTGGACCACGTCCGCACACAGCTTCCTTACGCCATTCTCATTGGAGTCGTCAGCGTCCTGTGCGCGGAGATCCCCGTGGCTGCCGGTTGGTACGGGCCATGGGCCGGTTTGTTGGTCGGCACGGTCGTCATGATCGCTGCCTTCGAATTGCTCAGCCAACCGGTGCAACGGTCACGGCGATGATGTCGCCGGATACGAGCTGGTCACGGAGCCTCCGTTTGAGGACCTTGCCACTCGATCCCTCGGGCATTGCTTCGATGAACGCGTAGCGCCGAGGCAGCTTGTAGGGGGCTAACTGCTCTCGCGCGCACGCGTCGAGCTCTTCGGGCGTGACCTCGGTATTCCGAACCACGACAGCGACGATCTCCTCACCGTAGTAGGAGTCGGGCTGACCGACGACTGCTACGTGACGAATCGCCGGGTGGCGAGCCAGAACGTTTTCGACTTCCGAGGGGTAGATGCTGGCGCCGCCTCGGAGAATCAGATCCTTGGTGCGGTCGACGATGGTGAGCCGACCTTGCTCGTCGACGAACCCGATGTCTCCCGTGTGAAGCCAGTTGCCGCGCATCACATGCGCCGTAGCGAGCTTGTCATCGAGGTAACCCGCCATCACGTTTTGTCCGCGAATGAGAACCTCTCCGTGTGCCCCCCGTGGAAGCTCCTCTCCGAAATCGTCTGCGATTCTCACCTCTACGCCAGCGACCGGCCTCCCCGATGACCCAGGGACGGCGATGTCGGGCGGGGCGTTGATCGCCGTGAAGGTAGCCTCTGTGAGACCGTATCCTTGGCGCACCGGCACCCCTAGACGCTCCTCTGCGCGCAGCCGGACGTCTTCGGCGAGCGGCGCGCCGGCACTCAAGCACCACCGAAGAGAGGGAGGAGTCGGCTGGGTCTGCTCATTCGCCCAAGCGATGAACATCGTCGGCACGCCTGGCAGCCAAGTGATCCGATGGGCCGAGCAGAGCGCGAGCGTGCGCGTTGGAGAGAATTTGGGGATGAACACCGTGCTGGCACCAGCACAAAAGGGGACGAGTAGCGTCATGCGAATACCATACGAGTGCGACAGAGGCAGGGCGCCGAGAATCCGGTCCTCCTCGGTCAACTGGAGCGTCTCGTCGACCAGCGCCTTGGTGTGCGCGATCAAAGATTCGTGCGTAATGCACACGCCTTTCGCAGCGCCAGTCGTTCCAGACGTATAGAGGAGCATCGCAAGCGAGCCGCCTGGGGCATCGCTTGGCTCACATGCCCTCCGGGCGTCGGCGATTGCTTCTTCGACCAGCACGATGTCGGGACGCGTGCCCATGCGCACGGCGCTCTCGCGCGAAACCGCGGCATGCGGACCATCGGTAATCAGTGCTTTGCATCCAGAGTGTTCCAGGCGGAACGAGATCTCGTAAGTGGTCGACATCACCGGGATCGGCAGTGCGATACAGCCTGCATAGACGGTCCCGAACCACGCGGCGACGAAGTCGAGCCCGTTGGCCGTGCAGATCGCGACGCAATCACCGGGACCGAGTCCTCGGTCGTGAAGATACGCTGCAATTCGGGACGCCTGGCGACCGAGCTCGCCGTAGCTGAGCATGAGCCCGTCGCGTCCCGCATCGATGATCGCCGTGCGGTCGGGGTCGTTGTGTGCCCGATCATGCAGAAAGCCACCGACGTTTGGGCTCATCGTGCAGAATCTAGCATGAGACGCGGGCCTGGACGGGGGGCGCCGGAGAGTTACGCTTGGTCGCATGCTCAAAGCAAAAGCGATCCGCATTCGTGAGCCCGGCGGACCCGAGGTTCTCGACCTCGGGGAGATCGAAGTGCCCGAGCCGGGGCCGTCGCAAGTCGTCGTCGAGGTCGCAGCCGCGGGGCTCAACCGTGCAGACTGCCTGCAGCGCCGTGGTTTCTACCCCGCGCCGCCGGGCGTGCCGCCGGATGTGCCCGGCCTCGAGCTTGCCGGCGTCGTCGAGTCGGTGGGAGATGCGGTGACGGCATGGAAGCCCGGTGATCGCGTCATGGGGATCGTTTCGGGTGGTGCCATGGCGACCCGCGTGGTGACAGAGAGCGCCGAGCTCATGCGGATTCCGAGTGAGTTGTCGCTCGTGGAAGCAGCCGCGGTGCCCGAGGTGTTCCTCACTGCGTACGATGCGATCGTCCTGCAGGGTGGCTTACGCGCAGAACAGACGGTACTTCTTCATGCCGTGGCCAGCGGTGTGGGTACGGCCGCGATCCAGCTCGCATCGGTCCTCGGTGCGAAGTCCATCGGTACCTCTCGAAGTCCAGCGAAGCTGACGCGATGCATCGAGCTCGGTTTGACTTACCCGGTGTTGGTCGAAGAAGCTCGGTTCGCAGATGCCGTGCTTGCCGTGGCAGCCGAAGGCGCCCACGTGATTCTGGATACGGTCGGCGCGGCGTATCTCGCGCAAAACTTGCAGGTCATCGCCAAGAAGGGTCGAATCATCGTGATCGGCCTGATGGGTGGCGTGAACGCCGAGCTCGCACTCGGGGTGCTTCTGGCCAAACGTGCGTCGATTCACGGCTCCGTCCTTCGGAGCCGCTCAGCCTTGGATAAAGCCGAGCTGACCAAGGTGTTCACCCACGACATGCTGGGGCGCTTCTCGACCGGCCAGCTGAAACCGATCATCGATGACACGTTGCCGATGAGCGAGGTACAGACCGCCCATCGTCGAATGGATGCAAACGAGACATTCGGAAAGCTAGTGCTCACCTGGTGAGCGTCGCAACGGCACCCCGTCAACATCGTGTTGCGCATCGTCCACCGTCCGGCGGAACCCTTTTCGCGGGTTAGAGCTTCAGTGCGCGTCTTACGTAATTGGGGAGGGCGAAGGAGGCTCTGTGGAGCTCTTCGTTGTAGGCCCGCGAACCGTCGACGATCGCCTCCTGGCGCTCGTGGATTGGGCGAAGTGGCTCGCCCGTCTCGGAGCACCAGGTCCAGCTCCAGGTGCCGGCCCCGTAGAGAGGCACCGGACCCATGTACGGATGGACTTCGGAGAACAGCTTGCGAAGCCTGTGCTGGGTCTCGACGAAGACGTCCATCATCAGCAACGGTGATTCGCTTTGAAGCGCCATGACGCCGCCAGGAACGAGCATGCGCTTGCAGCCTCGGTAAAAGCTCTCGTCGAAGAGGGTCGCCCCCAAACCGACCGGGTCCGTTCCGTCGAGCAGAATCGCGTCGTATGCGTCGTCGCGGCTCGTCTTCACGTACTCCACCCCGTCGATGAACCGGACGTCGAGGCGCGGATCGTCCCATGCGGTGCCGATCGCTTGCAGATATCGCTTTGCAACGTCGACGACCATCTCGTCGATCTCGATCATCACGCATTCCCTGACGTCGGGATGGCGTAGCACTTCGCGGACGGTTCCCCCGTCGCCGCCGCCGATGACGAGGATTCGTTCGATGCTGGGCGCCGTGGTGAGGGCTGGGTGGACGAGCATCTCATGATACAAGAATTCGTCATGCTCGCTCGTCATGAACACGCCGTCGATCACCAGGACCCGACCAAAACCAGCGGTGTCGATCACCTCGATCTCTTGGTAGGGGCTCTGTCCCGAAAAGAGGGTCTCTTTCACCAGGAGTCCGAGCCGCGTGTGAGCGTCGAAGGTTTCGTCGTACCAAAGCCCCATGGTGTCTCGCTAGAGGCTCAGTTGGAGTTGCCGGTCGCGCAGCCGGTCGAGCTCGAGCGGAGCCTGCTGCCGTGCCACGATCAGTTCGGTATTTCGGTGTCCAAGCGCAGCCTCGGCCGAGCTCCGTGCGAGCGCGGGTGTGTTGTTGGTTTTGGAAAGGTGCATCAAAACGACACGCCGGGGCTTGCAGCCGAGCGCTGCCAACAAGTCTCCGGCCTGGCCGTTCGACAAGTGACCGCGCGACCCACCCACGCGCCGTTTGAGCACGGTGGGGTAGGGGCCCATGGCGAGCATGTCCGGGTCGTGGTTGCTCTCGAGGAGAAGTGTCTCGCAATCGCCGAGGAAGTTCGGCAAGCCCTTGGGGATGTGTCCGAGGTCGGTCACCAGGCCAATTGTGGTCAGGCTCGTCTCGAAAACGAGCGCGATCTGGGGGACGTCGTGCGGAATCGGCAGGGAGCGGATCGCGATGTCACCCACGAGGAAGCGGCGACCCACGGCGAACGTTTCGGCTGCGAGTCCCGGAGTCAGGCGGATCGAGCGCATGGTCGAATCGGCGGCGCGAATCGGACACTTCAGGCGCGTCGCTACGGTTGATGCGTGCGCCGCATGGTCCCCGTGACTATGTGTGACGAGCAGCGCTCCAACGTCCGTCGGAGGTTCGCGCCCGAGCGAGGCGAAACGCTGAACGAGCCTTCGGTATGAGAGGCCTGCATCAACCAGGACGCTGGTTGTCCTGGACTCCAAAAGAAGCGCGTTCCCCTCGCTCCCGCTCCCCAGGATCGTCACTCGCACGCTCGACCTAGAGCACAGCTGAGATCACTTGGCAAGAGTCTTGACTTGCCACTCGGGGTTTTCGGCGCGAGAGTCCCGGCGTGAACGAGATCGAATCAGAGTACGACAGCATTCTTCTGGTGTCTTTTGGAGGTCCCGAAGAACGCGCGGATGTCATGCCGTTTCTCGAAAACGTGGTTCGCGGCAAGAACGTTCCTCAGGAGCGGCTGAAGGAAGTCGCTGCACACTACAACCACTTCGACGGCCGGAGCCCGATCAACGAGCAGAACCGAGCGCTGATCGCCGCACTCGAGGAAGAGCTCCGCAAGAGTGGTATCGACCTACCCGTCTACTGGGGGAACCGGAACTGGAAGCCTTTCCTCTTGGATGCCCTCCGTCAGATGCGTGATGACGGAAAAAAGAGAGCTCTCGCATTCGTGACGTCGGCGTACAGCAGCTATAGCGGATGCCGACAGTATCGAGAAGACATCGAGAAGGCACGCGATGAGCTCGGCGAGGGCGCGCCCATGGTCGACAAGCTCCGCGTCTTCTACAATCATCCAGGCTTCATCGAGGCCAATGTCGACCGACTCCTCTCCGTTCTCCAGACTTTGCCCAAAGAGCGCCGTGAATGCGCCCGCATCGCCTTCACCGCTCACAGCATTCCCGTCGCAATGTCGGAGAACTGCGATTACGCCGAACAGCTTCAAGAGACGGCGCGTCTGGTTGCCGAGGGCGCTCGCCACGATCGCTGGCAGCTCGTCTATCAGAGTCGAAGCGGGCCGCCGCACGTTCCATGGTTGGGTCCCGACATTCTCGAGCACCTCGATGCCTTGGCGCAGATCAACGTCAAAGACGTCGTAGTCGCCCCGATCGGCTTCGTTTCTGACCACCTGGAGATCGTCTGGGATCTCGATCACGACGCGAGGGATCATGCCGAGGAGCTCGGGATCACCCTCACCCGTGCGCCGACCGTGGGGACTCACCCCGCATTCGTCGCCATGATTCGCGAGCTCATCGAGGAGCGCCTCGGAAGAATCACGGCCCGTCAGGCGGTCGGCAAGCGCGGCCCGTCGCACGACGTATGTCCGCCGGATTGCTGCCAGTATCAGCCGCGCGCATCACGGCCATCTGAAACCACTTGACCTCCGGGGGTCACTCCGGGTCTTTGAACGAGGGCTCGCGCTTCATCATGTTGGCCTGCACGGCTTCCATCTGATTGGGGCTACCGAGTAGGCCCACTTGAAGCGCGGTTTCGAGCTTGAGCGCATCGGCACGCGACATATCCGGCGCATCTCGTAGCAGCGCCTTGCCGGCTCGGATTGCATGCGGCGACTTGGTTGCGATGAGCTTTGCGGTTTCGAGCGCGTCGGCGAGCGGATCGCTCGAGACTCTGGTCGCAAGCCCGAGCGCGACGGCTTCGCTCCCAGAAACAATCCGCCCCGTGAAGGTCAGCTCCTTCACGACGTCGACGGGCGCCAGGCGCAGCAGCGTTTGAGTGATGCTCATGTCTGGGATCAGCCCCCATTTGATTTCCAGCACCGACAGCTGAGCATCCGGGCTCACGTATCGGAGATCGGCGCCGAGTGCGATCTGGAGCCCTCCACCGAAAGCGACGCCGTGCACTGCGGCAATGACAGGGACCTTCACTTCCTGCCAGATCCACGCCACGCGCTGCGCAACGTTGGCCGGGCTGTCCTCCTCGCGTGCCAATAGCTTCTGCATCGAGTCGGCCGAACCGAGGAACGAAGCGAAATCCAAACCTGCGCAAAAGGCTTTGCCTTCGCCGTGAAGGACCACCGCACGGATGGTCGGGTCGGCCATGACGCGCTTGCCGGTTTGAATCAGCCCTTCGAACATACCGAGGTCGAGGGCATTGCGTTTCTCTGGGCGTGACATGCGAACCGTTGCGACGGCGTTGTCGATCGTGAGCTTGACTCGTTCAGACATTCGCACTCCTCAGCTGAAAACCACGGTCTTGTTGTCGTAGACGAGGATTCGGTCGTCAAGGTGCCACCTCACCGCGCGGGCCAATACGACTTTTTCGAGGTCGCGTCCCTTGCGGATCAGGTCTTGAACGGAGTCGCGATGCGAACATCGCACGACGTCTTGCTCGATGATCGGCCCCTCGTCCAACTCCGCCGTGGCGTAATGAGCCGTCGCTCCAATCAGCTTGACCCCTCGCTCGAACGCCCGGTGGTAGGGCTTGCTACCCATGAACGCGGGCAGGAACGAGTGATGAATGTTGATGACCCGACCGTCGTAGCTCTTCAGAAATTCATCGGACAGAATCTGCATGTACCGGGCGAGAACGACCAAGTCGATACTCTCTGCCTTCAGCAGCGCAAGCACCTTGTCCTCTTGCGCCCGCTTGTTGTCTTTGGCGATCGGCAAGTGGTGAAACGGGATTCCGAATTGCTCGGCGACGGGCTCGAGGTCCGGGTGGTTGCTGATGATCAACGGGATCTCGGTTCTCAGCTCGCCTGCACGTTGCCTGAGGAGCAAATCGTACAGGCAATGATCGTACTTCGAAACTAGGATGGCGGTGTTCGAGCGGCTGAGACCGTTGGCGATTCGCCAGGTCATCGAGAAGCGCGCAGCAACCTCCGCGATCGCTTTCTCGAGGCTCGTACGATCGGTGTGCAGCTCGGAAAGATCAAATCTGATTCGTTGAAAGAATTGACCGGCGATCGGGTCGGTATGCTGATCCGCGTCTAGGATGTTCGCACCGTGCCCGTAGAGCACCTGGGCGAGCGCAGCGACGAGGCCTCTCCGGTCAGGGCAGCAGACGAGCAGGGTCGCGGTTTGGTCCACGATCTCCTGCTTAGCCGTTGAGCGGCCGATCGGCCAGCGCCCACCTATTCAGCGGCTGAGCCGTTCCATGGCGTCGCCGAAGATGTACACGAGCTGCAAGAAGCCGGCGATGGTTCCGAGGACGGCCCCGGCGACGATCAGCTTCCACTCGTCCTGCTGGAATGCCGGCCTCAGCACGCCCTCATAAGTTTCGCGATCGAGGCTCTTCATCCGGCGTTCGAGCTCCCCTCGAAGGTCCACGGCCTCGCCAGCGAACGTGTGAAAGAATCCGCCGGGCTTCGGCCATTCCCTCTTGATTCGCTCCAACAGCTCCGTCCGGAGCGCGGGGCGGTCCTCTTCCGGCAAGACGAGCCCCGCCATCGGATGAGACTCGTATCTGGCGATCAGCTCGAGGATGCGATGCTCCACAATCTGGTTCATCCGGTTCGCGCCGTCGCTCTCCATGACCGTGGACACGATGTTGTCCGCCGTCAGCACCCGCGTAGCTACCGTTCGACCGAAGGCCTCGGCAACCTCGTTCTGCCGCTTGTGAAAGAGACCTTGGACCGTGATCGGGCCGATCTTCACCGGTTCGCGTGGGGCGAAGACCAGCTTGATCGCGATCCAGTTCGTGAGATAGCCGACGCAGAAGCCCGCGGCTGGAAGGATCCAGGCAGCGGGATAGAGGACCCAAACCAGCATCTGGAAGACCCCGAACAGGAACCCGAAGTACAAGCCCGAGCGCTCGATGAACTTGAACTCCTGACGGCCGACCTCGTAGAACATTTGACCCATCAGGGCTTTCTGTCGGTCGACGGCGTCGAGGACCGTTTTCTCGATGTCCATGATGTCTTCGATGTCATCCGCCATGTCCATCGCGATCTTTCGTGAAACCTCGATCACTTCGGCGCGCAAGTGTTCGCGCACTTTGTTCTGCATGAACTCGCCCGCGTTGTCCCACATCCGTTTGGCATGCTTTTTTGCGATCTCGTCGATGACTTGCTCCGTCACGTCGTCGATGACGGCATCGAGCTTTCCGGCAAACGACTCGGCGTTGAACGTCTCCTCGAAAAGCTGTCGCAGGGACAAGAGCTTCTGCGTGATCAACGTATTCGACACCCTGGCGAGCCGCAGGGCGTTGGCCGGGATCACCCCTTGCCACCCGAGATAAGGCGGGATCCCGACGAACTCGACCGGATAAAACATCATCTTGATGGCGACGACGTTCGTGAACCAACCGACCAAAGCGCTGATCAGCGGGATCAGCAGGACGATCCAGTTTTCTTGAATTCGGGTCAGAATCTCCATCGGCGTAGCGGCTCGTGCGGGTGTGACTCCTACGGAGAATGGATGTGCATCCAGTAGAGCAAGAGGGCTATCGTCTTGCCGTCTTCGATGTGCCCGTCCTTCAGCATGTCTCGAACCTGCCACTGAGGGATCGGAAAAACCTCGATTTCCTCTCCTGCGTCGAGCGCTTGGGCCGTAGGTTCGAGCTCGGTCGCGACAAAACCATACATTCGCTCGGTTAGGATGCCTGGAGACGGAAAAAACTCGGTGAGCGGCTTGAGGGTTCCGGCGCGATAGCCCGTCTCCTCTTCGACCTCGCGGGCCGCACACGTCTCGGGCGCCTCGCCGGGCTCGAGGGTGCCGGCTGGAAGCTCCCACAAGACTTTGCCAACCGTCCTTCGCAGGTTGCGGATCAACACGATGCGCCCATCGTCGAGCTGGGGAATGATCACGGCCGCTCCAGGATGCTCCACGACGTCGCGGATGATCTCGCTTCCGTCGGGGCCTTCGAACCTCAAACGAACGACATCAAACTTCATGCATGTCAGGAGCAACTCGCGCGATTTCATGGCGCGCATCATGGCCGACTCCCGTGCCGGTTTCACGTCAATTTGACTGGATCGTGCCGGATCGCCATTGTGGAGGCGTGCGGCTCGGAAAACCATGGGGCTCCCCGTTGGCGGTCGTGCTGACTGGGATGGCGGCAGCGGGCGTGTGGACGCTCGGGTACGGCGCGTCCACCAGCTTTGCCGACACGTCTCCGAAGACGCCGGCCACGCTCGAAGAGCTCGGGGTCCTTCAGGCGGTTCGCTCTAGACAACGCATGGGGCCCAAGCTCTTGGAGCCACCGCGGAACGACGAGCTCGGCCTCGACATCGCGATTGAAGATCGAGACGGCAAGTCGATGAATGCCCTCCACAGAGCGCTCGCGCGCGCCTCCGCAGGAGAAGGACAGGCGCGGCTGGTCTTTTTCGGTGCATCGCACGTGGCGAGCGATCTCTTCACAGGATACATTCGCCGGGAGCTCCAGGCGCGCTATGGCGATGCGGGGCATGGCTTCGTCGTCCCTGTGCATCCGTGGCGAAGCTACAGGCACCAGGACATCAACATCGAGAGCGATGGCGATCGATGGGAGACGCACCGAATTCGCGTCGGTGATTCCGAGGTCGAGCTCGTCGGGCTTGCCGGAGTCGCCATGACGAGCAAGCGGCCGGGCTCCTTCGGTGCCGTCTACACGGCCCAGGAGGGCGAGTACGGTCGAACGGCGAGCTTTTTCGACCTCTACTACATGAAGCATCCACGCGGTGGCGACCTCGACGTCCTGATCGACGGTCGGACCGCACGCCGAATCTCGACCAAAGGCCCCACGGCTGCGGCGGCGTACGCGACCTTCCGCGTTCCGGACGCACCGCATCGCTTCGAAATACGCACTACGAGCAAGCGGCCGGTCTGGTTGTTTGGGCTCGCCGTTGAGCGAGATCAGCCCGGAGTCGTGGTGGATGCGCTCGGAATCAACGGCTCGCGAGCTCGCTATCAGTTGCTTTGGGATCCCGAAATCTATCAAGAGCATCTTCGTCGCCGAAAACCCGACCTCGTCGTGCTCGCCTATGGCACCAACGAGAGCGGCGACGAATCACCGATCGAAGACTACGAGCGTGACCTTAGAGCCGTGGTCGAGCGGATGCGGGAAGCGGTGCCCGAAGCATCGTGTTTGCTGATCGGTCCTTCGGATCGACCCGTGCAAGTCGAGGAACGCGTCTTCGAAGATCGAAGCCGGACCGCACGCGTGATCGAAGTGCAGCACCGGGTTGCGCTCGAGCATGGCTGTGGCTTCTTCGACCTGGTCGCGTTCCAGGGTGGCGCGCTTTCCATGGTGCAATGGGCGGCGAACGATCCCGCGTATGCGTCCCAAGATCACATTCACTACACGCGGCTCGGCTATCAACGCTTGGGCGAGGTGTTGCTCTCGGCTCTGCTCGAAGGAATGCCTGAGTCGGCCGATCCAGACCCTGACTCTGCTTCGCCCGCACGAGACGACGCGGGGGCCTCCGAAGGCCCTTCGGAGAGATAGTCGGCGAAGCCAGCGAGAAGGGCCTTGTAGAACATGTTGCCGATGATCTCGTAGCCGGCAGGCGTTGCGTGCCGAAGGTCGCCCATCGCAAGCCTCGGTCGGGCCTTAGACCATTGTCGCATCGCGTTTTCTCCACCCATGGCTTGCCAAGTGTCGTAGAACGCGCACCCGGAATCGAAGGCGGCACGTCGTTGGGCCTCCACGATGAGTGGAATCGTCGGTAGGGTCCGGATGCGGCCGCGGCGCCGTCGAGCTTGGTCGAGGGGGGCGAAGACGAGGCAACCCAGGTCCTCTCGACCTTGTCGCATGTGCCTCAAGACCTCCACATAGTCGCTGTAGAACGCCTCTTCGGTTCGTTCGTCGCTCGCTTCGTTTCCCCCGAACCCGAGCACGATCAAGTTGACGCCGCGTAGCTCGAGTTGGCTCTTGATGTGGGCTTCGTCGTAGTTGAGCAGGCGATTGGCGCGCGCGCCAACTAGGCCGAGCGAGTCGTACACGACGCCAGGGCCGTCGCGCTCGACCGCGACGCCATACAGGCTCACAGGGCCTCCTCTCGTGTACCGGAGCTCGATGTGATGAGGTCCGTCGGGCGCATTCACCGAGTACACACCGTTGCCTGGCGCCTCGGCTTTCGTCGAGACTGTAGCCTGCTCTTCGCCGTCGAGCAGCACGGAGAACTCGCCACCACGCGGTCTTTGCTCGTAGTAGATGTCGAAACGCGAAGCCTTGGTACCGACGTCGCCTCGCCGGGCCGTACCGACCCGGGCCCATGCACCGCGGCGAGCTCTCGCTTGCACGCCTCCATATCCGTAGCGGCCGGTCCGATCCTGCCGGCGCACGACCTCACGAACGTCCCAAGCGTCGGGGTTGGAAGACTGCCGGATGCCGAAATGCTGATACGGAATGTACCCTTTGGCAGCGAGAACGAATCCATGTCCGGCATCGCCAAAGCGAGCTTGAAGATTTTCTCGGATCGTCGATGTGATCAGGTCGGTGGCAATGCTCGAGTCCCCGTAGTGCCCGACTCGCGTGATGGCGCCCTGCTCCCCTCGCGCGGTTTTCTCGAGCGCATCGTAGAACGGGCGCATCCCCCGTCCGGTAGGATCTTCGATGCGAACCGAGATGCCGGCGTATTCGGCTGGATCGATCCGAATCCCGTCGGACGGCTTGGCCGGGGCGATGACCATCGGCGTCGCCCCGAGATTTGCTGCAACAGTGTCTCCAACCGTCTCAGCGAGGCGCTCGGAGTCGACTTTCGTGCTGGTCGACGCTCGATACGAGTCTCCATGACCTGCGAAGGCCGGGATCTCCCCCCAGTGTTTGAAGAGCCGTACGATCGGGACGCCCTCCTCCCCGGGAATCCAGGGTCGGAGCGGCGCCATCGACGGGACGACATACGTCAGCGCGCAGGCGGTACACATGAACACGGTCACCGTAGTCAGGTGCTGCAGGGGCGTCAGTCGGGCGTTTCTCGCGTTTCGCATCGAAGGCATCAGAACTGGAAATAGATGTAGGGAACGACTTCACTGGTGGCGACGACGGTCAGAAAGAATCCAACGGCAGCGAGTGTGACGCCCTGCGCGGGCGCAGGTAACGACTCGAACCCGACCTCGAGCGACTCGAACCATCGTTTCGGCGTGTAGTGAGCGGCGAAGGTCAGGATGAGCATCGCCCACAGCCCCGGCGTGATCTGAGCGGTCGAGAGCGTCCACGAACCGAGCCTCGCCGTGACCTCGACCGCATTGTCGAGACTCGTGGCGCGAAAGAGGATTCGCGAGAACACCACGAACTGAAGCGCCCAAAATACCTTGAAGGCGTGAAGCGGCCAGGTATCGACCGAATCGCGAGTCCGCCCGGCCCGCCGGTAGAAGAAGCGGTGGACCACCATCGCCATCGCTTGGAGGATGGCGTAGAAGACGAAGGTCCAAGATGCACCATGCCAGATCCCGATGAGGAACATCGTGATCCAGAGATTCCAATAGGCGCGAACCGGGCCCACGTGTGAGCCGCCCAAGGGATAATACAGGTAGTCTCGAAGCCAGGTGGACAACGTGATGTGCCAGCGGCGCCAGAACTCCGCTGGGCTTGCCGACTGGTACGGCCGATCGAAGTTCTCCGGGAGCTCGAGGCCCATGAGCTTCGCCGATCCGCGTGCAACGTCGGTGTAGCCGGAGAAGTCACAGTAGATCTGCATCGTGAAGCCGTAGAGTGCGATGATCACTTCGGCCGCGCTGTAGAGCCCGGGTTGATCGAATACCCGGTCGACGAGATTGACCGAGAGGTAGTCCGCGATGGCGACCTTCTTAACCATGCCGGTCGCGATGAGAAAGAGGCCTTGAGCCACCTGCTCGTCCTTGAGCGTGATCTTGCGCTCGATTTGAGGCAGCAGTTGCGACGCGCGAACGATCGGGCCGGCTACCAACTGAGGGAAATACGTGACGAAGAAGGCGAACTCGAAGAAATTTCGGGTAGGCTCGAGCTTCCGACGGTAGATGTCGATCGTGTAGCTGAGAGTCTGGAAAGTATAGAAGGAGATGCCGACCGGCAACAGCACGTCGAGGAATGGAGGCTTCTCGATGTGAAAACCGAAAAACAGGTTCAACACGTCGGCGGTCGCCTGGGACCCGAAGTTGAAGTACTTGAAGACGCCGAGTAGTCCTAGGTTCGAAACCAGGCTGGCTACCAGCCAGCGCTTGCGTATCCTTTGGACTTCCGTCGCGTGAATTCGAAGGCCCACGACGTAATCGATGAGCGTCGAACCTAGGATCAAGACGATGTAGACCGGGTGCCATGCCATGTAGAACAGGCACGACGCGACGAACACGAAAATGAGGCGCAGTCGAGCGTGGCGAGCCAACAGCCAGAACCCCGCAACGACGAGGCCCAGGAAAAGAATGTAGTCGAAGCTGTTGAAGAGCATGGGTCCCCTTACCCAGCATGAACGCGCCGGGTTCTAGCCGCAGGGGCCCCTGCACGCTAGCTGCTTGACGGAGGGGCGGCTTAGACGAAGCATCAGCGGCCGGAGGTTCGAATGAAGATCGATGGTTCTGTGGCGCTAGTGACGGGTGGAGCTTCTGGTCTGGGCGAAGCCACGGTTCGCCAACTCGTGAGTCGAGGGGCGCGTGCGGTCATCGTCGACCTCAACGCGGACCGCGGGAAGCAACTCGCTGCCGAGCTCGGCGATGCCGCGACGTTTGCTCGCGCCGACGTCAGCAACGCAGAGGAGGTCCAGGCTGCGGTGGAGCAAGCCGCTTCGATGGGCACGTTTCGGGTGGCGGTCAATTGCGCGGGCATCGGCATGGCCATGCGGACGATCGGCAAGGACGGCACCCCTCACGACGTCGGCGTGTTCCAGAAAATCATTTCGGTCAATCTCATCGGCACGTTCAACGTTCTCAGACTGTCGGCGTCGGCCATGCTGCAAAACGAGCCGGAGGACGGCGAGCGCGGCGTGATCATCAACACCGCATCGGTCGCAGCATTTGACGGTCAAATCGGACAAGTCGCATACTCGGCCTCCAAAGGTGGCATCGTGGGCATGACCCTCCCTGCCGCGCGAGATCTCTCCAAGGCGCAGATACGTGTCGTCACCATCGCACCGGGCACGTTCGACACACCACTGCTCGGTATGCTGCCCGACGACATTCGCGCTGCTCTCGCGGCAACGATCCCGCACCCGAGTCGACTCGGACGTCCGCAGGAGTTCGGCGCGCTCGCCTGCCACATCGTCGAGAACGGTTACCTCAATGGCGAGGTCATTCGACTCGACGGAGCGATTCGTATGGCGCCGCGCTAGCTTGCTGCAACCTGCGACACTCTCAGAGTCCTGCCGTGCATGACACGGCGCGCGCTGCGGGTCACTTCCTTGGTGTGCCGCCGGCACGGAGGCGCCGAATCTTGGCCCTCGCGCTTCCGATCATCGGTGGCATGCTTTCTCAGAATGTTCTGAATCTCGTCGATACTGCGATGGTCGGCACGCTCGGGGATGCCGCGCTAGCCGGCGTAGGCCTCGGCGGATTCGCGAATTTCCTGCTTTCTGCGTTCATTTTGGGCCTGTCGGCGGGTGTCCAGGCGATGGCAGCACGGCGCGTCGGGGAGGGGCGCAGGGACGAGACGGCGATTCCGCTCAACGGCGGCCTACTGTTGGCCGTGGTCATCGCGGTTCCGTGGTCGGTCCTGTTGATCGCACTCGCTCCGAAGTACTTTCCCCTGCTGGCTGCGGACCCATCCGTCGTCGAACAAGGCGTGCCCTACCTTCGGGCGCGGCTATTTGCGATGTTCGCGATGGGGATGAACTTCGCCTTCCGGGGGTACTGGAACGCCGTCGACAAGTCGATCCTCTACATGCGGACTCTCATCTTGATGCACGTGGTCAACATCTTCCTCAACTGGGTGCTGATCTTCGGTCACCTAGGGGCACCCGCGCTCGGCGCAATGGGTGCCGGAGTCGCTTCTGCGATCGCCACGGTATTCGGAACGGCGTCTTACTTTCTGCTCGGTCGCACGTACGCACGGCGCGGGGGGTTCCTCCGTGGGCTTCCGGACCGCGAGACCCTCGCGACCATCGTTCGGCTGGCGGCTCCGGCGGGGCTTCAACAGTTCTTCTTTGCTGCAGGCATGACGGTCTTCCTCGCGATGGTCGCGCGAATGGGAACGTCAGAGCTCGCGGCGACCAAGGTGATCATCGACTTGATGCTCGTCGGGATCCTACCCGGACTCGGCTTTGGGCTGGCTGCGGCCTCTCTGGCAGGTCAGGCGCTCGGGCGAGGCGATCCAGATGATGCCAAGCAATGGGGCTGGGACGTCACCAAGATCGCCGTCCTGGTCGTCGGCGCGTTGAGCGTTCCCGCCGTCCTCGTCCCGGAATGGCTCCTGAGTGGGTTCATCCACGAACCCTCCACTCTTGCGATCGCCGAGAACCCGTTGCGTCTGGTCGCAGGCTTTTTGTTCTTCGATGCCGTTGGAATGGTGCTCATGAACGCTTTGATGGGTGCCGGAGACGTCAAGCGGGTGATGTTCATCGCCACGAGCTATCAGTGGCTGATCTTCCTTCCGCTGGTCTATGTGCTCGGACCGACCTTGGGCCTTGGCTTGGTCCTCGTGTTCGCGGTTCAGGCGATGTACCGCAGCTTCCAGTCACTGACCTTCGCTCTGATGTGGCAGAGAGGGCGCTGGCAATCGGTGGAGCTTCACTGAGGTATGCGTCACTCGATCGGCTCGCCGGTCGCCCGGTCGAGCTTCATCCAAGGCGTGCCTGCGATTTGCACGTAGACCATGCCTTCATCGACGGTGATGACCGGCGCGGCCGTGATGGAGCCGAGCTCTGTGCGCCATAGCTCCTTGCCGGAGGCCACGTCTCTGGCGATCACGATGCCTGGGTCGCCCGCCGCCGCCTCATAGAGCACGCCTTCATTCAACACCTTGGCGCTCGGAACCTCGCCCTCGGACTGCTGCCTCGAACGATTGTTCTTCTCGAGCTGGGCGGCCCCCAACCACGCGATCAATCCCGCGGCCAAGACCAGCGCCAGCAGGATGGCGACGATGCGCTTCCCCGACTTGCCCTCTTCAGTCACGGCTGCTTCCTAGCACGCTCGCCGCGGCGAGGGTGGACCGAATGCCCATCGAGGGTGTGAGCGGCTAGCGTCGCCACATTTCCGCGAGTGGCACGGCGCTCATCACCACGTAACTGGCCAGCAAAAGCGCGCCCGAGGCGCCATAAAAACCCACCGCGCCCGCAAGCCCCCGCGCGACGAGCCACGGGGCTGCGATGTGCAGGAGCGTTCCAAGGGAGCCCATGCTGACCCACGCCAGCTTGGCCTTGGGTCCTGCGCGGGAGAGTAGGTACATGTGGCTGAGGATCAGAAGATAGACCGACATCGAGAACAGATGGAAGTGCGTGATCTCCAGCAACTTTCGCTGCGGCATCGGCTCGAATGCGGCCAGATTCTCGGCATCCGGAGGTAGGACCAGGCTGGGACCCCCGGCGGGCTCCTCGGGTTCCCCGATCGCAGTCTCGCCGGCATAGTATTCATTGGCGCGACTCAGATCGATTCCAACCATGTCGTGGGTCAACCACGAGGTGAACCCCAACCCGAGGAGCGTGAATCCCAGAAACACCGAATACACGATCCGGGCGCCCAGGGGGAGGGCGCGCAGCCTGCCGGAGGGTCGAGTGAAGTCTTGCATCGCTCCCGCTAGGACGAGGTGAGGACCGTGTCGTGCAACAGGAGTGTCGCGCGCTTGACCGCCTTCGCCATTGCGCGCGCCGAAAGGGTTGCGCCGGAGATGACGTCGATGTCATGGCCGGGCCTGAACCCGCTGGTGGCTTGTTTGCCCACGAACTGCTCGCGGAAGCGCTGCGAGCGAATTCCGTCGCCGTACCGCTCGCGGTAGGCAACCACTTCTACCCGTGTCACGCGGCCTTCGCCATCGAAGAAAGTGGCAAAGTCGATGTATTCGTGCTGACCGATCTCACGGTCGAAGAGCGCGTATCCATCGACGTGGTCCTGCGAACGAGCAACGTAGAAAATGTACTCCGCTTTCTCGAGCCTCTGCTTGAGCTGCCTCTCGAGCGCCGCGCGCCGCTCCGACGACAGCCGGACCCGCTGATAGTCCACCACGGAGGATTGCCGAAACTGCTCGGCCAGGAGACCCCGAACGCTGTAGTAGACCTGCGCATGGCCTGTGCCGGCCAGGCCGGTGCTCACGGCGAGCGCGAAGAGGAGGGGAAGCGGAGCCCTATTGAAAACGCTTTTCATCTTCGTTTTCAACGATAGGAGGACGGATGCCAGACCGCAAGCCGAAATTCCTGGCGAATTTTGCCTGGCGCGGGGCTCTTGAATCCTTTTGGAGCGTCGTGGGCTCTATAGATGCGTGCTGACCGCGGGTTACCGGGGGCCAGCCACCAAAGGAGGTTTCCCATGAATCAGCTACTCCCGAGAAACGAGCACACCGTCGACCGCGCGATCCGCGTAGTCGTTGGGCTGGCATTGCTATCGCTGGTATGGATCGGGCCTCAAAGCCCGTGGGGGTGGGTCGGCCTCGTCCCGCTCATCACGGGTCTCGCCGGTCGCTGTCCGCTCTACCGGTTGTTCGGGATCTCGACATGCTCGACCCAGACTCGCACCGAGCCTCAACCTCCGACCGGGATCTGATCGCCCAGGCCGCGAACGGCGACCGCCCCGCGTTCGAGCGTCTCGTAGAGCGTCATGCGGCGGCGGTTCTCCGACTGGCTACCGCCATCACCGGTGATCGGGCGAGTGCAGAAGATGCGATGCAGCAAGCCTTTCTACAGGCATATCGAAACGCGGCCGGGTTCCGAGCCGAGGCCTCGGTCCGGACCTGGCTGCTCACCATCGCCCGCAACGCCGCGCATCGGCTCGTGTCGAAACGAGATCGCCAGGAGCGCATGGAGGAGCGGCTCATGAAGCTCGGGCTGCAGGCCGGCTGGGGCAGCAACAATCCAGAGGCTCTGGCGATCGCGGCTGAGCATAGGGACATCTTGAGAGCTGCCCTGCGCTCGTTGTCCGCGGAAGACCAAGAAGTTCTGATTCTGCGAGATGTCGAAGGCTTGCGTGGACCGGAGGCGGCAGAAGTTCTCGAAATTGGCGAGCAAGCCCTCAAGAGTCGACTACACCGTGCGCGGCTGAGACTCGCCGTCGCACTTCGTGCCACTTCCCACCCCCAAGCTGCCGGAGACTCGGGAGGCCAGCGATGAAAGAACGTATCGTCGGCGGGATGCGCTGCGCGGAAGTACTAGGGCTTCTGAGCGAATACGTAGAGGGCGAGCTCGATTCGGCGGCCGCCGGCAAGGTTCAGGAGCACCTTCTCGGCTGTCCGAATTGCGAGCGTTTCGGAGCGAATTTCGGCGCAATGGTGATGTCGCTTCGTCGTGACGCCGAAACCGACGAGTCGGTGCGGCCCGACGTCTTGGCGCGCTTGTTCGCCGAGATCCGCAAGGTGAGCCCAGGATCCTGAGGGTTCGGATGCGAGGGACGCCATCTCTGGAAGCGCGACGTGGCGCGTTTGGTGTGCCGCGCACGGTTGCGCGAGGGCGTTTTCTGCTCTTGCTTTGTTTGCTGTCGTTTGCGGTTGCGTGCTCTGGCCTGCTTCAGAACCTCGGAGCCCGGTGGGTGACCCGCCAGATCACCGAGGTGTTCGCTCTCGATGAGGCTCAGCGAGAGGCGACGCATGCTTCGGTCTTGCGCGTGATCGCAGCCGCGCCCGAAGTGCTGGAGGCGCGTATCGATCTTTTGGTCGCCACGGTGGATCGCGCGTTATCCAAAGGGTTAGATGACAGCACGATGCTCGTGATCGAGCAGCAGATCGACATCCTTCTCGACAGGGCCGCGGCTTGGATCATCGACGAGGCGGCTCCGATACTCGCAACGCTTCGCGACGACCAAATCGACCATGCAGACGCTCAGCTGGACGAGCGTCTGAGCGAAACACGCGACGAGCTCGCCAAGCCGGCGGAGGAACGGGCTCGGGATCGGCAGGACAAATTCATCGATGCCATCGAGGAGTGGACAGGGCGCCTCAGCGAGGCGCAGGAAGAAGCCATTCGGGCCTACGTTGCACAAATGCCCGACGAAGCGGCCGACCGGCTCCGGGCGGATGAGCGGCGCCTCGGGGACATCACCGAGGGGCTTCGTCAGCATCCCGGCGCCGGAGCCGTCCGAGATCTCCTCTGGAACGCGTGGACGAAACGTGAAGACTGGGGCCCGAACACCCGTTCCCCCGAGGCGCGACGAGCCGACGGTCGTAAGACGCTCTTCTTCGTGTACGAGCTGCTCGACGCAAAGCAGAGGACCCACGTGAGCGAGCACCTGCACGAAGTGCATCAAAAGGTGAAGCGATTGATGGGCATTGCGGGAGATCGATGATGTCCGAAGCGAACCGAGTCCCCCGCACGTACACGCTCCCGGAGCTCTTTCGGGATTTGCGGTGGGTCGTTTCACGGCTCCCATCGCTCTGGTCGATTTGGCCAGGCGGGCGATTGCCCCGCAAGCTCCGCGAGCAAGTGATCGTCGCCGTCGCGCAGGTCAATGCCTGCCGCATGTGCGCCCACGCCCATACCCGGATGGCGCTTCAGGCCGGGGTGTCGGACGCGGAGCTCGCAGCGCTTGAAGCCATGGACCAGGAGGCGTTCGACAGGTCGACGTGGTTGGCCCTTGCGTACGCTCGCGATTGCGCGGAGGAGGGCCTGGTTGCCGGAGGCGAACCGGCGGAGCGGTGGGCACTGGTCGATGCACTTGGCGAGCAAACGTGTCGGGACGTCGAGGATGTGGCCCGTGTCATGACCATGGCCAATCGCATTGCCAATACGCTGAACGCGCTGCCCGATCGTTGGCGGGGTCATCCGGTTCCCGGAAGCCGTTTACCCGACGAGTTGGTGATTAATTTCTTCTTCTTGCCCGCCGCTTGGGTCGGAACGATCGTCGCCGCGGTCCGCCAAAAGAAGTCGCCTTTTGCAGTTTGGCGCCAGGCGCGGCGCTCGTGATCCCCCGTCTGCCCGGTGAGCCGAGACTCGTCCTAACCTTCTTTGCATCCGGCTCTGGACTGCGGAATACTCTCGACCCTAGGTTGGTTCTCAGCGAGCGATGAACGGGAAGATCCCACGGCACAGGCGCCTCGAGCCATCGAGAGCGATCGGAATTGCAGTCGAATTGGCTGCCTTGATCGCATTCGCGCAGGGCTTCGCCGAGCCCGCGCCGGCCCTCGGCCTTTCTGGACCGGAGGGTATCCCGGCAGCCTCCGCCAAGGGCGGCCTCGGGTTGGGCGTGCGCCCGCAGGAGAGCCCCGCCGTCTCGGCGGAGGTATCGGGCGACCCTAGCGAAGACAGGGACTACGCATCGGGGCCCCGTGCCCGATTCTCCCCTCGTTACGCCCAATGTTCGGAGACGATCGACTTCGGGGCGGCGCCCAGCGTCTCCCGTCTACATGCCGGTTCTTGCCCCGCACGCGGCCCGCCTGCGGCCTGACGAAATCCCTCGACGGATTTCGTCTCCAGTCTGTGTCGTGTGTGACTGCTCCGAACGGTCGGGGCAACGCTGTGTCCTAAACGCAAGAGAAGGTAAACCAACATGTTGAACGCGGAGTCGAAGGACGGGCTGCCAGGCTCGTTTCCGGTTGCAGATCTCAAAGCAGGGTTCTTGGTGTTTCTCATCGCGCTTCCCCTTTCGCTCGGGATTGCGATGGCGAGTGGCTTCCCCCCGATCGCGGGTGTCATGACCGCGATCATCGGGGGTATGGTCGTCAGTTTTCTCGGGAGCGCCCGCCTGACGATCAAAGGTCCTGCCGCTGGGCTCATCGTGATCGCGATTGGAGCGGTGCAGGAGCTGGGCCAGGGAGATCCAACGGTTGGCTATCGTCGCGCGCTCGCGGTCGGGGTCGTGGCGGCTTGCGTGCAGCTGGCCCTGGCGTTGCTCCGCACGGCGTCGATCGGTGTCGTGATGTCGCCTTCCGTCGTCCACGGAATGCTAGCCGCGATCGGCGTCATCATCATTTCGAAGCAAGCGCATACCCTCGTCGGTGTCGCGCCGGCCGCCAAGGAGCCTCTGGCGCTTCTCCTCGAGATTCCGCACAGCATTGCCCAAGCGAATCCGCAAATACTCGCCCTAGGAATCCTCTCGCTGGTCATCCTGTTTGGGTGGCCCCTCATTCGGAGCCGATGGGCGACTGCCCTCCCTGCTCCGATCCTCGTGTTGGCCGTGTCCGTCCCGCTGAGCCTGTGGTTGGGGCTGGACCACTCGCATGACTATCAGCTTCTCTCCCATCAGTTCCACGTCGGGCCCGAGTTTCTCGTGCAGCTACCGGGCTCGCTCCTCCAAGCCTTGACCTTTCCAGACTTTTCGATGGTCTTCACCGCCGTGTCTTTGAAGTACGTGGTCATGTACGCGCTCGTCGGCACGATCGAGTCGACCCTGAGTGTGCTCGCCGTCGACGCGATGGACCCCCAGAGACGGCCGTCGAATCTGAATCGAGATCTCTTCGCACTCTCTCTCGGCAACCTCGCTTCGTCCCTGGTCGGAGGGCTCCCGATGATCTCCGAGATCGTACGAAGCAAGGCGAACGTCGATGCAGGCGCGCAGTCGCGATGGGCAAACTTCTTCCACGGCACGTTCCTTCTGATTTTCGTGGCGCTCGCTCCGGGCCTGCTTCGCGAGATTCCGCTTGCTGCGCTGGCCGCCATGCTCGTATACACCGGCACCCGTCTCGCCTCGCCTAGAGACCTAGTCCACGTGAAGAGCATCGGCATCGACCAGCTCGTGCTCTTCCTGTGCACGCTCATCGTCACCCTCGCGACCGATCTGTTGGTAGGTGTGGCTACCGGGATCGTGCTGAAGGTGATTCTGCATCGCCTACGCGGGGCGACTCTGAGACAGCTCTTCGGCACGCGCGTCGAGCGAAGTGAGGAAGGCTCCGAGGTTCGCCTGACCCTGCACGGCGCCGCAGCATTTCCAAGTCTCATCGCCGTCAGGAGGGCGCTCGCCAATCTCGATCCCACGTGCAAGAGGGTCGTGATCGACGTGAGCGACGTCGTCGTCGTCGATCATACCTTCTTGACTCGCATTGAGGATCTCTCCAACGAATGGCCCACGGCCAAGTTGGAGTTCGTGGGGATCGAACAGCTCAAGCCCCATTCGGTGCACCCTCACTCCACGCGCCGTCGGACCGCCTGATGACCTCCGCCACGGTTCACATCCTGAAGCCGTTGATCGCGCAGAGCCCGGAGCCGCACGCGGATCCCACGCTCGAAGAGATGATCGATCATGCAGCGCACCTGCTTCCCCAGCAGTCTCCGTTGCACATGTTCGTTCACCACAACACGCTGCACGCCTTCGAGCATCTTCACTTCGAGCAAGCCGTCCTAGAAGGCGCGGCCCGATTTGGAACCGAGCCCTACCAGTCCGAGGAGGCGTTCGCACGGTGCGTCGACTCCGCGAGAATCCGCACGTCGGACATCGATGCCGTGGTTGCGGAGTCGACCGCGGACGGCGAGGCGCCGCTCATCCCCGGAGGGCCAACGCCCCGGGAGCTTCGTGCTCTTCGTCTTCGCAATTTCTTCGAGGTGCCGAAAGGCCCGGCCCTGCACTGGATGTTGGAGGAAACAGGCACGCTTTTTCGCTTCCATGACCGCGTGCCTCGAGCCGCGCGAGCCGCAATTCTGCAGTCCGCCGAGCGAATCTCGGCGGATCGGAGCCCTGTCTCCGAGACCGATCGAGAGCAGCAAGCGCTCGAGCTGCTTTGGAGCGCGCTCCTGGCGGTGGCTCCTTCATGCCCCGGCGGCCCGGCCGGCTCGAGGCGCCGTGACCAACTCTTGAGCGCCCATGGTGTCGATACCGACCACTTGGTCCACCCACTCCTGATCCGTGTCTGCGCCGCATTCGTCGACCAAGGAATCGCTTACTGGCGCATGCCCGGACGCGACAAAGGTCTGCTCGAGGCGTTTCGCCGCTTGTACGGGATCAGCTCCGGCCCCTTCGATCGTTGGTTGCGGGGCCTGTCGGCCGAGCTCAGACGCCAGCAGAGCGACGGATGGGATTCCTATCGCACGGTGCAGTGGGCGCTCGAGGAGCTCGGCATTCCCCGAGCCCGGTGGGTCGCTTACATCGAAGATACGCTGCTGTCGCTTCCCGGATGGGCCGGCATGATCCGCCAGCTGGAGGTGCGGCCCGATACTGCTCCGGTCGA
This sequence comes from uncultured delta proteobacterium, assembly GCA_963792825.1. Taxonomy (GTDB): domain Bacteria; phylum Myxococcota_A; class Polyangia; order Polyangiales; family Houyiibacteriaceae; genus SG8-38. Next base: position 376,021 of record CAWBXS010000003.1, on the reverse strand, counting down.
TCCGCCCCGTGCGCGGCTCGCCGACTACTTGGCACTCCAGCTCACGCTCGACCTCCAAGCGGCGAGATTCGTGATTCGAGAGCATGCAGGTGGGGCGGATGCGTCGTCCCGCATTTCTTGGACCGCGGACGATCTGGTGCGGCGACAGGAACTGGACCTAGAGCTGGTTTACGAAGCGTTCATCACGGCCCAGCTCGCGGGAGTAGGGCCGTCGGAGATCACGAGCCCCGAGCTTGCACGACGCTGGTTACAAGCGGTGCGGGCGTTCGACTCCAACGAGCGGCGCAGGCTCCTACACTTGGCCTACGAGCGAAGACATCGCATCGGCGTGCTCGATGGCATCGTGGGCCACTGCCGTATCGGATCGAACAAGGCGAGTCAACCCCGGTTTCAGGCCGTGTTCTGCATCGACGACCGCGAAGAGTCTCTGCGCAGGCATCTCGAAGAGATTCGTCCCGATGTCGAGACGTTCGGCTATGCGGGGTTTTTCGGAATCGCAATGGCTTATCAGGGCATCGAGGACATTCGTCCCAGGCCTCTTTGTCCCGTTGCCGTTCGCCCGACCCACTACGTGAGCGAACGCGCCCTCGACGCGAACGAAGCTCTCGCTTTTGCAGAGAAACGCCGTCGGCAGGGACGGGTGACGCATTCGATCGGACTTGGCAGCAAGATGCTGACCCGTGGCGGGCTCGTGTCGGCGCTCTTCGGGCTTCTCGCGGTCATCCCGCTCGTCGGAAGGAGCCTGTTTCCTCGAAGCACCGAGCGACTGGCGCACTGGCTGCTCCACAGAACGGCGCCGGTACCTCCAACCCGCCTGTCTCTCGAGCGAGCGGCCGTCGAGCGTTCCGACGGCCTTGCACCGGGTTACACCATCGACGAAATGGCCGACATCGTTTCGGGCATGCTCACCACCATTGGAACGCCTAGAGACCTATGCCCGTTGGTTCTCATCGTCGGACACGGCTCTTCCAGCCTCAACAACCCGCACGAGGCAGCCCACGATTGCGGCGCAACTGGCGGCGGCCGAGGAGGTCCCAACGCTCGCGCTTTCGCTCAGATGGCCAACGACCGGCGAGTTCGACAGAGGCTTTGGGAGCGCAACTTCATCATCGCCGACTCGACCTGGTTCGTCGGCGCTTACCACAACACCTGCGACGATTCGATGACGTACTACGACGAGGATCTGCTCCCCATGCACATGGCAGAGGCCCTCGAGGACGTGAAGGTCGCCATGGCGGATGCGTGCCGACTGGACGCCCATGAGCGCTGCCGCCGCTTCGAGTCCGCCCCGCTCATCCTCGATCCCGAGTCGGCTCTGATTCACGCTGAGGCGCATGCCTATGATCTGGCACAGCCCCGGCCCGAGTATGGGCATGCGACCAACGCGGTTTGCATCGTCGGCCGTAGGGAACGGACGCGTGGGCTTTTTCTCGATCGGCGTGCGTTCCTCGTTTCCTACGATCCCGAAAGCGATCAGACCGGGGCGATCTTGGCACAGCTCCTCCGAGCCGTCGGACCGGTCGGTGCAGGGATCAATCTCGAATATTACTTCAGCTTCGTCGATCCGACCGGCTACGGGTGTGGAACGAAGCTTCCCCACAACATCGTAGGGCTCATCGGCGTGATGGACGGGCATGCGTCCGACCTGAGGACCGGGCTGCCTTGGCAGATGGTTGAGATCCACGAGCCGCTTCGTCTGCTGACGATCGTCGAAGCAAAGACCGCGACCTTGGAGCGCATCCTCAGAGACGAACCGGCCCTCGCGAACCTGGTGAACAACGCATGGATTCAACTCGTGGCGTGGGATCCGGACGGTGAGGCACTTGCTGTCTATGAACGGGGGGAGTTTCGTTCGTACGCTCCCGAGAACCCCGCCATTGCCGTCGTGGATCGCTCGATGGACTTCTATTTCGGCAGGCGAGGGCACCTGAGCCCCGCGCACGTCAAATCAAGTGCGTTCGCGCACGGAGACTCCTGATGGAGGCGATCGTCAGCGGATCGGTGATCTGCATCGTGGGCTTCCCCGTCTTGGCCGTCTTCGTTCTGGGCCTCCGGGCCTGGCTCTACCGGCCCTGGAGCGAGCGTGTGACGGTCGTGATCGTCGGGACCGCGTTCGGCGCTTCGCTCGCCGCCTGCGCGATCACGGCGGGCTGGCTCCTCGTCAACAACATCACGGAGGCGCGGGTTCCGTTGGGAACCTGGTTTTCAGCGGGGCACTATTCCTTCGACTGGAACCTGATCGCAGATCATCTGTCGATTCCCTTCGCGGCCTTTTCGGCGACGCTTCTCGGTGTCGTCGCCGCGTTCTCGCGGAGGTACCTGCATCGCGAGTCCGGCTTTGCTCGTTTCTACTTACTGCTCGCCGTCTTCGGGGCGGCTGTCGAGTTCGTCGTCCTGGCGGGGAGCCTCGACTTGGTCTTCCTCGGCTGGGAGCTGGTCGGGATGACTTCGGCCTTGCTGATCGCGTTTTTTCACGAGCGCCGGGGTCCAGTCGAGCATGGGTTGCGCGCGTTCGTGACCTATCGGCTCTGCGACGTCGGGCTTCTCGCCGCGAGCATCGCGCTGCACTACATGGTCGGCACCTCCGACGTCGTGGCGAGCCCGAGCGGGCCCTGGGCGGGCTTTGTCGTCCCTGGCACCGTGGCCGGCGCGACGCTCGTTGGGTTGCTGATTCTCTGGGCTTCGATGGGCAAGGCAGCGCAAGTGCCCCTCTCCGGGTGGCTACCGCGTGCGATGGAGGGCCCGACCCCTTCGAGCGCCGTCTTCTACGGCGCCTTGTCGATCCACCTCGGACCGTATCTACTGCTTCGCGCCGCGTCGATCCTCGAGGTTTCTGGCGTTGCCGCTGGCGCCGTGATCGCGGTAGGAGCCCTCACGGCGCTCCACGCCACTTTCGTCGGACGGACACAAAGTGACATCAAGAGCGCGCTGGCCTACGCGTCCATGACTCAGGTCGGTTTGATCTACGTCGAAATTGGTCTTGGTTTCTACCATCTCGCCGTCGCTCACATCGTCGGTCACGCGGCGATTCGCACGCTTCAGATCTTGCGCTCGCCGAGTCTGCTGCACGACCATCATCATCTCGAGCAGGCGATGGGGAAGCAGCTACCGCGGACGGGCGGGCACCTGGAGCGCCTCGTCCCCAATGCCTTTCAGCCGTGGCTCTATCGAGTTGCGCTCGAAAGAGGGGGCTTCGACGCCTTCCTCAGGGATCACGTCGTGGGCCGTGCGCTGCGCGTGGTCTCGTGGGTCGATCGATTGGATCAGGCTTGGGTGGACTTTCTCACGAAGCCGACCCCAGCCAAGAACGAGCGCCGCCAACACGACGAGGTCACCCCATGACGATCGCCTTCGCAGCTCTCGAGCTTTTCATTCTGCTTCCGATGACCTTGTTCATCAGGCGCTCAGAGTCCTCGCGGATGGCTCGCCGCCGGGCCGCTTACGCGATGGGTCTGGCGGGCATCGTCGCGATGGCTCAGGTCGGCTGGCGCATGTCGGGCCTCCCCACCTTCGACTGGACCCCGGATTGGATCTCGCTCGAGACACCTCACTCTTGGGTTCCCGCGTTTTCGCTCATTTCCTGCCTCATCGGGTTCACGGCAGTCATCCTCAGCCCGATCAGCGGGACCCGGCCGAAGACATTCGCCAGGATCGTCTTGATCATCACGGTCGCCGTGCTCTTCTTGGTCATTCGAAACCCGATTGGGCTCGCCGTCCTGTGGGGCGCGTCAGCGCTGATCGTTTGGCTCGAGTTGAGGGAGCTACGGGGATCCCACAACACCGCCCGGCTGTTCGCGATCTATCACATCCCGAGCGTCGTCGCGGTCGGAGTCGGGGCCGTTCTCCTCAGTCGAGGACAAGCCGCTGCAGGCCTGGTGTTTCTGCTCGTCGGGATCGCGATCCGTGAGGCGGTGATCCCACTTCACAGCTGGTTTCCTCCGTTCGTGCAGTACGCGCCCATGGGCCTCGTCGTGGCGTTCTTCGCTCCTCAGTTGGGGGTCTACGCGCATCTCGAGCTCCTGCAGGGAGAGATCCCACACCGGCTTGCTCACGGGGTCGCAGCGCTTGGGGCGGTCACCGCAGTGGTGGCCGCTGCCCTTGGCATTGCACAGACCGAGGCGAGGCGAGCACTTGCGTTCTTGGTCATGAGCCAGACGGGCTTGGTCGCCTTTGGTCTCGACACGAGCTCTCCGATTGCTCAGATCGGCGCGCTCCTCACCTGGCAAGTCATCGGGGTGGCCACCGCAGGGTTCGCCATGACGCTGGCCTCCTTGGAGGCGCGGCGCGGCCATCTCTCGATGCGCGTGCCCGCCGGGAGCTTCACCCGGACTCCACGCATGGCGGTTGCCTTTCTCTTCATGGGGTTTGCGAGCGTGGGTCTGCCGCTCACGCTCGGATTCGTCGCCGAGGATCTGCTGGTCCAAGGGTCGGTAGAGGAATTTCCTCTTCTCGCTCTCGCCCTGATCATCGCCACCGCGTTGAACGGCGTTTCCGTCATGCGGGCCTTCTTCACGCTTTTCAGCGGGTCGTCTCAACACATTGGAGAGCGCGATCTCACCCCGAGAGAAGCCGGTGCGCTCACGGTCGTCATCGCCACCCTGCTCATCGCCGGTCTTTTCCCGGGTGCCGCAGTCCGCCGGCTCGAGCGCGTGACCGAGCTGGAGATCGTTCCGGTCATCCAGCCGCTAAGTGTGACAGCCCGCGACGCGCTAGAACGCGTCGACGCCGAGACCGACGAAGCCCGAGAAATGAGGATTGTCACTGAGCCACTTCGAAGGGACCGCCCACCCGAACCGCGCGTAGACCTGCCACCGGCCCCAGCGCAGGTCGGTGAACACGGCAACGCCGCCGACGCCGCCGAACTCGTTCAGGAGACCTTGGCGATACGGGTCGTTGAGGGTGCCGCCCGAGACGAGCAGGCCGAGCTCCTGCGGCGTGTCCTTCTTGACTCGGATGTGCCCGCTGAGCTGGGCGAGCGCTAGACGCTCCGAAAGGTTGGCAGACCAGGGCAAACCCGGGACGACCACGACGTAGGGGTTCATGCCGCCGACCCGTAGGCGCGTGATGTCGTCTTGAAACCAACCCCAGTTGAAGGTTTCCTGAAGCTCGATTCGGAACCGGTCCCCGGTCTGCCAGCCCCCCCGCAGCCACTGGTTCAGCGTCCAGATCCCCTTGCGCGGGTCATTGCGGTCCGGCTGAGTCGTGACGAATCCCCAAGGGCGCACGTTGGAGCGTACGTCGACGCCGACCGATGCACCGACGGCAATGCCATCGATCCGCGGGAACAGCTTGGAGGCGCGGTACTCTCCTTCTGGCGAATCGATGTTCCAGTAGATGTAACCGAGCCGTGGCTCGAAGACCACCGTGTCGGGCGGAAGGGCATACCCCTGCGACTCGCCCTTGTTCTTGCCGAAGAACCAGTACCGCACGTTGGTGAGCAGCTCGAAGGTCTGCTTGTCCGCGAAGTGCCATTGGATCTTCGGCAAGAGGACCACGTAGCTCGCGTTGAAGCCGAGCCCGGACACACGAAGCCCCTGTTGATAGTACTGATGAAGCAGGCCGGCGAAGACGGCCTCGCCGCGCACGGCCACGGAGAGCTCGAAATCCTTGCCCATGGGAACGCGCTCGATCTCGAGGTGAATGGTGTCCGTGTTGTAGTAGAGCCGAACGTCGCCCTTACCGACCTTGTCTTGGGCGGTGGCCTCGAAGAGCACGAACCCAAAGCCGGTCACCTCCGGGATGAGGGCGAAGTCGGCGCCAGCGGCGGCGGAGCCGTGCCAGTCCTCGGCTCGGGCGGTGGAGGAAACGAGAAGCAGAGCGAGAACAGCTGACAACGAACGGAGCATGAAAAACCTCATCAGGGAGTGAGTGACTCGGGCATTGGAAACATCTGTGACTTCGGCCGTCAATTGTCGTCGCTATCGGCGCCGTCTTCCGGAACGGGGACGTTGCCTCCTGGCGATGATCCTCCGGCGGCCGTGGTGTACGCCTGTGCAGCGCCGTGCTCGTAGACGAGCCGACCCCCTCGTTCGCCCACTCGTACTCCCAATCCAAGCACCAGCAAGGTCCCGAGGCATGCGCTCACTACGGCCGTGGCACGCCATCGGCCTGCGGGAAGGACGATCGGTAAGACCATGGCCCCGAGGACGATGGCACTTGCCCATACGAAGGCCTCGGCGGCCTCTGCGTGCGCCTCGATGTAGCGTTCCGCAACGACCTTTTCGACGCGGTCCTCCTCAGCCTCTCCGGTGTTCATCGCGAGGAGCCCCGATCCGGCCAGCGCAGCCTGGAACAAGAGGACGATCACCCAGACCCGGCGATCAAACCATCCCCGCCACCAGGCAACGGCAACTCCTCCTGCGATCAACGGCAGCAGGACCGCAAGCGCAATCGGCAGATGAACGACCTTCGGATGAAACAAAAACTGGTCCATGATGGCGGCCTCCTCGCCCGAGTTTGCCTCCAACGATCACCCGCGCCATCGTTCACTTGTAGGACTGCGTGATTTGAGCGGTCTCGAGCCGGGCATTCGACATCTGAGGGATTGAGGAAGTGAGAGACTCTGATTTCACGTCCGAGGGACGGCTGCTCGGCGGAGCGCTCGTGGCCTTCCTCGCGGTAGCCGGGCTTGCTGGTATCGATATTGCTTCCGATCTGAGCGAGGGTACGACCTTCTCCCACGTCCTATCCGAGGCCGCGGTTCTCGCGGTGGGGCTTCTCGGGTCGATCTTCATGCTGCGCCGCCTCGTTCTCACCCTACGGCGCGCGAGAGCCGTGGAACGCGAGGCGGTCGACCTGGCCGGACGACTCGCGGTGACGGAGGTGGAGGCGCGGCGCTGGCGTACCGAGACGAGGGAGCTGCTGAGCGGGCTCGCCCTCGCGCTCGATCAGCAGTTCGATCGGTGGGTGTTGTCTCCAGCCGAGAAGGAGACGGCCCTGCTCCTCCTCAAGGGGCTCAGCCACAAGGAGATCGCCGATGTTCGGTCGATCAGTCACACCACCGCGCGCCAGCAGGCGAGGGCGGTCTACAAGAAGGCGGGCCTGTCGGGAAGGAACGATCTTGCAGCGTTTTTTCTTGAAGATCTGATGCTGCCCATCGAGACCGGCGGCGGTCCGTCGGAATGAAAGCAGGGCGCTCTCTGCCCTCGGGATTGCTCAGAACATCCAGCCTACGCCGACGTTCCAGCGGTTTTCGTGCGGACCCGAGGAAGCCCGAACGGCCTGATAGTCGAACTTGAACACGACCTGTTGGATCGGCCGGTAGCTCAAACCCACGGTGGGGACGAGAAATGCAGGGCGGTCGTAGGCCGGGTCGGACTCTTTGAAGGTCGTGTCGAAATAATCGAGACGAACGAAGGGTACGAGCTCCATCACCGTGTCGACCGAGTAGATCACATTGTAGCCGAGCTCACCGTAGACGCCGAAGAGATCCGAGCCCACGTCGCTCACCACCACGGTCTCATCGGGCAAGATGGTTCGAAGGGCATTGGTGTCGCTGACGTGGAAGTACGCGATGACTGCGCGCGACTCGAACCCTTTGCGCCGGACGCGCCAGTCCGCCGCGATTCCACCGACTTTGACGTTGACATCGAGCTCCCTCGGACCGGCCAAGCCGAAGTACGGCGCAATCCCGAGTACCATGCCGAGCGTAGGCTCCCACTCGAGGCGGCCGGCGAATGCGGGGCCGTTGAGAACTGCTTCCGTGATCTGAAGCCGTCCGCCACGCAGACCACTCGCCGCGGTGAAGCCATTCGCGTCGAGACCGCTCATGACGTAAAACTCGTATCGAAGACCCTCGATCGGCTCTCCCCAGACTCCGATTCCGCCCTCGCGCCAAGTCGTCGGAATGATCACGCGATCGACCAGCGGCCGCTCGACCCCGTTGAAGATCGGCGGCTCGTGCCACTGGTTGATGATCCCCATCGGGACTAGAATCGCGCCGGCTCGCAAGTAGAGGGCTTCGCTGGCGCCCTTGAGAAGTCGCCAATCGATGAAGGCTTGCTCGATCCCGAACTCGCCGGGAACAGCGACGCCCTCGCTGTCCGCTACGAGCGCATGCTCGAGCTCGAGCTCCGTGTAGAAGCGAAAGCGGTCGTTGAAGTTGTGTGCGATGAAGAGGACCAGGCGGTGGAGGTCGAGACGAGCGAGGGCAGGGTCGCCCTCGGGCTTGAAGATGTTCAGATGCAGCTCGCCGTATCCACCGACACTCGTCTTAACGGCGCGCTTGAACCGAGCTTCCTGCATTCCGCGCAACGGATCGACGCCCACTCCGTATTCCCCGGCGGCCATTTCGTCCGGCGCGATCTCACCGGGCGGCATGAGGATCAAAGGCCCATCGCTTTGAGATGCCGGCACAGACCCCGCCGGAGGTTCTGCCGCTGGCTCTGGCGCTGCCCCTGCCTCTGGCACTGCCGCTGACTCTGGCGCTGCCGCTGGCACTGATTCTGCCCCCTGCACCGGCGTCCCCGCGTCCGGCTGGGCTCGCGCGGACCCGATCCCCATGCCCCAACCGACCAGCCCTACGATGATGGCCCAAGTGACTGCGAAGCTGATTGCGTTCTCCCGATTTCTCATCCTGCGGCTCTCCCTGCTGCAAATGAAAATGATTTTCAGATTCATTACCATAGATTTGCCGGCCTGCAAAGATGATCCGGATGGCACACCCTGACCCAGCCGCTACACTGAAATCACTTCAGTTTTCGCCAGGCATGCGGTTTGCAGGACCTCCAGGCGCAACGAGGAGGAATGAAGATGCGCAGGTTTTCCACATGGCTGGGTTGGGTGTTGCTCGGCGGCTCGGTTGGCTGCAACTCCAGCCCACAGGTCAGCGAATACGAGGCGGCGCTACGGCAAGCGGCTTCGTGTGACGAGGTTCTCGAGGCGATCCGAGAGGACGCGGCCACCAAAGTCGACCTCGAGCTTCAATCGTTCATCAACCAAGATTACTACGCTCGCGGGGGCGTCCCGGTCCTGTTCGGAGGCGATGTAGCGTTAGACGGTGGTGCAGGCGGTACCGGCGGTGAATCCGCTCAACCCCCAGGGGCAAACGCCGACAATGGTGGCGCAGGGGCTCCCTCCGGATTTTCCGACACGAACACGCAGGTCGCCGATGTCGATGAAGCCGACATCGTGAAAGTCGGCGAGGAAGGCCTCAAGCTCTACGTGATCCGCGGCAACGGTTTTTACGAGTTCGATTCTTGGCCCCCAGCGGAGACCTCCAAGATTGCGGATCTCGAGATCGAAGGCGGTGCGATGGAAATGTTCGTCGAGGGCACCCGCGCCGTGGTGTTCTCCAACGTCTACGACGTTCCTGCGCTCGATGACGGCAGCTTGTGCCAGGGCTACGGCTACCCGGTTCCCGAGCTTGCGGACTTCGCCGGCCCCTATTACTGCGGGCGCCCGTTCGTGAAGATCACCGTCATCGATCTCGCTGGCGACACTCCCCGGGCGGTGCGCGAGATCTACGTCGATGGCTGGTACAACTCGTCACGCCGGCATGACAGCATCGTGCGCGCCGTCATCCAGAGCAGCATGCAGCGGCCAGGCACCGTCCCCAACCTCTATGACTTCCTCTACAATCAGGGCGAGTATCCCCAAACGCGTGAGGCGGAGATCCTCCTCGCCCGCGCGTGGGCGACGAAAGCCAAAGAGGCGATCCGTACGACCACGCTGGACGACTGGGTACCGGTTTGGGGAGAGCGCATCGACGGGGAGATTAGGCAGCAGCCCGTGCAGTGCACCGACTTCTATTCGCCAGCGCCAGGGCTTACCGACTATGGGCTCACCCAGATCGTCGGCATCGACATGAGCAATGACAGCTCTCCCGCGATCACCTCCATCCTAGGTCAAGCCACGCAGGTCTACGCCAACGCGCAAGCGCTCATTCTCGCCCAGCCTGACTGGGCTTGGTTCGAGCACGAGACCACCACCGACCGCACGGCCGTACACCGTTTCGCCGTTTCATTCGAGGGGCAGCGCACGCCCTACGAAGGGTCCGGCTTCGTGCAGGGGATCGTGAACGATCAGTTCTCGATCGACGAGCGCGACGGAGTGATTCGACTCGCGACCACCAGGACCTCCTGGCCGGATCGAAACACCGATCCGGGCGCTCCGGACGTGTGGATTCCACCGACGACCGACAATCTCGTGAGCACCATGAAGCTCAATGGAAGCGCCCTCGAGCTGCTCGGGTCTACGCCACCTCTTGCTGAAGGCGAGCGAATCTTCTCCGCTCGGTTCGTCGGCGACCTCGGGTATGTCGTCACCTTCCGTCAGGTGGATCCGCTCTTCGCGATCGACCTCAGCGACCCCGCGAACCCGAAGGTGCTCGGCGAGCTGAAGATCCCCGGATTCAGCGATTACATGCACCCCCTCGGCGACCATCATCTGTTGACCATAGGCCGTGACATCGACGAGGTGACGCAGCAAGACAATGGGACGGCTCTTCAGATCTTCGATGTCTCCGATCCGACGAAGCCGGTCCTCGCTCACAAGGCGCTCGTTGGAGCAGGCTTCTCGGAAGCCAACCAAAATCACAAGGCATTCAATTTCTACGCCGACAAGGGTTTGCTCGCGTTTCCGTTCGTTTCCTACGAGGGCAACTTCTCGAGCACGCTGGAGCTTTGGGACGTCAGCGCCGAGGCCGGCTTCAACCGGCGCGGTGCCGTCGATCACTCCGACCTCGTCCTCGATGACTGCGGCGGAGTGCCGTACCCCCTCGCGGACTTCTACTACTACTGCGGTTACCAGCCTCAGATCACCCGCGGGGTCTTCATCGACGAGTTCATCTACTCGATCAGCTACGGCGGCGTGAGAGTCCATGACGTGAATGACTTGACCACCCCGGTTGCTACGGCGACGTACTAGCGACTCAACGGGTCCGCGGAGGATCAACCTCCGCGGCCCGACCCGAGCCCGGTCCGAAGCTCCTCGAGTCGTTGATGAGACTCGGTCCATTCCTCGAACGACCGGTCGAGCGAGGTTTGTGCTTCCCTGACCTCGCGCAACAACGCATCCCGGCGCTCCGCGTCGTCGTAGATTTCCGGGTTGCTCAGCGTTTCGTTGTGTTCCGCAATCGTCTCTTCGAGCTCCGCGATCTTCTGTTCCAGCGTGCGGACCCGCTTCTCGAGCGGTTTGAGCTCGCGGCTTTCCTCGGCCCGAAGCTCGGCTTCTAGACGGCGTTGCTCCTTTCGGGCCTCGCGGCTCCTCTTTCGTGCAATCGGTTTGATCGCAGTGGCGGTAGCGGGCGCGACCTCGCGGTCCTGACAGGACCAGAGGTAGTCGTCGAGCGTGCCTGGGTAGCTCTCGACGGTACCGTCGTGGACGACCCAGAGCTTGGTCGCAAGCCGGCGAATGAACGCTCGGTTGTGGCTGACGAAGAGCAACGTCCCATCGTAGGTGGCGAGCGCTTCGGTGAGCGCCTCGGTCGTTTGCAGATCGAGGTGATTGGTCGGCTCATCCATCAAGATCACGTTGCCAGGCCGAATCAGGATCTTGGCCAGAGCGACGCGTGCACGCTCACCGCCAGAGAGCACCGATATGCGCTTGTCGATGGCGAGATCCCCGAAGAGCAAGGCACCGAGCGCCGCTCGCACCCGCTCCGTGCTCGTGCCGTCGCTGGCGTAGGTGACCTCCTGCAATACCGTCCGGTCGAGGTTGAGCGCTTCGGCATGATGCTGAGCAAAATACCGGACGTCCGACCGTCCGGGCAGGTGCACGCCCCCCGAAGAGGGCTCGATCTCCGACGCGAGAATCCTGAGCAGCGTCGTCTTCCCGGCGCCGTTGGGGCCGACGATCGCGATGCGGTCACCGCGCTCCACCGCGAGCGACACGCGATCGAGCACGACGTGCTCGCCGAACGATTTGCATAGGTCGTCGACACGCATGGGCACCCGCGCGCCACGGTCGGTTGCTGGAAACGAAAAACGGGCGGCGCGCGCGGATCGGTGTAGCTCGACCGAGTCGAGCTTCTGAAGCTTACGAACGCGGCTTTGGACTTGAGCCGCCTTGCTCGCCTTGGCGCGGAAGCGGCGGACGAACTGCTCGAGGTGTGCCTTCTCCCGCTCGAGGTTCTTCGCGCGGTTTTCGAGGACTTGACGCTCCTCCTCACGCTGGACGAGATATTGCTCGTAGTTTCCGCGAAACGTGCGTACGCCCTCGGGCTCGAAGCTGATCACGCGGTTGATCTGCTCGTTGAGGAACTCCCTGTCGTGAGAAACCAAGAAGAGGGCTTGATCGTAGCTGCTCAAGAATTTCGAGAACCAAGCCACCGACGGCATGTCGAGGTGATTGGTCGGCTCGTCGAGTAGCAGCAAGGCTGGCTTCTGAAACAGCAAGGAAGCCAACACCGCCCGCATCTTCCAGCCGCCGCTGAGCTCCGAAAGACGCCGTCGATGATCGCCCTGCGAGAATCCGAGGCCGTGGAGAATCCGCTTGGCGTCGTGCTCGGAGAACCGGGCGTCGAGCGCGGCCGTGCGCTCGTGCAGCTCGGCGACTTCGCTAGCCACCTCGATCAAGGCCTGCTCGTTCTCGGCGTGGGCGTGTTGGATCTCCGCCAGACGGGATTCCTGCTCGAGGAGGCTCTTTCGCAGCTCGGAACGACCCGGGACGCTGTCGTACACGAACGGCAGCACCTCCTGATCCGGAAACGATGTGATCTCTTGGGGGAGAAACCCGATGCGCGCCCCGGGCGCTCGCCGGACCGACCCACCGTCGGGTTCGACCTGCCCTGCGAGCAGCCGGAGCAGAGTCGACTTGCCCGAGCCGTTAGGACCCACGAGCCCGATGTGGTCACCCTGATGGACCTGGAGCGATAGCCCATCGAAGAGCATCTCTCCCCCGAGCGACAGCGTCAGGTTGTCGACGGAAGCAAGCGTCGTCAAATCAGCTCCGAGCGGATCTTGATTTCGTTCAGCAAAGTTCGATGCACCGGACACTTCGCCGAGATCTCGAGAAGTCGCTTGCGCTGCTCCTCGGTGAGGTCGCCTTCGAGCTCCAGCTTCTTGTCGACTACGTCAATCATGCCGCTGTCCTTTTCGCAGTCTTCGCAGTCGTCCGCATGAACGTGGCCATGACGAAGGGTGACTCGCACCGAGTCGAGAGGCCACTGCTTACGATCCGCGTACATCTTGAGCGTCATCGACGTGCACGCTCCGAGGCCTGCCAACAGCAGCTCATAGGGAGTGGGTCCGAGGTTCGTCCCACCCTTGGCGAGCGGCTCGTCGGACGCGAACGTGAGATGGCGCGCCCGAGCCCGCTGCAAAAAGCCTGTGGTTCTTCCCTCGACGACGACCTCTTCCTCGGGAGAATCCTCGGAAACCTCCTGCGAAGGCTGCTCGGGCAGATAGCGGCTGGCCCAGGCCGCCAGAACCTCGGCAACGTACGACGCGTCGCTCCGTCGCCCGAGAAGATGGTCTGCCTGATCGAGCGAGATGAAGCTCTTGGGGTGTCGTGCTGCGACGTAGATCAGGCGTGCGTTGTCGATGCCGACGACGTTGTCCTGCGGCGAGTGAAACACGACGAGGGCTTTCTTCAGGTTGCCGATCCGGTCGGCGTTGCAGTGCTTCTGCAAATCGTCCACGAATGCCTTGCTTATCTTGAACGGACGCCCTCCGACATCGACCGTCGCCTCCCCAGTCGATTCGATGTCCTCGAGCGAGGTCTCGAACAAACGCGCCACGTGCTTCGGGTCGAACGGAGCTCCAATGGTCGCCACGCCCACGGCCTCCGGCACCTCGGCGGCGGCCGCGAGCACCGCGGCGCCTCCGAGGCTATGGCCGATCAACAGGGCGGGTGCTCGATAGGCCGCACGCAGGGCGTTGGCCGCAGCGACGATGTCGCTCACGTTGTGCGAGAACGTCGTGCCACCGAACTCGCCCTCGCTTTCGCCGAGCCCCGTGAAGTCGAAACGAAGTGTGGCGATTCCCCTCTCTGCGAGAGCCGAGCAGATGTGGATCGCTGCCCTGTTGTCCTTCGAGCAGGTGAAGCAGTGGGCGAATACCGCCCAGGCAGCCGGCTCAGCTGCGGGCAAGTGCATGCGAGCCGACAGCATCTCTCCGTCGCCACCACTGAATTCGAATCGTTCGACTTTCGCCGTCATGAGCCCTCCTAGGAGCGCCCATTGTATCGCGTAGGCTCTATTCCGCCGCCTCGAGGTAGTCCGCATGCTCCGGCGTGTCGTACCCGAACTCTTCGAAGACCTCGCGAAGCTCCCCGGAGACCTCCTCGCGGCTGATCCCGAAGAAATCGAGCTCGAAATCCCGGGGGCTCTCGTACTCGCGCTGCGCGACCATCGCCTCGTCGAGCTTGGCCTCGAGCTCGGCGCTCACCGGCATCCCGAGGTGCCGGTAGAGGCTCAGTACCGTGTTCTTGGGGTCTTGCACCAGGTCCTCGTAGCGAATCACGATGAACTGGTCTTCCGGAATTTCCTTGCGGCATTGTAGGGCGTATCGGTAGTAGTCGTATCCGAGCCGCTTGAGCGCTTGGATCTCCTCACCGTCGGGGCGAATGCCGGGCGAGTGGGCTTTCCACGCCCGGTAGAACATGTTCAGGAACGAGGGCATGCAGTCATGCGGATTGCGGACGAGGTAGACGAAGACGGCATCCGGGAACTTCTCGTGGACCGCACGCACACGCGTCGAGAAAAATACGTTCTTGTTCAAGAAGCGCTTGCCGCCCGCGGCGAAGACGTGGCGCTTGATGGTGGACTCGTAGCAATCCATGAACGCGCGCCGTTCCTCGGGCGGTTGACGATCGATCCAGGTTTGACTCGGCATGTCGTCCATGAAGGGAAAGAGGAGACCCATCGCCGGCGAGGTCAGGCTCCACAGAAAGGTGCACACGTCCTCCTCGGCCTGGTCGAGGCTGAGCCGGTGGACGTCTTGCCAGCGGCTCTCGAGCGGACCGTTGAAAAAGTCGTACGCCCGATGAAGCACCGAGCCAAAACGGGTTTGCGAGAGCTCGACCAGCCGTTTGAACGCCTTGGTCGCCGTGACCGAGGGAAAAATCGTCTGGTAGAGCTTCACGGTCGTGAAGACCTCTTCGTCCATGCTGAGGAGACGGTGGGCGAGGGTGGTGCCGCTTCGCGGATTCGCGAACACGAAGACGGGGCGCTCGATTTTCTGGTCGCGGTAGGCCCGGTACTTCAGCTCGTCGAGGGCCCGAAAGCCGACCGTGATTTGCCGGAGGCTGAGGTAGATCGGAGCGAGCCAGGCGGTCGTCATCAGACGGCCAACGGTCGGCTTCTTGAAAAGGACCCTCCGGATTTCCCGGACTCCCCGTTGGTTGAGGTACATCTGTGCTCCCCTGTGGCGAGAGGCTGCCCGCCACCTGTCCACTCTAGGGTCGGTCCACAGGAGAGCTGGAAAAACCGGGCCAATGGTGGCTTCGACGCCTTGAGCGGCCTCTACCCTCCGGTGAGCCGGGGGCTATTCGTCTGTCACACAGCCTTCGGAAGCGGATTTCACATTTTTGATGTACTTGTAAAGGGTTCCACGTCTGGCCTTCAGCGGGGGCGCGCGCCACGCGGCACGCCGCGCGGCCATCTCGGCCTCGCTGACCTCGAGATCGATCGATCGCTTCTTCGCATCGATGGCGATCCGGTCTCCGTCGCGCACCAGGGCGATGGGTCCACCCTCCTGAGCCTCCGGCGTGATGTGTCCGATGATGAAGCCATGGGAGCCGCCGGAGAATCGACCGTCGGTGATCAGCGCGACGTCCTGCCCGAGCCCTGCACCCATGATCACGGAGGTTGGCGAAAGCATCTCGGGCATGCCGGGCCCGCCTTTCGGTCCTTCGTATCGAATCACCACCACGTTGCCCTTCGTGATTTCCCCTCGCTCCATCGCCCCGAGCATGTCCTCTTCGCAGTCGAACACCCTGGCAGTCCCTCTGAACGCGTAACCTTCCTTCCCGGTGATCTTCGCGACGGACCCCTCAGGCGCGAGGCTGCCGCGAAGAATCGTCAAGTGGCCCGTCTTCTTGATCGGAGCGTCCCAGGAATGGATGACGTCTTGTCCCTCCGTCAGGTCGGGGAGACCCGCGAGGTTTTCCGCTAGCGTCTTTCCGGTGACGGTGAGGCAGTCCTCATGCAGCGCGCCGTGCGCCAGCAGATACCGAAGGACCCCGGGTGTGCCGCCGACGTCGTGCAGGTCCTCCATCACGTACTGTCCGCTCGGCTTCAGATCCGCGAGGAAAGGCACTCGATCGCTGACGGTCTGGAAGTCGTCGATCGTCAGCGGCACGTCGACCGCACGGGCCATCGCGATGAGATGCAGCACCGCGTTCGTCGAGCCGCCCAGCGCCATGATCGTCACCATGGCGTTCTCGAACGCCTCTCTCGTCATGATGTCGCGCGGCTTGATGTCTCTTTCGAGCAGCAGCTTGATCGCCTGTCCCGCCCGCAGGCATTCCTCTTGCTTTGCAGGGTCTTCGGCTGGGGTGGACGAGCTGTACGGCAGCGACATTCCCATCGCTTCGATCGCAGAAGCCATGGTGTTGGCCGTATACATCCCGCCGCATGCGCCTGCGCCTGGACAAGCGTGTTCGATGATGTCGAGGCGCTTGTTTTCATCGATCGCTTTCGCGAGCAGCTGTCCGTAGGACTGAAACGCGGAGACGATGTCGAGCTTCTCGCCCTCGTTTCCGCGTCCGGCGCGAATCGTCCCTCCGTACACCATCAAGGCGGGCCGATTGAGCCGGCCGATCGCGATCATGCAGCCGGGCATGTTCTTGTCACAGCCGGGGATCGAGATGTTGGCATCGTACCATTGGGCACTCATCACGGTTTCGATCGAGTCTGCGATCAGGTCGCGCGACTGAAGCGAGTAGCTCATCCCGTCGGTACCCATCGAGATTCCGTCCGACACGCCGATGGTGTTGAAACGCATGCCCACCAGACCTGCATCGACCACCCCTCGCTTGACGACGGCCGCGAGCTCGTTGAGGTGCATGTTGCAGCTGTTGCCTTCGTACCACACCGCCGAAATGCCGACCTCGGGCTTGTCCAGATCGGCGCGCGTGAGGCCGGTGGCGTGGAGCATGGCTTGCGATGCGCCCTGGGAGGGAGGTTGGGTGATCCGGCTGCTGTACTTGTTGAGCTTTCTTGGCATCGGAAGCGGCGCAGTCTAGCACCCACCGTCGCCGACTCCGCCAGCGTCTCAGTTGGCTTGACGCGCTCGCGCCGCGGTCCTACGTCTCTTCAGGAAAATTTGAACGAACTGAGTTATCCGAGTGTCCAACGCCGCCGCAAAGCAGCCAGAACCGAGTGATTCCCAACCCTTATGGCGCGATGCGGAGCTTCGAGCTGCTGACGCCATGGGGCGGTTGATGGAGTTTTGGGGCTTTCGCCGGCACATGGGCCGTCTTTGGACGGTCCTCTACTTGTCCCCGGAGGCCATGACGACTGCAGACCTCTCGGAAACGCTGCAGCTGAGTAGCAGCGCCGTGAGCCTGTCGCTCGGGGAGCTGGTTCGATGGGGCGCCGTCCGCAAGACGTGGCGCCCCGGCGAAAGAAAGGACTTCTACCAGGCCGAAAGCAACGTCTGGAAGCTACTTCGCCGCGTGTACGAGCGCCGCGAGCTTGGCTTGATACGCGAGGCGATCGACGCCCTGGGCAGCGCGCAAGAGAGCCTCGACGAGGCACGGAGTCGGCTCGGGGGCGATGACCGGCGACGTGTCGATTACATGCGGAAGCGACTTTCTAGGCTCAGTGCGCTATCAAGAGCCGGCGAACGGCTCATCCGGTTGTTGGTGGCGGGCCGAGCGATCGACCCTGCCGACCTTCAACCCGAGGAGGAGAGCGACTGATGCGCCAGGGGACACCCATTGGAGATCCGCGATGTCGTTGATAGCGGCAGTGCGATCCAACTCGTCATCCGACGTGCTCACCAGTCTTCAGGCCGTGTGTGACTCGCAGGGGCTCGAAGATTTGTCGGCGCACCTCGCTGATCTCGCCGACCTGGTGAAGTGGGACATGCAAGAGCTCGAGGAGGGCATTCAGAGCCTTCCGGTCGGTGAGAGCGTCGTTCACAAGAGCGCGCATCATCTGCTCGCGATGGCCGGCAAGCGGCTTCGCCCGATGTGCGTGGTCTTGGCCTCGCGCTTGGGTCACGGGCTCGACCATCGAACACGAGAGTTCGGGGTCGCAGTGGAGCTCGTGCACTGTGCGACTCTGCTGCACGACGACGTCGTCGATGCGGGTGATCGACGGCGAGGAGCGCCTGCCGCACGAACCCTCTATGGAAACGCAGCATCGATTTTCGCCGGCGACTGGCTGCTGGTCGATGCCTTGCGCCGGGTGCGTGCTGCGGACATGCCCGATGTGTTGATTCGGCTTCTCGACATCATCGACGAGATGATTTTCGCTGAAGCGATTCAGCTCGAGAACCGCGGCCGCATCGACGCGCGCCTGCAAACATACATGAGCGTCGTCGAGGGTAAGACTGCGGCTCTCTTCCGTTGGGCGATGTTTGCCGGTGCGCGTGCGGGCGGCCTCGAGGCGGAGGCGTGTAGGACGCTCGAACAGTACGGACTCCATCTCGGAGTCGCGTTTCAGTTGATCGACGATCATCTCGACTACGTCGGCGAGCGCTCGAAGATCGGCAAGTCGCCGTTCGCCGACCTGCGCGAAGGCAAGATGACGCACCCCATCATCGTGGCTCTCGATCGGGATCCCTCTCTCGGGCCGATCCTGAAAGAGATGGTCTCGGACTCGACGGGCGCGCCGCGGGAGGATGCCGAGTCTCGATTGCTATCCGCGCTCCACCGGACGGGCGCGCTAGAGTCGACGCGAGCGCTCGCCCTTCGTGAGGCTGAGTTGGCGTGCTTGGCTCTCAAGGGCCTGCCTGATAGCCGCGCGCGAGATGCGCTTTTCACGGTGGCCCGCGCCACCGCGCACCGGGAGTTCTAGCGAGGAACCAAGAAAGAGGCGTTGATGTCCAAGCAACCACCAGCCGTGACGAGCCGCATCCCGGGGTTCTATCGAGAACGAGTCGAGGAACGGCTTCGCACCATGATCGAGACTGGCTTGCTCTCCGAAGAATCCATTCGACATTTGGAGGACGGTGGGCGGCTCACGCTCGAAGTTGCCGATCGCATGAGCGAGAACGTAATCGGCGTCCACGGGCTACCCTTGTCGATCGCACTCAACTTTCGGGTGAACAACAACGACGTCCTGGTGCCAATGGCCGTTGAAGAGCCGTCGGTCGTCGCCGCCGCATCCAATGCCGCCCGTCAGGTCCGCATGACTGGCGGATTCTTCGGCGAGGCCACAGCGCCGATCATGACGACACAGGTCCAGTTCGACGAGGTGCCGGACCCGCACGGGGCAAAAGCCCGCGTCGAAGCGGAGCGAGATCTCATTTTTCGGATCGCGGACGAGGCGATTCCCGGAATGGTCGCGCGGGGGGGCGGCAGCCGAGACCTCGACGTTCGCGTCCTCGACGAGGAGCTCGGGTTACTGGTCGTCCACCTATACGTCGACGTGGGCGATGCGATGGGCGCCAACGTCGTCGATGCGGTGGCGGAGGCGGTCGCTCCGCGAATTCGTGAGCTCACCGGCGGCAGCGTCGGCCTGCGTATTCTCAGTAACTTGCCTCTTCGCCGGCGAGTTCGGGTGCGATGCGACGTCAGCGTCGACGCCCTCGGCGGGCCGGACCTCGCGGACGGAATCGTCAAGGCCAGCCGTTTCGCAGAGCTCGATCCGTTTCGCGCCGTCACCCACAACAAGGGTGTGATGAACGGAGTGGATGCCGTCGCTCTCGCGATGGGGCAGGATTGGCGCTCACTCGAGGCCGGTGCGCATGCGTTTGCGGCGCTGAGTGGAACCTACAAGCCGCTCGTCATCTGGAGCCGAACCGAGAGCGGCATCCGCGGTGAGCTGGACATGCCGATGGCCGTCGGGACGGTTGGAGGCTCGACCCGAGTTCACCGGGGCGTCCGCGCGGCTTTCGAGCTCATGGGAGTGGCGAATGCTGGGGAGCTCGCCATCGTGATGGGCGCTGCCGGCATGGCGTCTAATCTCGCTGCGCTTCGAGCCTTGGCCGGTGAGGGCATCCAGCGCGGACACATGCGGCTCCACTCGCGCAAACAGGAGCTTCAGGAGAACGCCCGCCTGCAGGCGAAGAAGGTCGAGCGAGGTGGTCAGTGAGCGAAGCGGCGCGCCAAGCCCCATCGCCGAATCCCGGTTCCGGGGAGATGTTCGATCGAATCGCGGGCCGGTACGACCTGCTCAATCGCCTGATGTCGATGGGAGTGGACCAGTCGTGGCGGCGAAAGACGGTGCTTGCCATGAACCTTCCGCCGGGTGCGCGCGTTCTTGACCTCGCGACCGGCACGGCTGACCTCGCCTTGATGATCGCCCGACATCATCCCGACGCACACGTGGTGGGGAGTGACCCCTCGATCCAGATGCTCGAGGTCGGGATGGAGAAGGTGACCCGCGGAGGCCTCGACGATCGGGTGGAGTTGCACGTGGGCGATGCGCAGGCGCTGCCGTATGCGGACGACTCGTTCGATGGATGCTGTATTGCGTTCGGCATTCGCAACGTTCCGGATCGAAGTGCGGCGCTCGCGGAAATGGCGCGGGTGACCAAGCCCAGTGGCCGTGTTGCAGTGCTGGAGCTCGGTGAGCCAAACGTGGGTTGGCTCAGTCCGATCGCGCGTTTCCACGTCCGCAAGGTCATCCCGCGTCTCGGCGGCATGCTGTCGGGCTCCCGCGAGTACCGTTATTTACAAGAGTCGATCGCCGCATTCCCGCCGACAGACGAGTTTGCTCGACAAATGCAGGCGTCGGGCTTGCACGTCCTCGAAGTCAAGCCTCTGACCTTCGGTGCTTGCACCTTGTTCGTGGCCGAGCCGCAGGGAGCGTCGTCGTGAGGTCGCAGGGCGCGGCGTTTGCATTCGAGGGGGCGCCCACCAAGGAGTCCTCGCGAGCGTTTCTGGAGCGTGCGCTCCTCGACCGGACCCCCGACGCGAGCAATCTCGTAGTGACTGTCCCAGCGCCGGTCGCGCCGCCCGACGCACTACTTCGTGCGTTTCCACGCGAGGCTAGCATTTTGTGGGATCCGCCCGAGAGCGCGGCATGCTCCGGGCTCGGTGTCGCGAAGACTCTGGCACCCACCGTGAGCTCCATCGGTGACTTCTTCGAACGCACCAATCACGTGGCACACGCGGTGGGTCCCGCGCCGCGGGTGTTTGGAGGAGCCTCCTTCGCGCCCGGCTCGGCGCTGGAGATGCCGTGGGAGAGCTTCGGCGACGGCTTCGTGTTGCTGCCGATCTGGACGTATCAGGTCGACCAGCGCGCGTGGCTGTCGTTCGCCATCTGCGGCTCCGAGAGCCGGAGAGCCGAGCACGTTCTCGACGTGTTCGATACGATCTGGGAGAGCCTCGAGCGCCCGATCGGTGTGATTCCGTCGCCCGTTTCGGTGCGCCGCATCGATGAAGCGGATCGAGAGACGTGGTCGCGCCAGGTCGAGGACATCCGACGGAAGATCCAGAGTCGCGTTTTCGAGAAAGTCGTTGCCGCGCGGCACTGTGTCGTCGAGCTGGAAACGGGCGCTGGCTCCCTCGACGTGCTCAAGCGCCTCGAAGAGCAATTTCCGGGGTGTACTCGCTTTGCATTGTGGCGGGGAGAGGCCGCTTTCCTCGGAGCCACCCCCGAGCTGCTGATCTCGCGGCGTGGGCCCCAGATTCTCAGCGAGGCGCTGGCCGGGTCGACCGCACACGGCGATGCTGCTCGGATGCTCGCCAGCTCGAAGGAGCGCGAAGAACATCAGCTGGTAGTTCGAGCGATTCTCGATGCCCTGAGCCCGTTCTGCGATTCTCTTCGCTCGGCTCCCGAACCGAGCGTTCGCGATCTTCCGAACGTGCTCCACATGCAAACACCCATCGAGGGACATCTTCGCGAGCCAACTCATATCCTCGATCTCGTCAAGGCGCTTCACCCCACCCCGGCAGTGGGTGGTGTGCCCACGAAGGAGGCGATCCGCTGGATTGTCGAGCACGAGGCGCTGGCTCGCGGTTGGTACAGCGCGCCTGTCGGATGGACCGACGCCGCAGGCGATGGAGAGTTCGTCGTCGCCCTCCGCTCCGGTCTCATTCGCGATGGAAAGGCTTGGGTGTACGCAGGCGCCGGCATCATGGCCGACTCCGATCCCGCCGCGGAGTATGCCGAGACCGAGCTCAAGATGCAGGCGCTTCTAGGAGCGCTCCATGGGGACAGCCGCTGACCTGCAGAGCGAGTGGGCGCGCCTCGTCGTCCATAGCCTCGTCGAGGCGGGTATCCGCGATGCGGTCATCAGCCCGGGCTCTCGATCGACGCCGTTCACCATCGCCGCGCTCGAGCATGCAGGCCTTCGATGTGTGAGCGCCTTCGATGAGCGGTCTGCGGCGCATTACGCGCTCGGACAAGCCCGCACGACCGGGCGCCCGTCGCTGATCCTCTGTACGTCGGGAAGCGCGCCTGCGAACTACTTTCCTGCGGTGGTCGAAGCCAGCGAGGCAGGCCTGCCCCTGTTGGTTCTTTCCGCAGACCGTCCACCCGAGCTGCTTCGCTGCGGAGCGAATCAGACCACCGATCAAACGCACCTCTACGGGCAACACGTTCGCTTCTTCGCCCAGCTCGGTGAGCCGCGTCGCGACGAGCTGAGCTTGCGCGCCGTGAAGCGATTGGCGACTCGGTCCGTATTCGAATCGCTCGGAGCCCGACCCGGGCCTGTTCACTTGAATGCGCAGGCGCGCAAGCCACTCGAGCCGACGCCCGCCGATGGCGAGGATGCGGAGGCCCATGCTCGCGTGCAGAGGATCATCGCCGAGCCCGCAGCTGCGGTGTTGGCTTCGCGTGGATTGGATCCGAGTGCGGTTGGCAGCCTCGCTCGCGCGCTCGGTAGGGCCTCACGCCCGCTGATCCTGTGCGGTCCCGCCCCGGTTCGACAGGCTGCAATCCTCGGTGACCTCCTGGCTCTTGCAGACCGTGCACGGCTGGTCGTCGCGCCGGAGGCCCCGAGCCAACTTCGATTCGGAGACGGCGCCGAGGAAGTCCTGGGCGCCTTCGACACGATCTGGGCCACGAAACCATCCAACAGAGCTTTCATTCCCGATTTCGTCCTCCAGCTCGGGCCTCACCCGACTTCGCGGGGCTGGGAGCAGCTCTGTGCCACGCATCGGATTCGCCGCGCCGTCGTGCATCCGTGGGAGTGGGCAGACCCGGCTTCGAACGCAGAGCTGTTCGTCCAAGCGGACCCCTCGGAGCTCATCGGCGCACTGGTTCGAGAGAACGTTACCACAGCGTCGCGGGACGAGGCGTTCATCCCCACGCTGCGGCGCGCTGAACGGCTCGTTTGGGACGCTGCCGCGGAGGTCCTACACGATTCGGGCGACGAGCTCACCGAGGGTGCCGTGGCTCGCACGCTTCGCGATGCCGCCCCCGAAGGAAGCGCGCTCGTCTTGGGGAACAGTCTCCCGATTCGCAACTTCGACACCTGGGTTCCACCGGGAGGCCCGAGCCTTCGCGTCTTTTCGCAACGCGGCGTGAGCGGTATCGATGGCGTCGTTTCCGGTGCCGCAGGCGTTGCATCGTGCGCAGCCGCTCCGACCGCCGCGTTGGTCGGCGATGTCAGCTTTCTGCACGACCTCAACGGCTTGCAGCTTGCTTCGCGAGGTTCGAGCCCATTGGTCGTCGTGGTCGTCAACAATGGCGGAGGCCGAATCTTCGAGCAACTTCCGATCGCACGGCAGGGAAAGAAACGATGGCTGCCGTATTTCACCACGCCGCACGAGGCGAACATCGCCGCCGCTGCCTCGGTGTACCATTGCGCCTTCGAGACCGTCCGTGCGGTCTCGACGCTCCGCTCCGCGCTCGATGTGGCATACGGCCGGAGTGGTTGCACGGTCGTCGAGGCGGTCGTGGCGCCTCACGGCTCAGCGGAGCAGAACGACGCGCTCCGCTCTCGGGTCGAACGGGCATTTGGGCGCGAGGGCTTTTGATGTGGCTCTTGCTGCACGGTTTTACGGGGTCCCCACGAAGCTGGACCCGAGTGCTCGCGCACGCCCGGCTCGATAAGCCACCTCTGGTCCCGACGTTGGCGGGGCACGGCCGTGATTGGCGCAGTAGGCGGGTCGATACCCTGCAGGACGAGATCGCCCGAATCGTGTCGTTGGTTTCGAATGCCGAACGGCCGCGCTTGCTCTGCGGATACTCGATGGGCGCGCGAGTTGCCTCGAGCCTGCTCGTCGGCCATCCGAACCTCTTCGACGCCGCCGTCTTGATAGGGGTCCACCCCGGATTGACCGACGAATTCGCTCGCACCGAACGGCGCCGAGCGGATGCCCGTTGGACGCGCTTGCTGCGAGAGCAGGGCCTTCCGGCATTCGTCGCGGCATGGGAAGCGCAGCCCTTGTTCGAGAGCCAGCGTACGCTCCCGCGGGAGGCTCTTGCCGCTCAACGAGACATTCGCCTCAGTCACGATGCGGAGGGGCTCGCGCGATCGCTCGAAGTACTCGGATTGGCAGAGACTCCGGACGTACGGTCCGCCATGCGCTCCCTCGAGATTCCGGTGACCTTCGTGACCGGCTCGCTCGATTCGAAGTTCCGCGAGCTCGCAGCCGCGCTGGCGAACGACGGCAACGCGCTCGATGCCCAAGTCGTCGACAGCGTGGGCCACAACGTCGTGCTCGAGGCTCCAGCAGCCGTGGCGGCGTTGTTGAGACGGGCAGAGGAGGACGTGCTCGGATGACCGAGATCGCGGCTGGCTCGTTCGGAGCCTGGTTCCTAGCAGCGCGGCCCGCGACGCTCACGGCAGCCTTTGCGCCGGTTGCCGTCGGAACCGCGTGTGCATGGCGGGTCGGCGGGTTCCGATGGGATGCAGCTCTCGCGGCACTTCTCGGTGCGTTTCTCATCCAGGTCGCGACGAACTTCGCAAACGACATGTTCGATTTCCAGAAGGGTGCGGATACCGAAGACCGCCTCGGGCCCACGCGTGCGGCTCAGGCGGGGCTCCTGACGGTCGCTCAGCTCCGCCGAGGCATCGTCCTCACCCTTACGCTCGCACTTGGAGCCGGCATCTACCTGACCATCATTGCGGGGCCGATTGTGGTGGCAATCGGCATCGCCTCCATCGCCGCTGGGCTAGCGTATACCGGTGGGCCTTTTCCGCTGGCTTATCACGGTCTCGGGGACGTCTTCGTGATGGTTTTTTTCGGTTTCGTGGCGGTCTGCGGCACCGCGTTCGTGCAAGCGTCATTCGTGCCTGACATTGCGTGGGTCGCCTCGATCCCAATGGGCGCCCTGGCAACGGGGATTCTCGTGGTGAACAACGTGCGCGATTTCGAAGGCGATGCCCGCGCCGGTAAGCGGACACTCGTCGTCCGATGGGGACGGAAGGGCGGGGTCACGGAATATGCCGCGATGCTGATCACGTCCTATGCGATTCCGATCGTCACCTTGCTTCTCGGTTGGACCCGCGCGTGGGTGTGTCTTCCCCTGCTGACGATCCCTTGGGCGATGCGCTTGCTTCGTTCGGTCGTGAACGACCGCGGGGCCCCGCTGAACCGGACGCTTGCTGGGACTGCGAAGCTCCTCTCGGTGTTTGGCGCACTGTATGCTTTGGGGATCGCGCTGTGACCGACCTTCACGCGCGGATCGACGTGCTCGAAGGCGAGCTGACCGAGTCTCTCGCCGGTGCCGGCGTGGGATTGCTCGGACGGACGTTCGCAGTGCTTCGATTGATGCGGGGCGACGGTACGACCGGAATGGGAGAAGCCTCTCCGCTGCCCGGCTACTCACCGGATTTGATTACGGAAGTCTGCGAGGAGCTCAGGCGCCTCACGAACGCACCTGTTCGCGCGGACCCCCTCGAGAGCCCACGCGCGCTCCTCATAGACGCCTTGACCTCGCACCCTCTGCAACACCCTTCCGCGCGCTTCGCGTTCGAAACCGCGCTTCTCGATTGGCTCGGTCGGACGCGTGGCAAGCCCGTGCACCAGATCCTCGCCGGCGAGGCCGAAAGGCGACCCATCCCGATCGCCGACCTGATCTCGGAGAGTAGCCACCTCGCATGGCCTTCTCGCGTCGATGAGCTGGTGGCCGACGGCGCAACGCACATCAAGCTCAAAATAGGCAGGAGCTTCGACGCCGAGATCGAGGCCCTCGAGACGATCCGGCGCACGCATCCAACGGTTGCCCTCCGGCTCGATGCGAACCGTCGCCTCACCCTCGATGCGCTCCGCCGCCATGCTGCGTCGCTCGAGGCCCTCGCGCTCGAGCTCATCGAAGAGCCCGTCGCGCCTGAGCAGTGGCGCGCCGCGCTCGATCTGCCGTTGCCGTTCGCGCTCGACGAAACGTTGCGCGACGAGAGCCTTTCCGAGCGACTACTCGAAACCAATCAGATCCGCGCCGTAGTCATCAAGCCGATGGTGCTGGGCGGACTCGGCGCTTCGCTCGCGATCGCGGAGCGTGCGACCGCACATGGCACCAGATATCTGGTATCGCACACCTTCGACGGGCCGATCGCGAGAGCCGCGACGGCAGAGCTCGCGCTTGCGCTTCAAACCGAGCTCGCGGCCGGTCTCGGTTTGCATCCCGCGCTTGCACTCTGGCCTCGGCATCGCATCGCGGCCATCCGTGGCCGCGAGATCACGCCGCACGACGAACCGGGGTTGGGGGTTCACCTCGAAGAGGACACCGATGGATGACCTCAGCGTTCTCGCGGCTGCCCGCGAATTTCCAAAGCGCGATTGTCTCGTGGTGAACGGTGGGGTCTGGTCGTACGATGATGTCGGCGAGCGGGTCTCGCACGCCCTCGCGCTGCTGCGCTTGCGGGGCATCGAGCCTGGCGTTCGTGTGGCTCTCACCCCCACCATCGATGTCGATTCGATCGTCTGGTTGTACGCGCTCTTCGAGCTCGGGTGTCCGGCTGTGCTAGTTCATCCGCGCCTCACGGATCGTGAGCGTGCCGCCGTGCTCGAAGAAGCGAAACCTGCTCATGTGATCGCAGGTCCTGTGAGGGACCACGGTGCCGATGAGGCGTCGAAAATCGGCGCGGTGCCGGACGGCCGGACACTCGCAATCGTCTACACCTCGGGCTCCCAGGGAAGCCCGCGCGGAGCGCGTCTGTCGCGCCGCGCGTTCCGCGCGTCCGCGGCTGCTCATGCCGCACACCTCGGGTGGGCTCCGGCCGATCGCTGGCTCCTGTGCATGCCGCCCGCGCACGTCGGGGGTCTGTCGATCCTGACTCGGTCTCTGATCGCGCGGCGCTGCGTCGTGTTGGGCGCGGGAACGTTCGATCCAGCCGAGGTCGTCCGTATCATGGCTCGGGACCGAGTCACGCTCTTGAGTGTCGTGCCAACGATGCTTCGACGACTGCTGACGCTCGAGGAGCCCGTCTGGGCGCCCGGTCCCGATCTTCGGGCGGTCTTGGTCGGCGGCGCCCCCTTTGCCGATGCGCTTCGCGCCTTCGCCGTGAGCCGAAAGGTTCCGGCTTTGGCGACCTATGGATGCACCGAAGCGTGCTCGCAGATCACGACCCAGACGTTCGCGCAGAGCGCGCGGCCTGGGTCGGGACAACCGCTTCTCGGCATCGACGTGCGGATCGAAGGAAACGAGATCCAAATCCGCGGAGACGTGCTCATGGACGGGTACCTCGGGGAGGACCGTGCGGGCGCTTCCTGGACGGCCGACAGCTGGTTTCGGACCGGAGATCTCGGATGCTTCTTGCCCGACGGCCAGCTTCTGGTTCTAGGGCGCGTCGACGACCGCATCGTGACCGGCGGCGAGAACGTATCGCCTGAAGAGGTGGAGGCGTGGCTCGAATCCGTACCGGGAATCGCGTCCGCTTGCGTCTTCGGGTTACCCCATGACGACTGGGGTCAGGAAGTGGTAGCCGCGCTCGCTGTCGAGCCGACGGGATACCACCGAGACACCCTCGTCAGACGACTCGAGAGCGAGCTGGCGCCTCACAAACGTCCCAAGCGAATCGCGCTCCTCGACTCGATGCCCCTCAATCGTTCCGGGAAAGTCGACCGTGCGGAGGTCGAGCGTCGATGCGCGGGGCGCCTCCAGCCCATCTAGCTTCTTTTCGCAATCCTGGTTTCTGCTAGGGTCCGCGACGAGGGGACCATCATGGCTGAACAGATCAATGCGTCACACATTCTACTCATGTACGCCGGCTCGGAGCGTTCCTCCGCCACGCGAAGCAAGGGCGAAGCCGAATCTCAGATCGCCGGCATCGAGAGGGAGCTCCAAGGCGGGGCGGACTTTGCGACTCTCGCCCGCGAGCACTCCGACTGCGGCTCGGCCCAAGCGGGCGGCGATTTGGGGAGCTTCGGACGGGGCCAGATGGTGAAGGGCTTCGAGGACGCTGCCTTCGCGCTCGAAGTCGGTGGCACGAGTGGCGTGGTAGAAACTCCCTTCGGATTTCACATCATCCGTCGAACCGGTTGATCCTCACGCGGTGGCGCCGGACGCGTTCAGGAACGCTCGCACGATTGGCCCGTAGCCCTCGCGGTAGGTGGGGTATTCGAACCGGTATCCCGTCGCTCGAAGCCGGGCGTTTCGGCAGCGCTTGTTCAGCCGTTCGGTTTCAGCTGCTGGAGGCGGGGGCACGTCGAGCTCGGCGCTGAGCCACGTGACCACCGCGGCCGTCGTTGCCGGCTCGTCGTCGGAGCCCAAATAGAGGGAGTCCGGGCTCTCCAGACGCATTAGATGGCGCAAGACGCCCGCGCAGTCCTCCACGTGGATTCGATTGGTCCAGCTGCCGGTCGCGGACGCTTCCCCGCTCCAGACTTTGCGCACGAGCCGCGTTCTTCCGGGGCCGTAGATTCCCGACAGCCGCACGTTGATGCCCACCTCCGGCGCAGTCCGAACGATCGCTTCGGCTTCGAGGAGAATGCGGCCGTTGAAGCCGAGCGGTTCAGTGGTCGAGCTCTCGTCAATCCACTCGCCGCCGTCCTGGCCGTACACTGCAGTGCTCGAAGTGAAGAGAATGCGCCGCAGGGGGCAGCCGGCCTCTCGCAGTGCGCTCGAGAGGTTGCGCAGCCCGTCCACGTAGATCGAGCGGTAGTGCTCCTCGTCTCGCCTGTCCGCGCTCGCCGTGTAGATCAGATAGTCGAAAGCAACTGGCGGCGCGCTGAAGGTCATCACATCCGTCAGATCGATACGCCAAGGTTGGATTCCTTCGCCGAGGGCGTCGACCCTCCGGCGCACGCCCCACACCTCGCAACCTTCGGCGAGCAGCCGGGTGCCGAGAGCATTGCCCACGTCCCCACACCCTGCGATCAAGACTCGATCCGGCATACGCTAGCCGCAGAGACGATTTCCGCCCTTGCTCTTCGCCGAGTATGCGAAATCGTCGGCACGCTTCAAGACGCTTTCAACCGTGTCGCCGGGGCGAGCAATGCTCAGCCCCGCGCTCGCTGTCATAGGGTTTTCCGGATCGAACTTCATACCGACTTCTCGGATCGCCGTGACGAAACGATTTCCTGCAACGCGCCCCTCCTCCTGATTCGTGTCCGCCAGCACCACGACGAACTCGTCTCCTCCGTAACGCCCCGCCATGTCGACCTCCCGTGCCGACCGTCTCAGCGCGTCGGCCACGCTCTGAAGCACTCGATCGCCGTCGAGGTGCCCCCGGTCGTCATTGATTCGCTTGAACTGGTCGAGGTCGATCATCACGACTGCCATGGGCCGTCCACGATTCAGCCAGGCCAGACCTTGCTCGATGTGGCTCAGGATGTGACGGCGGTTCCAGAGTTGGGTCAATGGGTCTTGACGTGACAGCTCCCCCAAGCGTTCGTTGGCGATCATGAGCTGTGTCTCGCGTTGATTGATCTTTCGGACCAACGTGGCGACGATCGCCGTTCCGAACACCAACAAGACGGTCACCAGGAAAGACTGCAAGAAGCCGTCGATCGGGCCGGGCCGACTCGCCTTGAGCCACTCCGGACCATCCGGCGCGAACGGGAGCACGCCGCGAACCTCCATGATCACGACCGCGGAGTACATGGCTGCACCGATACTCGAGACCAGCACACCCATCCTCGGCGTCACGACGAGCGAGTTGACGATGCCGGCTACGAAATAGAGCGCGACGATGGCGGTGCGCGACGAGCCGATACGCTGGACGATGAACGTGAGTAGCGCCATGTCGAGAATGCCACCCAAAAACGGACGCCATCGACCCCCGATGTCGCGCCAGATCAAGAATTGCTCGACCAGCGCGACCCCGGCGTAGGCGATGAACACCCACCGATGCGCCCCCATCGGGGGGTAGAGGAGCGGCACCAGCCAAATCCCGCAGGCCGCCAACAGGAAGCGAACCCAAGCCGCACTGAATGCCAGTTTGTTGGAATCCATCTCGGGTACCCGTCTCAGAAGCTTAGCTTAACCCTTGCGTATTACCCCATACTGTCATCTGCCCTTGACCCACTTCATGGGGTCGCCCTACAGGCGTGTCCCCGCTTTTTGGGTCATTAGAGCAGTTGAGCTGGGCGAGGCTCGAGATCATGGGTGACGAGGCAACGACACAGCGGCTGCAGGAGTTGATCGCGCAGCGCATCGTCTTTTTCGATGGCGCCATGGGCACGATGATCCAGCAGGCGAACCTCGAAGAAGCGGACTTCCGTGGCGATCGCTTTCGCGATCATCCGGGCAGCCTGCAGGGCAACAACGACCTGCTGGTTCTCACCCGGCCGGATGTGATTCGTGCCATTCACGAAGCCTACCTCGATGCGGGCGCCGACATCATCGAAACCAATACCTTCAATGCGAACGCGTTTTCACAGGCGGATTACGAGCTCCAAGAGGTTGTCTACGAGCTCAATGTCGCCGCCGCGCGTCTCGCCAAAGAAGCGACCGCCCAAGCGGGGAAACCATCCTTCGTCGCTGGCGCGATCGGCCCGCTCAACAAGACCCTGAGCCTGAGCCCCGACGTCAACGACCCGGGTTTTCGAGCATTGACCTTCGACCAGGCGCGGGAAGCCTACGCCGAGCAGGTTCGTGGCTTGATCGACGGCGGCTCCGATCTCCTCCTCGTGGAGACCATCTTCGACACCCTCAATGCGAAGGCTGCTCTGTGCGCGATCGACGACGTGTTCGACGAGAAGGGCGTCCGCCTCCCGATCGTGATCTCGGTCACCATCGTGGACAGGAGCGGCCGCACGCTGTCCGGCCAGACAGTCGAAGCGTTCTACATATCGATCGAATACGCACGCCCCTTGGCCGTCGGCATCAATTGCTCGCTTGGTGCCGCGGAGATGCGCCCTTTCCTGAAAGAGCTCGCGGGAATCGCCGACTGTCACGTCCATTGCTACCCCAACGCGGGGCTTCCAAACGCCTTTGGTGGTTACGATCAAACCCCGGAGGAGATGGCGAAGCTGCTGCGCGAATTCGCGGCCGAGGGGATGGTCAATGCGATTGGGGGCTGTTGCGGCACGACTCCAGCGCACATCCGGGCCGTCGTCGAGGCGGTCCGTGACCTGCGGCCACGGCCAAAGCCCGAGCGAAAAGAGAGCTTTCCGCGCTTCAGCGGTCTCGAGCCCCTGATCATCCGGCCCGAGACGAACTTCATCATGGTCGGTGAGAGAACGAACGTGACGGGGTCGACCAAGTTTCGGAAGCTCATCACCGAAGGCAACTATGCGGAGGCCGTGTCCGTAGCGCTGCAACAGGTGCGCAACGGCGCGAACATCATCGACATCAACATGGACGAAGGCATGCTCGACTCCGAGCACGCGATGACGAAGTTTCTACATCTCATCGGTGCCGAGCCCGAAATTTCGCGCGTGCCGATCATGATCGACAGCTCCAAGTGGAGTGTTCTCCAAGCAGGCCTGAAATGCGTGCAAGGCAAGGCAATCGTCAACTCGATCAGCTTGAAAGAAGGCGAGGCCGAGTTCCTCGACAAGGCACGCCACGTGCGACGCTACGGAGCCGCCGCGGTCGTGATGGCTTTCGACGAAGAGGGTCAAGCGGATACCGTCGAGCGGAAAGTGGGGATTTGCAACCGTGCCTATCGACTCCTCGTCGAGAAGGCGGGTTTCTTCCCGACCGACATCATATTCGATCCAAACATATTCGCAGTCGCGACCGGCATCGAAGAGCACAACGAGTATGCGCTCGATTTCATCGAAGCGACCAGACAGATCAAGAAGCTTTGCCCCGGAGCCTTAGTCAGTGGCGGCGTGAGTAATCTGAGCTTTTCATTCCGTGGCAACGACCGGGTCCGAGAGGCCATGCACTCCGCCTTTCTCTATCACGCCATCGCCGCCGGCATGGACATGGGCATCGTCAATGCGGGCCAGCTCGAGGTCTACGAAGAGATATCCAAGGAGCTCCTCGAGCACGTCGAAGACGTTCTCTTCAACCGTCGACCCGATGCCACCGAGCGGCTCGTGACGCTCGCTGAGACGGTCAAGGGCAAGGGCAGGACACACAAGCACGACCTCACGTGGCGAGAGGCCTCCGTCGAGCAGCGCCTCGAGCACGCGCTCGTCAACGGCGTGGTCGAGTTCGTGATCGACGATACCGAGGAAGCCCGGCAGAAGTATCCCCGTCCCCTCGATGTGATCGAAGGCCCCCTCATGAGCGGGATGGGGGTCGTTGGGGACCTGTTCGGTGCCGGGAAGATGTTCTTGCCTCAGGTCGTGAAAAGCGCTCGCGTGATGAAGAAGGCCGTCGCCCATCTCGAGCCCTTCATGGCAGAGGACAAGACCGAGGATTCGACGCAAGGCAAGGTGCTCCTCGCCACGGTGAAGGGCGACGTACACGACATCGGTAAGAACATCGTCGGCGTCGTGCTCGGCTGCAACAACTATGCAGTCGTCGATCTCGGCGTGATGGTGCCGGCCGCGAAGATCCTCGATACGGCCGTCGCGGAGAAGTGCGACATCGTCGGCTTGAGCGGGCTCATCACGCCTTCACTCGACGAGATGGTCAATGTCGCTTCGGAGATGCAACGCAGGGGCATGGACATTCCTCTGTTGATCGGCGGGGCGACCACCAGCCGAGCCCACACGGCCGTCAAGATTGCGCCGGCCTATCGGGGCAGCACGGTCCACGTCCTCGATGCGTCCAGAGTCGTCAACGTCGTCTCGGCCCTCTTGAGCCCCGAGCGCCGGGCGGAGCTCGATTCGAAGAACCGTGATGAGCAAGAGAAGTCCCGCAGGCTGTTCGAGCACCGGCAAAACCGGGAGCTGATCTCCCTGAGCATCGCGCGCGAGCACCGGATGCCGATCGAATGGCGCAGCCAGGATGTGCCCGCGCCTCAATTTCAGGGGCGACGGATCATCGACGACGTCAGCCTCGAAGACATCGCCCCTTACATCGACTGGACCTTTTTCTTCACCGCGTGGGACCTCAAGGGCAAGTTTCCTCAAGTTCTGCATCACGAGCGCCACGGGGCGGCTGCGCGGGAGCTCTATGACCACGGCCGGGCGCTCCTCGATCGCATCATTTCGGAGAAGCTCCTCACGCCGCGAGGGGTCTATGGATTTTGGCCTGCGAATCGGGATGGCGACGACATCGTCGTATGGAGCGATGACGCGAGAAACCGGGAATCCCTGCGCTTCCACATGTTGCGCCAACAGGCGGTCAAACCAAACGACCAGCCCTATTTCTGCCTGTCAGACTTCGTGGCCCCGGCCTCGACCGGCCTTCAAGACCACATCGGAGCCTTTGCCGTGACGACCGGTATCGGCGCCGACGAGCTCGCTCGAAAGTTCGAACAGGATCACGACGATTACAACGCGATCATGGTCAAGGCCCTCGCAGATCGCTTGGCTGAAGCGTTCGCCGAGCTCCTTCACCAGCGCGCACGTCGCGAGTGGGGCTACGAGCCCGAAGAAGGCTTCACGAGCGAAGAGCTCATCGCCGAGAGGTATCGCGGTATCCGGCCGGCGTTTGGTTACCCCGCATGCCCGGACCATAGCGAGAAGACTGCGTTGTGGCAGCTGCTCGGTGCGGACGACGTGGGCATTACCCTGACGGAGCACTTCGCGATGTATCCCGCTGCAAGCGTCAGCGGTATCTACCTCGGGCATCCGCGCTCCCGGTACTTCGCCGTCGGCCCCATCGACCGTGACCAAGTCGAGGACTATGCGAGCAGAAAGAAGATCTCCGTCGAAGAGGCGGAGCGTTGGCTGCAGCCAAACCTCGGCTACCAGCGAGGATCGTGATGCAGAGACCCAGGCTCCGGGATCTGCTCCCCGTCACCATCCGTCCCTTCGACCCCGAGGAGGTCACGACCAAGAGTCATCGCGAGATCGATCCCCGTGGCGTGGGGCTCACTACGAAGGATGTCGACGAGATCTGGGCCGCGGTCGTCCGGTTCTACAAGGCCGGCCTTCATCCGGCCATCGCTTTGTGCATTCGGCGTAGAGGCGAAATCATCCTCGACCGGGCGATCGGCCATGCCCGTGGGAACAGTCCCCAAGATCCCGAAGGCACGCCGTTGGTGCGGGCAACGCCCGAGACGCTATTCAACTTCTTTTCCGGCTCGAAGAGCGTCACCGCCATGTTGATCCACCTCTTGCAGGAGGAGGGCCAGCTCCACGTCGATGAGCCTGTCGCCACGTTCATCCCGGAGTTTGCGAAACGCCGCAAGCACAACATCACGATTCGGGACGTGCTCACGCACCGTGCGGGCATTCCGCCGACTCCAGAGGAAGCGATCGACCTCGACCTGCTGGCGAAACCCGAAGAAATCGTTCAGGCGATCTGCGAGCTGGAGCCGACACATCGACCTGGCAGCGTCCAAGCGTATCAGGCGGTCACCAGCGGGTTCATTTTCGCCGAGATCATCCGGCGCGTGACCGGCGAGAGCATCAGCGACTTCCTGACTGCGAAGGTTCGTGAACCCCTGAAGATGAAGTACTTCAACTATGGAGTCGCTCCGAAGCTGCTCGATCGAGTCGCTGTCGACGCGTTCACCGGGCCGGTCCCAACGTGGCCCTACAAGAACCTGGTCCAGATTGCGTTCGGAGCGTCGATGCGGGAGCTCGTCGAGCTCGGAAACGATCCTCGTTTCCGGACGGCGGTCGTGCCAGCGGCGAACATCATCGCGACGCCCGAAGAGATTTCACGTTTCTTCGAAATGCTGCTCTGCGGTGGCACCTACGAAGACGCTCGGATCTTCGATCAGCGCACCATCGCTCGAGCGACGGAGCCCCAGGTGACGGGCCAGGTCGATCGCATCCTGATGATGCCGATTCCACTTTCGATGGGTTTCATGTTGGGAGGGCAGACGTTCGGCTTCTACGGTCCGCGCACGGCCAATGCGTACGGCCATCTCGGCTTCACCAACGTCCTTGGATGGGCCGATCCCGACCGTGACGTCAGCGTCGCGTTCATGAACACGGGCAAGCCGTTGCTTTCGGCCCGAATGCTGAGCTGGTTGAACGTCATGCGTGTCATCGGAACGCGCATCCCACGCGACCGGGCATGATAGCGGCTTTGCGCTCCCCCCCGCTATGCTAGACTCCCGTCGATGAAATTCAGTGCCTCGATCGCCATGGCGCCGCCCGAGCACTACATTCCGGTCGCTCGCGAGGCGGAGAAGCTCGGTTATCATGCCATCGTGTTGCCCGATTCGATCTTCTTCTCCGAAGAGGTCAGCAAGCCATACCCCTACACGCAAGATGGCAGCCGCATGTGGGACGGCGAAACTCCCTGGATCGAGCCGCTCGTAGGAGCGGCAGCGATGGCCGGCGCGACGCAGAGCATCTTCTTCTACACCAGCGTCGTGAAGCTTCCGGTTCGTCATCCGGTATTGGTCGCGAAGCAGGTAGCCTCGTTGGCCGCCATCTCGAACAATCGGTTCGGCTTCGGCTGCGGCCTTGGATGGTTGCCCGAGGAGTTCACGTGGTGTGGCACCGATTTCGAGACCCGCGGCAAGCGCATGGACGAGTGCCTCGAGATTCTGCGTCTCATCTGGGGCGGCGGAATGGTCGAGTACCACGGAGAGCATTACCACTTCGGCAAGATTCAGATGAGCCCGGCGCCGACCAAACCGATTCCCATCTACATAGGGGGCCATAGCAAGCCTGGATTGCGCCGCGCCGCGAAGTACGGTGACGGCTGGTCGTCCGCAATGCTCACCTCGAAGCAACTGCTCGGGCTAATGGCCCAAATCGAAACCTTTCGAAAGGAGTACGGGCGGGCGCATTTACCGATGGAGTATCAGGCCGTAGTCACCGATGTCTGGGACGCAGATGGCTACAAACGGCTCGAAGATGCGGGTGTCACCGACATCATCACCGTGCCGTGGCTGTTGTATGGCACTCCCATGGTGGGAGGCACCTTGCAGGGGCGCATCGACGGCCTGAAGCGGTTTGCCGACAAGGTGATCGCGAAGATGCAATGAGCTCCACCACCCCCATCTTGGAGTACGCGCGCTTCGAGCCCGTCACCGACGCGGACGCATACAGGCTCGGTGAGATCGATACCACCGCGCTTTGTGAGGTCGCGCGCGCCCGGCGTGATCGCGCCTGGGGGAGGACGCTCACCTTTTCCCCCAAGGTCTTCCTGCCGATCACCAATCTGTGCCGCAACCACTGTGACTACTGCTCTTTCCGTCGCTCTCCCGGCGATGCGGGGGAATGGACCATGAGCCCGGATGAAGTCCGCAGTTGGCTTCATCGCGCCCGAGAGCAAGGTTGCATCGAGGCGCTGTTCTGCCTCGGGGACACGCCCGAGACTGGTTTTCGCGACTACCGCGCGCTGCTGCACGCCTGGGGCCACGAGCGAACCGTCGACTATCTGAGGTGGGCAGCCGAAGAGGCATTGGCAGCCGGCCTGTTGCCGCATACCAACGCTGGCATTCTCACGCGCGAGGACATGATCGCGTTGAGGCCCGTCAACGTCAGCCTCGGCCTCATGCTCGAAAACGTGAGCGATCGTCTGTGTGAGAGGGGCATGCCGCATCACCGGGCGCCCGATAAGCGGCCGGCCAAACGCGTTCAGATGACACGTGAGGCCGGCGAGCTGCGAATCCCATTCACGTCCGGGCTTTTGATCGGGATTGGGGAGACTGTCGAGGAACGCATCGAGACGATGCTCACGATTCGGCGGCTCCACCGCGAGTACGGCCACATCGGAGAAGTCATCGTCCAGAACTTCCGGGCCCATCCCGACACGCCGATGAGCTCGGCCACCGAGCCGGCTCTCTACGAGCTCGCCGCGACCATTGCACTCGCGCGGCT
The DNA here is from genome assembly GCA_963792825.1 of uncultured delta proteobacterium. Classification (GTDB taxonomy): domain Bacteria; phylum Myxococcota_A; class Polyangia; order Polyangiales; family Houyiibacteriaceae; genus SG8-38. The sequence goes on along the minus strand of CAWBXS010000003.1, from coordinate 338,833 downwards.
CATCCTCGACGATGACGTCAGCGTCCAGGCGCCGCCGAACCTCAACCTCGCATCCATGGCGACCCTCATCGAGGCCGGCATCAACGACTTCGGCGGAGTTTCGCCGGTGAGCCCGGACTACATCAACCCGCGCCATCCATGGCCGCACGTCGACCAGCTACGCGAAGCCTGTGAGACGAAGGGTTTTCGGCTCGAACCACGATTGCCCCTGTACCCCGCCCACCTGGATGCTTTGGATTTCGTGGATGCGTCCCTGCGGCCCTCCATCGTTAGACTGCAGACGGAGCTCGCCGCGCCATGACCACCGCGCTCGAAACCTGCCTGCAGCCGGTCACTCCGCGGATACGCGCGATCCTGGAAGCAAGCCTCGACGGTCGAGAGATCGGTCTCGAAGAGGGCATCGCGTTGAGTGAAGCCCGTGGGGCCGATCTCCATGCCTTGTGCTTGGTAGCCGACGAGCTGAGACGGCGTCAGGTGGGGGATCGAGTCACCTACGTCGTCAACCGCAACATCAACTTCACGAATGTCTGCATCAAGAGCTGCAAGTTCTGTGCGTTTGCTCGAACCGTGCGCTCGGCGCAGGGTTACTTTCTGCCGCGCGAAGAGGTCGCGCGCCGCGTTCGACAGGCATCCGAGATGGGTGCCACGGAGGTCTGCTTGCAGGCGGGGCTTTCTCCGAATCTCGACGGGGAGAGCTACATCAATCTGTGCCGCGTGGTGAAGGAGGCCTCTCCTCGGATTCACATTCATGCGTTCTCCCCAGAGGAGGTGAAGTTCGGCGCCGCCCTCGGGCGTGTTTCTCATGGTGACTACCTCGCGAAGCTCAAGGACGCAGGTTTGGGCTCGCTCCCCGGAACCTCGGCCGAGATTCTCGATGATCGGCTGCGAAAAGCGATCTCGCCGACGAGGATCACGACCTGCGAGTGGCTGGAGATCATCGAGTCGGCGCATCGCCTCGGGATTCCGACGACGTCGACCATGATGTTTGGGCACGTCGAATCGGTCGAGCACCGTATTCGGCACATGCTGCTCCTCCGCAGCGTTCAACGAGAAACGGGCGGATTCACCGAATTCGTTCCACTTTCTTTCGTCCACGAGGAGGCACCCCTTTTCGCAACCAAGGAAGTAGCTGGAGTGCGTCCTGGGCCGACGGGTGACGACGTCTTGCGTTTGTACGCGACGGCCCGCCTCCTGCTCGGCTGGGACATTCCGAATCTTCAAGCATCTTGGGTCAAGGAGGGCCTTCGAACCTCTCAGCTGCTGTTGAGGTGTGGTGTCAACGACCTCGGTGGAACTCTCATGAACGAGAGCATCTCGACGGCGGCCGGTGCTCGACACGGGCAGCTCATGACTCCAGCTAGATTGCGCCAGGTCATTCGTGACGCTGGCAGAACACCTGTCCAGCGCAGCACGGTCTACGACGTCGTTTGCGAGTTCGGGGAAACGAGTGAACAGGACCCCATCGAGCCGCTCGACACGATTACGGAGCCGGACGAGGTGTTCGGCTCCTATGACGCGCTCACGCGGGACGCTCGATTCCATTACGAGCCCCGGGGGTTACGGGTGGTGAGCTAACGGCTGTGCGCCTGAAAGCTGCATGGTAGGCTGCAACGCCATGACGAAACTGGCGGAACGCTATGGACCTTGGGCCGTGATCACCGGCGCTTCGGCCGGGATCGGCGCTGAGTTTGCCCTTCGCATCGCGGAGCACGGAATCAACGTCGTCCTCGTTGCACGACGTCGCGATCGTCTCGAGGAGCTCGCATCGAGGATCGAAGATCTCTACCAAGTCGAAGCGCGGGTCGCTCCGGCGGACCTCACTTCTCGCGGTGTGGTGGAGGTATTGCAACCGGCGCTCGCCGACATCGAGGTCGGGCTGTTGGTCAACTGTGCGGGCTTCGGCACGAGCGGTCCGTTTCTCGACATGGATCCAAGCGTTCAAGAGTCGATGATCAACCTGAATTGTAGAGCGCCCGCTTTGCTGACACACGAGGTCGCACAGGGCATGCGCGAGCGCGGGAAGGGCGGCATCATCTTCGTCTCGTCGGTCAACGGATTCTGCGCCGCGCGCGGCATGGCCAACTACAACGCTACGAAGGCCTACGACCTCGTCTTCGCCGAAGGTCTAGCGGCGGAGATCAGGCCCCACGGCATCGAAGTCCAGGCACTTTGCCCAGGAGGTACCCTCACCGAGTTCCAGCGAGTCGCTGGCCTCGATACGCGAAACTTCGGGCCGCTAGCCCATCTCATTTTCGCGAGCCCGACCGCCGTCGTGGCGACGAGCCTGCGGAATCTCGGTCGGCGTGTGACGGTAGTGCCCGGCCTGATCAACAAGATAACGGTCTTTGCATTTCGCTTCCTGCCGAGGCGACTCGCGATTGGGATTCTGGGTATGACGATGGATCGCCTCGCTTCGAGACACTAATGTCGACGCATGCGCTCGAGGTCGCCCGGGCGATCGACGTCGAATCCGATGCCGCTGCTGAGCTGAACACTCACGTTGAGCCCAAGCGTGCGAGCTAGTGCTTGATGACGGCGGAGGCTGTCCTCATGTCCGAGACAGCTGGGTAGGCCAGTGGGCGGCTTCACAGCGATCACATTGGTGCCCTTCTGCAAGAGATCGGGAACGAGCACGACGTCGCTTTCGTCGAGCTGGCGCGCGACGCTCGCGACGTCTTGGACGGTCAATTCCGGCAGATCGCCCATGCAGATCATCACGCTCGTCGCGCCGCGGCGCTCCAGCTCTTGCAGCGCGCTATCGATGACATCGGCTAAGCCGCGGCTGTCGTCGGCATCCCGAAGCGCGAGGACGTCGAGACGCTCCGCATGCTCGCAGGCTTCGGGTGAGTCGCTGACCGCTGCAATGTCATCGATCCCGGGGGATGCCCTGAGGACTCCCACGACGTGCTCGAAGAGATCGCGCGCAAGCCGCGCGCGCTCCGATGGGGACAGCACCTCTGAAAGGCGCGACTTCCCGTGGTCGAACCCTTTGATTGGAATCAATGCCCAACGGCTCATGTGAGGCTCCGCGAAAACTCGAGCAGCTCGCGCGCCAAGACTATCCGATCTCGGGTCGATTGGATGCGAATGTTCGTCTCGAGCAGAGGAAAAGGTGCCGCAAACCCGTCGCCTCGCTGGACCGCGTACCCGTCGAGGAGACCTTCGTAGTGTGCCGCGACCGCCTCGGCGGAGGCCGCCCGTCCCTCGATGTCGTGAATCATGGCACCCAGGGGGCCTTTGACCGCCTTCCCGGCGACGATCGGGCTCACGGCGAGGGTCGGCTTGTCCCGAAGCAGAGTCATCACGCCGTCCAGCGTGAGGATTGGGTCGATCGAGACGTAGGGGTTGGATGGGCAGATCACGACCAGGTCGGCCGTACCTAGCGCATCGAGCACTTGCGGCGTCGGTTGAGTCGCTCCTTCGAAGCGAACCTCTCGCACGTGAGGCGCTGCGCGCGCCTTGACGAGCCACTCCTGGAACGGAAGCTCGTCGCCCCGCTCGGTCACGATGATCGTGGGTCGAGGCCCGTCGGTCATCGGGAGGATCGGGCGCTCGACGCGGAGCGTCTTACACAGCTGGCCGGTGACGTGGGTGAGGGAGTCGCCGCGACTCAATGCACGAGAACGCACGAGGTGAGTGGCCAAGTCCCGGTCCCCGAGTTGAAACCAATCCTCGAGCTCGCGTCGCTTAAACTCTTTCAGTACTTGGAACGTGTCTGCCACGATGCCCCAGCCGCGTGCCTCGGGGGAGAGTCGCGCTAGGGTGTACATCACGGAATCGAGGTCGGGGCTGATGTGAAGCCCCCAGTGCTCGAAGTCGTCTCCAGTATTCACGACGGCGGTGAGCGAGCCTGGACCGAGCACGCGATCGAGCCCATCGATGAGCCGCGCCCCGCCCACGCCCCCTGCGAGCGCGACGACCGAAATGTCGCTTCCTGATTGTGGGTTCATGCGTACAAGTCGTGCTCGGGATCGCGAAGCAAGGCCTTGGCGGAATCGTCCGAGTGTTGGAACCGAAGCCCACGCACCAACGTCAACGGCCGTCCCTCGTCGGCCTGACCTGCGACCAAGTCTGCTGCGGCGGCGATCGCATCGGCCACCCCGCACTCGGTCGCCTCGAGCACACGGCCATGGCGGTCCATGGCGCCGCGACGGTCCCAGACCGGAGACAGGCCGGCGACTCCTACCGCGAAACCGACCGTGCCACGCCGGAACGGACGGCCCCAAGAGTCGGTGATGACCACGCCTATTTTCGCTCCGAAGTGTGCGGCGAGCTTCGTGCAAAGCGCTGCGGCCGTCGCGTCGGGGTCACGAGGCAGGGTGAGGACCCATGGGCCGCTACCAGGGGGCACGCTCGAGGGCGCGGCGTTGCTCGCATCGATTCCGGCGTTGGCGGCCACGAAGCCCAGGCGGTGGCGTACGATCAGCGCATGGGTGGTCTTTCGGGAAATCGCAGCGCTCTCGCGAAGAATCAGCTCGACCAGGCGCGGGTCTTTGTCGACTTCTCCGCCGAGCTCGAGGGCCCTCGGGCTTGGGGCAATGCTTGCCAGATCCACGAAGCAGTCTTCTGCGCGCGACACGATCTTGCTGGCGATCACCAGGACGTCGCCATCGGACAGCTCGATTCCCGTCCGTGCAAGACTCGACACGATCACCTCGAACAGGTCGTCGCCAGGCTCGATCGTTCGAACTCCGGAAAGGGCGCGAACCGAAAGCTCCGAACCGACGCTCAGGCCGCCCGCAGCTGGCTCGCCTCGGCTCATTCGGTCTCCGGGATGCCTGTGATTCGAATGCCGGAGCCCACGCTCTTGTAGCGACTATTGATGTGCAAGAGGACCGGAGTCAGCGATTCCAGAGCGATGGCATTCTTGAGAACCCCTGCGTCGACGCCGCGTAGACCGAGGTCCGCGACGAGCGAGATGACCGCCGCACGCGCATCTTTGTCATCACCACACACGAGCACGTCGCAGTCGAATGCGTAGTCCGGGTCGCTCAGGTGGTCCGAGCTGATGTGATGAAGGGCCGCGACCAGACGGGTCCCGTCGTGCAACAGCGCGCGCGCCTCCAAGGCGGCCGCCTGTCCTGGAGGGAGGTTCACGGACCGAACCTTCGGAGGTTGCAGCGGGACGGTGATGTCCACGACCACTTTGTCGCCGACTGCATCGCGGATCGACTCGAAGGTCGCGTGATGTGCACTGTAAGGAACAGTCACGATGATCGTCTCGCCGTGCTCGCAAGCCGCGACGTTGCTGCCACCCTGCAGCTCAACCCCGAATTCCTTCGAAAATTCCGCCGCCTTGGCCGAACCCTTCTCCGCTTGGCGAGAGCCGATGAAGACGTCGTGTCCTCCTTTGGCCCAACGGACCCCCAAGCCTCGCCCTTCGCGCCCGGTGCCACCTACGATTCCAATCTTCATCCCTGCCTCACGAGTTCAGCTCGGCCACAAACCGGAGCGTGTCCATGTCCTGCGAGCCCACCATCATGGTGCCCACCGGCGATTCTTTCCAGCGCTGAAACCGATCGCGAATGCGATCTTTCGACCCGACGAGGTAGAGGGCATCGACCATCTCGTCGGGTACGGCTGCGATCGCCTCATTTCGCTTGCCGGCTAGGAATAGACTCTGAACTTCGTCGCAGGCCTCTTCGAATCCGACACGGCTCAGGTAGTCCTTGTAGAAGTTCTTCCGCTTCGAGCCCATGCCGCCGATGTAGAGCGCGAGCTGCATCTTGCAAGGGATCATGACCTGCCTCGGATCACCGACGGCGACCACGACGGTGGGCGCAATGTCGAAGCTCTCGAGGCTCTTGCCGTTACCCGCTTTGGAGAAACCCTCGTTGAAATTCTCCATGAGCACCTCGGCCCGATCTGGATGCATGCACGTCAGCAGGCAGCCGTCGGCGATTTCAGCCGACATGGCCTGGGACTTTGGCGCCATCGAGCCGGTGTAGACCGGAAGGTCGGCTCGACCGTGCACCATGCTTTTCAGGGGCTTGCCTTGGCCCGTAGATCCCGGGCCCCGGTACGGAATCTGATAGCGTACGCCGTCGAACTGCAGCGGCGCTTCGCGCGCAAAGATCCGTTTGACGATGGTGACGTATTCCCGCAACCAGGTGAGCGTCTTGTTGAACGGTACGCCGTGCCAGCCTTCGACGACCTGCGGGCCCGACGTTCCGAGTCCCATGATGAAACGGCCGTTCGAAAGCGTGTCGAGCGTGATTGCGGTCATTGCCGCGTTGGCGGGCGAGCGCCCAGGAAGCTGCATGATCGCGGTGCCGAGCTTGATCGTGGAGGTCTGCGAACCAACCCACGCAAGCGGGGTCACCGCATCGTTGCCCCACGACTCCGCGGTCCAGATCGAGTCGTAGCCGAGCTGCTCGACCTCCCGAATCTTTTCGATGTCGACGAGACTTTGCACCGTCGTGTTCAACTGAGGACCCGCGTATCCAAGCATTAGACCGAGCTTCATCGAGACTCCCTCGACCCTTGGGCCGCCCCCGTTTTCATGGGTGAGGGACCCTATCAGGAAGAAGAACGTGTTTCAATTTGATCGGTGTAGTCGTGCAGGTCAGCCTGCGCGCATGCGGGTGCTCGTGACCGGCGCGTTCGGCCGGCTCGGCCAGGAGGTTCTCCGTCGCCTGTCGAAGGAAGCCCACACCGCCATCGCCTTCGACGTTCCAAGTCGCCGAAACCGAAGGGTGGCGCGTCGGTTCGAGGGAAAAGTGCAGACGGTGTGGGGGGACATTCGATTACCCGCCGACGTCGACCCGTGTGTCGCCGACTGCGATGCGATCATTCACGACGCGGGTGTGCTGGCACCGGCGTCGGAGAAGAATCCGGAATTCGCTCGCGCCGTCAACGTGGAGGGCACGAAGAACCTTCTCGAGGCGATGAGAAACAGAGACAAGCCCCCCATCATCGTCTTCGCATCCTCGCTGTCGGTATGCGGTCCGCGAGCTCCCGGCGGTCCGCCCCTGACGGCTGCGGATCCGGCGATCGGTACCGACCACTACACCTCCCACAAGGCCGAGTGCGAGAGGCTGCTTCAGGAGTCTCTGCTTCCCTACGTGATCTGCCGAATCGGGGTTTCGGTCGGCGTTAACACCGCAGCCGGCGATCTGTCGCCCGACGTGTTCCGCATGCTTTTCAGCATCGACCCGAAGACACGCCTCGAGTGGGTGCACCCCGAGGACGTCGCCCTGGCACAGGTTCGTGCGATCGAAACCCCGGAGGCACTCGGAAAGATCCTGATGATCGGTGGCGGAGAGGGTTGCCGTCTGACATTCGGCGATTTCTATGGTGCGATGTTCGATGCCAGGGGAGTCGGGAGATTTCCGCGTGAAGCCTATGGCACGGGAGCGTACTATTGCGATTGGCTCGACACCGACGAGAGCCAGGCGATTTTGCGTTATCAGAGGTATCGCTTCGCCGATCTGGTCGAACAGCTCCGCCAATCATCTCCCTACGCTCGCCCGCTCGTTCGTGCGCTGTCCCCGCTGATTCGGTGGTTTCTACTGCGCTATTCCGATGCCTGGCAGGAACGCAGGAGCAGTGCTTAGCGTCACGCTCGTTGGCTCGAAACCGAAAGCACCTCGCCCGTCATGTAGGAGCTGTAGTCGCTCGCGAGAAACACCATGACGTTCGAGACTTCCCAGGGCTCCGCTCCCCGGCCGAAGGCTTCGCGCTTCTGCAGCTCTTCGAGCAAGCCTGGTGGTGTGACCTTTTCGAGGAAGGGATGCATCGCGAGCGATGGAGCGACGCAGTTGATGCGAACGTTGCTCGCTGCCGCTTCGACCGCCGCGCATCGGGTCAACGCCATGACCCCGGCTTTGGCTGCCGCGTAGTGAGCCTGCCCCTCTTGCGCGCGCCACCCGAGCACCGACGCATTGTTCACGATGGCACCGGTCTCTCGGGGCACCATGTGCCTCAGCGCGGCCCTGGTGCAGCGGAAGCAGCCGTTGAGCGTGACATCGAGCACCAGGTTCCATGCATCGTCCGTCATGTCGACGAGCCGCGCATAGCCGCCAAGGCCAGCGTTGTTCATGAGAACGTCGATATGCCCCATTTTTTCGACGGCGAGGTCGAACATCCCCCGCACTTCGTCTTCTTTGGTCACGTTGCACAGGACCGTCTCCGGGCGCAGTCCAGTCTCGGTTTCGATTTTCTCGGCCGCTTCTCCGAGGCGCCTCTCGTGGATGTCGCTGATCACCAGCGACGAGGCGCCCTCTTCGGCGCAACGGATGGCGGTGGCGAATCCAATCCCCGTACCCGCGGCTGCGGTGACCAACACGGTCTTCCCTTCGAGGAGACCGCGGCCCTTGAGGTACGTCGGTTTGTGGGTCATCGCGGCTCCTTTGGCAGACCGAGCCCTCGTTCACCGATGATGTTTCGTTGAATTTGGTTCGAGCCCGCGTAAATCGTATCCGCTCGAGAGAACAGATACCACTTCTGCAATCGCGTGAGCTGGTACGGGGCCCCCTCGAGGAGCTCCGCTTCGGGGCCGAGCAGGTCCATGGCGAGCTTACCGAGGTCGCGATGCCAATTGGACCAGTAGAGCTTGCTGATGAGGGCTTCGCGATTCAGTTCCGCGCCTTGGTGCTCGAGCATTCGGAGCGCGTTGACCCGCATGATCTTCAAGCCGATCCATGCGTGGGCCAAACGCTGGCGAAAGACGGGATCCTCGGCCGCACCCGTTCGCTTGGCGATCTCGATCACCTGCTCGAACTCCTGCTGGAAGAGGTATTGCTGTCCGAGCGTCGACGCGCCGCGCTCGAACGCCAGCGTGCCCATCGCGACTTTCCACCCATTGTTGACGCCGCCGACGACGTGGTTTCTGTGCGCCTTCGCGCCGTCGTAGAAAACCTCTGCGAACTCGGCGCTACCGCCGATCTGCTTGATCGGCCGCACCTCGATGCCGTCCTGCTTCATCGGGACCAAGATGCAACTGATCCCGCGGTGCTTCGGTGCGTCCAGATCCGTGCGGCAGAGCACGAAGCACCAGTCCGAATACTGCGCGCCCGAGGTCCAGATCTTTTGGCCCTCGAGGATCCATTCGTCGCCGACCAGCGTGGCTTTGGTCTGGACGTTCGCGAGGTCGGAGCCAGCACCCGGCTCCGAGTAACCCTGACACCAGATCTCATCGCCGGCGACGATTGGCGGCAAGAAGCGCCCCTGCTGCTCTGGCGAGCCGAAGTGGATCAGAGTCGGGCCCAGCAGAGTCTGGCCGATGTGTCCTACGTTGCCCGGACCGTCTGCACGGACGTACTCCTCGTTGAAGACCGCTTCTTCCTTGAGAGTGCAGCCCCGCCCGCCGTGCTCTTTGGGCCAGCCTATGCAGTTCCATCCGGCCGCGCCCATGGCTTTGCTCCAGGCAATGCGTTCCTCGACGTAGGTGTCCTGATCGCCCGACGCACCGCGGCCTCGAAGCTCTTTGAACGGCCCCTCGAGCTGTTCCCGCAGCCACGCGCGCGCTTCCTGACGGAACGCCTCTTCTTCTTCGGTCAGCTGCAGCTCCATCACAACCCCATGCGCTTTGCGACTCGTTCGCGATGAAGGGCGGGATCCCCGAGAAAAACCTCGTTTGCTTTGGCCCGCTTGAAATACAGGTGTGCCGGATGCTCCCAGGTGAAGCCGATCCCGCCGTGAATCTGGATGTTCTCGGCGGCGCAGTCGAAGAAGGTGTCCGAACAGAAAGCCTTTGCGCTCGAAGCAGCTTCCTCGAGATCCGCATGGCCCTGCGCGGCGAGCGCGCTCGCGTAGAAGGCCGCAGAGCGCGCCGATTCGACCATCGTGAGCATGTCGGCGCACTTGTGCTTGATCGCCTGGAACGACCCGATTGGTCTGCCGAACTGCTGGCGTACCTTCGCGTATTCGACCGACATGTCGAGGCACATCTCGGCCGCGCCCACCTGCTCCGAGGCAAGCGCGATCCTCGCGAGATCGAGAGTCCGGTTGCAGATCTCCGCACCTTGATCTTCGCCGAGAAGGGCGTCGGCAGGAACGACTACGTCATGGAGCTCGACGGAGGCCCAACGTCGCGTCTGATCCAACGTCGGAAGCCAGGTGCGCTTCACTCCGTCGGTGTTACCGGGGATCAGGAACAAGCTGACGCTCTGTGCGTCGGTGCTTCCGTGCGCTCGTGCCGAGACAATCACCAGGTCCGCCGTATGCCCATCGAGAACGTAGCTCTTCTGGCCTCGGAGGATGTACCCGGTCTGGCTTCGAGTGTACGTCGTCTCGACAGTCTCCGTGCGCATGCGATTGCTCCGTTCGGCGTGAGCGAACGTGGCCGTCGTCTCCCCTGCTGCGATTCCCGGCAGATGGCGTTCTTTGTGAAGCTGGCTGCCACCGAGGAGGAGCGCATTGGCGCCGAGGCAGATGGTCGAAAAGAACGGCGAGCAAAGAAGCGCGCGGCCCATCTCCTCCATCAGCGGATGAAGGTCGAGATAGCTCATCCCGAGCCCGCCGTACCGTTCCGGAATGATGAGCGCTGTCCAGGCGAGCTCTGCCGAAAGTTGTTTCCAAGTGACCGGGTCGTAGCCTCGATCGGCTTCCATCGCGGCGCGAACGCGTTTCTCCGAGGACGCGACTTCCAAGAATCGGCGCGCGGACCTTCTGAGCTCTTGTTGCTCTTGCGAGAGAGAAAACTCCATTCGATCACTCCGCACGATTGACGGCCGCGGCCGAGAGAAAGGTCGGCGTCTCTCCACCACCGTGAAGCACCAAGTTGGCTCCACTCACGTAGGAGGCGAGCGACGAGGCGAAGTAGAGGCAGGCTCCCGCGACGTCCTCGGGCGTGCCCAAACGCTCGAGAGGGACGGTATCAGCAACGCGCTCGATGCTCTCCTCGTCGCCATAGTGGAGGTGAGACTGCTCGGTTCGGATCATGCCCGGGGAGATGGCGTTGACCCGGACTTTGGGCCCCCATTCCACCGCCAAAGTCCCGGTGAGACTGATCACTCCCGCCTTGGCGGCGCCGTATGCCGCGGTGCCCGGGGAAGGGCGCAGGCCCGAGATGCTCGCAATGTTGATGATCGATCCGCCCGAGTGCTGAGACTGCATCACGCGGTTGGCCTGTTGTGCGCAATGAAGCGCAGCAGTGAGATTCAACGCGATGATCTTCTCTGAAAAGCGCGGCGATGCCGTGGCCGCGTCCGCGAAAGGGCCGCCTCCAGCGTTGTTGACCAGCACGTCGAGACGTCCAAATCGCTCGACCACCTGGTCGACCAACTTCACGACTTGCTCGGCATCGCGAACGTCGGCAGCGATGAAGAACGCACGTTTCCCTCGGGCCTCGGGAAGCGCTTCGGGCTCCTCACGGCCGCATACGGCGACCTCTGCGCCAGCAGCGAGAAAGGACTCGGCAATACCTCGGCCGATCCCGCGCCCACCGCCCGTGACAAGCACGACGCGTCCTGTAAACGCCAAAGGGTTGCTCATGTTCCGTACACCTTCACCGGCGGCAGCGCCTTCGAAAGCAGATCGAGGACCGCGGGGCCGACCTCAGCCGCGTTCCAGCGCTTGCCGATGTCGACGGTCTGTTCTCGACGGTAGCCGTCGAAGACGGTGATGGTGCCGCCAAAGACCTCCCACACGCGGCCCGTGACCTCGCGCGACCGCGAGCTGGCAAGCCATGCGACGAAGGGCGAAACGTTGGCAGGATCGTTTTCGTCGAAGCCCCGCTCTGGAGCCTTCATCGCGTCGGCAAAGGCCTCCTCCGTCATTCGGGTGCGGGCGATGGGACAAATTGCGTTCGCCGTGACCCCATAGCGCGCGAGCTCGGCGGCCTGGACCAGCGTGAGCGTCGCGATTCCTGCTTTCGCAGCAGAGTAGCTCGCCTGACCGACGCTTCCGAGCACTCCAGCTCCCGAGCTCGTATTGACGATGCGTGCGTCGACCTCCTTGCCGGCCTTGACCTGCTCTCGCCAGTACGCCGCCGCGTGTCGCGTCACGCAGAAATGCCCCTTGAGATGGACCCGAATGACGGCGTCCCATTCCTCTTCGCTACAGCTCACGAACATGCGGTCTCGGACGAATCCCGCGTTGTTCACCACGGCATCGAGACGGCCGAAGGTGTCGACCGCGTGGCGCACGAGCTCCTCGGCCTGATGCCAGTCGGCGACGTCGGCGCCGTTCGACACCGCGTCCCCGCCCATGTCGACGATCGCTTGGACGACTTCGTCGGCAGGCTCTTGGTCGCCGCCTTCACCCCTATTGTTCACCCCAAGATCGTTGACGACGACGCTGGCCCCCTGGCGCGCGAGCTCGAGCGCGTGCTCCCGGCCGATGCCGCGTCCGGCGCCCGTGACGATCACCACCCGTCCTTTGCAAATGCCGCTCATTCTTCACACCTCTGGGTCGGTCAACTTGACCATCAGCTTTCCTCGATGGTCTCCATCGAAGAGCCGAAGCAAATGCGAAGGAGCCCGTTCGAGCCCTTCCACGATGTCGTCTCGATAACGAATCTTACCTTCGTGAATCCAATCGGCGAGCTGCGTCCGTGCTTCGTCGTAGCGGTGCGCGAAATCCAAGGTGGTGAAGCCCTCCATTCGAGCGCTCTTCGCCAGGAGCTGGAGGTAGTTGCGCGGGCCGGGAGGCGGGGGGGATTGGTTGATTTGGGAGATCGCGCCACAAAGCACCACACGGCCGCGGTGCTTCAGGCGCGTCAGCGCGTCATCGAGAATCGTGCCACCGACGCTATCGAAGAACACGTCGATCCCATCGGGGCAGGTCTCTTGCAGGGCAATCCGAAGGTTGGCGGTCTGGTGGTTGATCGCTGCGTCGTAGCCGAGCTCGCCGACCAGCCATGCGCACTTCTCGTCGGTGCCGGTGAGTCCCACGGTCCGGCAGCCTTTGAGCTTGCCGATCTGACCGACGATCGAACCGACACCACCCGCAGCGGAAGAGACGAGCACGACCTCCCCCTGCTTGGGCCGGCCGACATCGAGCAAACCAAAGTACGCCGTGAGCCCCGTGCCGCCGAGCACGCTCAACATCGCGTGCAGGGGGATCCCTTCGATCGTCTTGACCTTGCCGTGCAGGTTCTGGGCCGAAACGACGCTGAACGACTCCCATGCCGCGAGCGCCTGAACGATTTGCCCGGCGGCCCAGCCTTCCGCGTTCGATTCGACGATCTGCGAGAGCGTCCCACTGCGAATCGGCTCACCGATCCGAATCGGCGGCAGATACGACTTGGCGTCGCTCATCCAACCTCGAATCGCCGGGTCGATCGACAGATACAGATTCCGGAGAAGCACCTCGCCGGGTCCGGGCCTTCGGACGGGCGCCTCCCCTCGTTCAAAATCCTCCGCCGAGGGCGCCCCCGCAGGGCGCTTCTTCAATAGAATCTGCTGGTTGAGCTGCGTCACGGGGGTTCGCTCGTCGCGCCTCCAAGACTGAAACATGTTTCACTCTTTGCAAGCCGAGCCGTTCGACGGAACCCCGCGTCGCGCGAATTCCCGAGCCTCTCCGTACGGAGACTTCTACGGAGGAGGACGGCTCGGGATGGGCAGCACAGCGAGCGGGGGCGACGCCAGACGTGGGTCGGCCTGAGGAGCCGGCGGAGCGGGTCCCGCTCGCGAGCACGCCCGTCGCGAGCCGTCCTCCGGGAATGCAGTGGTCGCAGCGTCGGCGTTGGCGCCTGCGCTGTCGCTGTCAGCGCCAGGTGATACCCCGTTGCCAGAGGACCGCCAAGTCCATCGTCAGCGCGATCGACCAATGGAGTAGGGCGCCCAAGAAGAACGATCGGTGCCGAAGCGCGAGGTAGCCGAGGATGAAGCCCGCAACGATCGATGCGTTCACTTCGAGGAGCGGTTTCCCGTAGTGACCGATACTGTACATCATCACCATCCACGGCAGCGCTGCGACATCGAGGTCGCGTCCGAGTCCGAACGTCATGTAACCTCTCCAGAAGCTCTCGCCCGAGAGAAACACCATGAAGTAGGCCGCATGGTAGAAGACGAACAGTCGGAGAGATGCCTCGTTTCCGATGACCACACCCCGAGCCTGGGGATAGCTCCCCTGGAATGCGGGGAGAGTGGAGGCCCATAGGACCAGAGGGACCATCACGACGAAGAGGCCGAGGTAGACCCAGCGCATCCGCGTTCCGCCCCGAAGAACGTATCCGTACTTACGTGGGAGCTGGCGCAGCTTGAAGCGCAAGAGCAGGTAAGGGACGACCAGACGGAGGAGCACGCTGCAGGTGGCGAAGTATACGAAGCCCACGAAAGGCGTTCGCGCACCTCGCGGAACCCACTGCTCGAAGAACCCGTGATAGGTGTCCGATCGGCCGAAGCCGAGGAAGGCGATTAGCAACAGCATCGAGCTGACGACGATGAAGCGCGCCTGGGAGGAGAGATCCGAGAATCGAAGGCCGGTCAGCCATCGCAGCAGCACGAAGTAGAGGGCGCTGCCAACGGTGATGTAGAGCGCAAGCGAGCCCGGAACCGGACGAGCCCAGAGATACCAACTCCAATTCAACGGTAGAAGCACCAAGACGCAGGCAACCGCTAGGCGCGCGGTGGGCCCGCGCCCGATTTCGATTCCCTCGGTGCCCGAGGAGCGGCTCAACCCAGCCGCTCGATCACCGCAGCCATGCCTTGGCCCCCGCCGACACACATCGTCTCGAGGCCATAGCGGCCGTCATGCGCCTCGAGATTGTGGATCAGCGTCGTCATGATGCGGGCGCCCGTTTGGCCGAAGGGGTGGCCGAGGGCGATGGCGCCTCCGTTGACGTTGAGCTTGTCGATGGGGATCTCGAGCTCGCGTGCGGACGGAATGACTTGAGCCGCGAAGGCCTCGTTGATCTCGACGAGGTCGATGTCTTTGATCTTCAGGCCGGCGCGGCGAAGCGCTTGCCTGCTGGCCTCGACCGGGCCTAGTCCCATGATCTCGGGATTGAGGGCCGACACGCCCGTCGACACCACGCGCGCCAAAGGGGTGATGCCCAGCTCCTCGGCGCGCGTATCGCTCATCACGATGACGGCCGCCGCTCCGTCGTTGAGAGGGCAGGCGTTGCCCGCCGTCACCGTCGCTCTTTCGCCCATCTCTCCCAACAGGACGGGCTTGAGCCCCGCGAGCTTCTCGACGGTGGTCCCGTGGCGTGGGCAGTCGTCGGTATCGACGACCTTGCCGCTTGGCGTCGTCACGGGCGTGATCTCCGCGGCAAAGAAACCTGATTTCTGCGCCGCCTCCGCGCGCTGTTGCGAGAGCGCGGCGAACTGATCTTGTTCCTCTCGCGACACGGCCATATACTGAGCGACGTTCTCTGCGGTCTGAAGCATCGTGATGTAGACGTCGGGCAGCCCCTCCCCGAGCTCCCAGCTGCCTCCGTCGGACGACATGTACCCCGCCATGCGCGCTTCGGCGGCAGCGAATCGAGAGTTCTTCGTGTTCTCCATGCCATCAGCCTTGCCGAATCCGAAACGGCTTACGCACTCGACACCTGCGGCGACGAAAACGTCTCCTTCCCGAGCCTTGATCGCATGTGCCGCCATACGGATGGTTTGAAGCGACGAGGAACAGTACCGGTTCACCGTAGTGCCGGGGCAATCGAGCCCGGAGAGTAAGCTCACGACGCGTCCCATGTTGTAGCCGTGCTCACCGGCTGGCTGCGCACACCCGATCATCAGGTCTTCGATGGTCGTCGGATCGAGATTCGGAACTTTGGCCAGAGCCGCCCTCACCGCAATCGATGCGAGGTCGTCGGGACGCATTTCAATCAACGACCCTTTGAACGCGCGGCCGATGGCGGTCCGCGCGGTGGATACGATCACGGCTTCGGGCATCACTCACTCCTCGATGAACGTCGGATCCTGCGCGTCACGCAGAGCATTCTTTAGCACTTTTCCCGTCGCGTTGCGCGGCAGAGGTCGCGTTCGAGTCTCCCACACGCTCGGCACCTTGTAATACGCCAGGGCATCGGCAACCCAAGTTCGAAGCTCCTCGGTTCCGACCCGTTGGTCTCGCTCGAGCACCACGACCGCTTTGACTTCCTGGCCGAGCTCCTCGTGATCGACGCCGATCACCGCCGCCTCCGCGACGGCGGGATGCGCTTCGAGACGCTGCTCGATTTCCGCGGGGTAGACGTTCTCGCCGCCACGCAAGATCAAGTCGCGCTTACGGGAGGCGATGTAGAGCCTTCCGTGTTCCAAGCGGCCGATATCACCGGTGCGGAGCCAGCGCCCAGGCTTGATCGCGGCCTCGGTCGCCTCCGCGTCCCCCCAGTACTCGAGCATCACAAGCGGCCCGCGGAGGTGGATCTCACCTTCCTCGCCCTCCGCGACGGCGCGCCCTTCTTCATCCCGGATCTCGAGCTCTACGACCGGCAGCGGCCTTCCGACGGACAGTGGGTCCTCCGTGAGCTCCTCACCGGCATTCAGGGTTGCAAAGGCCGTGCCTTCCGTAAGTCCGTATCCGATGCCCATCGTGTGGCTACACTGCGGAAAGAGCTTTCGCGCCTTGTCGAGCAGCGGCGCCGGAATCGGCGATCCACCGCCCCCGACCGAACGAAGCGAGGTCAGGTCGGAGTCGAGGGCCTTCGGATGGTGCAGCAGCCGGTGCAGCACGGTCGCCGTGTATCCCCAGCCGGTCACCTGTTCGCGCTCGATCAGCTCGAGTGTTGCAGCGGGATCGAAGCGGCCCATCGGCCACACCGTCTTGGCGCCGCCTGCCAGTGCGGTCACCGCCGCGCAATGCAATCCGGACACGTGAAAGAGCGGGCTCGTCACCAAAACGGTATTGGCCAGCTGAGGAAGCTCGGCCTGTTTCGGGTTGGCCATCATCAAGCGTGCGCCGTGGAAAAAGCTGACCATGACCATATTGGTCACGTTGCCATGGGTGTGGACGACGCCTTTGGCCCGGCCGGTCGTTCCGCTCGTGTAGAGGATGATCGCCGGATCGCTTTCCGCGATGGGTTGCGTCGGAAGCTCCGCATTCGGGTAGGCTCGCAGCAAGCCATCGAAGTCATCGTCCACGAGGATCATCGGCACGCCTAGGTCCCCTGAAATCCGTGCCGCTCGCTTCCGGTCCGCGATGAGAAGCTTCGGTTGGCTGTCGCCGATCGCATACCTGATCTCGTCCCCGGTCCACCATCCATTCAGACCAGCGCAAATCGCCCCGAGGCTCACGGTCGCCCAGAAGGAGATGATCCACTCCGGGCAGTTGGCTGCGAGGATGGCAACACGGTCGCCGGGGCCGATCCCAAACCGGTCGGCGAACGCCGCCGCTGCGCTCGCGACGAGCCTTTCGTGAGCCCCGAAGGTGTAGCGCCGCTCACGCTCGCCGTCGCGAAACACCATGTACTCGGCACTCGCAAATTCCCTGGCGCGCGCGAGAAGTTCACGCAGCGAGCGCGCACGGTGGGCGAATACCCGAACCCGTTCGCCCAGCACTTCTTCCTCCATCAGCTCGAAAGGCGCTCCGGGAGCGAGAAGCCGAGCCTCGACCGCCGCCAGTGTGCTCGTCGTTCTGGTTGTGGATTCCGCCACCGCGACACTCGCTGCTCAGGACGCGATTTTCTCTTGGAGCATGGTGCGTAGCCATGCTTCTGCGGATTCGACCTCTCGAAAGATCTTCACGGGGATCGGAATGGGCGTCAGCCAGACGATCGCCGTGAATAGCCCTTGTTGGATGGGGCTCGAGAAAATCAGCGCTCCACCGGCGCAGTTGGCCTTGAGGTGTTGCCGGTCGCGGTTGATCCAATCGACGATGGCCTTGCGCTGGGTTGCGGGGACCCTGCCGACCTCGCGCGCGTCGATCAACACGGCGTAGTCGCCTCCGCGGCGAGCCCAGGCCGACATCTCGGCGATGTGACGGCGCCACTCCGGCTCATCGCAGAGCCCCTGGTAGGTCATCCGCATCAGCGGGCGGTCGCGCTCGTCAAAGATGACTCGGCCCATGATCGCCTCCACGAGCTTACTCACCTCTCTCGCGCCTCACAACGTGTACCCGCCATCTACGAACAAGGTCTGGCCCGTGATGTACCGCGCGCGGGAGGAGGCCAGAAACACCGTGGCGTGAGCGATTTCCTCCGGAGTCCCAAAGCGCCGCAACGGCGTATTGCGCAGGGCCGCATCGATCCATTCCTGGCTGAGCTCTCCACGCTCGACGAGCTTTGGGAACATGCCTGCGTCGACCACGCCCACCGCCACGCTGTTCGCGCGGACGCCATAGCGCCCCTCTTCCCGCGCGATCCCACGCATCAGGGCCTCGATTGCGGCCTTGGGCGCGACCGAAAGTACGTCGCCGGGCGGAAAGCGCTTCAATCCGGCCGAGCTGATGAACACGATCGAGCCGCGGCTCTTCCGCAGATGCGGAAGGGCGGTATGCACCAAGTGGAAGAACCCGTTCACGTCCCAATCCATCGTGTTCCGCCACTGCTCCGGTTCGAGCTGACTGATGTAGGGCTGATCGATGTGTGTGCCCGCTGCGTGCACGATCGTGTGAAGCGGTCCGCACGCGGCGGCGAGCTCGTCGATACAGGCTTTGACCGCGTCGGGCTCATCGAGCGCAACCCGATGGACCGAGCAGAGGCCGCCGCCGTTCCGGATGTCGCCGGCGACCGCCTCGGCCGCCTGCTCATTGTGATGAAAGGTGATCGCGAGGGGCACCCCCGCCACCGCGAAGGCCCGTGCGACCGCGCTGCCGATGCCTCCGCTTCCGCCCACGATGAGCGCGACGCCCTCTGGGAAGTCCGGAATCGGGGTAGATAGCGCGTCCGTCGCAGCGCTAGCCTCCGACGACGGCAATGAGCCGACCCAAGAGTCACCATTCATCTCATCACCGTTCGCGGATTGACGGCCCATGTCATGACATCATACTCCGGCGCGCTTGATGGGGGCGAGCGCTCGGTTCGAGGATCGTGTCCGCTCTCGACTTATCTCTTACTCCTATACTTTTTTGGCTTAGCGATGGATTGGGATTGGAAGGCAGATCCGGCCTACGAGTCGGAACGCATACGCATCGACGGGACGCTCTCCCCCGTCGGTTTCTACGACATGAAGCTGCCGCGGCAGATCGAGGACCGCGAGGTCGATCTGATGCTCAGCCTGGCCGATTTTCACCTCGAAAAGGGGCTTCCTTTCATCGGGCTGGTTCGGCATCAGCGCGGAAGGGGCGTGATCGGGGCCCGGCAGCGCAACACCTTTGCCGAGTGGCTGGACGCTCGGCACGAGGCGCTCAAGCGCGATGATTTCGGGGTCGTGGTCGTCGTGCCTGAGCCGATCGTTCGAGCCGTGCTCCGGGTGGTGTATCGCTTCCGGACCCCTCCGCTTCACACCATCACCACCCCTGACGTTCCGAGCGCTGCGGCAGCCGTTCGGCGAGAGCTCGCTCGGATCGGCCGCCCAGAGACACCCGAGATCGACCGGTTCCTCGATCGCCTTTCCTCTTGAGAGCTTCGGGCCGGTCGGCTTGACCTGTGGACTGAAACGCGTTTCACTTCGGCCCTACGCCGAAGGGACACACAGTGGCCATTTCCCATGAAATCATTGATGGAATCGCTGAAGTGGTCGTCGACTATCCTCCGGTCAATGCCGTCCCGGTGGCGGGCTGGTTCGAGCTCGCGAGGGTGATCACCGAGGTTGGCGACGGCCCCGAGACCCGGGCGCTCATCCTTCGAGCCGAGGGACGAGGATTCAACGCAGGCGTCGACATCAAAGAGATGCAGAGCACCGAGGGTTTCGAGGCGTTGCTCGGCGCGAACCGCGGCTGCTGGGAGGCCTTCAAAGCGGTCTATGAATGCCCGGTCCCCGTGATCACGGCCGTGCACGGGTACTGCGTCGGTGGTGGCATCGGTCTCGCAGGAAACTCGGACATCCTCATCGCGGCCGAGGGAACCAGATTTGCGTTGCCCGAGGTCGACCGCGGCGCGCTCGGGGCGGCTACCCATCTCGGGCGCTTGGTTCCCCCGATGAAAATGCGTGCGATGGTGCTGACCTGCGAGCCCGCGACCGCCGAGGAGCTGCATGCGTGGGGATCGGTCTACGCGGTCGTCAAGCCAGGTGAGGTCGTCGAGCGGGCACGGGAAGTCGCGCGCACCTTCACCAAGAAGATCCCGCGCGTGGTGCGCGTCGCCAAGCAATGTTTGAACAACATCGACCCGGTCGACGTGAACCGGTCGTACCGATTCGAGCAGGGGTTCACCTTCGAGCTCAACCTGGCCGGCGTCGCCGACGAAGCACGGGACGCGTTCGTCGAAAAGCGCCGCCCCGACACCGACGAGAAGTGAGTGGCTTCGTGAACGACAAACGCATGACGGCAGATGAAGCCGTCGCCGAGGTTCGCGACGGGATGACCATCGGGATCGGCGGCTGGGGGTCGCGACGCAAGGCGATGGTCTTCGTGCGAGCGCTGGTTCGCAGGGGCGTGAAGGACCTCACGGTCGTCTCATACGGAGGCCCGGACGTCGGCATCCTCTGCGCGACGGGGCAGCTCAAGAAGGCCGTCTACGGGTTCGTCTCCCTCGACTCGATCCCCCTCGAGCCGCATTTCCGAAAGGCTCGCCAAAACGGCACGATCGAGGCGATCGAGCTCGACGAGGGGATGTTTCTCCTCGGGCTTCGGGCGGCGGCGCAGCGGCTGCCGTTCTTGCCGACCCGTGCCGGCCTCGGCTCCGACGTCCTCACGATCAATCCTCATCTTAGGACCGTGAAATCGCCGTATGGCGACGGCGAGGAGCTCGTCGCGGTGCCTGCGTTGACCTTGGACATCGCGTTCGTCCACATGAACCGCGCGGACGCGTCGGGCAACGGCCAGGCCCTCGGACGCGACCCCTATTTCGACAACCTGTTTTGCATGGCCGCCAAGAAGGCGTTCCTGAGCTGCGAGAGGATCGTATCGACCGGCGAGCTCGTCAGCGGAGGCCCGCTTCAGAGCCTGCTCATCAACCGCATGATGGTGAGCGGAGTAGTGGAGGCGCCCAACGGCGCGCACTTCACCGAGTGCCCGCCGGACTATGGGCGAGATGAGCGCTTTCAGCGCGAGTACGCGGCAACCGCGGCAGGCGACGAAGCGTGGGAAGCGTTTCGCGCAACCTATCTCGATCGGAGCGAAGCCGAGTACCAGAAAGCGGTGAGGTGATGGGCAGCGCAGAAGTCACACGCGCAGACGTCTGTGCGCTTGCCGTCGCGGAGTGCTTTCGCGGCGACGGTGAAATCCTGGTCAGCGCGATGGGGACGACGCCGAGCCTCGGGGCCCGATTGGCCAAATCGACCTTCGAGCCCGGCCTGCTGATGACCGATGGATTCAACCTCTTGCTGCGGCGTGCGTTGCCGCTCGGGGTGGAGCCGACCGATGGCGACGTCGAAGGGTGGATGCCGTTCAGCGCCGTGTTCGACACGCTCTGGTGGGGGCGCCGCCACGTCATGATGGGCGCCTCTCAGGTCGATCGGTTTGGGAACCAGAACATCGCCTGCATCGGCCCGTGGGCACATCCGAAGGCTCAGCTTCTCGGGGTACGCGGCGCCCCGGGGAACACGATTCATCACGTGACCAGTTACTGGGTTCCGAACCAAACCCGGCGGGTGCTGGTGCCTGAGGTCGATATGGTGAGCGGCGTCGGGTACGATCGCGCTGCGGCGCTCGGCGCCAGAGCAGGCCGCTTCCACGAAATCCGGCGGGTGATCACGAACCTCGCGGTATTCGATTTCGCGACCCCGGACCACCGCATGCGGTTGGTCTCACTTCATCCCGGGGTGGAGCTCCAGGAGGTCCTCGACAACACGGGCTTCGACCTCGCGATCTCCGAGCCGGTGGACACGACCCCGGTTCCGACCCCAGAGATGACGAAGTCGCTTCGCGAGCTCGACCCGCACGGCCATGCACAGAAGGAAGTCGTAGTATGACGACTCGGAAAAGGACCTCGAAAATCCCTGCCAAAAAGAGGCGCAAGGCGGCCGCGCCGAAGCGTGAGGCCAAGAGAAAGCCCGAAAACAAGTCGCGCAAGGCCGAGCCATCCGTTCGCGTGCAGAGCGCCGAGACGCAGACACCGAGAAAGTCCAAGGCGGCCAAGTCTGCGTTGCACACGCGGATCTGCGTCCTGTTCGGCATCGAGTATCCGATCATTCAGACCGGCATGGGGTGGGTGTCCGGCGCAAGCCTGACCTCAGCGACGAGCGAGGCGGGAGGTCTCGGCATTTTGGCCGCCGCGACGATGACGCTTCGCGAGCTGAAGGAGGCGATCGTCAAGGTCAAGACCCGAACGAGCAAGCCGTTTGGCGTGAACATGCGGGCCGACCAGGCCGACATCATGAAGCGCGTCGAGCTTCTCATCCGCGAGAAAGTCAAAGTCGCAAGCTTTGCACAAGCACCGGGCGAGCACGTCATCAAGACGCTGAAGGACGCCGGCGTGCTCACGATGCCGACGATCGGAGCTCGGCGTCATGCCGAAAAGGTGCAGGGGTGGGGCGTGGATGCAGTCATCGCCCAGGGCCAGGAGGGTGGCGGCCATACGGGGCAGATTCCAACTTCGATCCTGATCCCGGACGTGGCGTCGGCGGTGGACATCCCCGTCGTCGGCGCAGGCGGCTTTCGCGACGGCCGCGGCCTGGTGGCGGCCTTGGCGCTCGGCGGCGAGGGCATCGCCATGGGAACGCGCTTCCTGCTCACCCAGGAGAGCCAGGTGCCCGATCACATCAAGCAGATCTATCTCGAGACCAAGCCGGATGGGACCGTCGTCACGAAGGCGGTCGACGGCTATCCTCAGCGCGTCATCCGAACGCGCTTGATCGACCAGCTCGAGAAGGCGAGCTTCCTGACCCGCTTTCCCCGCGCAGCCCTCAACGCTCTCTCCTTGATGAGGATCACTGGGACCTCCCTGCCGGAGCTCCTCGAAGAGGGTCTTGCCATGAAGCAAAGTCAGGAGCTGACTTGGGCCCAGCTTGCGATGGCTGCCAACGCACCGATGTTGACCAAGGCTTCGATCGTCGATGGCAAGGTCGAGGCGGGCATCCTTCCAACGGGTCAGATCGCCGGCGTGATCGACGAGATTCCAACCGTGGCCGAGCTGCTCGAGCGCATCATGGCTGAGGCTCGAGCGACACTCACCCGGCTGGGTGCGTGAGCGTACGCGATGGACCTCCGCTTCACCGACACTGAGAACGCCTTTCGCGAAGAGTGCCGCTCATGGCTCGAGGCGAACGTGCCCCGTGAGCCGTTTCCCTCGGGAGACACCAAAGAAGGTTTTGCGCTCCACCTCGAGTGGGAACACGAGCTTTTCGATGCGGGCTGGGCTGCGGTCTCGTGGCCGAGGCGTTACGGAGGGCGCGAGGCTTCCCTCTACGAGTGGTTGATCTTCGAGGAGGAGTACTATCAGGCGGGCGCGCCGAGCCGCGTCACCCAGAACGGGATCTTCCTCCTGGCGCCGACCCTCTTCGAGTTTGGAACCGAGGAGCAGAAGGAGCGAATCCTTCGCCCGATGGCCCGGGGCGACGTCACCTGGGGCCAGGCCTGGTCGGAGCCGAACGCTGGAAGCGACCTCGCGGCGCTCAAGAGCACTGCGCGGCGCGTGGAGGGCGGCTGGAGGCTGAGTGGGCAGAAGACATGGTCGACCCGCGCGGCGTTTTGCGACATGGCCTACGGGCTCTTCCGCACCGATCCCGATCAGTCGCGTCATCGCGGGCTGACGTATTTCATGTTTCCGTTACACGCCGAAGGCATCACGGTGCGCGGCGTCGATCGCCTCGACGGCGATGAAGGGTTCGCCGAGATCTTCCTCGAAGACGTGTTCGTACCGGACACCGACGTGATCGGCGAGGTTCACGAGGGATGGGGCGTCGCCATGGCGACCACCAGCTCGGAGCGCGGCTTGAGCCTTCGAAGCCCGGGCCGCTTCATGGCTACCGCCACCCGCCTGATCGGCCTCTACCATCGCTTCCGAGACCGCTGCGATCCGCTGCTCCGCGACAAGGTCATCGAAGCGTGGATGGATGCTCAGGCCTACCGCTGGTTCACCTTTCAAACGGTCACCCGCATGACGCAGGGTGAACCGGTCGGACCCGACTCCAGTATGAACAAAGTGTTTTGGTCCGAGATGGACGTGCGCATTCACGAAACGGCGCTCGCCATCATCGGTGACCGGCTCGAGCTCGATGAGACATCGGAGAGCGCGGTCGACGCAGGCCAATGGATGAAGGGCTTTCAATTCGCGCTCGCCGGCCCGATCTACGCGGGCACCAACGAAATCCAGCGCAACATCATCGCCGAGCGCGTCCTCGGCCTTCCTCGGAAGTAGCCCAAATCATGCGGTTCGCTTTCACAGACCATCAGAAGATGCTCCGCGACACGGTTCGAGAGGTCTTGCAACGCGAGTGCGCGCCAGAGGTCGTTCGCGCGGCGTGGGAAGGACGTCCTGAACCCGCCCATGCCGTCTGGAGCACCCTCGCGCAGACCGGCGTGATCGGCATGACGGCCTCCGAAGAGGCCGGGGGCGCGGGTATGAGCGAGCTCGACCTCGTGCTTCCCTTGGAAGAAACAGGCTTCGCCGCTTTGCCTGGCCCGGTCGTCGACACGGTGGCCGTGGGGATTCCCCTCCTCGAGGCCGCGGGCACCGACGCGCAAAAAGAGCGCTGGCTCGGCCCGGCCGTGGGCGGCGCGGTCCGCATCGCCGTTTCTTTCGCAGATCAGCTGATCGTCCCGCACGTCGCGTCGGCAGACGTGCTGATCGCCGAGCGCGGTGGCGCCGCCTACTGCGTGCCAATCGGGGAGGTCGCGATCGCTCCGGAGCGCTCGGTCGACCGAGCGCGCGAGCTCGGCCGAGTCTCGTTCGAAACCCAGGCGCAGCACCGGATGCGGATGGATGTCGACGCTGCCGCGCTCTTTTCGCTAGCCTTCGAGCGCGCTGCTCTCGCGACCGCCGCGCAGCTAATCGGGCTCTCTCGCCGCATGCTCGACATGGCCGTTCGATACGCGAGGGATAGGGAGCAGTTTGGCAAGCCCATTGGGGCCCAGCAGGCGGTCAAACACCACCTCGCCAACGCGCTCATCGAGCAAGAGTTCGCGCGCCCGCTGGTCTATCGGGCGGCCTGGTCGTTGGCGACCTCGTCCCGGGATGCCGATGTCGACGTGTCCCTCGCCAAGATCTATGCAGGCCGGGCTGCAAGATTCGTCGCCAAGCAGGCGCTGCAGGTCCACGGGGCGATCGGCTACACGATCGAATGCGACCTGCATATGTGGATGAAACGTGCATGGTGCCTCGCTGCGGCGCACGGCGACGACGGCTATCATCGCGCCCGCGTCGGCCGTCGCATCCTCTGAGGTGGTTGGGGCCGCGCCTTGCGGTCGATCCAGGCTCCCTTTACAAATACGTCATAGCGAGGTTCAGATGCCCGAAGCATACATCGTTGAAGCGGTCCGAACGCCCGTCGGCAGGAAAAAGGGCGGGTTGAGCAAGGTGCACTCCGCCGATCTCGGTGCACACGTCATCAAGGGGCTCATCGAGCGCACCGGGATCGACCCGGGCGTCGTCGAGGACGTGGTGTTTGGATGCGTCGACTCCGTCGCGACGCAGGCCGGCGACATCGCCCGAACCTGCTGGTTGGCGGCGGGGTACCCGGAGCACGTCCCCGGCGTGACCATCGATCGTCAATGCGGTTCCTCCCAGCAGGCCGTCCATTTCGCTGCGCAGGGCGTGATGAGCGGCACGCAAGACGTCGTGGTCGCTGGGGGTGTTCAAAACATGAGCATGATCCCGATTGGGGCTTCGATGATCGCGGGAAAGGAATTCGGAATTCGCGACCCATTTTCAGGGTCAGTCGGCTGGACGGAGCGGTACGGTGACAAACCGGTCAACCAATTCTACGGCGCCGAAATGATCGCGAAGGATTGGGACCTCTCGCGAGAGGACCTCGAGAAGTTCGCGCTCCAAAGCCATCGGCGTGCGCTTCAGGCGCAGCAGGAAGGCCGTTTCGATCGGGAGATCATTCCGTTTGGCGACGTCACGGCCGACGAAGGGCCGCGCGCCGACACGACACTCGCGAAGATGGCGGCGTTGCCGGTTCTCATGGAGGGGGGGCGGCTCACGGCAGCGGTTGCGAGCCAGATCTCCGACGGAGCCGCCGCGCTCCTGGTCGTCTCGGAAAAAGCGCTCAAAGAGCACGGCCTCACCCCGCGCGCACGCATCCACCATTTGAGCGTTCGCGGTGAAGATCCGATCCGCATGCTCTCTGCTCCGATTCCCGCGACCCAGCATGCGCTCGACAAGACGGGCATGAGCCTCGACGACATCGATCTCGTGGAGATCAACGAGGCATTCGCACCGGTCGTTCTCGCCTGGGCCAAGGAGCTCGGCGCCGACCTCGACAAGGTGAACGTCAACGGCGGAGCGATCGCCCTCGGCCATCCCCTCGGCGCAACGGGCGCCAAGCTGATGACGACGCTCTTGCACGAGCTCGAGCGCACCGGGGGCCGTTACGGCCTGCAAACGATGTGCGAGGGTGGAGGCCAGGCGAACGTGACCATCATCGAGCGCCTCTGAGCCCCGCCTCGAGGGTCAAATCCGGCCCGCCATGCGGCTTCGTGCCCTGTGTGTGACATGTCGCACACGGGCGGGCGACTTTGTCGACATCCCTGTCTCGGAGCCCCATGATCTAGATCTGAGCTGCGCCGACAGTGAATGCGGCAGCAGGGCGAACATGAGCTCCAAGCTTCCGAAACCAGGCTCGAAACCACCGCCTCCGGCGCGAAACCACTCCGAGGTTCGACCCACGGTCCAGCCGGACGAGCGACGCCACGCTGCCCGTTGGGCGGCAGACGCGCAGATCGAAATCCTCTCGCCGATTCGTGCCTCCGCGGCGGCCCTCGACGTGAGCGCCAACGGCCTTCAGCTCTCGCTCGATGGTTGGCTTTCGACTGGGACGCTCTGCGACCTCCGCATCACGATGCAGACTGGACGGGCGATCTTCAAGCGCGCGCGCGTCATTTGGGCCCGTCGCGTCGGGGACGAATGCGTGGCCGGACTGCACGTGATCGGCTCCATTGCGCCGCCTGCCATGCCCGAGCCGTGACCCGATGCGGCCCTCGAGGCCGGGTCTCGGGGGCTCGGGTGTTGTCTTTGCGGCGGCGGCTTGACGGACCGCCGTGGGCAAAATAGAACATGTTTCATTTCTGGCTCACCCTATTGGACCCGGAACCGGGAGGTGCACATGGCCAAAGTCGCCAACACGAAAGAGTATTTTGACACCCTTGCCGAGCGCTTCGTGCCCGACCAGGCCAAGGGCGTGAACGCCTCGATGCAATATAGCCTGAGCGGCGACGGTGGCGGCGAATGGATCGTCACGATCGAGAACGGCGAATTCAAGGGTGTCCAACCGGGCTCGGCCGACAAGCCGACACTGAGCATCATGATGGACGCAGCGAAGTTCATCGAGATGGCAAACGGCGATCTCGACGGCCGCAAGGCGTTTCTCACCCGCAAGTTGAAGGTGAAGGGCAACATCGCCCTCGCTCAGAAAATGCAGAAATTCTTTCCCCAGGGCTGAGCACGCACGAGAACACACCGATGAGCGAGATCCTTTCGGCTCCGTACGTGCTCGAGTACACGTACACCCGAAGCACCGGCCCAGTGGTCGGCCGTTTCTTGGAAAGCCTTCGCTATGAAGTGCTCGAAGGGGTCAAGACCGCCGACGGTCGGGTGCTGTGCCCGCCGCTCGAATACGATGAGCAGGGCGAGGCGACCACCGGCGAGTTTGTCCAGCTGCGTCCGTCCGGAACGGTGAAGACCTGGTCGTGGGTGGCCGAGCCTCGAACGGGGCACCCGTTCGACAGTCCGTTCGCCTGGGCCCTCATTCAGATCGACGGTGCCGACAATGCCATGGTGCACGTCGTCGATGCGGGTACCCCCAAACGAATGAAGACTGGCATGCGCGTGCGCCTTCGTTGGGCCGATCAGAAGAGCGGCACGATTCGCGACATCGCCTGTTTCGAGCCGATATCGCCGTACATGCCCGGGCCCGTGCATCTCGAGTACGAGGTGAACCCCGGACACCACTACTCTGCCTATCTACGCGGTCTAGAGCGGGGCAAGCTCATCGGGGGTAGGGACCCCGAATCCGGGAAGGTGTACGTGCCGCCCCGAGCCGCCGACCCCATGACCGGAAACCCGACGAGCGAGTACGTCGAAGTGGCCGACGCAGGCGTGCTCACGACGTTCACGATCATTCGGATACCGTTCGAGGGCCAAAAGCTCAAACCGCCGTACTGCTTCGGCGCCATCGTCCTCGATGGGGCAGACATCCCCATCTATCACCTGATCAGCGGTGTCCCGCACGACGAGATTCGAATGGGGATGCGTGTGAAGGCGAAGTGGAAGCCCGAGGACCAATGGGAGACCTCCCTGGAGAACATCCTCTACTTCGAGCCGACAGGCGAGCCGGACGTTCCCTTCGACCATTACAAGGAGCACCTGTAATGCGAGAGGTCGCCATCGTTTCGTTTTCCCAGCTTCCCTCGGTCAAAGAGATCGAGGCTGCGGACGAGCCCGAGCTCGTCCAGTCGGTCACCTCGGTTGCGTTGAAGCAAGTCGGTCTCACGCAGGATGACATCGGCTTCACCTGCTCGGGGAGCACCGACTATCTGCCGGGCCGACCGTTTTCCTTCGTTGCGGCGGTCGACGGCCTCAAGGCCTGGCCTCCAATCCGCGAGTCGCACGTGGAAATGGATGGAGCGTTTGCGCTCTACGAGGCTTGGGTGCGGCTCTTGCACGGTGACATCGATACCGCGCTCGTGTTTTCTTTTGGCAAGAGCTCTCTCGCGCCGGTGCCCGACGTCCTGAACCTCCAGAACGACCCCTACTACGTACAGCCCCTCGGGCTCGACGCGATCAGCGCGGCCGCCCTCCAGGCGCAGGCGATGATCGACGCGGGTAAGGCCACGGAGCGCGACTTCGCCGAGGTCGCAGCCCGCAGTCGGAAAAACGCGATCAGCAATCCAAATAGCCATCTCAAGGGCGAATTCAGCATCGACGACATGCTCGCCGAACCTTCGATCAGCTCGCCGCTGCGCAAGAGCTTCTGCTCGCCGCTGTCCGACTCGGCGGCGGCCGTCGTACTGGCGGCAGGCGACACGGCGAGAAAGCTCGTGGAGCGCCCCGCCTGGATTCGGGGCATCGACCATCGAACCGAACCGCACGGGCTCGGCCAGCGTGACCTGACGACTTCGCCGTCCACGAAGCTGGCTGCCGAAAAGGCGGGTGTCGGCAATGCCAAGGTCGACGTTGCTGAGCTCCACGCGTCCTTCGCCCATCAAGAGCTCATCCTGCGCGAGGCGATGGGGCTCGGTGACGACGTCCGCGTGAACCCCTCCGGCGGGGCCCTGTCATCCAATTCGCCGATGACCGCAGGGCTGATTCGATTCGGCGAGGCGGCCATTCGCGTGCTTCACGGGGATGCCGACCGCGCCGTCGCGCACGCGGCCAACGGCGTCTGTTTGCAACACAACCTCGTCGCGGTTCTGGAGGCGGAGTGATGGCTGAGCAGTGCGCAGTCATCGGCATCGGCCAGACCAAGCACCAAGAGAGTCGACGCGATCTGTCGATTCCTGGGCTCGTCCGAGACGCCGCCCTCCGCGCTCTTCAAGACGCGGACATGACCTGGAAGGACGTCGATTCGATCGTCATCGGCACCGCGCCCGACATGTTCGAGGGCGTCATGATGCCGGAGCTATGGCTGTCCGATGCCCTCGGTGCAGCGGGGAAGCCGATCCTTCGAGTTCACACCGCGGGCTCGGTCGGCGGCTCTACGGCCGTCGTCGCGTCTCACTTGGTTCAGGGTGGGGTTCACGAGAAGGTGCTCACCTTGGCGTTCGAAAAGCAAAGCGAATCGAACGCGATGTGGGCGCTGTCGCCGGCAATTCCGTTTCAACCTCAGCTCGTAGCAGGTGCGGGCGGCTACTTTGCACCGCTCATCCGCTCCTACATCCGGCGGTCCGATGCGCATCCGGATACGGGTTGCATGGTTGCCGTCAAGGACCGTCAACACGGGCTGCTCAATCCCAACGCACACCTACACCTCGACCAGACGCTCGATCAGGTGAAAGCCTCGCCGATGCTCTGGGATCCGATTCGTTACTCCGAAACCTGTCCATCGTCGGATGGTGCGGTCGCCATGGTGCTCGTGAGTGAGAGGCACGCCAAGCGCGTCAAGAACCCTGCATGGGTCAAAGGAACGTCGGTACGAACCGAGCGCACGTTCTTCGCGGGACGCGATCAGGTAAACCCCGCTGCGGGCAGGCAATGCGCAAAGGACGTGTACGATGAAGCCGGCATCACCAACCCCCTCAAAGAGATCGACTGCGCAGAGGTGTATGTCCCGTTCTCTTGGTTCGAGCCCATGTGGCTCGAGAATCTGGGGTTCGCCGAAGAGGGCGAGGGTTGGAGGATGACCATGGAGGGCAAGACCAAGCTCGGGGGCGAGATGCCATGGAACATGTCCGGCGGGGTCATGTGCACCAACCCCATCGGCGCAAGTGGAATGCTTCGCTTCGCGGAAGCCGCGCGCCAGGTACGCGGAACCGCGGAACGGCACCAGGTCGATGGTGCGAGGGTCGCGCTCGGCCATGCATATGGAGGCGGGTCACAGTTCTTCGCGATGTGGATCGTGAGCTCGGAGCGCTGAGCGGGAGAGCCGATGGAATACAATCTTGCAGATCTTTACGAGGCGATTGCGGACACCGTTCCCGACAACGTCGCGCTTGCTTCGGGTGACGTCCACCACACTTATGCGGAGCTCGACAAGAGGGCGAACCGCCTGGCGCACTATCTCCAGTCACACGGCATTGGAGCCGGCGATCACGTCGGGCTTCATCTGTTCAATGGCCACGAATTCGTCGAGGCGATCCTGGCGCTCTTCAAGATCCGAGCGGTTGGAATCAACGTGAACTATCGGTTCGTGGGTCCCGAGGTTCGCTACATGATCGAAAACGCCGACCTAAAGGGAGTGATCACCCAACGCCGTTTCATTCCCGTCATCAACGAAGCGACGGAAGGCCGCGAAAAGCTCGAGCCGCTCCTCGTCATCGAAGACGGGGCCGATCACGTCGCCGATCAGGAGTCCATCGAATACGAGACCGCGCTCGAGCAGGGCTCGGAGAAGCGTGATTTCGGGCCGCGCTCCGGCGATGACCTCTACATCATTTACACCGGCGGCACGACCGGGATGCCCAAGGGCGTCATGTGGCGCCAACAGGATCTCTTTTTTGCCGGGCTTCAAGGCGGATCCCCGGGCGGTGATCCGGTCGAGTCCCCGGAACAGCTCATCGAGCAGGTCAAAGAGGGTTGGTACACCGTGACCATGCTTCCTTGCGCCCCATTCATTCATGGCGCCGCCCAATGGACGCAATGGATCTGTCATTTGACGGGGGGCAAGCTCGTGCTTCAACCCGGACCGAGCTTCGATGCGAACCGCATCCTTTCTCTCGTGTCCGAAGAAGGGGTGTCGACCCTTTCGCTCGTCGGCGATGCGATGGCGATTCCCTTGCTGGAGGAGCTGAAGGCTCGCGACTACGACATGTCGAATCTAGCCGTCATCGCTTCGGCCGGCGCGATCCTGTCAGCCAGCGTTCAACAGGGGATCGAGGCGTTATTGCCCGATGTGATGATCATCAACAGCTTCGGGACTAGCGAATCGGGAGACCTCGGCCGCGCGGCAGGCGATGAGGAAAGTCACGAGGGCCGCCCATCTTTCTACATGGGCGATGAAGTCACGGTGCTACACGAGAACGGAGAACCGGTGACGCCGGGATCGGGCGAGATCGGCCTCGTTGCGCGCTCCGGACGCTTGCCCCTCGGGTACTACAAGGATCCGGAGAAGACGGCGGAGCGTTTCAAGGAGTTCAACGGCAAGCGTTGGGTCGTGCCCGGCGATTTCGCCACCGTCGAATCCGATGGGCGCATCACCTTCCTCGGTCGCGGCAGCAAGTGCATCAATACAGGCGGCGAGAAGGTCTTCCCGGAGGAGGTCGAGGAGGCGCTCAAGGCGCATCCGGCGATCATCGATGCGCTCGTGGTGGCCGTTCCGGACCCTCGGTTCGGCTCCAAGGTCGCCGCGGTCTTCAACACGCGTAAGAACCAGCAACTCTCCCTCGACGAAGTGCAGGAGCATTGTCGAAAGCACGTCGCTGGTTACAAGATCCCACGACAGATCACCATCACCGAGACCGTTTCTCGCATGCCGAGCGGAAAACCGGATTACAAATGGGCCGAGGAGATCGCTCGGCAGCAGGCAAGTCCTTAGGTGCAATTCACCAAGTCCCGAAACTCAGAGGAACTCATGTCCACCGCACAAGAAAAGGAAGAAGAGCTTTTTCCTGGATACCCCCGTGGTTGGTTCGTCATCGGCGTATCGAAAGAGCTCGCGCCCGGCGACGTAAGACCGATCAAGTACTTCGGGCGCGAGATGGTCCTTTATCGAAGCGAGAAAGGCATGGCGATCGTACACGATGCATTCTGCCCGCACCTCGGAGCGCATCTAGGGTACGGAGGCAAGGTCGTCGGCGAAACCATCCAATGTCCCTTCCATGCCTGGCGCTTCGACGAGTCTGGCAAATGCGTCGAGGTACCGTATGCCAAACGAATTCCCCCGAGAGCCTGTGTGAAGAACAATCTCGTGCAGGAGCACAACGGGCTCATCTTCCTGTGGAACGCCCACGTCGAGGGGGAGCAGCCGACCTGGGAGATCCCCGATCTTCCTGAATACGGCACTCCGGGTTGGACGGACTGGGGCTCGGCCTTGATCGAGATCAAGACGCACCCGAAGGAGATCGTCGAAAATCTCGCCGACAAAGGTCATTTCGGCCCGGTCCACGGCACCTGGGCCAACGAGTTCGGAAACGAATTCCGGGATCACATCGGAATCCAGCACGTCAAGGGTGTGGCCTATCCGCGCGGCGGAGGCGAGGATCATTTCGAGCTGCGATCGACCTATCACGGCCCCGGCTACATGCTCACGGAGATGCAGAGCGTGCTGCCGAACATCATGCTGCTGTGTCACACCCCGATCGACGAGAACAAGGTGCACGTACGAATTGGCGCGATGATCGACGTGTCGAAGGTCAAGGAAGGCAAAGAGGAGTTTCAGGAAAGCTATCGGGAAAACATCATCGTGGGGTTCAAGGAAGACATCGCGATCTGGGAAAACAAGAAATATCGAACGCGTCCGATCCTGTGCGATGGTGATGGCGACGTGGGAGGCCTGCGCCGTTGGTACCAGAAGTTCTACATGCCCCAAAGTGAAGTTGGATACTAATCATGGACGATCGAGCCAAGCGCATCGTGGAAACCGCCGTAGAGCTCGCGGAGCGTGACGGCTATCAAGCGGTGCGGTTACGTGATGTCGCGGCGACTGCTCAAGTCGCGCTTGGAACCGTGTACAAGCGGTTTGCGAGCAAAGAGGAGATCCTCATCGCAGCACTCGAACAGGAGAGCGACAAGCTCGTCGCGAAAATCGGTAAGAAGACGGTACCGGGCTCCAATGCCAGGGAGCGCGTGGGCTTCGTTTTCTCGGCGCTTACCAGGGGCCTCCTCAAGCGCCCCAATCTCGCCAAGGCGCTGGTGCGTTCGCTTGCGTCCGGGGACCCGAACATCACCGAGCGAGTTGCCAGCTTTCATGCGGTAATCACGGCATTGGTCATCGCAGCCATCCGCGGCGAGGCTGCCGCCGATCAGGCGGATTCGGGCGCAGAGGTGGATCAGCGCGAGCAAACGGTCGCATCGATCCTGCAGAATGTCTGGTTCGCGTCTTTCGTCGGATGGGCCGGCGGTCTGCACGACGCGTCCCAGGTCCTCGAAGACATCGACAAAACGACTGAGCTCTTGCTCGCAACGTAGACGAGGGCTCCATCGCATCCCCGCCGAAGCTTCGCTGGGTCCTTCCCTGCCCGAAGGGTTGTGAGGAGGTGCTTGCCGAGGAAATCCGCGCCATGGACGTGGAAGTCGCCGCCGTCCGGCCGACCGCCGTTCACGTTCTCGGCACGCTTCGAGACGGCTACCGGATCTGCTTGTGGTCTCGGGTGGCGTCACGGGTCCTGATGCCGCTCGCCGAGCTCGATGCCGATGACGACCGAGCCCTCTATGAATCCCTTCACGCGGTGCCATGGTGGGAGCATTTCGACCCTGCCCAAACGTTTGCCATCGGCAGCTCCAAGACGCCGAGTAGTCCCTTCCCGTCGCACTACTGGGTGCAGCGGGCGAAGGATGCGATTGTCGACGGGTTTCGCGATCGTCTCGGTGTGCGCCCCAGCGTCGACAAGAAGAACCCGACGGTCCGATTTCATTTGCACATCGGAGAGCGGCATCACGAGCTTGCGCTCGATTTCTCCGGCGAAGCGCTGCACCGGCGCGGGTACCGCCGGGCAGGCGGAAAGGCGCCGCTCAAAGAAAACCTCGCGGCGGCGATCCTCTATCTCGCAGGTTGGCCGGAGGCGGCTCGCCAGGGCCGACCGCTGATGGACCCGACCTGCGGCTCAGGCACCTTCTTGATCGAGGCGGCGTTGATGGCGACATGCTGTGCGCCCGGCCTTCTGCGAAAACGCTTTGGCTTCGAGCAATGGCTGCAGCACGATGCTTCCGCCTTCGCATCCGAGAGGGCCGCTGCCCTGGCCGCGCGCAAGTCGGAGTGTCCCGCTCGAATCTTCGGTTGCGACGCCTCCTCCGAAGCCCTCTCACACGCAAGGGACAACCTCACCGCAGCCGGTGTCGAGCAGCACGTGTCGCTCGCTCTTCGAGAGCTCTCCATCGTCGAGAAGCCGGGGGAGGGTGGAATCCTCGTGTGCAAT
Source organism: uncultured delta proteobacterium (assembly GCA_963792825.1). Taxonomy (GTDB): domain Bacteria; phylum Myxococcota_A; class Polyangia; order Polyangiales; family Houyiibacteriaceae; genus SG8-38. Next base: position 304,075 of record CAWBXS010000003.1, on the reverse strand, counting down.
CCGCCGTACGGACACCGACTCGGGGACGAGAGTACGCTGTTCCTGTTCTATCAGTCGCTCGGCGACACCTTGAAACGCGGCTTCGACGGATGGACGGCGTACGTATTTGCTGCGCATGGAGGCAACCTCAAGCATCTCGGCCTTCGGCCGACACGCCGCCACGTCCTCTACAACGGAGCTATCGAATGTCGTTTGGTCGAGATTCCGGTTCGAGGCGTCACCGGTGGCGATTCAGCGAAAGCACCGGCCTGGCGAAAGCCGAGCCCGAAGGCGCAGATGTTCGCCAATCGAGTCAAGAAGAACAAGAAGAAGTGGGCGCGCTGGGCACGGAAAAACGGGATCGACTGTTACCGGCTTTATGACGCAGACATTCCGGAGTACAACGTCGCGATCGATCGCTATCAGTCCAAAGTGGTGCTGCACGTCTTCCAGAAGGAACGCGATGCGGGCGACGACCGGGCGAAGCAGCGGATTCAGGACGTGTTGATGACTTTACCCGAAGCGATGGGGATCGATCCGAGCGATCTCGTCGTCAAGGTCAGGCGCAAGCACGAGCAGGGGGACCAATATGCTCGCATCTCCCGAGGAGACGCAGACATGTTGGTCAGCGAGGGTGACCTCCGCTTCGTCGTGAATCTCGAGGACCGTATCGACACCGGTCTCTTTCTCGACCACCGTCTCATCCGTGCTCAGGCCCGCACGCAATGCGAGGGAAAGCGCGTGCTGAATCTATTTGCCTATACCTGCTCGGTAAGCGTCGCGGCGGCAGTTGGTGGTGCCAAGGAGACCACGAGCGTGGACCTCTCGAACACCTATCTCGACTGGGGCAAGAAGAACTTCGAAGCCAATGGACTCGACCCCGCCAAACACCGCTTCGTCCGCGACGATGCCATGGTGTGGATTGCCAGGAACCGAGCGATGTACGACTGGGTCTTCATCAATCCCCCCACCTTTTCACGCTCGAAGATGAGCAAGGGCGCCTTCAACATCCACAAGGATCACAAGACCCTGCTAGAGCATGCCCTCCGCTCGCTGAGCCCGACTGGAGAGCTCTTGTTCACGACGCATGCCAGAGCCTTCGAGCTCGATGAGGCCATCACGAAGCGCTTCCACGTCGATGACGTGACGACGCAATTCGTTCCGCCAGACTTCACCCGGTACCCATTCGCGGCGTTTCGTCTGACGCACCGCTGACGCTCAGCGTCCGACGAATTCCGGCTTCCTTTTCTCGGCAAAGGCACGGGGACCTTCCTTCGCATCCTCACTCATGAAGACTCGCATGCCAATCTTGGCTTCGATCGGCAGAGCCTCTCTTTCTTGGAGGCATTCGGTTTCCCGCAAGGCCTCCAGAATCGCTTGAACGGCGATGGGGCCGTTGCGGGCAATGCGGTCCGCGATCTTCCGGGCCTGTTCGAGCGCGGCGCCGTCGGGACAGAGGTACCCGACGAGGCCGTATCGATAGGCTTCGTCGGCGGTGAGGGTGCGGCCCGTCAAGAGCATGTCCGCGGCGATGGTGTACGGAATCTGCCGGCGTAAGCGAACGGTCGAAGCGCCCAGAGGGAAAAGCCCGAGCTTGACCTCCGAGACACCGAACACGGCGCTTTGCGCAGCCACTCGAATGTCGGTGGCCTGCAGGATCTCGGTTCCGCCGGCGATTGCAAAGCCTTCGACCGCTGCGATGAGGGGCTTCTTCAGAACAAACCCCTTGAGCAGCGGCTTGATGTAAGCAGGGTCGTGATCCGACTCTTCGTACTGCTCGTCGACCGGTTTTGCGTTCATCGCCTTGAGATCGGCACCTGCGCAGAAGTTGCCTTCCGCGCCGGTCAGGATTGCGCACCGGATGTCGGGGTTCTCGTTGATTTCGTCCCATGCACTCGACATGCGCCCGAGCATGTCGAGCGAAAGGGCATTGCGGGATTCGGGACGATTCATCGTGAGGACGAGCACATGCCCGTCGCGTTCCACCAAGAGGTCGTGGGAGTTGCTCATCTTGAAAAGCTCCTATGGATCGAGGTTGAAGACGCGAATCGCATTGTCGCGCAGGAACTTGGGCCAGACGTGTGCCCTGAAAGGAACGTCTTGCATCTCCGTGAAGATGCGCTCGAGCGACAAGCCCATCGGGAAGTACCCGGCGTACATGATCTTGTCGGCCCCTCGGGTATTCGCGTAGTCGATGATCGCCTTCGGGTAGTGCTTTGGCGCGAAGGCGCTCGTGCTGTAGTAGAGGTTCGGGTACTTGAGCATGAGCTTCACGGCGAGGTCGACCCACGGCTCTCCGCCATGGCGCATCACCAGCTTCAACTCGGGGAAGAACCAACACACCTCGTCGATGTGCTCGACCTTTTGCGGCTCCATGGGGATCCTCGGGCCGGGAACCCCGACCGTGAGGCAGATCGGGATGTCGAGGTCGACGCACGTGGCGTAAATCGGATAGTACTTCTTGTCGTTGAGCGGGACCTGGGGGCAAAGGCCCGAGGGGAATCCGGTGACGGCCTTCAGCCCGTGCTCGTCGTGTAACCGGCGAATCGTTCGGACCTCCTGCATGCCGTTGTTCGGATTGGCACCGTAGGAGGGGAAAAAGCGGTCCGGGTTTCTGCGGCAGGCCTCGAGATTGGCCGAGTTCGGGCCGGAAATCCCCAGCATCGCCCGTTCGATGCCCCACTGGTCCATCTGGCCGATCGCGTACTCGACGTAGTCGGCCTGCTCGGCGATCTGCGGGATATCCTTGAACATATACTGCGCAGGCATCTCGAAGACCTTTTGGCTCTCCTCGTCGAGCAGCAGCGGCCTCATGAACTCGTACCAGGCGGTCGGGTCCCCATCCGGGATGTTCATCATCAGGTCGATGGCCAGGAGGCCACTCGGTATCGGCATGAATTTGCGTCCTTTCCCGGTCCCATGCGGAGCCCTATGTTTCCGGCGCTCAGCTGGACATGCCCTAGCCGATCGGCTAGAACGTGTTCTAGTTTATGGCCCGAAGCATACCCACTGTAAAGCAGTCAGCGCATAATACGGTGACGAGCCGCCGGCGCGCGGAGAAACCAACGATGGACGGAGACCACGACCCGATACCGACTCGCGAAGAGCTGATTCAGCGGGCCCGTGATCTCGCGCCCACACTCCAGGAGCGATCGCGCCAAGCGGCGGAGCTGCGAAGGCTGCCGGACGAGACGATCGAGGACTTCCACCGCCTTGGCTTCTTCAAAGTCGTGCAGCCGAGACGATACGGTGGATATGAGATGGATCCGTCGATCATCTTCGACCTGCAGCTCGAGCTCGGACGCGGTTGTGCGTCGAGCGCGTGGGTGTATGGCGTGTTGAACGTACACTCGTGGCAGCTCGCGCTTTTCGCGCCGCGAGCGCAGGACGAGGTGTGGGGTGTTAATCCAAGGACTCTGGTCTCGTCATCCTACATGCCTGTCGCGGAGACGGAGTGGGTGGATGGAGGTGTCAAGCTGAGCGGGCGCTGGTCGTTCTCGAGCGGCTGCGACTTCTGCGATTGGGTGTTCCTCGGAGGCTTCGTACCAAGCGAAGAGGGTCAGCCACCGGACATGAGAACGTTTCTGCTTCCTCGCTCCGATTACGAGATCATCGACAACTGGCACGTCTCTGGTCTTCGCGGATCGGGAAGCAAGGACATCGTCGTCGACGGCGCATTTGTGCCCGAACACCGGATGCACAAATTCTCGGATGGCTTCAGACAGAAGAGCCCCGGCAACGAGGTCAATCCTTCGCCTGTCTACAAGTACCCTTTCGGCCAGATCCACGTCCGATCCGTATCGACGCCCGCCGTGGGCGCGGCCCTCGGGGCGCTCGATGCATATATCGACTACATGAAGACGAAGGTCTCCCAAGCCACCGGCGGCAAAGCCACGGAGTCTTTCGCAAACTCGGTCGTCGCCGCTGAAGCGACCGCAGTGCTCGACCGCGAGGTCTTGACTCTTCGCCGCAATTTCGAGGAGATGTCCGGCTATTTGCAGCGCGGCGAGAAAATCCCCCTCGATCGCCGCGTTCACTTTCGCAACGACTCGGCGAGGGCCGTGCGGGTCGCCACGGAGGTGGTCGAGCAGCTGTTCCTGGCGTGCGGCGCGCGCGCGGCGTTCGAAAGCCACCCGGTCAACCGTCACTTTCAGGACGTGCACGCGATTCGGCTACACCATGCGAACGGCCCAGATTCCCCTGCGGCGAACATGGGAAGCGTCCTTTTTGGCAAGAAGAGCACCGACTTCTTCATCTAGGCATGGATGATGTGGTGCGAAGAAAAAGAATCGAGGAGCTCGGCGACGAGCTCTATCGTGCCTTGCGAGCCCGCCGGACGCTCAGGCCGCTGACCGAGCGTTGGCCCGAGATCACCATCGAGGATGCGTATCACGTCTCGTTACGGATGGTGAATCGTCGTATCGAAGAGGACGGGGAACGGATCATTGGCAAGAAGATCGGGGTGACCAGTCGGGCCGTGCAGGAGATGCTCGGTGTCTTTCAGCCCGACTTCGGGTATCTCACGGACAAGATGCTCTACCCAAACGGCGGGCCGATGCCCATCGGCGAGCAGTTGATTCAGCCGCGGGCCGAGGGGGAAATCGCGTTTCGGCTCCATAGCGACCTGAACGGACCGGGAGTGACCAACGAGGCCGTGTTGGAGGCGACCGAGTATGTCATGGCGTGCTTCGAGGTCGTCGACAGCCGCGTCGATGATTGGAAGGTCAAGATCCAAGACACGGTCGCCGACAACGCGAGCTGCGGCTTGTTCGTATTGGGCGACGAGCACGCCGACCCAAGAGGTCTCGACTTTCCGAATCTGAGGATGCGCGTCTACAAGAACGGCGAGCTTCTGAGCCAGGGCTTGGGGTCGGCCGCGCTCGACTCGCCGCTCAACTGTGTGAGCTGGTTGGCAAACACCTTGTCCGATTTCGGTATCAGCCTGAACGCGGGCGACGTCGTGCTGTCAGGCTCGCTGGTACCCCTCGAACCTGTGGTGCCGGGCGACGAGATGCACCTCGAAGTCGACGGCATCGGGACCGCGTCGGTGCGGTTCACATAGGAGTAGGCAAAGATGACCACGAGAGTGAAGGCGGCCATCATCGGATCCGGAAACATCGGCACCGATCTCCTCTACAAGGCGCTTCGAAGCGAGCTAGTCGAGCCGGTGTGGATGGTGGGTATCGATCCCGGGTCCGAAGGTCTCAGGCGGGCGAAGGAGCTCGGTCTCAAGACGACCTCTGAAGGCATTTCGGGTTTGGAGCCGCACATCCTCGAGGATGGGATACGGATCACCTGGGATGCGACCAGCGCGTATGTGCATCAGTCGAACAACGACGTCGTCAAGAGGTATGACGTCAAGATGGTCGATCTCACCCCAGCCGCCATCGGGCCCTTTTGCGTGCCGCCCGTGAACCTTCGAGAGATGGTGGGGCGCGACGAACAAAACGTGAACATGGTCACCTGCGGCGGCCAGGCTACGATTCCCATGGTTGCTGCGGTGAGCCGTGTGCAGCGCGTCGAATACGGTGAGATCATCGCGACGGTGGCCTCGAAATCGGCTGGACCGGGGACACGCAGGAACATCGACGAATTCACGCGTACGACGGCCAGGGGCGTGGAGGTCGTCGGGGGAGCGGCGCGAGGGAAGGCGATCATCATCATCAACCCGGCTGAGCCGCCGCTCATCATGCGCGATACGATTCACTGTCTGACCGAGGGACCGCCCAAAGAGGAAGAGATCATCGAGTCGGCGCAGCGGATGCTCGCCGAGGTTCAGAAGTACGTCCCGGGCTACACGCTGAAGAACGGACCGGTCTTCGACGGCAATCGCGTGTCCTTCTTCATGGAAGTCGAGGGGCTCGGCGACTTCCTTCCGAAGTACGCGGGGAACCTCGACATCATGACGGCTGCGGGCCTGCGGACGGCTGAGCTCATTGCCGAGGAAATTCTGCGAGCGGAGGCAGCATGAATCTAGCAGGCAAGAAAGTCATTCTACACGACATGACCCTGCGTGATGGGATGCATCCGCAGCGTCACCAGCTGACGACCGATCAGATGGTTCGAGTGGCCACGGCGCTCGATGCGGCGGGGGTTCCGCTCATCGAAGTGACCCATGGCGACGGCCTAGGCGGCGCCTCGGTCAACTACGGCTTTTCCCCTGCCACGGACGAGGAATACCTCCGAGCCGTCGTGCCCAAGATGGTCGACGCGAAGATCTCGGCGCTGCTCCTGCCAGGCATCGGCACCGTCGACCACCTGCGGATGGCCCACGATTGTGGGGTGAGCACGATTCGCGTGGCGACGCACTGCACCGAAGCGGACGTCTCCGAGCAGCACATCAACCTCGGCGCAAAGATGAAGATGGACACCGTGGGCTTCTTGATGATGGCCCACATGATTCAACCCGAGGAGCTGCTCGTGCAGGCGGAGCTCATGCAAGGATACGGAGCGAATTGTATCTACATCACCGACTCGGCCGGGTACATGCTGCCTGACGACGTGACTGCACGAGTGGGTCTCCTACGAGAAAAGCTCGATGCCGAGGTCGAGATCGGCTTCCATGGTCATCACAATTTGCACATGGGCATCGCCAATTCGCTTGCTGCAATAGAGGCCGGGGCTTCGCGCATCGACGGTTCGGCCGCGGGGATGGGGGCGGGAGCGGGCAACACTCCACTCGAGGTGTTCGTCGCGGTTCTCCATCGGATGGGCGTCGAGACCGGCGTGGACATGTGGAAGCTGATGGACGTCGCCGAAGAGATCGTCTACCCGCTGATGACGCACAAGGTTCGCGTGGACCGCGATTCACTGACGCTCGGGTACGCGGGCGTGTACTCGTCCTTCTTGCTTCATGCGAAGCGCGCAGCCGAGAAGTACGGATTGAAATCGACGGATATCCTCGTCGAGCTCGGCCGAATGAAAACCGTAGGCGGTCAGGAAGACATGATCGAGGACGTGGCGCTCGACATGAAGAAGGCCGGAGCCGCGGGGTGACGGCGTGAGCGAGCTCACCGCATTTCGCGAGGAAGCGCGCGCGTGGATTCGCGAGAACGCTCCAAAGTCGCTTTGGGGCACGAGTGGCAGCGGTCCGTTCGAGGGGTACTGGGGTGGGTCGAAATGTGAGGAAACCGACCCAGACCTCTTGCGGTGGCGCGACCTCGCTATCGAGAAGGGGTGGACTGCACCGAGTTGGCCTAGGGAATACGCAGGTGGTGGTCTCAGTCGCTCGCAGGAAGAGATCATTCATGCCGAGATGAAGGCGATTGGCGTACCCCGGCCTGTGGCCGGGCAGGGTCTGGCGATGTTCGGCCCGGTCCTGCTCGAGTACGGCAGCGATGCGCAGAAGGCGCAGCACCTTCCTGGCATCGCACGCGGCGAGGTTCGCTGGTGTCAGGGGTACTCGGAGCCGAACGCCGGATCCGACCTCGCGAACCTCCAGCTCAGGGCCGTGCGTGAAGGCGAGGCGTTCGTCTTGAACGGCCAGAAGACCTGGACCTCGCACGCCCACCTGAGCGATTGGATCTACTGCCTGACTCGAACGGATCCCAACGCGCCAAAGAAGCAGCTCGGCATCTCGTTGATTCTGGTCGACCTCGAGACGCCTGGGATCACGGTTCGGCGGATCGACCTCATCAGCGGTTACTCGCCTTTTTGCGAAACCTTCTTCGACGACGTTCGCGTACCGGTGAACAATCTCGTAGGCGCGGAAAACCAGGGCTGGACGATCGCCAAGGCGATCCTCGGCCACGAGCGTTCGTCGATCGGCCGGTCAATCGCCCGCCAGCCCGGGTCCGCGCAGCGCGAAATTGTCGCGAGGGCGCGCAAGCATTTTCGCGTCGAGCACGGCGCGATCCCCGATTCGCCGATCCGTGACCAGATTGCCGCGCTCGGCATGCGCGAGGAAGCGTTTCATCTGACCCTCGCTCGAATTCAGCAGAGCGCCGAAAGCGGCACGCCGGGACCCGAGGGTTCGATTACGAAGATCGTGGGCTCAGAGCTCAAACAAAAACGTTTCGAGCTCGGGATGGAGGTTGCCGGAATTCAAGGGCTCGGCTGGGAAGGGGCGGGCTTCGATCAGGAAGACCTCGACTACACCCGCGAGTGGCTGCGCTCTCGCGCAAGCACGATCGAGGGAGGCTCGTCGGAGATCCAAAGGAACATCGTTTCGAAGCAGGTGCTCGGATTGCCGGAGGCGAAGAAATGAGCGGGCAGACGGCACCAGTCCTTCTTCTCGATGACGAGCAGAAGATGCTCTCGCAGACCGCAAGAGAGTTCATTCGCAGACGCGCGCCGGCTTCTAGGCTCCGCACGCTCCGGGACTCGAACGACGAGATCGGGTTTTCGTGGGAAGTTTGGAGCGAGATGGCGGAGCTCGGCTGGCTCGGGCTTCAGATCCCGGAGCAGTACGGCGGGCTCGGCCTCGGTTTCTTCGATCTCTGCGTCGTTCTCGAGGAGTCTGGGCGCGAGCTGATGCCGGAGCCGTTCGTATCGACCCTGCTGCTCGGGACGCAGGCGCTTCTGCTCGGCGGCACGGCCGATCAGAAGCAAGAGTTGCTCCCTGGGATCGCAGCCGGCACGACGCTCGTCACGGTCGCTCATGAAGAGAGAGTCGCTGGCGGCTCTGCCTCGCCGGTTTCCACGGTGGCCGACCGGTCGGCGACCGGCTTCGAGCTCAGCGGAGAGAAAACTCAGGTCCTCGATGGCCACCTCGCCGCGCGGATCATCGTATCGGCGGCGACCGACGATGGGGCCTTCACCCTCTTCCTGATCGACCCGTCTCAATCGGGCGTCACGGTCACGCGCCAGCATCGGCTCGACGGGCACAATGCCGCGATCGTGCGAATGGATCGCGCACGGGTCGATACGGGTGGGATTGTAGGTGAGCTCGACGAGGGTGCGACCGTTCTCTCAGCCGTGCTCGATCGCGCTGCTGTGGGTTTGGCCTCGCAGATGCTCGGTGGCTCGGAGCAGGCCTTTGCGGATACGCTCGAGTATCTCAAGCAGCGCGAGCAGTTTGGAGTGCCGATCGGATCTTTTCAGGCCCTGCAGCACCGCGCGGTATCGGTGTTCACCGAGATTGCACTGGCACGTTCGGTCGTTCTCGCTGCGGCGCGCGCGGTGGACGACACGCCTGAAGACCTGCCGAGGCTAGCGTCGTTGGCCAAGGCCCTGGCCTCTGAGACGTTCGTTCATGCCGCCGAGGAGGCCATCCAAATGCATGGAGGCATTGGCGTGACGGACGAGCACGATATCGGGCTCTACATCAAGCGTGCACACGCGACCTATATGACGTTCGGGAAGCCGTCGCAGCACCGCCAGCGGTGGGCGGAGCTTCACGGTTATTAGCGACCACCACTGACCAGCGAGCAATGACATGAAAAGGTTTGAAGGGAAGAACGTCGTCATCACCGGTGCAGCCTCGGGCATCGGTCAGGCGACTGCGCAGCGAATCGCCGAGGAGGGCGGCAACGTCGCTCTCGTCGACATCAACGCCGAAGGGCTGGCCGTCACGAAGAAGCTCGTCGAAGGGCTCGGCGTGAAGGCATGGACCTACGAGTGCAACGTGGCAGACGGCCTTCGGGTCAAAGAAGTCATCGATCAGGCTGCTCGAGACATGGGCGGATTCGACACTCTTTGCCACTGCGCCGGCATCTTGCGAACCTACCATACGCACGAGATGAATTTTGAGCAGTGGCACCAGATCATCGACATCAACTTGAACGGCACCTTCTACGTGAACCACGCCGCGCTTCCGCACCTCCTCAAGAATCGCTTCAGCGCAATCGTGAACTGCTCGTCGACGTCGGCGCTCGGCAGCCATCCGTGGATGAGCGCGTACGCTGCCTCGAAGGGCGGCATCATCTCGATGACCCGCTCCCTTTATCAGGAGTACGTCAAGCAAGGCCTCCGCGCGAACTGCGTGGTTCCCGGCGGCATCGCCACCGCGCTACACGGCGACTTCAAGGCTCCCGACGGCGCCGACATGGACCTGCTGAGAGGCGCCATGCCCTTCGTCGGTTTCGCCAAGCCGCAACACGCAGCTTCCGTCATCGCGTTCCTCGCTTCAGACGATGCCCGCTACATCAACGGTACCGAAATCCGAGCCGACGGCGGCGCCCTTTCATAGGGACACGCTCCCCACCCAAAAACCATCTCATCACGGTAGGTTCCGTGGCGTACCGCGAAAACCGCTCCCGGGATCCAGCTCGGGGCTGGTGCTGAGGCTAGCTCTTGTACTGGGCAAGCTCCTGAACGCGCGCGAGAACGGCTTGGTCGACCTTGTGAAGCGCTCCCGCGTCGTGGGGGGGCTGTGGGTCGTATTCGATCATGAGTTGCAGCGCCTTCGAGGTGGTCGAATCGGTTAGCAGCTCCGCGAGACGCAAGGCCATGTCGATTCCGCTCGAGACTCCAGCGGCGGTGATGATCTTTCCCTCCTGAACGACACGTTCTTCGGAGGGCTTGGCGCCGTACTTCAAGAGCAATGGTCTCGCGGAAAAATGCGTCGTCGCGTTGCGTCCCTCGAGGAGTCCGGCCGCGGCAAGAAGTAGCGACCCCGTGCAGACGGAGGTAGTAAACGTGCTCGTCTCGTGTGCATCGCGAATCCAATCCAGGATCACATCGTCGTGTACCAAAGCTCGCGTACCGATGCCGCCCGGAATCAAAACGATCTCAGGATGGCAGACCTCGTCGAACGTGTAGTCCACCATGAGGCCCAAGAAGCCGTTGTCGGTTCGCACCTCCCCCTTCCGATGCCCGACGAAACAAACCTCCGCCCCCGGCAGACGCTGGAGCACCTCATAAGGCCCAACAGCGTCCAACGCCGTAACCCGATCGAAAAGCGCAATCGCCACTTTCATGGGGACATGCTCCCTGCCGAAAAGTCCAAGGACCACAAAACCTTACGCACCACACCGCGAAAACGCAACGTCGCATCGATTTGGCCGACAACTCCGGCGTGCCTCGGGTCCCCCGCCGTCTCCTCGTCGTCCCTAACCATCCGCACCATCTGATTCTCCGCGGCAACAATCGGCGGCGCCTCTTTTCATACCCACGTGAATACCGCTACTTTCTCCTCCGTTTGCTTCGTGCCGAGCAGAAGTATTCACTACCGGTGCATGCCTTCGCTCTCATGAGCAACCACACACACCTCATCGTGACGCCGCAAGGGCATCAGCAGCTCGCTTCGTTCGTCCGCTCATTTGCACAAACCTACTCGCAGTTCCGCAACCGAAACCGAAACTCCAGTGGCAAGCTATTCGAGGAGCGTTACAAATGCGTGCCAATCGTGGGCGAGAAGCAGATGGCGGTTACGACCGTCTACGTCGAGCTCAATCCCGTACGCGCCGACATTTCCGCCGACCCGGCCCTCTACCGCTGGACTACGTTTGCGCTGCATGCGGCGTTCCCCTGTACAGAACCCCTTGCCGCAAAACTATGGAAACCAAGCTCCTGGTATGGGTCGCTTGGCGGAAGTCCGGCGGCTCGTGCCGCGGCCTACCGTGAGTGGTTCGCTCACTACCGTGCGCGCGACGACTGGTCGGACGTCTGGGGCTTGCCGAAACGTGCTGCTGATCGGAAGCGATTCGAACGGCCGGATCGTACGAAGGCGATTTGAGATGTCGCGGTGTGGGACGTAAGTGCCTGGAACGTCTCGTGTTTTCGGAGGGGAGCGTGTCCCTAGAGCTGGCCGCGGACGAAGGGGAGGTAGACGGGGTGCCAGAAGCGGTCTCGGACGAATGCTTCGATGTCCTCGGGCATGTTCTTGCGTCGGGCAACGCCGTCCGCAATGGCGCGTTGGATGACTCTCGTTGCGACCCGCACCGAGGTTTGCTGAAGGTCGCTCACCGGTGGGTAGATCAGTCCACCTTCGACGTACCTCTCAATGGTGTAGTCCGCCAGGGCCTGGGACGCCTCCAGAACCATGCCGTCGGTGATGGACTTTGCATCGCTGAGGATGGCGCCGAAACCGAGCCCCGGGAAGATGAAGGCGTTGTTGCCTTGTCCGATCGGATGGGTCACGCCGCCCATCATGACCGGTTCGAATGGGCTTCCGGTCGCGACGATCGCTTTGCCATCCGTCCACCGAAAGATGTCAATCGGTGTCGCCTCCGCGGAGCTGGTGGGGTTCGATAGCGGGAATATGATCGGCCCCTCGTGATTCTCTGCCATGGCCCGTACGGCCTTTTCGTCGAACGCTCCCTGTTGGCCGGAGAGGCCGAGCAATACCGTGGCCCCCGCGTTCCGGATGGTTTCGACCAGATCGGGCATGTCCCCCTCGAACTCCCAACCCCGAACCGTCGCGCGTTGGTGGGCAAAGCCTCGCTTGTATTCCTCCATGTCGCGGTCGGCCAGAAGGAGACCCCTAGAATCGAGGACGAACACCCGCGCCTGTGCCTCCGCTGGGCTCAGCCCCGCGCGCACCAGTCCTTCCCGGATGGCCCACGCCACGCCAATGCCGCCGGCTCCAGCACCATGAATTACGAAGACCTCATCGGTCAGACTTTCGTTGCGGAGGTGGCACGCCGCGAGAATGCCTGCCAGTGCGACGGCGCCGGTTCCTTGAATGTCGTCATTGAAGGATGGACCGCGATCGCGATATCGCTCGAGGACCGAGAAGGCTGCCGTTTTGGAGAGGTCCTCCCATTGGATCACGGCATCTGGCCAGCGGGACCAAACGGCGTCGACGAAACGATCGAGAAACTTCTCATAGTCTTCGCCTTTCAAACGCTTCTGACGCACGCCGAGGTAGTTGGGATCGCTGATCAGGTCCATGCGGTCCGTGCCGACGTCGAGCGCGACCGGCATCGTGTGAAAAGGACTCACGCCTCCGCCGACGGTGTAGAGCGCCATCTTGCCTATAGGAATGGCCAGACCCCCGTAGCCCTGGTCGCCAATTCCGAGGATGGCCGACGAGTCGGTCGCCACGATCATGCGAACGTCTTCCATCGGATAGCAGGCGAGGGCTTTCTCTGCCCTGTCGATGTTGAGCGGTGAGATCGAGAGTCCGCGGGGATTCTGATACAGCGCGCTGAACTGCTGCACGGCTGCGCCGACCGTTGGCGTGTAGACGATGGGGAGCATCTCATCGAGGTGCTTCTCGAGGAGGGCGTAGAACAGAATCTCCTGTCTTTCCTGAACCGAACGCAGGTATTGATACTTGTCGATGTCGGTCGGTGCCTGAACGAAACCCTGGTAGACGCGATCGATTTGTTGCTCCAGCGTGTTGAATTGCGGAGGCAGCAGGCCCTCGAGTCTCAATGCAAGGCGCTCTTCGTCGCTGAATGCCGTACCCTTGTTGGAGAGAACCAATCTCAATAGCGCGATCCCATCGAGATAGACCTCCATGTATTGGCGTCCATGTTCGTCTTCTTTGAGGTCAAACAACCGACTGACGCGTTTACGGGGCATGGCGTTCCTTTCACTAAGCGCCTTCGACGGCCGCCACGACAGCGTCGGTCATCTGGCTCGTGCCGAGCGAGTGTTGACCACCGCCGAGATCTGCGGTCCGAAGACCGTTGCCGAGCACCTTTTCGACTGCGGCTTCAATCGTTTTTGCGTCTGCGTCGAGGCCGAGGCTGTGTCGAAGAAGCATGGCAGCGCTAAGGATCGTGCCCAGCGGGTTTGCGATTCCCCTCCCTGCGATGTCCGGTGCCGACCCGTGGATCGGCTCATATACCCCGAGACGCCCCTCTCCGAGCGAAGCGCTTGGAAGCAGTCCGAGTGAGCCTGTCAACACCGCACCTTCATCGGAGAGAATGTCACCGAACATGTTGCCACTCACGATGACGTCGAAGAACGATGGCTCGGTGACCAACCGCATTGCAGCAGAGTCGACGAGCTGGTGATCGAGCTTCACGTCGGCGTTTTCTCTGCCGACCTCGGTTGCGACCTCTCGCCACAGCTGCATCGTCGCAAGGACGTTCGCCTTGTCGATGGAAGTCACGTGCCCGCGGCGTTTCCGCGCAATTTCGCAAGCCAGCTGAACGATTCGGCGAATCTCGCTCTCGTCGTACACCATCGTGTCGAAGCCCGTACGCTGGCCGTTCCTGACCTCTCGACCCTTCGGTTGGCCGAAATAGATGCCACCGGTGAGCTCACGAACGAACACTAGGTCGACGCCCCGGAGCCGATCGGCCTTGAGAGGCGAGGCCCCTTCGAGGCCTCGAAAGAGCTTCACCGGGCGGATGTTCGCAAACAGCTTCAGCGCCTTGCGGAGTCCGAGGAGCCCTTGCTCCGGGCGTACCGACGCGGTGGGATCATCCCACTTCGGACCGCCGACCGCACCGAGCAGCACTGCGTCGGCGCTTCGACAAGCAACGATCGTATCGTCGGGAAGTGGGACGCCCGTTTCGTCGATGGCGATACCACCGATCAAATGCGTCGAAAACGTGAAGCTATGTCCGGACTTCAGCGCAATTGCTTCGAGGACTTGACGGGTCGCGTCCACGATTTCGGGGCCGATCCCGTCACCTGGTAGAAGTGTGATCTTTGCTTTCATCTTGGGTGACCCGTTCGGCCGGCCATGATGCACGGCGCGCGTCATGAGGGCAATCGCTAAGTCCTGGCGGGGGTCGTTTCGAGCTGCTTTTCGAGCGTCTTGCGATGCCGAGCAAGCCCGTACTCGATGCTGTCGATCAGCGCCTGGAGAGAGGCCTCGATGATGTTGCTCGATGCGCCGACGGTGCTCCACGTGTCATGCGCCGATTGGCTGTCGATGAGCACTCGCGTGGTTGCCCCGGTACCGCTGCGCCCATCGAGAATGCGAACCTTGTAGTCACTGAGATGCATCTCTGCGACCTCTGGAAAAGACGGGCGAAGCGCCTTTCGAAGTGCGGAGTCGAGCGCGCTCACCGGACCGTTGCCCTCGCCTGCGGTGTGCACGACCTCGTCGCCAATCCGCACTTTGACCGTCGCTTCCGCGAACATCCCGCCGCCACGGCGCCGCCCGACTCCGGCTTGAAAGTCCAACACTTCGAACGGAGGCTCGTAGTCCGCCTGCTGGCGGGCCATGAGTAACGCAACCGATGCCTCGGCAGCTTCGTAGGCAAAACCCTTTGCCTCGAGCTCCTTGATCTTCTCGAGCACGCGTCCGCCGTGGTCCGAGCCGACCTCGAGCCCGAGCTCCTCGGCCTTGCTGAGCACGTTGCTGCGACCGGAGAGCTCGCTTACGACCACACGCGACTTGTTGCCGACGATGGTCGGATCGACGTGTTCGTACGATTCCGGATGCCGGCGAATCGCCGAGACGTGGACACCACCCTTGTGAGCGAACGCGCTGCGGCCGACGTACGCGGCGTGGTCGTTGGGGCTCAGATTCGCGATCTCGGCGACGAAGTGGGAGAGGTCATAGAGCTGCGCGAGGCCGCCCTCCGGAAGGCACTTCAGCTTCAGCTTGAGCTCGAGGTCCGGGATGATTGCACAGAGGTTGGCGTTGCCGCACCGCTCGCCATAGCCATTGATCGTTCCTTGGACGTGGTGCGCCCCCGCTCGAACCGCGGAGAGGGAGTTGGCAACACCGCATTCGCCGTCATTGTGGGCATGGATGCCGAGCCGCGCCTGTGGAAGAGCCTCCCGCACCGCTTTCGTCATTTCGGCGACCTCCCAGGGCATCGAGCCGCCGTTCGTGTCGCACAGAACCAGCGTTTCGGCTCCGCCGCGCATCGCGGCTCGGAGTGTCTCGAGGGCATATCCAGAATCCGCTTTGTAGCCATCGAAGAAATGCTCTGCATCGTAGATCACCCGGCGATCGTTCTTGCGAAGAAAACCGACGCTGTCCTCGATCATCCGCAGGTTCTCTTCGAGGCTCGTTCGAAGCACCTCCGTGACGTGTAACTTCCACGTTTTTCCGAAAATCGTGCAGACGGGCGTCGCCGCCGTCAGCAGGGTCCGAAGCTGGTGGTCATCCTCTGCTGCAAGCTCCGCCCGGCATGTCGAGCCGAACGCTGCAATAGTGATGTTCTTCCAACCGATGTCCTTCGCGCGCTCGAAGAACTCGACGTCTTTGGGGTTGGAGCCAGGCCATCCGCCCTCGACGAACCGGACGCCTAGCAAGTCCAAGTATTCCGCGATTCGCAGCTTGTCGTCGCAGGATAGACTCATACCTTCCATCTGCGTTCCATCGCGCAGAGTGGTGTCGTAGAGCTCCACGACGGGGCCCGAGCCGTTATCCGTGCTTCTGCTCATAGCTCGATATTTGGTCGTCGAAAGACAGAAGATACCCGAGCTGATCGATCCCTCGGAGGAGGCAGTGCTTGGAAAATTCGTCGATCGGAAAGCTTGCTTCGAGTCCGTCGGGGCCACTGATCGACTGAGTTGGCAGGTCGATGGTGATTGTCGTCGAGCGGTCGCGCTGAACCGTTTTCATGAGCGCTTGGTGCACTTCTGGGCTCACCTCGACGGGAAGCAACCCGTTCTTCAATGCGTTGCTCTTGAAGATGTCCGCAAAGCCGGTGGAGACGATGGCCCGAAAGCCCCAGCCTACGAGTGCCCACGGCGCATGCTCGCGCGAGGAGCCGCTTCCGAAATTATCTCCGGCGATGAGAATCCGTGCGCCTCGTGAGGCGGGCTCGTTGAGCACGAAGTCCGGGTTCGGCGACCCATCCTTGAGATATCGCCAGTCGCAAAAGAGGCTGTCACCGAGGCCGTCCTTGTCGGTCACTTTGAGAAAGCGAGCCGGGATGATCTGGTCGGTGTCCACGTTCTCGGCGGGGAGTGGAACGGCGTGTGATGTCAGTGTGGTGAATTGCGCCATGACTCGGTCTTTCAGGAAAGGAGTAAGCTCCGCGGGTCCGTGACCTCGCCAGTGATGGCGGCCGCGGCGGCGGTGAGTGGGGATGCGAGGAAGGTGCGCCCGCCTTTTCCCTGCCGTCCCTCGAAGTTGCGGTTCGACGTGCTGACCGCGTATTGCCCTGGCTCGAGATTGTCGCCGTTCATCGCGATGCACATCGAGCAACCGGGCTCACGCCATTCCGCGCCCGCCTCTTTGAAGATCCGATCGAGACCCTCGGCCTCGGCCTGCTTCTTGACGTCGTGCGAGCCGGGGACGACCAGGGTGCGCACACCACGCGCAACCTGTCGCCCGCTGAAGACACCCGCGGCCAGCCTCAGGTCGCTGATGCGGGAGTTCGTGCACGAGCCGATGAAGACCACGTCGACCTTCTTGCCCAGCAAAGGCTTCCCAGGCTCGAGCCCCATGTAGCTCATTGCCTTCGCGAAAGCGGCTTGCTGAGAGGCGTCGCGGAACGCATCCACGGTCGGCATCGGGCCACTGATGCGCATACCCATGCCCGGATTCGTTCCATAGGTGATCATCGGCTCGAGCTCGTCGGCGTCGATGATGACGGTCTTGTCGAAGGTCGCGCCATCGTCGGTTCGGAGTTGACTCCACCTCGCCACGGCCGTGTCCCAATCGGGCCCCTGAGGCACGCGCTCTCGTTCCTTCAAATAATCATAGGTCGTGTCGTCCGGGGCGATCATTCCCGCACGTGCGCCCGCTTCGATGCTCATGTTGCAAACCGTCATGCGGCCGTCCATGTCGAGACCTCGGATAGCCGAGCCGGTGTACTCGATCACGTGGCCCGTGGCGCCGCCCGTGCCGATCTCCGCGCAGAGCGCCAAGATGACGTCCTTCGCGGTCACGCCTGGCATCAGTCGGCCATCGACGCGCACCTCCAGCGTCTTGGGCCGGGGTTGCAGGAGACACTGTGTCGCAAGCACGTGCTCGACCTCGCTCGTGCCTATTCCGAACGCCAAAGCACCGAACGCTCCGTGGGTGGACGTGTGACTGTCGCCACAGACGATCGTCTTGCCCGGCTGTGTGAAGCCGCGCTCGGGTCCGATCACGTGTACGATCCCGTTCCGGCTGTCGCCGAGCGCGAATAGCTCGATCCCGAACTCCTCGCAGTTGCGTTCCAATTGTCCGAGCTGCGCTTTGGCCTGATCGTCGATGACCCAGAGCGACTTTGGGAGCGTCGGAGTCGAGTGGTCCATCGTCGCAATGGTCTTGTCGGGACGTCGAACCCGCAGACCACGCTCGCGAAGCCCCGTGAAGGCCTGCGGAGACGTTACCTCGTGGATTAGATGCAGGTCGACGTAGAGGACCGCCGGTCTATTGGGCTCCTGAGCGACGACATGAGTGTCCCAAACCTTCTGAAATAACGTCTTCGGTGTCATGATGCCCGTCATGCGGCGCTTCCCGCTGCTTCGTTCTGAGTTTGTGTTGCTTCCCTGATCGCGAGGATGCGGTTGATGGCCGCAATGTAGGCCTTGGCGCTTGCGACGATGATGTCAGTGTGCGCGCCGTGGCCGTGGAAAACTCGAGCGCGGGAGTGTTCGTGCTGAGGATTGATCTTGTCCGGCTGCGCGTCCTTTTCGTCCGGCGAAACGCGGACGCTCACTTCGCCGAGCGCATCGATACCCTCGGTCACCGACTGAACGGTGTACTCGAGCAACGTGCATGGAACGTTCACGAGCAGTTGGATCGCCTTGTACACCGCGTCCACCGGGCCGGTCCCGACCTCGGCGACGGTTGACGTCTGACCATCTGGCCCGGTGAGACGCACCGTAGCGGTGGGCATTCCCGTGCCACATCCAACCTGCAGCTTCTCCAGCCTCCAGAACTCTTTCGGCTGGTAGAGCTCGTCGCTGACCAAAGCCAGAATGTCAGCATCGGTGATGTGCTTCTTCTTGTCGGCGAGCTTCTTGAAACGCGCGAACGCCTTCTCGAGCCCATCACCCGAGATTGGGTAACCGAGCTCCGTCAACCGGTTGGCAAAGGCATGGCGTCCGGAATGTTTTCCGAGAACGAGCTGCGTCTTACCCGCACCCACGGTCTCCGGGCGCATGATCTCGTAGGTCTCTTCATGCTTGAGCATGCCGTCCTGGTGGATGCCGGCCTCGTGAGCAAACGCGTTTGCCCCGACGATTGCCTTGTTTGGCTGTACGACCATGCCGGTCACCTTGCTCACCAATCGGCTGGCACGGGTGAGCTGGGTCGTATCGACCCTCGTGCCGATGCCATAGAGGTCTTTGCGGACATAGAGCGCCATGACGACCTCTTCGAGCGAGGCGTTCCCCGCGCGTTCGCCGATGCCGTTGACCGCGACCTCGACCTGGCGCGCGCCGTTGACCACGGCTGAAAGGCTATTCGCCACCGCCAACCCGAGATCATTGTGGCAGTGGACGCTGATGATCGCCTTCTCGATCCCGGGTACGTTCTCCCGGATCATTGCGATGCGCTCCCCAAACTCGTTCGGGATGGTGTATCCGACGGTGTCCGGGATGTTCAACGTGGTTGCCCCCGCTTCGACGGCAGCCTGGAGCGCCTCGTAGAGAAACTCCATTTCGGTTCGGCCGGCGTCTTCGGGACTGAATTCGACGTCTTCGCAGAAGCTCCGCGCGTACGACACCATTTCGCCGATCTGCGCGAGAACCTGCGCCTTGGTCATTCGGAGCTTGTGCTCGCGATGGATCGGCGACGTCGCGAGAAACGTGTGGATGCGACCGTACTTTGCGGGTGCGACCGCCTCCGCGGCCTTGTCGATGTCGGATTTGTGAGCCCGTGCCAAGCTGCAGATCGTCGGGGGCTCCGCGACCGGCCGCCCCTCCACGCCCGTCACGCCCACCGCCTCGGCGATCGTCTTCACCGCCCGCAGGTCGTCCGCCGACGCTGCAGCGAAACCCGCTTCGATGACATCTACACCGAGCCTCGATAGGGTCTTCGCCACCTCGAGCTTCTCTGACGAGGTCATCGTCGCGCCAGGTGATTGCTCTCCATCGCGGAGCGTCGTGTCGAAGATCCGTACGTGATCGGGTTGCATGACTCTTTCTCCCGACGCCGCCGGGGGCGGCGCCTCTCTCTCAATCTCCCTGTTTGATTTCTATCGGGTCGACGAAGGGCATCATCGACCGCAGCTTCGCGCCAACTTGCTCGATTGGCTGTTCCTGTTCGGCTCGCCGGATCGCGTTGAACTTCGGCCTGCCGTTCTTGTTTTCTTCGATCCACCGTTTCGCAAAGGTCCCATCTTGGATCTCCGCGAGGACCTGCTTCATCGCCTTCTTACTTGCTTCACCGATGATCCGCGGACCGCTCACGTAGTCGCCCCATTCGGCAGTGTCCGATACCGAATAGCGCATGTAGTTGAGCCCCCCTCGGTACATGAGGTCTACGATCAGCTTGAGCTCGTGCAGGCACTCGAAATAGGCGAGCTCGGGCTGATATCCAGCGTCCACCAGCGTCTGAAAGCCCGCCTTCACGAGCTCCGATGCCCCGCCGCAGAGCACCGTCTGCTCCCCGAAGAGGTCGGTTTCCGTTTCTTCCTTGAAGGTGGTCGTCAATACGCCGGCGCGCGCACAGCCGATCCCGGCTGCGTACGACATCGCGAGCGCATCGGCATGGCCGGTTGCGTCTTGGTGAACCGCGAGAAGGGCAGGGACCCCACCACCTTCTTGGTATGTTTCGCGGACACGGTGGCCCGGGCTCTTCGGCGCGACCATCGTGACGTCGACGTTCTTCGGCGGCTCGATCGTATCGTACCGGATGTTGAAGCCATGCGCGAACATCAGCATGTTCCCGGCTTCCAGGTTCGGCGCGATGTGTTCTTCGTAGATCGCCGGCTGCGCCGTATCCGGGGCAAGAATCATGATCACCTCGGCCTCGCTCGCCGCATCCCTCACAGACCTCACGGTCAGCCCGGCCGCCTCTGCCTTCGCCTTGCTCTTGCTGCCTTTCTGCAGACCCACGCGGACGTCCACGCCGCTCTCTTTCAAATTGAGCGCGTGAGCATGGCCCTGAGAGCCATAGCCGATGATCGCTACCTTCTTACCTCGTATCAACGAGAGGTCAGCGTCCTTTTCATACCGAATCTGAGTCATGTGTCTCTCTACTTCTTCAAGGGGGTTATGCGGCTGGGTTGCGTGTGGCAGGAACCGAGGGGTGGGCGAGGTCGTGCTTTTCGACACCGCGGGTCATCGCGACCGTGCCCGTCTGCACCAGCTCCAGGATGCCGAACGGACGGAGGACCGAGACGAGGCCTTCGACCTTGTCTTGCGGTCCCGTGATCTCGATCGTCACTCGATCGGGGGACATGTCGATCGCTCGTGCACGAAACACGTCGCAGATCTTCAAGACCTCATCGCGCTGCTCGCGGTTGCAATTCACCTTGATCAGCGCCAGTACTCGACTGATCGTCTGCTTGTGAGTGATATCGTCGACCCACAGCACGTTGACCATCTTGTAGAGGTTGGCTTCGATCCGCTTGGCCTTGTCCTCGTCCGCATCGCAAACGATGGTCATGCGAGAGACTCCGGGCTCGTGGGTCGTGCCTACGTTCAGCGAATCGATGTTGAAGCTTCGGCGGCGAAACAAAGAGGCGACGCGGTTCAGGACGCCAGGCTTGTCTTCCACGAAGACTGCGAAAGTTCGTTTCTCGGATTGGGCCATCACTCGTCCCCCCCTGTCTCGAAGATCGGGTTGTGGACGTTGTTGCCCGGCTTGTGTGGTCGCTGGATCATGTCTTGGAGATTCGCGCCCGCAGGCACCATGGGATAAACAGAGTCTTCCTGCTCGACTCGAAAGTCGATGACTACCGTTCCTTCCGTAGCTTCCGCGATGCGAACGGTTTCCTGGACCTGCGACCGCTTTTCGACCCGTAGGCCGGTCAAGCCGTGTGCCTCCGCGATCTTCACGAAGTCGGGGCTCAGCAGCGGTGTCGCGACGTAGCGGCCCCCGAAGAAGAACTCCTGCCACTGACGCACCATTCCGAGGAATCCGTTGTTGATGATCGCGACGTTGACCTTGATGCCCTCTTGCGCGCAGGTGGACAGCTCTGCCTGAGTCATCTGGAAGCCGCCGTCTCCGCAAATGACCCACACCGAATCGTCGGGCTGCGCGAACTTCGCGCCGATGGCTGCGGGCAGCGCAAAGCCCATCGTGCCGAGGCCCCCCGAGGTGAGCAGCTTCCTCGGGTAATCGTGCTTGTAGTACTGCGCCTCCCACATCTGATGCTGACCGACGTCGGTCACGACGAGCGCCTTACCCTCGGTGAAGCGATATAAATCGTGGATCACCTGGGCGGCGTAGAGCTTGCCCATGTCTGGCAGGTTCTTGATGTCCCTCACCGCCGAGTCGCCTTTGATGTCGTCGATGTAGGCCAACCATTCGGGGCGCTCGCACGCGTCGACGTGCGGCAGGAGCTGCTCTAGAACGGAGCGCGCGTCTCCCACGATGGGTACGTCCACGCGGACGTTCTTGTTGATCTCCGCGGGGTCGAGCTCGATGTGGATCTTCTTCGCGTTGGGTGCGTAAGTCTTCAGATTGCCCGTCACGCGGTCATCGAACCGCATGCCGACCGCGATGATCAAGTCAGCGTCCTGAATGGCCCTGTTGACCCAAGTCTCTCCGTGCATTCCCATCATGCCGAGGTTTCGGGGGTGTGTGGCTGGAAACCCGCCAAGACCGAGTAGGGTGCACGCGACCGGAATGTTGGTCTTCTCGACCAGCGCGATCAGGGTCTCCGTCGCCTGCGACTTGATGACGCCGTAGCCGGAAAAGAGGATGGGGCGTTTCGCCTGCTTGATCAGCGCCACCGCCTCTTCGAGCTGTTCGGGCAGTGGGGCGTAGTCAGGTCGGTATCCGGGTAGCTCGATCTCGTCATCGCTCCACTCGAAGACACAGCTTTGCTGCTGCGCGTCCTTCGTGATGTCGACCAGGACTGGGCCTGGGCGCCCTGAGCGCGCGATGTAGAATGCCTCGCGAATGGTTGGCGCGATTTGCGCGGCCTCGGTGACCAGGTAGTTGTGTTTGGTGACCGGGATGGTGCAGCCTGTGATGTCCGTCTCCTGAAATGCATCGCTACCGATGAGATGAGAAGGCACCTGTCCGGTGATGCAGACCATCGGAATCGAGTCGAGCATCGCGGTAGCGATGCCAGTGACCAGATTGGTTGCGCCAGGTCCCGAAGTGGCAATGCAGACGCCAACCTGTCCCGACGCGCGAGCATAGCCATCGGCCATGTGCGAGGCCCCTTGCTCGTGGCGTGTGAGCACGTGGTGGATGGGGTATTGAATCATCGCATCGTAGGCAGGCATGATCGCGCCGCCTGGATAGCCGAAGCAGACCTCGACCCCCTCGCGTACGAGCGCCTCCCAAATGATTTGGGCTCCGGAGAGCGATTCGCCGATGCGATTCTTGAATTTGGGATTGGTGGGTGTCACGAGGGTCTCCTTGCGTGCTGGCTCGGTCCAAGTAGTTGATTCCAGGTGGCATTCAAGCGGCCGGCCCCCAACGGCCAAGGCGCCGGGTCGGCTGTGGTGCTTCTAAGCTGGGGTCGTTCGTTCATGGGCTCTCGGCAACAAAAAAGCCCCCGCATGCTCGATGCGGGGGCCAGAAACGAAAAGGGTTGTGTGGAGTTGGTCCTGGTCCCCGCCTATGCCTGCGTAACTAGCAGGAGGCCAATAATGAGGCTGACTACAACGACGACACCGCCCAGCAGGCTCGCGCTGCGCGCGTCCCTCGAGCTCGCCATCGTAGTCGGAAACAAAACCATCACTCGCCCAGTCTGCTGCCAACCCTTCCCAGGGTCAAGGGGGACGCGACACGTCTTCGCTGAAGCGCCCGCTTCGCAAAGCCAAACGGGAGAAACCGCCGCGATCGTCGCACTAGAACAGCTCTAGTTTCGAGTAGTTAGGGTTGACGAGAGCGTTGCCGTTCAGCTCGAGGGCCAGCTGGGTCTTCGGATGGCAGTAGGGGCCCTTGGCGTTTGGGGGGATGTCGAGCTCGGCAGCGATCACGCGTCGGTCGGCCGACAGGTACAGGACGTCGATCGGGAAGGGGACGCCCGCATTGTTGATGCAGACCGTAGTTTCGGCAGGGAAAATCAACAGCAGAGCCTCACCGTCGGCAAGGGGTCCATAGAGCCGAAGGCCTTCCTGGCGTTGATACTCGGTTTCCGCGACCGCGATGTCCAGCTCGAGCGCGGCGTTGCCCTCCGCATCGAGGAGACGGCCGCGTTGGCTGGGCAACGGGTCTTGTCCGCAGCCGGCGATTCCCGCGAGCACGAGGAGAGGAACCGCCTTGTTCACAGCGACCTCAGGAACGCGAAAAGGGCCCCTCGGTCGCTCGCGGTCAGGTTGTCGACGGCCTCCTTGGTGGCAGAGGCCTCCCCCTCGTGGTTGGCGACCGCCTCTTCGATCGTGCTCGCGCGGCCGTCGTGCAGATAGGGTGCAGTTCGACCGAGACCCCACAGCGGGGGTGTCCGGAAGTCGCGAATTCCGGCTGTGCCTTCCGCGATGCCGAGTGCCTCGGGGTCCGCAACGTCGTGGAGCAGCAGGTCGGTGTAGGCGCGCACCTCCGTGCCCTCCACGGTCTGCATCGCCGGAAGGTGACAGCTCGCGCAACCAACCGTCACGAAGACCGTCTCGCCTCGGTCCTCGAGCACTGGGTCGGTGCGGCTTCGCGGGGGCGGCGCCTGCAACGCGATGAATGCCGCGATGGCATCGATCTCGCTTTCATCGACCTCGGGGTCCTGTGCCCCATCGTCGTCCTCGAGACTCCCGAACGACGAGCCCGCCTCCTCTGGCACCGTCAATCCGACCTCTGCACTGAGCGCGTCTCGGACGAACTCCCGAATCGACGGGACGTTGGCCTTCCAGCCGAAACGGCCGAGGCGCCCGTCGTCGAGCAGGTGCGCGCGGCCCGCAATTCCATCAGCGTCTTCATCATCCGGATCCGCGCGCGCCTCGATCGCTTCGCGGGGGATGCGTTCGAGAAGGCCGAGGCCGAGCGTCGAAGGGGTCTGTCGAGGCTCGAAGAAGGTGGCATCGGGGTCCGCCTCGGGTCGCACCGGATCGACCGCGTGGCGCGGCAGGGCAGTGCCTGCGTTCGGGACGCTGAATCCGAGATTGCTGAAGCTCCCCTGCCGCATGGCGTCGACGTCTGAGGGCCCGGCCCCGCCGATCACGGGGTCGAAGTGACAGGAGCGGCAGGCGTCACCGTTGAAGAGCGGACCGACGCCTTCCGAGAAGCCGAAGTCACGATCAAACAGCAAGCGACCCTGCTCGAACAGCGCACGCTGTCCGGAGTCGAGTCCCGACACGGGTGCTCCGTACTCTCCTGGATCTGGAGTCTCGGCTTCCGGCGGCAGCAAGCCAGGAGT
Source organism: uncultured delta proteobacterium (assembly GCA_963792825.1). GTDB lineage: Bacteria > Myxococcota_A > Polyangia > Polyangiales > Houyiibacteriaceae > SG8-38. Next base: position 278,942 of record CAWBXS010000003.1, on the reverse strand, counting down.
CCGTCGTTCTTTTCCGCCGAGCGATTCGAGGAACGCGATCAACTCGTCGCGCGCGCCTGGAGGAAGAACGGTGTATGCGTTCCGACTGGGCTCCGCTTCACCGCCATGCCATCGAATCGCGTCGTCTATCGTTTGGGCACGCCCATCGTGGAGGTATGGGCTCGCGGCCGCGATGCCCCACAACGGCTGCGTCCGGAACTCGCTTCCGCTCGCCTCGTTCATGGGAAAGCCGTCCGCGAGACCGGCACCGAGGTCGTGCAGCAACAGGTCCGTGTATGCCGGAATCGCGCCGCGCGGACCTTGCAAGGCGGGAAGGTGGCACTTGTCACAACCGATCTCGCCGAACGTTCGCTGACCGCGCCGGGTCTCCTCGGTGGGTGGGTCGGGCTCCGGGGCGCCCAAGAGCAAAGCAAAGGAGACCAGGTCGAACAGGTCAGCATCCGAAAGCTCTGGATCGGGCGCGTCGTCGAGGTCGATGGTCGGCTCGTCAGGAATCACCGCCTGGGCCGCGACGATCGCTCCGACCCCGTTGCGCGGAGCGAGCTGCGCACGGGCCGAGGGGGGCTCGGACGAAGGCAGGTTCGCCCTTCGATCGGCCGACAGTGGATCCGACGTGATGCCCATGTGATTGAACAGCGGCCCCCGGACGAAGATTTCGATCCGTGAGGTCTGGGCCTTGCGTCCAAACCGTCCGAGGAGCGTTCCATCGTAGTTCACTCTTCCGCTGATCCCATCTCCGTCCGCATCCGCGGCATCCGCATGGCTCAGGATCTCGGTATCGGGAATTTCGGCGAGGAGTCCCGAGCCGAAAAACGGAATCGGGTTTCGGGTGGCACTCCAGTCGGTGAGCTCGTCGGATGGTGCGCGCCCCGACTCGAGCGAGAACTGACGTTGCACTCCATTCTTGCCTCTTGGCACGATCACGTCAGGGCTCAGCCGATCGGCAACCAACAAGAAGTCGCGGTAGTGGCTTGCGCCTCCGCCGACGACGGGCTTTTCGTGACAGCCCGCACAGAACGTCAGGTTGAACTCCGGCCCGAGGCCCTCCTCGGGCGTGAACCGGCGAAGCGCGAGCTGCCGACCTCGCTCGAATGCCTCGACCTGCTCGGCCGTCGCGGATGGAAGTGGTGAACCGAGATCCGTGAAGATGCCATTCGCAATCGCGGGCGTCGTCTCGGACGCACAGCCGCCCACGAGCGGCCCTCCGAGCGAGAGGGCGAGCACTGCGCACCTGACAATTCCCATCGATGATGAATCAAGCAAGACAGCAGATTGAATAATAGCTCGCGGTGGGGGTCGGACAATGTAAGCTTGTCCGTGCTGATTCGATGGAGATTCTCTCGAGCCGATTCCTCCTGCATCCGTGTGATTTCGAGCGAAGTCTCGCGTTCTATCGCGACGTGCTGAACCTTCACCCGATGAGGGAGTTCGGCCAGGGGGATTCGCGCGGCGTGGTCTTCTTTCTCGGCGGCGGCTTTCTCGAGCTGGCCGAGCGACGAGGAGAGCCACCCTCTGCGTCGACAGAGCTCTGGCTCCAGGTGAGGGATGTACGCAGAGCGGAGCGCGAGCTGCGCACGGCGGGGGTGACGATCCTCGAGCCCGCGATCGAAAAGCCGTGGGGCTTGATCGAGCTGCGCGCATCGGATCCAGACGGCTTGGTGCTCATCCTCGTCGAGGTGCCACCGCACCACCCCTTGCGTCGCGACCACCGCCAGATGTAGTCAGCGCGCGTCGAAGTCGATCGCGACCGTTTGTTCCGTCACGTTGAGCTGGAGCGGTTTCTTCGCTCTCTCGATGTCGGGACCGAAGATGTCCCACCACGCTTCGGCATCCGCGCGCGTCCACCGAGGGACACCCATGTGGTCGAGCGCGTCGGCGAAGTCCTGCGCCGTCGCGGGCCTTGCGGTCTGATCCTTTTCCAGGCAGGCGAAGATAAGCGCCTCCAGCTCGGGCGGAACTTCCTCCACCGAGATCTCCGAAAGTGGAAGGGGCTTGGTGTGTAAGTGGTGCAAGCAAACTTCCATGACCGTCCTGCCCTCGAACACGTGGCGTCCGGCGAGGAGGTAGTAGCCGACCGCTCCGAGCGCATAGAGGTCGGTTCGACGGTCGATTGCCTGAGGGTCCTGGATCGCTTCGGGGCTCAAGTAGTGCGGCGTCCCCTTGATTGACATCGTATTCGTCTGCTCGAGGTCGTCCACCTTACCGAGGTTCTTCACCAGGCCGAAGTCGAGCACTTTCGTCACGTCCGGAACGCCACCCTGGCGCGCGAGCATGATGTTGCTCGGCTTGATGTCCCTGTGAATCAGCCCCACCTCGTGAGCCTCGTTCAACGCGAGGGCGGCGTCACGAAGGATTCGCACGACCCGCTCGACGGGTTGAGGTCCCCCGGCTTCCACGATCTGCGTGAGCGTCGCGCCGTTGAGCAGCTCCATCGCGTAGTAGAAGAGCCCGTCGGGCGTGCGCCCGTAGTCATAGATCGTCACCGTGTTCGGATGGGTGAGCTTGGCAGTGAGCTGAACCTCTCGACGGAAACGGTCGAGCGCTTCTGGATCCGCCAGCCCTGGGCGGAGCAACTTGATGGCAGTCGGCCGCTTCAGCATCCCGTGCGTCGCCTCGTACACGACCCCCATCGCGCCCTCACCGAGCTTTCGCTCGAGGCTGTACTGCCCAAGGCGCTGAATGTCGCTGACCTCTTTGCGTAGCCGGTGAATCACCCGCGACGCCAAAGCGGCGAGGCCGGTGGTGAGGGTCCACCACATGCTCGTGATGATCGCTTGCGAGGTGGCTACCCGTTCTACAGATGATGCCTCGTAGCCGAAGCTCCGCCAGATGCGGAGGTCGACGCCGAGATAGTGCCAGTACATCGCCGCAGCGAGCGGGATCCCGATGAGCACGCAGAGCACGCTCGTGCGTCTAGCGGAGCTCGGGACGAACACGCTTCGCGCAAACATGATCAGGGCGAGAATGAAGGCCGTGATGGTGTCGGCGCCGACCTCGGGTCGAATCTCGAGGCCCATGCCGATGTAGCAGACGCTGGAGATGAAGATTCCGGAATTCTCGACCGCGTGAATCGCGCTGACCGAAAGATCCGCGCGCCGACAGATCAGCCAGATCCCGATCATGGGTAGGATGCCTGCGGCGTGGATCAGAAAACCAGGATTGGTCAGCAGCTCTTCGAGAAACCCGAACAGAACGCCCATGATCACGCGAAAGAGCAGAGCGGTGCCTCCGAGGATCGCGCCAATCAAGCCGAAGAGAGCTACGCGTCGTTGAAGGAAGGCTCGCGCTTCGGGACTGGAAAAGTAGGTGCTGCTGCTCATCGTTGCCTGCCCATGGTGCTAACTTCTCAAGCTGTAGCCGCTGCGGAGCAGCCCGCTCGCAACGGCGAGCACGACCGCGAAAGAGACGAGGACGACTCCTGCGCTTGCGACGGTAGATACATCGGCGATCCCGAGGAACCCATATCGAAGCCCATTGACCATGTAGAGAAGGGGATTGAGTCGGCTGACGGTATTCCAAGGCTCGGGTAGGAGGTCGATCGAGTAGAAGACCCCACCGAGGAAGGCCAAGGGTAGAAGCACGAAATTCGGAAAGATGGCTAGATGGTCGAACTTCTCCGCCCAGAGCGCGGCGATCAGACCGAGGAGCGCCAAGGTGGCCGTCACGAAGATGGTGAAGAACAGGGTCCAACCGACGTGGTGCAATGGAAACCAAGTAAAAGACAGCGACACGAGGTAGACGAGTGCGCCCACTAGGATTGCTCTGATCATGGCAGCGCCGACGTACGCCAACAGGATCTCCGACGCGCCGATGGGCGCCACCAAGATGTCGATGATCGTTCCGTTGATCTTGGATTGGAACAAGCTGGAGGAAGTGTTCAAGAAAGAGTCCCGGACCATGGTCATCATCACGAGGCCGGGCACGACGAACTGAATGTAAGGAACCCCGGAAATCTCACGTAGGCGCGAGCCAAGCGCAACGCCGAATACCAGGAAGTACAGGCTCGTCGTCACCAAAGGGCTGAGCACCGTTTGCAGCCAGACCTTGCTGAAACGGCGGATCTCCTTGATGAAGAGGGTTCTCAACGCGATTGTGCTCACGCCGCATGCCTCCCGTTGGCTCTGCGCGTGAGCTCCAAATAGATCTCTTCGAGTGAGCGGCCGCCGTGGCGCTTCATCAAGCTCTCACGGCGTTCCACCAGCAGAAGCTCACCTTTGTGAAGAATGCCAATTCGGTCTGCGAGCCGTTCGGCCTCTTCGATGTAATGGGTGGTGAGGACGATGGTGGTGCCCGCCGCGCGCAAGTCCTCGACCTCCTGCCAAAGCTCGCGACGAAGCTCGACGTCCACGCCCGCGGTCGGCTCGTCCAGGAAGAGCAACCGAGGCTGGTGAACCAGCGCTTTCGCGACGAGCAACCGCCTCTTCATACCGCCGGAGAGCGTCCGCGTGTACGCGTCCCGCTTCTCGTCGAGGGCGAACGTCTTGAGAAGCAGCTCGGCTCGCTCGCGATTCGGCTCGACCCCCATCAGTCCCATCTGAATCATGAGGCTTTCGAGCGGGGTGAAGAAGGGGTCGTAGTTGATCTCTTGGGGAACGAGCCCCACCAGTCGGCGAGTCGTGCGAAAGTCCCGGAGGGTGTCGAACCCGAGGACTTCGATACTCCCCTCGGTTTGCTTTGCCAGGCCGGTGATGCAGTGGATCAACGTGGACTTGCCCGCGCCGTTCGGCCCGAGTAGCGCGAAAATCTCCCCTTCATAGACGTCGAGCGAAAGGTCGTTGAGTGCCGTGAACGCTCCGTAGCGTTTCGTGACGCGGCTGCAGCAGAGCACCGGCGGTTTCATCGCGGCGGACTATAGCGGCCCAGGCTGCGATGACCAGGCTATCCCGGTTCGTGACGGAGGTGAAACGACTTGGGACGCGTCAGCTGAGCGTAACCGAGCGTCGACAAGCTGCACCCACGTCCCGAGTCCTTCACCCCTACCCATGCGAGCTCCGGGTCCAAGTAGTCGCAGCGATTCATGAACCAGGTTCCGGTGTCCACCTGGGCACCGATCCATTTCGCATGATCGAGGTCACTGGTCCATACCGACGCGGTCAGTCCGTAGCGACTGTCGTTCATCAATGCGATCGCCTCGTCGTCGTTCCGAACTTGCATGATGCCAACTGCCGGACCGAAGGTTTCCTCGGTCATGATCAGCATCGAGTGATCGACATCGACCAGCGCTTGGGGCGCCATGTAGGGCAGGCCGCGCTGGGCTCCCTCGAAGTGGCGTGGGTCGAGTAGAGTGCGTGCACCCCTCGCAATCGCTTCGTCTATCTGCGCTCGGATGGCCTCGGCGCTCCGGATGCGGACCACCGGACCGAGCGTCGTCGAGGGATCTCTCGGATCTCCGAGCACGAGCTCGTTGGCTATCGAGACGAAGGATTCCAAGAATCGCTCGTAGGCATCCCGGTGGACGTAAATCCGCTCGATGCCGCAGCACGATTGTCCAGCGTTGTAGAACGACCCATCGACCAAGTTGGCGGCCGACCGCTCGATGTCGGCGTCGCTACAGACGTATGCTGGGTCTTTTCCGCCGAGCTCCAGCGTCGCCCCAATGAAGCGTTTCGAGGCTGCTCTTTGGATAGCGTGACCACCTTCGACCGACCCCGTGAACGCCACGAAGGCGACGCGCGGATCACCGATCACGTCGGCAACGCCCTCGTGATCGAGGTAGAGTACTTGAAGGACACCTTCGGGAAGCCCTGCCTCTTTCGCCGCACGACCAATTCGTTGCGCTACAAGCGGCGTTTGCTCCGAATGCTTGAGCACGACGGCGTTGCCGGCGACGAGCGCTGGCACCAGCGCGTTGACGGAGGTCAACCATGGATAGTTCCAGGGCGCAACGACGAAGACGACGCCCAGAGGCTCGCGCCGGATGAATCGGGTGAAACCCGTGTGTTCCGCAAGCTCGATGTCGTTCAATGCTTGGGGCGCGAGGTCGATCATCGTTCGTCCGCGCAGCAGCCACCCGCCCACCTCGCCTGCGCCATCGCGGATCGGCCGTCCCATCTGCATGGCGAGCTCCCGAGCGATTGCATCGGTGTCCTGCACGGCGAGCTCCACGAAGCGTCGAACCATCTTACGGCGTTGGTCGAGATCGAGGCGCCGCCATGCCGTGAACGCATGGTTAGCCGCCGTCAGCGTTCGTTCGACCTCGGGCGTGCCATCGAGCGCGCCTTCGAACACGACGCTTCCATCGACGGGGGAAATCGTTCGGAAGCTCCTGGGCATGGCCGCTAGCGTTTCTCAGGGCCCCGCCGAGGTCAATCCGGCCTTGCGCGTTCGACGCCCGCGGTGCACGACAACCCCATGGGAATGCCCAGACTCGGCGGCAAGGTGCTCATCACGGGTGCAAGCGGCTTCATTGGCACGAGGCTCCGGGACGAGCTCCTCTCGGCGGGGTCGGATGTCGTCGCAATTCGCCGTCCGGGCTCCCCGACTGCCAAAGCGGGGCGGTCGGTAGAGGCGGACTATGCCTCGATGAGCGACCTCGAAGGCGTCATCGCTGCCGAGACGCCGGACTACGTTCTTCACGTGGCCGGGGTCACCAAGGGCAGCTCCTACGAAGATTTTCGCGTCGGCAACGTCATGCCGACCCGCAATCTACTGACGGCCCTCCACAAAGAGCATCCCGAAACCAAGCGGTTCGTGCTGGTATCCTCGTTGGCAGCGTACGGTCCGTCGGCCACGACCGCGCCTCATCGCGAACAAGACCCGCCGCGGCCTATCGAGCATTACGGAGAGAGCAAGCTCGAAGCAGAGCGTGTGGTCCAGGACGAGTCCGGCCAGATCCCTTGGACGATCGTGCGTCCTTCCGGTGTGTACGGCCCAGGCGACGTCGACTACTTCAACTTGTTCAAGAGCGTCATGCGCGGTTGGAACGCGTTCTTTGGTAACCGTGAGCGAATCATGTCCGTGATCTACGTCGACGATTGCGTCCGGGGGATCTTGGAGGCGGCGAAACACGAAAACAGCATTCGAAAGGGCTACTTCTTGACCAGCCCGGAGCAGGTCACGTGGGAGCAGTTCCAGTCGGAGATCGTGCGTGTCATCGGACTTCGAGTGCGAACGGTCGATTTGCCCGAGCTCTTGGTATCGGTTGCGGCCGTTGGCGGCGAGATCGCCTCGAAGATCGACAAAAAGCCGAGGCTCCTCAACCTGCAGAAAGCCAGAATGGGCGCGCAGCAGGCCTGGACTTGCGTCGGAGATGCAGCGCGAAGTGACTTCGGCTTCACGACCGAAATCGATCTTCCCGAAGGCATTCGCCGCACGCACGAATGGTACTCAGACAATGGTTGGTATTAGAGTCACTCGGCGGCTTGGCTCGCCGCTTCGCTCGCTGCCGGTGATAGCTTTTGCAGCAAGCGCTGCCCGGTCGTCGTGATTCGATCGTGCAGGTAGCGCGCCTTGGGCTCCGCGCGCTCGAGGTGTCGCTCGAGAAGCTCGGCTCGTTCCGGATGTCTCTTGGCTTGCCTCAGCAAGATCTCCGCGATCGTGGTCTCACCCAGAAGTTGGATCAAACGCTCTGCGTGCAGCATGGCGTAGGCGAAGTCGCGTTTCGGGTTCCAGTTCTTGGTGAGCTCGGCGGACCAATCGCCGAGCGGCTTGCCGCGGAGGCCCTTGACCTTGTCGCCTGCGGTCTTCAGGACCAGATGCTGCTGCGCACCGAGTGACAGCAATTGGAGCTGGGCGACCCGGCGTTCGAGTGGGTTCCGGGGCGACAACGATCGCCAACGCGCCTGTGCCATGCGGCGTACGAACGCCTGTGGGTTCTTGATGATTGCCCCAAGGGTGTCTTTCATGGCCATCAGCGCCTGAATCTGACTGGTGCCCTCGTAGATCGGCATCACGACCGCATCACGCAACAGTTTCTCGGGGAGGTAGTCTTTCGTGTAGCCGTTGCCACCGTGGATTTGAAGCGCCGCTCGAGCGTGCTCCACCGCCTTTTCGGCGCCAAAGTACTTCAGCAGCGGGGTGATCCGGCGCGCTTTCCTCTGATGCGATCGCATGAGCCGTTTCATCTGCTTCCGCTTGGCCTCGTCGAGATCTCCGAATCGAAGCGCGAGGCTCAGCTTCTGAGCCATTTCCTCGTGGAACCCGGCTGTCACGGCCATCGCCCGGACGCCCTGAATCTCGGTCTTCATCGTTTCGAGGTAATCCGCGATCATCTCGTGCCGATCGATGGTCTTGCCCATGGACCAGCGCCCGGCAGCGTATTCGGCGGCGACCCGGTACGCCGATTCGCTGAGGCCAAGACACTCGAATCCAACTCCCACTCGGGCGTTGTTCATCAGCGTGAGCATGTGCTTGAAACCGTCGCCGCGCTCACCCACCAACTGCGCCGGCGCCCTGTCGAATATCAGCCCGCAGGTCGCGGACCCGTGGTGTCCGAGCTTTTCCTCGACACGGCTCAGCTCGACGATGCGTCTCCGATTCCCAGCGTCATCTTCTTCGTAGGTCTGCACCAAGAACATCGACAGTGCTCCGAGCCCGCCGGTCGTATCGCTTGGATCTGCGTCCTCGGTCCGGGCGATCACGAAGTGGTATTTGCCGTGCCCCGAGGTGATGAAAATCTTCTCGCCCGTCACGTACCAGTTGCCGTCTGCGTCCTGCTCGCCAATCGTTCGAAGCGACGCCATGTCCGAACCTGCATCGGGCTCGGTGATGTCCATGCAGCCCCAGGCTTCACCCGAGGCGATTTCCTGGATGGCTCGATTCCAACGGGTTTCCTTGATGCGTCCGGTCACGGGATCGATGTCCGAGCTGCCCTCGAGCGCCGAAAAAACCAGCGCCGCCATCGCGATGCCCGCGTGGAAGCCGTGGTGCGCCATCGTCGACACGTCGGCTCGCGCCATCAGCTCGCCATTGATGAAGTAGACCAGCATCGGCGCGTTCATTCCGCCGAGCTCCCGAGGGAGCGGAAGACCATGAAGGCCGAGCTCCTTGATCTTCTCGAAGATGCCCGCGAGCCGCTCGGGAAAGACGACTTCGCCATCGACGAGCTTCACGCCATTGGCGTCGATTTCCCTCTCGTAGGGCTTGATCTCTTCGGCAACGAACTGCCCGAACATCTCGACGATTTCCCGATAGAAGGAGACTGCCTCATCGGTCGTGCGAAAGCCTTCACCTTCGGCATCCGCGAAGTCGTGTTCGGTGATGCGAACCAGCGACTCCCAGTCGATTCCCTTGTCGAAGTAATACTGAAGGTCGTCGTTGTCTTTGAAGAAATTTGCCATGCTCACTTCTCGCCTTTGTTCGTTGTATAGAGGCTCAGTCGCGCGATTCGAATCAGCTCGTGTACGTGGCGCCTTCGAGTGCTACCTCGCATCGGATCATCGGGAACAATCGCTTGCATCGTGTCGATGACGGCCGTGCCGGCTACCGCCATGATGATGACCTCGAGCACGTATGCTTGAGGATCGACGTCCGGTTGCACGAGTCCTTGGCGCTTGGCGCGTTCGAGCTGCTGGCCGAGGAGCTCGACCCAAGGCTGCACGAACTCCCGGAGCATCGCTTGCATGTGCTCAGGCCGATCGAGCGTTTCTCGAAGAAAGAGACGCGCCCGGTCGGGGTCCTCGATGAAGAACTCGCTGAGCGCCTCCATCGTGGCATCGAAGCGTTCCTCGGTGGACGCCTTCAGCAGGAGGCCCGGAAGCACGGCATTCCAGTGCGCGAGCATCTCGGCGAGCACGTTCTCGCGGAGCGCATCCTTCGACTTGAAGTGATAGAGAAGGCTCGGCTTTCGAATGCCAACCGCCTCGGCGATCTGCTGGACCGACGTCCCGTCGTACCCCTGCTCGGCAAACAAGCGGGTCGCCTCGGTCAGAATCTGAGCGCGCACATCCATCGTGCCTACCAATCGGTCGCCAAATGTCTACCAAATGGTAGACAAGAAAGCAAGCCGCCTCCACGCGCCGCACGGGGGGCGCTTCTAATCGATGGGATCCCCGATCGGAACGAGGCTCTCCGGCCCGTCCTCCTTCGTGCGCTCAGGGGGTCGGCTGCGTTCGAGCGCCGAGATCGTCCTCCACCACGTGTGCACCCCCTCCACACGGGAGGGCTCGATCGGGGCGCCGAGCATCGGCATCACCAGGTGAACGTCGAGGCTTGGCGCGAGCTCGACTAGGCGTTCCGCCGGCTGGTCCCAGTCGTGGATCGCGAGGTCGAACGTGCCCCAATGGACCGGCAAGAAGCTTCCTCCACCGAGAAGCTTCAGTGCTTCGAGGGCGTTGTCCGGACCGAGATGAATGTGGCCCCAGGCGGGATGGAAGGCACCGACCTCGAGCATGACGAGGTCGAAGGGACCGAGGCGCTCGGCGATTTCCTCGTACTCGTGCGTGAGCCCGGTGTCGCCGCTGAAGAAGACGGCGTGCCGCGGGCCGCGCAGTGCAAACGACGACCACAACGTGCGGTTCCGATCGGCGGCGGCGCGCCCGGAGAAGTGTTGCGAGGGTGCGGCCGTGATGCGCAAGTCCGCGTTGGGCAGCTCTGCGCTCTCCCACCAATCGAGCTCGATGATACGCTCGGGGGGAACGCCCCAGGCCTCGAGGTGTGCGCCGACACCGAGCGAGGTGTAGAAGGGGACGCCGGTTCGAAGTAGCTCGACGATGCTCGGGTAGTCGAGATGGTCGTAGTGATCATGGGAAATGATCACCGCATCGAGGGGGGGCAGCGCCGAAATGGGAGCCGGCACGGGCTGGAACCGTTTCGGGCCGAAAAAACGGCTCGGAGAGACACGGTCACCCCAGACCGGATCGGTCAACACGCGCACGCCGTCGATCTCGAGCAGGAGGGTCGAGTGGCCAAGCCAGGTCGCTCGCAGTCCGGTTTCGACCGGCTCATCCCAGACCTCGAGCGGGCTCACCGACGGTAGCGGTGCGACCGGCACGCGACGACGACCCCCGAGCAAGAGCTCCCGCATGACCGGCAGCGTCAAGCCTTTCTTGAGGCTCAGCTCGACTCCCGTGGTGTTCCGAAAGGTGCCGTCACGGAAGCGCGCCGAAGCCAGCATACGCTCGCGGCGAAGCCCACTCGACCGGCGGCGAAAGGGAGACATGAGCTCCAAGGTATAGAGCAATCCCATCCCCTGTCACCCACGCCGAGGCGAGGCTTGCGTGGCTCCCGGCCCCAAGCCCTACCGGCCACCTTTGCAAGCCGAGCCGTTCGACGGAACCCCGTGTCGTGCGAATTCCCGTGCCCCGGCATGCTGACGCCGACACCCGCTGCCGCTGTCCCTGCCGCTGCTGCTGCCCGTGATGTACCCTCGGGATCATGTCCCGCTACGAGGAGGCCATTCGCCGGTTCGATGAGGCCAATGCCGAGGACCCCGTCCTCGAGACCGTGAACGGAACGCCGATGCCGAAGGAGCTGGTCTACGGACAGCGGATGTCCGCGCGTCTCGCAGCCTTTGCCGCCGACGCTCCCGAAACGGTCAAGCTCGCCGCCCGAGCCCAGCACATTCGGCGTTGGGAAGTGCCGCGCGAGACTTACCCGGACGGTAGGGCGGGGTACCTCAAATGGCGCACCGATCTCTACAAACGGCACGGAGACATCGCCGGCTCGATCATGAAAGAAGTTGGCTACGACGACGAGACGATCGACCGAGTCCGCACGCTTCTACGAAAGCGCGGCTTGAAGACCGACCCCGACGTGCAGCTCTTGGAAGACGTCATCTGTTTGGTGTTCCTGGAATACTACTTCCACGACTTCGCTCAGAGGCACGATGAAGACAAGCTCATCTCCATCGTTCACAAGACCTGGGGGAAGATGAGCGAACACGCGCACGAGGCTGCGCTCGCCCTGAGCCATGCGCCAGAGGACTTGGCGATCATTCAGAAGGCGCTGCGGAGCGCGTAGCTTCGGACGGGCGTCATTTTCGGCATCAGAGCTTGAGACGCCCTTCCTTCACGTCGTTCCATCGCTCTTCGGTGAGGAGCTCGTAGCCTGCATTCGTGCGAACGTAGAGCGGATCGTGGACCATCGAAGGGTCGACCCCCTCCTGCCGGAGCTCGTTTTTCTGAATCTTGAAGGTCCCCGTCTTCGCGAGGCCGCTCATCACGCGGACGAATCGTGGTTGCGCGTAAGCAGGGAGATCCGAGACCGCACGCCAGAAGCGGTCCGGATTGAACTCGCCTGAAGGCACCACCGCGGCGAGCCCCGCTTGACCCTCCATGTTCGGCATGGGAATGCCGATTACGGTCGCTTCGTCGATGCCATCGTCGTGAGTGATGACGTCGGCCACCTCGGCCGTGGAAACGTTCTCACCCTTCCAACGAAACGTGTCACCGATGCGATCGACGAAGTAGTAGAAGCCCTCGGAGTCCCGCCGAAGGAGATCGCCTGAGCGAAAGTACAGATCTCCCTCCCGAAACACGTCGTGCAAGAGTTTCTTCTCCGTCGCAGACGCATCGGTGTAGCCACGATACTCGAGCCCACCCGTCGAGACCTTCGGCACTCGGATCAACAGCTCGCCGATCTCGCCGTCTGCACATGGAATGCAAAAACCTCGGGCGTCGCGGAGATGCTGGTCGAGGTCGACGTCGTATTTCACGAGCCTCAACCAACCCACCAGCCCGCCAAGCGGGACTCTTCCCACAGACCCCTCACGTCCGCTGATGTTCGCGATGAACCCCGGCGCTTCGGTCGCGCCGTAAAACTCGCGGATGTCTTCGATCCCGAATCGCGCCTTGAAGCGGGGCCAGATGTCCGGACGGAGCCCGTTGCCCACCGCCACGCGCACTGGGTTGGGAAGCTCCTTTGGATGCGGTGGCGAGTTGACCAGGTAACGGCAGAGCTCACCGATGTACAGAATCGCGGTTGCGTTGTATTGATGGACGTCGTCCCAGAACGTGCTCGCGCTGAAGGACTCGCGCATGGCCATTGGAACGCGTGCGACCATCGTCGCCGCTGCGCCCAAGAGGAGGCCGTTCGCGTGATAGAGCGGAAGCACGCAGTAGAGCTTGTCTCCAGGACGAAAGTCGTACATCAAGGGGCCAAAGCCCGCACCCGCGAGGATCGCCCGGGCGTGCGAGATGCGGCACGGCTTTGGAAGACCCGTCGTCCCGGACGTGTAGATGTAGATGAAATCGTCCTCGGCCCTGACCGAGGCTGCCGGATACGGGGTGGCAGGTGTGTTGGCGAGCAGGCCTGCGTATGGATTGTCGTCGAAGACGAGAATGCGATCGAGCGATCGGCAAAGGTCTTCGCAGCCCCGAAGTCCTGCCTCGAGGGTATGGCTCGATAGCACGACCTTGGCACCGGAGACCTCGACGGCGTGCGACAATGGTCGCCCTCTCAAGTTGGTGTTGATCAACGCCGCCGTTGCGCCAACGCGGGAGATGCCGAGCACCGATGCGATGTAGAAGGGAGAGTTCTCGGCAAAGAGCGCGACTACGTCCCCAGGTTTGACGCCGGCTCCCGCCAGGACGTGCGCGATTCGCGAGGTGGTGCTCGCAAGCTCCGACCAGGTGAGGTGGTCGTTCCCCATTTCGAAAGCGAGGTCGTGAGGAGCCTCGCGAGCATTCATCGAGACGACTTGGAGAAGGCTCTCGATTCGCCCGAGGCGCGTTCGAAGCAGCCACGGAACGGTGCGTCGCAAGGCTTTGGGGCCCGATCGAAGCTCCGCGAGAACCGAAGCTCGCCAAGCTGGCGAGGCGACGCGCCCGAACATGTCGGGAAGTGTACGTGGCCGGGACGCGGATTCGAGTCCTTTTTTCGAGTCCTCATGATACAAAAGGAGGCCCGTGCCGACGTGGACCGACATCAAGGATCATGCGAGGTCCAGCTATCGGCTGGCCGAGGAGCACGAGAACAGCTTCAAGGTCGTGTTCGAGTACCCCAGCGGGCGCCTGCAGGCGGTCATAGTCGCTCACTACCGCGCCATGGGTCGCTCCTGGGTCGATTTTTCGTCGGCCAGCTGCCGCATCGATCGCATGGATCCAGAGGCAGCCCTCCAACAAAGCTTCAACCTGGCAGTCGGCTCGCTCTGCCTCGATGGGGACGTTTTCGTCGTTCGCCACACCGTGATGCTGGATCATCTAGCGCTCGGTGACCTCGAGCTCTTGATGCACGCGGTCGCGCGGGCCGCCGATCAGATCGAGCAGGCCCTTCCCATCTACGAACCGGCCCCCTCTGCGCCATCGGATCGAGAAGAGCTCGCTTAGGGCGCCACTGCGGCGACCGTGCGAAAGTCGATGACGGCCGAGGCGACCGGATTCATCCGCTCGAGGGTGCCTTGCGGCCGGCCTCCGACATCCAGCTATCGTAGTCCCGATACCCGATCTCCGCGTACCGCCTGCCGATTCGGTCGGCGAGCGTTCTCATCGCCTCGACGCTCATCGGCTTGCCCGCGACCGCCCGCTCCGAGATCGCTCCGGCTCGCGCAGAGGCACGCGCGGGGCTCCCCTCTGGGTCCGCGCCGACACCTAGGTAGGCGGCGACGACCTTCTCGATGATCTCGATGGCATTGGTTCGACTCTCTTTGATGTTGCCCTTGCCGGTCAAGACGTTGCCGAGTCCGAACACGCCTCGAAGGCCGTGGACCTCCCCCGTGTCCCAGTTGTCGTAGTGATAGAGCTCGCCTTTGGTCGGAATACCATCGATGGGACGCGGAATGCTACCGATCGAGCTGATGACCATCGAGGCACGCACGTCGAACTCCGTCCCTTCGAGGCTACGAACCCGTCCGTCGACGACCTCCGTTCGCCGGAAGCGAATCCCCGCCAATCGGTCGCCCTCGCAGAGAACGGCCAGGGGCAAGGAGAGCTCTTCGAATCCAACGAGGTACTTGCGAATGACGCGGTCGACGATCTTGACGCGTGCCACCTCGAGCTTGGCCAGCTGCTCAGGGCTCGGATGGTCCGCGGACGCCAGCGGCATGTCCTCCTTGCGCCTCCTGTAGTAGAGGGTGCACCCTTTTACGCCGAGCTCCTCCGCGGTGATCCCATGGGCCTCGAGCGTACGCGGAATACCTTTGATCTCCATCTCGACGACGTCGACCTCTATTCCTCGGGCTCGAAGCGCGCGTGCGTAGAGCTCGAGATTGACGATCTTCACCACGTCGATCGATGCTAGCCCGCCCCCGACGACGATGACGTCGTCCGGAATCTCGAACCTCGGGCCGTCATAGCCCTCGTCTTCGTAGTGGTTGAACCAGTAGACGAGCTCGTTCTGATAGACCAGCCCGCGGCTCACGAAGTCATCTGCCCCTTCGACCGGCAGAGGACGGTCGCGCCATGCGCCGTTGGCGAGCACGACCGCACTGAACCCGAGCTCGCCGTGGAGCTCCGCCCAGGAGAGGTCGCGGCCGATCTCCGTTTGGGGCACGAAGAGGACCCGATCGCTCTTGAGATTTTCGTCGATCTTGAGGTATTCCTTCTCGCGCAGCTTCTCGTGCCAACGCGGCAAGCCGTCTTCGATCTTTCCGTAGGGTCGCGCGCCCTGCTCGAACACGACCGCGATCGCCCCGCGAGCGGCGCACTCGGATGCCGCCTCCGACCCCGCGACGGCCCCTCCAATGATCGCGACGACGGGTTTCGGCTCGGTCGCATCCTTCAAAGCCCGAAGCGTGTCCACGGCCGGGGTCTAACCCGTTTCGATGGAGCAAACAACCGTCACGGCTAGATGAAGCGCGACGTTCCGCGAACGCCGGTGCTCTGCAAGTCGTCGCTGAACTGATACTGGGGGTCGAGCAGATCGTTGATGCGGTTCATGACGAGGTCGACCGCCCCTTGAAACTCGTGGCGATGTTTGTGCTCCGCCTCCGCCGAAAAGGGCGCATAATCCTCATCGATGTGGAAGTCGGAAAGTGCTTCGTAGGGAATCGGAGCGCCGATACGGTACACGATCGTGCCTGCTCTTCCAATCGGCAACGAGCCCGTGTAGATCAGGTCGCACCCGTTGCAACCGATCGGCACGATTGTCTTCTTGTATCGAAGCGCGATCTCCATCATCCCAATCCTGCCGCGCGGCAGGCGGATCGATCGCGTGCCTTGCGGGAAGACCAGGAGATCGAGCCCGAGCTCGAAGGAGCGCTCGTTGAGCCGGACGAACTCGGCCATCATCGCCGTGAAGACTCGATTGATTCCGACAGCGTAGGTGCACTCGCTCGGATCGAAGCCCACGCCCAGGATGTTCCGCTTCGTCTCGAAGAGCTTCGATGGTATGGTCGACACATCGATCGTGCTCGGGTCTCCGTCTGGAGCAGCGTCGAGGTCGATCAACTTGCGCAGGGTCTCGTATTCAGCCTCGGTGGGCCGTCTCCCCATCGTCAATGAGAAATCCTTCGTGATGATGTAGCCGCGCGAAACGGTCGGGAGGTTACTCGTCAACTCCATGAAGGTGCCGACGATCGGGCTCTCGTAGTACTTCCCCTTGACCCACACGGTGATGTAACGCTCCTTCCGCTTCCACATCTCGTACATGAAGGGGAAGTAGTTGAAGCGATCCGTGTGGTTCATCGCGTAGATGACCGGCTCGTCGGGAATGTGCTCGAGCCCTTCGAGCCGAATGTCGATGCCAGGCAAGAACTTGTAGTTCGGTGTGAGCACCGCATGGGCGAAGAACATCTGACCGATCGGCCGCTTCATCAATCGGATGCGCTTGAGTCGTGGCAGGTCGAGCATCGGAGGGTCACCATGTGCGCAAGAGGCACGATCTTGTCAATTCGGTCGAACGCACGCGGAACGCCGGCCGAGTCTTCGTGATTCCTCCGCCAACCTTGGAGTGGGGTTCCGGCTGACTTTTTCATCCGGGGTGCTACACCCAACAATGCGAGGCAAGTATCAATAAAGATACAAGCGCTAGTGGCACACCGGTTCGGGAAGACTTAGGTTGCCGCGATAGTGAAGAGGAGACCGAGTGGCGAAACGCAGTCCTAGGGGCAAGAAAAAGAGGTTCGAGCGCAATTTCGAACAGGAAGACAAACGCGATGACCACATCAAGCTGAACGGCGTGGTGAGCCAGGTCTACGCAGGCGGCCAGTTCGAAGTGACGACGGATTCCGGCGCGGCGGTGCGCGCGCAGCTTTGCGGCCGCATGCGCAAGTTCAGGATTCGGGTCATCCTCGGCGACCGAGTGACGGTCGCGCTGTCTCCGTACGACCTCACGCACGGCATGATCGTCTTTCGCGACAAGTAGTGCGCACGTGTACGAAGGAGCGTTTCGCATCCTGAGGGCACTTGGTGACGGCCGGTCGCTGACTCGGGAAGAGGTCGTTGGGGCATCGGGCGAGGCGCCGTCGGTGGTTCGAGAGGTAGCCGAGCGCTATCCCAAGTGGTTCGATGAGGAAGAGGGGCGCATCCGCTGCTCGGACCGCGGTTTGGCTGCTCTGGCGCGTGAGCTGATCGCCCGAGGAGCAGCTGAGGAACGTCCTGCCGATTCGTGGAGCGCGGCGTACGAAGCCATGGCGGCCGAGCGCAGCACTCCCAAACGCGCGCTCGACCAAGTATATGCCACGACCGAAACCGTTGCACGGCGCGCACAGCTCTTGCTCGAAGCCGGCGAGCACCAGCGCGGCCTCGTATTCTTGGGCGACGACGATTTGACGAGCGCGGCCGTTCAGTTTTCGGGTGCCGCACGCAAAGTGACGGTAGTCGATGCAGATGAAGAGATCCTCGGGCTCTTGGCCCGACACGCCGCGTGTCAAGGTTGGGAGCACGACACCCTGCACCACGATCTGCGGCGGCCGATTCCGAGGGGCCTGCACGGCCGCTACGGCGCGGCGTTTACCGATCCTCCATACGCCGTGGAGGGCTTTGCGCTATTCGTGAGCAGGGCGGTCGAGATGCTCAAACCCGATGGAAGGCTTTACGTGTGCCTCGGGAAGAGCCGTCGGGCGAGCGAACGGGGCCTTCACAAGCAACGCATTCTGAGCGAGGCGGGCCTTCTGATCGAGGCCGTGTTCGAGGATTTCAATCATTACCACGGCGCCGTCGCGATCGGCTCGCGGAGCGCTCTGTGGCGGTGTCGGGTGACGCCCGAGACCCGGCCGCTCGTTCGCGGTGAGGTCGAAGGCGACCTCTACACGAGCCGTTCCCCCAAGCGCTCTCGCTAGACTTGGCTCGCGACGACCTCGTCGCACCACGAGATGAAGTCCTTGGTCACTTCGTCACGATTGATCTCGTTGAGCGTCTCGTGCCGTGCTTCTGGATAGAGCTTGAGACGGACGTCGAAGATTGCGGCCCGTTTGTAGGCGTCATAGAGGCGCTTCATCCCCTTGCCAAAGTCCCCGACAGGATCTTGATTGCCGGCGAAGAGATAGAGGGGCATCCCCTTCGGCACCTTGGCAATGTTGCTCGGGTTTGCGATCCGGTCGAGCGCGTTCAACAGGTCGATCCACGTTTGCGTGGACACCGCGAAGCCGCAGAGCGGGTCTGCCACGTACTTGTCGACCTCCTCGGGGTCACGCGAAAGCCAGTCGAACTCGGTGCGGCCGGGGGCGAACGGCTTGTTGTACTCGCCGAACGTGAGCCGTTGCAAGACCGGGCTCGAAGCCCGCTTGCCCACCCGGGCACGCTCGATGCGCGCCACCAGCTTTCCGACCATGGCGATGGCGGGAGGCTTTCCATTGGAACCGGACAACGCTGCCGCGACCATGTCGTTCGGGTGCTCGAACAGCAGCTGTTGAAGCACGAACGAGCCCATCGAGTGTCCGAGGATGATGATTGGGAGACCGCGGTGTCGCTTGGCGATCTCGCGATTGATGCCGTGCGCGTCTTCGACGATGCGATTCCAACTGTCGTTATCGGCCATGTGTCCGGGCGGGATTCCCTCGGCGATGCTCCGACCATGGCCGCGGTGGTCGTGCGCATAGGTGGTGTAGCCGGCCGAAGCGAGCGCTTGCGCGAGCCGCGCATAACGCGACCCGTGCTCCGCCATCCCGTGCAGGACCTGAACGACCGCCTTGGGTGTGTCGATGGTCCAACCGCTCACGTGAAGGTTTGCACCGTCAACCGTCTGAAACGCAAAATCCGCAGAGTTCATGGCGGGGCGAGCATACTCGAATTCGTCCGTTCACAAAGAGGCCGAGGTGGTTTTTCAGCAGTTCAATCGATTTTCAGGAATCGGGCCCAGAGATCGAGGCCTTCGTCGCAGTACTCCCGAAGAACACCGACCATCGACGCCCGCTTCTCCTCGTCGACCAGGGGCTCGGGCAGAAGCGGATCCAGCACGACCTGACGAATGCCTTCCCGCCCGAGGAGAAACGCTTCGCGTACGGAGTCGTCGATGGGCAGCTCTCCCAATCGGGCCATGCTGACGTTCAGGTCGTCTTGGAGCTTCGAATAGGTCCGTTCCAATCTGCGGCTGTCCCAGAGCCCACGCGCGCAACGCTCCTGCGCGGGGCTGAGCTCATCCAGGCGAAAGACCGGAGCATCCAAATCGAGACCGAGCGCGATGAGCTCTTGACGCATGCCGCGGACGCCAGCGATCAGATTGTTCGGCCTCAAGAACAGGCCTGGCCTCAGCGCCTCGAACCCGAGGTAACGAAGCGCGCGCAAGCGGCGGCGCAGGGCGGGCCGATCGGTGCGCGAGAGATCGCCGGTGAAGACCGCAATCCACGAGCCGTCCCAGCCGCCGAGGCGAGAGGAGACCGTGCGCCAGCCGTGGATCTTTTCGTTGACCACCTGAGCGTTGGGGCCGAGACGATACTCGCCGCGTCCGGGCGACTCGAGCAGCCCTTCCCCACGCAGGCGTGCGATGGCGACCCGGACGCTGTTTTCCGCGATGTCGAAGACCGACGCCGCCTGCACGAGGGACCGCACCGGCAGGGCACCCCCATAAAGCGATTCGCCGGCAGAAAGAACCTCGAGAACGATTGCTTTGGCGCTGACGTCCACGCGCGTAATATTACATGAAATTCGACGAGTTTCGATCGGCCGTAATGGAACCGGAGCATCGGTGACACGACCGACGATGCTGACACGGGCGGCCGGGGAAGCTAAGAGAGATGGCAATGGCCAGGCTCAGCGTGAACGTGAACAAGGTCGCCACGCTTCGCAACTCCCGGGGCGGAACGGTACCGAGCGTGGTCGATGGGGTGCGCGCCTGCGTCGAGGCGGGGGCTCCCGGAATCACGGTGCATCCCCGTGCGGACGGGCGGCACATCGTGGCCGCCGACGTCTACGAGATCGCCAAAGCCCTTCAGCCCGTGCGCGATCGGGTCGAATACAACATCGAGGGAGATCCGCGAGCGGAGCTGATCGAGATGGTCGAGAAGGTGCGTCCCGATCAGTGCACGCTCGTGCCCGTGCGGCCCGGGGAGTTGACGAGCGAGGCGGGCTGGCCTGCCGATACACCGAAAGCGAGGCTTGCCGAGGTCGTTCGGCGAATGCGCGACTGCGGTGTCCGGGTCAGCGTGTTCGTCGAGCCGGAGCCATCGCCAATCGAATGGGCTGCAGACCTCGGAGCGGATCGGGTCGAGCTCTACACCGAACCATATGCGCGAGCCTTCGAACACGGTGGTGAAGCGCTGCGCATCGCTTTGAGCCGCTATCGCGCTGCAGCGGAGCACGCCGTGAGATACGGGCTCGGCGTGAACGCCGGGCACGACCTCGATTTGATCAACCTCCCGACGTTGCTGAGCCTCGTGCAGATCGAAGAGGTCTCGATCGGGCATGCCTTGATCGCGCGCGCTCTCTTCGTCGGATTGAAAACCGCCGTCTCGGAATACCTGCAGGTCACTGGGACGCGTTGACAGCGGGGCGGAGTTCCTTAGAGTTGCCCGTCGATGGGCAGGCGTAGGCACGACAATCCATTCGCTGCGGTGTTGAGTGGCTTGCTCGATCAGCGGAGCGACGAGTCAAAGGTGGCTCCCGTGCCCGCAGAGGTGCGACTCGACGACAGCATCTGCTTGGTGACCGGCGCGAACAGCGGGCTTGGCAAGGCTACTGCGATTCGTCTCGCGAAGCGGGGCGCCCACGTCATCATGGCTTGTCGAAGCGGGATTCCCGAGGCAGGAGAAGAGGTTCGCGCGCAGAGCGGAAACGACAAAGTCGAGATGATGAGGGTCGACCTGAGCGACTTCGACTCGATCATGTCGTTTTGCGACGAGCTGCGTGATCGCAAGATCACCCTCGATGCCGCGGTATTCAACGCCGGGGTCGTGCCAGTGAGATCGCGGAAGAACAAGCACGGCCTCGAGCTGATGTTTGCCGTGAATTTTCTGGCGAAGTTCGTCGTGCTCCATCGTTTGCTTCACGACGGGGTCATCCCCAATGCCGTCTTCGGCAACAACTCCCGCGCCGAGGATCCGCCCCGGGTGATCTTCATCTCGTCCGAGACCCACAGGAGCTCGATTCCCATCGACTTCGAGAGGTTCGGCGAGCCAGTCGACTACGGCGTCTCCGACGGAGTCAAACACTACGGTCTGAGCAAGTTACACCTGACGACTTACTTTCACGAGCTATCGAGACGCCTCAATCCGGGTAGCACGGGGGAGGATCCCGATGTTTGCGTCCACGCCCTTTGTCCGGGTGCCGTGAACTCGAACATGGCTCGAGAGGCGCCTGCGTGGCTCAAGCCGATCCTCAAGCCGGTGATGAAGCGGTTTTTTCAGAGCCCCGAGGAGGCCTCCATTCCGGTCGACTATCTCGTCGCCTCGGATGAAATGGGCAGAAAGACGGGGGAATACATGCACATGATGCGGATCAAGGAGTCATCCGAGGAATCGATGGATCCCGCGAAGGGTGCGCTCCTGTGGAGTAAGACAGAGGAGCTTCTCCGCAGGCACGATGTGATCTAGAAGGAAGGAATGACCGACGAGCTGAGCAAGGAAGAGAAGGAGATCGTCGACGGAACGGTATGGAACCGATTCTGTGACACCCTCAAGATGGCTGGAAACGTGGTGCTCGGACCGAACACGCCGAGCGATCCGATGAACCGAATGGAAGGCTTCAGGTACCTGAGTCGAATCACGCGAGCGGCCCTGCAAACTTTCGTCGAGCACAACGATCCGCTTGCACCCGTGCTTCAGCGCGTCGTGCACGAGACGGCGAAGATGGGCGCGGACCATCCCGACAACTACTATCTGAATGCGGCGATCAGCGGAGAGCACGAGTACCGGATCGTCGGCACGCGCGGGACGGTTCAGTACCTCGGATTCTTCACGCAGAGTGGCAACTACGGTCAGGGTCGTGGCATGCCGCCAACCGGGTATCTGGAGGCGTCGTCCATGAAGATCGAGCCCGATGGCAGCTTCGAGATCGTCCTCAGCGCCCAGGAGAAACCGGGAAATTGGCTCCCCATGACGAAAGACACGGGCACGCTCATCGTGCGCCAAACGTTTCTCGATCGCGAGAACGAAACCCTGGCTGAGCTCCAGATCGAGCGCATCGGTGGAAATGGGCAGCCGTCGCCTTTCGACCCGGTGAAGTGCGCCGAGGGTTTGACGACCTCGGCGGGCCTGGTGGCCGGTGCCGCCATCATGTTTGCGAGCTGGGCGGAGAGCTTCAAGAAGCACACGAACAAGCTCCCTCAGATGCCGCCGGAGGTGTCGAACCAAGCGGGCGGTGTGCCGGACATTGCATACTACCACAGCTACTGGAAGTTGGCACCCGACGAGGCGCTCGTCATCGATGCAAGGCCGCCAGAGTGTGAGCACTGGAACTTCCAGCTCAACAACTATTGGATGGAATCGCTCGACTATCGCTATTACCCGATTCACGTGAACAAGCACACGGCGAAGTATCGGCCGGATGGGTCCGTGCGCGTAATCGTGGCCGCGGAGAACAAAGGCTTCGACAACTGGATCGACACCGTTGGGCACGAAGAGGGTACGATGTGCTGGCGGTGGGTGCGCGCGAACGAGCATCCGGAGCCACAGACGCGGGTGGTGCAGCTGTCGGAGCTCTGAGGACTTCAATGTCTTCCCGAGAGGTCACGAGCACTTTCGACAAGCCGTATCGACCCGCTGCAATCGCGCTTGCGAATCGGGCGGGACGTCTCCTTTGGCACATGGGAATCGGCGGAAAGCCGATTCGGGTCGAATCCGTGCTCGCCGATGCCCGGCGAAGAGCGAGCTTGAGCCACTTCGGTGACGAGGGGTTTCTCGAGCCTCTCGGCGTGCTCGTCGATTCCATCAATCGAGAAGCTGCGCTCAATCCAGTCGGTCACATGATCATCCGGGCCCGGATCGTCGGTGTCTTGGCCAACAAGCTCGTCGCGCAAGAGGCGATCAAACGCCATCCGGAGATTCTCGAAATCCCGGTCGAGGCGCCGATCGTCGTGGCCGGTCTGGCGCGCACCGGGACGACGATGCTGCATCGCCTCATCGCGAAGGACCCCGCCATCCGCTCACTTGCTTCTTGGGAGGCGATCAACCCAGCGCCGCCACGCCGTCGGCGATGGGGGAGAAGAGACCCGCGCTTCGCTCAGGCCGCGGCCGCCGCAAAAGGGCTCGAGTACATGTCGCCTGGATTCTTCGCGATTCACCCCGCCGAGCCCGATGCGCCCGAGGAAGAGGTAATTCTCCTCGAGCAGGCGTTTCTCACGACCACGCCCGAGGCGATGATGAACGTGCCGACGTATTCGAAGTGGCTGGAAGATCAGGATCACCTTCCAGCCTACGAGGCGCTCAAGCGCATGATGCAGTACCTGCAGTGGCAAAGGCCCGGCATCGGCAAGAACGTGCGCTGGGTGCTCAAGACGCCGCACCATCAGGAGTACTTCGACCCACTCCTGAAGGTGTTTCCAAACGCGACGATCGTTCATACCCATCGGGATCCCCTCAAGACGAGCCCGTCGCTCTTCAGCATGCTCACTCATCTGCAGATGATCTTCAGCGACGAGGTCGACCCGAGCCGGGTGGCCCGCCACTGGCTTCACCGGATCGAGAACATGGCGCAGCGCACCATGGCGACACGGCAGAGGGTGCACGACGAAGGCTTCCTCGACGTGTCGTATTACGATCTGATGAAGGACCCGCTGCCCGAGGTCGCTCGGATCTACGACGCGGCGGGGCTGGACCTGACGCCGGACGCCAAATCAGCGATGGAGGCTTCACGGAAGGTCGACAAGCAGCACAGGTACGGTCGACACAAATATTCGCTCGCTGACTTCGGCATGACGAACGACGACGTCGAGCCCCGCATCGCCGCCTACCGCGCCCGCTTCAACGTCCCGTACGAGTGACAGGGAGCGTCTCGGGGCATGGGGGAATGCGACACGGGGTTCCGCCGGACGGGTCGGCTTGCAAAGGTGGCCGGTTGGGCTTGGGGCCGGTGGCCACGCAAGCCTCGCCTCGGCGCTCACGCCAATCGGAGGTGGTTGCATGCAGGCCGATCGTCATTCGCGACGCCGACTCCACCCCATGTCGCGTTCCCCCGCACCCCTCCGTACGGAGACTTCCACGGAGGAGGACGGCTCGGGATGGGCAGCACAGCGAGCGGGGGCGACGCCAGACGTAGGGTGGCGTGAGGAGCCAGCGGAGCGGGTCCCGCTCGCGAGCACGCCCGTCCCTAGCCGTCCTCCAGGATTGAAGTCGTCGCAGCGTCAACGAAGCCCCGTGGTCGGCGGAGTGCGGCGGTCCTTCGGGATTGGGCGACAATTGACCCCCTTTTCAGATCGGATCTTCGTGCTTACCTAACTCTTGATGGTGCGTGTTTCTGCGATCTCAGCGTTGTTGTTGCTATCGGCCTGCGGGGCCGTCCGTGCCGAGGAAGCCTCGCCGGACGGGCGCCAGGTTCAGGCCATCGTGCGAAACACCGCAAGCCCGTTTTGCCCGGGCAAGACCCTAGACTCCTGCCCGAGCCCCAAGGCCGGTGAATGGCGCCGGGAGATTCGCGAGTGGGTCTCGGAGGGAGTGCCCGAGTCGGCGATCCGGGATCGCCTGCAGGCACGAGTGCCCGGCTTCGACTTGAGCATCCCACCCGTGAAGTCCGGATGGGTCATCCCGCTCATTGCCCTCGCCTTGTCCACGGGGTGGCTCATCGCGATGGCGCGTAGATTCCGAAGGCGCGGTGGGTCCAAGCAACGAGTCGAAGCGCTCGCACGAGACCACGCGCTCGATGCGCGGCTCGATGAGGAGCTCGCCGCCCTCGACTGAGCGCGACGAATCACACGGTGCAGATCACCGACGAGCCGTGTCCGAAGAGGCCCTGGTTTACAGTCACTCCGGCCTTCGCACCCTCGACCTGACGTCCTTCGGCCTGACCGCGCAACTGCCACGTCAGCTCGCAGACCTGCGCGATCGCTTGGGCCGGCACGGCTTCGCCGAAGCACGACAAACCTCCGCTCGGGTTGACCGGCACCCGGCCGCCAATCGTCGTTTCCCCGTCGCGCAGCAGCTTCTCGGCGTCACCGGGCGGGCACAGTCCGATCTGCTCGTACCAGTCGAGCTCGAGCGCCGTCGACAGGTCATAGACCTCGGCGAGGCTCATGTCCTCGGGGCCGAGACCCGCTTCTTCGTAGGCACGGTGTGCGATCGACTCTTTGAATCCGAGCTTTGGGAGCCCGACGCCCGCCGTGGAATCGGTCGCGAGATTCGGCATCTCGATGATGCCGTTCGGATAGACGGGCGTCACCGTCGACACGGCCGCGATCTTCACGGGCTTGGTCGTGTGTTTTCGGGCGAAGCTCATGCTGCAGAGCACCAGCGCGGCGGCGCCGTCGCTGGTGGCGCAGATGTCGAGCAGGTGGAGTGGGTCGGCGACCACGGCGGAGCTCAAGACATCTTCGAGCGCGACCTCTTTACGGTATCGGGCGTTCGGGTTGTGAAGGCCGTGTCTTGCGTTCTTGACCTTCACGGCTGCAAAGTCCTGCGGGGTCGCACCGAAGACGTCGACTCTTCGGCGCGCGTAGAGCCCGAAATACGTCGGGTTCGTGATTCCCTGAACGTGGAAGCGCAACCAATCGGGATCGTCGGGGCGCCGTCCGCCAGTCGGGGCGAAAAAACCCTTCGGCGCCGTGTCTGCGCCGATCACCAATGCCAGGTCGCACAGACCGGCCAAGATGTGCGCTCGGGCGACGCTGATCGCCTGCGCGCCGGTCGCACAAGCGCCGTAGGAGCTCGACACCCTCGCGCCGGACCAGCCGAGCGCTTGGGCGAAAGTCGCGCCCGCCACGAAGCCCGGATACCCGTTGCGGATCGTGTCCCCGCCCGCGACGAGCTCAATGTCTTTCCACCTCACGCCGGCGTCCTTCAACGCGTCCCGTGCGGCTTTGACGCCGTACCCGACGAAGCTCTGCCCCCACTTGCCCCATGGGTGCATGCCGACGCCGAGAACGGCCACCTCTTTGCTCATGGAGCGCTCCTAGCGTCGGTGGGCTTCCAGCTCCACGTGAGATACACGTGCTCGTCGTCTTGGTAGAGCTCGCGGAGCACGAGCTCCATGGGCATCCCGGTCTGCAGCTGCTCGATACCGATTCCATCGGCCACTTGGCCGAGGATGGTCAGGCCTTCCGTCTCGAGCTCGACTGCAGCGATCGCAAAGGGCTCGAACGGTTCCTTGGCGACGAAGGGCGGAGGCGGCTGATAGCTCGCGCTCGTATACGACCACACCTTTCCCGTGCGGCTCAGAGGCACCTCTTCGAGATCGGCGCGATCGCATGCTGGGTTCCTGCAGAACGTTCTCTCAGGAGGAAAGAAATAGGTCCCGCAGGCGCGGCACCGCGTCCCGAGCAGGTGCGGCGCTTCAGGATCCATGGTGAACAGGCCTTCGACCGCGGGCCTATGAGTCTTTTCGTTCACGCGGACCTCGAATACTGAGCCTTGGTGCGCTCGAGCAGGCTGGTCAGCTCTTCCCGTAAGGCTTCGAGGCTGTCCAGGGTGGCCCGCAGCGTGGGGCGCCGCAGGCCGTCGATCTCTTCGACCATCCTCTCGAGCCGCCTCGCGGCTGCGGTCGTCCGGCGGATTGCGTCCAGCTGCTCGGCGCCTTCCGGCTTCGGGTGAAAGACGGGGTTGAATCGCTTCCGGAGCTCTGTGACGCCCGTGCCTTCTTCGAAGACGGCGTGACGGAGCTGATCGACCACGTCCTGGTCCACGGCGCGTTCGTCACCTGCATCGTTGCTCGGGCTTCTCTGTAGAGCCTTCGCGAAGTAATCGACTGCGTCGCAGGTCGGAATGCGCTCGCTGAGCCCGTCCCGTTTCAGCACTGATGGCGCGTGTCGCTTCAGCGCCACGTAGGAGCCGGTCAGCTTGTCGGCGGTCGCCTGCTTGATCTGAAGCTCGAGGGAGCAATACGAGTAGAAATCGTCATATCCCCAGCTCAGGTATGATTCGCGATTGCGGACCTCGACGAGAGCCTCCGCCATCATCACCCACGAGCGCTTGAACTCGCGCGCTCGCCGAACGACGTGAACCCGGAGCTCGTCCGCTCCCGAGGCTTCGAGCGCCTCCGCCAGGTCGCCGAGCCTTTGATGCGTAGCCATCGGGAGTCTATACCATCGAAGCCGTCGGTTTTGTACCGGCGTAGAGGAGAGAGTTGAAGTGCTGCCATCGACAGTGGACCGACATACCGCCAGGCAACGCGCCATCGCTTCTCTCGCAGCGACGGCGCTCGTCGGCGACGTGGCGCGAAAGCTCGCTCAGCAGCGAATTCCGGTGATGCCCCTCAAGGGCGCGCTCCTGCAGCACTGGCTCTACGAAGATCCCAGCGAACGGCCGTTGACCGACGTCGATCTCCTGGTCCGCCCTGCCGCTCTTCACGAGGCTGTGGAGCTGCTCGAGGCGGCCGGGTACCGCCGAACACGGCACAGCAGCGTGGGCGGGCTCGTCATGCAAACCCCGCTCGGTCTCGCGCTCGATCTTCATACGCAGCTGTTCGATCGCACGCGCTATCGGATGCCCACCGACGACTTGTTTGCGCGGGGCTCCGAGGACCACGCGCTTTATGGCATCAGGGTCCTGCTCCCCTCACGACTGGACGTGTACGCGCACCTCGTCGGCAAGTTCGGCAGCGATCATCTCAACGCTCGTTCCACGGCACGTCTCGACGAGATCAGGAGAATGGGGGCGCGTCTCGACTGCTCGGCCGAGACGGCTGCCCGGCATCTCCTTCACTGCGGCATGCGTCGCGTCTCGAGGTACGTGCTTCCGATGGTCCACCGGACATTCGGCGATCCATTCGCCTCGCAGGTGTGCGCACGGCTTCCTCGTGATCCGATCGGCCGAGGCATCGCCACGGCGGCCGAGTGGAGCCTCGCGCGTGCCGCGCCTAGGTCATGGTCGGGTGCCATGATCGCCCATGCTCTCAACGACTCCGTTCCACGCGGCCTCGAGTCCGGAATCCGTGCGCTGCGTGAGCGGACCCGCAGGGGATGACGCAGCGAGTCGTCGCTCAGGACGAGATCGGGCCGAGCGGGCAGACGCCAGGGGTGCCTTTGGAGGGTGGTGCCGGTTGACAGGAGGTCGCAATCGCCTCGAGCGGCTCGCGATAAACGATTCGCGGCGGCTCGTACGGCTCGCGCTCGGATCCTTCGCCTTCGCTTCGTGTCTTCTTACGCTCCACTTCGCCCCTCGTCGCTACAATACAGGAAGTCGGAGCCGCAGGCGACCCGACGTCGCCATTCTCCGCTCGGCAGGCGGGTAGACCGCAAGCGGATCCCGGGAGTACGTGTGTGCCGCGCCGGGGCAGAAATTCGAAGCGAGCCCGGCGTCGCCGAGGCCCTCGAGCTTGCGCCGGACGGCTCGAGTGGTTTCGCGGACCTCCCGGAGCGCCCGGGATCCGGTCCAGATCTCATCGATGCTCTGCTGATGTAGATCACCGACCGGCACTCGCCACTGGACGCAGGGGAAGACCCTGCCATATGGATCGATCGCGATCGTGTTCGAGCCTGCGCCGCAGTGTTTGTCGGTCCCCGCCACGATCGCCTTTCGCGCCTCAGCAAGTGGACGCGCGTTCGTGACGGGGCCGTCTCGGTTCGCGCGTGCCTCGAGGGCCCGAAGATATCGTGCCTGACCCTCGGGGCTTGCTTCGATCGCCAGCGGCGTCTGGTCGCCGTCGTCTTTGGGCTTGACCTCCGGGTCGATTTGAAAGGGAACGTCGAGCTCGTCGAAAAGCGCGAGCATGCCTTCGACCTCATGCTCGTTCCAGCGCGTCAGCACGCTGTTGGCTTTCACGCGCAGGCCGAGCGACTTCATCGTGCGGATGTTTCCGAGGAGGCGGTCGAAGCTTCCGGCCACACGCGTTTGGCGATCGTGGGTCTCTGTGCTGGCGCCGTGAATGCTCACCTCGATGAGAAACGGGTCGACCTCTTCTCGGATCCGGCGGGCGACCGCCTCTTGGACGGCATGGCCGTTGGTCTTGATCCGGATCACGAAGCCGAGGCTCTTGGCGTGAGCGGCGATCGCGAAGAAGCGCGGATGTGCGAGCGGCTCGCCCCCGCTCAGCGAGAGGTTGAGCACCCCGAGCGAGGCAAGGTCTTCGAGCAGCTCGCGATACTGCTCGAGCGACAACCGCTGCCCTCCGATCGAGAGATCGTTGTAGCAGAACGCGCAGTCGAGATTGCAGGCATAGGTCAGCTCGAGAAGCACCGAGAGCAGCCGGTTGTCGTTCCAGGTGCGCTTGACGGTGTCGGCGTAACTCATGATTGAACGACGGCTCCTGCCTCGAGAAGCGAGTCGAGAAGGGACATCGCATCGTCCCTGGCGCGCTCGGGATCGACCGCATAGCGTTCAGTGATGGCCGCAACCACCTCGTCCACGCTGTGCGCGGCCTCGAGCTTTTCGACGATGAACGCACCGATCTCGTTGACCACGAGCACCTCGCCCGCTTCTTGCAAGACGAAGATTCCTTCGCCCTCCATCACGCGAAATCTCGCATGTGGATCAATGCGAAAGCGTCGAGTGGGGGTTTCGGTACTCATGATCCAATACGCTCCAGAACCTGGTGTCCTTCGCAAACGAGAGAATGCGAAGTGGTAAACGCTCCACCACCGATGCGGCCCGCGAGGTCAGCTCGTCGACGAGCAGGGGGTCGGCATTGACGTAAGGGCACGAGGCGACGATACGCGAGACCGCCTCGGCTTTCGAGCACCCATGCACCGACGGCGTGGGGCCGTGCGCCAGCCCGAGCAATCCGGTCAGCGGGTAGGGCGTGCGGGGCTCGGGCACGCCGCCGAAATCGCCGGCAAACGGCATGGCCTGCAGCTCGAAAGAGCCGTTCGAGGGAAGGAGCGCATTGAGCTCGTCGCTCAGAATACCGAGCTCGAGCTCGTGGGCGAGGGCGCAGAGGGTCGTCTTGCCGGCCCCGGAGCGGCCGCAGAAGAGGAATCCGCGGGCATCGTCGGTGAAGGCGGCGCTGTGTAGCACGAGCGCTCCATCCGAGAACAGCTGATAGCAGGCGACCACCCGAAACAGGTTCTCAAACGCTCCCAAGAACCATTCGTCACTGAGGCAGGTTCGTAGTTGTGCTCGAAGCGGGGCGCGATCGACATTGGCGGTGAACCCGATGCCCGCGACGGCGATCTGAGCCTCGCCATGCGCCACCGCAACCCG
Source organism: uncultured delta proteobacterium (assembly GCA_963792825.1). GTDB lineage: Bacteria > Myxococcota_A > Polyangia > Polyangiales > Houyiibacteriaceae > SG8-38. The sequence goes on along the minus strand of CAWBXS010000003.1, from coordinate 248,470 downwards.
GTACTCCGTGGGCCCGGCCGGCCTTCGCATGAACCCGGCGGGACTGGGGCTGTAGTGTATGTCCACACGGACGTCGGCCTCGAGGTCATCCCGGCCGCTGAGCGCCCCGAACCGTGAGGCCGCGAGGCCGAGCTGCTCTGGGTTCATGCCAGTAAACCGGTACCGGCGCTGAGCGAGCTCGAGGGTGAGCGTGCTCATCGGGCGACCTCGGCCATCCTTCGCAGCAGCGCACGCCCGTATTTCCCAAGTGCTGCCGCGCGGTCCCGGGCCGCGACGGCGTAGTGGGCCCGCCCGACAATTGCGCTCACGGGCGCAGCCGGGTCTCGTGCGACGGCGCAATCGGCCTGCGTGAGCGCGACGAGGCCATGCACGCTCGGGGCATATCCGAGGAACCGGTGTGCATCCCAATAGTCGCGCCGCCGTACCACCACGACATCACCAGGAACGTAGAAGCGTTGCCTGCGCACCTGAACAGAGTCGCCGTTCGAGAGGATTCGCATGCACGACCCGCGGACCTGGAATTGAACGGTCTCGCCGGGCCGAAGTCCGAGGCTCTTCAAGCTCGAATATCCCCCTCCCATTTCCGCTGCCCACCATACCAGGAGCGTGGGGCTGACACCGGCCAAACCAACCTGAGCACGCTCATCCGAAGCAGCCGCAAACGCTCAGGCTCGTGAGCTAAAATACTTATTGACAACCGTGTTTGCAAAGCTTTACCGTCTTACTGTCGGCGGCTGAAAAGCAACCCGCCGGCAGGGCAAATCGAGATTCACTCTCCTTTGGGGGTAGAACGTAACGGGCACTCGGGCGGGGTTCACACCTCGCCCGAGATTTTTAAGCCGTTCCGCTACAGGCTGCGCTTTTTGCCACGAAGCCCACGGCGGCTGCCTTTGGGCTTCTTCGGCTTGTCGAACCCCGACCTGTCGCTGCGTCCGCCGTAATCGCCACCGCGGTCGTAATCGCCCCGACCGTAGTCGTTGGCCGAATGGCGGTCGGGTGGCGGCCCGAAATTCGGGCGCGGGCGGGGAGCACGCGGGCGGTCTTCGGCAATGTCGAGCCGCAATGCGCGTCCGCCTACTTCGCGCCCGTGGAGCTTCTCGACCGCTTCGGCCGCGTGCTCCTCAGCCGCGAATCGAACGAATGCGAAGCCCCTGGGGCGTCCGCTTTCGCGATCCTTTGGAATGTGAACGTCAACGACCTCGCCGATCTCTCCGAAGAGCGCGCGAAGCTCTTCGTCTGTCGTGCTGAAATTGAGGTTCCCTACGAATATCTTGCTTGAGATGACTGACTCCGTTCTCCGATGTGTTCTTTTGGCATGATTTGGGGCCTGAGTCCAAGTGCCCAGGTTAGTAGTGCCATGGAAACTTTCGGTAGTCTCGAGGGCGCTTCTCGAGGAAAGCGTCACGTCCCTCCTGGGCTTCCTCGGTACCATAGGCCAATCGGGTCGCTTCCCCCGCAAAGAGCTGCTGACCGACCAGGCCGTCGTCGATCATGTTGAACCCAAACTTCAGCATTCGCATCGCGGTGGGGCTCTTGGAGTTGATTTGGGCGGCCCAAGACAGGGCGAAATCCTCGAGCTCCAGGTGGGGTACGACCGCGTTGACCATTCCCATGGCCTCTGCCTGCCTGGCGTTGTAGTCGAGGCCCACGAAGAACACCTCACGCGCCTTCTTCTGTCCCACCTGCCGGGCGAGCAACGCGGACCCATAGCCGCTGTCGAAGCTCGCGACGTCGGGGTCCGTCTGCTTGAAGATGGCATGCTCCTCGCTGGCGATGGTGAGGTCGCAAACGACGTGCAGGCTGTGGCCGCCGCCGACCGCCCAACCCGGCACGACGGCGATCACGACCTTGGGCATGAACCGAATGAGACGCTGTACCTCCAGAATGTGCAAGCGGCCTAGCCTCGCCGGATCGATCTGTCCGCCGGACTTGGTTTCATATTTGTATCCGTCCTTGCCGCGAATCCGCTGGTCGCCGCCCGAGCAGAACGCCCAGCCTCCGTCTTTCGGAGAGGGCCCGTTGCCGGTGAGAAGCACGCATCCAACGTCCGAGGTCTGACGCGCGTGGTCGAGCACCTGGTAGAGCTCGTCTACCGTGCCCGGCCGAAACGCGTTGCGGACCTCGGGGCGATCGAAGGCCACCCGAACCGTGCCATGCTCCTTCGCGCGATGGTAAGTGATGTCCTGTAAGTCGAAGCCGGGCACCTCCGTCCACTTCGCAGGATCGAATGTCTCCGAGACCATACCCCTCCTACTCCGTGAACTCGCTCAGGACCGACAGGATGATCCGGCCGAGAAGCGTCGCGACCTGCTGGCGCGAGAAGTCCCCGTCGATCCAGCGTTGCAGGATCTCGCCCGCGCCGCTGAGCATCATGTCGGCGAGCGCTTGGGCCTCGGCATCGTCGACGCCGGTCAGCTGGCGTAATGGCAGTAGCCAAGGTTTGACGAGCTGTCCCCGGAATTCCCTGCTAATCGCGGAGATTTCCCGGTCGGGACCGACCGAGCGCAGCAGCTGCCAGCCTCCGGGGCCCTTCTCTTCGATCGTGTCGCAAGCAGCATCGATGAAGGCTCTCGCGATCGATGCGACGTCGGCATCAGCCTCCGATTGCATGATGTTTGGAGCGCGCCGTGCGAAGTCTTCGCGGAAATCTTCGAGCACGCCCTTGATCAGCTCATGCCGGTTCGGAAAGAACTTGTAGACCACCGGACGCGTGATCCCGGCGATAGCCGCGACGTGAGGGATGCGCACTTTGTCGACGCCATCGGAGGCGATGATGTCGGAGGCGACGCGCAACAACTGCTGCTGACGATCCTCCGGGCTGAGCCGGGTGCGTGCCGCGTCGCTCGGTCTGATGGATGAAGGCATGCGCTCAGGGGCTCACAAAAAAGGGTGGCTCCACGTCGAAGCCACCCTGTTCGATCGCGGATCTCGGACGGCTCAGTCCTGAGCCAGGTTCATCACCTGCTGGAGGCTCATCGCTAGGGTCATGTCGCCCTCGATCTTGATCTTGCCCGACATGAACGCCTGCATGGGGTTCAGCGAGCCGTTGAGCATGCCGAGCCAGTCTTCCGCGGAAACCGTGATCGTCGCGCCGGGGCTGGCATGGGTGCCCTTGCTGACGAAGTCGCCAGTCTTGCCCTTCGTGAGGTCCATGTTCCACTCGCCGCCACCATCGCCGGTGATGTTGAACTGATAGATGGCGTTGGGCTGCGTGGCCGCGTCGGTGTTTTGGGCGGCTCTCTTCTCAAACTTTTCGAAGAACTCAGCTGCGGATTCCATTGATGATGCCTCTCTTGTTGTTGCCGGCTACCGTTTCCACTTGCTCGTCGGTGTGGCTCGCCGGACGGAAGTTGTAACCGAAATCACCGCTGCATGCACCCCCGTATGAACCGCAAAAAACGTAGCGATTTCAATCCTCGACGATAGAGAGCGCATGCACGGGGCATACGTCGACCGCGTCTTGGGCCGCCTCGCGGAGGGCCTCGGGGGGGGTTGGGTCGATGACCACGAGCGAGCCGTCCGGAGCGAATTGAAAGAGCTCCGGCGCCACGCCCACACATTGGCCGTGGCCCGCGCAGAGCTTCTTGTCGTGGGCGATTCGCACGATGTGAGGGAAGATACGCGAATTCGGTCCGTCTGTCAGCCGGGCGGGGGAGTTTGAAACAAACCGGAAACGCCGGACACATCCAGCGGAAACAGCACGCGTTTAGGCTTCTGCCACTTCACAGGAGGAACCGGGGATGGACGCTATCAATCAGGCCGATACTGCATGGCTCATGGTGTCGTGCGCGCTGGTGATGCTGATGACGCCAGGCTTGGCGCTCTTTTACGGCGGCATGGTGAACTCGAAGAACGTGCTGTCGTCGTGCATGCACAGCTTCATCGCGTTGGGCATCATCACCCTGCAGTGGGTGGTGATCGGCTACTCGCTCGCGTTTGGACCGGACACCGGTTGGGGCTTCATCGGTGGCTTCGACTACGCCTTGTTGAATGGCGTCGGTCTCGCGCCCCAAGAAGGGTCCTCGATCCCGCACATCCTTTTCATGGCCTTCCAGATGATGTTCGCGATCATCACGCCGGCCCTGATCTCGGGAGCCATCGCGGAGCGGATGAAGTTCTCTGCGTATTTCCTTTTCATCCTGCTTTGGGCGACCTTCGTCTACGACCCGATTTGTCACTGGGTGTGGGGACCGGACGGCTGGCTCGGCGCCCGAGGTGCGCTCGACTTCGCCGGAGGCACGGTCGTTCACCTCTCCTCGGGGACGGCGGCGCTCATCTGCGCCTTCGTCATCGGGCGCCGCAGCCGTCCGGGGCCGCCCCACAACCTGACTCTGACCTTGCTCGGGGCTGGCCTGCTTTGGTTTGGGTGGTTCGGTTTCAACGCAGGTAGCGCGCTCGCTTCCAATGAGAGCGCGGCACTTGCGTTGGTCAACACGCACTTGGCTGCCGGCGCTGCGGCTTTTTCGTGGGCGCTCGCCGAATGGATCAAGCAGGGCAAGCCCACCGCCCTCGGCGTGGCCTCGGGCCTCGTGGCGGGCTTGGTCTGCATCACGCCCGCAGCGGGCTTCGTCGGCCCGATCTCCGCGGTCATCATGGGTCTGGCGGCCGGCCCGATTTGCTACGGCGCGGTGATGCTCAAGAGCCGCCTCGGCTACGACGACGCGCTCGATGCGTTCGGGATCCACGGCGTGGGCGGAGCACTCGGCGCGATCTTGACCGGCGTCTTTGCGGCCAGTGCCTGGGGCGGGACGGATGGTCTCATCGGAGGCAATAGCCATCTTTTCATCGAGAACCTCATCGGGGTGCTCGCTGCTGCCGCCTACTCGATGACGGTCACCTTCGTCATCTTGAAGCTCCTCGACCTCACCGTCGGGCTCCGGGTCACCAGCGACGCCGAGAGCGAGGGCCTCGACACGACCCTTCACGGCGAGGAAGGGTACCACATGGGTGGCGCCTCGGCGTTGACCGAGTAGGTCCCCCTCGTTCGAAGACCGATTGTCGGACAGCCACGTTCGTCATAGATGTCGGGAATGGGGCTTCGTCGCTTCGTGGTCAGGTGGCTCGAGAAGAGCAAGGCGCCGCCCGGGCCTTTGCCCGAAGCCGAGGAGCGAGATTATTCGCTTGCCGAGGTCGGCAACTACGATGGCTCGGACCCGAGCAAGCCGCTTCTCATCGTCATCCGCGGTGTCGTGTACGACGTCACGCGCGGCCGGGACTTCTACGGCCCAGGCGGACCCTACGGAATGTTTGCAGGAAGGGACTGCACGCGCGCGCTCGCGACCATGGCCTTCGACGACGAGCTCTTCACGGGGAACGTCGAAGGTCTGCAGCCGGACGAGCTCGATCAGCTCGAAGAGTGGATCCAAACGTTCGAGGCGAAGTACCGGCGGGTCGGCCGCCTCCTGAGCGAGCCAGCTCGAGACATCGGTCCCCCGTAGGCCGGTGGCGACGCTGACGCCGACACCGACGCTGGCAGGCACACTGCAGGTCCGCTCCCCGCGCTCCGCATACAAAGTCGCGGCCCCTGACGCTGTCACTGGCCGTGGCGCAGGCACTGCCCCGCAGCGGGGGCCTGCGGTGTTGCGAACGTCGCATTGACCGCGATTCAGCAGCATCGCAGCATCGACGGGTGAACGGCGAAAAGATCATCAGCGAGGTGATGGGCGGCGGTCTGCGGGTTCTCAATCGCATCGCGGACTCTCCGCTCGTCGAGCGGCTCGGGCTCGAAGATCGCGCCCAGAAGCTGGTCTATGAAGGCGCGAAACGCGCGGCTGAAACCGCCGCCAAAGCAGCGAAGCGGTTCCGGACGAAGCATACGAGCGATCGGCCGCGGAGCGCGATGAAATTCGACCTGAGCTTGAGCGAGGAGCAACAGCTGATGCGGGACACACTTCGGCGGTTTGCCGATGACGTGATGCAGCCAGCGGCGCGGGAGGCCGACGATCGTTCGGCGCCGACCGACGGCTTTCTCGAGGCGTTCAGCGACCTCGGCGCGATTCCGATGGCGGTGCCCGAAGCCCAGGGCGGGGCGGCCGAAAAGGTTTCGGCGGTCTCCCAGATGCTCATCGCCGAGGATCTGGCGCGAGGTGACATGGGCCTGGCATACGCCGTGCTTTCGCCGTTGTCGTTCGTCCATGCGATCGTCCATTGGGGCGACGATCACCAGCGCGCGAGCCTGCTCCCTCCCTTCATCGAAGGGGAGACGACGGCCGCGGCCCTCGCTGTCGTGGAGCCCCAGCCCCTATTCGATCCGAGCGCCTTGCGAACCACTGCGACGAAGCACGGTTCTCACTACGTGCTTCGCGGAGAGAAATCACTGGTGGCGGTGGCCGATCGCGCGCAGTGGTTGCTGGTGGCGGCCGAGGTCCCGAAGATCGGCCCGCGGTTTTTCGTGGTGGAGCGCGATGCGGCTGGCGTCGAGGTGATCGACGAGCCCGCGATGGGGCTGAGGTCTGCCGGCCTCGGCCGCGTGACGCTCGACAAAGTCCGCGTGGCGAAGGACGCACTGCTCGGAGGCGAAGCGGCGCTCGGCGTCGGTGGCAAGGCGGCATACGATGACGCGGTGGACCGCGCGCGCGTCGCCTGGGGTGCCATGGCGGTCGGGACTTCGCAGGCCCTGCTCGACTATGCGATTCCCTATTGTAACGACCGCATCGCATTTGGAGAGCCGATTTCGCATCGGCAAGCCGTCGCCTTCATGATCGCGGACATCGGCATCGAGCTCGAGTCGATGCGCATGCTCGTGTATCGGGCGGCGGGGCGCCTAGACGCGGGTCTTCCATGCCAGCGCGAAGCCTATTTGGCCCGCACGCTCTGCTCGGAAAAGGCGATGCAGATCGGAACCAACGGCGTCCAGCTCCTCGGCGGCGCCGGGTTCATCAAAGACCATCCGATGGAGATCTGGTACCGACAACTTCGTTCCATCGCCGTCATGGATGGGAACTTGCTGCTCTAGGGGGCTCGTATGATCTATTTGGAAGTTCCCAAGAACCTCAGGCTCCTCGTCGACCAGGCGCACCAGGTCGCCAAGCACGTCTTTCGCCCGATCTCGCGCAAGTACGACCGCGCCGAGCATGACTACCCGAAAGAGCTCGACATGCTCGCCGCCCTCATGGACGGTCTGAGTGCGGGTGGCGGACAACAGGATGCCGGCGTTGGCGGGCTTCGCCCCGACGAGGGCTCCACCGGGGGCGTTCGAAACGGCGCCAACATGTCCACCTGCCTCGGGCTCACCGAGCTCTGCTGGGGAGACGTCGGGTTGGCCCTCTCGATTCCGCGCCAGGGCCTCGGGAATGCCGCGATCACGGCGGTCGCCGACTCCGCGCAGAGGAAGCGCTTCGAAGGCGTGTGGGCCGCGATGGCGATCACGGAGCCGGGCGCGGGATCGGACTCCGCCAACATACAGACCACCGCTCGCCTCGACGGGAACGAGTGGGTGCTCAACGGTGAAAAGATTTACGTCACCGCGGGGAGCCGGGCCGACTCCGTGGTCGTCTGGGCGACTCTCGATCGCAATCTCGGCCGGGCGGCGATCAAATCGTTCGTCGTGCCGCATGGGACCCCAGGCATGGAGGTGGTCCGGCTCGACAAGAAGATGGGTATCCGAGCCTCCGACACGGCGAGCATCAGCCTGATCGATTGCCGGATTCCGAAAGAAAACCTGCTCGGGACCGCCGACATCGACACCAAAGCGGGCTTCGGGGGCGTCATGCAGACCTTCGACAACACTCGCCCGATCGTGGCGGCGATGGCAGTCGGCCTTGCTCGCGCCGCGCTCGAGCAGGCACGTGCGCTGCTCGGCCGCGAGGGCGTCAAGGTTCGGTACCGCGGCCAGCTGTTCACCAAAAGCGCCGCCGAAGCCGAGCTCATCCGCATGGAGGCGGAGTGGGAGGCGAGCCGGTTGCTGATGCTCAAGGCGGCGTGGCTGGCGGACAACGGGATTCCCAACTCCACTGAGGCGTCGATGTCCAAGGCGAAGGCCGCACGTGTCGCCAATCAGATCACACTTCGATGCGTCGAGCTCTGCGGCGGCCTCGGCTACTCCGAAGTGGAGCTGCTGGAGAAGTGGGCCCGGGATTCCAAGATTCTCGATATCTTCGAAGGCACCCAGCAGATCCAACTCCTGATCATCGCGCGACGGCTGCTCGGGAAGCGGTCGTCGGAGCTTCGCTAGGGGAGGGGGCCATGGAGATCAATGGGGTTGCTCACACGTTCGTGACCGTCGGGGACTTCGACCGCGCTCGCGAGTTTTACGGGAGGCTCTTGCCGTTCCTCGGTTTGAAGAACGTGATCGACATCCCGGGAACGTACTACTGCGTGGGTGGTCGCACCGGCTTCGCGATTCGAGAGGCGGCCGAAGACAACCGCGGGGAACGCTTCGACCAGAACCGGGTCGGGCTTCATCACGTTTGTTTTCGCGCCAGGAGCCGAGAGGATGTCGACGAAGCGTACGAGTTCCTGCAGAAGCTGGACGCGACGATCATCCATGGGCCCAAAGAGGCGATTTGGGCGCCCGGCTACTACTCGGTTTTGTTCGAAGACCCGGACGGCATCCGGCTGGAGATCAACTTCGTACCCGGCAAAGGGCTGCTGAAGTAGGTCGGGCGGCTTTACTGTTCCTGCTTGATGCGGCGCCCGATGTGCGCTCCAATGCGCGCTCATGCCCGTTCAACTCGTCTGGCTTGCGCTCTGCCTCGTTCTCGGCGCCAATGCCGCGCGCGCTCAGCCGGCTCCGATCCATCTCGAGGGTACCGTGCCCGACGGGCCCGAGACCCATTTCTTTCTCGACTTCGAGGTGCCCGAGGGCATCGTCGAAATCGAGGTTCAGCACGACGATCTTTCGTCGCAAAACATTCTCGATTGGGGGCTCGACGACCCGAACGGTTTCCGTGGCTGGGGTGGCGGCAATAGTGAGGCCGCCATCGTCGGCATCGAGGCGGCCTCGCGGAGCTATGTGCCGGGTCCCATCGTGGCCGGAACCTGGCAGGTGGTCGTCGGCAAGGCCCAGATCCTCGAGACCCCTGCCCGATACGTGGTCGACGTGTTCCTGCGAACCGAAGCCACGCTATCTCCCCAGCCGCGCGCGCCCTATGCGGACCCGGGAGTGCTCGACACCGAGGCGCGCTGGTATGCGGGGGATTTCCACGTGCACTCGCGCGAGAGCGGGGATGCGAGTCCCACCATCGAGGAGATCATGGGTTTCGCGCAGGGGGTCGGTCTCGATTTCATCATGTTGTCGGAGCACAACACCAACAGCGGGCTGACGCTCTACGCGAGCGTGCAGCCCGACTATCCGAAGCTCCTCATCTTGCCTGGGGTCGAATGGACGACCTATGCGGGGCATGCTGGAGGGATCGGCGCTACCGACTGGGTCGACCACAAGACCGGCGTTCGAGGTGTGACCGCGGGTGGCGCCATTCAGGCGTACCACGACCAAAGCGCCCTTTTTTCGATCAACCACCCCACCGTCCCTGGCGGAACCTTTTGCATCGGGTGTCCTTGGGAAATCGCCGTCGATCCGCTGAATCTCGACGGCGTCGAGGTGCAGAGCGGTCGGTGGGAGGCCATCTCGTATTGGGAGCAGCAGTGTGCGGATGGGTCCCACGCAGCCGCGCTCGGCGGGAGTGACGACCACAAAGGAGGTCGGGTCGACGATCCGGTGTACGACCGCCCGATCGGAACGCCGACGACCATGGTGTTCGCGGACGGACTGAGCGTCGATGCGATTCTCGCTGGGATTCGCGACGGCCGCACGGTCGTGAAGGTCAACGGCATCGACGGGCCGATGCTCGAGACGGAGCTGACCGGGGAGCGCATGGGCGATACGGTCTTCGCGGACACCGCGACGCTGTCGGTCGTCGTCCGCGGCGCCGAAGGCCAAACGCTGCAGACGATCAAGAACGGATCCGTGATCGAAAGGATCGAGATCACCGCCGATCCGTTCACGCATGAGAGCAGCGTCGAAGCGCCGGCCGAAGGCGAGGATCGATACCGCCATCAGATCGTGATCGGCATCGCGCCGCAAGCGGTGGGAAGCTACGTCTGGCTCCGTGCTGCCGAGGTAGTCCCACCCGACGGCGGGACGGAACCGGGCGGAAGCTCGGGGGGTGGCTGTCGAGTCGCAGGCGCGTCCGGTTTCGACATGGGTCTTGTTCTCGCCATCATGGCGCTCGCCGGTTGGGGCATGCGACGCCGGCTCACCCGCTGAAGCTCGTCATGCCTGCTTCCTCCGGCGAAGCACGTGACGCAGTCTCGAACGCTCGTCGCGTTCCCGTTCCTCGAGCATGCGTTTCACCGCTCTCAGCTCGGCGGTCAGGGTCGGTTCCACGCGAAGCTGCAGCGTGTTGACCTGCCGGGTCGCTTTGGCGAGCGCGTCGCCGAGCCGGCGGACGAGCTGCTCTTTTGGTAGCGCCTCGAGGACGAGCTCGACCAGCTTCTCGAACTCGGTCGCGGTCTGCGCGGCTGCAGGACCTACGGCTGGGGCTGCGGTCTCGCGCGCCGTCAACGTGCGACGAATGGGGCTGTGTGACAGCACGGACGGCACGGCGATGCCCCAGATCTGATGGTGCTCGATCCCGACCGAGATTTCCCGCACAGGCCACGCATAGGTCGTCAATGAGGCCTGGCCGTGAGCCGCCAGCGCGCGGAGCAGCGCTCGGTACGCCTCTTGAGCCCGCTCCTCCACCTCTTGGCGTGCATGCAGGGCGGGTCTTGCGCTCTTGAAGAGCTCGGTGATCAAGGCCTCGCGTTTGCGATTTAGGAGCTCACGGCCCTTGCGCACCCTGCCGAGCTGCGCGCTAGCCCGCACCAGCCCGGAGCGCGTCGGCGGTACCCGACGTTCGCTCATCGCGGTGCACCTTCCCGCTGCTCGCCGTCCCCACGTGATTTCCAAGTCGTGTCGGAGATTCGGGTGAGCTCGTCGCGGGGCAACGTATCGAGCAGCGACCAGCCGATTCGCAGGGTGTCGGGAAGCGATCGGCGTGCACGGCCCTGATGAATCAGCTCCTGTTCGAATCGGTCCACGAAGTCGAGAGCGCGCCGGTCGCCTGGCGCGAGGCCTTCGCTTCCGACGATCGCCGCCATCAGCTTTGCTTCCCGGCCGCGCGCGTATACGGCGTAGAGCTGGTCTGCCCATTCACGATGCTCCAGCACCGTGCGACCTTTGCCAATGCCCGCGTTCATCAGCCGTGAGAGGGAGGGGAGCACGTCGACCGGAGGATAAACCCCACGCTGATGAAGCTCGCGGCTCAAGACGATCTGACCCTCGGTGATGTATCCGGTCAGGTCTGGGATCGGGTGCGTCATGTCGTCGTCCGGCAGTGAGACCACCGGCAGCTGTGTCACCGACCCCTTGCCCTCTTTGAGGACTCCCGCTCGCTCGAAGAGCGAAGCCAGGTCGGTGTACATGTAGCCAGGGTAGCCGCGCCTTCCCGGGATCTCTTCTCGCGCCGCAGCGACTTCCCGCAGGGCCTCGGCGTAGTGGGTGATGTCTGCCATGACCACCAGCACGTGAATCCCGTGCGTGAATGCGAGGTGCTCAGCCGTGGTTAACGCGACCCGTGGGGTCAGCAGTCGCTCGATCGTCGGATCGCTCGCTTGATTGAGAAAGAGAACCGTTCGCTCCATCACCTCGCTCTGGCTGAAGCGGGAGACGAAGGCCTGGGTCTCGCGCTCGGTAATGCCAATTGCGGCGAACACCACCGCAAACGGCTCGCCACGAGCGGGGCGGGCGTTTTCGACGATGTCCGCAGCGAGCTCGACCCCCGGCAAACCCGGCGCAGAGAACACAGGCAGCTTTTGGCCGCGGACCAGGGTGTTCATCCCGTCGATCGCCGACACCCCCGTCTCGATGAAATCCGACGGGTGCTGCCTTCGGACGGGATTGATCGGCGCTCCCCAGATGGGAACGCGCGCCTCGCCAATCGATGGAGGCAACCCGTCGAGCGGCGCGCCGGTACCGCTGAGCGCCCGCCCGAGCAGGTCTTGTCCGACCACGGTCGTCGCAGTTTCTCCGGTCAGGGTGATCGCGGCGTCTGCCGGTCTGAGGCCGAGCGTGTCCTCGAAGACCTGAATGACGGTCATCTCGGTACCGACGTCGATCACCTGGCCCCTTCGTTCCTCTTGACCTTCGCCGGCGATGCGAACCCATTCGCCGAGCTTTGCCCGCCGTGTCGAACGGACGAACAGCAGCGGTCCGGCCGCCGAAGCCGCGCCGGCATATGTCCTTGCGATCGGTATCCTCAGACGGGTCATGACGCCCTCATTCCCCTGATGGTTTCCTCGGCTTTCGAGATCTGGGCGTCCAACTCTTCGGGAGCCGCGGTCTTCACGGAGCCAAACGTGACGCGCACCCCTGCGAGGTCGAGATGATCGAAAGCGATTCCCTCCTCGAGCGCTGCCTCGCCGGCCCGCATGAACTCCCAGAGCAGCCGAGCGAGGTGATAGGTCTTGATCACCGATGAAAAGGCGTCGTGCGGATGAAAAGCGTTTTGGCCGATGAGGAACTCCCGTGCGATCCTCGCGCCTTCGAGCACGAGTCGATCGACGTCTTCGAGCGCATCGACTCCGACCAGCCCCGCGATCTCCCGAAGCTCACGGTCTCGCTGCAACAGGCGAATCGTTTCGCCTCTCAGGTCGGGCCAATCGGAGCCGCCCTCGCGTGAAAACCAATCCGTCGTGCCTTCCGCGTACAAGCTGTAGCTGGTGTCCCAATCGACTGCCGGGAACTGACGCTGGTGCGCGAGCCTCGCATCCAACGCCCAAAGCGCGCCGACGACGCGCAATGCGGCCTGCGTCACCGGTTCGGCGAAGTCCCCTCCAGGCGGAGAAATCGCGGTGATGAAAGTGACGGCACCCGTGCGTGCTGGTGTCCCTTGGCTCTCCACTCGACCGGCACGCTCGTAGAGGCGGCTCATGCGGTTCGCGAGATAGGTTGGATACCCCTCTTCGCCGGGCATCTCCTGTAGGCGGGCAGCGATCTCGCGCAGCGCCTCGGCCCAGCGCGAGAGGGAATCGGCGAGAATGGCGACGTGGTATCCCATGTCCCGGTAGTACTCGGCGATCGTCATGCCGAGGTAGACGGAGGCGTCTCTTGCGGCGACGGGCATGTTGGAGGTGTTCACGATCAGGACCGTTCGATCCATGATCGAGCGTCCCGTCTTGGGGTCCGTCAGACGGCCGAAGTCGTGCAGAACTTCCGCCATCTCGTTTCCGCGCTCGCCGCACCCGATGTACACCATCACGTCGGCTTTCGCGTACTTTGCAAGTGATTGCTCGATGATGGTCTTGCCGGTGCCAAAGCCGCCGGGTACGGCGACGGAGCCACCCTCGACGACGGGGAAGAGCAAATCGAAGACGCGCTGCCCAGTGATGAAAGGGCGGTCGCCCGGAAGCCGACGGGCGAACGGTCGCCGCTCGCGGATCGCCCACGGATGCGATAGCGACAACGCGGTTCCGTCGTCGAGGGTGGCCACCGTATCGGAGATGGTGAAATCCCCCCCCTGAATGTCGGCGATTCGGCCACCGGGGCCGGGTGGGACGAGGACTCGGTGCATCATTCCCGGACGTTCCTCGATCGTGCCCAAGGCGTCTCCGCCCGAGACCGTCGCGCCACGTTGGACGGTGGGAGCGAAGCTCCACCGGGCCTCTTCATCGAGGGTGGGAAGGGTCAACCCCGGGGCGATGAAGTCCCCTGAGCGTTCGGCAAGCCCCGGGAGCGGGCGTCCGACTCCATCAAGGATCGAGCCCAGGAGTCCCGGTCCGAGCCGAACCTTGAGCGAGCTGTGCGTCCGACGGACCGGCTCGTCGAGCCCGAGGCCGCTGGTCTCTTCGAACACCTGAATCGTCGCGACGTCATCTTTGATCCGGATCACCTCGCCGAGGAGACGACGCTCCCCGACCTCGACGAGCTCGTAGAGCGCGGCATCGCCGAGTGGCCTCGCTTCCGCGATTGCGCCAGCGACGCGGATGATCCGTGCGTCGGTCATTGGAGCCTCACCCGATAGCCGATGGCACGCCGGAGGATCTCCACGATGTACTCGTGCGCGGTCGACTCTGCGGTCCAATCGGGTCCCGGCACCGGGATGACCACAGGGGATATCGATCGTTGGAGCCCGCGTCTGACTTCGTCTGTGAGGTCCCGATAGAGCGGTTCTTCGACGAGGATCACGCCCGCATTCATGTCGCGGACCAGTTGCTCGATGAGCTTCACGACGACGACCGCATCGGTCGCCTCGAGGACGGTCACACCAGCCAGGGCAAACCCGGTGCTCAGCCCTGGGCTTGCGATCACTGCGAGGCGCTCTGCCTTCATGAGACCACCATGTCGGCTTGAATCAGCGCTGCGGGAGCGCCGAGCGCCACCCCCCAGATGATGCCCCTCAAGCTCAGCACCTCGGCGCGAAGCTCGAGCGCGAAACCAATGACGGGAGCTGCTCCGCTCGGGTCGAGTCGCACCAAACGGTTTTGCCATCCGATCTGCGCACGGAGGACCGAGCTTTCCAGGGCGGCGAGCTCCTCGGCCTCGTCTCGGAATGCTGCCGCCAAAGCGGACTTGCGGAGCTCCCAGGCGAGTCGCTTCTGCACCTGAGCACGCGTTTCCAGGCTCATGAGCGCTTCGAACACCTCCCGCGTCACCCAACGTCCTCCCTCGACGAACGTCAGGTCGACGATCGACGGATCGCGCTCGACGAAATGCAGCAAGGCGGCCCAGCTGTTCATCAGGTCGACGACCTGTTCCACGTATTCGACCAGCTGAAGTCCGCCTCGATGGGCGTGTGCCGACGCTCTGCGTGCAAATGCGCGCTGAAGCTCGATCTCGATCGCGAAAAGCGAAGGATGGGACCCGCTGGCAGCGCCGACGAGCGGAGCGCCGAACGGATGGTTCCAAAGCACCAACATCCGCACGACGTCAGCTGGCGTCGGCTGGCTCGCGAGCACCCGCAGGGCTCTCTCCGAGAGATTGGCCGTGGGCACCAAACCCGCCAGGCGTGCCTCCGAAGCTGCGCCTTGCTCTGCACCGCGCAGGACGGCTTGAATCGAGCGCCGTTCTTCGTCTTCGAAAATCACCGCGAAGGTTCTGCGCCGCCCGTGGCTGCACCAGCGGTCGAGCACCCGGAGCTGGCCGGCGGCGTGTCGGCGGACCGCTTCATCGAGGCTCGCCGGGGTCGCTGGGAGGTCAGACCGGACGATTCCGAGGCCGCTGAGCTCCCTCTGCACAGCGACAAGGCTCGTGGCTCGGGCCAGCCGTTCGAGCTCGTTCGGTCGCAGCAAGTGAGTCCGGAGTCCCCGTGCGCGCGCGTTGATGTCCCCGAGATACTGGCTCATCGAAGGTCCTCGGCCAGGCGCGCTAAGATCTCAATGGCGAGCGCCGATTCCAGTCGGTCGATGCGTGTTTCGAGACGGCCATCGACGACGACGGTCTCTTCAGCGTCGACGACGATGAATCCGGTGCCGACACTGGCGTCGGTCTCGACGCGCACCTCCGGTCGATCGCGAAGCACCTCTCGCATCGACGATGCGAGCTCGGGTGCGCAGCGTACCAAGGCCGCGCCATCGACGAATTGCAGGGCTCCGAGGACCTCGTCGCGAAGCGTGGATCCGTAGATTTCGCTTCGAGCGGCTTCAGGAATGAACGCCCGGGCTCGCTCGAGTGTTCGATCGACCACGCGTGTCCGTGCGAGGAGCACCCCGCGCATTGCTGCGTGCCGCTCTCCGGCGATTGCAGCCCGAGCTTCCGCCCCGTGACGAGCCTCCTCATCGCTCATGATCTCGCGTCGCCGGTCTGCGATCAGCTGGTCAGCCTCCGCCGCGAGCCGCTCCGCCTCGGCGCGGGCTGCGCTGAGGATGCCCTCTGCGGTCCTCTCGGCGCTTCGCCGCAGCTCGGTGTCGAGATCGGAGCCGGTCATCTCCTCTTCAACCGCCTCCCTGCAGGAGGATCAAGACGGCGACCACGAACCCGAGGATCGCAACCGTCTCGGGGATCGCGATCAACAACACGACCGTCACCGTCAGCTCCGGTTTCTCGGCGAGCGTCGCGGCCGCGGCTGGCCCGATGCGTGACTGTGCCCACCCGGTGGCGAGGGCCGGGATACCGACCGCGAGCGCGGCACTCAGGTAGATCCAAAGCATTTCCATGTCATTTGCTCCTCTCCTCAAGAACGCTGTGTTGTGCGGACCAATGCCCAAAGGGCCGGTACTGAGAACCGCCCGGGCTGTAGAATTTGCCGAAGAACTCCACGTAGTGAAGTCGGAGCATGTGTATCGTCGGGCTGAACACGCCGAGGACGAAGTTGATCAGATGAAAGAGAAGGGCGAAGAGAACGCCGACCACGACTCCACCGAAGGCTCCCGCCATTCGATTGGCGACGATTGCCATCATGACCGATGCCGTGCCGACCGCCATGATACGTGCGTAGGAGAGGACGTTTCCAAGCGTCGAAACGAGCTCGACCGGTGCCAGAACACCTTCGCCGATAATCAAGAGAGGAAACACGACGAGCACGGCGATGACGAGGGGCGTGAAGAACCGCGACGGAAGCATTTCGAAGGCGGCCATGAGGGCTAGCGCGATGAGCACGACCATGGCCGCCGCCATGCCTTTGCCCATCGCCTTGCGCTTGTCCTTGCGAAACATCGCCACGGCTCCCACCAACAAGCCGATCACGATGTGTACGAGCCCGAGGGCAATGGCCAAGCCGAGAAACGGAAAAAACGCCTCTTCGCGGTTGAAGATGATGGGATGAAGCCCGACGCGGGGGCCGAGATCGCCGAAAAGCTCCCCGTAGAGAAAACCGAATACGACGGAGAACAACGCGCACGCAAGGCCGATCTCGGCGATCGAGCGCAACTTCGAGCCGGGTTTCGAGCGCAGGCGTAGGATGAGCGAAATGATCCCGAGTAAACCGCCATAGCCGATGTCACCGAGCACGATTCCGAAGAACATCGGGAAGAAGATGGCGACGAAAGGCGTCGGGTCGACCGTTCCGTACTTCGGGAGAGGCATCATGTTTGTGATTGCCTCGAATGGGCGGAAGAGGCGAGGGTTCTTGAGCACGACGGGGACGGCGTTCCCCAACCATTCCTGCGAAGACACGGTCTCGATCTCGATTTGGCTGCCGCACGATTTTGCGATGTGCCGTTCGAGCTCGGCCCGCGCGGTGCTCGGTACCCAGCCTTCGAGCACGAACGCCCGCTGCGTCACGACCGCGTTCTCCATGGCCTCGATCGCCGCGAGGCGGTCTCTAACATCGGCTTGAATCCGAGCGAGGTCGGGTCCTCGCTCCGCACCGATTTGCTTCCGTTTCTGCTCGACCGCCGCGAGCTCCTCCGGAAGCTCCCCGAGACGGGCTTGCATGCGTTGGACGGTGGCGCCCACGCTCGGTTCCTCGAATCGCTCCGGAAGCGACAGTGCCTGCACGCCGGCCTCGCTGAGAAGCTGCTCGGCCTTGGTCGCGTTGGCCGTCGGGACCGCCAAGAGCATTGCGGACTCACCCGATTCCGATGGCTGGCTGACGAGCTCGAAGGCATCCCCAAGAACCTGACGAAGCGCGGTACGCACGCGGCGAAGCTCTTCCTCGCCCCCCGCTTTTAGAATGAGGTAGAAGACCCGAATCCCGTCGAGATTCAGACCCGACTCACCGATCTTGCGGAACGCCGAGAAGAAGGGACGGAACTTCAGAATCAGGGCCCGCTCTTCTTCGAGGATCTGCCGCTGCTCGGTCAGCGCTTCGAGCCGTCGGCGGCTCTTCCCTGCGATCAGGGCAGCGCGAGCCAGCGTCAGCTCCTGCTCCGTCCGCGGCAGGCTCGGTATCTCACCGAGAAGCTCGAGCGCAGCGTCGACGTCTTTGACGATCTTGCGGATGCTGCGAACATGGCGCTGCTGCTCTCGGGTCAGTCCGAGAGGTTTCAAGGATTCGGTCTCGCCGGATTCGATCAGCTGAACCAGACCGAGGTCTTGAATACTGTTCAAGACGGCCTCGAGCTGCTCCCTCGGGCCGAGGATTCGAACGCGCGACATGTCGAGGATCACGGGGTACCTCGCGGCTCGGGGCGGCCTACCAAGAGCTCGACTACGTGACGGGCAAGCGCGGCAACCTCGGCATCGTCGAGTCCGTCGAGGCGGGCCGTTTCCCTCCCAGCCTCCTTGCGAATCCAGTCGATCGCCTCGTCGCGCTCCTGCGCGATTCGCTGGCGCAGCTGTCGGTTCTCCTTTTCCACCTCCGACTCGAGCCGTTCGGTGCGTTCCTTGGCGGCGATTCGAGCCGCTTCGACGAGCGCTTCGGCCTCTCGCCTCGCCTCGCTGAGCATCGCTTCGAGCTCGTGTTCGGTCTCGAGGAGCCGACGGAGCTTGGTGGTCGCCGCGGAGTCGGCCTGTGAGGGATCGGTCTTGCGTCTTCCGGCCATGAGCAACTGGACGAAAAGTACCAGAAGCGGGGCGCTGCGTGTCGTCGTTAACGAGTTTAGCGACGCCGGGGCAGGCCAAGGAGCAAAGCCCCGCTCGTGGTCACCGCGCCGGCAACCCAAAATGCCACGTCGTAGTCCCAGCTGGCGGCGACAAGACCGAGGGTAGACGCAAAAAATGCGTGACCTCCGTTGAACGAGCCGTGGATGATCGAGACGACCATGCCTCGCGAGGAAGTGTCCGCGCGGGCGATCCCAAGAGCGGTGACCGCGGGGTAGGCGATCCCATGCCCGAGGCCCATCATCGCGCCGACTGCAAAGAGATGGCTCGGACCGAGAACTCCGAGCATCGGGGGCACGGCGGAATAGAGACAAAAGGCAACGACGGCGGAGCGAAGCACGCCGAACCGGTCGATGAGACGTCCTCCGCCGATCCGCACCGTCAGCGCGACCAGGGCGAAACCGATGAAGAAGCTTCGTACCTCAGTCACGCCGCGCTCGAGCGCGAACGGCTGGTGAAGGGTGAAGAGGGCGGTGAACGCCGCCGTCATGACGAAGGTTGCGCCGTAGACGCGCAGCAGCGGCCCCCCGAAGATCGGCCGGGGTGGCTCGTGCTCGCGCGGTTCGTATCTTGGGGGCTCGGAGATTCTTGTGCTGAGGAGGCTCGCGACAATCGCCGCAGCCGCGCTTGCGGCGAACACGTACGGCCAGCCGACCGTGTCGGCGAGGATCTCGCCGATCGTCGGAGAGACTGCGTTCATTCCGAGGTTGGCCGCGCCGAAGAGGCCGAGGGCTTGGGCCATGCGATCGCTTGGTGCAATGTCGGCGGTCATCGTGCCCGCTGCATTGAAGCCCATGACCATTCCCATGCCCCAACACATCTGCCCGAGGTAGAGCAAGGGACCATCGTGATCGACGAAGAGATAGATCACGCCGGTGATCGCCACCATGAGGTTCCCGAACACGAGCCATCGTTGCCGGCCGTAGCGATCGACCAGCCATCCGACCAGCGGGGTAGCTGCGACTGCGGTGAGGCCTTGCATCGCAACCGCACGCCCGATGCCGGCGGCGTTCATGCCGAGCTCCGAGGCGAAGAACTTCGGCAGAATCAGGTAGAAGGACCAGGACAATCCAAAGCACGACACCGATGCGAGCAGCAAGAGAAACTCGCGCGACAGGAGCTTCCCGCTTTCGAGGGGCGGTCCGGGCTCCAGGTGTTTCGGCATGGAAGCCTGTGTTTAGCACCCGGAATCCGGCTTTGGCTCAGATGCCCCATTCCAGAGCTAGAAAGGTTGCCCCAGTGCTGGTAAGCTCCCATCCAAGAGCTTCAACTGGCTTGGTTACGGATCGACGCTGGCGTCAGTGTGTCTTGGGGGCCGTATGCGTGTTGCCGATGTGATGAGTAGTAGGCCGGTGACGATCGCTCCGGACGCGCCGGTTTCCGAAGCCCTTCGAATCGCGTCCGCCTTCGGAATACAGCACCTGGTGGTGATCGACGGTCGCACTCCGATCGGCCTCATTTGCGTGAGGTGCGATCTCGGAGACGCCCCGCCGAAACGCACGATCCGCGACTACATGAGGCGACCGGTGACCATCGGAGCCTACGAGACCGCGGAGCGCGCGAGCCTCAAGATGTGCCAGAAAGGGGTCGGCGCCTTGATCGTACGCGGCGGAGATCGCGGTTGGGGGGTCGCAACCCGAGGCGACCTTCTGCGCGCGGGCTTTCACGCTGGCGAGGAAGAGGGGCTGTTCTTCTGCGCCTCATGCGGGACCCACATGCACGTGCACCCCGTCCCGGGTTGCGAGTGGGTCGCGTTCTGCGTCGACTGCTGGGATCGCGCCGCCCCCCCCGGCACCGGCGACGACCTCGGCGAATCCGACTAGGGGACACGCAGCCCCTCCAAAACACCTGTGGTTTCAAGTTATTGCGAACCACACCGCGAAAAACCACGCCGTGCTCCGGACTTCATGACGTTTTCGCGGTCTGCCCCGCAAGTGCCCGAAAGACCCTAATTATTCAGAGGGGAGCGTGTCCCCTTTGTGGTAGAGGACCGGCGGCATGAGGGCGATCTCTTCCTGGCTCTTTGCGCGGGCGTTGGGGGGGGTGCTCCTCATCGCGTTCGCGTCGCTGGGGGTTCAGGCGCAGGGGCTCTTTGGCGCCAGCGGGGTCACGCCGGTCTCGGCCTTCGTCGGGTCGGCGAAGAGGGCTGGGCACGGCTTTTGGCAGCATCCGAGCGCCCTGTGGTGGGCGAGCACCGATGCGATGATCACGAGCGTTTGGATCGTGGGGATGGTTGCTGCCGTCGCGCTGCTCGTCGGTTTGCTGCCGAAACTGGCTCTTGCGCTCTCCTGGTTCGCCTACCTCTCGTTTGTGAGCGTCGGATGGCCCTTCATGTCGTTCCAATGGGACACGCTCCTGCTCGAGGTCTCCTTTACGGCGTTCTTCTTCGTGCCCTGGTGCCTCCGGGATCGGCTCGCTCAGCATCCGGAGCCCCATCCGGTGGCTCGGTGGGCCCTGTGGTGGCTGCTTTTTCGGCTCGTCTTTCGCTCCGGGATCGTGAAGCTGTCGAGCGGCGACCCCACCTGGGCGGACCTGAGCGCGCTGACCTACCATTACTGGACCCAGCCGTTGCCCACCACTTTTGCGTGGTACGCGAACCAGCTGCCGGACGGATTTCAAACGTTGTCCTGCCTGCTGATGTTCGTCATCGAGCTCGGAGCGCCGATTCTGATCTGGATCCCTCGGCCATGGGCCCGGCGAACCGCCGCTGCGGCGATCGTCACGCTGATGCTGCTCATCGCCCTCACTGGGAACTACGGCTTCTTCAACCTGCTGACGATCGTGCTGTGCATTCCCCTGCTCGACGATCACCTGCTCCGGCGCATCGTGCCCAGTCGATTCGTGCCCCGCGCAAAGCCCGAACACGACGCGCGATGGCACACCTGGCCCGGCGTCGCGCCTGCCGCGGTGATCGCGATCTCAGCCGTCATGTTTTTCACTGGCACGTTCGGTCCCCGTGTGCCGTCCTGGTTGAGCCCCATCTACCCCTTCGGCACGTTCAACAACTATGGGCTCTTTGCCGTGATGACCACCGAGCGCCCCGAGATCGAGCTCGAGGGCACGCTCGATGGTGAGACCTGGAAACCGTATGTGTTCCGATACAAGCCCGGACCGCTCGACCGGGCCCCCGTCTGGGCCGTGCCCCATCAGCCGCGGCTCGACTGGCAGATGTGGTTTGCCGCGCTGGGCGACTACCGCCGAAACCCCTGGCTCGCCAACCTCATCACCCGGCTGCTAGAGGGGGAGCCGAACGTTCTCGGGCTTCTAGGCGAAAACCCCTTCGAAAATCAGCCTCCGAAACAGGTGCGCGCCTTGGTCTACCGCTACGGTTTCACGGACAGCGAGGAGCGAAACGCCACCGGCAACTGGTGGAAGCGCACCGACCGAGCGCTCTATGCGCCGATCCTCGGCGTGCCGATCGAGCCCGCTAGTACTGAAGAGTGAACGAGACGGACGCCCAGTAGGTGAGCACCTTGTAGTCACCGGGACAACCGGTGCGCACCACCTGGTCGGTGGAGCAAAGCTGAACGTTCTCCTGAGGGTTGGTTCCTGGAACCGGGACGGTCGTGCCGATGTACTCGTTGCCGATAGTGCCCTTTGTAAAGGCAAACGCGGTCGCGAGGTCGAGCCGGTACTTGTCCTTGATGCTCGGATCGTTTCGGTCCTTCCAGTAGAAGCCGAGCCCGCCGCTGAAGTTGCCGCTCAGCCCGGGAGGCGGTGTGAAGTACTGCGCGAACGCGCCCGTAGTGGCGGCCTCGGCGATGTTCGCCCCCAAGCGGAGGGCTAACAGGTCCTTCGTAAAGCGATACTCAAACCCGACCTTGACGCTCCAAACCGTCTTCCAGCCGAACGGCACGACGATCGTAAAGTCGGGGAGCACACCGGCCGGGTCAGTCGCCGTGACGGTCTGATTCTTGTTGCCCGATTTGTCGGCACCATGAAACTGAAGGCGGCCCTCGAAAGCCCACAGCATGTGGCTGTTGGCCTGAACGGACACCCCGAAAGCAATCGCGTGCGGAATGAACCAGTCTGCCGTGGCGTCGAGTGTGGGCAGCACCAGACCTCCTCCGAGCTCGGTTTCGGTAGTGCCCGTCAGCTTGATCTTCGAATACATGCGATACATCGCGCTGATGTTGACTTTGCGATGCGGCTTGTAGGTGAAGCCGAATCGCGGAGATGGAAAACCCATACCGCCGATGTCGTTCTTCACGCGCCCGTAGCTCGTTCCCGATCCGAGCGCGGCGCCGATATTCTGATACAGGTCGGCGGTCTGTTTCGAGAAAGGAAGCCGGAGCGCGACGCCGAGCCAGAACTTCTCGTGAACGCGGAACGAAAACCCTGCGGCGAACTCACCGACGAAAAACGTCACATCGAGGTTTTGAGGCTGACCGTTCAAGCACGTGCTCGCGTTGGTGTCCGGGTACTGGCTTTCGGGATTGTTCGGGTCGTTGGCGCCATCGAGGCAAGTCACCCCGCTGAACGAGGATCCGTAGCCGGTTTCGATGTAGATGCCTCCGCCGAACACGACGCGAGGGGCGATTCTTCCTGCGATGAAGCCTGAGGGCAGCGGCCCGTAGCCGAGGCCGGACTCGACGCTGGTCCCCGCGCCCTTGACTGGCGCCGTTTGGTTCACCAAGAGATTGGTGAAGTTGAAGGTGAACCCGAGCTTGTGGATACCCTCGAGGTTCGCTGGATTGAGTGCCAGCGCGGCAGGCTGCTCCAAGAACGTCACGCCCGTGAGCCCCATCCCGATGCTTCGCGTGTCGTACGCGGTGGGCTCCGGGTTTGCGCTTGCAACCGCAGGCGCCAATAGGCCTACGAGTAGGCAGATCGTCGATGACAGGCGTTTCAAGATAGCCAGCTCGCTAGTACTGAAGAGTGAACGAGACGGACGCCCAGAAGCTCATGACCCGGTAGCGTCCGGGGCATCCGGTGCGCACGACCTGCTGGTCGGAGCAGAGCACCACGTTGGTGTCCGTTCCGGGCACCTGCGAGGTGTTACCAATGTACTCGTTGCCGAACGTCTTGCCCGTGGAGGAGAAAAGGCCTGCAATATCGAGCTGGTACTTGTCCTTGATGCTCGGGTCGTTTCGGTCGTCCCAATAGAAGCCGAGGCCGGCGCTGCCCGTCGAGAAGTTGAAAGGGGTCGGAGGCGGCGTGAAATACTGCGCGAACTCTCCCGTAGTGGCGCTGTTTGCGATGTTCGTGCCCAATCTGAGCGCCAAGAAATCCTTCTTGAAGCGATACTCGAACCCGATCTTCAGGCTCCAAGTGTTTTGCCAGCCGAACGGCACGACGATCGGTGCCGGCGTCAATGCGCCGCCCGAGGTGGTGACGGTCTGGTTCTTGTTCCCGCTCTTGTCCGCCCCGTGAAACTGAGCTCGTAGCTCGAACGCCAGCAGCAGGTGGCTGTTCGCCTGATAAGAAACGCCAAAGGCAATCGCATGGGGGATGAACCAGTCCGCGCTCGCGTCGAGCTCGAGCTGTGTCCCAGCGAACGTGCTTTCGGTGGAGCCCGTCAGCTTGATCTTCGAATACATGCGGTACATCGCGCTGATTCTGACCTTTCGATGCGGCTTGATCGTGAAGCCGAAGCGAGGCGACGGGAAGCCCACGCCGCCGATGTTGTTCTTCACGCGCTCGTAGGCGACCGTGTCGAACACGGCGCCGACGTTCTGATAAAGGTCGGAGATCTGCTTGGAGAACGGCAGCCGCAGAGCGACGCCCAGCTGAAACTTCTCGTGGACACGGAACGAAAATCCCGTCGTAAACTCGCCGACAAAGAAGGTCACATCGAGGTTTTGCGGCTGAGGACTGGTGCAGTCGGGCGGGGTGCTCGGAGTGTATTCGGGCCCGGGTCCCACCGGATCACCATCCACGCATTTCACCCCACTGAACGAAGACCCGTAACCGGTTTCGATGTAGATGCCTGCACCAAACACGACGCGGGGAGCGATTCTCCCGGCGATGAAGCCGGCCGGAATCGGACCAAATCCAAGTGTCGAATCGACCTTCGTATTGGGGCCTGCGACGGGCGCCTGCTGGCTGGTGAACAACGCAACGAAGTTGAAGGTGAAGCCGAGCTTTTCGATGCCTTCCAGGTTGGCCGGATTGAGCACGAGCGCGGCAGGTCGATCCAGGTAGGTCACACCGGTGAGCCCCATGCCGATGCTTCTCGAGTCGTACGCGGTCGGTTCGGGGTTCGCGCTAGCAAGCGCCGGCGTGAGCAAGCCTGCGAGGAGGCACGCGGTGCATGATCTGTACTTCATTGCGGGAGATCCTTCGCCGATCGTGCGGCCTTCGGGGCCGGCGAAGGATACATGGAACGACCGCCGATAGGTCAATCAAAAAAGCACCCGAGCCATGCACGGATATGCAGGTCAACGTCCTAATTGGGCGTTGTTTACGTGATGTCTACTCGATGCCGGCGGGGCAGCCGACGCCGGTGCCTCCGAGCCCGCAATAGCCGGCCGGGTTCTTTGCGAGGTACTGCTGGTGGTAGTCCTCGGCGTAATAGAACGGTGGAGCTTCCAAGATCTCGGTCGTGATTCGATCGTACCCCGCAGCGGCGAGGGCCTGCTGGTAACGTTCGAGCGAGTCGTGGGCCGACTGCCGTTGCTCTTCGTCGAACACGTAGATGCCCGACCGATACTGTGTCCCACGGTCGTTGCCTTGACGCATACCCTGAGTCGGGTCGTGGCTTTCCCAAAAAACTTTGAGCAGCTCGTCGTAGCTGACCTGCGACGGATGGTAGACGACCAACACGACCTCGTTGTGCCCCGTGAGCCCAGAGCAGACCTCCTCGTAGGTCGGGTTTGGCGTGTATCCGGCCGCGTACCCGACGGCCGTCGTGTACACCCCAGGCAGCTCCCAGAGCTTTCGTTCGGCGCCCCAAAAGCAGCCGAGGCCGAACATTGCTCGACGCGTGTGGTCGGGGAAGGGACCGACGAGCGGCGTCTTCAAGACGAAGTGGCGGGTCGCGACCGGCATCTTCGTGTCCCGTCCTCGGGGCGCCTGGTCGGGGGTCGGCATTCTGAGCTTCTTGCTGGGAGTGAAGAACATGAGTGATTTATAGGGAGCTTCGGCCGTCGGTGGTAGTGCCCGAACCGTGTCGGGTTGGCGATTCGTCGATAATACGATAACCAAAGCCAGTGGAGCTCCCCTACCTCTCCGAGATCGTCCGGCGCCTGCGGCAGAGCAGGAGCGTGCTGTTCATCACCGGCGCAGGCATCTCCGCCGACTCCGGCCTGCCCACCTACCGCGGAATTGGAGGGCTCTACGAACAAGAGGAAACCGACGACGGCATCCCGATCGAAGCCGCCCTGTCCGGGGCGATGTTTCGGCGAAACCCGGCGCTAACCTGGAAGTATCTTCATCAAATCGAGAGCTCGTGCCGCACCGCGGGCCCGAACCGGGCGCACGAGGTGATCGCCGAGCTCGAGCGCCGCTTCGACCGGGTCTGGACGCTGACGCAGAACGTGGACGGTTTGCATCATGCCGCCGGCAGCGAGCGGATCATCGACATTCATGGAGATGTTCACTGGCTGATCTGCACCCGTTGCGGTCATCGTTGGCGGGTCGCGAGCTATGCAGGGCTCGACATTCCACCCTCATGCCCCGAGTGCGCCTCGATCGTGAGACCCGAGGTGGTCTTGTTTGGTGAAATGTTGCCGCTCGATCGCGCCAGTCAGCTTCAAGAGCAGTTGATGCGCGGCTTCGATGCGGTGTTCACGATCGGGACCACCAGCGTGTTTCCCTACATCGCCGAGCCGGTGATCGACGCGAGGCGGCGCGGCGCGCTAACCGTGGAAATTAACCCCGGGACGAGTGAAGTGTCGCATCTCGTCGATTATCGTCTGCGGACCGGGGCTGCGCAGGCAATGGATGCAGTTGTCCGTGCGCTTGATTGTGCCTAGGCTTCGACGGCAATGGGGGGCAACGACAAGCCATATCGTTACGGCGACTCCTATGAGGAAACCGTCGTTCTGTCGGACGGTCAAAGAGTCCAATTGCGTCCCGTTCGTCCGTCCGACAAGCAGCTGCTCATCGACGGGTTCGAGCGCCTCTCGCCGGAGTCGCGCTACGCGCGGTTCATGGCACCAAAGACCAAGCTGACCGAAAGGGAGCTTCGTTATCTCACCGAGGTCGACGGCATCGACCACTTCGCGATCGCAGCAATCCGGCCGCATCTCATGTCGAAAGACGAGGGCGTCGGTAGCGCGCGATTCGTTCGTCTGACCGATCAGCCGGACACCGTCGAGGCGGCCGTGACCGTCCTCGACGATTTTCAGGGGCGGGGACTTGGCTCGATTCTATTGCAGCGGCTGATCGAGGCCGCCTGGGAGCGGGACGTTCGCTGGTTTCGCACCGAGCTCCTCGCCGAAAACACCGCATCGAGACACATGATCGAGTCGCTCAGCCCCGACGTGAAGTTCAGCGCCTCGGGTGACGGTGCGATTGTCGCAACGATACCGGTGCCCGAACCCGATCGTACTCCCACGGAGCCGGGCTTCTTCGATGCGACGCCCATCCACAAGCTTTTGTCCTACGTGGCACGCGCAGCGGTCTCGGTTCGACCCCGGGTGACGCGACCGCCGGAGCCGCCGGCTCAAGACACCTGAACGGGGAACATCATCGGGGCGCGTACCTCTACCATCCGCTGCGCGTCGGCGAGCACGCCTACGATGCGTAAGGCAAACGCAAACGCGGTGCCGGGGCCGCGGCTCGTGATCAGGTTCCCGTCCGCTACGACGGAGTGCTCGCTGTACTCGGCCCAGCCTTCGAGCGCGGCCTTGACGCTCGGGTGGCTCGTCATCTGCCGACCCTCGAAGACCCCATGTGCACGGAGCGCAGCCGGCGCCGCGCAGATCGCTCCAACCCACCGGCCGTTCTTTTCCTGTTTGCGGAGGATCTCTCCGACCTTGGAGGACTGCGACAAGCGTTGCGCCCCTTCGGCACCGCCCGGCAGGACGACGATGTCGTAGTTGCCCTCGAGGCCCTCGAGCGCAACGTCCGGCGTGATCACCACACCCCGACTGCATCGAATCGGGTCAGCGCCGTCGATCCCTGCCACCGTCACGTCGATTCCCCCGCGACGCAGCACGTCGATGCTGATGACGGCTTCCATCTCCTCGGAGCCCTGCGCCAACAGGACCAGAGCGGTCGGCTTCTTGGTCATGGCAAGGGCTCGCAGTTGCGCGATTTATCGGTCTTGCAGATCTCTGCGATGCGCTTCCGGAGCGCGGTCTCGAGCGTCGTCAGCCCGAGGCTCTTGGCGAGGCCGATCGCGGCCGCTGGGCTCATTCGATCGACGACGAATGCTTTGAGCCCCAGCAAGGCGGCGACCCGTTGACCGGTGCTGCAATGAACCACCGCCGGCAGCGCGTCGCGCTCAGCCAAGGTCCTCCCGAGGGCTCGCGCGTTGGCCTCCGTCAGACCCGCGGGACCCGCGACCGGTATCGAAACGAACTTCATGCCCATGCCCTCGACCAGCGCCTGTTCGCCTTCGTCGCCAAGCTCGCTGTCGGGCCGAAGATTGACCACGGTACGATATCCCGAGAAGTGAATGGCCTCGAGCTGCTCGCGGCTCGGCTGACCACCGATGAGCAGACCGGTCTCGGTGACCCGGGCGTTCGGGATCGGAATGAGAGGCGGCGTCCGGTCGATGTTCTCTGGCGCGGCGGGCTTTCGCGGCGGCGGCTCGGCGCTCGCATGCGGCAGCTCGCCAACCAGGCCGAGCGCGAAGATCAGGCCAATGACGAAGGTGTACCGCACCCCGATGTTCTCGAGGGCCCGCACCGTCATCCATGCACTGCTCTGCTTCATCGGTTACCTCACGCCTCGGCCGCTTCTGATCGCTCGGGCTGCGACACGGCCTGAAAACACACAGCCGCCGAGAAATGTGCCCTCGAGGGCTCGCTTTCCGTGCATTCCGCCTCCGCCGAATCCGCAGGCCTCTCCGACCGCGAAGAGATTGGAGATCGGGTTGCCACGTTTGTCGAGAACTTTCGCATCGAGATCGACCTGGATGCCGCCCAGGCTCTTGCGCGTGAGAATTTGGGTTCGGATGGCGATCAAAGGCATCGCCTCGGGGTCGACGATACGGGCCATGTTGCAGGTTCGCAGGCGGTCGCCGAGGTATTGGCGGACGTGCGCGATCCGACGGAGCTGATCGTCGTTCTGGAGCTTGCGGCCGCGCGCGATGTTGGCGTCGTACTCGGCGATTTCGCGCTCGAGCAGGCTGGCATCGACGTCTTTGGTACCCGTCAGCGCGTTCATCTTGCCGGCGAGCTCGGACACGCTTCGGCCCGTCACGAAGTCCGGGCAGTGATCGATGAACTCCTGCACCTGCTCGCCGTTACCGCGCAGAAGACGCACGATGAACGCCAACAGCTTCTTGTCCCGAACCTCTTGGTTGAACTCGGCCCCCGACACGGCGAACTCCTTGTCGGCGATCTTGCGGTTCATCACCTGCCAGGAGTACTTCTTTTTTTCTCGGCAAATTCGGTCGATGAGGAGCAGGGTGTCATAGGAGCCGACCAGGGGCGGATCGACGAAGCGCCGCCCTTCGTAGTTGACCCAGAGCGGTGACTTTCCTGGAACGAGGCTCAGGCCGTGATTGGGGAAGAGTGGCTCCCAATGCCGTACTCCCGCGGCGTAGTTCCACATCTTCGGGAGATGCGTGATGTTGGCGCCGAGCTCCGCGGCCCGATCGAGCAGTCGGC
Organism: uncultured delta proteobacterium; assembly: GCA_963792825.1. GTDB lineage: Bacteria > Myxococcota_A > Polyangia > Polyangiales > Houyiibacteriaceae > SG8-38. The sequence goes on along the minus strand of CAWBXS010000003.1, from coordinate 219,286 downwards.
CGTCGGCTTCCGGAATCGAGCCGTTCAACAACGGCTCAGGGGGGTCGCCCCACTGATCTCGCGGCCACACCTCGCGCACCTTTTCGTGGTTGCCTGCGATGCCGCCTGCCGCGATGACGACCGCGTCGCCTCGTACCTCGAACGCTCCAGCGCCGTGAGTGCCGTGGCACCCGACCACTTCGCCGCCCGATCGAGTCAGGTCATCGACCCGGTGATCGAAATGAAGTTGTAGCCGCCCGGCTTTTTCGTGCGCCTCGAGGCGCGGGATCAACGGCAGCACGATGCCTTCGCCGGTGCCCCACACGATGTGAAAACGCGGGACGGAGTTGCCTGGCACGAAGTATCCACGCTCGGTCCAGTTGACCGCGCGAAAAAAGCTCACCTCGCGTTTCGAGAGCCAGCCACGGACCTCCTCGGTGCAACGGTTGACGTATGCCTCCGCCCACCGGTACGGCCACACGTCGTCCGGGTCGAGCTCGCCGTAGCGAACCCAGTCGCGCATGGCGAGGTCGACCGAGTCTTCGATTCCGTTTCTGCGCTGCTCGGGCGAGTCGACGAAGAACATCCCACCGAACGACCAACGGGCGAGCCCGCCGAAGCGATCTCGCGAGGCCGCGTCGAGCAAGACGACACGCTTACCGGCATCGAGCAGCTCGAGCGCGGTCACCATTCCTGCGAGGCCACCGCCGATGACGACGACCTCGGCTTCGTAGGCGGTCTGTGCAGGCATGGACAAGAGCGAGCATAACAGAGCCTGGCGCCACCGCCACCGATGGTGTCGGCGCCGGTGTCACTGTTCGAGTAAGCAATGTCTGCGTGTCTAGCTACAGGTGTCTGGATCGGTCGTGCAGCTATCTGAATCGCAAACCGGCACGTCGAAGGTCACCGTGGTGCTTTCGGTGCCGTCCGACACCATCACGGTGCCTGGGTACGTCGCGACGTTCGGGCAGCTCACGGTCGAAACCGCCGCGTCGATGGCGCCATTACAACCGGCAACGCTGCCGCTGTAGGTCAAGGCGCCTGTGCCCGTTGCGGTCACGGTGACCACGACGTCGGAAAGCACGCCCATCGCACAGCCTGCCGCCGCCTCCCATTCGACCATGCTGATGGTCGGCGCGGCCCCTCCGCCGCCTGACCCGCCGCTTCCATCGGAACCTCCGTCACTGCCACAACCGGTCAGCGCAAGTGCTCCGCTCAATGTCAATCCTATGATGAATCGCATGCCAAATCTCCTCAGTTCGAACGTCTCTCTGCCAGCTAGTTGCAGAGACCGATGCCTGTCGCGTGTGGGCAATGGGTCGCCGCGGCATTCATGTCGACCGCGTAACCTAGATGCGTCTCGTAACAGGCAGCCTGTCCAGAGTCGTCGTAGGCGGTAAGGCAGGCTGCTTCATCCGCATGCCGGTCCTGACCACCGAACGTGCAGACGTTGTCGTACTCCTGACAAAACGCGATTGCCGCGGCAGACGCGCCCATGCCACCGGAACCGCCCATGCCGGCCGAGCCGCCGGTGCCACCATCGCTGCTGCCACAGCCGAACGAGCCGAGCGCTCCGCCGAGCGCGAGAATCACGAGAACACGCATATCCACCCTCCCATTGCCGGCGCCCCCTGCGCTCAGCCCTCAAAACCCTAGCACACACCAGGCACACGACCGCCTCTTTTTTGGCGCTCGATGGGCGGCGCACTGGCGCTGACCGCGGTACGGTCCGTGTCATGCCTCACGATTGGAATCTCGAGCGGGTACCCGATTTGAGCGGCCGTGTGATCATCCTCACGGGTGCGAACAGCGGCATCGGTTACGAAGCAGCGTTTGCGCTCGCCAAGCGAAACGCCAACGTGATTCTCGCTTGCCGGAATCGAGAGAAAGCAAGAGCGGCGGCCGATCGCATTCACAGCAAGTCACCGACTGCGCGATTGGGGATCATCCCCCTGGACCTCGCGGACTTGTCGTCGGTTCGTACGTTTGCCGACACGTTCCGCGAGTCCCATTCGCGACTCGACGCGCTGATCAACAACGCCGGCGTGATGGCGCTCCCCAGGCGCACCACCAAGGATGGCTTCGAGATGCAATTGGGCACGAATCATCTAGGCCACTTCGCGTTGACAGGACACCTTCTGCAGCTTCTCTTGGCGACACCCGGCTCGCGCGTCGTCAACGTCAGCAGCATCGCGCACCAATTCGGAAGGATTCGTTTCCACGATCTTCAATGGGAGAATCGCTACAGCAAGTGGGGTGCGTACGGGCAGAGCAAGCTGGCGAATCTCCTTTTCACTCACGAGCTCGATCGAAAGCTCAAAGAAGGAGGTCGCGACACGATCAGCGTCGCCTGCCATCCGGGCTGGGCCGCAACCAACCTGCAGGAAGCCGGTCCCAAGATGGAGGGCTCCAAGTTGATGGAGAGATTGAGCGCGTGGGGCAATGCACTGTTGGCGCAGGACGCCGCTGCAGGCGCTCTGCCGACCATCTTTGCCACCGTCGAGCCTCTGCGTGGCGACGAGTACGTCGGTCCGACGCGTCTCATGGGCTGGCGCGGTCCCCCCGAGATCATCGAGCCTCTCAGCAAGGCGCGCGATCCGGAGGTTGCCGCGCGTTTGTGGGAGGAGTCCGAAAGACTCACCGGCGTGGTGTACGCGTTTCGTTGAATCCCCCCGCTTGCGCGGGAGACCGGGCCTCGTACGGTTTGGGTTGGAGGACGAATGCGCGAGATCGACGGAAAAGTGGCAGTGGTCACGGGAGCAGGGGATGGCATCGGGCGTGAAACGGCGATCGCCCTGGCAAACAAAGGGTGCCGCCTCGCGATTTGCGACGTGAACCTGCAGGCACTCGAGACCCTGCGGGCCGAGCTCGAAGCGGGAGGTGCCAGGGTGACGGCGCATGGCGTCGACGTCTCCGACAGGACGCAGATGGAGGCGTTCGCGTCCGCCGTCATCGACGCCCACGGCGAGGCTCACATCCTGGTCAACAACGCAGGGGTCACGGTCTACGCGTCGTTCGAAGAGCACAGCATCGAGGATCTCGAATGGATTCTCGGCGTCAACCTCTGGGGCGTGATCTACGGTTGCAAGTTCTTCCTCCCGCACCTCAAGGCTGCCGGCGAGGGGCACATCGTCAATCTATCGAGCGTCTTTGGGATCATCGCCCCTCCGCTCCAGACGAGCTACGTCGCGACCAAGTTTGCGGTGCGGGGCTTCAGCGAGTCGTTGAGAGCCGAGCTTGCGGAGGAGAACATCGGGGTCACGTCGGTCCATCCCGGCGCGATCAAGACCAACATCGTGAGAAACGCTCGCTTGGTGACCGATACGCACAAGAAGCTCCGCGACAGCACACAGGGGCTCTTCGATCGACTGGGAACGACCCCCGACGTCGTTGCTGCCCGTGTCGTCAAAGCGATCGAGGACAACTCGCCTCGGGTCTTGATCACCAAAGAGGCCCACATGGCCGACGCGCTCAAGCGTCTCATGCCTGCCACCACCGACGGGATCATTGCACGCGTCTTCAAGAGAATCGCCCCCGAATCGACATGACGGGCATTCGACGCGAGCGCTTTGGAGATTTTTCCCTCCTCCACCGCCCCGCGAGCGGTGAGACTCCGGTGACCGTCCATTTTGCGCACGCCACCGGTTTCAACGCCGAAACCTATCGAGAGCTCCTCGGCGCTCTCGATTCGTCGCTCGAGGTCTTTGCAATCGATGCCCGGGGGCACGGCCGGTCCCAGGTGCCGGCTGACCCGACGAAGCTGCGCTCGTGGGCTCCCTACCGAAGAGACCTGGAGGCGTTCGTCGAAACGCTTCCACGGCCGACGGTGCTCGCCGGCCATTCGATGGGCGCGACGGTGAGCCTAGAGGTCGCTGCGGCCAGACCGGAGTCGGTTCAGGGTCTGGTGCTCATAGATCCGGTGATCGTTCCGCCGCGACACGTCCCGATGTTGGCGGTCGCTCGGCAGCTCGGATTGACACGACGCCTGATCCCGATCGCCGAGGCGGCGGCTCGCCGGCGCGTGGAGTTCCCCTCGAAAGAGGCTGCGGTCGACAATTACGTCGGAAAGGGAGCCTTTCGCACTTGGCCTCGATCGTGGATCGAGGCTTACGTCGACGGGGGCACCGTGACCACCGCGGAAGGGACCGTCCGGCTGAGCTGTGATCCCGCTTGGGAGAGCAAGAGCTTCGCGATGGCCACCGTCAACCCTTACCGTGCGCTGCGCAAAGTCCAGTGCCCGATCACGTTGATTGCACGTGAGCACGATGGTCCGCCCTTCACCAGAGCGTCGCGCGAAGTGTTCATGCGATGTAAGCCCGACACGCGCGTTCTCATCCTCGAAGAGGTCTCCCACTTCCTGACGATGGAGCGGCCCGAGATTGCATGTGCGGAGATCGAGCGCATGGCCGAGATGGTGCGATCAAAGCTCCGATAGTTCGCGCTCGAATCCCCCCGACAAGATCGGAAAGCGGCACCAGGTCTTCGGGTCGAGGTTCTTGTCGTCGACGTGAAAGGAAGGTGCATATCGCTCCCGTTTCCACTGGTTGCGCGACCACAGCTGAAAGAAACGCTTCACCCATGCAATGAGGGTCGCCTCGTCGTGCTCGGCGAATTCGCTTCTCAAGATCTCGAGGCAATCCGCTGGGGGGAGCTTGTCGCCGATCGCGAGCCTCTCGATCGCGTCGAGGACCGGGTAGGGCATCAGATCGCCTTCATCGGTCTGCTCGCTGCCGCGGGGACGGAGCTCGGCGGTGGGAATCTGGACGTTGACCGCGTGCAGGGCCGGAATCGGGTGCATGCCCTCTGGCCCCTTCGTTTCCAGCCAGTGAAGCCAGCGGCGGAGAAATGCCTTGTCGATGCCTGCGATCGGGCTCAAGCCGCCGCAGGTGTCGCCGTCCATCGTCGCATACCCGACTGCCGCTTCCGAGCGGTTACTCGTCGACAGCAGCAAGGCGCCACGCATGTTCGCCAGCATCCAGACGCTCGGGCCCCGAGCACGGGCCTGGATGTTCTGAAGCGTGATGTCATCCTGCTCCCAGGTGAGCGCGCGTCCGACCGCGCCGGCGATCAACCCTTCATAGGCATCGACGATGAACTGCACGTCCAGGACGTAGAACGTCGCGCCGATCGCGTCCGCGACCCCGGTGGCGGCGTCGCGTGTGACGTCACCGCTGTTCTCGGTCGGTTGATAGGCGCAGCAAAGGAGCTGATGGACCCATTCACGAGCACCCGGCTTGGGATCGAGACCGAGTTTCTCCGCAAACCGGCGTGGCCCAAGCTCCTCGAGCGCGCGATCGACCATCAGTGATACGAGACAGGCCGTCGCCGCGGAGTCGGCGCCTCCACTGATGCTCAGGACGAACCCGCGCGAACGGCTCTTGCGGAGGTAGTCGAAGAGCGCCAGCGTGATGGCGCGCATGAATTCCTCCTCCTTATGGTCCGGGCTCGCCTCCCAGGGGACGGCAGTCGGCACGGTCCGCTCCATGCGCGCCCGCGGAAACTCGAAGTCCACGCTGATTCGCTTGACCCCCGGATCGCTGCTGTCGGCCGCGAAGCTCGTGGTTCGCACCTGCTCGGTCTGGGATGCCTCGACGTCGACGACGGCCGTGGTCAGCCGCCAATCATCGAACGTCAGCCGCGGTGACTGCGCGAGCATCCTGCCGTTTTGAGCGATGTAGCAACCGCCATCGTAGATCACCCGGCCTGCCTCGTTGCCGAGCAGGTTGGCGTACAGATAAGTTACCGCCATCGAGCGTGACCCCTCGAGCACCAAGCGCTCCCGCACGGCGTGCTTGCCAAACGCGAAGTGGCTCGCGCTCGGATTCACGATGATGTCCATCGCGTAGCCGTCGAGCGCCCCTCGGCGTTGTGCGACCCAGGCGTCCTCGCAGATCTCGAAACCGACGCGCACTCCCGAGAAGTCGAAGAATACGTCGCCGAAGGGATAGCTCTGCCCATCGCGCTCGAGCTCCACAACTTGATCATTGGGCCAGGGCTTGAACCAACGCGGCTCGTAATGAAGCCCCTCGCCCGCGAGATGCTCCTTTGCCGCAAAGCCTGTGATGCGACCATCGGCGATGACACACGCGGTGTTGTAGAGTCCTCCCCGGCGACGCACCGGCATCCCGAGGCTCACGACCATCCCCGCGGTCTGCGGAACCAGCTCGAGGAGCATCGACCATGCACGATTGGCCACGTCGGGGCCGAGGAAGGCATCCTCGCAGCCGTACCCCGTCGTGCAGAGCTCGGGCAGGACGAGCATCGTCACGCCCTCGGCCTTCGCCTGCCGAAGCACGGCCTCGATGCGACCTTGGTTGCCCGCCCAATCGAGAGGCGTCTGATTCAACGACGCGGTCGCGACCTTGATGGGGATCATGCGTCTTCTCTAGCACCGCTAGGGGGCGCCTAGGGCCCACCGACGATTGACGGGCAACCGAGAGCGGCGTAGAATGATTTCACTGAGCGTCAGTTTCTGCCAAGTCGAGTAATGTATGGCCTTTCATCAAGTGCCTCCAATCCTAGGAAATCAGTACGATTCTGACCCACTCCTGCGCGAGTACTTGGAGCGGACCCTACCGCCGGGACTCCTCGAGCGCCTCGAGCCCGAGTACCGGCACCTCGGAGACCTGAGCGGCGGCACCCTCTTCGAGCTGTCGAGGACCGATCTGCGGAACGAGCCGGTGCACACGGTGTGGGATCCGTGGGGCAATCGCATCGACCAGGTCGAGGTCACCGAGGTCTGGAAGCGTGCTCAAGCTCTGTGTGCCGAGCACGGCCTGGTCGCTGCGGGCTACGATTCAGAGCTCGGGCCGCACGCACGCACTCATCAGCACGTCTTGAACTACCTCGTTCAAGCCTCGCTCGACACCTACAGCTGCCCGCTGGCGATGACTGACGGCGCTGCGCGCACGCTGCTCGACTCCGGAAACCAAGCGCTCATCGATCATGCGCTACCACGTCTCTTGTCGCGTGACCCGGCGACCATGTGGACTTCCGGTCAGTGGATGACCGAGCGCATCGGTGGCTCCGACGTCGGGCAAACCGAGACCGTGGCGCGCCGCGATGGCGAACGATGGCGGCTGTATGGCACCAAGTGGTTCACCTCGGCGACGACCGCCGACATGGCGCTCACGCTTGCGAGGCCCGAGGGCAATCCCCCGGGCGGCCGGGGCTTGGCGATGTTCTACCTCGAGCTTCGAGACGACCACGGGCGCCTCCAAAACCTTCGCATCAACCGGCTCAAGGACAAGTTCGGAACGCGCAAGCTACCGACCGCGGAGCTCACGTTGGATGGTGTGGCTGCGGTCCCCGTCGCCGGGCTCGAAAACGGAGTGCGCAACATCACGCCGATGCTGAACATCACCCGAACTTGGAACGCGGTCGGAGCGGTTCTCGGCATGCAGCGCGCGGTGGCGCTGACCCGTGACTACGCGCGCAAGCGTGAGGCCTTCGGCGCCCTTCTCATCGACAAGCCCCTGCACGTCGACACGATGGCAGACATGATCGCCGAGACGCAGGCCGCGTTTCTGCTCACCTTTCGGGTAGTCGAGCTTCTCGGCCGCATCGAGTCGGGCGACGCAACGGCCGAGGAGGAGCTGTTGAGCCGTCTGCTCACCCCGATTGGAAAGCTCACGACCGGCAAGCAGGCCGTGGCCATCGCCTCCGAGGCCCTCGAGTCGTTTGGTGGCGCAGGCTATGTGAATGACACGGGTCTTCCACGGTTGCTCGCGGATGCGCAGGTGCTGCCGATTTGGGAAGGGACCACCAACGTGCTGTCTCTCGACACGCTGCGGGCACTCAAGCAGGAAGGTGTTTGGGAAGCCTTGGTCGGAGAAATTCGAGCGCGCCTCGAAGCGTCGACGGACTCACGCTTGCGGATCGCGGTCGACCGGAGCCAGTCGGCCGTTCAACACGCAGGTCGATGGCTCAGCAAGACCCTCGAAGAGCGTGAGTTGCTCGAGGCCGGTGCGCGGCGGTTTGCGATGACCCTCGGACGCGCGACCGAGCTTGCGCTCCTCGTCGATCACGCGCAGTGGTCTCTCGATCGGGACAAGGGCGAGCGCGCGCTGGCCGCAGCACGCCGCTTTGCCCAAAGCCGCATCGATTTCATCGAGGACGAGGGCTTCCTCGACGACAGCCGGCGGCTGATCGATTGAGCTAGGGACCGGCTGGGTCGATCGGAAGTGCCAGCCCGCTCGGTACGGTCACGGGGCGAATCGCCTCGTGGGTCTCGTCCCGCAGGGTCTTGTCGATGAAGAGCTTGATCAGGCGCACATCCTCGTCCGTGAAAGGGATGCCGGTCTGCTCGAGCTCGTGTCGAATTGCATCCGTCGCGAGCTTCATGGATCCGTTGTGAAAGTAGGGCTCCGTGGACGACAAGTTGCGAAGCGAAACCGCGCGGAACTTGCCGCGATCCTCTGGTCGTCCCGTTCGTTCTTCGAGCCCGAGGTCGACGATGCCCTCGACCTCCGGCACGTCGCGGTTTGCGAACGTTTCAGACTCGAACAGCGGGGGCGTGTGGCAGTCGTCGCAGCCCATCGCTGCAAAGCGGTACATGCCTTCCACCTGCTCGGCGTTCATCAGCTCGGGGCGGCCTTCGAGATATGCATCATAGGTCGATCGATTGGAGATGAACGTTCGCTCGTACGTCGCCAGAGCCGCCGTCAGATTCTCGACGGTAACACTCGGATCCTCCGGAAACGCGGCCTCGAAAAGCCGCACGTATTCGGGAATGCTGGACAGCTCTGCGAAGAGGACCTCACGATCGGCCGCCATCTCCTCTTCCCCAAGCAGCGGGATGAGGGCCTGCTCCTCGAGTGACCGCGCGCGACCATCCCAAAGCAGGCTCGTACGAAATGCGAGATTGTAGAGCGCCGGAGAGTTGCGCCGCAGCACGTTGGGGCCCTCGCGACGGGGCCCGGCGTCGAGACCAGCCCCATGTCCGATGGCGCGCGGTATTCCATCTCCCATCCCCCAGATCTCGCTGTGACAGGTCGCGCATGCGGTTTCATGATCCACCGAGAGGATCGGATCGAAGAATAGGAGATGACCGAGCTCGAGCCTCGCCTCGGGCACGTCGTTCATGATCTCCGGAAGAGCTGGGAAGGGCGTCACCGGCCATGGCGTGGGGCTCTCGACAGGCGGAGGCCGCGCCGAATTGCCACACGATGCGGCGACCACGGCCACGATGAGCGCGACGACCGTCTGGCGGCCCCGATGACTTGCTCGTCTCCTGCCGTCCATCACGCAATCCTCGAATCGAGCTCAGCGGCTGCCAGGCGGGTCGATGGGAAGCTGAAGGCCGCTCGGCACGGTCACCGGGCGTATCGCCTCCCGCGTCTCGTCTCGCAAGGTCTTGTCGATGAAGAGCGTGATCAGGCGCACATGGTCGTCCGTGAAGGGCTTGCCGCTTTGCTCGAGCTCGTGTCGAATCGCGTCTTCCATGTTCGTCACCGAGCCGTTGTGGAAGTAGGGCTCGGTCGACCTCAAGTTTCGGAGGGAGGGCGCTCGAAACTTACCGCGATCGTCAGGTCGTCCGGTTCGCTCCTCGACCCCGAGATCGATGATGCCCTCGACCTCCGGTACGTTTCGATTGGCGAATGTTTCGGACTCGAATAGCGGGGGGGTGTGACAGTCATCGCAGCCCATTTCCGAAAAGCGGTACATGCCTTCGACCTCATCGTCCTTCATGAGCTCGGGTCTGCCCTCGAGATAGGCATCGTAAGTCGATCGATTGGAAATGAAGGTGCGCTGATACGCCGCTAGCGCCGAGGCCAGATTCTCGATCGTGACTTCCGGATTCTCCGGAAAGGCGTCTTCGAAAAGGAGCACGTATTCAGGGATGCTGGAGAGCTCTGTCACGAGGATGTCGCGTTCGGCGCCCATCTCGTCTTCTGCAAAAAGCGGAATCAGTGCCTGCTCCTCGAGTGATCGCGCGTCACCATCCCAAAGCAAGCTCGGACGGAATGCGAGATTGTAAAGCGAAGGGGAATTCCGCCTCAGCTCGTTTGGACCGCGGCGGCCCGGCCCTGCGAGAAGGCCGGCCCCGTTGCCGACGGCGCGCGCAATTCCGTCTCCCATGCCCCATCGCTCGCTGTGGCACGTCACACATGCGGTTTGCCGATCGACCGAGAGAATGGGATCGAAGAACAAGAGCCGGCCGAGCTCGATCCTCGCCTCCGGAACGTCGATCATGACCTCCGGGAGCGCGGGGAACGCCGTGACCGGCCATGGAGTCGGGCTTTCGACCGCCGGGCTCCCTGCGGATTCGCCACACGCCGCGGCGAGCACAGCAAGGACCAGCGCGGCCCTCGCACCCCTAGACACTAGATCCCCGATCCGCCCGTCCCGCCAGTGCCTCCGGAAGAGCACGTCGGGATGCCAGGAAAGAGGAGGGGCAGGTTCGTGATCCACTCGCGGATCACGTTGTATCCGTTTTCGTCGACGATACTGCGGCCGAGGGGCGCCATCATTTCGCCGGGTATGATCGAGTTGATTCGGCAGAGCATCACCGACGCATCCGGTTGACCCGGCACGATGTCGACCTCCCCGCCGGGGCAGTTTCGCACGCCACCTGCGGAGGTTGGCAGCTTGCAGATACCCCATGTCGCGAATCGCTGGGGCGTCGGGCTGTCGGGATCTAGGTTCGCGTAGTCCAGGTAGAGCCCGGTCCCCGCTGCCTCGCCGTCGGGCGCGTGGCACTGCGAGCAGTTGGAGCTGAACCAGGAGCGCGCGGCTTCGTGGAAGCACTCTGGGGTCTGACAGGACTCGGTGTACAAGACCGGGTCCACATAGGTCGGGCGATCCGCTGGATCGGACGGGGGCTCGGTCAGCATCCCCAGGTCGTAAAGCTCGTCGATTTGGTTGGCGACCGGGCTGCCTTGGTAATCATTGCCCCGGTTGAGCATCCCGGCCGACGGGCCGAGCGTCCTGGTGCGGCTCGAGGTGCTGGGATCGTCGATCCCGTGACAGCGACGGCATGCGCCGTTGGATGGAACGCCGTAGTTGGGCACGGACTCTTGCACGTTCTCGCACGTCGCGCCTGTCATGAAGCCTGGGCAATCTTCGTTGACCTCGCATGGGCTCTGATCGTCCGAACATGCCTTCACCGGAGTGGTGTAGGTGACCGAGACCACTTCCCCGCCGGACTGGCAGACGGCGTCGGTCATCGTCTCGTCATAGACGTAGACGTGGGGGTTCCAGCAAGAGTCATAGCCGCTGCATCCCAAACGGTCGTCCTCGGCCGCGACGTGCACCATGAGTCGGGTCTCGATCAGCTGCTCGAGGCCGTCGGAATTCGGGTCCTCGAGGTTTGGCGGGTACGCGAAGGTCTTGACGTAGATGGTGCCGACTGGGCTCTGCCAACGGGTGTCGTCGTTGGCGTACTCGATCGTGCCGCCCTTGGTCAGCGTCACGAATCGATGCTTGAGCGCATCGTCGGTGAAGAGCGGCGAGGTCACCTCGTAGGGGATGACGCCCTCCGCTGGCACCTGACTGCGGATGTCCGCGAAGAGCCCCCATTCGGAGAGCAGGTCCGGGACGCTCGAATTGCAGTTGCCCTTTGGGGCTTGACCGCCGGTTCCCCCTTGGCCGCCGATTCCCGCTTGGCCGCCGGCGCCGCCCATTCCGGCTTCACCGCCCATGCCGCCCATGCCTCCGCCTGAACCGCCGATGCCGCCGCCGCCGGTACCCGCGGTACCAGAGGCGGCGTCACCACAACCGACGGCTGCGAGGAGGAGGCAGAGGGAGCTCGTTAAGCTAATGTAGTTGCTCATGTCTTACGCGCCCTTCGGGGCTCCTAGGAGGTGGTTATGGTGCGCAGAGCCTGCCCGCCGTGCTCATCGTGTTGTTGGCGATGACGCAAGCGACGAACTCAGCCGAGTTGGCCGGCCCTTGGCACTGGTTGTTGGTCAAATCGATATAGGTTCCCTCGAAGTCCGTGCCAAGACAGATCCCAGGGTCATCGGTGCCTGGCGGCACGATGTTGCCATCCCACAAGACCTCCGGGGTCGGGTTCTCCTGCGTCCCAAACCCGAGCAGAGAGAAGATGGGACCGAAGTCGCTCGCTACGTCGGCATTGGTGCCGTTGTTGAGGAAGTAGTTGTCGTGCGCATAGATGTTCTGCGCATAGGCGTTGTACTCGTACGAGTAGGGCGGGCAGTCTGCGCCCGCTGCGTCGCAGGTAAAGGAGCTGCTGACGATCGCCAGTCCGGTCGAATCGTTGCCTTGGATGTCGTTGTTGCGGACCTCGATGCCATTTCCGCCCAATACCAGGAGGCCGGTGCCGACTGGGATGATCTGGACGACGCCGGTCGTTGCAAAGTTCTCGCCGTTGTTGCACCAGACCCTGTTGTTTTCCATCAACACGTTCTCGTTGGCGGGTCTCTCCGGGGAAATCGGTTGCTGCAGCGGCATCAAGCCGCCGGTGTTGCCCATGACCAGGTTGTCATGAGCGACCACATCTTTGCTGTTCTCGACCTCGAAGCCAGCCACGTTCCCCGCCGAGATGTTGTACCGCAAGAGGCCGCCATCGGTCGTGTCGTCCAACCATCCGCATTTGCCGAGGTAAATACCCGCGTCCGCAGCACCGACGGCCTGGCTGAACTCGACAAGTGCGTTCTCGCAGTTGGTCGGGTAGATGCCGTAGGGGCCGTTTTCTTCCTGACTCGCGTTCTCCCAACTGACGCGGACTTTGCGATAGACCGCTCCAGTGGTGCCGTCCTGCTCGATTCCGTTATCTCCGGTGTTCTTGACCCAAAGGTTTTCGATGGTGACGTTGTCCTTTTGAACGAAGATGCCTTTGCCGCTGCCGGGGCCGCCGAAGTTGAGAACCGTATCATCCGGTGAGGCGCCGATGCCTTTGAGCGTCAAACCGTCGACGAGCGAGATCGCGATCGTGCCGTCCATCTCGTAGGTGCCTGCTGCCATGCAAACGACGTCGTTCGGGTTGGCGTTCTCGAGTCGCGCGTTCAAGCGTGATGCCGCGTCGGCGCCGGGCATGAAGATCGGGTCGGTGCAGTCGGTGTCCGATGTCTCCGGAACGTTGTCGAACACGTCTGCGACGGCGTAGGCGTCTACGTTCGGCAGGTTGTTGCAGTCCACGGCTGCGGGAGGACCGCCTCCCATGCCGCCGCTTCCCGCGCTGCCACCGGTCCCCGCGGTGCCGCCCGCGCCGCCGCTTCCGTTGCTGGTGCTGCTACCGCAGCCTGCGACCGCGATGACGGCCGCTGATGCGGCGCCGATAAGAACTTTGAAATTCATCTCCCGGTTCTCCTCTTCCTCAAAAAGATTCGGCTTTTCTACCACCGAATCGGGCTCTTTGAAAAACCAGCGATACTCACGATGTGCGAGTTCGTGTAACCATACGATTTAATTACGCTTTCTGCTGCGGTGCAGGCTCGATTCGTCCATGTGGCGTTGGGCTCGTCCGTCATCGCGCGATCGATTCGGCGCCTAGATCGCACCGGCCAAGAGGGGCTACACTGAGGGTTCACGAAAACACCCATGAGCTCCACCTCGACCTCGACCACCAACGGGCATCCGGCGACCAGCCCCTCGCAAGAGGAACCGAAGCCACCGAAGACCGGCATCGATCTGGATTCACCAGACTGCTACCTCAATCGTGAGCTCACCTGGTTGACCTTCGTCAAGCGCGTCCTTCACGAAGCCGAAGATGCTCGCTCGCCGCTCCTCGAGCGCGTGAAATTTCTCGCGATCACGAGCTCCATTCTCGACGAGTTCTTCATGAAGCGCATCGGCGGCCTCAAGCAGCAGGTCGCCGCCGGTGTGCACAAGCTCACGGCCGATGGCCGGACGCCGCTACAGCAGATTCGGGAATGTCACGAGCTGATACGGCCTCTCAACGACGCGCAACAGAAGCTGTGGGTCGAGCTTCGCCAGAAGCTCGACGCGATCGGAGTCAAGGTCGCCTCCTGCGAGTCGCTCTCCGAAGAGGATCGGGAATGGCTCCGCGAGGATTACCTCGAGAACATCTTCCCCTTGGTCACCCCGCAAGCGATGGACCCCGCGCATCCGTTTCCATTCGTGTCGAATCTGTCGCTCAACCTGTTGGTGTCGCTTCATTATCCAAACGACCCCACCCCCTTGATGGCGCGCGTGAAGGTGCCGCTCGGCGCCGGGGTGCCCCGGTTCATTCAGGTGCGCGACTCCTTGGTCTTCGTGCCGCTCGAGGAGATCGTGGCGCAAAACCTGGACCTGCTGTTTCCGGGGATGACCATCGAACGGACGGAGCTCTTCCGAGTCACCCGGAACGCCGACGTCGAGGGTGACGAGGACAAAGCCGATGACCTGCTCGCGCTGATCGAGTCGGAGCTTCGGGAGCGCAAGTTCGCGCCGATCGTTCGGCTCGAAGTGGCCCTCGGAATGGACTCGACCCACCGAGGCCGGCTCGCGGCGGAGCTCGGCCTCGACGAGCAGGCCGATGTCTTCGAAGTCGATGGTTTCCTCGGCCTCGACGATTTGTTTCAGCTAGCGTCGCTCGACATCCCGGAGCATCGCGATCCGGACCACCGCCCCGTCGATCTGCCGATTCTCGTGGGGCGGAGCAACATCTTCCACGCGATCCGGGACAACAAAGCTCTCCTGGTCCACCATCCCTACGAGGCCTTCGGCACCTCGGTCGAGCGCTTCCTACGGGAGGCCAGCGAGGATCCGAAAGTGCGTGCCATCAAGATGACCCTCTATCGCACGTCGTCCAAGTCGCGGGTCATTCAACACTTGATCAATGCTGCTCTCAACGGCAAGCAGGTGGCCGTGGTCGTCGAGCTCAAGGCCCGCTTCGACGAAGAGGCGAACATCAACTGGGCAAACAAGCTGGAACAAGCCGGCATTCACGTGACGTACGGGGTCGTGGGTTTGAAGACGCATTGCAAGCTCATCCTCGTGGTGCGTCGCGATCACGACGGCTTGCGACGCTACGTGCACATCGGCACGGGCAACTACAACGAGGAGACAGCGAAGCTGTACTCGGACATCGGCCTGCTGACGTGCGACCCGGACATCGGCCGCGATGCGACCGAGCTCTTCAACTATCTGACTACCGGTTACAAGCCGAGCCGCGCCTACCGCAAGCTGCTTCCGGCGCCAAAGCTGCTGAAGCCGGCGCTTCTCAAGAAGATCAAGAGAGAGATCGGCAGAGTGTCCGACGGCGAAAAGGGGCTCATTCAGATCAAGACCAACGCCCTCGAAGACGTCGACATCACACGCGCGCTCTACGAAGCCTCGCAGGCGGGCGTTCGCGTCGATTTGATCGTTCGTGACTCCTGCCGTTTGCGACCGAGGGTTCCCGGCCTTTCGGACAACATTCGTGTCGTCAGTGTGGTCGGTCGCTTCCTCGAGCACTCCCGCATCTACTACTTCCGGAACGGCGGCGAAGAGGAGTACTACATCGGCTCCGCCGATTGCATGAAGCGAAACCTCGTGAGCCGTGTGGAAGTGTTGGTTCCGGTCGAGCCCAAGGCGCTCCAGGACGAGCTCCGGACGATTCTCGACACGCTACTCGGTGACCAGCGTAGTGCCTGGGACATGCAACCCGACGGAACTTACGTCCAGCGGAACGGTGGCGAGAGCTCAGACGGGACACACCAACAGATGATCAAGTGGGTCGAACGCCGGTTCGGCGAGGCCAACCGGTTGCGCCGCCGAAGCGCGCGCGGTCCGCGAGGTCTTGCGTCGCAAGACGAATAGTGGGATCGAGTAGAGCTCCACATGCTCTCCAAGCAGTATTGGTTTGCCTTCGCCGGGTTGGCGTTGGCGGTTCTCGCGACTGCCCCGGCATCGTCGCAGCGATCCCTGACCGCGTCTCCCACGTGCGAGGAGCTGACCATCATGGATTTCCTCGCTCGGCTCGATGAAGAACGAAGCCGTCACAAGAGGGGTCTCGATGACCAGGATCTCCGCGACTTGTCCCAGCTACGGCGAGACGTGTGTGCCCCGTATGTGGGGTATCGAGTGACGCGCCAACCCACGGTGAGCTGGTCGAACGGCCGCATGATCGTGCGCGGCTACTTGGAGCTCAATCACCCGAACGGCCGTCTCGCCAAGAGCCGAAGCGGCGAGTGGTTTTACCCGAGTGGGGCCAAAGCCAAGAGTGCGCTCGGACAGTGGGAGTACTCGAACGGCATGCTTGCGCGGACTCCAAGCGGCATCTGGTACACGCGCGACGGGAAATACGTGAAAGACCTCGACGAAGCTCGTGCCCAAGCCTGCGCGTACCTCGGAAAGGACCTCTGTCCCCTCGGCAAAGCCGATGACGACTTACTCTCCGTGACCATGATGGGGCTCCTCAACCAGGCGGCTCCGCCAAAAGTCGGAGCAGAGCCGAAAGACCCCGGCCACGCCCCGAAGAAAGGCGAGTAGGCGCGATCCATCGAGGCGTCGGCGTGGTAGAACTAGCGCATGATCGAGCCCTCGCTCACGAACCCATCCTCCTCACCAGACCGCGACACTCTACTGCGGACGGCCCTAGCGTCACCGGAGATCGCCAGCCTGCACGACAAGCAGCGATGGCTCGCCCTCTACACGGATGACGCCATTGTCGAGGACCCCGTGGGCACGCCGGCTTCCCACGGAGGAAGGCGCCCCGGCCGTCTCGGCGATGAGCTCGGAAGATTCTATGAGGCGTTCATCGCGCGGAGCGGGATCGACATGGTGGCGCGTCGCGACCTCGTTTGCGGCATGCACGTCTTTCGGGCGGTGGACATCCACACGACCCACTTGAAGACCGGCCTCACCATGAAGGTGCCGGCGAATCTGCTCTACGAGATCGTCGCCCGCGACGGCGAGCTCTTGATTCGGCGAATGCAGGCCCACTGGGAGGTCAACCGGATCAGCCGCATCTTGATGAGTCAGGGGCTCCTCGGGATGCGCACGATTGCCGCCATGAACCTCAGCATGCTGAGGGCGTTCGGACCCCAATGGCTGATCGCGTACTTTCAGGCTTCGCAACGGGGCGTCGGACGGGCCGGCAAAGAGCTGATCGAGCGGCTCGCGCGCCACATCGGTCGCGATGGGAACGAGGTCTTCGCGGCTGGCGCGACCGTGGAGCTGCCCGGCGGGGCGACGGCTTTCCCGGCCGAGTTTCAGCGAGGTTGCACTGCGCTCGAGGTGCGGGACTTGTTGGCGTCGGGTCGAACCGTGTCGGGCCTTGCGTCCATCGAGTGGGGCGGCCGCATGCGAGAGGCTGGGTTCGTCGCTGAGCTCGATCAAGCCGGCGCCGAGGTGCAACGACTTCGTTGGTTTTGGGAGGAATGACGATGGGCAAGACCGTTATTGCGTCGTTGGTTGGGTTCGTGCTCGTCCTCACGCTCTATCTGTTCCTCTGGCCGGTGCCCATCGATCCGATCGCCTGGGAGCCGCAGCCAGTTCCACCGATGGAAGGGGACTTCGCCGAGAACCGTGTGCTCCAAGGGATGGAGCTTTACGTGACCCCAAACAGCCATGGTCCGGAGGACGTTGCCGTGGACGCATCGGGGCGAGTCTACGTCGGTGTAGAGGAGGGGCAGATTCTTCGGTACGCCGCGGACGGCTCCGAACCACAGGTGTTTGCCGATACCGGCGGCAGGCCACTTGGCTTGGACTTCGATAACGACGGCAATCTCATCGTGGCCGATGCGGTGAAAGGCCTGCTCTCGATCGATCCGAAAGGGGCCATCCAGGTGTTGTGCACGGAGGCTGGCGCTCATCCGTTCAAATTCACGGACGACGTCGACGTCGACTCACAGAACGTTGCCTGGTTCTCCGATGCGTCGTGGAAGTTCGGGCAGGAAAACCACGCGATGGAGGAAGCGCTCGAGAGCGCCCCGAACGGTCGGCTGGTGAAGTACGATATCAATACCAAGGAGTGCTCGGTCGTCCTCGACGGCCTCTACTTCGCCAACGGTGTCGCGGTGTCCCCGGATGAGACCTATGTCTTGGTCAACGAGACGATGCGGTATCGGGTCAAGAAGGTGTTCGTACGAGGACCGCGAGAGGGCGAAGTCGAGATCTTCATCGAAAACCTCCCGGGCTTTCCGGACGGCATCTCGACCGGCGCCGATGGGCTATTCTGGCTCGCATTTTTCGCGCCCCGCAACGCACTCTTGGATTCAGCCGGACCGAAGCCTTGGATGCGCAAGCTGATTTACCGAATCCCGGCTGCGCTTCAGCCGAAGCCGAAGCGCCACCCTTTCGTGCTGGGTCTCGATGCGAGCGGCAAAGTGGTGCACAATCTCCAGGATGCAGACGGGGTCAGCTTCTCGAAGTCGACGAGCGCGGAGCAGGCGGGGGACTGGCTGTACATCGGAAGCCTGACGGAGCCCAAATGGGGCAGGATCCCGATGTCGTCGCTTCCGTGAGGGCCCAACCGTCGGCTTGTGATAGATCGCAGATCCACGAAGAATCCCTCGATACCTACACGGGAGCGACGAGATGGTGAGGAACGGGTTTCTTGGCTTCGGGATTTTGGTGGCCGCGTGCACGACGGGTAGCTCTGAAAGCGCGGGGCCTCCGGGTGCCAACACTCAGATCGTCGCCAGCCCGGATGGTACGGTCGAGGTGCTCGTCGACGGCGAGGCTCAGTTTGCGCTTGCGTCCACTGGGCCGGTCGCTCGAAACTTCAACGAGCGCGTGGTCGGCGTGGGGACGGTCTCCTTCGAGCGCAGCCTCGAGGTCACCGATCCGCTGTCGGTTCGATCCGTCACCAACAAAGGTACGAGCGCCACTGTCGAGTACGCCAACGCCGACGGCTCTCGCACGGCCACGTTGACCGGCCTCGCCGTCAGCGATGAGGTCAGTGAGTTTCGGCTCGAGCTCTCAGGCCCTCCCGCGGACTCGATCGCCGTCGGCGTTCGGTGCGATCCGGACGGCACGTTCCATGGGTTCGGCGAGCAATACAACGCGACCAACCAACGCGGCGAGGCCTTCGAGCTCCTCGTCAACGAGCAGGGGAACGGCCGCGATGGAAGCTTGGGCGTTTCGGTCGGCAACGAGCACACCACTTACTTTCCGATGCCGTACTACCTCGATGCGCGTGGCTTCGGGGCCCTGTTCGACACGGCGCGCCTAGTTCTGGTGGACCTCTGTGCGAGTGATTCCGAGATCGCATGGTTCGAGGTCGTCAGCGGCGCTCCCGTGCAGTGGCGTGTCTTCCAAGGCCCTACCGGCCTCGACGTGATCCGGCAGCTCGGCGATCTGGTGGGGCGCCCGACGCAACCCCCCGCGTGGGCCTATGAGCTGTGGATGGCGGGCCAAGGCGGCCGGGCGAACGTGATCGACGAGGCTGCCCGCTTGGAAGCTGCGAACATCCCGGTGGGTGCGTTCTGGGTACAAGATTGGGGTGGGATTCGCTTCAACATCGGCGGCGCGCTCGGGGTGGGTGTTCAATACATCTGGGAGCCCGATGAGACGTTGTATCCGAGCTTCGCAGGCCTGGTGTCCGACTTTCACGATGGCGGTTACAAGTTTCTCACCTACGTGAATCCGTTCATCGTCGATCCCGCGACGGTTCGGGCAGAGGACAATCCGGCTCGGTTTGCAGCGCGCTTCGACCCGATGGATCAGATGGGGCTGCTCCTGAAGAACCGAGACGGTGAAACCTACATCGACTTCGCGGCTCCGAACCTTCCGCAGGGCAACGCTCATCCGGACTTCACGAATCCCGGAACCCTCGCGTTCATCAGCGAGTCGCTTGCAGACATCGTCCGAGCCTATGATGTGGACGGCTGGATGGCGGACTTCGGCGAATGGGTGCCATTGGACTCGGTCGCAGAGAATGGAAGCAACCCCGTCGAGCGCCGCAACACCTTCCCCATCGACTGGCAGCGATCCACTCGCGAAGCCATGGAGACCGTCCGGCCCGACGGGGATTGGGTGATGTTTGCCCGCTCCGGTTTCACCGGGGTGCAAAGCGTCGCGCAGATTCATTGGGTGGGCGATCAAGAGACCGACTGGGGGGAGCTCGACGGGCTTCCAACCGTCGTGCCCGCCATGCTGAACCTCGGCTTGGCCGGCCAACCGTTCGTCACGCACGACATCGCCGGTTTCAGCAACCGCGGCGAAGGTCCGAGCACCAAGGAGCTCTTCCAGCGATGGACCGAGCTCGGGGCGTTCACACCGGTCATGCGGACCCACGACGGCGCCGACAAACAGAACAACTGGCGCTGGAGCAACGACGAGGAAACCACGAACCATTTCCGGAAGTTCGCGTACATTCATTGCGCGCTCATGAACGACTTCATGACGCTGGCCGCGGAGGCGGAAGTCAGCGGCGCGCCCATCGTGCGACATCTGATGCTGGTTTTTCCGGATGACATGCAAACCTGGGACATCAGCGATCAGTACATGCTCGGCGAGTCGCTCCTGGTGGCCCCGGTGACTGAAAAGGGCGCGACTTCCCGCTCGGTCTACTTCCCCACCGGGACGTGGTACGACGTTTGGACCGGAGAGCAGGTCGAAGGCGGTCAGCGAAGAACGGTCGACGCTCCGATCGGCAGCCCACCTGTTTACTCCCTCTCTGAGGACCGCGACGACCTGCGCACCGCCGAAAGCCGGCTCGCGTACGAAGACTGCCGCTAGGCGCCCGCCGGCCGTTGGGCCGATTCTGGCGCGTTCGATGCAGTAGCGATTAGCCTGCGCGAGCGGTGGTCGGGGGATGACGAAACGTGGCAGGGCGCTGTGGGAGCGGCTTCATCCGGCCTGGGTAGGGCTGGTCGGTCTTGCTCTCTACCTGCGCACCGTCACGTACGGGTTCGTGCTGCACGACGATCCGTGGCTGATTCGCAACAACCTGCTCTTGCACAATCTCACGCTCGAATCCGTCTGGCGCGTCTTGAGCGACTTCTCTTGGGAGCAACGCTATCGGCTCGGAGCGGAGTACCTTCCGGTGCGCGACCTTTCGGTGATGCTCGACTACGCGATCTACGGAGATTGGGTGGGGGGGCAGCATCTGACCCAGGTGCTGCTCTATGCCGGGACCTGCGCCGTGCTCGCGTCGTTGGCGCTCGCGCTCTTCGAGAACCGGCTGCTCGCGTGGTCGACCGGCCTCCTGTTTGCGATGCATCCCGTGCACGTAGAGGTCGTGGCCTGGCTCTCCGAGCGCAAGGGTGCCCTCGGTGCCTTTCTGGGCGCCTCGTCTTTGCTGATCGCAACGTCGTACCTTCGTCGCGGAGGCCGCACGCGCGCCTTCTTTGCCGGTTTGCTCTTTCTGCTGGCGGTCGCGGCCAAGGCACTGACGATCGCAGGTGTAGGTGCGCTCGCGCTCATCATGCTCTGGATCGACTCCCCGCTCGAACGGCGACGGCAACTGACGTTCGTAGCGGTCTATGCGGCGTGTGGGCTACTCGTCTTCGTGCCGAACGTCTGGGTCTCCCGCTCGATGGGCGTCATCGTGCCCTATCACGGAGAAGGATTCCTGGATACGCTCCTGCTGTTCTCTGAAGCCCACGGCCAGTACTTGAAGTTGATGGCGTACGGTGGCCCATATGCGATCGACTACGCGGTGCGTCCCGGCGGGCTCGGCATCGCCCGGTGGCTGCCGGGCGCGCTTGCCGCTGCGCTTGGTCTCGGAGCGATCGCATGGGCGCTGTTCGACCGGTCGCGCCGCACGCCGGCCATGTTCGGCGTGGGATGGTGGTTCGTATTCTTGGCACCGGTGAGTCATGTGCTCGTGCCGGTTCAGAACTACGCGGCCGATCGGTACCTGTTCCTGCCGAGCTTTGGACTGCTTCTGTCTTTTTCGGCGCTGCTGACGAAGCTCCCACGGCGCGTGGGGGTGCCGGTTGGGGCTCTGGTCATGCTCGTCGGGTGCGGCTGGACGCTGATGCAGACCCCCGTGTGGTCGAGCACCGATCGGTTGTTCGAGAACGCGGTGTTGGTTGATCCGAGCAACGCCGATGCTTGGGATAAGCTCGCGTCTTTGGCAGCCGAGCGGAGGGACTCCGGGAGAGCTTGGGCCCTCACGCGCAGCGGCTTGGAGCAGTCGCCGGGGCATTGGCGGCTCTTGCACCGCCAGGCCCTCCTGCTCGCTGCCGAGGGCAAGCTCGACGCGGCGATCGAGATGATGCGGCAAGCTGCATCGGTGCCCGAGTCGCACAAGGCCTACGCGAATCTGGCGTTGCTCTATCTCAAACGCGGGGACCGCCAGGAAGCCCTGCACGTGGCTGAAGAGGCCGTTCGCCTTCAGCCCGACACGTCGCACAATCAACGCGTGCTCGGCATCGTGACCTATGAGCTCGGGGATCGAGAAACGGCTTGCCGTGCGTTCGTCCGCGCTGCCGCTCTCGATCCCTACGATGAGGACAACGTCCGAAACCTCGAGCAATGCGCTCAGACGCGTTCCGAGACGGAAGCGGAGCCGTGAGGAAGCTCGGGAGAGCCACCGATGCGTGAGCTAGGCGTCGTCGCCGTGATCACTGCGCTGATGTGCGTGCTCAGCGGAATGTGGTTCACGCCCTGGGAGACTCTCTACTACGGTGGCATCTGGGTCACCGTGGCCGGCTTCGTCGTGGGAGTTCCGACGGGCTTGGTTTATCATGTGCAGCTCTACCGCGTTCTCCATCCGCGGGGAGAGCTTCCGCGAGGCTGGTTCTGGCGGCCCCTGCGTTACAACTCGAGCCTGCGCCGAGAAGAGCGAGCAGGCGTGATGGCCTGGTGTTACGTCGGGGGTGCGGGCTTCGTGATCATCTGCTTCGGCCTGCTGATGATGGCCGGAGGCGTCTCTCTAGCACTGATCCGTGGCGTCTAGCCCGCGGGTCGCGGTATCCTCAAACCGTGAAGAAGAGCGCGCAGGAATGGCCGATCGAGCCGCCGATTCCGTTTCGGACCGGTTCGAACGGGGAGTTCGAGCCGCCCGCCCCCAGCCGGCGCGATCGGGTTGCGACCGAAATGTTTCACCGGATCTCTGCGGAGAAGGCGAGGCGACTCGGTGTGTCGAGGCGCGACTTCGTCGCGAGCACGATGGGTACCGCAACGGCGCTCTGGGTGATCAACCAGGTCTACGGTTGTGCGAACGGCGGAGGCACCGACTTCGGTGTCGACGCAGGAATGATGGAAGATGCGGGTGCATGCGCGCCACTCGAGGGAGAAGAATTCATCTTCGACGTGCAGACCCATCACGTGAATCCGAACGGTGCCTGGCGACAGAGCGGGGGGTTCGATGGCGCGCTCGCTGGCTTTCCGCAGTCGGGATGCGGTGAGCTCGACTTCGTCGATTGCTTCGATGCCGATCACTACATTCGTGAGGTGTTCGTGAACAGTGACACCGCCGTGGCAGCGCTCTCGCAAGTGCCGGCAGTGCCCGGCAACAGCCCCCTCGAGACCGAAGAGGCCGCGGCGACCCGCGAGATCGTCAACCGGATGGCTGATTCGGAGCGGCTGATCATTCACGGCATCGTGGTTCCAGACCGGGGGCCAGAGCAGCTCGACGGAATGCAGGCCCTCAAGGAACGGCAGAAGATCGCCGCTTGGAAGGTCTATACGCAGTTCGGGGGCTGGCGCCTCGACGACGAAGCGATCGGGATCCCATTCATCGAGAAGGCGCGCGAGCTCGATGTGAAGCTGATCTGTGCCCACAAGGGCTTGTCGCAGTTCGGGCTGGACCCTGCGATTTCGTCCGCGGACGATATCGGTGTCGTTGCGCCGATGTATCCGGACGTCAATTTTCTCATTTATCATTCGGGATTCGAAGTGACCGTCGCCGAAGGGCCATACGACCCAGAGTCGGTGCAAGGGGTCGACACGCTGGTGAGGGCAGTGCTCGACAACGGCATCGGCAAAGAGGGGAATGTGTATGCTGAGCTCGGAAGCACGTGGCGCTTCCTGATGACGCGCACCGAAGCCGCTGCGCACGTGCTCGGCAAACTGCTCCTGCATCTCGGAGAGGAACGAATACTCTGGGGGACCGACTCGATTTGGTACGGGAGCCCGCAGGACCAGATCGCCGCGTTTCGCACGTTCGACATCCCTCTGAGCATGCAAGAGGTGTATGGATACCCGGCGCTCACCGCGCAGGCCAAAGCGAAAATTCTCGGTTTGAACGCAGCGAAGGTGTACGGAATCGACGTGCAGGCAACGCGCTGTGCAATCCGAGACGATGATGTCTCGCAAGCCAAGCTCGCGATCGAGGCAGACCCTTCGTTAGGGCGGCCTTCCTATCGTCGAGCAGGCCCGCAGAGTCGGCGGGAGTTTCTGCGCTATCTGCGGTTGAACGACGGTTGCCCCGGCTAGCCGACCGATCGAAGTTGGGCGACGGTCTGCAGCGTCGCCGGCGAGCGATTGAGTGTGTAGAAATGGATCCCTGGCGCACCATTGGCGAGTAGGGCGCGGCATTGTCGTGCGGCGAAGCTGACGCCAGCATCGAGTGCGGCTGTGTCGTCTTCTCCCGCGTCGCGAAAGGCGGCTTCGAGATCGGTCGGTATCGTGGTTCCAGGCGAAAGAGAGGCGATGCGCTGGAGGTTGATCAGATTGAGGACCGGCATGATCCCCGGCACGATCGGCACGCTGATACCCTCCGCGCGTACTTTCTCGACGAAGCTCCAGTACTTGTCGTTGTCGAAGAACAATTGAGTGATGAGAAACTCCGCGCCGGCCTCGACCTTACGCTTGAGATTTCGGATGTCGGTTTCGAGGCTCGGAGCTTCGTGATGCTTCTCGGGGTAGCAGGCGCCTCCTATTCCAAACGAGAACCCGCTCCGCACGAACGTCGCGAGCTCGTTGGCATGGCCAAAGCCTCCTACGACCGGGGCCCAGTCCGTAGCACCCTTTGGCGGGTCACCTCTCAGGGCAAGGACGTTTTCGATCCCATGGGCCTCCATGTGGCGCAGGGTCTCGCGAAGCTCGGCCTCTGTCGTCCCGGTGCAGACGAGGTGTGCCATGACGGTGAGCCCAAAGGTTTCCTGAACTTCGATCGCCAAGTCTGCCGTTCGCTCGCGTGTGGTTCCCGCCGCGCCACAGGTAATCGAGACGAAGCCCGGTCGAATCGCCGCAAGGCGTTCGATCGCCCGAAACAACCCCTTGCGCCCCGCTTCGTCTTTCGGTGTAAAGAACTCCAGCGAGAGCACGGGGCTCTCCTGAGTCGCGTACAAATCGGCGATTCGCATAGGCCGCTTTCTATAGAGGGAAGCTGCGCTCACGGGCAAGAAGACAACCCAAGACGAGCAGCGCGGAGATCCAACCGGGCCCGCCGGGGGCCCCAGACGCGACGCTGCATCCGCCGGGAGCGATGGGATCGGCGCCAGGGTCGAGGCCAGCGTCCGTGCCGGCGCCAGCATCATTCCCAGCGTCCGTGCCGGCGTCCGTGCCACCGTCCGTAGGCGGGCTACCCGTGCGCAGAACGAGATCGGCGCACTGGTAGTAGATGTCGTTTCCCGGGGTCGTGTACGGCGGTTTGTCGTACATGACTTGGATGACCTGAAGCGTGCAGTTGTCGCAGGTCACGTCGGGCAAGGTCACAGTCACCAGGTAGTCGCGCTCAGCGGCTCCCTGGTCGGCGATTCCATCGAGCAGGACCGCGTCGTTCGAATAAAGCTCCATCATCGTCGATGGGTCGACGAAGTCGTCGTCGCCGTCTTCGTCGAACGCGATCCGGTAGTGTCCGGGATGGTCGATGTACTCCTCCCAGCTCACCTCGATCGTTTCTCCGGGCTCATAGGTGGTGACGTTCCCCGTCCGTTGGCCGCCCGAGGTCCCGCACGGACCCGTCTTGAGGACGTCCGGCCCGTACCGCGAAGTTGGGGAGGTCAAGCCCAAGTGGGCGCTTGCTCCCGCCGGCCAGAGGGCCGTGAGGCCGAGCACGAACGCAACGTTCCAGAACCGCATCAGGACAGCGTAACGCAGCTGGCGTCGCTCAGCACATCCTCGGCGGCTTGATCCCACACCCCCGGCGGAGCTAAAGGTCCTTCATGTCGCGAAGTGTCCTGGTATTGTTCTTGATCCTTCACTTGCCGGGCTGTGATCGCTCTAAAATCGACGAGGCCGAGTGGAAGGAGGCGGGCGCCAATGCAGTGCTGCCGTTCAAGAAGAATCTCAAAAAGGCGCTGGTGGCGGGGATCGAGAATGGTCCGGTCGCAGCGATTTCCGTTTGCAGCGTCGAGGCCCCGGCGCTCGCCCAGGCCGCAAGCGCTGGCGGAATTCGAGTAGGCCGTACGAGTCACAAGCTTCGAAATCCGAACAATGCACCGAAACCTTGGATGGAGCGGTTCTTACAGCGTTACGAGTCCGATCCAAACCGCAGGGAGCCAGCCGTCGTCTTGGTCGATGAGCAAACAGTCGGATACGTGGAGCCCATCTTCGTCGAACCCCTCTGCGTCACGTGCCACGGCTCTCAGCTGAGCCCCGAGTTGAAAGCGAAGCTCGATGAGCTCTACCCGGCCGACAAGGCCACAGGGTATGCGCCTGGCGACATCCGCGGCCTCTTCTGGGCGGAGCTGCCGCGCAAGTAACCAGCGTCTCCCTTCAGCCCATCACCGCCACCCGCTCTGGCTCGATGTAGTAGAGCACTCGGACTTCGCCGGGCTGCCGAAAGGGATACTCATCGACGCCCATGTACTTCTTGGCCATCTTGTCGATGTGCTCGTCGGCGCCCTCGTTGGTGATCTTCGCGACGCGCCCGCGAATCATCATCGAGCGGTAGGGATTGTCGGGATCGGTGACGGAGAGCGCAACCCTCGGATCTCGCCGAACGTTCCGGTCTTTGAGCCGTCCTTCTGCCGAGTTCACGACGATGAAGGGTCCGTCCACATCGACCCAGACCGCGCTGGCTTGTGGGCTTCCATCGGACATGAGCGTCGATAGGTGGACGAACGAGGGTTTGTCGAGGATGTCGGCGTGGGATTTGGGTATCTTTTTCATGGCGCTCCGCTAGTAGATCTTGGGACGACGATGTTACACTCGCTTCGGGGGACATGCGAGCAGCTCTTCGGTCGCAGCGAGCAGCGCGTCAGAATCAGTCGAGCGAGACGAGGATGGTCGATGTTTCCGTGCCGCCGCCCGCGAAGGTGCCCAAATCGGTGATGACTAGGACCTCCACGGAGCGTTCGGGCCGTTCGCGCTGGCCTTCCGCTGCCGCCACGCCGACCTCGACCGTGTTCCCGACCTGTTCGGCCGAGTACGTCGTCAACAGGTAGTCGCCCTCTCGATAGCCGTAGCCCTCGCCGTCGTCTTCGTAGAGCACCCCCTGCGCGCGGCCTTGCGCGTCGAGGGAAACCACGAGTGTCAACGGGTCGAGCAGCGCCTCAGCCGTGCTCTGAACCACTCGACCCAGCGGTACGATCGCGCCGCCACGAATCTTCAGGACGGGAAGCTCGGGGCTCTGCGACGGATCTTCGCCGACCAGCGTGAGCTCGCGCCAGATCCCCGAAGGGTTTCGAAAGACGTGCGGCTCTCCCTCGGTCAGCACGGGCTGGACCAACACGTCGGCGCCGATGAGGAATGCGTGGTCCTCCGATCTCAATGAGGTATCGGCGGGATCCGCGAAGAAGACCGGCCGCCAGACTGGCAACCCATTGAGGGAGGATTCGCGAAACAGTGTGTAGATGTACGGAAGCATTCGGTAGCGTCGCTCGAGGGCCGTGCGGGAGATCGCCTCGACCTCGGGGCCGAAGGACCACGGTTCCTGGTCCGGCGAGAGCTGCACCGTGTGGGTACGGCTGAATGGAAAGAATGCCCCGACACCCATCCAATGCGCGTACAGGGAAGGGCTCGGGGCTCGGAAGAAGCCCCCGATGTCGGCGCCGGCGAATGGTTGCCCCGATAGTCCCATGTTGAGAGTCATCGTCACCGACCAATAGAGATGATCCCAGGTTGCGGAGTTGTCTCCTGTCCACATCGCGGCGTAGCGCTGCCCTCCGATTGTGCTCGAGCGCGAGAGCAAGAATGGTCGGCGGTCTGGACGCGCGGACTTCATGCCGTCGTAGGTCGCCCGTGACATCAACAGGCCGTACGCGTTGTGGTAGCGCGCATGCATGTCGGGTGGGAGGCCACCACCACCGCGGTGCAGGAGGTCTTCTGGAAACGGCACACCAGGCGGCACGACGATCGAGGGTTCGTCGAGATCGATCCAAAGGCCATCGATTCCATTCGCGAGGAAATCCGGGATGTAGCTTGCCCACCACTCTCGCGTCGCGGGAGAGGTGTAGTCCGGCCAGACCGAATCGCCAGGCCAGCTTCCATTGACGAAGAGCTCACCATCAGGCTGTCGGATGAAATGGTCGCCCCCGACGCCCTCGTCGTAGACGAAGTAGCCAGGCTCGGCTTTGACCCCCGGATCGAGAATCCAGACCGATTCGAATCCCTGCTCATGGAGATACTCGTTCAAGCCTTTCACATCGGGAAGCTTCTCTTCGTCGAACGTGAAGATCCGAAACCCATCCATATAATCGATGTCGACCCAAAGAACGTCGCATGGGATCGAGCGTCCTCGGAACTCGTCTGCGATGACGCGAATCCGACTGTCCGGCACGTACGACCAACGCGCCTGCTGGTAGCCAAGCGCCCAAAGGGGTGGAAGCTCGATGGTTCCGGTGAGCTCGCTTAGCCGGGTGAGCACCTGTTGCGGTGAGTCTCCCTCGATCACGATCACTGGAAACGGCGACTGAGCGGAAAGCTCGATGCCGTGCGTGAGGTCGATTCGCGTGCGGTAGGTCGTGTCCGCGAGGACTCCAAACGAGGAGCCGTCTGGGCGTACCCCGAGAACCCACGGGTGTGATTGATAGAGGTTGGGGATCAGGTCGTCGTATTCGAATGGAGACAGACCCGAAGGCGGTGTCGCGCGGAACGGCTGCTCTCCCCACGCCTCGGTGACGGCACCGTTCCGAAGAAGGGGACCTGCGATCTCGCCGGTCCCATAGAGGCTCGTGCCCCGCTCGATGGCGACCGCGGCCCGTTGTGTTTCACCTTCCGTCGTCAGGACCACCGGGGTGGTCCAGTCGGCCGGGATGTCGCTTTGCGCGAGACGCGGCTCGACCAAAAACATCGACGTCGGGATGGAGTCGCACGCGACGTCGCTCGGGCTGAATCTCGCGATGCCCTCGCCGATCAAGCCCGGGGCCTGCGGACATTGGCTCGACCCGCTGGTGCATGCGGCCCCAGCCAGCGCAGCCAACCCGCAAAGGGCAACGCGGCGGGAAATCGAACGCACGCCAGGAGCATGCCCGAAACCACGTGCTCGGCGAAGCTCAAAATCGATGCGCTTTACATTTCTGCTGGCACCGCTAAAACCAACCCGGGAGCTCATCCGTTCCATGAAGCCCCATTTCTATTCTCGCTATTTCGAGCTCGATCCATTCGTCGACCAGGATCTGGCGCACTCCCTCGTGAGGCTCTGCGAGGGCTTCGGAAGCTACGGGATGTATTCCGAGGAAGGTTTGAATGACGGCATCGGCGAGGGGCTGCCCCAGCGTTTCGATGCCGTGTTCAACTTCTTGAGGACCGGCGGCAGGCTCGGCCTCCGGGACACCGACCTCGGAACGCTCGTAGCCCGCACCAACTACTTCCGCGAAACCTATGCCTATGGTGACGAAATCTTCGCCCCGGGCATCGAGCCGCTTTATCAGAGCCAGAGGCTCGTCGACGCGGCCAGGCAGATCTTCGACTGCCCCATCGTCGAACCGGCGATCGTCTACGCCAACATCTTGCTGCCCGGCCAGGAGCTCGCGGTTCATACCGACGTCCCCGAGTTCCGGGGCATGAATCGAAAGCTCCATCCCGAGTGGCTCATCGTGGTCATGCATCATTCCGGGCTGTTCGACGAGTACCGTATGCGGATCGCGACATCGGTCTCTTGGTATCAGGACACGAAGGGCGGTGAGTTCGCGTTTTATCCGGACGGGGCAGACGGCGCCGCGAGAGCGTACGACGTGCGTTTCAACACGGCGGTCATCCTGGATACCGACAGCGTGTTTCATGGTGTCGATCGTGTCGCCGAGGGTGACGGTCCCATTCCGAGGCTGTTGCCTCGGATGCGCCTCTTTCCCGAAGGCGACGGCCGCTGGGTCGTTCGCGACGGCGATCAAGAGGTGTGCCGCTATCGATGGGACGACATGCGGTTTTCGATCTCGTGGAAGGCATACTGCTTTCGTCGTGAGGCCGACCGCGACGCCTGGCACCGACATACACGTGACCTCGACGTGGACGCCGTGCTCGAGACGCTGTGCGCGGACCTGCGCAAACGAGGTCGAATCGCCGACGCACGACCGGCCAATCGCGAGCTCGCGGAGATCTTGGTAGACGAGTACGTGAAGTTTCCACCTCCCGCCCCGAGCAGTCACGACTGATGGGTCTCTACGATCGATACGTTCTTCCTCGTCTGATCAACCTGGCTTGTTCGTCGAAGCCGAACATGAAACAGCGCGAGAAGGTCGTGCCGCTTGCCGAAGGGCAAGTGCTCGAAGTCGGCATGGGCAGTGGGCTCAATCTCCGCTTCTACGACCCCGGCAAAGTCGGAAAAGTCTGGGGACTGGAGCCTTCGGAGGGGATGCGGAAGCTCGCTCTCCGGAAGGTTGCCGAGTCGAAGCTCGATGTCGAAATGATCGATCTGCCTGGTGAAGAGATCCCCCTCGATGCTGGCACCGTGGATACGGTGGTGATCACCTACACGCTATGCACGATCCCGGATCCACGGCGTGCACTTTCCGGCATGCGTCGCGTCCTGAGGCCTGGCGGAAAGCTCCTGTTCTGCGAGCACGGTCTCGCACCCGACACCGGTGTTCGAACTTGGCAGAACCGAATCAACCCGAGCTGGAACAAGTTGGCCGGCGGCTGCAACGTGAACCGCGACATCCCGCATCTCCTCGAGTCGTCGGGCTTCCGCGTCGTGGTCGACGAGCGGATGTACATTCCAGGGGTCCGATTCTTGTCTTACAACTACTGGGGGAGCGCGGTCGCCGACTGAGCGGCCGCACGCTCGATGCTGCAAAGCCGCGAATTCTGCGTTCCGAAGGCACGGCCCCTGAAACTCTGCCTAATGCCGGGTGATCCGCTATGCTGCTGATCGGTGGGGAAAGGAATCGCATTGCTGTGCTTGGCCGCGGGCGCTTTCATCTGCGCCGCTTCGCTCGGCCTCTTGCCCGCCGAGTACTACGTGCTCGAGGCACCCCGTTCGATCGTCGCCGGGGCAGGTGCGTTCCTCGTGGTGGCTGGCTTCCTATTGTTGGCCCGAGACCACCGCGCGAGCGACTCGATCGGATCGATTCTACTTTTGGCTTTGGCCGCTGGGACGGGTTGGCTCACCTTCTACGCTCCGGAAGGCACCATGGAGCGCGTCGTGCCGTTCGTTCCCGCAACCGTCGACGACGCGCTCGGGCGCTTGCTGTTTGGTTTGGGCGCGGTCGCATCCTTCGGCATCGCCTTTTGGGCTCTACGCCGCTTGTTCCGATGAGAGGAGACGATTGAGATGAAAGCCGTTGGCGTCTTCGCACTGGTCATGGCTCTCGCCAGCCCAGCCCTCGCAGGGCCCGCGAACTCCACCATTGGGGGGAAGAAGCTCCGAAACGACAACGTGCACAACGTGGGCGTCGGTTACCCGAGCCTCTTTTACGAGTGGTGGAACCAAGGTCCACGCAAGCTCGATTGGGCTTTGAAGGGTGCGCTCGTGTACGGAGATTGGGCGGCGGCATACTCTCGCGGCCGGTTCATTCGAATTGGCTTTGGGTTCAGCGCGCCTCTTCGTTGGCATCTTTCGACGAAGCGACGCACCAAGGTGACCAACGACGTCGCCTTTCGGTTCACCCCCGGCATCTTGCTTGCGGGCAATCGGGATCGGGACCGTCCGGGAAATCAGGGCGATGCGTTCACCTTCGGAATCAAGGCCGAAGTTGCGGCACCCGTCTCGATCGACGTTCATGAGCGGGTCAGCGTCATCACCGGGGGCACGATTCCGTTCGCCGTCTACATCAGCAACAGGGACGTCGGTACCCGCGGGGTCATTCCCTTGCTCTTTCGGATGGGCGTCGAAATCAAGGCCTCTGAGCACGTGTCGCCGTTCTTCCTGTTCGAGCTCGGGCCTGGGATCGCCGTCCAGGAGGGCGGTGCCGACGTGTCGTTCGCATGGCGGATCTGGGCAGGCACCTCGTTTTGGGGCGTCATGGGCAAGTAGCAATGCGAGAGACGAGGGTAGAGGGCAGAGGGCGGTGAGCAGCGGTCGCAACGCCGCCGCGGCCTGGGCTGTCGCCGTCGGGGCTGTCGCGGCGGCGGCGCTCGTCGCATGGGCCGGCGGTCAGGATGGAGCGGTGCTGGCCGGGGCTTCGGTGATGACTCTTTGCGCCGTCCTCGCCTTCGCCATTCAATGGGTCGCTTTCGTTCCGGCCTATCTTCGCCGGACGGAACGCTTTTACGATCTGGTCGGAAGCCTGACGTATTTGACGGTCGTCTCCGTCGCGATCATCGCCACGCGACCGAACGATACGCGCTCCATCGTTCTTGCGATCCTCATCGGCCTGTGGGCGCTGCGACTCGGCACCTTTCTCTTTCGACGCATCCGCACGGACGGGTCAGATGGCCGCTTCGATGAGATCAAGACGAGCGCTTCGCGCTTTCTCGTTGCCTGGACACTCCAGGGGCTCTGGGTGTTTCTCACCCTCTGCGCGGCGCTTGCTGCCATCACCCAAACGGCGCCATCGAGCTGGGGCATCTTGGACTCGGCCGGCCTAGCGATCTGGGTCGTCGGCTTCGCCATCGAGGTCATCGCGGATAGGCAGAAGAGCGCGTTCCGTCGCGATCATTCGGGACGATACATCGATACAGGTCTCTGGGCGTGGTCGCGCCACCCCAATTACTTCGGCGAGATCGTTCTATGGGTCGGCATCGCGGTCATGGCATCTTCCACGCTTCACGGCTGGCAGTGGATCACGCTAGTTTCTCCGCTCTTCGTGATGCTGCTGCTCACGCGCATCAGTGGGATTCCCCTCCTCGAGAAGCGCGCAGACGAACGATGGGGCGACCACGAAGCGTACCAAGCGTATAAGGCGCGAACGCCCGTGCTGATTCCGCGTCCTCCACGCTCCGAGCACCGAGGCTCATCGCGAGCTCCCTAGGATTTCTTCCACCGCCTCGCCCAGGGCGACGCGAAGCGGCGTGTACTTCATGCCGAGCTCGCGCTCCGCCCGGCTCCCGTCGAACAAGAGCGAGCCAGCGGCCGTAGTCTTGAGAATGTCGACCGGAAGGGAAGGGCGCTTCCCCGTCCAAGAGGCGACCGCTTCGAGGGCGCGCGCGATGGGCATGAGCGCTGCCTCCGGAATATTGAGTCGGGGCACGGGCACGTTCGCGAGATCACCGATGATCTCGAAGTATTCGCGTGTCGAGGCACGCTCCGTGCCGATCAAATAGCGGCGTCCGGTGCTCACCGGCCGAAGAAGCGCACGCACGATCGCCTCCGCGGCGTCGCGCACGTGCAGATAGGTGTAGACGGTGTCCGCTCCGACCAGCACGGGCAGCCGACTTTCGACCGCGCGACGCACCTCCATGGTGGGACGCGGGTCGCCGACACCGATCACGGCGGCCAGGTGGACGACCGTGAGCGGAAGCCCCAGCTCGGAATGCATGCGCCAGCCGATCTCGTCCGCGAGGTGCTTGCTCCGGGCGTAGTCGGATGGATGGGGCCCGGGCTCGGTGTCCTCGTCGAAGGGAATTTCATCGGGCACTCCGAACGCCAGCGGTGTGCTCACATGGACCACTTTGTCGACCCCCGCCTCGAGCGCGGCGCGGAAAACACTCTCCGCACCTCGCGTGTTGAGCACGTAGTAAAGCTCGCGTCGTCGGCTCCAGAAATCGCGGTAGCCCGCGAGATGGATCAGCCCCGAAGCGCCTTCGACCAGTGGGCCGAGCGAGCTCGGTTCGCACACGTCGCCCCGGACGAGCGCAACCCGCGGCCCGAGACGTTCCAGCGTTTCCGTTCCGCTCGTCGGACGGACGAGACATCGGAGCACGAGGTCCGGCTCCGAGAGCAGCCGTTCGACGACGTGCGTTCCGACGAAACCCGTGGCGCCCGTCAAAGCGATGGTCCGTGGTATGTTCTCCACGAGCCAGTTCTTAGAGTCCAGATGCATTTCGCCAAGGTTGTGCTTGCTGGTTCGCCGCCGCGCCCTATCCATTGGGGGCGCCACGATGACAGATCTCTTCCGCAAACCGTCGGGAACGGGCCGACCCCCGCGTGCCGCGATCATCGGCGCCGGCCTCAGCGGTCTCTCCTGCGCCTCGGAGCTCGCCCGCTGCTCGGTCCCGGTGTCCGTCTTCGAAAAGTCGCGGGGCCCTGGAGGCAGGACGTCCACTCGCCGCGTCGATGGCCTCGGTGACCACGCGGACTTCGACCACGGCGCGCAGTACTTCACCGCTCGCGAGCCCGAGTTCGTGCGTTTCATCGAGGACTGGAGGATGCGTGGACTCGTGGACGAGTGGGCGGGTCGAATCGTGTCGGTCGATGCCGAACGCGTGACGGATGCGAGCGGTAGAACCCGGCGGCTCGTCGGGGTCCCCGGCATGAGCGCCGTGTGTCACCATCTCGCCGCCCGGTTGGACATCCGTTACGGACGCGGCATCCAGTGCGTCCGTGAGACAAGCGACGGTTGGGAGTTGCTCGATCCACAGGCGCAGAGCGTCGGTTGCTTCGATGTCGTCATCTCGACGGCTCCCGCGCCACAAACCTCCGCGATCCTCGAGCCGGTCGCGCCCGATCTCTCCCTTCGAGCAGCGACGGTGCAGATGCAGCCTTGTTGGGCGCTCATGGTGGCGTTCGATACGCACCTCGACGTTGCGTACGAAGGTGCCTTCGTCAACGATGGACCCTTGAGCTGGATCGCTCGCACCTCGAGCAAGCCCCTTCGTAGCCCACGACCCGATCGATGGGTGATTCACGCGAACCCCGGGTGGTCGGCTGCGCATCTCGAAGAGGCCCCCGCCGACACAGCCGACTTGCTGCTAGAGGCGTTCTTCGCGGCGCTCCGGGTCGCACCCGTCGCACCGACCTGGTTTCAGGCGCACCGATGGCGTTACGCCAGCGCACTGAATCCCTTGGCTGAGGGGTTCTTGTTCGATGCAGATCTCAGGATCGGCGCCTGTGGAGATTGGGCAAACGGCAATCGCGTCGAAGGCGCGTTTCTTTCGGGAATTCGGGCGGCGCGAGAAGTTGCACAGGCGCTCGGCAGGAATGCGCGATGCTAGGGCTCGGGTTGCGGATGGCCGAAGGAGGCGTCTTTCCCGACCACTTGCTTCGTGCCGGCACCAGGCACCTATTGAGAAGGCGGCTGCGCCAAAGCGTGTGGGGCGACGCGGAGAGTCGACGGCAAGAAGAAGCAGAGCTCGTCGACCGCCTCACCAAAGGGCCGATCGCGATCTCGGTCGATGCGGCCAACGAACAGCATTACGAAGTGCCTGCTCCTTTCTTCGAACACGTGCTCGGCCCGCGCCTCAAGTACAGCTGCTGCTATTGGGACCCGACGATCCCCGACCTCGGTGCTGCGGAGGAGGCGATGTTGGCCCTCACCGCCTCGCGCGCTGGGGTGGAGGACGGCATGCGCATCCTCGACCTTGGTTGCGGATGGGGATCCTTTGCGCTCTGGGCGGCCGAGCGTTTCCCTAGCTCGCAGATCTTGGCGGTTTCCAATTCCCGTCTTCAGCGCGCGTTCATTCTTCGCCGAGCGCTCGAGAACGGTCTGATGAACCTCGACGTGCAGACCTCCGATATCAACGACTTCCATCCCGAAGCTCATTTCGATCGCGTCGTCTCCATCGAAATGATGGAGCACGTTCGAAATCATCGAGCGCTATTCGAGCGCATCGCGCGATGGCTCGCTCCAGGTGGATCGGCTTTCGCACACATCTTCTGCCATCGATCCCAGAGCTATACCTACGAGGCCGAGGACGAGAGCGATTGGATGGCTAGAAGCTTCTTCACCGGTGGGATGATGCCTGCCGAGTCGCTCTTTCATCGATATCAGGAGCATCTGCACCTGCGTGAGCAGTGGCGCGTCGGCGGCGGGCACTACCACAAGACCTGCGATGCCTGGCTCGACAGACTCGATCGCAACCGAGATCAGATCCTGCCGATTCTAGCCGACGGCTACGGGAACGACGCGACCCGCTGGTTTCATCGGTGGCGGCTCTTCTTCATCGCGTGCTCGGAGCTCTTTGCCTATCGCGGCGGCGACGAATGGTTCGTGTCGCATTACCGGTGGGAGCTGCCCTGAGCAGCTACCTCTGCCGAAACACGATCATTCGTTCGATCGTCATGTCTCGCATCGAATGCTCGATGCCGCCGAGGTTCAAGCCTGAATCGCGGTGACCCCCAAAAGGCATCCAATCTACTCGGAAGGCCGTATGGTCGTTGATCATTACGGCCATACCGTGAAGCCGACGGCCGATGTCGAGTGCGCGGTCGAGCCGGTTGGTGAAGAGGGCCGCCTGGAAGTAGGCGTGTTCTAGGTTTGCGCGCCTCACCGCGTCCTCAATGTCGTCGTAGGTGTAGACGCACACGATCGGGCCAAACACCTCCCGAGTCGACACGCGCACATCGTCTGGCGGATTCAGCAACACCGTCGGAGCGTAGGTCGTCTTACCGAGTGGCTTGCCGCCGCACAGGACCTGCGCTCCTCTCTTCGTTGCCTCCGTCACCCACTCATGCACGCGATCGACCTCTGCAGGCCGAATGAGCGGGCCGACCTCGGTCTCCTCCCGAGTCGGATCGCCGACCTCTAGTGCTCCGGCTGCGGCGACTAGACGACGGGTGAAGTTTCCTTGAATCGAGCTGTGGACGTAGATGCGCTGCACCGACACGCAGACCTGGCCTGCGTGGTAGAAGCCGCCCTTGGTGAGAAGAGGGACGGCATCGTCGAGATCCGTCGTTTCGTCGAGGATGACGGGCGCGACGCCACCGTGCTCGAGCGCGCAGCTGGCGCCCGGAGCCAGTCTGGAACGAAGCATCCAGCCGACGTTCGAGGAGCCGATGAAGGTCAGGAAGGCGACCCGTTCGTCCGCAACGAGCTTCGCGGTCACCTCGTTTTCCGTCAGAATCATCTGACACCAGGGCCTCGGAAGACCAGCCTCGTGAATCATGTTGACGAGGGACTCGCAGGACATGGGGGTCGTGCTGGCTGGTTTGACCACGACGGGGCACCCCGCTGCAATCGCCGTGACCACCTGATGAACGAGCAGATTGAATGGGTGATTGAACGCGCTGATCGCCAGGACCACGCCACGCGGTTCTCGATAGGTGACTGCCCATCGGCCGAGGCTCTTGTCATTGATGCCCATCGGAATTTCGTGTCCGACGAGGTGGGGGATCGCCGCGCTCGCCACTCGAACGCCATTGACCGCCCGACGCAGCTCCACCAAAGAGTCCCGAAGCGGTTTGCCCCCTTCACGGGCTGCCTGAAGGGCCAGGTCTTCGACCTGGGATTCGATCGAAATCGCGAGTCTGTTCAGAATCTCGATCCGTTGGGCTCCGGAAAGCCAACTGTCCCGATCGCTGTAGACGTCGTAGGCGTCGGAGATTGCTGCGAGCGCGCGCTCCTCGGTGTCGTAGTCGTATTCCTTGATGAGTGATTCATCGTAGGCAGCTGTAACCTGAAGTTTCTTCATGGATTTCCAGGGCCTCCATCTCTTTTGGCAGCATCGATCGTGGATCGCGCTGGCGACGTAGTGCAACCCGTGATTCACCTCGGCCACGCGCGATTTGGCAGCTACGGAGGGATTTCGACCCCGCGGAAGTCGAAGACCTTCCCCGAGTCTTCTCTGGACGCTCGCGCGAGGACATCGAGCATCGAGGAAACCGAGGTGCGGGGCGAGAGCAGTTTTTCCTCGGGGACGTTTCGCTGGAACGGCTTCGAGAGACGCGTGTCGACCGTGCCTGGATGAAGCCCGATCACGATCGATTTTGGTGCGATTCGGCCCAGCTCGATGGCTAATGTCTTGGTGAACATGTTCTGCGCCGCTTTGGAGCCCCGATAGGCGTACCAGCCACCGAGGTGGTTGTCCGAGATGCTTCCGACACGCGCTGAAAGGCTCGCGAATACGGAACGGTTGTCGTGACGAAGGAACCGATGAAAGTGCTTGGCGATCAGGAGGGGGCCAAAGGCGTTCACCTCGAACACGGACCGAAGCACCTCCGGCCGCACTTGCGACAGCTTCTTCTCCGGGCCGAAGTCCGGCCCATGAAGCACGCCGGCGACGTTGATGATGAGCTGCAGCTCCGCCGTCTCACGCCCCACTGCCTCTGCGGCTCGACTCAGCGTTTCTTCCTCTGTCACGTCGAGCTCCAGCACCCTCAGTCGAGCGGGGTCGGCCTCGGCAAGGGCGGCGAGCTGCGTCGCAGACGACGGATGCCGGCACGACGCGAAGACTCTCGCCTCCGCGTCCGAGGCGAGGAGCTGACGGACGAATTCGAGACCGATTCCGCGGCTTGCACCTTGTACGAATGACACGTGACGCATCCAGGCCTCCGCTTCCCGGTGGCTTTATAAGGGCGTGGCGCCTGGCGCCAAGGGAACCAGTATTATTGTAAGAAAACGCTCATAATGTAATGCGTCCATTGTTTGTCCAGAAAAAGGTTGACAATACATGGACAGAGCCTAGATCCTGGGTTGGAGGATCACCATGAACCATGCGCCCCCAACCTCGAATCGTGCGGCTCTGAGACCGCGGAGCCTTCTGCGGATCGTCGGGACATCGAAGGCCTTCTTCTTCGCTGCGGCTTTCATCTCTTTCGTTCTCTCGGTCTCGCTTTGGTTTTCCGGCGACCGGGAGCGAGGGCTCTTCGTCGGGCTCTGGGTTCCATCGATTCTATCCGCGGGCGGACTTCTTCTGACGGAGCATCGGTATGAATGACCTCGATCTCCTGATCGCCGGAGCGATGGTTTCGTTTCTCAGCGTCGCGGGCGCTTACGTGGCAATTCGCCACCGAGCCAACGATGCGCCGGTTGACGCCTATCATCCTCCCCCTCTCACCCCCAAATCTCCGAACGCTCCGCCCGCTAGCGGAAAGCGAGGATAATCCCATGGACACCCGCCAACTGCATGCCCATCCTTTCATGCAAGTCTCCACTCCTTGGAAGAGCGATTGGAGCTCTCTTCTCGACATCGTGCTCCCTGCTCTCGACATGGTCTCGACGCGCGGCACTGCGCGACAGGGTCTCGAGCTGATGTCCAACGCCGCTAACACGCGCCGCTTCGTGACCGTACTCACCGATACCCAAGCAAAGCTTCGCGATGCTGGTATCCCGATCATCGTGCAGGAGCGTTGCGAGGCACAGGCGCTCAAGTCGGCATCCGACCTGACTCTCAGTCAGCGTCGTTGGTTGGGGCAGCTGGTCCTGGAGCTATACTTCGCTCAGCTCTTCCATAGCAATGTCTCCATCATCGACCTGTGGCCGTCGCGACTGGGAATCGACGCCTCCGGCGATGCGATTTGGCATCCTCGCCCCTCCTACCTGAGGTGGGACGCAGACTTTTTGAATGCGCTTCGAGACCTGTACGCGGGCTTCTTCCTTCGGCAAGACGAGCGTTTCCAACAGGGGCTCGAGCACCTTCATCTCGGCTCCACTACCGATTTGGTGCTGCGTCACCTCGGCGGGGGCGACCAGCGAAGCGTTCGCTTCGGCCCCGACCTGCTTCGCGCCACGCTTCGGGACATCTCCGTGCTTCGTGGGTCGGACGCGCGCGATCTGCATCGAAACTTCCTAGCGTTCGGGCTTTATGTCGCATCGCTTCACGAGCTGCTCGGATCTCTCGGTTTGAAGTTCAACGTTCGAAGCGCATTCATGCGCGCCCACCGGAGCAGCTGACGGAAGGTCGAACATGCGAACGAAGATCGAAGACCTGGCCTCTGCCCGCGCCCATTGGACCCATCGCGGAACAGGACGCCCAGCATGGGCCGTCACACCGATGGCTGGCCAAGAATCGGTTTGGGATTACCCCCGCCCGCCGCGGTTGGAGGATGACCCCCGGATCATTCGCGTCCTGCACGGCGAGGTCGTCGTCGCCGAGACGAGAAGCGCAATCCGGGTCCTCGAAACGGCGAGCCCGCCAGCGTTCTACATCCCGCCCGAGGATGTTCGGGTCGAGCTGCGGCGGTCCGCCCGGAGCGCGTCGCATTGCGAATGGAAAGGGAGGGCGTCCTACTGGTCGCTCCACTCTGGCAAGACCGAGCTCTACGACGTCGCCTGGAGCTACGAGCAACCCTATCCAGAATTCAGGTCCATTCAGGGCTATCTCAGCTTCTACCCGAGCAAGCTCGAATGCTATGTCGACGGATTTCGCGCTCAGCCGCAGCCGGGCGGGTTTTACGGAGGATGGGTGACCCCGGAGATCGTCGGGCCCTTCAAGGGTGATCCAGGCACGGGCGGTTGGTAGCTTGCCAACCCCCGAAAGGCGCGCGATCCTCTGGCGGTGCGTCCTCGCATCCTCAGCCTTGCCTTGAGCCTTTCCCTTGCGGCC
Source organism: uncultured delta proteobacterium (assembly GCA_963792825.1). GTDB lineage: Bacteria > Myxococcota_A > Polyangia > Polyangiales > Houyiibacteriaceae > SG8-38. The sequence goes on along the minus strand of CAWBXS010000003.1, from coordinate 178,897 downwards.
TGCGGGCAAGGTACGGCGGAGCCCGCGATCAATCCTACGCTGACCCATTCGTTCGAGCCGATCTTGGTGGCCGAGGGCGGCGAAGTCAGTGGCGTCTGTCAAAGCTGGACGCTCGGCAACGAGGAGACGCTCTACGTCTCGAAGATCCGCCAGCGAAATGACGGTGCGTGGCATCACTCGAACTGGTTCTTCGTTCCCGAGAACACCTATGAGGGCCCTGATGGGACCTGGGACTGCGACGAGCGCGATTTTCACGACGTGTCTGCAGCGCTCGCCGGGGGCGTCTTCTTTGCGCAGTCGACCCAGACGTTCGAGGAGCTTCAGGCATTTCAGGAAGGAGCGGTTCTCGAGATTCCGCCCAGATATCGGGTCGTCGGGGGGATTCACCTGCTCAACGTCTCCGCCACGTCGATGGAAACTGCACTTACTTTCGACATCGAAACGATACCCGAGGAAGAAGTGAAGATTCGGCTCCGTCCGATTGCCTTCACGAATACCGCCCTCGACATCGAGCCTCGAACCGAGTCTCGATACGGGATGACCTGTAGGCTCGATGCGCAGTTCCAGAGCGTCCTCGGGACGCCGCCCGACTACAACGTCTACTACGTGCTTGCGCACTATCACGAGTGGGGAAACTACTTCCGGCTCAGCTTCGTCGATGACGACGGCAGTGACCGGACCATCTTCGAGCTGAAGAGCTCGATTGGCGAGCCGCTCGGGTCGACCATCGAGCCGCCGATCCCCTCGCAAGGCGCATCGGGCCTCCGCGTCGAATGCGGGTACCTCAACGACACCGACCGTCGGCTCCAGTACGGGCTCGGCGGCCAAGAGATGTGCGTATTCCTGGCCTATACCGATGCCGATCTGAAGATCGGAGCCGCCTCGGCGACGAATACGGCACTTGGTCCGAACGAGGACGGCGTGTACATGAACGAAACTTCGTGCGGTCCGGTTCTGGCGACGCTGGCCGACTGATCAGGACAGACGTTCAAGTGAACGTGTTGCAGTCGTTGATGTCGCCGCTTTCATATCCGCGGGTGAACCATCTCACACGCTGCTCCGAGCTGCCGTGGGTGAACGATTCGGGCGTGACGTAGCCCTGAGACTGCTTCTGTAAGCGATCGTCCCCGATCGCACTCGCTGCATTGAGACCTTCTTCGATGTCGCCCTCCTCGAGCAGGGCGCGCGTCCGATCCGCGTGGTGGGCCCAAATGCCGGCAAGGCAGTCTGCCTGTAGCTCTTGCCGCACTGACAGTTGATTGGCTTCCACGGTGCCGAGGCGAGCCTTCTTCCGCTGTACCTCCTGCGAGATCCCCAGCAGTGTTTGCACGTGATGTCCCACCTCGTGGGCGATGACGTACGCTTGGGCGAAATCACCTGGAGCGTGAAAGCGATGTTGAAGGTCCGAATAGAAGCTCAAATCGATGTATACCTTTTGGTCGGCAGGACAGTAGAAAGGCCCCATCGCAGCCTGCGCAAAGCCACACGCGGACTGAACCGCACCACTGAAGAGCACCAGCGTGGGCTCTTGATAACGCCGACCTGCCTGCTCGAACACGGTACGCCACGTATCCTCGGTGTCGGCCAGCACCACGGCGACGAACTGCGCTTGCTCGTCATCGAGCTCCTTTCCGGCCGGGGGGGCCGTCGTCGCTCCTTGCTGCTGCGTCTGCACAATCTCCATCAACGCGCTCGGATCGACCCCGAGCAACAATCCGACTCCGACCACCAAGAGGAGCCCGATGCCGCCTCCTGCGAGCTTGGGTCCCGTGCCCATGCCGCGGCGATCCTCGACGTGAGCGCTTTGCTTTCTGTCTCTCCAGCGCAATGGCCACTCCGTGTATGAGCTCGTGGTTCCTGCGCCGCCGGTCACTCTGCGGCTTCGAGATAATATTCAGCGCCGGCGTCGGATAGGATGCGCTCCTCGAGAAGGTCTGCCCACGCTCGAAGATAAGCCACCACGTTTTGTCGCCTATGATGGGGGAAGGCCTCTTTGTTGGTGCCGAGCCGGCGGCGGATCTCGGGGTCGCTCAAGCGCTCGAGGTGCGCGACGTCGAAGGCGTTCAGGCCGAGCTCGTACATTTTTCGAAACACCTCGTCGAGCGGCGCGCCGGTGACCTGGCAAGCGCCAACGTTCTCCGGCTCCCATGCTCCTTCGTCGAGCGCCGGGCGGTCGCCGAAGTCGAACTCGGGGCGAACGAGCGTGTTCCTAGCCTGCCCCGCCCAATCGCCCTCGCTCCGCATCGCGAGGCGCTGAATCTCGGTGGGGTCGAGTCCGGTGATGGTCTGGGCGAGGTGCCCACAATTGCAGTACCCGAAACTGCCCCAACGATAGGTCACGTCTTCTTCGAGCAGACGCGCCGCCGTTTGGCGAAGCGCGAGGATGAGACGAGTCGGCATCGCCGTCATGCCGCAAACCTAGTGCTATTGAGGGGGCTCGACAAAGCCAAAAAGAGATCGTGCTCAAAGCCCGTGCGTCTTTGCAACCAGCTCGGCCTGTGTTTTCACGCCGAGCTCTCGCATGGCGCGATGTAGCGCGATGGAGACAGTCGAGCGGGCGATGCCCAGCCGATAGGCGATCAGCTTGCAGCTCTCGCCGTGTGCGGCGCGGGTTGCGATCACGGTTTCCCGCTCGGTGAGGCGGGCGAAGTCGCGGCCCCGGGTCAGGTTTCGCGACAGGAGCCCCTCGGAAATGAAGGCTGCGAGCTCGGCTTGAGAGTGTACCCCGGTCTTCTGAAAGAGAGCCGCGAGGTGTGTGGTCACCGTACGCGGGGAACATCCCCGCCGCTTGGCGATCTCGCGCGTCGTCAAACCCGCCAAAATCCCGTCGATGACCTCGTGCTCAGCGGGCGTCGTGTGGTCTGGATAGGGCTCTGCTCCATTGCCGGGGCTCGCCATAGCGGGAAAAGAAGAACACGCGGTCTCCAAATTAGCAACCCCGTTCCGGCATGCATCCTTTAAAGAGCGAGCACTTGCCGTGGTTCCTCGATCCAGAGGTCTGGACCCGCCGCTTGGAGAATCTCGCGACCAAAAGGGCCCCAGCTCACCGCGGCGGTCATCACCCCGGCGCTCTTTCCTGCGTGAATGTCGTGTGCGGAGTCGCCGATGAGCACCGCCTCGGAGGGCCCAACGCCGAGCTCCCCAAGCGCTTTCAAGACCGGCTCCGGATGGGGCTTCCCACGGACGACGTCGTCTGCGCACACCCGCACGGCGAGCTCTTCCTCGAGGTCGAGCAGCTGCAAGCCGCGCTCGGCACCCATCCTCAGCTTACTCGTGACCAGCGCGAGGTTGGCTTCCCGGTGATGAAGCTCTCTCACGAGCTCGACGACGCCAGGGTAGGGCTTCGCCATTTCATCATGGTGCTCGAGGTTGTAGATCCGGTACGTTGCGAGCATGGCGTCGAGCTCTTCTTCCGAGGCGGCCATGCGGCTCAGCTGCGCACGAAGGGGGGTACCGATGCCCCCGAGCCAATGGGAATCAGGGAATTCGCGGCCGAGGTGCACCCGTGACGTGTGGTGGAAAGACGTAAGGATCAGGTCGATGGAGTCTAGCAACGTTCCATCGAGATCGAACAAGAAGGTCTGCATGTGGCTCGCGCTGTATCACGTCGATCGCTGGGTCGCACGGCCGGGCAAGAGCTCGATGACGGGACCATGCCGGAGCGTGTGGCAGATTCCACGATAGAGGCCGAGGGACTCGTAGACCGCAGCAGTCATCGTGACGGTTCGCGTTTGGCCCAAAGGGGAGAGCGGGAAGCCGTTGTGCACCAGCCCGAGCGACAGCTTGAGCTCGGGGTTGGCCCAACCGCCCGCACCACCCGCACCGAAATGACCGAATGCCTCGGGGACGTCCATGAGCAAGGCGTCGGCGCGATGATAGCCGAGCCGCCAGTGCAGAGGGTACAAGACCACTTTGTCGGGGCGTTTCATCTGAACCTTGGACGATGCCTGTACGATTTCCGGTTGCACGAGCCGCGTGCCATCGAGCTCTCCGCCGAGAGAGAGAGCCGCATACATCTTGGCGAGCGCCCGTGCGGTAAAGACCCCGTTCATCGACGGCAAGCACGCCTTCCAGAAGGCTGGATGTCTGAACAGCTCTCTCATGTTGCCCGGCGTCAGCCCCCGACGCACCAGGCTCCGCAGCGGGCCGCGCGGCATCCAGGGTGGAGCTCGGTACTCGCTCGGTAATGGCTTGGCCCCGTGACGGCAAAGAGCGGGAAGGCGTACGAGGTCTGCGAGACGGTCCATCTGGCTGTCCGCTTCGCCGATGTGGAGGCCGTCGAGCGCTAGGGGCTCGACGATTCGTGTTTGAATGAACTCGGGAAAGGCCGCTCCCGAGACGCGGCGGACGATCTCTCCGACGAGCCAGCCGAACGTCATGGCGTGGTACGCGTTGGCCGTGCCCGGATGAAAATCAGGCTCGGTTTTCGCGAGCCGGCCGATGATGAGATCCCAGTCGAGAATGTCGGTGAGCTGGTCCACGAGCGGTGTGACCTTGTGGAGGCCCGCCTGATGAGACAAGACGTGGCGGACCGTGATCGCTTCCTTGCCGTTGCAACCAAACTCGGGCCAGTAGCGCGCCACGGGCGCGTCGTAGTCGACGAGTCCGTCCGACGCGAGGATGTGGATTGCGGTTGCGGTCACGCCCTTCGAGGCCGAGAAGCCGATCGACATCGTGTCGCGTTCCCACGCCGTTCCGTCATTGCGCGCCTGGCCGGCCCAGATGTCGACCACACACTTGCCATCGAGATAGACCGCCGCGGCCGCGCCCCCGCCGTAGTGCGCAACCTGCTTTCGGAGCACCTTCGCCACGGGCTCGAAACGGGCCTCATAGGTGCCGTGAATCTGAAAGGTCTCGGCGGGCAAGTCTCTTTTCAAGAAAGCAGTCATCGAAAATCCTGGCAACAAAGTGGCGCGCGGTGCCTCGCCGCACCCCTAGCTCCGTGACCTTCTCTGGGAAAGCCGCTATGGTAGCGCGCTTTTGCCCATGAGCTTGAAGCCCGCAATCTCGAATTGGTCCGACTATGACGCCAATGGCTTCCACGATGAGCTCATTGGCCCAGAGGGTCAGCCTCGTACCGGAGCGGCGACCCTGGCCGCTCGTCTGGCGGGGTTGTCGAAGCGTCAGCTCAAGGTGCGACAAGATGCGGCAGAGAGGGCCATCGTGGAGATGGGAATCACCTTTACCGTCTATACGGAGGGTCAGAACATCGATCGAGCCTGGCCCTTCGACATCATTCCCCGGGTCATTCCCTCAGGCGAATGGCAGGAGATCGATAGGGGCCTTCGTCAACGTCTCACCGCGCTCAACATGTTCATCGACGATCTCTACGACGAGCAGCGGATCCTCACCGATGGCCGGGTTCCGCGCGAGTTGGTCGAGTCATCGCCCGATTTCCGTCCCGAGTGCATCGGCGCTCGACCTCGTTACGGCGTCTGGGCACACGTCTGTGGCTCCGATTTGGTGCGGGACCGCGACGGCACCGTGTATGTGCTCGAAGACAACCTCCGCGTCCCATCCGGCGTGTCCTACATGCTCGAGAATCGTAGCGTCACGAAGCGAGTGTTCCCGGAGCTCTTTCGCGACCAGGTGATCGCTCCGGTCGACGACTATCCCTCGAACCTATTCGATACCCTCGCTGCGCTGTCACCTCGAACCGGCGACGACCCTGAAGTCGTCGTGCTGACACCCGGCATCTTCAACTCCGCGTACTTCGAGCATGCCTACCTGGCTCAGCGAATGGGCGCCCAGCTGGTGGAGGGAGGAGATCTGGTGGTCGACTCCGACGACTGCGTCTACATGCGAACGGTCGACGGCCTCACGCGCGTGGACACGATCTATCGAAGGGTCAACGATGCGTTTCTGGATCCAGACGCTTTTCGAAAGGACTCGTTGCTGGGTGTGCCTGGGCTGATTCGTGCTTGGCGCAAGGGCAACGTGGCGCTCGCCAACGCGCCGGGGGCCGGAGTCGCGGATGACAAGTTGGTCTATACCTACGTTCCGGACATGATCCGGTACTACCTCGATCAGGATCCGATCATCCCGAATGTACCGACTTGGCGATGCTCGGAGCCTGATCACCTGGACCACGTCGTGAAGAATCTCGCCAAGCTGGTCGTGAAGCCTGCGAACGAATCCGGCGGATACGGCATGCTGGTAGGCCCACATGCATCTGCAAAAGAAGTCGACAAGTTCGCCGAGCTCATCGTGGCCAATCCACGCAACTACGTAGCCCAGCCGACGTTGGCTCTGTCGACGGTCCCGACCGTCTGCGCGGGTGTGATCGAGCCTCGTCACGTCGATCTGAGGCCTTTCATTTTGCAGGCTCGCGACTCGGCGGTCACAGCGGGCGGCCTCACCCGGGTGGCTCTTCGCAAGGGTTCGCTCGTCGTGAACTCGTCGCAGGGTGGTGGAAGCAAAGACACTTGGATCGTCGGCGGCGGGTCGAGCTGAGATGCTGTCCCGGGTTGCAGAGCGAATGTACTGGGCCGGCCGTTATCTCGAGCGGGTCGAAAACACCGCACGGCTCGTCAACACGTACGCCAGCCTGCTCCTCGACCTCCCCCAGGAAACCGGCGTCGGGTGGCCGCAGCTGCTACGAATCGTGGCCGCCGAGGAGTCCTTCAGTGCCAGGTATACCCAGCAAACCGAACCCGATATTTTGAGATTTCTCCTGGCAGACGTCGAGAACCCCAGCTCGATCCTGTCCTCGCTCACGCTGGCGAGAGAAAACGTTCGCACCTCTCGGGACATCGTGCCGAGCGAGGGATGGGAGTGCGTCAACGAGCTCTATTTGATGGGCCGTCGTCATCTGCCAGGCGCCGTGGGTCGCCGACGCCGCTTCGAGGTTCTATCCGACTGCGTGCTTCGTTGCCAGCAGCTCGCCGGTCTTCTCTCGGGCACGATGAGTCACGGCGAGGGGTTCAACTTCTTCCGGATGGGTAGCTACCTCGAACGTGCAGACATGACGACCCGCGTCGTCGACGTGGCCGCCGCTACGCTGGCGCACGGTGATTCGGCCTTGGCCCCGTACGAGAACACTTTGTGGATGGCCGTCCTGAGATCTTTGAGCGCCTATCAGATGTACCGACAGCACGTGCGGCGCCGTGTTGCAGCCGCCGATGTCGAGCAGTTCTTGCTATCCAATCGGCAGTTTCCACGGGCCGTGGGTTACAGCCTCCAAGCCCTCGATCGTTGCCTGCGAACACTACCTCGAAGCGACGATGCTCGGCGCGTCCTAGCCGATTTGATTGAACAGGTTTCTGCACAGAGCGGCGCCGAGATGGATGGCGCCGCGCTGCACGATTACATCGATCGCTTGCAGCTAGGCTTTGGTGATCTTCATGGGGCCATTCAAAGCACCTGGTTCTTGAAAGGATAGGGGCATGCTCTGTCGCGGAACGTTTACAGGCATCGTGGCAGCGGTAGTGGTCACCGCGTGGCCGATGATCACTATCGCAGAGCCGGAACACTGGCACGCTGCCGCGCTCGGCGGTGGCGAGCTCAACCTGGCACCGCAGCTCGGTCGGCAGCTCACCGGGCACGGGTGGGCGAGTTTCGATAGCCTCGGCGAGGGGATCATAGGTAACGGCGACCTCCATCTCTTCTACAACACCACGAAGCTTCACGCTGGCATCGAAAGGCTTTCCTTCGCCGAGGGCAAGCTCGCGTTTTTCGTGTTCGCGGAAGGAGAGGCGGTCATTTCGCAGCTGCTGAACGACTACTTTCAGCAGGGGCAGCGCATCGACCAATACGGATTCAAAGCCAGCTATGCGTTGGTGCACACGAAGTTGCAGTGGTATCCAGGCAAGCATCAGACCATCGAGGTCCTCGTGCCGGTCCGGTATTGGTGGTTCGCGGATCGCAGTGCAACCGCAGGTTATGTGCTTCCCGCGAACACCTGGGTCTTCGAGCCCCGCATCGGATACAATTACTGGAACATCGACGTTCCTGCCGAGGAGTGGGAAGCCCACCGCGTTTTTCCGAGGATCAAAGGTGTAGCGTTCGCCGTGGACGGGGGTCTCGACGTCCGGTCCGATTCGCGACCGTGGGGCATCGACGACGGCCGCAACGATCCTGGAAAGGTGATCTACAGCGTCAACCAATCGCTCCGGGCGGGCTGGCAACTCGGCTCGCTCGTTCGGCTCCAGCTGCAGGAATGGGGCCACTACGGCTGGAAACAGGACGACCTCACCCGACTACGCATCGGCGGCGCGAGCCCCTACGTGATCCCGGTGCCCGGGCTCCCATGGCCCGGCCTGATCTCCGAGCGTCTCCTCGCAGGGCAGCTCGGCCTTCACTTGAAGGCCAAGGCGAGCTCGCAGCACGAGTTTGGTCTCCTGGTCGCAGGCGGCGCCTTTAACGATGTCTTTCGGGTCGGAGCGCTCAACACCTATGGCGGCGCGGGCGGCTTGGCCTTGTTTGGCGACCTCCGCTTCGGCCCCACGGGCCGCTACCAGGTCGACATCCGGCTGAGCTATGGTTTTCCGGTCAGCTGGTTGCTCGACCCACCATACCTATCGGGCCTCCTTGCCTTTGGCGCGCGGATCTTTTGATCGCGCGGGCGCTTCACCCGCGATCGCTGTTGCCGCCAGGACCGCTATTGCCGCCGGGACCGCTGTTGCCGCCGTCCCCGCCGTGGTCGCCGGCATCTTCGTTCTCACCGCCGTCCTCGTCGCCCCCGCCGTCTTTGTCATCGCCGGCATCGTTTCCGCCGTCGTCGATTCCGGCATCGGAGGCTTCGACGAACGGTCGCACGGTGACCTCGCCGCATCCGATGCCGAGGCAGCATACGAGCACGATTGAGGTCCATCGCGTCGTCATCGGAAGTGCACCTCCAAACCAAGCCCCGCTTGAACCCCCAGCTCGCCCAACGAGCCAAAGGCGACCGACTGCCCAGACACCACCGCGCGAGGGAGCAGCGCTCCCACCTCACCTTGCAGTCGCAACCAGAGCAGTCTCGTGAGACCCACGCGGAGAGTCACCCGGGCTGCTGGGAACGCGAGCCACACCGTGTCTCGCTGACCTCGGAGCTGTGGCGCCTGCGGGTCCGTCGTTCCGTCGACTCCGAGTCGCGCAGCAGCCGCACGCACACCCAGGGCCAGGTCGAAGCGCTGCATCACGACTGGGTGGTACGCGAGCATGACACCGAGCTGATCGAGACGCAGCCGGGTTTCGAGGCCTCCCGCATTCAATCGCCGCGCATAGGGCTGGATCGAAACGAATCCGCCAACCGACCAGTGCCGGTGAAATCGATAACCGCCGTCGAGGGTCACGAAGGCCAGGGGCGCGATTCCGCCAGGCGAAAAGAGGGCGTCGCCGCCCACGCCGATCCACCACACCCCGGGCGAAAACGGGCTCGGCAGGGGAACATCCGCGATGAAACGCTCGGAGCGAATGCGCTCGCTTGCATAGAGCGCCGCGCTCGAAGGGTCATCCTCTACAGAAACCGAAAACGCGAGTTCGCCGAGACGAGATCCGTCCGGATAGTAGACGTCGATGCGGGCTGGTTTCGTTCGACATTCGACCAAGGCGTTGACGGTGTCGCTTGCGAACGCACGACGGCGCGCACGTCTCGGCGCGGCACCGGTTTGTGTCGGCGATGCCTCGATGCCGACCTGATCGAGCTCGTCGCGGGCGCCGTCGCACAGCTCTTTGGACCCGGGGTCGGACACGACCACCGTCTCGGCCCGAGCCGTCTGGCTCACCGAGAAAAGCACGGCGACCAGGATCGTGGGCGACTCTCTCATTGCAGGACCGATCGAGCGAGCTCGGCGTGGGGGCCTTTGGGATAGCGCCCAAGGTAGCGCTCGGCAGCGATTCTGGCACGGCTCTCGTCCCCAGTCCGTTGGTACGCCTCGATCAAACGGCCTGCCGCCTCTCGCGCGAACCGGCCGTCCGGCCGCTCCCGTAGGTAGGTTTCGAGCCAAGTCGCCGCTTCTCGGAGCCGGCCGGTATGGAAGTCCATGCGCGCCAGAATGAAGGCTGCATTGGCTGCCTCGACCGTTCCGGGGAATCGCGAGCGAACCGCACTGTAGATGTAGCCTGCGCGGACATCCCCGGTACGGCGTGCGGCAGCGCCGAGATCGATGAGGTCCTTCGAATCGCCACGCCAGATGGCCTCTTCGACCTGCTCTGGGCTGAGGACCGCGAGCGCTTTCTCATGCTTGCCCTCGCTGAACAACTCCTCCCAGGTTGGCCGAGTTGCAGACGCTGGCGCAGGCGCCGGTGAGGTGGGCTCAGGCTCGGGCTGAGGCTCCTGCGCCGCTGGAATTTCAGCCGGTTCGTGCGTTATCACTTCTGTGTGTGATGGCTCTGGTAGCTCTATCGCCGGCGCGACCGGAGGGGGAGAGCTCGGCGGACGATAGGATTCGGCATCTTCACTCGGGGCGTGGCCGGGGCTGCGATGGACGGGTTGCGAGGGAGGTGCAGGGATGGGCGACGGCTCGGGCTCTAGATCGGCCGGCTCGGGCGCCGGGTCCCGCTGAAGCGTGACGCGCATCGTTTCGCCACCGCGAACGATGTGCTCTTCGATCGTGGGTCCGCGCGCCTCGACCTTGCCCTCGAAGACGGCCAGCTCGAAGGACTCGCTCGAGGCACTCCACCCGACACGAAAACGCGTTCCCGTCACCCGAACCAGGAATGGGCCTGCTTGCACGGACCAACGCGTCTCTTTCCGGTGCCGTACGTAGACGGTGGCCTCGCCATCCTCGAGCATGACAGACGCACCGACGGCCGTGAGCTCACTGACGTGGGCGCGGGAGCCGGGGGTCAGCCGAATCCAGGAGTCGTCGCTAAACCTCACACGCACCACCTGGTCGTTGGACGCGACGATGGGCTCGTCGGCTGCGCTGATCTCGGCTCCGTCGTCCACTCGATAGCCGACGGGCCCGGGGGCACTGGGCCAGCTGAGTAGCATGGCCGCGGCCGCTGCGCATGCGGTTGCGAATCCAAGGGCAGGCCGCCAGGGCTTCCAAGAAGCCCGGGGACGCGCCGAGACCGACCCAGCCAGCAACCGCTTGCGCACCGAGGCGCGACGGCGGCCATCGGCCAAGGTTTCGTCTTGAACGCGCGCCACTTCGGCGCCGAGATTTTCGAGGCGCTCACTCATGACGAGGTCTCCACCGCGGGGTCTCGAGGAGCGCTTCATAGAGCGCGTAGTCGGACCGCTCCGCACGCTCCAAGAAAGCTTCGTCCGACCCCTTCAGCCAGCGCTTGAACGTCGCCAGAGAAACTCCGCTCGCTTCCGCCGCCTCCGGGAGCGTCATCCCTTCGATGTATCGCAGCGAGAACGCGATCCGGTGATTCGGACGGAGCGCTCTCAGGATACCATAGACTCGCTCCAGCAAGTCTCGTGCTTCCGGCGGCGTCGAAGGAGACGTCTGTGCCGGCAACTCTTCGGAGGGGACGAAAACCAGCCATCGCTGACGTCTACGGCGCCGTATCGTGCCCCGAGCGACGAACACCGTCATGCGAGTGAGCCAACCCTTGAGGCGAGCCGGGTCGCGGAGCCGTCCGATGTTGGCCAGAGCTTCGACGAACACCTCGTGGAGCAAGTCCTCGATCTCGGGATCTGGGCCGAGGACGCGCACCAAGAGCCGCTCCACGTAACTGCCGTACGTGTCGTAGAATGCCGCCCGCCCGTCGGGATCTCCAGATACCAGTGATTCGACGAGTGCCGCATGGTCTAGGACGGGGTCCTCTTGGTCGAGCGGCCCTTCGGAATCTCTGTCGAGCCAGCTCATCGAGTCGGAAACGGACATGAATCCGTCGATTATAGGACTAGTGACCGAGAGGCGTCACTTCGGCTCATTTGTACGGAGTTGTAGAGGACCCGAGCCGGTCTGGGGGTTTCCGGTCACTAGGGAGGGGCGAGGCGCGGTCCGATCCGGGCAGATCTCGCAGGAGGACACCCCATGTCAGGAAAATCGATACTCTGGTCGCTCACGCTCACCCTTGGACTCATGCTCGGCGCCTGCGGCTCGGGCACGACGGGAAGCAGCGCCGCGGCAGTTCGGGAAGCGATCAACCGCTGCCAGGATCAGCTGGCCAACTGCGATCCGGCCACAAGCGATTGCGAGACGGCAGCGATGGAGTGCATGAACGCGGTCGATGGCCACGGTGCGAGCCAGGACGACGTTGCGGGGCACTGCGATGAGCTGCATGCTCTCTGTCTCACCAAGACGGATGACGTCGCTTTTTGTGATGATCTGCGCCAAGCGTGTCTCGATTGTACGGCCAACCACCAGGATGATGAAGGCGGTATGGGCGGCGACGACGGCGACAGCGACAGCGATAGCGACGATGAGTGCGACCGCGTCAGCGACAAGGGCGACCATCATGGCAGCGACGACGACCACGATCGCGATCACGATGGCAGTAACGACGATGACAGCGACAGCGATAGCGACAGCGACCGCTGCGATCACGGCGGCATGGGCGGCAGCGGCGGCACGGGCGGCAGCAACGGCATGGGCGGTAGCGGCGGCACTGGCGGCAGCGTCGTCTAATGAGAGCTTGGTAGGCTGCCCTCCGGAGAGGGGCCCGTTACCCTTCTCGGGGGGCTAGCCTTCCGCTGTCACGGCTCGACGAGCACATACTGCCCGATGTCGTCGCCCCGAATTTCCCAGGGGGTCGAGTCCCGGCTTCGGTTGGGGCCAAACGAGTAGACGAAGACCACGCGTCGGCCCTCGTCCCGGTGGCAGCGGTCGCGAATCCAGTACGGCGAGCTCCACGGGTCCAAGAAAAATTCTGCCCGCTTCTCTGGGAGCCCGCGCTCGACCAATGCCCTGAACGACCCTTCGGTGAGCGGTCGCGCCTGCTTCTGTTGCTGGACGAAGGTGTAGAGGCGCTTGTGCACGCCGCACTTCGTGATTGCGCGCCGGCCCAGCGCCTTTGCCGTCTCAGCGAGGTCGGCCTCAAGCGCCTCGGTTTCGGCTCGCGCGAGCTCGAGATTCGCCGGGTCTCCACTCTGGCGATGTTGAGACCACCAGGCGGTCGAGATGGCAAGCGCTACGACGAGCGCCACCGAGCCCATCGAAGGCGCCACAGAGCCACGGTCCTCCGCGGCTGAGAATCTGCCAACGTTTGCCATCGCCGCAAAGAGAAAGCCAAAACCGAGCCCGCATTCGATGACCTCGCCGGTGAACTCCCATGGATACTCGAGATGGATCCAAAACATCACGAGCATGGACGGTACGAGCCCGGCCGGCGGAGCCACGATGGCGAGTCGATCGAAGAGCCGGCGAACGACGGGAACCGACGCCGCAATGGGGAGCAAGACCCCGTAACCGAGGATGACGCTCCGAAACGCGAGCAAGCGAAGCTTGACGCTCGCGAGGTTGTGGAGGTTGAGCTCCTGTTGGTAGTTCTTCGCCAAGAAGTAGTCGGGAGGCCGATGTCCGAAGACCCGCTGTCCCCACGAAATCTCTTCCATCGCGACGAACACGCAGAAGATGGCAAGACCGATGAGGAACCAAGGAAGCGTGCTCGTGCTGCGGTGCTGACGAGCTGCGGCCAACACGAATACGGGGGCGGCGAGGAAGAAGCTCCAGAACGAGGCCCATTCGAGGGCCCGGTCCTCTTGGACGCTCTGGTAGTAGACGTTCGGATGCGCGGCTGCGAGCCAAGCCATCGCGCCGAGGAACCCGAGAAGCAACAGGTTGGCCGTGGCCGCGCGCCTACCCGACATGCTCATCGCGCGGGACACCCGTACGTCGTCGCCGCCAAATGAAAAGCGCGCAGAGGAGGGCCGAGGCCCATGCGTGTTGGGCCGGGTCTCCGATCGCAGTGGAGCACCCGCCGCCGTTTCGGTTGTTCATGTCGTCCTCGCAGTTGAGATCGAGACCGCCGCGAGGCGTGAAGTCCGATTCGCTGCATACGGATTGCAGTGAGCCTGGCGGATAGATGGTGCAGGTCGCATCGATGTCGTCTTGCTCGAGGCTGCGCATCTCGATATCGCCGGCAGGCGACGCCTGGTTGTACATCGTCGCGTTCGTGACGAGCGAGTGACCGATGCCGATGAAGTGTCCCGCTTCGTGTGTCACGACGCTATCGAGGTCGAACTCCGTGCAGGAACCGTCCGTCGGGCAGCGGGCCCAACGCCTCGTGTCGTTGATCAGCATGTCCGCGTCCAAGATCTCGCCGGTGCCCGTATCACTCCAGACGACCGTGAAGGCGAGGCTTTCCGGGTTCAGCATGGACCCGTCCCTCGGATCGATCCAAGGATCCAGGAACGCCACAGTGTTGACGTTCCCTCCTCGGTCGTTGTACTCCGGCGTCATACAGGTCGAATCGGCGAGCCTCCGAAACTGAATGTCCGTCGGACCGGTGCTGCAGGTCACGCTCGACCAAGCCCGAAAACCAGTATCGACTGCGGCCCGCGTTTGGGTCGCGTCCAACCACTGTGAGCCATCCTTGTCGACCGCGTACGACAGGCAGGGCGTCGGCCACCACAGGGGCTCGCCCACTTGGCCGCACATGGCCTGCTCCTCGTTGACCGTGGTTGCCCGGCAAAATGCAGCAGCGTCGTTCGGTGCTGCGCCGATCACGAGCGCGACTGCGAGCACCAATGGCCATGCGCGATTCATGGGGCCTCTCCGCGCTCCGCGTCGATGATCGCGCGCACTCGCGACAGGAAAACGTCGAGGGGCTCGCTTTCGGGGAGCGGACCGGTGCTCTCGACCAGCGCGCCTTTTGCCTCCGGTCGCAGGAGCAGGGTGCCTCGACGGCTGGGAACCACCATCTCGATTCCGTTTTCGCGTTCGACGCGCATCACACCCTGCGCGACCCCGACGGGCTGAAAGATGGCCTCGCCGCCGTCCCGAAGGAACATGACCACCCGTTCACCGAGCGCGAACGACGGCGAGCCATCGACGTGCATCGCCAAGCGCCCGATCGTCCCGCCCAAGGTCTCGACGAGGACCTCAGCGTCGCCAGAGCCTCGCAGGTCTTGCTCGACGGCGAAGCGGTACCGCGTGCGGATCATCCCGTGCCCGGTTCGAACCGGCTCCGTCCACACGACCCGGCCGACCACGATGCGGTCGGCTTTCGAGGTCAGCTCCTGAAGATCGAGGGCAATGACGACGGAGGCGCGGGCGGAGGCTGTCGTGACGAGGGCGAAGATGAGAGCAATGCACGCGGCGTGTTTCGGAAAAGTACCAAGCATGACCCCTAGCCTTCCGGATCATGGCGACTGCTGTCAAGGCGTCGTTCCGCATGATAGAAGGAGCACCTCCAATGAGACTCTCCAAAGCGTTTCTTCGCACCGCAACGCGTTGGGCCGTCAAGCCGTTTCTCGGGCCTCCGTGGCCCTTTGCGTTTCAGCGTGCCTGGTTGCGCCTGGTTGCGAGCGTGAATGCGCCTTCGAAAGAAGCCGGTAGGGAATGGGTCGAGATGGGCAGCGTTCGAGCGATGGTCGCGCGACCCAGAGGCGAGCCACCCACGCATTCGATCTTGTACATGCACGGTGGCGGGTACTGCATTGGCGGCCCATCGACCCATCTGGGACTCGTCACGCATCTGGCGGTCGCTGCGCGGGCCTCCGTCTATGTCCCCGACTACCGCCTGGCGCCGGAGCACCCGTATCCGGCCGCGCTCGAAGATGGGCTGCGGACGTACCGATGGATGCTCGATCATGGATGGTCGCCGGGGCGAATCGCCATCGCCGGTGACTCGGCGGGAGGTGGGCTCGCGCTCACGACGGCGCTCGCCATTCGAGACGAAGCACTGCCCCACCCAGCAGCCATCGTCCTGATCTCGCCTTGGACCGACCTCGGTTGCGATTCGCCCTCACGCACGGCCAATGCTCGGATCGATCCCATGATCCGCACCAGCTGGAGCAAGCGCTGCGCCGCCGTATATCTCGATGGGAGGGCCACGGACGACCCCGCCTGCTCGCCGCTATTCGCCGACCACCGAAACCTGCCTCCACTCCTCGTCCAAGTGGGCACCGACGAGGTCCTCATCGACGACGCGACCGCGCTCGCCGACCGATGCAGAGACGCTGGGGTCGACGTGACGCTGCAGGTCTTTGACGGCATGTGGCACGTGTTCCAAAGCAGCGTCGGCGCGATGACGGAGGCCGATGACGCCGTCGCAAAGATCGCGGGCTTTCTGCGGTCCCATTGGAGCTGAGGTTTCCAACTTCCGGAAGAACGCCTACGATGCGACCATGAAAAGCCTTTGCGTCTGGTGTGTCGTCACCATGTTGGTGTGTGGCTGCAAGAGCTCTCAGGATTCGAGCGAAGTCTCAGCAGTGGTCGGCGGGGCCCCAGCGCCTGAAACGACCGGGATGCGAGCCCTACCAGAGGAGCCGCCGACCGGCGAGGAACCGGAGGCCGCGCAGCCGATCGGCGGCAATGCGGAGGCGGCCGAGCCACCTGCCGACCAGCCAGCCGCGCCGGCACGGGATCTCGCGGCTGAGCTTCGAATAGCGGTGGGAAATCCGGTGGACTGCCTGCAGGACTATCGACCGAGCTCCACGACCGTGATCCAGATCGCGATCAGCGCCATCGTTCGGCCCTCTGGGCTCGTGGTCGAGCCGAGCTGCAGCGGGAGCGGCCTGTCGGCCAACGACCGGAGTTGCATCGAGCAGCGGGTGGGCGACGTGGTATTGGCGCCGCTCGGCACTCAGGCGTCTCAGCCCGTCTCCACTTCCATCGACCTCGACCTTGAGCGGCCCACGGCCAAGGAGCACGACGTAGGAGCGCCGGCTCCGAAGCTCGAAGACGTCGTCGAGCCGCTGCCGAAAAAAGAAACCATTGCCCCGAGTGGAGTTCCGATCGAGAAAGCCCCTTCCGATGCCATCGACGGACCTCGTGGCGTGCCCATCGACGGGCCGAGGGGTGTGCCAGTCGAAGGTCCAAAGCCCGAGCCAATCGATGGCTATCAGGTCGACGAGCGGTCGGAGCGATGGACGAAGTGACAGGACGGCTCTCTCAAGCCGCGACCCCGAACAAAGCCCCGACTCCGGCGGTCAACGCCATCGCCAAGGCGCCCCAGAAGGTCACGCGCGCGGCCGCGATCATCATCGGAGCGCCCCCTACGGCCGCTCCCAAGGCTCCCAAGAGCGCCAGAAAAAAGAGCGCGCTACCTGCGACGGCCCACATCAGGGCGGACGCGGGAACCAAGAGCACGATCAGAAGCGGCATCGCCGCGCCCAGTGCGAAGGTACCGGCGGAGGCCAATCCAGCTTGAATCGGCCGAGCGCTCAACCCGTTCAGGATACCAAGCTCATCACGGGCGTGCGCACCTAGCGCATCATGGGCCATCAGCTGAGTCGCAACTCTGGAGGCAAGCTCGGCGTCGAGCCCACGCTCGACGTAGATCGCAGTGAGCTCCGCGTGCTCGTGCGAGGGATTCGAAGCCAGCTCCTTGCGCTCCCGATTGAGGTCGGCCCGCTCGGTATCGGCTTGCGAGCTCACCGAGACATACTCGCCCGCGGCCATCGACATCGCCCCCGCCACGAGACCCGCCACGCCTGCCACCATGATGTCATTCGAGGTTGCGCCCGCCGCGGCGACTCCGAGTACCAAGCTGGCGGTCGACACGATACCGTCGTTCGCGCCGAGCACGGCGGCGCGAAGCCAGTTGATGTGCCGCGTTCGGTGTCGTTCGACGTGTGCCATGGACCCGCCTGCAGAGCTTCTTACTATCTTTCGGGGGCGACGCCTAGGCCCTCGAATTCCAAACATTTTCTGCCGATCGCCACGGGGCAAAGTAGGTCGGTGATCGGGATCTGGAGTTGCGTTCGGACCATGTCAAACTTCGGCCATGGCCAAAACGTTCGATGCGATCGACACTAAGCTCCGCTCTTTCATCGAGCGGCAGCGGATGTTCTTCGTGGCGACGGCGCCGCTGACCGCTGATGGGCATGTCAATCTGTCGCCCAAGGGTCTCGGTGGTACCTTCGCAATTCTCGACGAGCGGACTATCGCCTACTTGGATCTGACCGGGAGCGGGGTCGAGACCATCGCGCACCTCCGCGAGAACGGGCGCATCTGCGTCATGTTTTGCGCGTTCCAAGGACCGCCCCGCATCGTCCGGGTGCACGGCATCGGTGATGTGGTCGAGCCCGACGACGACGAATTCGAGAGTCTGCGGGCACACTTCCAGGATTACCCCGGAGTGCGATCGATCATCCGGATCCGCGCGCAGCGCATCAGCGATTCGTGCGGCTACGGCGTGCCTGAATACGAATTCAAAGGCGAGCGTGACCAGCTTCAGCGATGGGCCGAACGCAAGGGCGAAGACGGCGTGGCGCAGTATCGGCGTGACAACAACGCCACCAGTCTCGACGGGCTGCCGGGCTTGACACGGTCACAGTGAATCGCCTCTTCGGGAGGGCGACGACGGAGGCGCATTCGTCTTGGCTCGTCGCGATCGGCAGGGCAGCGCGCACCGTGGTTGGGGCGTTGGCCTACCGAAGGGACGTCGTGAGCGAGCAAACGCGCTACGGCGCGGATCTCGAGGATCGAGCCCTTTGGCTGCGCGAAGCAGCTGCGCGCCTGTGTCAGAGCATGCGCGTCGATGTGAGCATGGAGGGCGAGCCGCCTCGGGGTCCATGCGTGATCGTGTCGAACCACATGAGTTATCTCGACCCACTCGCGATCGGTCGAACGCTTCCGCTCAGTGCCGTGGCAAAGTCGGAGCTTCTCGAATGGCCTACGGTGGGCGACGCTCTCGAGGATCTCGGCGTCGTGTTCGTGCAACGTGGCAGCGTGATGAGCGGCGCGATCGCGCTTCGAAGAGCGAGCCGAATTCTCGACGCCGGTCTGCCCGTCCTGGTCTTCCCAGAGGGTAGGACGACGTTTGGTGATGAGGTGCTCCCGTTTTCCCGCGGTGCGTTTGGAATTGCCCAGCTGAAACGGGTCCCCGTCGTCCCGGTAGCACTTCGCTATCGGTCGCTCGACTGCTGTTGGGTTGGCGATGCCCGTTTCCTGCCGCACTTCCTGAAGCTGCACAGGCTAGACGAAGTGTCCGTCGAGCTGACGTTCGGGCCAGCGCTCGATCCGAGCGACTTTGCCGATGTATCCTTGCTGCGCAGCACCACTGAGGAATGGATCCGCAGCCGGTTGTTTCGGTGAGCCAGTCATCGGAGCTTCGTGATGCCCCGGGCGCGCGCGAGCGCAATGTGCGATATCCTGGACGGCCTCGACGAATCCTGACGTAGAGGGTCTCGCAATGGGTAGCTCGCTCCGCAAAAGAGGGAAAGGGCAGCAGGCCGCTTGGATAGCGGCCGGCGTCTTGGTTGCAGTGCTCGCATTCGAGGGCCGCCACCTCGCCCGCTTTCTTCCCGTCATGGAGCGTTTCGTCGAAGGGCTGGGGGCCTCGGGCCCGTTGGTTTACATCGCCGCAATCATCATGCTCGAGCCGCTCTTCTTTCCGAACACGCTCTTGGGCCTGATGGCCGGCGTCGTTTTCCGCCTCCCTTTGGGATTCATCTACTATTCGGTTGGGGTGTACCTCGGTAACCTGCTCGTCTATCTGATCGGACGTCGTTTGCTCCGCCGCCCGGTGCTACATGCCCTCGAAGGCCGCACCGACATCCAAGCCGCACTCACCGCCGCCAATCGAGAAGGGACCAGCCTGGTTTTCTGGCTACGAATGCTTCCCCTCAATCCAGCTCTCTTCAGCTACGCTTTCGGTGCGGTCGAGGTTCCCTTTCGGACGATCGTGCTCGGAGGCTTCGGAATGCTTCCGCACTTGTTGCTCGACGTCTACATCGGGACCGTCGCCGCACACGTGACCGAGATGGCCGGCCAAAGCCATCGTCGATGGGAGCTCGAAGGATTCGGCCTCGTCTTGGGCTTGATCGCCGTGGGCATCGTCTTTTGGCGCGTGGCGCGCATCGCCAAGGCGCACATCAAGAAGGCCGGGGTGAACCTCGACCGCTAGGGCCTCTGCGAAAGGTCCGAGGTCTCTATTGACCTATCTCGCACCCGACCAAGTCGATTTGACGCATCTCGAGAAGACAGAGCTCTCCAGAGCAAGAAAGCAAGTCCGAGTCGTTCTCGAACACGCCGATGTCTTGGCACGTGCCGGAATCGGATACCGTAAGGACAGCCGCGCGGATCCCTTGACGCGCGCCGATCTACAAAGTCCACCTCCGGACCTCTCGTGCACCGAGCTCGTCTGGCTCGCTTACTCGCAGTCCGGGATCGATCTCGGTGACTTTCACGTCGAAACGAAAGAGATGGCGTACGACAAAAGGGGTCTACGCGCCGCAGCTCGTCAAGCTCAGCCCATCGGCGGCGATTCGCCCTGGTGACATCCTCGTCTATGAGTATCTCGCTCAGCAGCTCGTTGAAGACGAGGAGAACAAAGGTCGCTATCCCGCGGGGCACGCGGTCAGATGGCAACGATGGACGGCCGGCCGGCGCCTTCGAGCGATCTATCGGCTCAGAGGCTGACCGGCTGCAACCTAGGGCGCGCGGCATTCACGACTTGCTCTGCCTTCTTCGAAGCTCCTATAGTGCGGCCGTGCGAGCTTGTGGTTGGGCCTTGTTGTTCGCGTCTGTGCTACTCGGGAGTAGGGCGCGGGCCGAAGCTACGCCCCCGGAGCTGATGACCGTCGACCAAGCGGTCGCGGTGGCCCTCGAGCACAATCTCGACCTACTCGCGCTTCGCTATGACGTAGACATTGCAGCCGCGCGCATCGTGACGGCCAGGCTGTTACGCAATCCCTTCGTCGTCGGAGGCATCGACTACTTGGATCTCCTCGGTAGCGGCTTCAAGAACGATCCCACGAACGGTGCCGGCCCCTCGGAGGGGAACGTGCATCTCGATTACCCAATCGAGCTCGGGGGAAAGCGGAGAAAGCGGATCGCCTACGCAAAGGCCGATCGCTCCGTGTCTGAGCTCTTGCTGTTGAACTCCGTTCGCGAGCTCCGCTTCGCGGTGCAGAGCGCTTGCGTTCAGGTGCTGCTCGAGGAAGCGCTTCTCGAGCTGGGAAAGAAGGACCTAGCTATCTTCCAGGGGATCGTCGAGATCAACGAGAATCGCGTACGTACCGGCGACTTGGCCGAGGCCGAGCTCATGCGCACACGACTTGCTGCGAGGGAGCGGGCGAATGGCGTACGCCTTTCCGAGCTGAGCGTGCACCTTGCGCGCCTTCAGCTTCAGTTGCTGCTCGGACGTGACGCGAATGGGTCGCTCGTGGACGTGAGCGGCCCCCTGCGCCGTGATCCGTTGGAGGAGGCCGAGTTCGCCGTGGTCCAGAGCGAAGCCCTCGAGCAGCGGCCCGACGTCAGAGCCCTCGCCGCTGCGGAGCGCCGCTCCGATGCAGACGTGCAGCTGCAGCGGGCGTTGGGTTGGATCGACATGAACATCGGTGTGACCTTCCATCGTCAGTACGGGTACGCAGACGGCAATGCTTTGGGATTCTTCCTGGGCATTCCGCTTCCGTTCTTCGATCGCAACCAGGGCGAAATTCAGCGGGCCCGTCAGACGCTCGAACAGTCGCTTGCGCAAAGCAAGGCGTTTCGTGTCTCGGTGGATCGTGAGGTGGCGGACGCGCTTTCGGAGTACGCCGCGGCGCGCGAGCTGCTGGAGGCCATCGAGGGGGGGATGACCAAAGAAGCAAGCGACGTGCGGGAGGCGAGCGAATACGCCTACCGCAGAGGAGAGGTTTCTTTCGTGGAGTTCCTCGATGCCCAACGTGCGTTCAACGAGACCATGAGAAGCTACCAGGAAGTGCTGGCGAGCTACGCTTTGGCGCGCTACCGCATCGACTACGTCACGGCGAGATCGGTCGAGCCATGAGCTTCTTTCGTTTCACCATGGTCCTGGTCGTAGCGACGCCAATCGCGTGCAAGAGCGCGCCGAAGCAAGAGGACGCCGGGGCACCGTCCTCCGTGCAGGATGAAGTAGCCCGCCGCATCGTCCTGCCACCCGACTCGCCGATGCTCGAGGAGATCCACGTCGATGCAGTGGCCTCGGCACAAATGCCAACCGTAGAGGTGGTGGCTCCAGGCAAGCTTCGGGCTGACCCGAATCGCCTGGCGAAGGTGGAGCTCCCGGTCACCGGTCGCATCACTCGAATCCTTGTGAGCCTGGGCGACGCAGTCACCGAAGGTCAGACACTGATGGAGGTCGATAGTCCGGAGGCAGGCGAGTTCCAATCTGCCTCTCTGCAGGCACGGGCCTCGGTGGCAGAAGCTGCTGCGGCGCTCTCCAAGGCCGAGGCCGACCGCGATCGAATCAGCGATCTCTTCGAGCACAAGGCGGTCGCCCGCAAGGAAGTGCTCAATGCCGAGACCGCGCTCGAGCAGCGACGGCAGGAGCTCGCTCAGGCGCGCGCTGAGGCAGAGCAGGCGACGGCACGCCTCAAGATTCTCGGTCTCAGCCCGGGAAAGGTCGGAAAACAGTTCACTCTCCGGGCTCCGTTGGCCGGGAAGGTGATCGAGATGAAGGTCGCGCCAGGTCAATTTTGGAGCGATGTTAGCGCTCCTCTCATGACGATCGCGGACCTTTCCAAGGTCTGGGTGACCTCGAACGTCCCCGAGGGAGACATCTCCAAGATCCGAGTCGGCGCGTCGCTCGACGTCGAGCTGAGCGCTTACCCGGATCGTTCTTGGCAGGTCACCGTGCTCAGGATCGCGGACGAAGTGGATCCACAAACCCACACCGTGACCGTCTGGGGCGAGCTCGAAAACCCCGACGGCTTGCTGCGCCCCGAGATGTTTGGACGGATCCGTTACGTCGACGCGGTGGCGCAACTCCCCGTCATCCCACTTGATGCGGTCGTTCAGAGTGAAAGCGGTCCTTTCGTCTACCGTCAGGTCGCGCAGGGGACTTTCGAGCCCGTTGCGGTGACACTCGGTGTTCGCCGGAACCAACAAGTTGCAGTGCTCAGTGGGCTGAAGGAGGGCGACCAGATCGTCGTCGGTGGTAACATGCTCCTCGAGGGCTCCGGGAAGACAGAGCCATGATCGAACGCATGGTGCGCTTTGCGCTCCAGCAAAGACTGGTGATCCTCCTGACCACCGCAGTGATGGCCGGAGCCGGTTTTTGGGCCTTCAAACAGCTGAAGATCGAAGCCTATCCCGACATCTCTGACACCCAGGTCGTGGTCATCACCTTGCTGCCCGGCCGGGCCGCCGAGGAAATCGAGCGCCTCGTCACCGTGCCGATCGAGCGCGCTCTCAATCGCGTCCCCAACGTCATCGCCCGACGCTCACGAACCATTTTCGGGCTGTCTGTCGTTGAGCTCACGTTCGACTATGGGACGGACGACTGGTTTGCGCGGCAAGTGGTTCTCGAGGCGCTCGGCGACGCGGCCTTGCCGGCCGACGCAACACCGACACTGGGGCCGCTTTCCACGCCGATCGGCGAGCTCTATCGGTACACGATCGAAGCCGAAGACCGCGACCCGATCCGCTTACGCGAGCTCGAAGACTGGGTCATCGAACCGCGGCTTCTCCAGGTGCCCGGCGTGGCCGACGTCACGCCATTCGGTGGTCTGGTCAAGCAGTTTCAAATCGAGTTGGATCCTTTGAAGCTCGGAGAATACGGGCTTTCGGTTGGCGATGTCGCCGACGCCGTCGGGGCCAACAACCGAAACGCTGGTGGGGCGCTCCTGGACACCGGCCAGCAATCGCTGGCCGTGCGCGGCGTGGGCGCGATTCAGTCGACCGACGATCTCGAGAGCGTCCTGGTATCCGAGGCCCAAGGCGTTCCTGTTTTCGTTCGCGACCTCGGCCGAGTCCAGATTGGGGGAGCGCCGCAGACCGGCATTTTCGGGCTCGGCGAGAGCACCGCGGGCGTCGAGGGGATCGTGCTCATGCGTCGCGGAGAGAACCCCAGCGATGTGCTGGAGGGCGCGAAAGAGGCCATCGCCGAGCTCAACGAATCCGGGCTGCCTCCCGACGTGCGCATCGTTCCCATCTATGATCGCGCTCAGCTCGTCGACAACACGCTACACACGGTGACCCATACTCTGTTGGAGGGGCTCGTCATCGTCGTCAGTGTGCTGTTCTTCTTTCTCGTGAGCATTCGCGCTGCGCTGATCACAGCCATCACGATTCCGCTCTCTCTACTGTTTGCATTCCTCTGCATGTCGTGGACTGGGATTCCGGCGAATCTGCTCAGCCTCGGCGCGCTCGATTTCGGCATCATCGTGGATGGATCGCTCGTGATGGTGGAGCGCATCGTCCATACGCTGGGTTCCCAACGGCCCCAGGGCGGCTCGGGCTCAGAGTCGCCCCGTTCCCGCGATCTCATCGATGCAGTCCGTCTCGCCGCGCTCGAAGTCGGGCGGCCGATCTTCTTTTCGATGGCGATCATCGTGGCCGCGTACATTCCATTGTTTACGCTTCAGCGGGTCGAGCGCCGGCTATTCACCCCGATGGCATTTACGGTGTCCTACGCTCTATTGGGCGCCCTCTTGCTGTCGCTCACGGTGGTTCCAGTGCTTGCCACCTTCGTCTTTCGGGGCTCCTACCGCGAGCGCGACAACCGGGTCCTCGGCTGGTTGCGTAGCCGGTACGCTGGTCTGCTAGGGGCAGCTTTGCGTAGGGCGGGGTTGACCTCTGGAATCGCCCTGGTGATTGTGGTTGCCGCGTTTGCGCTCGGCACCAGGCTTGGCTCGGAGTTCCTGCCGCAGCTCGACGAGGGGGTCGTATGGATTCGGGCAAACCTACCGTCGGGCACGTCGCTGTCGGAGTCTGCGGAAGTGGCTGAACGAATCCGGGCCACCGTCGCGCGATCGTCCGAGGTGCTGCTGGTGAGCTCCCAGACGGGGCGAAACGACTCGGGTACGGACCCGTATGGACCGAATCGCAACGAGCTCTTCGTGGCGCTACGGCCTTACGAAACCTGGCCTTCGGGCAAACGAAAGGCCGACCTGGTGCAAGAGATCTCTACCGCATTGAGAGCCGCGACCCCCGGCGCGAAGTTCAGCTTCACGCAACCGATCATCGACAACGTCACCGAGGCGGTGACCGGATCCGCGGCTGATTTGGCCGTGATCATCCGCGGACCGGACTTGCTGCGCCTTCGTGTTCTCGGAGCACAGATCCTCGACGTGGTTCGTCAGGTTCCTGGCGCGACGGACCCAGCCATCGAGCAGGACGCCGACCAGCCACAGCTCGTCATCACAGTCGATCGCCAGCAGGCCGGAAGATATGGGATTTCCGTGAGCGACCTCCAGGATGTCATCGAGCTCGCGATCGGAGGGCGCGCGGTGAGCACGATGTTCGAAGGTGAGCGGCGCTTTGCGATCACCGCTCGGTATCCGCCGGCGGACCGAGGCGACCCCGCTGCGATCGACCGAATTCTCGTTCCCACCTCAGAGGGCGGCCGCGTACCCCTCGCCCAACTCGCCAAGGTCGAGGTGCGTGATGGAGCGAGCATCATTGCACGACGCGAGAACCAGCGGCAGATCACCGTGCGCACCAACATCCGCGGCATCGATCAGGGGAGCTTCGTCGAGGAGGCACAAGACCGCGTCGAGAAAGCCGTAAAGATCCCTTCCGGATACCACATCGAGTGGGGCGGACAGTTCGAGAATCTCACACGGGCGAAGAAGCGCCTCAGCTTCATTCTCCCGATCACGATCGCGATCATTTTTGCGCTGCTTTTCTTCATGTTTCGCTCGCCGCTGTACGCAGCCGTCGTGCTGATGAACGTGCCTTTTTCACTCGTAGGCGGGATCCTCGCGCTATGGCTCCGCGGCATTCACCTGAGCGTTTCGGCGGCAGTTGGTTTCATCTCGTTGTTCGGTGTTGCGGTGATGAGCGGAGTGTTGGTAGTGGCCGAGATCAACCGGCGCCGGCAGCAGCCGGGCGCTGTCTTCTCCAACGCGGTATTGGAGGGCACGGTGGCTCAGATGCGTCCTGTCCTGATGATGGTCGTGGTGGCACTTCTAGGCATGATTCCCGCGGCCCGCGCGACCGGCATCGGCTCCGACATTCAGCGTCCGCTCGCCACTGTCGTGGTCGGGGGCCTTGCGTCCACACTCGTGCTGACGCTCTTCGCATTACCGTGCCTCTACCGACTGCTGGCGCGGTCTCGAAAGGGCGGCGCGACCATTCCTGCTGCCGAGGCGAGCCCGTGATTGGCCCCAGGCCGCCGAGTGAAGGGCTCGAGAACGACCTCCTCGGACGCTAGTCTTCCTCCCCGACCCAGAGCAGTGCCTCGTCCCGATTCGCCATTGGGAATGCGCGTGCTTCTGCGACCAGAAACTGAGCGCTGATACGCGGCAGGACGGAGAGCAAACGGTCGTCGGTTACGAACGCGATTTTTTGGACCTTCTTGCGATGGTCTTTGACGAAGCGTAGGTGCGAGCTGAGTGCTGCGAAGTCGTCCCAGCCGGGAAAGTGCTCGGCGACGATCATGAGGCCTCGAAGCCCGCCAGCCTCGGCGAGGTAGGGATCGAGCACTGCGCTGAGGCGTTCGAAATCACCGGTTTCGAGCTCGCCTCGTGGCTCCAAGATGAGCACGCCTTTGTCCTTGATGAGCTCGAAGCGGAGGTCGCTGGTTGGTGCAGGCTCACAAATCCACTCGCGGGCTTCACCGAGCTCGTCGTTGTCGAACACGCGGACCTGGCCGAAGATCGCAAAACCGAATGCCTTGACCATGTTCCTGATCCAATCAACGTCGCTCACGACGGCCACCCGTTCGAACGCTGCGAGGTGCTTCATGCCGACTTTGGCATCCTCCCAGGCCGCCCCCCCGGTGTACCCGCCGAACTGGTCGCCGAGCACATACAGCAGTCGGATTTTCTTCGACTTGGTGAGCTTGTCCTCCAACGCCGGCAGCAGAACGCTCTGGTAGTCGTCAGATGTCACCTCGCCGACGGCTTTGATACCAAGCACGCGGTCAGGGAGGTCGGTGATGCGCTCGAGCATGGGGTTCTCCTTTTTTCGGGGGATTCGGTATCATGCCACAGACACGTTAGTAGTTAAGCGCTCGCTGAGAAGCCCGATGATCTTCTCGGCGACTTGGCCGGCGGGAGGGCCGACATCGACGACGATCGGCCTCTCGTCGTCACCCGGTTCTTCGAGAGCGTCGAGCTGGCTTTGCAATAGGCTCGCAGGCATGAAATGGCCGTGCCGGCCCCCAAGTCGTTCGGCGATGAGGGCTCGGCTTCCGCGCAGATAGACCAGCCGAACCTCCGTCCGGTTCCCGATGACGAGTTGGCGATAGGAACGCTTGAGGGCCGAGCAGGTGATGATCCCCGGCTGGCCCCTGGCACGTTGGCCATCGATCCACGCCGCCACCGCCTCGAGCCAGGGCTGGCGATCCGCATCGGTCAAGGCAAACCCAGCATGCATCTTGGCGACATTGGCCTCGGGATGAAGCGCGTCGCCTTCCTCGAAGGGCCAGCCGAGCCGCGCGGCCAGCTCCTTGGCGATTGTCGTCTTACCCGAGCCAGATACTCCCATGATCACCAGGATGGGCGGGCCGCCTCGACGCGTGCGCGTGCTGTCGAGGCGACGCACGCCCGCTGCATCAGCCACGAAAACGGAATCGGCTCGCCCGATGAAGAGGCCGCTTTCAACCACTCCCACGACACGCCCGAGCCGCTCCTCGAGCGTTGCCGGCTCGGCGATTGCACCAAAGCTGCAGTCGACGATGCGGTTGCCGCTGTCGGTCACGAAGGGTTCGCTCGACGCCGAAAGCCGCAGGTGTGCGTCGGCGCCGAGCGCTTTCAGTGCTGCCTGTGTCGCCTCGACGCCGAACGCGACGACCTCGACGGGAACCGGCGCATGGGTTCCTAGACGATCGACGAGCTTCGTTCCATCGACGACGATCACGAGGCGCCGGCTGGCCGCAGCGACGATCTTTTCGCGAAGCAAGGCGCCGCCGAGTCCCTTGATCAAGTTCAGTGTGCCGCGTTCGACCTCGTCGGCCCCGTCGATGGTGAGATCGATGCTCTGATGCTCGGAGAAGGAGCTGAGCGGGATGCCTGCCTCGACCGCTTGCACCCCAGTCTCCTCGGACGTCGGGATCCCGACGAAACGTAGGCCCTGCCGATGGCGTCGGGCGAGAGCCTCGACCGCGAAGCCCGCTGTCGAGCCGGTGCCGAGACCGACGACCATGCCATCCTCGACCAGCGCGGCGGCAGCTTCTGCAGCCGCGCGCTTGAGAGAGTCACGTTTCGCGTCGGGTCGGGACGTGCCATCGCTCATGACTCAGCCTCGGCTGCCGCGACGCTTTCGCGGATCCTCCTAATCGCAGCCTTGTAGTCCTTGGTGCCGAAAATGGCTGAGCCGGCCACGATCGCCGTGGCGCCGGCCGCAGCGGCTCGTCCCGCCGTCCTCGCGTTCTCCCCTCCATCGACCTCGATCACGGGATGCAGGTTTCTTTCCGCGCACATCGTCCGGACGCGACGGATCTTGGGCAGCATCTCCGGTAGGAAGGCCTGTCCGCTGAATCCGGGATTGACCGTCATGACCAGGATGATGTCACACAGATGCAGGACATACTCGATGAGCTCGGGCGGGCTCGCAGGGTCGAGCACGACACCTGCCTTTTTGCCGAGCTCTCGGATCCGGCTCAGCACCCGGTGTAGATGGATCGTCGAGCCCGGCTCGGCCTGGACGAGCAGATGATCTGCCCCTGCGTCGGCGAAGGCGGTCAGATAGCGCTCTGGCTCGACGATCATCAGATGCACGTTGAGCGGTTTGTCCGTGGAACGGCGGATCGCTTCGAGCACGACGGGGCCGATCGTGATGTTGGGCACGAAGCGGCCGTCCATCACGTCGACGTGGATCCAATCGGCACCCGCCGCATCGACGGCACGGACCTCTTCTCCCAATCGTGTGAAATCGGCTGAAAGCACTGAGGGCGCAATGACCACTGGCTGCACGGGTTTCATGTTTGCCCGGCAGCCGCCCGATCGAGGAACCAGATGAGCTCGCCGACTGGTTTGACGCGTGCCGCAGGGACTTTACTTCCACCGGCCAAAATGGTGGCAACGATGGCGGCTTTTTCCCGGCCCGAGACGACGAAAGCCGCGTGTCGGCAGCTCGCGAGCGCCGGATAGGTCATGGTGATTCGGACCTCGGGCCGACCGTGCGGAACGGCGACCACCCATCGCTTGCGCTCCTGTAACACCGGCTCCCCGGGCAAGAGCGATGCGGTATGACCGTCTTCCCCGAGCCCAAGCAAGTTGATGTCGAAGAGCGGCTTCGCCGGATCCAGCATCGTTCCACCGTACGCTTCTTGGAGGGTCCGCTCGTAGCGCATTGCAGCCTGTTCGGGGCTGCCATCGACTGGCATCGGGAAGACGTTCTCCGGTGGGACCGGCGCCTCATCCAGCATCGCCTCGCGCGCCATCCGGTAGTTGCTGTCGGGATGATCGTGGGGAACGAAGCGCTCATCGCCCCAGTACCAGAGGACCCGCGGCCATGGGAAACGCGTCCGAACGCCATCGGACGCAAGAACCTCGTAGAGCAACTTGGGCGTCGAGCCGCCCGAGAGCGAGACCCGAAAAGGGCGCTCCGATGCGAGCGCCAATCCCGTCATCCATTCGGCGACGTGGCGTGCGAGTCGCGACGCATCTTCGAGTATCTCAATCGAGCCGTTCATTCAGTCCCTCAATCCTCTGGCCCGAGAATGAAGCGCTCCACCGCTTTTGCAAAGCCCTCGTCGTTGTAGGAATCCGTCGTCGCGTCGGCTTGCGATTTCACGTCATCTGGCGCGTTGCCCATGGCGATACTGAAGCCCGACCGCCCGAACATGAGCAAGTCGTTGGGCTGGTCGCCGATCGTGGCGATTTCACCAGCGGGCACCTTCAAGGCGCGTGACAGGTGGTCGACGACCGCTCCCTTGTTGGCATCCTTGTTGGTGATGTCTAGATAGTAGGGTTGAGAGCGCTCGGCCGTCGCTTGCTGACCGAACACTTTCTGGGCGTCGGTTTCACAGAGCTCCACTCGATCGTGGTCATCGCTGATGCCGACGATCTTGATCACTCGGTCGAGGTGGTCATCGAAGCTCGTAACGACCTTGGGCTGAAACTTCACGGTCCAGGCCTCACGTGCCACGTGCGGGGCATCGAGCTTGGTGATCAGCCAGTCGTTTTCACAATAGATCCAGGCGTCGAGATGGTGCCCGCGGATGAGATCGATCGCCTGGCGCGCGATCTCGGAAGGAACCGTCTTCTGCTCGATGATCGAGAGGTCCGGCTCGACGAAGAGCCCGCCGTTGAAGCCTGCGATCGGCGTGTCGAGCTGCAGCGCCTCGAATAGCATCGCCATGCCCCGCGGCGGCCGACCGCTGGTGATGGCGAACCGGATGCCAGCATCGCGAAGGCTCTGCACCGCCGCCTGCGCGCGCTTCGTCAGGACTTTTCGTTCGGTGACGAGTGTGCCGTCCACGTCGGCGAGGACGAGCGAAATCTTTTTTGGGTGCGCCATGAAGACCTCTGGGGGGATCTAGTCACCGAGCGGGCGCCAGGCCCGCCCATTGCGCGCGAGCAGCTCGTCCGCCGCCGCGGGGCCCGTTCCGCCCGCCGTGTAGTTCGGAAAGTCCGTGGGCGGATGGTTCGCCCAGGTATCGAGAATCGGCTGCACGGCCTGCCAGCCGAGCTCGATGTTGTCGGCACGCTGGAACAGCGTCGCATCGCCGATCATGCAGTCATAGATCAACGTTTCATAGCCGGTGTTGGGGGCCGTCTTGAAATAGGTTTCGTAGGCGAAATCCATGCTGACGGTGCTCAGTTGCACACGCGGACCGGGACGCTTGGCCGCGAACTCGAGCGCGATACCCTCGTCCGGCTGTATGCGTAGGATCATCCAGTTTGGGTTCATTTTCTCGACATCGGTGCCCCGAAACAGGGCGAAGGGCGCCTGGTGGAAGCGGATCGCGATTTCGGTCCACCGGTGGGAGAGATACTTGCCCGTGCGTAGGTAGAACGGAACGCCGGCCCACCGCCAATTGTCGATTTCGAGCTTGCAGGCGATGAAGGTCTCGGCGTTGGAATCGGGGGCGACGTCGGGCTCGCGCCGGTAGGCCTGGACCGGCTGTCCGAGCACGGTGCCGGCGTCGTATTGGCCTCGCACGGCGTCCTTCAGGGCCTTTGCCGGCGTGAGAGGATGTATTGCATGGATGACTTCGGCCTTCTTGTCGCGGACGGCGTCGGCATCGAATGAAATCGGCGGTTCCATGGCCGTCATCGCGAGGAGCTGGAACATGTGGTTCGGGACCATGTCGCGGAGCGCGCCGGTTTTCTCGTAGAACTTCCCCCGGTGCTCGACGCCTACGGTTTCCGCTGCCGTGATCTGCACTTGGTCGATGTGCTCGCGATTCCACAGAGGCTCGAACAGACCGTTGGCGAAACGCAGCGCCATGATGTTCTGAACCGTTTCCTTGCCGAGGAAATGATCGATCCGGTAGATCTGCCGTTCCTGCAGCGTCTTCAGGATGTCGGCGTTGAGCGCCTGGGCCGAGGGGAGATCGTGTCCGAAAGGCTTTTCGATGATCACCCGTCGCCATTGGCCCTTCTTCTCGGTCACCAGGCCCGCGGCCCCGAGGCCCGCCACCACGGTGCTGAAGAAGCGATCCGAGACCGCCAGATAAAACAGGTGGTTGCCGCGCGTACCCGCCTCTTTGTCGAGCTCGGCCAGATGCTCCCCCAGCCTGCGAAACGTATCGGCATCGTTGAGATCGCCCTGCAAATAGCTCATGCGATCGGTCAGCCACTTCCACGCGGTTTGGTCGATGTGGTCGGCTTCGAACTCGTCGCCGCCTTCGGAGACGAACTGGTTCATCATGTCGGTCAGGCCGCTCCGCCAGTCCTCTGCCGTCTTCGATGCCCGGTCCACCCCGACGAGCTGAAAGCCCTCGGGCAGTCGCTTCGACTCGACCAGATTGTAGAGCGCTGGGACCACGAGGCGCTTGGTCAGGTCTCCGGCCGCTCCGAAGATCACCATGGCGCAAGGCGGCGCCACCGGCACCGAGACCGAGACATGTTGCTGGTCCACCATCGCCTTTTCCATCAGTTCCGTCCGAGCATCTCTTTCGCCATCGCGACGACCTGCTCGGGCTCAAAGCCGAACTTGCGTTGCAGCTCCTTGAGCGGTGCGGAGGCCCCGAAGGTCTTCATGCCGATGACCTTTCCCTTAGCGCCGACGTAGCGCTCCCAACCCAACACCGAGCCCTGTTCCACGGCGATGCGCGCCGTGACTTGGGGCGGCAGCACGCTGTCGCGATAGGCCTGCGGCTGATGCTCGAAGATGTCCCACGACGGCATCGAAACCACGCGGGAACGGATGCCCTCGCGCGCCAGCCGTTCATGGGCCTCGACGACGAGGCAAACCTCGCTGCCCGACGCAATGAAGAGAACCTCGGGTGGACCGCCCGGTACGTCCGCCATCACGTAGGCGCCTTTCCCGAGCCCTGCGGCCGAGGCGTATCGGCTGCGATCGAACGTCGGTAGTGCCTGGCGAGAAAGCACCAGTGCCGCCGGCTCGTGGCGGAGCTGCAAGACATAACGATAGGCCTCGACGACTTCATTGGCATCGGCCGGGCGCAACACCACCAGGCCGGGAATGGCGCGCAGCGAGACGAGCTGCTCGACGGGCTGATGCGTCGGCCCATCTTCGCCGTCCCCCATGGCGTCATGCGTGAAGACCCAGATCGTCGGAAGCTCCATCAGCGCGGAGAGACGAATGGCCGGCCGCGCGTAATCGCTGAAGATGAAGAACGTCGCCCCGAACGCTCGCAGCTTCGAGAGCGAAAGCCCGTTGACCGTCGCCGCCATGGCATGCTCGCGAATCCCAAAGTGGAGGTTTCTGCCTCCGGGGGTCTCGGGCTGGAAATCTCCCGCGCCGGCGAACTTCAACGTCGTCCTATTCGACGGGCCGAGATCTGCCGAACCTCCGAGCAGCCAGGGGATGTTCGCGGCCAACACGTTCAAGACTCGGCCGGACGCATCCCTTCCGGCCATCCCCTTGGGGTCCGCGGGGAAGCTCGGGAGGCCCTCGTCCCATCGTTCTGGCAGCTCGCGGCGCTGCATCTGCTCGATCTCGGTGGCGAGGTCGGGAAATTGCGTTTCGTACGAAGCGAAGAGCTTCTCCCAAGAGGCGCGCGCCTTGGCGCCGCGCCGGCCGATGCCGGAGGCGAAGTGTTCGACCACCCCATCAGGAACCAGGAACTTGGCGTCTTCCGGCCAACCGTAGGCACGCTTGGTGAGCTTGACCTCCTCTTCGCCCAAAGGTTCGCCATGGGCTGCAGCGGTGTCGTGGAGGTGGGGCGAGCCATAACCGATGTGACTGTCGAGGATGATCAAGGTCGGACGTTCCGTGGTCTTCCGGAACGTCGCGAGCGCATTCTCGATCTCTTCGAGGTCGTTGGCGTTGCCCACTCGAAGGACGTTCCAGCCGTAGCCCATGAAACGCGTCGCGACGTCTTCGGTGAAGGTGATTCGCGTGTTGCCCTCGATGGTGATGTGGTTGTTGTCGTAGATCCAGCAGAGGTTCTCGAGCTGCAGATGACCCGCGAGCGAGGCGGCCTCCGAGCCCACGCCCTCCATGAGGCAGCCGTCCCCGCAGATGGCATAGATATCGTACTCGAAGATCTCGAAGCCCGGCCGATTGTAGCGAGTGGCCAACCACGTTCGGGCGATGGCCATGCCGACGCTGGTGGCGATGCCCTGGCCGAGCGGACCGGTGGTGGTCTCCACTCCCGAGACCCAATGGTATTCGGGATGTCCGGGAGCCTTGCTGCCGAGTTGCCGAAAATGGCGGATGTCATCCAGCGTGACCGAGGGCTGCCCGAGGCGCTCGTAGTCGGCGTTGACTGCTCGAGTCTTCGACAGATACAGCACCGACCAGAGCAGCATCGAGGCATGCCCGTTCGAGAGCACGAAGCGGTCGCGGTCCGGCCAGATCGGGTCCTTCGGATCGAAGCGCAGGACTCGGTTCCAGATCGTGTAGACCAGGGGCGCAAGCGCCATGGGCGTACCGGGATGCCCGGACTGCGCCTGCTGAACGGCATCGATCGACAGCGTCCGGATCGTGTTGATCGACAGTTGATCGAGCTCGTCGTCGGTCATGCGGCTCATTTCGACGGCTTTTCGACATGCCCGCCGAACTCGTGGCGCATTGCCGAAAGCAGCTTGTCCGCGAAATCCGCCTCGCCCCGCGAGCTGAAGCGCTCATAGAGGGCCGATGACAGCACGTGCGCAGGCACCGCTTCGTCGATGGCGGCTTTGATGGTCCAACGCCCTTCGCCGGAGTCCGACACCCGGCCCGCGAAGCTCGAGAGAGCAGGATCCCGCAGCAAGGCCGACGCGGAGAGGTCGAGGAGCCACGAGGCGATCACGCTGCCGCGCCGCCAGAGCTCCGCGATGTCCGGAAGATCGAGGTCGTACTGGTAATGCTCGGGGTCGCGGAGGGGCGTGGTCTCGGCGTCGACGGCGCCTCTCTTCTTCCCGATGTTCGCAGCTTTGAGAATTGCCATCCCCTCCGCGTATGCGGCCATCACGCCATACTCGATGCCGTTGTGGACCATCTTCACGAAATGACCGGCGCCGCTCGGTCCGCAGTGCAAGTAGCCTTGCTCGCTCGTGCCACTTGCCTTTTCCCGCCCCGGGGTGCGAGGGATGTTACCGCGGCCCGGCGCGAGGGTGGCGAAGATCGGGTCTAGGTGCTGCACCGGGTCCGCCTCGCCGCCAATCATCATGCAATACCCGCGCTCGAGCCCCCAGACACCACCGCTGGTGCCGACATCCACGTAGTGAATGCCTTTGGGGCCGAGCTCTTCAGCCCGTCGGATATCGTCGATGTAATAGCTGTTGCCGCCGTCGATCACGAGGTCCCCTCGCTCGAGATGGGGAACCAGATCGGCGATCGTCTCATCGACCGCCCCGGCAGGGACCATCAACCAGATCGCGCGGGGCTTCGTCAGCTTCTTCGCAAGCTCCCCGAGAGAGGCAGCGCCGACGACCTTCTCACCGACCGCCTTCTCGCCAACCAGCTCCGCAACCGCTTTCGCCGACACGTCGTACACCACGCATTCATGGGCGCCTTTCAACAGGCGACGCACCATGTTGGCTCCCATCCGGCCGAGGCCGATCATTCCTAGTTGCATGGGCTAATGCTCCTCTTTCAGCCTACGGTACCGCCGGATCAAAGCGTTGGTCGAGCTGTCATGCTCCAGGGTCGGCTCTGTCTCGCTCTCCAGTTGCGGAATGATGCGCTGCGCCAGAACCTTCCCGAGCTCCACGCCCCACTGATCGAAGGAATCGATCTGCCAGATCGCACCCTGGGTGAACACGCTGTGCTCGTAGAGCGCAACCAGCTTGCCGAGCGCGGCGGGTGTCAAGCGGTCGAGCAGGATGGTATTCGAGGGGCGGTTGCCCTCGAAAACCCTGTGCGGCACGAGCCAATCGGGGGTGCCTTCGGCTTTCACCTGCTCGGCGGTCTTGCCGAAGGCGAGCGCCTCCGTCTGAGCAAAAACGTTCGCGATCAGGATGTCGTGATGCCCGCTGAGCGGGTTCAGCGTCCGGCCGAACGCGATGAAATCGCAGGGGATGAGCCGCGTGCCCTGATGGATCAATTGGTAGAACGAGTGCTGGCCGTTCGTCCCGGGCTCCCCCCAATAGATGGGTCCCGTATCGTAGTCCACCCGCGCCCCATCGAGGGTCACGTTCTTACCGTTGCTCTCCATCGTCAACTGCTGAAGATAGGCGGGAAAGCGCTTCAGGTACTGTTCGTAGGGCAGGACGGCGACCGTCTGGGCCCCGAAGAAGTCGTTGTACCAGATGGCAAGCAGGCCGAGCAGCACCGGCAGGTTGCGTTCGAAAGGCGCGGTTCGGAAATGCTCGTCAATCTGGTGAAATCCATCGAGCATGGCGCGGAAATTGTCCGGGCCGATCGACAGCATGGTGGATAGGCCGATGGCCGAGTCCATCGAGTAGCGTCCGCCGACCCAATCCCAGAAGCCAAACATGTTGTCGGTGTCGATGCCGAACGCCGCCACCTCTTTTGCATTGGTCGAAACCGCGACGAAATGCTTTGCGATGCTGGCCTTCTTGCCCTTGAGGCCCGCCAGCACCCAGTCCCGCGCCGAGCGCGCGTTGGTCATCGTCTCGAGCGTCGTGAAGGTTTTCGATGAAACGATGAACAGAGTCTTGGCCGGATCGAGATCGCGCACCGCCTCGGCGAAATCGGTGCCGTCGACGTTGGAGACGAAGCGGAACTCCAGGCTCCGATCGCTGTAATGTTTGAGAGCCTCGTAGGCCATCACCGGGCCGAGATCCGATCCGCCGATGCCGATGTTGACCACGTTGCGGATGCGCTTTCCAGTGTGACCTTTCCAGCGACCATCGCGCACCTTGGTTGCAAAGTTGGTCATTTTGTCGAGGACTTCGTGAACGGCGGGAACCACGTTTTTCCCATCGGCTAGGATCGAAGCGCCGCGAGGTGCGCGAAGCGCGACATGGAGCACCGCTCGCTTTTCCGAGACGTTGATCTCGTCGCCCCGAAACATCGCATCGATGCGCTCACGCAGGTCCGATTCCTCGGCCAGACGGAGCAACAGCTTCAAGGTTTCGTCGGCGATCCGATTCTTCGAATAGTCGAGGTAGACTCCTGCCGCCTCGGCCGTCAGTCGTTCCCCACGCTTGGAGTCTTCGGCGAAAAGATGCCGGAGATGGACGCTCTTCATCTGCTGGTGATGCGCTTGGAGCGAGCTCCAGGCCGAGCGGTTGCGAAATGCGGGAGTGCTCATCGGCTCCCCGGCTGATCGATCGCGGCCCTCTTGCCATCCACACAGGCCATCAGGTCGTTCCAAGACTTCGCGAACGACGCCGCGCCTTCTTCCTGGAGCCGGGTTGCGAGCGCATCGACGTCGATCCCCGCCTTGCCGAAGCTCGCCAGCACTGACTCGCAATCGCCGCCATCGGCTGGGAGCGTTTCTAGGACTTCGCCGTGATCGTGAAAGGCGTGGAGGGTGTCTTCGGGCATGGTATCGATCGTGAAGGGGGCAGCCAGAGCTCGGACGTAAAGGATGTCGGAGGCTTTCGGGTCCTTGGTGCCGGTGCTGGCGAGGAGCAACCGCTGAGCGCGCGCTCCCGCATTGGCAGCCCTTTGAAAGCGTGCCGAGCCGAGCAGATCCCGATAGGCTTTGTAGGCACGCTGAGCGATCGCGATCCCGAGGCAGTTGATCAGAAGCGTCGGCACTTTGCCCGCCACCGCGACGTCCCACCGGCTGACGAAGAGCGAGGCGACGGACGCGACTGCCGGATTGAGCCCGGCCTTGACGCGCCGCTCCACCCCGCGCAAGTAGGCCTCTGCCGCGGCCACGTACTGCTCGCGCGAGAAGAGCAACGTGACGTTGATGGGAACACCCGCGAAGATCGCTTCCTCGATCGCAGGCAGTCCTTCGGGGGTGCCGGGGATCTTGATGAAGAGATTGGGTCTGCCGGCCCGCTCATGAAGACTCTGCGCGGACGCGAGCGTGCTCTTGGTATCGTATGCCAAGAGCGGAGACACCTCGAGTGAGACCCACCCGTCCACGCCATCGGTGCGCCTGAAGGTCGGCTCAAAGAGGTCGGCCGCCCGGGTGAGATCTTCGAGAGCCAATCCGAAGAACAGCTCCTCCGCCGATTTTGCCGCGGGCCCCTGCCGCCGGATCTCCTCGTCATAGCTCGTGCTGTTCTTGATCGCGCGGTCGAAAATCGTCGGGTTCGAGGTCAGCCCCGTCACCGAAAATTCATGAATGTAGCGTTCGAGCGTGCCGCTGCTCAGCAGCTCGCGGGTGATGTTGTCGAGCCAGAGGCTTTGACCAAGCTCGTGTAGTTTTCTGGTGGGTCTCATGACGGGTTACGCTAACTCAGCGCCGCTCCGTGTGCCATGATGGCGTCGGCTCCGGTACAGCTCGAACAACCCATGGCCAACGAAGATTCCGATATCGAGCGCAAACGGCTGCAGGACCGGCATGCGTGGAAAGCGTGGGGACCCTACCTGAGCGAACGCCAGTGGGGCACCGTACGCGAAGATTACAGTCCAGATGGCAGAGCATGGGAGTACTTTCCCCACGAGCATGCGCGAAGCCGGGCTTATCGCTGGGGAGAGGACGGGATCGGTGGTTTCTGCGACGAGCGGCAGCGGCTTTGCCTAGGGGTCGCGCTTTGGAATGGGCGTGATCCCATCCTAAAGGAACGGCTGTTCGGGCTCACGAATGCGGAAGGCAACCACGGCGAAGACGTCAAAGAGCTGTACTACTACCTCGATGCCACGCCGACGCATTCGTACCTGCGCATGCTCTACAAGTATCCGCAAGCAAAGTTTCCCTACGAGTCTCTAGTTGCCGAGAATCATCGCCGCGGCAAGAGCGAACGTGAGTACGAGCTGATCGACACGCAGATCTTCGACCAGGACCGTTACTTCGACGTCGAGATCGAGTACGCGAAAGCGGACGTGGACGACATCCTGTGGCGCATCAGTGCGCACAATCGCGGGCCCGAGGCGGCGGAGATTCACGTGCTTCCGCAGCTCTGGTTTCGCAACACCTGGTCGTGGGAAGAAGGCAGGCCGAAGCCATCGGCCGAGCTGCATGGGTCGCGTGAGGTCCTCGCACAACATGCGGAGCTCGGGTCGTATCGTTTGGCGCTCGACGGACGCCCCGAGATCTATTTCTGCGAGAACGAAACCAATTTACGTCGTGTTTTTGGAGCGGAGCAGCGCCCTGGCTACTTCAAGGATGCAATTCATGACCGGGTCCTCGACGGGCGACTCGATGCAGTGAATCCGGCCGAGCGCGGAACGAAGGCTGCAGGCCATTATACGGAGCTCGTCCCTGCCGGTGGTTCTTTCATAGCTCGTGCGAGGCTCTGCCGCTCGAGCGAAAAGGTCGGCTTCGAGGACTTCAACGCGATCTTTACCGCGCGCAGGAGCGAAGCAGACGACTTCTATGCGGTCCTGCAAGAAGACATCGAAGACGACGACGCGCGGAGCATCCAGCGGCAAGCACTTGCGGGTATGATTTGGTCGAAGCAGTTCTATCATTTCGACATTCCGATATGGCTCAAGGGCGATCCGCTCCAGCCACCGCCGCCGCCTCAGCGTCTCCACGGTCGGGACTCCGACTGGGAGCACCTCAACAATGCAGATGTCCTCTCGATGCCCGATACGTGGGAATATCCTTGGTACGCATCGTGGGATCTCGCATTTCATTGCATCCCGCTCGCGTTGCTCGATGCGGAGTTTGCGAAGAACCAACTCGTGCTGTTGACACGCGAGTGGTACATGCATCCGAACGGACAGCTTCCCGCCTATGAATGGGCGTTCGGCGATGCGAATCCTCCCGTGCACGCATGGGCAGCCTGGCGGGTCTTTCAAATCGATCGCAAACAACAGGGGGGCGAGGGTGACCTCAAGTTCCTCGAGCGTGTTTTTCACAAGTTGCTGTTGAACTTCACCTGGTGGGTCAATCGCAAAGACGCTCATGATGACAACGTCTTTCAGGGCGGCTTTCTCGGATTGGACAACATCGGCATCTTCGATCGGAGCTCGCCCCTGCCGACCGGAGGGCACATCGATCAAGCCGACGGCACTGCATGGATGGCGATGTATTCGCTGAACCTCATGCGCATCGCGCTCGAGCTCGCGCAGCACAACGAGGTGTACGAGGACATCGCTACCAAGTTTTTCGAGCACTTTCTCTACATTGCACAAGCGATGGACAGGGTCGGTGGCCAGGGGGGGCTGTGGGACGAAGAGGACGGGTTCTTCTACGACTGGCTCGACCTTCGTGACGAAGAGGAGGTTTCCCGAAAGATTCCATTGCGCGCCCGCAGCATGGTGGGGCTGATTCCTCTTTTTGCCGTCGAGGTGCTGGATGAGACCGTTCTCGATCGGCTTCCCGGCTTCAAGAAAAGACTCGAGTGGTTTCTCAAACATCGCCCAGAGCTCGCTGGGCTCGTCTCTCATTGGGACGTACCAGGCGTCGGGAAGCGTCGCTTGCTATCCATGCTGCGGGGTCACCGAATGAAATGCCTGCTGAAGCGGATGTTGGACGAGGAGGAGTTTCTCTCAGCCCACGGCGTGCGCGCACTTTCACGCGTTCATCTAGAGCGACCGTTTCGGTTCGACATCTGCGGACGCGAGCTCACGGTTCGATACACTCCCGCGGAGTCGAACTCCGACCTTTTCGGAGGCAACTCGAACTGGCGTGGGCCGGTCTGGATGCCGCTCAACTACATGATCATCGAGTCGCTACAGCGCTTCCACTACTACTACGGGGACGATTTCAAGGTCGAGTGCCCCACCGGCTCGGGGAAGCACTCGACGGTCCTCGAGGTCGCCGACGAGTTGACGCGGCGCCTGACTCGTCTCTTCTTGCGAGGTGACGACGGTAAACGGCCCATCTTCGGCGAAGCCTCGAAGCTCCAGAACGACCCCAGGTTTCGAGATCACTTGTTATTCTACGAATACTTCGATGGGGACAACGGCCGCGGCGTCGGTGCCTCCCATCAAACCGGGTGGACTGCCTTGGTGGCCAAGCTGATTCAGCCTAGGCGGTAATCAGCGGATCTGCCCTCTTAGCGCCACGGTGTCGCTTGTTGACGGGCCACGCCGGGCCTAGGTTCCGACGATGGACGCGTTAGTGGCTCACCGATTGCAGTTCGCCTTCACGGTGACCTACCATTACCTCTTTCCGCAGCTTACGATCGGACTCGCGCTTCTGATCGTGGTTTTCAAGACGATGGGGCTTCGAGGGGACGCAGTCGCGAACGAGGCGGCGCGTTTTTGGTCCAAGATCCTCGGCCTGAACTTCGTCATGGGCGTGGTCACCGGAATTCCGCTCGAGTTCCAGTTCGGCACCAATTGGGCCCGTTTCAGCGAGGCAGCCGGCGGGGTCATCGGGCAAACACTGGCGATGGAGGGCGTTTTCGCCTTTTTTCTCGAGTCGTCGTTCTTGTACCTGCTGCTGTTCGGGGAACGCCGGCTTGGGCAGCGTCTGCACTGGCTTTCCGCGGTCTTGGTCTGCGTGGGCTCCTGGTTGAGCGGATGGTTCATCGTCGCCACGAACGCCTTCATGCAGCACCCGGTAGGCTATCGCATCGCGGCCGATGGAGCGATCGTGCTCAGCAGTCTAGGCGCGTATCTCACCAACCCTTGGGCGATTGCGCAATACCTGCATACGATGGTTGGATGCGTCGTCACGGCAGCGTTCGTGGTTGCTGGGGTGGGCGCTTTCTACCGTCTTTCCGAGCGCCACCCGAAGCACGCAGACAAGTTCCTGCAGGTCGGCGTCGTGGCAGGTGTCATCGCGTCAATTCTCACCGCGATGCCCACAGGAGATTTGCAGGCACAGATGGTATCCGAGCATCAGCCAGTCACCTTTGCGGCCATGGAAGGACACTTCGAGACCGAAGAGGGAGCGGGTTTGGTCATGATCGGTCAGCCGAACTTGGAGACCCTCACGCTCGACAATCCGATCGTCGTTCCAAACATGCTCTCGTTTCTGACCTACCACCGCTGGAAAGCGGAAATCACCGGGCTGGCCGACTACGATCGCGACCTGTGGCCCGACAACGTCGAGCTGCTCTACTACGCCTATCATCTAATGGTCGGCCTCGGAACCATCTTCATCGCGCTCATGGGGCTTTGTGCGTTCATGTCTTGGCGGGGAAGGCTCCCTCGAAGTCCCGTTCTTCTGTGGGCTTTGATGCTCGCCTTGCCTCTGCCCTATATCGCCAACATCGCTGGCTGGCTGACCGCGGAGCTGGGCCGACAGCCGTGGGTCTTGTACGGACTGATGCGCACCCAGGCCGGCTACTCCGACAACGTCTCGGCGGGCAACGTTTTGTTCACGTTGCTCGGTTTCATGGGGTTATACGCGCTGCTTTCGATGTCGTTTTTCTTCCTCCTGATCAGACTTCTATCGAAGGGCCCTGAAATCGAGCTGGGGAGCGCCTGATCATGGAGCACCTCTGGTTTTTCATCGTCGCCTGCCTTCTCGGCGTCTATGTCGTGTTGGACGGCTTCGACATCGGGGCTGGGATTCTACATTTTCGGGTATCGAAGAGCGCCGACGAACGGGAGGCCGTCATACGAAGCATCGGCCCCGTCTGGGACGGCAACGAGGTCTGGCTGATCGCGACCGGCGGCGTGCTGGTACTCGCTTTTCCGGCGCTCTATGCGCGGAGCTTCAGCGGCTTCTATTTGCCTTTGATGATCGTGCTCTGGTTGCTCCTCTTTCGTGCCCTCGGAATCGAGCTTCGGCATCAGCTGCACCACCGATTGTGGGAGCAGTTTTGGGACGTCGTGTTCTCCGGATCGAGCCTGTTGCTCGCCGTTTTTTTCGGCGCGGCCTTGGGGAACGTCGTGCGTGGGGTCGACATGAACGAGCGGGGGGAGTTTTTCGCTCCGTTGTGGACGAACTTCGCCGTGGGACCGCATCCTGGGATTCTCGATTGGTATACGATTCTTACGGCACTGACGGCCGTCGGCGCCTTGGCTCAGCACGGCGCCCTGTGGCTCATCATGCGCGTCCAGGGAGAGGTTCGGCTTCGATCGCAGACGACTCTGGCACGATTGTGGCCGATCGTGATGCTCCTTGCGGCGCTCACCACAGCGGCCACATACGTGGTGCAGCCCCAGATGCGTCACAATTTGGGTGCTCATCCTCTCGGCTGGATCGCTCCCGCTCTGTCGGTCGGCGGCCTGCTCGGCATTCGCTGGGGGGCATCCCGTGAGCGGTGGCAGTTCGCTTTCGGCGCATCGAGCATGTTTCTGTTTGGCATGCTGCTAAGCGCGGCGTTTGCGATCTATCCGTACGTGTTGCCAGCTCGAGATCACGCGCTCGGGCTGACTCTCGAACGAGCCGCGAGCAGCCCCTACGGCTTGCAGGTCGCTCTTTACTGGTTCGTGCCCGGCATGATCCTTGCCGTCGGATATTCGATCTACAACTACCGGGCATGGTTGGACTGATGCTGCGTGCTGAACTTGCGCTCGTGCTCGTCCTTGGGGGCTGTGCTCCGAAGCCGGTCGAGCCAAAACAAGAGACGAAGCCGATGACGGTGGTCGAGCGCGGGCTGGCGTTCTATGGGACCCGTGTGTACTACGAGCAGCCCGTGGTCGCGACCGAGGTGCCGGAGGGACTGAAAGACCTGACGGCTGAGACTTGCGGCGTGTGCCACCAAGCGATCTACGAGGAATGGTCGGTGAGCACACATCGCCGTGCATGGCTCGACGACGCTCAGTTTCAGAAGGAGCTTGCGAAGTCTAGGGGCGTTGGTGATCCCAGCCGAGGGGACGTGAGTTGGCTGTGTGTCAACTGCCACACGCCGGTAGTCGCGCAGCTGGAGAACCTCGTCGTCCGTCTGGGGAACGGGCGCATCAGCGAGCCTGAGTATGCTGGCAATCCCACCTTCGACAGGGCGCTTCAACTGGACGCCGTCACCTGCGCGACGTGCCACGTGCGCAACGGTATCATCTACGGCCCATTCGGAGACACGAACGCTCCGCATCCGACTGCGAAAGACGATGCGCTTCGAGGGGTCGGCGTGTGCATTCGATGTCACGAGGCGGAACGCCTCTACACCTCCGAAAATCTCGGGTGCTTCTTTTCCACCGGGCGTGAGTGGGCGGAATCGAGCTATTCGAAGACGGGCCAAACGTGCCAGAGCTGCCACATGCCTGAGGTCGAACGAACACTGGCCGCCGGGTTTGGCACGCCGATCCGCATGACGCGGCGTCACTGGTTCGGAGGCTCGCTCATCCCGAAGAAACCCGAATACGAGGCAGAGGTTGCGCCATTGAGGGAAGTCTATGGAAATGGGCTGACCATCACGCTGCAGGAGGTGACCCCGGAGCTGCGAACGCTCGCAGCGCAGGCGCCGGCCCTCGCTCCGGAGGACCAGGCCGTGGCCGTCAAGAAATCGATTGCGTGCGATCGCTGTAGAGACG
Organism: uncultured delta proteobacterium; assembly: GCA_963792825.1. Lineage (GTDB taxonomy): Bacteria > Myxococcota_A > Polyangia > Polyangiales > Houyiibacteriaceae > SG8-38. Next base: position 135,032 of record CAWBXS010000003.1, on the reverse strand, counting down.
AGATCGCTGTGGTCATCACAAACGATCGCGCAGGCCACTATATGCCGACGGGCGATCCCGAGCGCCACATCGACGTCGAAGTCGCCGTGCGAGTTGGCCGCAAAGCCGTAGCCCGCACTTGGACACGCATCGGTTCCCGTTATGCTTGGTGGCCTGAAATCGAGCTACTCGCCGATACCCGCGTACCTCCGGGCGAGCAGCGCGTGTTGATCGTACCTGTTCCCTCCGAGGGTGAGGTCGAGGTCGTTGCCACGAAAGCGCGCATGTATCGGCAGGCCTTCGACTACCATCACTTAAAGGGACAATACGTCCGATCTCGCGAGTTCTTTCGAAAGAGGATCCGAATCGCAGACCTTTACGACTCGGCGTACCCAGAGATGGGGGTCAGGACCCAGCGTCTGAGCCCGGGCACCCACCGGCCGAGCACGCCAAGCACCGGAAACACGAAGAAGATCAGAAGCCAGGTGCCCGTAACTCCCAGATAGACGGCAACATCCGCGAGGTTGAAGATGCCGATGAGGCGAGCGACGCCGCGCACGTAGATGAAGTCGATCACCCCGCCTCCAAGCGCGATGGAGCCGACGAAGTTGCTGACACTTCCCGACCAGGCTGCACACAGTCCGCAAAACACCCATCGATTACGTGTGAGTCGAACGAGGAGCCAGAGTGGCAAAAGCCCGCCCAACATTCTCACCAGGGTCCTGTGACGTGAGAAGTACGCGAGCGTGATCAAAGGCTCGAGTCGCTCTGCTGTGACGATGACGAGTACCGAGATGAGCACCAAGAAAACGATTCTTCCCGATAGACTCCGCCGCGGTGTCGAAAAGGGGAGGGCCACGGCCGAAATCCCCGAGATCGAAACCAGGTGAGCAAGAAGGCCCGCGTCTGTGACGTTCGTCCCTCCTAGAGCATTGCCAAAACCACCTCGCGCAAAGTCTTGATTGATTCGGAGTACGAAACCGACGGTTTCGTTTGATGGCAACATTGGCGCGGAGCCATCGAGCGCTGCATAGGCCATCGCCTTCGTGACGAGGTCGATGAGTACGATGGTCACACTGAGCAGGCCGGCGAGCCTCCATCGAGCCTGCTGCTGGTCATCTCCGAGCCCGTTGTGCGTGACTTCGCGCCACCTCTCCAAAATCGGCATACCTGCGACCGGACTCTTCAAACGCCGAGCCACGCCAAGCTTTCACGAAGTGCCTGTGTGCCTCGACTCCGCACCCAGGTGCCGTGCGCGATTACCAGACGCTCCGGTTTCCAAGCGATCGCCTTTCGCACTGCAGCTCGCGCGGATTTCCGGTCTAGAAACGACAGGCGCCATTCACGCGGCGTGCTTCCTCTTTCCCCAACCAGGCCATCGGCCGACATGATCCAACGCTGCCACCACCTCAACTCGCCCGGTTCGAACTTCTGAATGAGGTCTCCGACCAGACATGTCCCGAGCTCCGATGAAAAAACAACACCTCGTCCATCACCAAGCTCCCCCGGACGATCACCTGGTCGATCTCGTCAGCCCACGACGACGGCGGGGTGTCGGTGAGCTCAGCCGCGGGCCGCAGCGTTGGGTACCGCTTTGCCAGCCCCGGCGGCACGTGAAGCTCTGCCTTGGGAAAGGTAGAGCACCATTGCGGCAAGAACAGATGATGAAGCTTGTTTGGCGACACCAGGAACCTGACGTGGCCCAATGACGCAAGATCGGTTTTCAGCCGGTCGGATAGCTCAATCGGTGACCATATCCAAAGCGAGCCGTCACCGAGCCGAACGACGGCCATCCTGGTCGTGTACGGAAACCCCAGGAACGATACCGTCGAACCATCGGCAATCCAAATATCGGCGTCGATCTGTTCGAGCTTTTCCAATGTGACACGGATCGTATATCCTCGCGTCGGCCGGCAGACAACCGCGAGCTCATGCAAGACCGACGCACGGAAGCGGAACGCCAGGCCAAACGGCTCGTGGGAGACAGGCATGGCCTGAGTCCATTCGTGTTCGCGCTTTTCTCCGTGCTGCTCGGAGTGGTGGCCGGCTTTGGGGCCTTCTTTTTTCGCGCCCTCATTGCATTGGTTCACAACCTCGCCTTCTTCGGCCGGTTTTCAATCGAGTACGACACGCTTCAACACACTCCGGCTTCGCCCTGGGGCATCGCCGTCGTGCTGATCCCAGTCGTGGGCGCACTCGTGGTGGTCTTCTTGGTGCGCAATTTCGCGCCGGAAGCCAAAGGCCACGGCGTGCCTGAGGTCATGGACGCCATCTACTACAAGAAGAGCGAGATCAGGCCGGTCGTTGCGGTGGTCAAGTCACTCGCTTCGGCCATTTCGATAGGGACCGGTGGTTCGGTAGGTCGTGAGGGACCGATCATCCAAATCGCTGCTTCGTTTGCGTCCACCAGCGGGCAACTTGCGCGCGCGTCACGATGGCAGCGTGCAACGCTGGTGGCCGCCGGCGGCGGAGCTGGCATTGCAGCGACATTCAATACACCAATCGGCGGAGCATTGTTCGCCGTCGAAATCCTATTGCACGAGGTCAGTGCTCGAACTCTCGTGCCCCTGGCGCTGGCCACGACGACGGCCACGTTTGTCGGCCGCTCGCTTTTCGGCAACACGCCTGCCTTCCCAATTCCCGCACTCGGCGTTCCAAGCTCTGAGACGGCCGGCACCTTGTTAGCGGCCGTCGTACTCGGGGGATTGATGGCGCTGATGTCAGTCGTCTTCATTCGTGCCCTGTACGGTGCCGAGGACCTGTTTGAAAAGCGCATTCCGAGACGTGACTACGTTCGTCACGTCGTAGGAATGGTCGTGGTGGGCGTGCTGTTTCAGTCACTCTTGGTCTCCAAGGGCCACTACTACATTCAAGGTGTCGGCTACGCTACGATCATGGATGTCCTTTCGGGGACCTTGACCAGCGTGTGGTTCCTCGCTCTCTTGGCTTTTCTGAAGTTGGTCTCGACGTGCCTCACGTTGGGGTCCGGTGGCTCGGGCGGGATCTTTTCCCCATCGCTCTACATGGGTGCGACGTTGGGCGCGGCGTATGGCACCGGATTGTGCGCGCTCTTTCCGGGGCTTTCCATCGATCCACGAGTTTTCGCGCTCGTCGGAATGACTGCCCTCGTGGCCGGCGCGACGGGAGCGGTATTGACCGCAATCGTAATGATATTCGAGATGACGCTCGACTACACGGTCGTCCTGCCCCTGACCCTCGCGGCGGCCGTGAGTTTCGGATTCCGACGTTTCATGCTGACCGACAGCATCTATACGCTCAAGCTTGCACGGCGCGGCCACGTGATGCCGGGTGCATTGCAAGCCAACGCGCACCTCGTGCACCATGTTGCCGACATCGAAATGGCCAAGGTGACCGTGCTTCCTTGGGATTCTTCGCCCCACACCTTGAAGCTCGATGACGAGACCGGACCTACTCATTTCGTGATCGTGCGCAATGGCGCCGCGATTGGAGTCCTGGCGCGCGAATGGGCACTTTGTCACGCGGCGCTGATCCATCGAGCACGCTGCATCGAAGAGGTCGCTCAATCGGATTTCGTCGTGCTGGGATCGAGTACGACCGTCTTTGACCTCATCGCCACGATGCAGAAGTCTCGGGCATCCCTAGCAGTCATCGTGATTCCAATGACGTCTGACGCCGAACGGCGTCGGCCTTCCCCACCAAAGATCCTCGGCGTGGTTACCAAAGCCCAAATAGCTGAGGCTCTGGCCGAGGGCATGGAATTGTTCGAGAACTAAACGTCACGCGATGATGGGAGCACTACCTGCCTGCGGCTAAGGATCGGCGTGTGAGACTGGGCGTTCCGAGCTCATGACTCGGCGCGCCCTGAAGCGTTGCTCGAAGCATTCGAGTTGCCGGCGGACCGGTCGCCGTGCGACATAGAGACTCGATGCGAATCCTGGTGCTCGATGACGATGAGGAAACACTCGAGGTTGCCGAGCGCGCATTGGAACACGACGGCCATCACGTGCTCGGGGCCCGTACGCTATCCGAGGCCACCCACCTACTCCAGTCGGAGGGAGTCGACTTGATTGTCTTAGATGTCATGTTGGGCAACGCCTCCGGTCTAGACTTCTGCCGTCGCCTCCGCCAGGAAGGGTCCGAGCTTCCGATTCTGTTCTTGAGCGCCCGCGGCGCCGTGAACGCGAGGCTCGACGGGTTCGATGCAGGAGGAGACGATTACCTCCCTAAGCCTTTTGCACTGCGGGAGCTGGTCGCCCGTGTTCGAGCGCTCGGTCGACGAGGTCCGGCGATGCGAGCCGATCGCCTGACGGTCGGGGCGCTCTCGTTGGATTTCGACGCCCGCCGCGCGGCCTCCCGGGAGGGCGAGGTTCCCGTGACTCGGCGCGAATGGGACATCCTCCGCGCCTTGGCGGACGCCAAAGGCCGGATCGTCACGTTCGACGTCATGCTCGAGCTTGCTTGGGGCGAGGTCAGCCCGAGCACACGTGCGAGTCTCGACGTCATCGTCTCCCGGTTACGAAAGAAGCTCGATACCGCGGCGGGAAGGCCCATCATCCGCACCGCCCGTGGCCTCGGTTACTCGTTGGAGATCGACCCATGACGGCGCCCTCCATCGAGCGTTCCGTCGTTCGTTCGTACCTCACTTCCATCGTGGGCGTATCACTCGCGATCGTTGCCGCGAGTGCCGTCATGACCACCTTGGTCGTCGTCGAGCGCGATGATACGCAGGCTCAGGCGCTGGCGCTGACGCTCGGAGCCGAATTGCATGACCATCGCAGCGAGGCCTTGGAGCCCCTCGGCACACTCGTGGCACACGAGCTCGAAGAACAAAAATGGCTGCAACGCACGGTGGAAGTCTATCGCGGCGAGACGCGCATTGGTGGAGCCGCCGACGGCGGACGTCTGCGATCTTGGGCAGACCTTCGTGGGTGTGAGCTTGCGAAGGTCGATGGGACGCTCTCTCGTCTCTGCGCCGTCGAGATGGACGGGAACACCGCGATCGTCGTGGCATCACCCATCGCTCCTCTGCTCTATTCGCAACTTCCCATTTTGGCAGCCGTTGCACTTGCCGCCCTTCTTGCTTCGGCCGTGTTCGCCATCGTCGCGCGCCGTGTGGTTCGACGCGGGCTTCAGCCACTCGAAGCATTCGAGCGAAGCCTCGCAGAGCTTAAAGCTCCACACTGTGGCCCGGTTCCCGCCTCTTGGGGGGCGGTGGAGGTCGACCGGCTCGCACAGACGTTCAATGCGCTTCTCGAGCGCATCGACGCCGCCGTGCAGCGAGAGCATCGCTTCGTGTCGAATGCCGCCCATGAGCTTCGCACGCCTCTAACTCGTTTGCGCGGACAGATCGACCTGGTGCTCCAAGAGGGCAGTGCGGGTGCCGAGTCCTCGAGACGTCTCTCGCTTGCTGCACGTAGTTGCGAAGAGCTCAGTCGTTCGGTAGATGCGCTTCTCGCGCTCGCTCGCGATCAGGCGGCGCCGAGCGAGGCGGTTGATCTCGGGGAGCTTGCCGTCGATGTCATCGGCGCGCTCGATGACGACCGAGCCCAGCGCATCCACTTGGTCGCGGAGCCAGCTTTGGTTCGGGGAGATCCTGCGCTCCTCGGGCTCGCGGCAGGGAATCTCCTAGACAACGCGCTGAAGTACAGTGATGGCGGGGTCGAGGTCGTGGTGGCGGATTCGGAGCAGGCTTCTTTCATCGTTCTCGACCGGGGCCCGGGAATACCAGAACCAGAGTTACCGGCGGTTCGCGAGCCTTTCGTGCGGGGCAAGAGCGGCTATGCCGGCGTCCGTGGGACCGGCTTGGGGCTGGCTTTGGCCGATCATGTGGCAAAGTTGCATCACGGGGAGCTGAGGTTGGAGAACAGGAGCCCATCCGGGCTACGGGCTGCGATCGTCTTGCCGTCCTGGCGGGCGAGCTGAGGAGCTTCTGTTCAGGGCATTGCTACTGTTAGGGAGCGGTTAAGGAGCATGGGCTACATCCATATGCATGAGGGGGTGGTTCTCGATCGCGTATGGTGCAGCCCTCCCGCGGGCTCGAGCAGGAGTCCTCGCCGCGGTCGCGCTGCTCGTCGTGGCGGTTCCGGTCCTCGCGCAGGAGGAGCTGCCCCCGGCCCTGCGCCTCGACGATGCTCAACGGCTGGCGCAGGCAGAAGCCCCCGACGTTATGCTTTCGACGGCGAGGGCGGTCACCGCGCGGACCGAGATCGGGGTTGCTGGGATGTTCCCCAATCCCCAATTCACGATTGGTGCGACTTCGGGCACCTCAGTCTTCTTCGGAAGCTTCTACATCGCTCTGCCGCTTTTCGGTCAACGAAGGTCGGCCATGGAAGCCGCCGATGCGCAAGCGCGGGTCGCGGCGGCAGGTGTCGAAGTCACGGGTCTCGACGCGCGCTTGGCGGTAACGCTCGCCTGGCTCGACCTGTGGCAGCTCGAGGGAGAGTCTCGCATTGCGACGAGCAACGCGGCTCGGCGAGATAGGATTCTCGACACGGCGAGAGCTCGTTTCTCGGAAGGAGCGTCCCCGCGACTCGACGTTCTTCGGGCAGAGACGGACGCTCGCCGCGCACGAGCCGAAGTGGCTTCGCTGCAGGAGCGACGCCTGGCAGCTGCCGCACGGCTCGCTGTTCTGGTGAGCCGCGATGAGTCGCTGACCGTCGAAATCGAGGGTGAACCCAGGATGCTCGAGTCGCAGCCCGATCTCGTGGAGCTCGAGACCTTCACCGGAGACCATCCATTGACGAGAAGGGCGAATGCGATGCTTCGTGCAGCCGGCGCCGTCGTGACCCGAGAGCGCCGCGCGCGTCGGCCTCTCTTTGGCGTGCAGGTAGGAGGCGCTTTCTTCGATCGGGCGCCTCCTCCCAACCACGACGCGGTTGCCTCACTCAAGGCCGATCTTCCCTTCTTCAACAGGCACTTGATCGCGCGAGCTGAGAGCGCACGAGATACCGCCCGCACGGAGCTCGAGACGGTGATGATTCAGTTGCGCGCTCGGATCGCAAGCGCTCGGTCGGACTATCTGGCAGCGGTTCGGCTGCAGGAGGCCCAAGTCGGCGAGGTCTTGCCGGCCGCCCAGGAAGCAGCCGATCTGTCGGACGAGGCGTATCAAAGTGGAGGCTTGGACCTGACCGGAGTGCTGGCTGCAGAGCAAGCCTTGTCCGACGCGCGCCTCACGGCGCTTCGGGCCACGGCTGACCGCGCTCGCGCATTGAGCGCTTTGGAGCACGCTGCAGGGAGGGCACTGTGAAACACGCCGCGTGGATGGCTCTCCTCTTTACACTTGGCGCCTGTCGCGGTCATTCCGCCGAGCCGCCGCCAGCGCCCGTCGTGCGGGTACACTGCGTCTCCGTCGAACGCCGCCCGTGGAAAGAGATTCGGAGCCTCCGTGGAACGGTCGTGCCTCAACCGGATCGTGACGCCATCGTATCTCCCCAAGTTGCCGGGTTGCTCCTTCGAGTACTGGTTCGGGAGGGAGACATGGTGAAGGAGGGTGCGGTGATCGCGGAAGTCGAATCGCGGCCTTTCCAAGATGCCTTGCATCAAGCCGAGGCCCTGCTCACTCAGGCGCGCGCGCAACATGAAGCTGCCGCACTGGCGACGTCTCGCGAGGAGCACCTTTTCGAGCGGGGAATCAGCGCGCGTCAGGCCCTCGAAGCCGCGCAAGCCGCCGAGGGACAGGCCGACGGCGCCATCGCTTCGGCCAAGGCGCAGATCGACCTCGCCCGTCAGAACGTCGAACGGGCCACGGTTCGCGCGCCGATCAAAGGCGTCGTCGTCAAGCTCTTTCGCCGAGTGGGCGAGGTGGTCGACGGAACGTCCGCAACGCCGATCATGGAGATCGCCGATCCGACGTCGCTCGAGCTCGCGGGCAGCGTCGGCGCGACTGACTTGGTGTCTCTCAGCGCCGGACAGCTAGCTACCGTTTCGTTCGAGGCCTTGCCCGGTCGTACGTTCTCCGCTTCCGTGAGAGCGGTATCCCCCAGCATCGACCCGATGACCGGCGTCGGCTCCGTCCGCCTCACCTTGCTGTCAGACGGCGTCCGGCTTCCGATCGGGATGCTCGGGACAGCGGAGGTGCAAGTCGCCGTTCCGCGCTCGGTAGATGTCGTCCCAGCCTCCGCCATTCGCAGCGCCGGTGGCTCCAGCACCGAGGTGGTCCTCTGCGAAGAGGGCAAAGCCCATCCGCAAGCCGTCGTGGTCGGCGAACGTAGCGAGGGCCTCGTGGAAATCGTGAGCGGGCTCGAGTCCCTGACTGGCACGGTTCGCGTCGCTACCGATGGTCTTACCGGGCTCGAGGAGGGCACTGCGCTCGAGGAAGTTCAGTGAACTTCGGTGGCTGGGCACTGCGGCATCGTAGCCTCGTGCTTCTCGTGCTCCTGGTCTCGGTCCTCGGCGGCATCCTGGCGGCACGCCAGCTCGCGAGCGGCATCTATCCGGAAGTCGACTTCCCGCGCATCGGCGTGGTCGTTCGTCAGGGAGACGCACCGCCACAGGTATTTCAAACCACCCTGACACGCCCGATCGAGCAGGCGCTCATGACGGTGCTCGGAGTGCAGAGAGTGCGCTCGCGCACGATTCGAGGCGGCGCCGAAATCCAGCTTCTTTTTGCCTCACGCACAGACATGTGGCGTGCGCTTCAGCTCGTCGAATCGAGCCTGAACGACGTCCGGACGAGTCTTCCGCCAGATACCCGCATCCGAGTGGAACGTCTGACACCCGTCTCGTTTCCGATTCTCTCTTTCAACGTGACGGGGCCGCTCGATCGTCGAGAGCTCAATGAGCTCGCGGAGTACACGTTGCGGCCGACCATCGCGCGGGTACCGGGTGTGGGTCGCGTCGGAGTGCTCGGCGGCGACGTGCGCGAGATGGAGGTCATCGTCGACCCGGAGCGCGCGGCCGCCGCGCATCTTCGTCTCGAAGACATCGCTGCGCGCGTGCGACGCTCCATCCCGCTTGCTGCCGCGGGCCGGTTTGAGCAAGACCATACCCTGACGACGGTCATCGCATCGGCGGAGGCGACCAGCGCCACAGACCTCGGTACCGTGCCCGTTGGCGTAGACGCAAACGGGTCTCCCATTCTGTTGTCGAGCGTTGCAACGGTGGTCCAAGGGGCCGAGGACAAGCTGTACCGAACGTCGAGCCCCGAGGGTGAGGCAGTCTTCGTCACCGTCGCGCGTCTCGAAGGGGCGAGCACCCCGGACGTCGTGCGCGACGTTCTTGCGCACATCGAAGCCCTTCGACCGACGCTTCCGGCCGGAGTTCGAATCGACCCGGTCTATGACCAGGGTCTTCTCGTCGGCGAGTCGATCGCGAGCGTTCGGGACGCGATTCTGATCGGCGTGGCCCTCTGTCTCATCGTGCTCGGAGTCTTCCTTCGAGACGTTCGCGCTGGTTTCGTCGCCGCCATTGCCGTTCCAACGACGCTCGCGATTACTTTTCTGGCGATGCTCGCCTTCGGGCAGACGCTGAACCTCATGTCGTTGGGGGGGATGGCGGTTTCGATCGGATCTGGTCGTCGACGACGCGATCGTGGTCGTGGAGGCGATTGCGCGCAGGGTCGAGCGGGGTGCCTCTCCGAGCGATGCCGCGCGTGAAGGTACTCGCGAGCTCGCGGCGGCGGTCATCGGTACGACCATTACCACGGTCATCGTCTTTCCTCCCGTTGGCCTTCCTGAGTGGACTTACCGGAAAATTCTTCAGCGCCCTCGCAATCACACTCTCCGCCGCTGTCGTCGTTTCGCTGTTCGTCGCCCTGTTCGTCGTGCCGATCGCGGCTGCGTGGATCATCAGGGCCCGCCCCAGCAGACCGCAGACGCTCCTCACGCGCTCGGTCGGATCCCTCGTCAGTTGGTCTGCTCGGCGACCATGGATGGGAATCGCCGGGGTCGTTGGCGCAATCGCGTTCTCGGCATGGGCGGTCGGACATGTCCCTAGTGGCTTCATGCCTGCATGCGACGAGGGTGCGTTCGTCATCGACTACTTCACCCCGGCCGGCACCTCGTTGACGGACACCGACGAGGCAGCGCAGCGCATCGAGCAGATTCTTCGGGAGACGCCGGAGGTCGAGACGTTTTCTCGTCGCACGGGTGCACAGCTCAATCCCACCGCGGTGACCCTGTTGAACGAAGGCGATTTTGTCGTTCGCCTGCGTCCTCTGCCCCGCAGACACGCGGACGACGTCATCGCGAGCGTGCGAGCGCGTATCGAGAGCGAGGTACCAGCGGTACGCGCGGAGTACATCCAATTCCTTCAGGACATGCTGAATGATCTCTCCGGGACCCCGCGCCCGGTCGAAGTCAAAATCTTCGGCCCGGACTATGCCGTGCTCGATCGACTTGCGGCTGACGTCACGAGCCGGGTCAATCAGGTTCAGGGCGCGGTCGACGTCTATGGTGGCGTCGAACGCCCGTCCTCGCAGCTCGTGGTCGACATCGACCGGGTGGCGACTGCGCGCCTTGGTCTTCTCCCGGAGGACATTGCACGCGAGGTTGGTGATGCTCTCCTCGGCGTCGATGCGGGAGCGATGCGCTGGCTCGACCGCCTGATTCAAATCCGTGTTCGATTCCCCGATGCCATCCGGTTCGCGCCGGAAACGCTTGCGAATCAGCCAATCTCGTTCGGCCTCGGTGGCGAAGTTCCGCTGAGCGCGGTCGCGCGCTTGAGGGCGGACCAAGCCCCGACCGTGTTGCTTCACGAAGGGCTGCAGCCGGTGGTGATCGTCACCGCCGACCACGAAGGCCGTGATTTAGGCAGTGTGGTGAGGGACATTCGAAGCTCCCTTCGTGAGCTGCAGTTACCCTCGGGCTACCACATCGAACTCGGGGGCCAGATTGCCGGGCAGCAGGAGGCCTCTCGAAATCTATCGTTGGTGGCGGTTGCAGGCTTGCTGCTCGTTCTCGTCGTCCTGGTCGCCCAATTTGGCGCGCTTCGACCTGCGCTCGCCGTGCTTTTTACGGCGCCGCTCGCTCTCATTGGCGCCCTCGGAGCTCTCTGGCTCACCAACACGCCTCTCAACCTGGCGTCCATGATGGGGTGCGTGCTGTCTAGTAGGGCTCGTCGTCAAGAACGGAATTCTCCTCATCGAGGTGGCCGAAGAGCATGCGCGTGACAACAGGACTTCCTACGAAGATGCCCTGCGCTACGCGGCCGAGCGGCGCATCCGACCGATCGCGATGACGACCCTCGCAACGCTCGTCGGGCTCACCCCTCTTGCGCTCGCGATCGGTGCAGGCTCAGAGATGCAGCAGCCGCTCGCGATCGCAGTCATCGGCGGACTCTCACTTTCGTCAGCCTCGAGCATGGTCGTCCTCCCTGCGCTCGCTGCCGGCTTTGAGCGTCTTCGGCCACGAGTTGGCTTCACAGCTGAGCCGGCGTGAGGGTCGGTTTGACGTCTCGCAGAGCTCGAACGACTCGGGAGCTCTTGCGACCTGAAGCTCTTGTCGTGAACGCAGTGGACCACGATTGCGCAGTTGCCGTTCTCTCGGTACGGTCCAGCTCCGAGAGCATCGATTGGATCTGACGACACATACACCGAACATGACCCGACTGATGTGGATCGCAGGCATCGCCCTTGCGTCTCACCTCGGGGTCATCGTCATTCGGCAGCTTGCTCGCCGGGTGCTCTCTTCGCGTTTGGGATCCGAGGCAAAGGCGCAGACCGTGACCGGTTTCGCCCAGAGCTCGCTGGTCTTCGTCCTCTACTTTGGGGCGTTTGGATTCGCTCTCGATGAGCTTGGAGTCCCGCTCACCACGTATCTCGCGGGTGCTTCGGTCATCGGTCTTGCGGTGAGCTTCGGGTCGCAGGGTGTGGTTCAAGACGTGATCACCGGTCTCACGGTCGTGTTCTCAGACCTTCTCGACGTAGGAGACATGGCAAACGTCGGAGGACAGATCGGAATTGTCGAGAGTATTGGGATGCGCTTCACCACGTTGGTCGGTTTTTCGGGCGAGCGCGTGTTCGTGCCCAACCGCACGATCGCGAATGTCGTCAACTACCCCCGCGGCTACATTTGGGCGTACGTCGATGCACGAATTCCGAGCACCGACGAGGACACGCGCGCCAAAGCGACGGAGCTTTTGAGTCAGATCGCGCATGCCGCCTACGAACAGTATCGGGGCGTTCTTCTGGTTGCGCCGACTGTCGAGGGCTTCCGCGACACCAGCGCGGGCTACGGGTATGTGCGCATCAAGTTTCGAGTCTGGCCTGGCCAAGGTCAGTTGATCGAAGTCCCCGTCAAGGAGGGCATTGCGAACGCTCTGAAGCAGCTCGACCCCAACTACGCCTCGTGGATGGTGTCCGTTTACTATCGTGCCGAGCCTGACGGCTCCGAGCGTTCCAGGCGGCTTCCCCGTCCGAGCGTCTTGCGTACGTAGGCGTGCATCACAGTCTCGGCAGAGCTCCGTTTTTCTGGAATAACGTGGCTTACCCGCGAGTTATCGGAGCATGAAAGCGCAAATATGGCTTCACGCCGGTTTGTTGGGCGCGGGTTTCATGTTCGTAGTTCCGACCTATGCGGCGGCCGACAAGCCTACCGATTCGGAAGTGCAGCGCGAAAAGGACATGGCGGAATGGCCCGATGGCTGGATCGTGCTCGACCAGGAGCAGATGGCTCCCGTGCTCGATGAGCTCGGCCGGCAGTTGCACGCCGCGCGCAGATCGTTTCAAGTCTCGAAGCGGACCGAGGCCGCCTCCGAGGTCCGCCAAGGTGCGAAGTTTCTCGCCGGCGAGGTGAGCGACGCTCGACCCGAAGCCAAGAAAGCCCTCGAGGGGGCGGTTACGGACCTCCGGCGCGTGGCCGATCAGCTCGAGACAAAGAAGCCGATGACCCAAGCTCAGCTCGATGCCGCATTCGCCGAGGCCTACCGCGCGGATCTGACCCATGCCTGGGTGTTCCGTTCCGAGCGCGAGGTCGCTCCCTACATGGAGAGCCCGCAAGAGCATTACAAGGAGGCGTTGCGTGAGTTCAAAGTAAAGCATCCCACCCTAGCCGCCCACGAGGTGCGGAAGGCCGCGGCCTTCTTCCGGCTGCAAGCGATGCGTGCAGAAGCGCCGGAAGCTCGCAGTCGCCTCGACGAGGCCGTTACCCGCCTCGACCGACTCGCCACGCGCCTCGAAAAAGGCAAGGTTCGCAGCCCCAAGGAGCTCGACAACGAGTTCAACGAGGTCGAGGAGCTTCGGCAGGGCCGTGAGTTCGAGGGATGGGAGGTGCAGCCAACCGAGTCTGCGGCTCCGAAAACCGAACCAGGCCGTTGAGCACACCGACAAACGCGCTCCCGTCTGGAGCTAGCGAGATCGCTGCCCAGTTGTTGTCGAACTCGACGCCGGTTCCCGCCAGCACCGCAAATACGGTCTTGCCATTCCGGAAGTCCAACGCAGTGAAGTAATAGGCATCGATCTCGTCTGGTGCGGAGGCGAGCTTCGTGTATAGATACACGAGGCCCGTCTTGGTCGAGAGCTTGGGCACCGTGGTTTGCGATCGCTCCTGGCTCACCCAGACCACTCGGCATTCTCCTTCGGAGAGGTCGACGCGAGCCACACCCGACGCGCTCACGCGGCCGTTTCGCATCGTGGAAAAGAGGTCGTAGTCGGCGTTGTTTTCGACGATGAGCGAGTTGCCGACTGTAATCATGCTGTTTTCCGTCGCGCTGTGACCTGGCTCGAAGAGGGCGACTCGACAGAACAACCTCGGGCCGGTCACTACCCGCTCGCGGCGGTAGACCAGCACGTGCAGGCGGGGTTCGGCGTTGTCGGCAATCGCCACGTAACGTTCTCCAATGACCGACGGTGTGGTCCCAGAACCTTGGTTGATTTGGCCCACCTTCCGTCTCGAGCCGCGGTCGTAGGTCTCACGCCAAACGACCCGCGGTAACCCGTCTGCGTCAGCTTCGAAACGATACATCGCGTGATCCGATACGATGTAGACGCCGTCTTCGGCAACGCTGAACGAGTTTTCGATCTCCTCGTCGACGAGGTGCAGGAATCGCAGGTCGCTGCCGTTTCGGGTCACCGTGCCGACCGTCCCGTAGCGACCGACGAACCAAAGGCGCCCGCTCCAGTCTGGCAGTACCGCGGTGACTCGGTCCGTCTTGGAAGCCTCCTGGTTCGGCCCGCGAGGCAACCCCAGGGCGGGCCTGAGCTCGATGCTACGGACTAGCTCGAACTGAGGGCTCGGTTCGTCGACGAGCCGGATGATCTCGATGGTGCCATCCGCGGTTCCGACGACAACACGGTCCTCGTCGTCCAGATAGAAATACGCGCCGCCCGAGGTATCGTCCATGATTTCGCGAAGTCGGAGCAAAGGCGTCTCCCGTCTCGGCAGATCGTACGTTGCAATCGTATCCATCGATTGCGTGCCCATCCATCGAAGAGTCGGCTGCCTAGACTTCACGCAAACCGTGATTGCGTTTCCCCAACGATCGAACACGACGTGCGGGCATTCTCCTCCGAAAAGACCGATCGCATCGGATTGCACGCGCGTTTCACGTCCGATCGGGCCGAGGGTGTTGTACGCGTTGGTCGCGTAAGAATCCACGTGCATGCACGAACGTCCATTCGTAGCCATGTACGGATTCTGCGGCGTGTCCGCTTGGGGCAGTGGCCCAGGCGAGTCGGACGGGAGATGCTCCTGCGGTAGCTCCTGAAAATTCCTCGGCCGACTCGCGGATCGGCTTCGGTTCTTCGACGGACTGCCGCCTGCAACCAGGCCCCGCGATTCCGAGCACCGCGACCAACAGCGCGGCACGAATGCGATTTGAGCGCTTCATGCCGTTCCTAACGCGGCCATATCCGTTGAGCAAGGGTGGCTTGCGCGGGCCGCTGCTTCTTCGACCCGGCTGCGCGCTCGAGCAGAGACAAGATGGGCCGCTTCACTGCCTCCACCGTCAGGATGTACGTTCCTGCAATGACGAGGACGGCAGCCCAGACGACCCCCGAAAGCTCCACGAAGCCGAGCGCGCCCCGCAATAGCGAGAGCGGCAAGGCGAAAGTCAACGCTGCGACCACGAGGGTCAATCCCAAGAGCGACGCATGCGGACGGCTCTTCCAAAACCGCCTTCGCGTCCGCAGGACAGCAACACCGAAGAGCTCGGTGAGCAGGGATTCGGCGAACCAGGCCGTTCTGAACTCCTCGAGAATCGCGTGAAACACTTCGGTCAACGCGAGAAACGTCAGCTCCGTCGAATGCCGCACTGATCAGACCGAAGACGAGCATGAACCGTCCGATGAATCCCACATCCCAATGCTGCAGATCAGCCTGCCGATTTCGGGATCCACCCGGTCCTCGGAAAGAGCCGTCGACGGGATGTCCGAGAGGAGATTCTTGAGCAGAACCTGGTGCGCGAGAAGAGGTAGGAAGGGCAAGAACAGCGAAAGCGGCTGCCATGCTCACCATGTTGCCAAGATTGGCACTTTCGGTGGTGAGAACGTACTTGAGCGTGTTTGCAAAGGTTGCACGACCCTCCTTGACGCCGTCGCGCACGGTATCGAGGTCTCTCTGAAGCAGGACGAAGTCGGCCGCCTCGCGGGCCACGTCGGTTGCACCCTCTACTGAAATGCCGACGTCGGCGGCGTGAATTGCAGGCGCATCGTTGATGCCGTCCCCCATGAACCCGACGACATGCCCAGTCTGCTTGAGAGCCAGCACGAGACGTTCCTTCTGCGTTGGGTCGATCTCTGCGAAGAGATCTGACGTTTCGACCAAGTGCCATAGTGCTTCATCTCGAAGCGCCGCAAGCTCCTTGCCTCGCACTACCGTGTCTGCGCATAGGCCGATCTGACTCGCGAGATGGGTCACCACCGAATGGTGATCACCGCTGACGATCTTCACGCGGATGCCGAGATCGCGTAGGTCGGTTATGGCTTGCCTGGCACCTGCTTTCGGCGGGTCCAGGAAAGTTACGAACCCCTCGAGCGTCAGATTCCGCTCCGAATCGCGGTGAACGGGCTCGCCGCCCGACCAGCGCCGGCTGGCGACCCCGACGACCCGGATCCCTCCGGTGCTCCACGCAGCGACACGAGAACCTAGCTCTTCGCGACGGGGCCCGTCGAGCGCGATCACCCCACCTGCGTCAGCCCGGATCGAATCGCAGGCAAGCAACACCGGGTCCGCCGCCCCCTTGGTTACTAGCAGCGGCTCCTTGCCGAGCTCCTTCACCAAGACGCTCAAGCGCTTACGAGCAAAATCGAAAGGAACCTCGTCGAGTTTTTCCGGGAGGCTCGGGTGTTCGTCTCCAAAGGCCTGCTCGATTGCACGATCGAGGGGATTCGGCAGACCGCCCTGAAGGCTTGCGTTCCAGTAGGCGAGCGTCATGACGCGATCCGAGTGCTCGCCCGTGGGGCCGGTCGTTGCCTCGAGCTGAACTTCACCCTCCGTGAGCGTCCCCGTTTTGTCGGTGCAGAGAATGTCCATGTTGCCGAGGTTCTCGATGGCATCGAGCCTTCGAACCAGAACGCCTCGCTCCGACATCCGGCGAGCGCCTCTCGCGAGCATGGTCGCCAATACTGCTGGCAGCATTTCGGGCGCGAGCCCAACCGCTAGCGCAACGGCAAAGAGGAGCGTCTCGATCGGCGGATGGTGTCGGACGGCGCTGGCTGCGAACACCACGAACACGAGAACCACCATCAAGCTGAGCAGGAGATAACCGAAACGGCGGAGCCCTCGCTGAAACTCGGTCTCTGGCGGCCTCAAAGTCAGCCGTTGGGCGATCCGCCCGAAGGCGGTGCGTGAACCGGTCTCGACTACGAGCGAACGTGCGGTTCCGCTTCGTACGTTGGTTCCCATGTGCACGACGTTCGATCGAGACCCCAGTGCCGCAGAGTCTCCTACTTGTCCGGGACGTTTCTCGACCGCGAAGGCTTCACCGGTCAGTGCGGCCTCGCTGACGTACAAGTCTCGTGCATCGAGCAGCACGGCGTCTGCGGCGACCATCGTGCCGGCACTGAGAACCAGGACATCGCCCGGAACCAACGAGGTCGCGAAAACATCGATCTCCCGGCCGTCCCGCAGGACGCGGGTTCGCAAGGCAATCCGCTCGCGAAGGCGTTCGAGGGCGCGCCCCGCGCGGCTCTCTTGAATGATGGAAAGCGCGGAGCCGAGCGCCAGGATGACCAAGACGATGGCGGCGTCCATCGTTTCGCCAACCAGCACACCCACGATCGCAGCAAAGAGAAGAAGCCATAGCAACGGGTTCCGCAGCTGCGAGACGAACGCCTCGTTCACCGGCCCTCGATGTGCAGAAGTCAGGCGATTGGCTCCGTACGCTTCGAGCCGAGCCTGCGCCTCAGCGTCGCTGAGGCCCGACTGCGTCGTCTCGAGCCGTGCAAGGAGCACAGGAGACGGCGTCGCCCAATACGGACTCTTGCCGACTGTTGAATCCCAACTCATCGGAGGATCTTCGTTTCGTCTCCGGTGAGCGATGGTCGTTGCGCAAGGTCGCGCCTCGCCAGCACGATGCCGGGAATTAGAGGAAGCCAAAGGGTGAGCCCCCGGAGTAGCAACGTTCCCGTGAGGGCTGCCTCGATCGGAATCCCCAACAGCGTGAGGGTGGCCGTGCAGCCCGCTTCGAAGCTGCCAAGCCCGCCAGGCAGAAACGAAATCGTTCCAGCGAGGGACCCGACGACCAACCCCACGAAAGCGGTCAGCACGTGCACGTGGGTTCCTGTTGCGAGGAGAAGCGCCCAGAGCGTTCCAGCATCGAGAACGAAGATCGAAAGACTGAGGCTGGCGGCGAGTGCGAGCAGCCGGGGTCGACGGATGCGATCCGGAGATATCCCTTCCATTGCCTCGAGGACTAGTTGTAAGCCACGCAGCCGCCCGAGCCTCGGTCCAGGCTTCCAGTCGCGATGCCTGATCAGCCACCACACGGCGGCGGGAATCGTCATCAGGAACGCCGAAAAGGCGAGCACGAGCGTGAGGATGAACGGGGTGACCTGGTGGTGAATCCACAGAGAGAGGAACGCCATTGCTGTGACGAGCGCATAGGCCGTGTAGTAACCGAGAATGTCGATGAGTAAGGCTTCCGTGGCGATCGCTGCGGGGAGCCCGAGTCTGTGCATGGCAGCCGCGACGACCACGTTTCCGGACAGGCCGCCGCTCGGCATGATCTGGTCGATGCTCAGTTTTTCAATCGACAAACGCGCGAGCTGAAGGAGCCGCAGACGATATCCAGCGGACGCGACGACCGCACCCCAGATGCCTCCTGCGCAGACATATGTCGAAAATTGAAGAGCCAGTGCGACGATGACCCAGCGGGGCTCTGCATGTTCGACCAACGAGGTGAATCGTTGGGCCTCTCTCAAGTGGGTCACCGTGAAGATGACGAGTGCCCCGAGAATCAGTGCGGAGGCGAATAGACCGATTCGCGAAACCCGGAGAGTCGGTGCGTCCGTTCGGATCGATGGCGGGGCTCGCATGATGTCTATTTCGCCGGCTCTGGCTCAGGGCTCGGACAGCTCCACCGTGCGACGGCCCACCATGTTCATGCGCGTGCGTCGAATGGTCGGCCCCTCTACGACCCGGCCATCGTCATATCGAAATCGCAATGCATCCTCTGGGCACTGCACGATGCACGCACCGCATTCGATACATTGCTCAGGTCGCATGATCTCGACCTTTCTTCGATGGCCGTCCATGTGCAAGACATCGCGGGGGCAAACCTGCACGCATTCGGCTGCGCCAGTGCAGCGGCTCTCGACGAGGTCGATGTGCGCCTCGTTGTGAAACCGATTGATGTAACTTCCATACCAGGGGGTGGTCCCCGCGAGGTCGATCGAAAGAACACCCATCGTGCCAAGGGCCGTCCCGGCTGCGAGCCATAGGTGCGCCCCGGTCGCCGAGCCAAGAACGATGAGCACCCCCAAGCCAATCACGAAGCCTGCGATGGCCAACCCAGCAAACGTGAACCATCGCACTCGACCCTTTACTTTCAACCAGGGCAAGGCTGCAAAAAGTCCTCCCACGATGCACGCGATCACGGCGAACGCGCAGAGAGCCACTGCCGAGCTGCCGATCGCCCAGGCCAAGAGGCCGGTGATGAGCAAGAGCGGTGCCGCCCACATGAGCGCCATCTCCATCCGCTCCCAGAGTGGAAATCGCATGAACCTCTCGGCTTTCACGACATGTCGGCCGCGCTTCAAGAAC
Organism: uncultured delta proteobacterium; assembly: GCA_963792825.1. GTDB lineage: Bacteria > Myxococcota_A > Polyangia > Polyangiales > Houyiibacteriaceae > SG8-38. The sequence continues at coordinate 115,935 of CAWBXS010000003.1, read as the reverse complement.
TGCGGGAGGTCTTCGAGGCGCGCAGGTCCCCAACGGGTCGACCACCCGGTGACCTCCGTGATCTTGCAGCGTTCGACGCCCGTTGCGCAAAGCTGCGGCAAGATGAGCTCGCGATGGTCGACCTGCTCGGAGATTCCCGAGGTTCGCAGGACCGAAATGATCTCGTGGTGAGTGAGATGTCCGCCGCCCGCCGCGCACCACACATTGATCCCGTGGCTGTTCGCGCATAAGAGCCAGACGTCGCAACCCTTGAGCGCTTCGCGAAGCCGTCGGATCGTGAGCGTGAAGTTGCCGGTGACCAGAACGGGAGCACTGCGTCCCGGAGCTCCGACTCGGAGGAGACCGGTGGGTGCCCGGTGGGGAAACATCCGCAGGAGCGTGTCACGGAGCCAACTCGGGAAATCCGCGAGCTTCATGGCGCGGCCTCCTCTCGTACACCGTGGAGGATCGCGAACGTATCCCCCCAAAGCCGATTCTCTTCAACGTGTCCAAAGCCGGCATCGCGAAGGCGCTCGACCAGATGTTCGACCGGCTGCGTGCCTTTCTGTGTGAACAGATAGGTGAGCGCAGCGAGCGGAAGTCGGCGCACATGATACCAGACACGGGCCGAGCGCGTGGAAGGCAACGTTTCGTCTGCGATGACCAAACGGCCACCCTGAACCAGCCTGGAATGGGCGATGTCGAGCGCGTACGCTCGCTCCTCGGCCGAGAGCTCGCTGAACAGGAGACAGGAGACGATTGCGTCGAAGCTCGCTTCGGGGAATCGGTCTTGAATTTCGGCGACGCCGAGCTCGATCCATTCGATGGCTCCCTCGCAGTCCCGTGGCATCGGTTTAGCCCGTGCGATCTCGAGCATCCCAGCGTTGATGTCGATCGCGACTACCTGCGCGCCTCGTGCCGCGCATGCAAGTGACACCCCGCCAGTGCCGCACCCCATGTCGAGAACGCGCTTACCCGGCGATGCCACCCAATTCGCGATCTGCTGGTAAACGTCCTCGATGCGCCCACCCGACAGCAGTCGAACCCCTCTGTCATAGCGCTCAGGCGCGGATTCGAGAAATTTCATCCAAACGAAGCTGCTCACGTGGCTACCATCGGAGCGTACGCCTGGCATGGCCGATCGTCCACGGCGTTACTTCGAATGCGAACATTCCGCGCCCTTGCGAAAGGCGGCGCCCATGGACCCAGTCGAGACGCTGCCTCACGATTCAAACGAGCGGCTTGCCACGTTGACGCGTCGACCATCGCATGTCACTTCGCGCCGGAGCTGCTGATGACTTCTCCTGCCGCCGAAGTAGGCGACGCCGAACGAGCAACGGGAACCCCGTTCGGCTCGACCGAGATTACATCGAGGAAAACGATCGTTGCGATCACAGTGGCCCTGGCGTTGCTATGCATCGCCTGCCTGGTGGCTCACGCGCTAACCTATCTTCCGTACTTTCCGGACGATGCGTTCATCTCCCTACGCTACTCCCACCGGCTGCTCGAGGGGAAAGGACTGACCTGGACCGACGGCGAACGGGTAGAGGGCTTCACGAACTTCCTCTGGGTCGTGACCGTCGCGGGCATCGGCGCTTCCGGCGCGGAGCTGGTCACGGCCGCGCGCGTGCTCGGCCTGGTCGGGATGTCCGCGGTCATCGTGGCTTTCTTTTTCATCTCTCCCGTGACACGCCCGATTCGGGCCCTTCCGCCGCTCGGCGCTGGCCTGACCTTCGCGGCGGCGGGTCCGGTCGCCGCTTACGCCATCTCGGGCCTCGAGCATCCGCTGTTGGTGGCTCTGCTGATTTGGGGGATCGTGACTTGCTATCCGCTGATGGAATCGGACTGCGTGAGTTGGCGTCAGGTCTGGCTTCCGGGAACGCTGCTCGGGCTGTGCTGCACGGTGCGTCCCGATGCACCCCTGATGGTCGCCATGGTGTGTTTGGCCGTGGCTGTCGGCGGAGGGCTGAGCTCGAAGCGACTAGTGGTTGGGCTACGACTCGCGGTCATTCCTACCGCGTGTTTCTCGGCGCTACTCCTGTTTCGACGGCTCTACTTTTCGGATTGGGTTCCAAATACCTACTACGCCAAAGTTGCGCTCACCGAGGAGCGATTGAAGCGCGGGTGGGACTACGTGAGCAGCGGCGGCTCGCCCTTCCTCGGACTTCTCGTCCTCGCCGCACTAGCCATCGCCATATCCTTTGCAGATACGCGCTTCCGGCGGCGCGTGCTCCTGGCCCTGCTTCCAGTCATCGCATGGCTGAGCTACCTCACCTTCATCGGGGGCGACAACATGCCACAGCGGCGCCATCTCGTGCCGGCCATTGCCCTGCTTGCCCTCATCGCCACGAATGTGCTGGCCTGGATGGTGGAGCGGAGATTCGGGTGGAAGCTCGCTGCGCTCCTGCTCGGTCCCGCCGTGGCCGTCCAGGTGACGGTCGCGTCCTTTCGGGATCCCCAGCGGCCAAGCGCCCAGCACAACACCTGGATGTGGAAAGGCGAGCCGGTCGGGCGTTTCTTGAAGCTCGCATTCGGCGAGCAGCAACCCCTAATGGCAGTCGACGCGGCGGGCTCACTGCCCTATTTCTCCGAGCTGCCCGTGCTCGACATGCTGGGGCTGAACGATCGCTATATCGCCCGACACCGGCCCGAGAGCTTCGGGCACGGCAAGCTCGCCCACGAGCTCGGCGACGGCGACTACGTCATGCGGCGCAAACCGGACCTCATCGCGTTCCACACTTCCCGAGGAGAACCACGGCCCATGTGGCTGAGCGGGCGGCAAATGATTCGAAGACCCGACTTCAAGAGGCTCTACCAGCTGGTGACCTTTCGTACGCCGGGAAAGAACGGGCTGACGTCGTACCTGTGGGTCCGTACGCAAGACAGCATGCTCGCGGTGAAGCGGGAGGAAAACCGGATCATCGTGCCCGGATATTTGGTGACGATGCGCGAAGGCAACGTCGCGGAGCTCGATTCTGACGGAAAGCTCGGGGCCACGGCCACGCGCGAGCTGCCTGCGACGCTAAGGCGTTTTCGACTCGCACCGGGGCGCTGGGAGCTCTCAGCTGACACCGAACGGGCAGTCGAAGTGCGGGTGCAGACCGAAGCCGGGGCCGAGCTCGGTCGCGGTGAGGGATCGGTCGAGGTCGAGGTTCCGGGTGAACGTCAAGTGCTGGTTCTCGTAGAGATTCGCCCCGAGGAAGGCGAGACCGCGCACGTACGCCAGCTCTCTTTCACGCGGCGCTAGCAAGTCGCGGTTGCTAGTAGTCTTCGTCCTTCCCCCATGAAACCCCGATTCCGAGACCGAGCAGGGGACCCTTGATCCCGATGCCCCCGACGGTGAGGGGTGCGATGACGTATCCCGTGCGCAGGTCGAGACCCACCCAGAACTCCCCACGCAGTCTCCACTCCAAGAGCGCGCGTAGGTAGGCGCTCGACACGAACTCATCGCGCACACCGACACGACCCCAACCCAAGTCGAACATCGCGCCTGCCCCGAACCAATGGTTCCAGTCGCCCGTTCCCCAAAGGGCGCCGACCGCCGCCCCGGCGGTGCGCATCTTGAGGTCTTCCGGGATTCCATCCTTGCGTCCGAATCTCGCGAATGCTTCGCCGGCAAAGTGGATGCACTTCTCGAAGGGCCTGTAGAACGCTCCGAGGGCGAACCCTGTGAGGGCGGCGTCGGCGTTCGGATAGAAGCGCGTGCTCGACGAGAGATCCGCGAAGAGCTTTGGCGCCTCGCCTTCCGAGGGGTTTTCCGCCGACGCACTCTGCGGAGCGAAGAGCCATGCGATTGAAAAGCCCGCGAGTAGTATCCGCCTCAATCGTCGTGTATTCATCCGTCTCCTCCTAGGCCATCACTCCATGCCCGATACCGTACACCGGACAGACCCTGCCTCGATAGAATCGCCGTCGAGAAGTACGCGCCCCTTCGGGCGGCTGGCTCGTTCCCTCGGTGGGCACTACGATTGCTCCGAGGCCACGGTGTCCGATCAGTCCGAAACCGAGGTGTTGCTTGCTGCGCGCGGCTGGAGGGCCGCAGGCCATCGCGTCGCCTTGGCTACGGTCGTGCAGACCTGGGGCTCCTCCCCACGGCCCGCGGGCAGCTACTTGGCGGTGCGTGACGACAGCTTGTTCGTGGGCTCGGTATCGGGCGGCTGCGTGGAGGGAAGGGTCGTCGAGGAGGCGCTACAGGTGATGCAAACCGGAGCACCGAAGTTGCTCGAGTTTGGCGTCTCGAACGACGAAGCCTGGGAGGTCGGGCTCGCCTGCGGAGGCCGCGTCGAGATCTTCGTCGAGGCTCTGGAATGAAGAGCGACACCCTCGGACGCATCCTCGAGAGCGTCGAGGCGAAGCGGCCGGTCGTCTTGGCCACCGACCTTCAGTCCGGGGAGCAACGCTTGCTTCATCCCGGCGGGGGCGAGGGCGGGGACGAGCGCGCCAACGTAGAGCTCGCGCTTCGCCTCGACAAACCGATCACGACCGACGCGGAGGCTGGGCCACGGGTCTTCTATCAGCCATTCAATCCGCCACTCCGGTTGGTGCTGGTCGGCGCAGTGCACATCGCGCAACCCCTATCGGTGATCGCAACGCTTGCTGGCTACGAGGTCATCATCGTGGATCCGCGCTCCGCTTTTGCGGCGTCCGAACGCTTTCCCGGGGTGAAGCTCGATCTTGCGTGGCCTGACGAGGCGCTCGAGTCTCTTGGATTGGACCAGCGCTGCGCCATCGTGACGCTCACCCACGACCCCAAGCTCGATGACGCGGCGCTCGGCGTCGCACTGCGGAGTGACGCCTTCTTCATCGGCTGTTTGGGCAGCACCAAGACCCATGCGGCGCGCCGACGGCGACTCGCCAAGGCAGGGTTTTCCGAATCGAACCTCGACCGGTTACAGGGGCCCGTCGGCCTGCCGATCGGGTCTCGCTCTCCTGCGGAAATCGCGGTCTCAGTGCTCGCCCAGGTCATTCAGACCCTTCGCAAGCCGTCGCCGTGAACACACGCCCTCAGTCGTGGCAGCAGGACCCTTTGCCCTCGGTGCCCGTGGGCGGCGGCTCCGGGGTGGCCTTCGCGACGACGGGGTTTGGCTGCGCCACTTGATCTTTCTCCATCACCTTCGAGGGGCGCGTGGTGCTCACCTCGATGGATTCGCGCTGAGCGGTGATCGACGCGATGATGCTGATGGCGATCTCTTGCGGTGTACGCGCACCGATGTCGAGCCCGGCAGGGCCGTCGATTTGCGCCCAGGTCTCCGATGGAAGGCCCCGCCGCTTCATCGAGGCCGCAAGCGAGGAAAACCGCTTCGGGCTCGCGACGACCCCGAGATAGCGCGGCCGCAGCTCTGCTGCTCGCGCGATCGCATCTTCGTCGAATACGCCATGCGTGGCGACGACGATGGCCGCACGCTCCGGCCGCTTGATCTCGGCCGCATCGAGCTCGCGAACCACCGTCGCGCCTTGCAGCGGTGGGCGTTCCGTGGTGTCGACGACCGTGACTCGGTACCCTGCGAAGACTCCAAGCTCGATGAGCGCTTGGGCCACCGGCGAGTTCCCGAACACGAGCAGCTCCGCTTTGGCCGGGTGGGGCTCGAGGTAGATCTCGAGCTCGCCACCGCTGTAGCAAGTCATCGGTACCACCACGAGGCCCTCCCGCTTCATGGGAAGCTCGGGGTCAGGCGTGATCTGCACGACCCGGCAGACCCCGTCTGCCAGCGCCGCCTTGGCCTCTTTCCTCACGGTGGGCTCAGCGCAACTTCCACCAATCCACCCTTGCACTACTCCATCCTCGGTGACGACGGCCTTGTCCCCGGGCTTGGCCGAAGTAGGCGCGATGGCCCGCACCACGGTGGCGAGCACGAAGCCTTCATTCCGGCGCTCGAGGTCTTTCGCTGTCTCGTACCAACGGTCCATCGTTCAATTGTAGTGACGGACGCTCAGTCCGTAACCCCATTGTCTCGGAGCAATTTCCAAACTTTCTGGGGGGTGATGGGAATGTCGATGTGCCGGACCCCCAAGTGCCACAGTGCGTCAACGACCGCGTTGGCGATGGCGGGCGGCGCGCCCACCGTTGGCGACTCGCCGACACCCTTGGCCCCGATGGGGTGGTGGGGCGAGGGTGTGATGGTCTTTCCGAGCTCCCACTTGGGAGACTCGACCGCCGTCGGCAATAGGTAGTCCGCAAACGTTCCGGACAGGTTCTGGCCATTCTCGTCGTAGACGATCTCTTCGAACATGGCCGGCGCGAGGCCCATCGTCAGCCCTCCGTGGATTTGACCCTCGACGATCATCGGATTGATGATGTTCCCACAGTCGTCGACCGCGACGAACCGCCGGATCTTCACCTCGCCGGTACCCTTGTCGATGTCGACGACGCAGATGTAGCTTCCGAACGGAAACGTGAGATTCGGAGGGTCGTAGTAGTCGACTGCCTCGAGGCCAGCCTCCATCCCCTGAGGATGGTTGGTGTAGGCTGCGAACGCGATCTCCTGAATCGTCTTGGCCTGGTCCGGTGACCCCTTCACTTGGAAGCGATCGATGTTCCACTCGAGGTCGTCCTCGCCAACCTCGAGAAGGTGCGAAGCGATCTTCTTGGCCTTTGCTTTGATTTTGCGGGCTGCCATCACGGCCGCGGCGCCCGCGGTGGGGGTCGAACGGCTCGCATACGTCCCGAGGCCGTACGGCGCGGTATCGGTGTCGCCCTCCTCCACCTCGATGTCATCCGAGGGAAGGCCGAGCTCTTCGGCGATGATCTGAGCATACGTCGTCTCGTGGCCCTGGCCCTGTGACTTCGTGCCAAAGCGCGCCATCGCCTTGCCCGTCGGATGGATGCGAATCTCGGCGGAGTCGAACATCTTGATCCCCAAGATGTCATAGTCCTTCGAGGGCCCTGCTCCGACGACCTCGGTGAAGCTCGAAATACCGATGCCCATGAGCTCGCCCTTCGCCCGCTTCTCCAGTTGCTCTTTTCGAAGCGCGCGATAGTCGATCATGTCCATCGCCTTCTTGAGCGCACCTTCGTAGTTGCCGCTGTCGTACTCCCAACCGGTTGGCGACTTGTAGGGAAACTGATCGGGGCGAATGAAGTTCTTCAGCCGGAAATCGGCGGGATCCTCCTCCAGCTCGTGCGCCATGATGTCGGTCATGCGCTCGATCATGTGAACCGCCTCGGTGACGCGGAAGGAACAGCGATAGGCTACGCCCCCTGGAGGCTTGGTCGTGTAGACGCCGTCGACTTCCACGTGCGCTGCCTTCATGTCGTAGGAGCCCGTGCAGATGCTGTAGAGGCCAGCCGGGAACTTGGAGGGATTGGCCGCAGCATCCGCAGCACCGCAGTCGGACAGGGTCTTGACCCGCAGCCCCGTGATCTTGCCATCCTCGTTGGCGGCCATTTCCGCCTCGATGTGATAATCACGGGCGAAGCTATCGGCCTGAAGGTTCTCGCTTCGGTCTTCGATCCACTTCACGGGCTTGCCGGTCACGAGGCTGGCCACCGCACAGATCACGTATCCCGGGTAGATAGGCACCTTGCCGCCGAAGCCGCCCCCGATGTCCGGCGAAATAATCTGAATCTTGTGCTCGGGAAGGCCGCTCACCAGGGCAAAGACCGTTCGGTGCGCGTGGGGCGCCTGCGAGGTCATGTAGATCTGCATGTGCTCGCGCGCCTTGTTGTAGTTCGCGACCATTCCACAGGTCTCGATCGATGAAACGTGGATACGTGGGATGTAGAGCTTCTCCTTGACGACGGTTGCGGCATCTTTGAACACCGCGTCGGTTGCGCCCTTGTCGCCCGCTTCCCAATGCCAGATGTGGTTGGTCTTCTTCTCTTTGTCGTCGCGAACGATCACCTCGTCCTTGAGGGCCTCGAACGGATCGACGACCGCATCGAGGGGCTCGTAGTCGACGAACACTTGCTCGATGGCATCGGCTGCGACGTAGCGGCTCGTGGCGATCACGGCGCAGACCTCCTGCGCGTAATAGACCACTTTGTCGATCGGCAAGACCATCTGGGTGTCCGACATCAAGGTCGGCATCCAGTGCAGATTGCCTGCAGCCTTGAGGTCCTCACCGGTGATGACCGCGACGACGCCTTCCATCTCGAGTGCCGCGCTCGCGTCGATGCTGTTGATCTTCGCATGCGCATACGGGCTCCGGACGATGTCCATATAGAGCATCCCCGGAAGCTTCACGTCATCGACGTAGTTGCCCTTGCCTTGAATGAAGCGCGGGTCTTCCTTTCGCTTCTTGCGATGGCCCATGCCGCAGATCTTGTCCGGAGTCGTGATACGGACTTCGTTGGTCGTGGGGACATTCGCGGAGGTGCCTTTTGGGAGCTCACTGTGGTGTTCTTTCCGATCTTCGAGCTGAGGCATCACTCACCCCCGGCTTCTGCGGACTGAAGCTTCTCCGCCGCGTACTGGATGGCTTCGACGATGTTGTTGTAACCGGTGCACCGGCAGAGGTTGCCGGAGATCCCGTGGCGGATCTCGTCCTCGGTCGGGTTCGGGTGTTCGGCGAGGAACCCTTTGGCGCTCATGATCATCCCAGGTGTGCAATACCCGCACTGAAGGCCGTGTTTTTCCCAAAAACCCTCTTGGAGCGGGTGCAGCTTGCCTCCGGCAGCGAGGTTTTCGATGGTCTCGATGCTGGCACCCTCGGCCTGCACGGCAAACATCGTGCAGCTCTTCACAGCCTTTCCATTGACGAGCACCGTACACGCGCCGCAGCTGGTCGTGTCGCATCCGATGTGGGTTCCGGTGAGCAACATGTCTTCGCGGATGAAGTGCACCAGCAAGGTGCGAGCTTCGACCGTCCGCGTGACGCTCTCCCCGTTGATCGTCAAGGTTATCTGGTGGTCACTCATCAGTTGCCTCCCCTGGCGCGCGCGATGGCTTTCTGGATGGAGCGCTTCACCATGACCCTGGTGATGTCGCGCTTGTATTCGATCGGTCCGCGAAGGTCGGGCGACGGGTCGCACTCGCCCGCGGCTGCCTTGCCAGCAGCCTCGATGATTGCATCGCTGATCTTCTTGCCGGCCAGCTCTGCTTCGGCAGCTTTGGCACGCATGGGAACCGCGCTCACGTTGGTGAGGCCGATGCGAACCTCGGTAATGGTGTCGCCCGTGAGGCGAAGCTGCACGGCTGCCGCCGAGATCGCGTAGTCGCCGACCTTTCGTTCGAGCTTGGTGTACGCGCCGCCGCTGTTCGGGCCTGGCTTGGGTATCCGGATCTCCGTGAGGATTTCGTCTTCCGACATCGAGTTCTCGAACAAGCCCGTGAAAAAGTCGTCGATCGCGATCTTTCGCTCGCCACCAGTCCCTTTGGCCACCACCGTTGCGTTGTACGCGAGCATCGTCGCGGGGTGGTCATTGGCCGGATCGGCGTGTGCGATGTTGCCGCCGACGGTCGCCTGATTGCGAACCAAGGGATCCGCAATCACCAGGGCCGTATCGTGCAACAGTGGATATGAGCTTTGCACTACGGGCGAATCCTCGAGCGAGTGCTCCCGGGTCATGGCTCCAATCGCGAGATGGTCGCCTCGTTCCTCGATGTAGCGAAGGTCATCGAGCCGATTGATGTCGACGAGGATGGTTGGCAAGGCGAGCCGAAACCGCATCGCAGGGATCAGGCTTTGGCCGCCGGCGAGAATCTTCGCTTCCCCGGCATGCTGTTTGAGGAGAGAAAGCGCCTCGTCCAGCGTGCGGGGGGAATGGTAATCGAACGCTCCTGGTATCACAGGCTTCCTCCCTCGGATGATGGATCGGTTATCGGACCAGAAAGTATATCACGACGCCGATCCCGACTAGTGCCAAAGCGATGAGGGCGGCACGCGCTGGCGGTGGAATCAGATCCTTGGCGACCTCCTTGGCGACCTTGCTAGCGAACGCGGCTTGGCTCGCTTTGACGACGACCGCCTCTTCGCCTTCGACCACGTTCGCCCGCGCCTTCACGTTTGCGTTCAAACCCTCGAGGCTCTCTTTGATGATGGCCCTTGCGGACGAATCGATGAGCCGCTGCCCGACGCTTGCGATTCGGCCCCCGACCTGTGCGTCGGCGTCGTACACCATGAGGGTTTCGGGGCCCTCAGGGGTGAGCTTTACGGCGGCTTTGGCCTTCACGAAGCCGGGAGCGCCTCGGCCGTCGACAGTCATCGTATATCCTTGTTCTTCGACGACATCGGCAAGCACGACCTTGCCCTGAAACTTTCCCTGTACCGGCCCAACCTTGATGTTGAGCTCGCCTACGTAGGCGCCGTCGATCAGCTCGAGCTTCTCACAGCCGGGCATGACCGCGGCGAGGACGACCGGATCGAGCAACGCCTTCCAGACCTCCGAGGCCGGGGCGTTGAACCTATAATCTCCTGCTAACTTCACTAGAACCTCCCTTTCGCTTGGGTAATCGGGCTAAATGGTCTCTGAGCTGCCGGAGCGACTCGAAGTTGTGAATCGGCAAGAAGTCGTCGACATAGGGCAACACCGCCGCCATACCGCGAACTTTCGGCTCGTACCGTCGCTGTCCGAGACGCGGGTTGAGCCAGATCAAGCGATAGCAGCTCCGCTGGAGCGCCTGCACCTCGCGTCGCAAGTGCTCGACATCCCCCGTTTCGCAGCCGTCGGAGATGACGATCACGACGGCGCCACGGCGCAAGAGCTTACGCCCCCAGTCGCGTCGAAAGCTATGGAGGCTCTCGGCAATTCGGGTGCCCCCTGCGAAGTCTCGCACCTCGGCGGAGACCGCATCGAGGGCCACATCGACGTGTCGAAGGCGAATCGCGTCGGTCACGCGGGTGAGCCGAGTCCCGAACACGAACGCTTCGGTCCCGTAGAGCTGTTGGCTCAGTCCGTGAAAGAACTGCAACACGATGCGGCTGTAGAGCTCCATCGAGCCGCTGATGTCCGCGATGAGAAGAAGAGGGCGGTTCTTTTGCTTGCGCTCTCGTCGGGGAAGCTCGAACACCGTGCCGCCGAGCCTCGCGGCCCGGCGCAAGGTTTCCCGATGGTCGAGCATGCGGCCGCGTCGGCTGCGGATGAGGCGGTGCGTGAGACGCTGGCTGAAGTCCCAACGAAGCTGGGACAGCGCCTGCCGAATTGCGCGGAGCTCCTCTTCGGTCATCGTGGCGAAGTCTTTGCGCTGGAGCCATTCGATCTCGGTCGCGGTTTCGGTTCGATCGGTGACTTCGATATCCTTGCTCTGCCGTTTGGCTTTTTCCGCCATGAACGAGACCAAGCTCGACCGGTGAAACTCCTCGGGGCGGTGTCGAGGTGCCTGGGGTGTCTTCTGTGCTTGTGGTGGGGTTCGTCGAGGCCCCCAAAACTCGCTGAACGCACGGTCGAAGAGCTCGACATACTCGTGACGATTGACCAAGGTGGCGCGGGCAGCCTGGTAGACCTCGTCTCGGTCGAGCGGCTGGATCCAGGTGAAGGACTCCGCAAAGCCGACCACCTGGTCGACGCCGATGGGAAGGCCGAGAGCCCGCAGCCGTTGGGCGAACTCGACCAATCGGGAATCGATCGAGGGAACGATGGCTTCACCGGGTGGTCGAGAGGCAAGAGACATCGGTTACCCCGCTTGGGCGACCCAGGCTTCATCGTTCAGAAGCCCGTCGACGACCGAGATGTCGTCCTGATTCTTCAATACGACACCCAACGTCCGCCGAATGGTGTCGGCGTCCAGCTCTGCAACGCCGAGGTGCAACAGGGCCTCCGCCCAGTCGAGCGTCTCCGCGACTCCGGGAGGTTTGAGAAGGTCCTCGTGGCGTAGTCTCTGGATGAAGCGGACTACTTGCGCGCGCATGTGCTCTGAAAGCTCCGGAACCTTCATTCCGACGATCGCCAGCTCCTTGTGGATGCTCGGATAGTCAATCCAGCAGTAGATGCATCGCCGCTTCAGAGCGTCGTGGATCTCACGGGTGCGATTCGACGTGAGGATCACGATCGGCCGATGGGTCGCTTGGATGCGTCCGAGCTCGGGGATCGAAACCTGGAAGTCGCTCAGGAGCTCGAGGAGAAAGCTCTCGAACTCCTCGTCGGCACGATCCACCTCGTCGATGAGCAAGACAGGTGAGCTCTTGCGTTGGGGGTCGATCGCCTGGAGCAGGGGACGTTTGAGAAGGTACTCCTCTGAGTAGATCGACCCGAAGTCCTCTTTTTGGCCGGCCTGCAACCTCAGGAGCTGACGGGGGTAGTTCCATTCATAGAGCGCATGGTGGATGTCGAGCCCCTCGTAGCATTGCAGCCGGATGAGCTCGGTTTGAAACGCCCGGCTGAGAACCCGCGCGATTTCCGTTTTCCCGACCCCTGGCGCACCCTCGAGAAACAGGGGTCGGCGCATCTTCAGGGCGAGGAAGAGACTCATGGAGACGGCTGGATCCGAAACATACCCCTCGCGTTCGAGGGTTTTCGCGATCCCCTCGAGAGAGTCGACCCTCATGCCACTCCCCCCTCGGCGCCGTCGGCGATTTGACACGGCGCAGCATTCAGCATGGGGGAAACCGACGTCATTCGATCCTTCAGGCCGGAGTCTAGTGCCCTCGGGCGCGCGCCGGTAGGGCTATCGGCGTCTCGAATCCGGGCTTTCCAAGGCGCCGCGGGCACCTTAGGTTTCTCGCGCAAAAAAGAAGGAGCGCGTGGAGATGGACATCGACGAACAAACCCAGAGAGAGCTCGAGTCAGCCGCGTTTCGGCGGTTGGTCGATCACCTGCGCGAACGGACGGACGTCCAGAACATCGCCCTGATGGAGCTGGCGGGATTCTGCCGAAACTGCCTTTCTCGCTGGTATCAGGAGGCGGCCGAGGCCAAAGGGCTCCCCCTCGACAAGGAGAGTGCCCGCGAGCGGATCTACGGCATGCCCTACGCGGAGTGGAAGGATCGCTACCAACGTGAGGCCACGCCAGAGCAAAAGGCGGCATTCGAAGACCATCACGAGTAGATCGGTCCGATGAAGTTCGGCACGATGGACATCGATACATCGGGGCTCGAGGGCGCAATCCTCGCCCATACCTTGCGGCTTCGCAATGGCTCTGGGGCTGTGAAAAAGGGCGCCGTCCTCACCACGAATGACATCGCGCGCCTTCGACGGAGCGGGTACGCGCAGATCATGGTCGCCCAGCTCGAGGCGGGCGACGTGCACGAGGATGAGGCTGCGCAAACGTTGGCCAAAAGCTTGACCCATCGTTCGATGACGGCGTCGAAGGCGAGCACCGGCCGATGCAACCTTCACGCTGCGCACGCCGGCCTGTTGTTGGCCGACCGCGAGCGAATCGACGCCGCTAACCGCGTCTCGGAATCGATCACCATCGCCACGCTCCCGGAGCACTCACTGGTTCAGCCGGACACGATGGTCGCGACCGTCAAGGTTATCCCATTCGCGGTACCCAAGACCAAGCTCGCAGGGTGCGCAGAGATTCTCGAGGGCGATCCGGTCTTGCGCGTGGCTCCCTTGCAGAGATGTGATGCCGGGCTGGTGCTCACCGAGCTGCCCGGCATGACTCAGGCCTTGCTCGAGCGAGCAAGCCGCACTCAGCGCGCACGCTTGACCGCGCTCGGGTCGCGCGTACGCCGAGAGGTTCGCTGCGAGCATTCCGCGAAGGCCGTCGCGCGGGCAATTCAAACCCTTCGCGACGAAGGGTGCGACCCGCTGCTGCTCTTGGGTGCCTCCGCGATCGTCGACCGCGGCGATGTCATCCCCTCGGGGTTGGTCGAAGCGGGGGGCGAGGTCGTGCACTTGGGCATGCCGGTCGACCCTGGAAACCTGCTGATGGTTGGGACGATCGGGGATCGAACCGTTTTCGGCCTGCCCGGCTGCGCCCGCTCTCTGAACCTCAGCGGCTTCGATCTGGTTCTACGACGTTTCTTCATCGGTGATCCCATGGACACGGATCTGATCAGTGGGCTTGGCGTTGGGGGCCTGTTGAAGGAGATTCCAGGTCGGCCGATGCCCCGAAACCTGAGCAGCCGCAGAGCCACGAAGACCGTCGCTGCGGTGGTGCTCGCCGCGGGCGAGTCACGCCGCATGGGGAAGGAAAACAAGCTCATCTTGCCGGTCGACGGAACTCCGATGGTCGCGCGCGTCGTGGATGCGCTCGAGCAAAGTCGCGTGCAGAGGATCCTCGTCGTCACCGGTCATGAGCCCGAACGAATCCGCGACGCCTTGTCGGGTCGCGAGGTCGAGCTCGTGCATAACCCGGACTATGCCGACGGCATGGCGACGTCCATTCGCGCCGGGGTAGCAGCGTTGGGTGACGACGTGGATGGCGCGCTCATGGCGCTTGCCGACATGCCATGGGTCAGCACCGAGGTGATCGATCGGCTGGTCGATGCCTTTACATCGGACGGTGAGCTCAGCATTTTCATCCCAACGTTCGGAAGGAAGCGCGGCAATCCCGTTCTCTGGGGGTCGCTGCACTTTCCGGAGCTCCTCGCGCTGAGCGGCGACGTGGGCGGCAAGACCCTCTTCCACCGTCACTCGGCCGCGATCTGCTACGTCGACGTCGAAAGCGCCGGCGTCAGCGTCGATGTCGACACGCCCGAGGCGCTGCGGGAGCTCGGAATAGAGGGCGACGTGAAGCCAACGTCTTGACGCGGCCAGAGAATCGAGGCCGCCGACCTCAGCGCGCCCGCGCCAAGATGACCTCGGCCAAACCTTCGAGGCGTCCGACTAGAAATCGCTCGGACGGACCGTATTGGGACGGGCCGTGTTCGGACGCCCGCTGGCGGATGACATGCAGGTAGGCGTGCACGTACGTACCCTTCTTGTAGTCGTGGCTCCGCACCATCTCGTGTAGCGCTTCGATCGTTTCCGCCGTCATCAGTTTGCCCGTGGCCGTGTGGATTCGGAACAACCAGTCGATCCATGCGCCGTGATGAAGACCGTGCGCCAGGTGCAGTGCGTGCTTCGTGGCAGCGTCGAAGATTGCGTCCGGGTCGTCTCTCTCGGAATCGCTGAGCGGATGTTGCCGCAGGGCCCGCTCCAAGAGCGCATGGAGGTGCGGAATCAAGATCCGCTCGGCCTCGTCGAATCGGCCCATGATGATCGCTTTGGAAGCGAGATTTCCGAGCACGTCGAGAGCTCGTGCCGAGTGTGTGTCTGAGGAGTCTCCCCAGTTGTGCTCGGGTGCCCGGTCAGAGCTTCCACCTTTTTGCGTCGTGCCGGCCGAGGATCGGAGACGTTCGCCGCAATCGCCGCAGAATCGACGCGCTTCTCCATTGATTGCACCGCAGGAATCGCAGGCGACATGCCCGTCCGTCGTCAGATGCTCGCCCATCTTGATCGCATCGATCAGCACGAGCTCCTGCGCGCCGATGTACACGCGATCCATGTGGCTCAATCGGTGCCGCCCGTTAATTCGCACGCCGTTCACTGAAACGCCGTTTCTGCTTCCGAGATCTTCGAGAACGACGGCGTCGGGCCCTACGTGAAGCATCGCGTGGCGGCGGGAGACCAATCCGTCGGCGACGGCGAGGCTGCACGCCGAGCTACGTCCGATCCCAAACTCTCCAGGTTGGAGCTCGAAGTTTGTCGCCTTATATCTCAGCCGAAACCGTGACATCCCGATCTTCTCCACTCAGTCGAGTCCAATCGACACCAACTTTGTTTCTCCCGCCGTGACTTCGACGAAGACCCGCTTCGGGGCCCCCGTCCCAAACGGTTTCAGCACCAGCAGATGACGTCCGGCCGGGAGCGTCAGGCGTCTCGGGGTGCTTCCCATCGACTCGTTGCCCTTGAAGATCTCGGCCCAGCCTCCACGCGTGACCAAGTTGACAATCCCAGACTCAGTGCTCGCGCGCGACGTCGAGCGCGACCTCCGCTGTTTCCGATGGGGCTTCGCTGCCTTCGGCGTCGGCTCGGCGGCGGGCTCTGCCGACGGGGTGGCCTCTGCCTCGGCTTCAGCAGGTGCGACCACTTGGGCGGCCGCCGGGGGAAGCACCGGCTCGGGTCCATCGGAGGCTGCCACTTTCGGCAAAGGGGTTTCGGTCACGGCCGGCGGTAGCGGCTCGATCGGCTTACGGGCGTCGCCTCGGCCGAGGACCACCGCGACGACCACGGCCGTCACGACGACACCCCCGATCAAGGCGAGCATCGTGCGTGACGATTTTCGTCGAACCTGAGGAAGCTGCAGGTCCCTTCCCACAGTGACGGATTGCGACTCGTCGGGCTGGACGTAGGCTGGCATGGAAAGCACCGGAGCGCGTGGCATGCGAGCGAGCTCCATGAGCTGAGTCTTACGCGCCTCTCCCTGCGGAAAGAGCTCGGTCATCCACTCGGAGAGCTCCGGCGGGCCGATCAGCTCGGGCTGCGCGCCTAGGAACTTTCGCAGTGCTTGTCCCATTTCACGCGCGGTTTGCCAGCGTTCGCGGGGGTCACGCGCAAGCGCCTTCAACACGATTTCGTCGAGCTCTTGAGGCACCTGTGAACGATGCTGCGAAGGCGGCGTGATCTCGTCGTAGAGCAACGCGTACATCGTGTTCGCCGTCGTGTCGCTCTTGAACAAGCGCCTGAGCGCAAGCGTCTCCCACAAGGCAACCCCCAAGCTCCAGATGTCGACCCTCCGGTCGACGGTGCCACCCCTCAGCTGCTCTGGGGCCATGTAGGCAAAGGTCCCTTTCACTTCTCCAGTCGCGGTATGGTGGAGGCGCTCGCGCGCGCTGGCGAGTCCGAAGTCGACCACCCGTACCGCTCCATCGTATGTGACGAACAGATTTCGTGGAGAGACATCGCGGTGCACGACGCGAAGGAGATCACCGTTGGCATCTTTGAGCTCGTGTGCTGCATGCAGGCCCTCGCACGCATCCGCGATGATGCGTGCCATTCTGAGCGGCAAGAGAGGAGAGCGGCGTTGGTCTCGATCCTTCGCCACGCGCGTGCACAGACGTGACAGGGGCTCACCGACCAGGTACTCCATCGCGAGGAAGTAGTGGCCGTTCGCTTCGCCGAAGTCGAAGACGCTGCACACGTTCGGATGCGTGATCCGGGAAGCGATGTTGGCTTCGTCGAGAAACATCTCGATATACCCCGCTTCTTTGGCAAGGTGGGGGTGGATTCGCTTGAGGGCGACGAGCTTCTCGAACCCCGCCACGCCATCCAGCCGAGCGAGATAGACAGAGCCCATCCCTCCCGAGGCGAGCTCGAAGCGGAGATCGTAGCGGCCGATGCGCTCGGGCGCTGCGCGCTCCGGGGCGAGGGAGGCGTTCGGAGCCTCCTCCGGCGCGTCCGATGTCTGGTCCCGGGCCTCCGGTTCCTCCGTATTCAAGGTCACGATTCCCCGTCCTCTTAATAGCGCATTCTACCGTTATAAGTGAAACTTTTGATTGTGGTTTCACTTTTTTCTATACTGTTGTGCGTTGGGGGAAAATGCGTACGAAACTTGGAATCATTGTGGTTTTGGGGTTTGTGAACCTGCTTTGCAGCGAGGCGAAGGCCCATGATCTCTTGGATGACGCGATTGCCTCCTACGAGGATGCGGACTTCCGATCGGCGCTTCGCACCTTCAATTTGGCCGCCAGGGATGCCGACCTCTCCTCAGAGGAGCTCCTTCTTCTCTTTGAGATGAGGGCCCTCGTGCACCACGCGATGGGCAACCAGGCAGCCATGCTCAGAGACTTGGAGCGCGTGGGCGCCCTCGATCCGAGCCACCAGCTTGGTGAGTTGGCGCCGCCCCCGGTGCGCAAGGCCTTCGACGAAGTGCTCGAGGCACGTGGCGGAACGCTCGGCGTCGAGCTCGTGATCGAAGAGAAAGAGCTGGATGCGAAACCGTTCATCGTGGCGCGCATCGAAAACGTACCGAAGGATCTCGTTCACCACATCGGTCTGCAGTGCCGGGTCCCGCCCGACGGCAGGATCATCGCGCAAACCGCCCAGGGTTATCGCGCGAGAATGAAGCTTGCGGAATCCGGCGGGTATGAAAGATGCGCCGCTACGGCGGAGACGAGACGGGGTACCGTCCTGTTTCGCGCGAGCCTCGATGGCACACTCCCCGCGGCTCCCCCACCGCCAGCGCCGCAGCCGGAAGTATCAACACCATTGCCGAGCGTTTTCCAGACGCCCGAGTACGAGGGGCCAGTCGATCAACCAACCGCGAAAAAGAAAAAGTGGCCGTGGCTCGTGGCCGCAGCCGCGGTGGTCGTAGCAGGCGGCGTGACTGCGGGCGTCGTCCTTTCCAAGCGCTCTAGCCAAGGCCAACCGGCAGCCGGTGGGGTTACGGTGAACTGGTGAGTCGAATCGTTCAAAGCCGAAGGCTCATCCCCGCGCTGTTCGCCTTCCTCACGTCTCTCGTGGCCGGCTGTGGTGATGCGCCGCCCGCCGAAGGGCTCGACATCGAAATATCCTTTGCCCCTGGAGTACCACGGGAGGCGCGTGACCAGGCGGTTCGCGTGGAGGTCTACCTCGTCGATTCCTGTGATTCGGTCGTGATGGCGGAGCGGCCAAACGACGCGTTCGGAAGCACCTTCACCCTGAGAAGCGGCAGCGGCGGGTTGCCGATCGCCGTCCCCGATCCGGGTCAATATGGGCTCTACGCCCGGGCGCAAGATTCCAACTGCGCTGTCGTGGGTGCAGGTTGCAACGAAGTGAGCATCGACACGGCTGGTGGGGGGACCTTGCTCGTCGAGTTAGGCGCATTCTCCGGGCAAGCTTGCCCGGTCGGACAAGAATGCTCCATCGATACCGGGGAATGCACCGGACTCATCGACGACTGCGTGGATCTCGATGGCGACGGGTTGGGGGACGGCACCCTCGGGAACGCGGGTTGTGTCAACACCACGACGGACTCCAATGACGCCGACGGCATGCTCTGCGCCGACACCGACGGGGACAGCTGTGATGACTGCAGCACGGGCTCGTTCGATCCGCTCGACGATGGCGCCGACGCTGATGGCGACGGAGTTTGCGACGTCGGCGACGTTTGCGTAGATGGCGATGGGGACGGTTTGGGTGACGGCACCCTCGGGAACGCGGGCTGTGTCAACACGACGACGGACTCCAATGATGGCGACGGGATGGTCTGCGCCGACACCGATGGGGACAGCTGTGATGACTGCAGTACGGGATCGTTCGATCCGCTCGACGATGGCGCCGACGGCGACGGCGACGGAATCTGCGACGCCGGCGACGTTTGTGTAGATTCGGATGGCGACGGCCTGGGTGATGGCACCGGAGGCAATGTTGGCTGCGCCAGCACAACGACCGACTCGAACGACGCCGATGGCACGCGGTGCGCCGATACGGATGGTGACGGCTGCGATGACTGCGCGGTAACTGCGTTCGATCCCGGCAATGATGGCCTAGACGCCGACGGGGACGGCACCTGTGCGCTGAGCGACTGCGACGATGACAAACCGCTCTGCGCGTCCGTTTGCACCGACGTCGATGCCGACGGCTACTGCATCGATAGCGATTGCGACGACACGGTTCCGACTTGCCATCTCGATTGCACGACGAATTCCGACGCCGACCCCCAGGTAGACTGCTTCGAGACATTCTGCGGGACCAACCCGAATAGCAGTGGGTCCCGGTGTCTCGAGGTGAGCAACGAAGCTCAGTATGCAGCTGCGATCAACACGGCCAACACGAATGTCGGCCCAGATCATATCGTCCTGAACGATTTCACCATGACCACGGGTGCCCCCGCAATCAACGACGCCACGGGCGGGGTCACCATCCGCCAAGTCGCAGGGGCTACCCTGACGGTCAATTCGGGTGGCAATCGCTTGGTCTTCGAAATCAAGAGTGCCAACAACTTGATCGACGGGGTTCACGTCGTGAACGTGTTGAATGCGGAGGACATCGTTGAGATCACCGCAGATGACAACACCGTCCAGAATTGCGAGTTCAATGGTTTTGAGCGACGCGGGATCTATGTCAACGGTGGCGACAACGCGCGGCTTCTACACAACGTCATTACCGGTGGGACGGAACTGCAAGGTAGTGAAAAAGGCGCCATCATCGTCAAAGACTCGACCGGTTCGGTCGTCGCAGGAAACACCGTGGCTCTCAACGCGATGGACGGAGTTCAAATTCGCAAGGCCATATCCCCCGTCATCGACCACAATACGATCGCTGATAACGTCGGCTCGGGCCTCGAGTTTTACGGCGATCCCTCCAGCAATGTTTGCCTCCGAAACAACAACGTCACCGGCAACGGAGAGTTTGGATACAACGGCGCCAAGGTCGTCACTTTTGACACCAGCTCGGCATGCACTGGGCCGCTATCACCCGGGCCCGCGTACGGCAACAACGGCTTCGATAACACGGGTGGCTCGTGCGGCGGAAACGAATGCCTTGCATGTGCCTGTCTCCCCCCGGGATCGTTCTGGGAGTACAGCGTCGACCCGCTCTATCAGAGCACCACGGCCGGAGACCCACATCTCTACTGTCTCGGCGTATCCTCGACGCTGATCGACGGTGGCGACGATCTCGTCTCCTACGACCTCAATGGCGCCGCTGCGGGCGATTTCAACGGGAGCGCACCCGACATCGGCAGCCGGGAAGACGGCCCGGGCGACTGTAACTGACCCGCCCCGGGGGCCGCGTCGCGTTGGATGCACCGGGCGCTTTCGGACATTCTGCGATGTTCCGCACGATCTTCGCTACCCCGAGGTTGCTACCCTGTAGACGAAGGAGGGTGGCTTTGACGGGGATCGCGCTCGTCATGTGGGTCTCGCTGGTTGGCGCCGACCCACTGCTCGACCCGTGGGCCCTCGTCGCTCCTGAGCCCGAGAGGATCGAGCTTGCGCGCTCCTTCGATCGCCCCGAGATCGACGCCTGGCAATTAGAGGACGACCGTCTGTTGAACCCGTTCGAGTGAGGCACCATCCCGAGCGATTCGGAGAGTCTCAAGGGGTGGCCGGTCCGCGCTTCGAGTAACCGCGGATCGAGGTTCGGTTTTCGTACCCGGCCGGAAACGAATAGGTGAATCCGATGGCGGGCTCGAGCCAGGACCGGTTCGTCGTGAAGAACTGACCTTGAAAGCTATACCCGGCACCGAAGCTGACTTCTAGGTCGGCGTGGGGTGCGACCCGTATCTGCATGCCGATGCGTCCGTGAAAGCCCGGAGTGAAGCGGTAACGGTTGGCTCCGGTGCAGTACCAGACGTTGCAGACGACTTGGGTCTCGTTGAGATGCCACCAGTTGAAGTCGAACCACCCGTCCGCGAATGCGGCGACGCATGTACGGTTCGGCGTGACGAATCGCATCCCGGCGGCGAAGAAGATGTTGGTGAGAGTCTCTCTGCTCGCCGCCACCGGCGCGCCTGGAACCGCCGAGAGGTTCACACCGCTACCCCGAAAGCCGAGCGCAAACATCGGGACCCACCACTTGTAGTCCCAACCGAACCGGACATCGACCGTGCCCCCAGGACGCGCGACGTCACGGTCGACGCCATTCCACAGCATCACGCCGACGTCGAAGCCGAGCTCGATGTGTGGATAGTCGACCTCAAACGGGTCGTCGAGCTGCGCACCAGCAGACGAGGTCGACGCCAGTGAGCCTCCCGCTAGCAACAGGCCGAATACGACAGCTTTTCGTTTCATGGCTCCGCCGGGGTGCCGAGGTAGCGTACATCCTCTTCTGGCTGTCTCAAGCTCGAAGGGGTAGTGAAGGTCAGTCGATCGAAATCGGTGGCGATGTGTCGGGAGAGATGACGGTCAAGCTTCGCGTTCCTTTAGAGCGCGTGTTGCGTTCGGGTCACCCGTGGGTGTATCGGAAAGCTCTGCACGAACCGCCAACCGCCGCCGGCGAAATCGTTGCAGTGCTGAGTCGCGATGGTCGATTCGTAGGGCGCGGCATCTCCGACGAGGGCTCCATAGCCGTTCGGATGTTCACGACCAGCGACGAGCCCCTCGACAAACGGCTCTTTGCCGAAAGGCTGGGGGCGGCCTGCGCGCTACGTCAGGAGATTCTGCCCCCGGAGACGAACGCCTACCGTCTGGTCCACGGGGAGGGCGACCGCCTCCCCGGGTTCGTGGTCGACCTCTACGGAGCGTATGCGGTTCTGTGCTTCGACAGTCCGGCTCTGCACTCTTGGTTGCCGATGTGGCTCGAGGTGCTGGTGCCACACTTGCAACGGATCGGAGCCCGAGGTGCCGTCACCCGGGTACCGAAAACGGAAGGCTTCGGTGTGCAGCACGCGTGGGGAGAGCGGCCGCCGGAGCTCGTGACGGTGCTCGAACGGGGCATGAAGCTCGTGACGAGCCTCTGGCATGGGCAGAAGACAGGCCTCTTCTTGGACCACCGCGAATCGCGGTGGCGAGTTCGTGAGATCAGCGCTGGCTGCCGGGTACTGAACCTCTACGGATACACCGGCGGTTTCTCCGCGGCGGCCGGCCTCGGTGGGGCCGAGGAGGTCGTGACGGTCGACGCTGCGCGCCCCGCGCTCCAGCTCGCCGAGCAAACCTGGAGCGTGAATGTTCTTGAGCCACGGCGGCATCGAATGGAGAAGTCCGACGTCGCCCACTTCATGCAAGCGCTTCGGGGCGACGAACGCTTCGACATCGTCATCGCCGACCCGCCGAGCTTCGCTCCCAATCAGCGGGCCGTTCCGAAAGCAATGCAGGCCTACCGAAACCTTCATCGAAGCTGCCTACGGCACGTCGAAGATCGCGGGCTTTATCTTGCGGCCTCGTGCTCGAGCCACATCACGTTTCAGGCCTTCGAGGCGACGCTTCGCGAGGCCGCGCGTACCGCACGCCGCTCCGCGCGGATCATCGAGTCGTGGGGCGCTCCACCCGACCATCCGGTGCTGCCTGCATTCCCCGAGGGCGACTATCTGAAGGTGTGCCTGCTACGCGTCACCGATTGACCGGGGGCTCCTCGTCCACTGGAAGGGGACGGCTCTCCATGCCTCCGCTGGCGCGAAAGCCGAGCAGCCTGAGCAAGAGCCGTCGCCGGCCGATGCCCGGCGCGCCGACGCGCGGAGGAATGATCCCAGGTGCTGCAAGTGCGACGCCGAGCCGGCAGATGGCGCTGACGATGAAGACGACTGCGAATCGGCGATCGAGCGCGAGGAGCAGCCACCCGCCGAGCAGGCTTCCCACGAGTTGCGCAATCCCGGTGATCACGCTCATGAACGCAAAGACGTGAAGACGCGAGCGCGCGTGGCTGCTTTCGAGCAGGAGCGAGAACTGAGATACCTCATGGCCCCCCCAGGACAGACCCGACAACGCCTGGGCCGCGATCACCATCGCCACGCCGCGGACCCACAACCAGGGCAGGGGCACGAGTCCAACGAGGACGGCTGCCAAGAGCAACACCGCGCGGGCGCCGTAGCGATCGATCATGCGGCCCCAGGCGGGCAACGATGCGAACTTCATGACGACGACGGCAACGCTGCCCGCCATGTACTCGGTGTAAGTCAGCTTGAGCTCCTCGAGCATGAATGGCCCGAAGTAGGGGGAGGCCATGTACACGCTGAGCTGCAGGGCAGCGGCGAAGACGAGGATGCGACGGACGGGAAGGGCCTCCTCGGAGCGGGCGAACGAGAGCGCTTCGTGTCGATCGCTGAGCAGCTCAGCCCGAGGCTCCGGAGAGAGGGCGAGGAGCATGACAGAGACCAGCCGAAAAAGACCCGCTGCGCCAAAGATGATCCCATATCCGAGACCGCCCGCCCCGGCGACGACGGCCCCGGCAGCGCCCGGCTCGAGCCACTGAAGAAGCAGCCCGGCGACGATCAGCGAGCCGCAGGTCGACGATTGGGCGATTCGGTTTCGGGTTGCGAAGTACCGGCCACGAATGCGCGCCGGTACGAGGTCTCCGTACCAGGAAGCCCAGGCGGTCCCAGCCGCTTGTGCGCAGATCTGATACGCACAAGCGAACCCGATGAGGACGCGCGGCGAAAGAATGCCAGTCGCATCGGTGGAGACGATCGAGAAGAGGATGAGCGCCTGTACCGTCGCGGCCGTCACGACGAGAGCCTTGCGGCGGTGAAACCGGCCGAGGACAGCTAATGACATCAGCGGGCCGAGTGTTCCGACACAGAGCGGCAAGGTGATCACCAACGCCTGCTCGAGCGAGGTTGCTCCGAGGCGCACGGCGTCCGCGAGAAAATAGACCTCACCCGCGCCCACCATCAGGGCATAGAAGAGGGCGTCTGCGAGCGAGAGCCGCAAGGCGCGGCGTGCCGAGGTCGCCGACACTCGTTTCGGGGACCGGTTGCCAGGTCTGGGGTTTCGTCGGATCATCCTGTCCTAACCACGGACCGTCCGTGAGGAGGTTGCCATGATGCCACGTGTATCGGGTGCGCTTTCAGTCGCGGCTACGGCCGCGTTCGTTTCGGGGTTGGTCCTGGCGCAGGCACCGCCCAAGCAGATCGTCAAGCCGCCGATCGCCAAAGCCTGGATCGACGTCGCGACCTTTTCCGGCATGAGCATGGGGATGGGCGGCGCCGACATGATGAACCAGACGCTAGGTGCTGCCATGGGCGGTGCGAAAGGAGGCGCGAAGGCCGAGTTTGGCTACACGGAGCACGGGCCGGGCGGCCGGTGGATGGATGTCACGCTCTACACCAGCCGCAACACGAAGTTGAGCGAGGCGCTTCAGAGCGTACCGACAGGCACCGGCCTCGCGCCGACGCTCAAGCTGCAGACCCCTGAGAAGCCCAAACCCACGCCGAAGTCCGATGACGAGCCGGCGGAGTGGGACTACCAAAAGCCCAAGGGCAAGCTCGTGATGTATTGGGGCTGCTCGGAAACCGTCAGGCCGGGGCAGCCGAAGGTCGTGGACCTCAGCACCGCGACCGTCCGCGACATGGCGAAGTTCTTCGAGTCGCGGCGGGCCACTCAGCTTGGTGCACACGCCGCCGCGGGGCGGCCGGTTTGGCCGAGCCGACAGGACAAACGCGCGCTTGGGGAGCGTGCCTCGATCGTTGGCGAGCACGCGTTCGTCGCGACTGGGGTCCCCGAAAGCTTCAAGTTCAAGATCCCTACGGCGCAGGACATCATGGCGCCCATGAAGATCGAGCAACAAGACGCCGGTGGCTCGCGCGTGTTCGAGTGGGATGCCGTGCCGCATGCGCGCGCGTACTTCCTCGGCACGATGGGGCCATTGCCCGGCGGCAAGGAAGGCATCGTGATCTGGACCTCGAGCGAGCTCCCCGACAGCGGTTTTGGGCTGTTCGACTATCAGACGAATACCGCCGTGGACAAGTGGCTGAAGGAAAAGGTCCTGCTGCCGCCATCGACGACCCGATGCGCCGCTCCGAAGGAGGCGGCGGCCGAGGGTGGGATGCTCCGCGCGATCGCGTATGGCACGGAGCTCGACCTGGCATCTCCGCCCCGTCCAAAGGACCCGAAGATCGCGTGGGAGCCGGAGTGGAGCGTGAAGATCCGGGTGAAGTCGATGAGCACGACCATCGTAGGGATGCCGGGCATGGACGACATGCCGTCGATCGACGAAGAACCGACGGACACGGGGGAAGCTCCGCCGGAAGCAGAGCCCGACAGCGGGAGGAGGAAGAGATTCAATCCCTTCGACGGAGTCAAGCCAAACCGGCCTTGAGCCCGAAACACGAGGCGATCATCGCTGGCGCCGAAGCGGCAAGGCATGTTTGGCCATGCTAGATTGTCAACGATGAAGCTCGACGCCAACTACCTGCTTCTCACGCTCCTGGTGAGCAGCATCGGGTTCGTCATGTTCATGTATGGGAGGAAGCAGCGCCGGCCGCTTCAGGTGGCGGGCGGGATCGCGCTGCTGGTGTTCCCATTCTTCGTTCACGGTTTGCTCGCGATCAGCCTGATCACTGCAGTCATCCTCATCGCGGTGTGGGGCGGTGTGCGACTCGGGCTCTAGGCTTCAGCGTTCGACTTGCTTTGCGACCCTGTCTCGAAGGGGGTAGCTATTGAGCAGCGAGCCATGACCCGATTGATTTTCATCCTGAGTGCCCTGTTGCTGTTGCTGGTGGCGTGCGACTCCTCGACGTCCGGCGCCGACACGAGGGTCGCGAGCTACGTCGTCACCTCTCCGTGCGCGGCTCACACCGACTCGGCGTCCTGCGCTGCCGACACCGCGCAGGACTGTGCGTGGCTCGGCCTGGGAGTCTCCTGTCCCGACGGCACCACGTGTCCAGGGGGCGTGTGCGTCCCGGCCGACCCCTGCAGCCAGCAGGCCGATCGCACTGCGTGTCTTGCCGACGCCGCCTGCGCCTGGTCCGAAGTCGACCGGTTGTGCCCTGCCGGCGCCGCCTGCACCACCGGAGGCTTCTGCCACATCCTCACGCCAGAAGGTAGCGGCTGTGCGTGCGTCAGCCCGGCCTACTGCCCCGCGGGAGCGATCTGCCCGCCCATGGAGTGTGACTGCTCCGGCGGCGGGAGCGGCGGCGGCACCTGCACGTGCGCGTGCGCCTCTTGCCTACCGGGTTCCAGCTGCCCGCCGTGTGACTGCACCTGCGCAGATCCGACAAACGGTGGCTGTGTGGCAAACGGTACCTGCGCCTGTGCGTGTCCTGCGTGCGCTCCCGGGGAAAGCTGCCCGCCCTGTAGCTGCGGCTGCGTCGGTTCGGGCACCGTCTCGAGCGGTGGGAGCGCTGGCGACGGCACCTCCACCACCAGCTCCTGTAGTTGCCCGACGTGCGTTCCCGGCCAGGAGTGCCCACCATGCAGCTGCAGCGGCGGCAACATGGGCACGCTCGACGCCGGCACCCCCACCGACGCGTGCACCACCCACGTCGACGCGACGGCCTGCATGGCGGACATCGACAACTCGTGCGTCTGGTACGCGCTCGGCATGCCCTGCCAGATCGATCAGCCGTGCCGTTCTGGCGTCTGCCAGCGCGACTCTGGCTCCGTCGGCTCGGGCGGCGGCTGCGCCTGCGCTTGTCCCGATTGCTCTCCAGATGCACCTTGTCCGCCGTGCGACTGCAGCTGTGGCGACTCGGGCGGCGGTACGTGCACGCCACCCGAGCCCCCGCCCGGCCCGGTGTGCCCCGCCCTCGGTTGCTACCCCCAGTGCCCGAATGGCGTGCTCCAGGATGCCAACGGCTGCGATACCTGCACTTGTAGGTGAAACCACGCGACCCGACCAACCCGACCTAGGCCGACCAAAGCCCGCCGGTGCCTAGCGCGGCGCTTCCATCTCGTCGTAGTCGTCCGCGCTGCTGAACACTCGAAGGCGCTGCACGGCGTCGGACAAGAGCGGGATGCGCTCCGCCAGGTGAGTCAGCCGCTCCACCGTGCCGTCGCCGCTACGAATGCCTTTCGCCTCGACGGGCATCTCGGAGATGCGCTCGCTCACTCTGGCGCGAGTCCTGGCGAGTCGCTCTGCATCCGCGGTGAGCTCGGCGGCGAGCCTGCGCTTCTCGGCGAAGTCTTGCTCGGTGAGGACCTTACCGAACGACCGAAGCCCGGCGATGCGGAAGTCGTGCTTCTTGAACAGACGGTAGATCTCCTTGACTCGGTCGACATCGATGTTGCGGCCGAGGGTGTAGCTCTCGAACCGGCCCTCCATGGCCAGCAGCGCGGTCTCGGCGAGGCAGGCGTATGCTGTGCCTTCGGGGAGGCCGATGTCGTAGCCGATGTCGATGTCACCTGGGATCAGCACCTCGCCGCTCTCGATGACCGCCACGTCTGGGCGCAGCGCGGCTTCCTTCTCCCCGATGTCCGGCGGTCGAGCGACGTCGCAGATCACCGCACCGGGCTTGCACGTGCTGATGTCGAGGATGCGCTGGCCGAACGCGGACGTCGCAGTGACGACCAGGTCGCAATCCGCCGCGAGGTCCCGCGGCCGGAGCGCGATGGTCACCTTGGTGCCCGGCGTCTCTCTTTCGATCGTTCGCTTGAGGTCGATGAGCTTCTCGGGCTCGATCGATACCAGCACCACGTCGTGGATTGCCTGAGCCAGGAGGCGCGAGCAGACCGCGCCGATTGACCCCGTTGCGCCGATGATCATCGCCCGGCCCTGCGTGAGCTGCGTTGCGCCCATCTTGACGACCGCCTGCTTGGCGGCCTCGAGGGTGGCAGCCACGGTCAGACTGTTTCCGCTCGTGATCGCGATCGATGACTCATGGGCGACGGTTTCCCCGGCGTCGCCCACGACACTGGTGAATGCTCCGAGGCCCATCAGTCGACACCCTTGGCGCTCGGCCATCTTGGCGGCCTCGTTGAGGCGATCATAGGTGAATCGCGGGGTGTGGCGCATCATTTGGCGCGGCGTCGAGCCGAGCGCGAACAGGTAGCCTTCGATGCGCTGACCGGTGGTCGGCGAACGCCCGCCCGCGATGCGTCCCACGTACATGGGCTTGAGATAGGCGGCCACCTCCTCGACGACGCGATCAGGCAGGTGCTTGGTCCACTTGAAGTCCGGGTGCTTGTGCACGAACCGGATGTCGAGTGGATGGATGACGAAGGCGAACCGGTTGATCCCTTCCTCGTCGTCCTGAAGATACCGGATCGACGGACGCCACGAAATCTCCGCCATCAGGTTGAGATAGCTGTCCTCGGTCAGAGGCGCGGTCGGATTCTCGCGCAGAGCCACGAGCACCGCTTCGATCACCGCCGGCGAGTGCCGCGCCATGGAGGCCCCCTCCTCGAGCGTCGGCATCAGCGTGACCAGGATCGAAGCCCCGCGGTCGCGGAAGTCGGCAAGGTCCTCGGCGGTCGCGCTTGGGACGACCACCGTCTTCTTGCGGAGATTGAGGGGCGCGAAGTGGCGAATCGTGGCCGCGTCGCCGGCAAGGACGTCCGCCCACTGGAAATGCGGTGTGGCCCGGCGAGTGAGCGATTGCGCAGGAGGCGAGATCCTGTCGAGCGGCGCGTCCTTGAGCGCTTCGAGCGTGGGCGCGTCCGCGGCTCCGAGCGTTTGCCGGCTGCCCACCCCGGGCACGTCGGGCAGGCCGAAGAAGATCTCCGGATCGTAGTAATCGACGTGTGGCGTGAACCGGCCGAGCGCATTCGCGAGACCCACGTGATTGACGCCTGGCAGCATGAGCACGCGCTTTTGGCTGAAGATCCCCGGCTCGGCGCGGTGGGCCAGCACGACGCTCCATCGCTCGAGACCAGCGCGCACGCCGCCGCCATCCACGACCGCGGTCTGCTTCGCGACAGCGGCCAGATCACGTCCGGTGCGATAGCGGCGGTGCGCGTCTCCGAGCTCGAGGTCCATCGGGATCCCATCGAATCCGATCGCATCGACCTCACCGTCATGCTCGCGCACGAGCGCCCGGACGCGGGCCATGTTACGATCGCATCCGCGCCGCAAGACCGTCGCGCGACGGTCCCCCAACACAGCGGTGAAGTCCTCATCCTCACCGCCGAGGTGTATGACGAGACAGCGGTTCACATGAACCTTGGTTGGGCCGGACCTCGAATCCCGAGCCGGTCCCTACACCTGCGGAGATTACCGCAATCCGAGGCCTTCCTGGAAGACCCATGTTGAAAATGATGAGAAAGCCTTCGTGGCAGCACGGAATCTTGCGGTAGCCGCTGACGTCCGCTTAGAGTAAGCCGCTTATCCGTCCCCACACTTTTCGAGGTCAAACATGCTCGACGCGCTCGTCCGGCACACCAGTGTTCTGGAGATCATCGGCGATGTGATCCGCGTCAGGGCCACGGGCGTGGCCCTCGGGGATCTCGCCGTGGTCGAGAACCGGGGTGGCGAGGTGTCCAACGCGAGTGTCGTCGAGTTGGACCGGGACATCGTGAGTCTTCAAGTATTTGCGGGCGGCAAGGGCATCTCTACCGAAGCTCGAGTTCGATTCCTCGGCTATCCCCAGCAGGTCACGTTCTCCAACCACATTCTCGGTCGGATCTTCCGCGGCTCAGGCGAGGTCATCGATGGCAAGCCGCCCCTCGACGCCGAGGAGAAGATCCCCGTGGCAGGCCCCACCGTGAATCCCATGATGCGCGTGATGCCGTCGAAGATGATCGAGACTGAAGTCCCCATGATCGATCTCTTCAACAGTCTAGTGGAGAGTCAGAAGATCCCGATCTTCTCGGTGGCGGGTGAGCCCTACAACGCGCTGCTCGCCCGTATCGGCTTTCAAGCCGACGCCGACATCGTGGTCTTCGCGGGCCTCGGACTGATCTTCGACGATTTCCATTTCTTCAAGACCGCCTTCGAAGAGAACGGGGTCTCGCATCGGACGGTCATGTACGTGAACCTGGCCTCCGACCCCATCATCGAACGACTGCTCGTTCCGGACATGGCCGTGGCGGTTGCTGAGCGATTCGCCATGGAGCACTCGAAACGGGTGCTCGTGCTGATGACCGACATGACCGCCTATGCGGATGCAATGAAGGAGATCGGCGTATCCCAGGCCCGGATTCCAGCCACCCGGGGCTACTTGGGCGACCTTTATACACAGCTCGCCCGGCGGTACGAGAAGGCGTGCGACTTCAAAGGGGCCGGCTCGGTCACGATCCTGACGGTCACCACCATGCCGGGCAACGACGTGACGCACCCAGTACCCGACAACACCGGCTACATCACCGAGGGTCAGTTCTACCTGCACGACAAAGTCATCGATCCCTTCGGCTCGCTGTCGCGGCTCAAGCAGCATGTCGTAGGGAAAGTCACCCGCGAGGATCACGCTCAGATCATGAACACCATGGTGCGCTTCTACGCCGGCGCTCGGGAGGCGGAGCAGAAGCAGGCCATGGCTTTCGAGCTCTCGGACTTCGACGTGAAGCTGCTCAAGTTCGGGAAGCTGTTTCGGCGCCGGTTCATGGATGTGAACGTCTCTCTGCCACTCCTCGAGGCGCTCGACTTGAGCTGGCACACCCTTGCCGAGTGCTTTGAATCTCACGAGCTCCTCATGAAGCAAGACTTGATCGATCGTTACTTCCCCGAGTTGGAGAGCGAAGAGAGGGAAGAGGTTGCCTGAGCCATGGCTCAACTGAAGCTCAGCAAGACGTCGCTCCAGCGGGAGCTCACGAAGCTCAAGCTCTACGAGAAGCTCCTTCCCTCCCTCGAGCTCAAGCGCAGACAGTTAGTCATCGAGCTCGACAAGGCGCGTAGGCAATACGCTGCCGCACGCACCGAGGTCGAGCGCCTCGAGGAGCGGGTGGGGGCGGAGCTGCCCATGCTGGCAGACACGGAGATCGAGCTGAAAGGTCTCGTTCAGATGACGGCTCTCGATCTGTCCCAAGAGAACGTCGTCGGTGTCCGGCTTCCCGTCCTGAGGAAAGTCGAGTGCCAGGTTGCGGAATACTCACCCCTCGCGAAACCCGCGTGGGTGGACGCGCTCGCCGAGCGCCTCGTCGATGCTGCGGAGGCGCGAACGCAAATCCAGGTCGCCGCGGAGAGGCTACGCATCCTCCGGCGTGCAGAGCGACGCATCACCCAACGGGTAAACCTCTTCGAGAAGATCCTCATTCCGAGCACGCGGCACAACATCGAGCGCATCCAAATTTGGCTGGGCGACATGGGAAGGGCGGCGGTAGTGCAGGCGAAGCTGGCGAAGGCCAGGCAGGTGCGGGATTGGGACCCGGCGGAGCCAGAGGAGGCGGCATGGCCATCGTCCCCCTGAGTAAGCTCACGTTGGTGGGCCATCATGCCGACAAGGAGCAGGTCCTCGAGGACCTGCAGGAGCTCGGATGCCTCGAGATCGTCTCCCTCGCGCACGACGTCGCTCCAACCTCTGACCCCTCGAAGCGAAGTCGCGAAGCGTTGAGCTATCTCGAGCGATGCCCACAGAAGCAGCGCCCGGTGACCAACCCCATCGACTTCGACGCCGTGCGGGTCGAGCAAGAGATCCTCGCGCTCAGGGAACGTACGCACGAGCTGGAGCTCGAGCGGGATGCCCTCATGCACCGCATCGAGGCCCTCGGGCCGTGGGGTGACTTCGAGTTCCCGCGCGAGGAAGACCTTCGCGGCCTGCGGTTCTGGTTCTACGTCGTGCCGCAGAACCGGTTGCGTGAGCTGAAAGCCTCGGACCTGATTTGGGAGGAGGTCAAGCGCGATGGGCGGAACGCCTATGTGGTCGTGATCTCCGAGCTGGAACCCCAGGGCATACCGGCTCCCCGGATACGAACGGGTAGTGTATCGAGGAGCAAGCTCGAACGGAGGCTCGAGGAAGTGGAGTTGGCACTCGAGGACGCCTCACTCGAGCGGATTCGCCTCACCCGGTGGAGCCTACTGCTCTCGCGCAGCCTTGCAGCCCTCGAGGACCGAGCTGCCCGCGCGCTTGCCGCCGTCCAATGTTACGAGTCTGGACCGGTCTTCGCGCTCCGCGCATGGGCGCCGACCGAGGCGTTGGTGGCGCTTGGGTCGCACGCGGCAAAGCTCGGGATTGCCCTGGAGGTCTCTGATCCCGGCCCGGACGACGAGCCGCCGACCCTTCTTCGCAACTCCGAGCGCGCCGAAGGCGGCGAGGACCTCGTCAACTTCTACAAGACGCCCGGCTACCGCAGCTGGGACCCGTCGGGAGTGGTTCTGTACTCGTTCGCGATCTTCTTCGCGATGATCATTTCGGACGCCGGCTACGGGCTGATCTTGGCGCTCGTCGTGGCGCACTTCTGGAAGAGGCTGTCGAGCTCTGCCGCCGGACGGCGGTGGCGTTGGGTCCTCGGGAGCCTCGTGGTGACCACCATCGTGTACGGCATTTTGGTGGGCTCCTTCTTTGGCGTCTCGCCAGCCCCGAACAACTTCCTTTCCAAGTTGGCCATTCTAGATATCACCGACGCCGGCTCCATGATGGCGTTGTCGATCACGATCGGAGCGGCACACGTCATGCTCGGTAACCTCATGGATGCCGGGCGTTTCGGGTGGAGCCCCCGTGCCTTGCCGTCCGTGGGATGGGCTCTGTTCGTGCTCGCTGGTTACACGCTGTTCGTTGCGGGTCAGGCGGGAGTCGCTTGGCTGAACATGCCCGCCGTGGGCGCAGCGATCCTTGGCCTCGTTCTGGTGTTCGCGTTTTCGGGCTACGGAGCCCGTCCCTTGAATCGCTTGGCGAAAGGGCTGGTGGGATTGACACGGATCACCGGCGCGTTCGGAGACGTGTTGAGCTACTTGAGGCTATTCGCGTTGGGCCTCGCCTCCGCGTCACTCGCGGTCGCGTTCAATGGCATGGCTGCAGACGCGCGAGAGGCGATTCCGGGCGTGGGTCTCCTCGTGGCTCTCATCCTCTTGGTGATCGGTCACAGCCTCAATCTGGTACTGGCCGTTGCGAGCGGGTTCATCCATGGACTGCGCTTGAATGTCATCGAATTCCTCAATTGGGGACTTCCGGAAGAGGGTTCTCTCTTTCGGCCGTTCAAGAAGAAAGGAGTGTGATCCTTGGAACCGATCGTCTTGACTATGGGTTGGCTGGGCATCTTCTTCCCGCTGGCATTGGGTGCGATCGGCAGCATGATCGGCGTTGGGCGAGGCGGCATGGCCGCGGCCGGTGCGATGCTCGAAGTGGAGGGCGGCTACGGCCGCTTCGTCGGAGTGGCGGCGATGCCTTCGTCGCAGACCATCTACGGCATCGTGGTGATGCTGACTCTCAACCGTACGGTGACCATCACAAACTCGCCCGGCCTGTTCGTCTTGGGCGCCCTCACTGGCGCGGCCCTGCTCGTCAGCGCGGTGGCTCAGGGAAGCGCCTGTGCTGCCTCCATCAACACCGCGAAGGCGAAGCCCGAGGTGTTTGGGATCTCCGTCGCACCTGCGGCGGTGATCGAGGGCTTCGCGGTCTTCGTTTTCGTATTTGCTCTGGTGCTCGCCGGCGGCATCCCGAAGTGAGGTGACGCATGACCGAGCCAGACGTGAAATCCTCCGGCGTGAAGGAGCTCATCGACCGGATTCGTGACGAAGGGGTCCATTCCGCCCGCGCGGAGGCAGAGAGAATTCTTGCCGAAGCCAAAGCGCAGGCAGCCCGGCTCGTGGCGGACGCAAAAGCGGAGGCGGCGACCATCAAGAAGGAAGCGCGGGCGACGATGGAGCGTGAGCAGAGCGCGACGATCGAAGCCTTGCGAATCGCCGCGAGGGACACCGGGTTGGAGCTCCGCTCGGCGATCATGTCCGGTTTCGAAGAGCACGTGCGCCGTCTCGTGACCGACGTGACCACCGACGGTGCCGTGCTCCGGGACATGATCTTGGTCCTTGCGGGGAGAGCGGCTGAAGAATTCATCCAGGACAAAGATGCCGCCATCCTTATTCCCAATCGGTTGGCGGATGAAGTCTCGGCGGAGCTCGATCAATTCCTCGGGCGGTCGGCCGTGGCGTTCTCTGCCGACGTATTGCGGAAGGGGATCGAGCTGATTCCTTCGAACGAGGTCCGAGGCGGGGCTCGCGTTCGCTTGGTGGGCGAGGACCTGGAGATCGACTTGAGCGACGAAGCACTGTCCGAGATGATGCTGAGGTTACTTCTTCCTCGCTATCGGAAGATCCTGGTCGAGGCAGGGCAGTGAGACGACGCTACTATCAGATCGTGTCGAGCTTTCCCGCGCTTCCAGATTTCCGGCAGGCGGGATTGCTGCCTTTGAGCCGCCGGCGTCTCGAGGAGCGCTTGTCCCTCCTTCACGCAGACGACTTGGATGAGCTCATGAGGGCGGAGCGTCTGGTGATCTGGCACCGCCAGCCCGTCAGTCGGAAGACAGAGGAGATCGTCGCCATGTACGACGAGTTCGTGGCCAACCACCGCACACCGGAGCTCAGGAACGTGGTCGATTTCCGGATGAACATGCGAACGGTGATGGTGGCCCTCCGCCTTCGGCGGCAGGGGAGAGGCGCTCCGTCGGGTCTGTGGGGCACGGGTCCGTACACACGCATGATCGAGTCCCGCTGGCAGGAAGCGGAGTTCGGGCTGGGCGCCGTCTTTCCGTGGATTCCCGAGGCGCAGGCGTTCCTCGACCAGGGCGATGCCATGGCCCTCGAGAAGCTGATGATGGGTCAGTCTTGGAAGAAGCTGAGTCAGATTTCCGACGCACACCCTTTTGGGTTCGAGCAGGTCTTCGCCTTCGCGTACAAGTGGGACATCGTCCATCGATGGATTTCCTACGACGGCGAGAAGGCCCGTGAACGTTTCGGGGAACTGATATCGGAGGCAACGAGTGACTATCAAAACCTCTTTGCTTGATCCGCGCGATACGAACGGCGGCGGGTCTCGGCGAGCCCCGATTGTGGCCGTTCAGGAGGGGCTCGTCACGATCGACGTGAGCGGGACCCGAGTGATGAAGAACGAGGTCGGCCATGTCCTCCTCGGAAAGGAGCGTCTCAAGTCGGAGGTGCTTCGCGTGCAGAACCGGGTCGCGGACCTTCAGGTCTTCGAGGATACGTCCGGAGTCAAGGTGGGTGACGAGGTCGAGTTGAGCGGCGAGATGCTGTCGGTGACGCTCGCTCCCGGTCTTCTCGGCAAGGTGTATGACGGGCTCCAAAACCCGTTGGCCTCGTTGGCGGAGGAGTACGGTTTTTTGTTGCCCCGCGGAATCCAGGTGAGCCCCGTCGACGCCGAAAGACGATGGGACTTCACACCTGCGGTCGCCAAGGGGGCGATCGTCCAGGCGGGACAAATCTTGGGCACGACTCCCGAAGGGATCTTCGAGCACAAAATCATGGTGCCCTTCGACGAACCAGCAGCCGTCGAAGTGGCCTGGATCGCCCGGGGCCAGCTCACGATTAACGACCCAGTCGCCCGAGTCATCCTGCCGAGTGGTGAGGAGCGTACGCTCACGATGGCTCAACGGTGGGCGGTGCGACGTCCTATCCCTGAAAGGATGCTGCGGCACCGCGCGGCTGAGCGTGTCTACCCGACGACGCCCCTCACCACCACGCAACGCATCATCGACACGATGATTCCAGTTGCCCGTGGAGGCACGGCTTGCATCCCCGGACCCTTCGGTTCCGGGAAGACGGTACTGCAAAGCCTCATCGCCCGACACTCGGCCGTGGACGTCGTCATCATCATCGCGTGCGGCGAACGAGCGGGCGAGGTCGTCGAGACGATCACCGAGTATCCGCAAACAATCGACCCCCGAACCGGGGGCTCACTGATGGATCGCACGATCATCATCTGCAACACGTCGTCGATGCCGGTCGCTGCCAGGGAATCTTCGATCTACACCGGGATCACGCTCGGGGAGTACTACCGGCAGATGGGCTATGATGTCTTGTGCATCGCCGACTCGACGTCTCGGTGGGCGCAGGCGATGCGTGAGACCTCGGGACGAATGGAGGAGATCCCGGGAGAGGAAGCCTTCCCCGCGTACCTCGACTCTTCGATCAAGAGCCTCTACGAGCGGGCCGGGCTCATCCGTGGACCCGACGGAGAAATGGGTAGCCTCACGTTCATCGGCACGGTCTCGCCTGCCGGCGGAAACTTCGAGGAGCCGGTGACCCAGGCGACCCTCGCCACCGTGAAGACGTTCTTGGGGCTCTCCGCCGACCGGGCGTACAAGCGCTTCTACCCGGCCATCGATCCGCTAATCTCGTGGTCGCGCTACCTCGATCAGATGAGCGAATGGTATGCCGAGAACCTGTCCCCGACCTGGGTAGAGGATGTCAAAGCGGCTCACGCGCTCCTGCATCGGGGCGACGACATCTATCAGATGATGCAGGTCACGGGTGAGGAGGGGATCACCATGGGCGACTTTCTCGCGTGGCAGAAGTCCGTCTTTCTCGACATGGTCTTCCTCCAGCAAGACGCCTACGACCCGGTCGACTCGTCGATGTCTCTCGGGCGGCAGAAGAGGAGCTTCGAGCTGGTGAAGGGGGTCGTCGAGGCGGACTACGCCATCGACGATCGCGACGAGGCGCGGGATTTCTTCACCCGCCTCATCAGTCTCTACAAGAACCTGAACTACAGTCCTGACGAGTCTGCCGAGTACTCTCGTTACCTGAGGGAGATCCGGGACCTGGTGGACTCGAAGCGGGTGAAGGTTGCAGACCCGGAGAAGAAACCCCCCGGGACGGGTCAACCGAGCCGTTAGCGGCTGCGCGGACTCGGGGCGCTGCGGCTCCCTCCAAGGCCACCACGCGATGGCGACCCACTCGAGCCTCGGCCGCCGCCGCGTCCGCCCGATGGCGTGGAGCGCGTCCCTCCGCTGCGCCAGGCCCCCCTCGTCCATGACCCCGACGAGCCTGACTGCCGCGACGTGGTCGTGCCGGTCGAGGACGGGCGGTTTCTAGAGCGACCGATGGAGAACCCGCTCGAGCCAGCCGACGATGACCCGCGGCCGATGCCCCCGCCCGCACGGCTCGTGTTCACCCTGGGTTGGCTGACGATGCCGGTACCGGAATGCGACCGGGTCGTCGTCCGAGGAGCCCGATCGATCACCGTCGTCGGCCGGCTTGGAGCCCGAGTGACCGACGACCGAGTGCGGGGCGCCCGCGCCGGGTAGACGGTCGTTGGACGCCGCGGCGCGCTCCGCTGAACCGCCACGGGGCGATGCGCGGGATAGTATGGATGGTAGTAAGGAGGGTACCAATACCACGGTCGGTAATAGCCAAAGCCGACATACACGCCGCAGGGCCGATAGTAGCCGGGTACGAACCACCAGGTGTCTGCGTAGAAATCCCATCGCGGATGCACGAACACGTAGTTGACTTGCACTGCGGTGCAGTGCCCATCCACCCAGAGATACTCCCCGTTGCCGTAGTACCAATATCCGTCCACCCAGACCCCACCGGGGCAAGGTGGGATTTGCTCTTCGACCACGATGACCTTCGGCGGCGGCGGGGCCTCGGCGCTCGCGGCGATCGGCTCGGGTTCCTGGACGACCACTACGGTTTCTCCGTCGATCTCCTCTGTCACACCGCTCTCAGCCTCGACGACGACGTACTTCGTGGGATCGGCTGTTTCGCTGGCGGATGCTCCGCGGCCATAGCCATCGTGGGACACGTCGAGCTCGTAGGTCGTTCCCGTCGTGCCGTATCCGCTCGGCCCCTGGTAATCGTCTGCAAATGCCGGAGCGGCAAAGCCGCACACGACGGGGAAAAGAAAGAAAAAAAGCCAGGAGATCACACAAACCTCTCTTTTTGTTTAACCACGGTTCGGCCCGCCGTCACCTCCCAGGTATTGGGACCGAGTCTCCGGGGGTACGACGCTAGGTGAGCTCCAAGCGCGAATGGCAAGGCGGGCGCAGATCATCAACGAATAGCAACGAAGCCTCGGCTGATCTAGGGCTGGCTCCCAGGTCGGCCGCGGGGCTTTTCGTAAATCGTCACGCCGCCGACGAGGGTTCGTTCGATCTGGATATCGCGGAGATTGCCACCGTAGTCGAGGGGGTTCTCCGACAAGATCACCAGATCCGCGAGCTTGCCCGGTTCGATCGATCCGAGCTTCTCTTCCAGTCGAAGCTGCCATGCGGCGTCGGAGGTCATCGCGCGTAGCGCGCGTTCGACCGGCACACGCTCCTCGGGACCGAGGATGCGACCGCTCGACGTCTCGCGGGCGACCGGTGTCCAGAGTTGCAGCATCGAGTCGATCGGTACGATCGGGGTGTCCAGATGGGTCGTAAATCGAATCCCGAGCGCTCCAGCGCTTGCGGCCGGGCTGATTCGCGCCGCCCGCTCGGGCCCGAGGAAAGTGTCGCGGTGGCGGTCGCCCCAGTAGTAGACGTGCGCGCTGAAGAAGCTTGGGGTCACTCCGAGCTCCTTCATCCGTTCGAGCTGGTCGCGGCGGGACATCTGTGCATGCACGAGAATCGGTCGCGTGTCTTCGGCCGGGCAGGCGCCAAGGGCCGCTTCCCACGCATCGAGGAATCGATCGATCGCTGCGTCGCCGTTGGCGTGCACAGCGACCTGTTGGCCCGAGCAATGGATCGCCTCGACCTCGGCGTTCAGTGTTTCGGCATCGATGTTCGGGTATCCGCGGTAATCCGCCGGTTGCTCGCCGGGCTGATAGTACGGCTCGCTGAGGAAGCCGGTGTATCCCTGAATTGAACCGTCGCCCACGAGCTTTGCGGCGCCGATGTAGACGCGATCGCTTGCATATTTCCCGAGATCGAGCCTGCCCTTTGCGATTTCGAGCCCGAGCTCGTCCTTCGGCCAGATCACCAAACGTTGTGGGATCAAACCAAGCTTCGAGGCCCCACTCATGCCTTGGATCTGCTCGAGCGTGGCAAGCCCGTTCTCGACGGTCGTGAAGCCTTGTGCGGCGTACTTGTCCACCGCGGAACGAACCACCGCGATCTGCTTCAAAGGCGGCATGTCGAGCGCCTCTAGTTGGAGGGGCCGCGCGGCGGTTTCGAGGAGCAAACCGGTGAGCTCCCCGGTCTTCGGATCCTTTCGGATCTCGCCGCCGGTCGGATTCGGCGTCTCGGCCGTGATTCCGAAGCGCTCGAGCGCGAACGAATTCACGGCTGCCATGTGCGCGGAGATGTGCATGGCGAGGACGGGGCGGCTGGTGGAGACGCTGTCGAGGTCGGCCTTCGTCAAGTGCCGTTTGTCCTCGAGCATCGTGTCGTCGTATCCAAACCCGATGAGCCAATCCTTCCCGGGCTGTGCTGCATCGACCCGCTTCAGCGCGTCGAGGGCCTCGGCGATAGTCTTGACCTCTCCGATCGGTGGGCTGTTCAGGTCTGCAGCGACCGCCCCGAGTCCCGCTCCAGGAAAGTGTCCATGGGCCTCGATGAACCCGGGTACGACCGTCCGTCCCTCGAGGTCGAGCGTCACGTCTGCGTCCGGCACCCAGCGCTTCACGTCCTCGTCGCTTCCGACGGCGAGGATGCGGTCGCCTTCGATCACGAGAGCGGTGGCTTCATGGCCCTCGGCATCCATCGTCAGCACATGCCCATCGGTCCAGACCTGAAGCCCGGGGGGCGAAGGATGCAAACGCAGCCATCCGATGCCGCCCCCAACGACGAGCAGAAGCATCACGGCGACGAGCGCCCATACGATTCTCACGGTGATTTTCCGCACGGGCGCCATGCTACGCTCATCGGCAGCTCATGGCCATGACGAGCGCTAGTAGACCCCCGGAAGCACCTTCCACGGAACCAGAGCTCGGTACTCATCCCAGTACGCGCCGTACTTCGCCTTGCACTTCTCGTCGTCCCGAAAGCCGCGATGCAGAAGGAGAATCGACAGGAACGTCACGTAGAAGAACGGCGCAAAGCTCGAAAAGCCGCCGACGACACTCCAACAGAAAGCGCCGATGATCTCGCCCACGTAATGGAAGTGTCTGCTGACTCCCCAGAAGCCGGAGGCCAGCAGTATGTTCTCGCGCTCCTCGCCGTTGTCGTTCCGGTACTTCGCCCGAATGATCAGCGGGGCTTTGCCCCAGACGGTGGTGTCGCCGTCCGTGCTGCGGACGCGTATCCGCTCGCGGTTGGCTAGGTTCTTGGCGGTGATGAAGAAGGCGCCGACTAGGAAGATGCCGGCGGCGAGGGGCCATGCAAGCTCGACCGGACGCTCGGCTAGATACATCGCCGGTGAGGTATAGACCGCGGGCACCCAGACCAAGACACCCCAGATCAGATAGAATCCCGCGCGATCGTGCTGGATGTCCATGGTGCCGAAGTAACCTGTCTCCCAGTAGAAGAACTGACTCAGGTAGACCAGGGGAAGAGCCACACAGACCAACATCGAATTGCTGAGGTGCCCGAAGTGCTCGATCTGCCACGAAGCAAAACAAAGGGGGATCAGGGCCCATGCGGTCATCGAAAAGCGGCTGTTTGCGAAATGCTTGATGTCCCAGCCCAAAATCCGCGGATAGAGCTCGGTACCCGAGTAGTAGTCGAAAATGGGATTGGTGCTGATCGCCGAATCATCACCCGACAGCCGCAGCCGACCTTTGATGTAGAGCACGAGACACAGGCCGAGCGCGATGACGTTGAGGGCTCCCAGGATTGCACCAAAGTTGTCGTAAACGATCCCGGGCCGGAACCATTTGAACACGAATCCACCGAGGAAGAAGAGCGACAGGTTGAGGCCGAAGGCCAGTCCCCCGTTGGCTTTGTAGACCGGAATATGACCGTTCGCGGTCTCGGGGCCCTCGTGTGCCGGCCCGGGCAAACACTTCATGAAGGCGAGCTGAACGCCTGCAAACACTCCAATGATTGTCCACGCGATCTTCGATCCAAAGACGTACGGCCCCCACGCGGCCCACACCGTTGCGAACAGCCCATCGTGGTGGATCGTCTGAAAGAGCGCTGAAAACGATCCGTGTTCTTGCGAGTTGACATGCCATAGGAGCATTGCCGCGGGCGGACACAAAGCGATCACGAGAGCGGGGCCCAAGGTACGGCGGATGACGGGGGGAACTTTAGTAGGCATGGGGCGATCCTTTTTCAACGTTGAAGATGGTTTCGGGCGATCCTTCGACAGCCACCGGCTTGGTTGCCTCTAGGCTCAGGTCGACGAGTAAGATCTCGGTGTCCTCGCGCGCTGTGAGTGAGACCGCGCGCTCTGCGGTGACGCCCACACCGTCACCGGTTCCGAGAACGATTTCGCCGAGGTTCACTTCGCCCTCGACGATGTGAAGCCATGCGCCTCGCCCTTTGGAGAGCGCGTGGGTGACGTGCTGACCGCGGTCGAGGATGGCGGAGTACAAGAGCGCATCCTGGTGGATCCGGAGCGAGGCTTCTCGGGCGTCAGGGGAGGCGACGACGCGCAGGATTCCGTGGCGGTCTGCCAAGCTAAAGCGTTTTTGCTCGTGTCCTGGTTCGAGCCCTGCCACCGAGGGACGCAGCCAAATCTGAAAGACATGCGCCCATTCGGTCGGCGACGCATTCGTCTCGCTGTAGCGAATGGCGCGTCCAGCGGTCATGCGCTGAAACTCGCCCGCTCGGATGAATCCCGACTGACCCACCGAATCCTCATACGCGAGCGTGCCCTCACGAACGTAGGTGATGATCTCGGCATCCTCACGTGGTTCCTGGTTCCCGGTTCGAGGTGGCAGACGCCCCTCTTTCAAAATGCCGAGGGCGCCGAAGCCGTCGGCGAGCGTATCGGCCCCTTCTTGGGGGTGGAAAGTGAGCCAGGCTTCGTGCTTGCGGCGCCGCTGGTGCTGGCGCTCCTTGGCTCTGCGGAGTGTGATCATCCGCCCGCTCCTCTGCGGTGCTTCCAAGCGTCCGACTCGGGACGCAATCGAATCGGGGACTCGTGAGGAAGGGTCGCTGCGAGGGACAGAAATGCGTTCCTCACCGAAGAGATGACCTCTGGGTGTGTGGCAGTCGCCTGGATATCTCGTTCTGGGACTCGCAACGTGATGTGCGTCGTCGCCGCGATTCCTTCGTGGCTCGAACGGCGATCGATTCGTACGTGCCATTGCGCCGTTTGCTCCCACTGCGTCCCGCTGAAGATCGCCGCGCACCAATTGCGGACGGCCCTTCCAACCTCGTCGGTCGGCTCGAAACCGTTGAAAGCAATCTCTACGGGCCGGCCCACGCCACTTCCACGGAAGGGCGACAGCGCCTTCGCGCTCCCTATCTCCTCCGCCTCTAGGCTCAACGCAGCCGGCGTCCCTGAATGATCGGGAAGAGGACGGCACCGAATGTGCATCACATCGCTCCGCCTCACTTTACGTGAAGCGCGTCGAGCTTCTTTTGAATGGCTTCCTTCGTATCCCCGAACTTCTCCTCGATGATGCCGTACAGCTTGTCTACGGAACCTTCGGCCTTCTTGAAGTCATCGTCCGTGAGCTCGGCCCAGGCCTTTCTTGCTCGTCCCTGGGCCTGGTCCCACTTCCCTCTTGCTTGATCTTGATTCATGTAATTTTCCTCAAATGCCGTGTTCTCGATTCAACCGGCACTGACATCTCGCGAGCTGGCTGAAGCACGATTTGAGCCACAACAAGACATAAGTAAGATCGAGCACTTAGAGCCTGCGTCGCCGCGGAGTCCTGGCTCATTCCTTCATCCTGATGTAGACATTCCATCGATTTGAAAGAGCCGATGCGCGCGCGATTTTCACCTCAGGGCGTGATTCCTGCGACCCTCGTGCATGCTCATGGACTACCTGGATTCGATCGCTGTTCTTCTCCGGGAGTGGCGGGCCGTTCTGATCACGCTCTTGGTTGGCATCCTGGTCCTCTGGGCAGCCTACCGCCTCCTGCTCAAACGCCAGGCCTCGACATCGAAGAGCCGGATGTTCCAGCAGCTATTCGTGGTCGTGCTGGTTGCGATCTTCGTCATCGTGCTGATCCTCGAGCTGCCGATTGGAGATGCACCGCGCGGGCAGCTCTTGAGCCTGCTCGGGATTCTGGTGGCGGCAGCGATTGCTTTGTCTTCCACGACACTGCTCGGAAACGCCATGGCGGGGCTGATGTTGCGGTCCTTGCGGAACTTCAGGCCGGGCGACTTCATCATCGTCGAGGGGATCCGGGGGCGCGTGTCGGAGCTCACACTCCTCCGGACGGAGATCCAGACCGAGCGACGGGAGCTGACCACGCTGCCGAATCTCTACCTCGTGACGAACCCGGTGACGGTGGTTCGTTCGTCGGGCACGTTGATCTCCGCGACGGTTTCGCTCGGATACGACATCCCGCGCGAGAAAGTCGAAAAACACCTGCTCGAGGCCGCCGAAAACGCCGACCTAACCGACCCTTTCACATTCGTTCTCCAGCTCGGGGATTTTTCGATCACCTACCAAGTCGCGGGGTTTCTCCGGGAAGTGAAGTACCTGATCAGCGCCGAATCGAAGCTTCGCGAAAACATGTTGGACGCCTTGCACCGCGGGGGCATCGAGATCGTCTCACCGACGTTCATGAATCAGCGTCAGCTCTCCACCGATCAAGTGTTCATTCCCGAAACAAAGCGCGCCATGAAAGCCGAGCCCCATGTGGCTGAGGAGCCCCGGCCCGAGGAACGCATGTTCGACAAGGCCGAGCTCGCCGAAACCGAGTCTAAGGCGGAGCAGCAGCTCAAGGACGTCGTCGAGGAGCTCGACGCGCTCAAAAAGGCCGACGAGGAAGCCTCCAAGCCCCGTATCCGCAAGCTCGAGGCAAGGTTCGCCGAGCTCGAGGCTGCGATCAAGCTGCGTCAGGAACAAAACGAGGCGTCAAACGACGGAGAGGACTAGCCGACCGCGTTGTCTAGGCCCGGGAGGCACGCTGCCGTGCTCCAGCACGTTCTTTCGGTTGACACGCACAAACGCGGGAGTATTCGCTGGCGGGAACGCAGATGAGCTCCCCTGCGCATCACATCGTCCTGATTCCCGGCATGTTTGGCTTTTCACGCCTCGCCGGCTACGACTATTTTGTCCACATCGCCAAGGCGTTGGGGGACCGCATGCGGACAGCCGGCGAGCCTTGTGAGCTCGTGGTGGTATCGGCGCCGCCCACGGGGTCCATCCGCCGACGAACCCAAGTCGTGATCGACACGATCGAGGAGCACTGCACCAAGGGTGAGGGCCCCATTCACCTGATCGGACATTCGACGGGCGGCCTCGACGCTCGGCTGTTGACCTCGCCGAGCGTCACCCTCGACGTTCCTTCGTGGATCGAGCGCGTTCGCACCGTCGTCACCCTCAACACCCCTCACCAGGGCACGCCGGTGGCCCATTTCTTCTCTACCCTGTCGGGAACACGGCTTCTCTATGCGCTGTCGCTTTTCACGTTTGTGACGCTGCGATTCGGTGGCCCTTCACTGACGGTGTTCTCGTCGTGGATCGCATTCCTGGGCAAGCTCGACGATGCCTTTGGTGTGAATATCAAGCTGCTCGACAGGAGCGTTCAGCTCGTCTTGCGCTTCATCGAGAAGGAAGGGCAAATCGAAGTGGGCGAGTGGCTGGACGGGATCCGTCACGACCAAGGAGGCGTCATCCAACTCACTCCAGAATCGATGGACATGTTCAACGCGTCCGTCGAAGACAGCTCGGAAGTTCGATATGGCTCGGTCGCAAGCTGGGGTCCGTCACCGGGCCCAGTTCGGTTTCTTTCGAGCGTGCGTTCGCCCATGGCCGCACTCTCGGCCACGCTGTATTCGACTCTCTACGTCATCGGGAGTCGCGCTTCGAAAAGCTATCCGTACGCGTCCCCCGAGACGACAGCGCGCGAGATGATCGAGCATGCGCTCGGTCGAGAGTTGACAGACGAGGTCAATGACGGCTTGGTGCCTACGGCAAGCATGGCGTGGGGAGATCTCCTTTGGGCGGGCGCGGCGGACCATCTCGACATCCTTGGCCACTTCCACGGCGAGCCCGGCTCGACCCACACCGACTGGCTGACGAGCG
The DNA here is from genome assembly GCA_963792825.1 of uncultured delta proteobacterium. GTDB lineage: Bacteria > Myxococcota_A > Polyangia > Polyangiales > Houyiibacteriaceae > SG8-38. The sequence continues at coordinate 70,950 of CAWBXS010000003.1, read as the reverse complement.
GCGCAGGTTTTCGTGAGGACGACTTCGCACAGGTGATGGATGCGGTCACCGAATTTCTGCTCGACCGTCGTTCTATTTGAATTCAGTTGCAGCGGATCGACGCGGTGTCGAGCTGGGGCGGCGCCTTCTCCCAAACATAGCCCGCTCTGGCGAGGTCGAAGGCCATGTCGAAGAGCTTATTCATGTACTCCGTGTCGACGTACCCTTCGGACTCCGCCGTGAAGTCTGAGGGAATGTACGCGAGATTGAAGTCTAGACCGTCGCGGCACGTTTGGAGGTAGATGCGGTAGAGGTCGCCGATACCTTGGGTCCGAACGATCGACTCGATCGATCGGCCCAAGATGGGGAGGAACCTGTTCTTGACGACCGCGTACGTCGGATCGAGGCGTGAGTTGCGAATGATGTAGACCTCGGGGCGGCCGGGCACAGAGAGCTTGTCGAGGACTTCGTCGTAGTCGACGCCCACAGGGTAGAGGAACACCTGCGAGGTTGCGCCGCCATCGACGTGGAGCTCGTCATAGCTCTTGCTGCCTGCCTGGACCTTCATGAGCACGGGGGGAAACCCGCCCGGGACGGACGCCGACGCAAGCAGAATCTGGCGGATCAGCTTCAACGCGTCCGGATGCCCGCTGTTTGCGATCACACCGATGCGCCAAACGACAGGCCGCATCGAATCGAGGTTCGTGGTGCCGATGTTCAGCTCGCGGCCCTTGCGGTGCTCGGCGGCGATTTTCTGCATTATTTCGTCGGTTACGTACTTCGCGATCAATGCTTGAAGCGGTTCGGTCGTCGCGAGGGCGTCGGTGCGAAGTGCCCTTATCTTTCCTCGCTTCTTGAAGAGATCCTTCTCGGTGAGGTCCACCGAGACCTTCCTCAACACCTCGTCGTACTCGGGTCCCAGGAACGCGAACGGCGCGATGAGCGCCCCCGCACTGATGCCGGTCACAGTCGTGAACTCCGGCCGATTCCCGGCTTCCGTCCAACCGAGCAAGAGGCCAGCGGCGAACGCGCCATTTTCGCCGCCCCCAGAAATCGCGAGATAGGCGTGATGACGACCGTAGACGCCGGGGTAGCGCTCCTTCATGTCGGTCTTGTTCTTCGCAAGCCAGTCGTGTTCCCATGGCGGAGGCGCGTCACCCCAGAGCCGCGCACGTGCAATCCCAAGCACTTCAGCGCTTTCGACACCTCCTTTGGGCAAAGGGACGCGTTTCGGAACGTGAGCGCAGGCCCCGGCGAGCGTGAGCCCGGCGACGAGCAACGAGGTCGCGCGTCGCCCACGGCTACGCCTCATCACGAACGCTCCCATCAACGATCAAACCAAGACGGAGACGGTCGGCGTGTGGTTGCTTGCGGTGGTCTTTCTCTTCACCTTGACGCATCCGGCGGAGAGAACGAACGCGCAGGAGACCAAAAGAACAGCTGCGATTCGTATGCTTGATTTCTTCATGATTCGATCCCGTTTCTTGAGGGTGGTTGCTACAACCTCGGTGACATTGTCGAGCTGGTGCGGTCGGTTGAAGCTCCAGGCGGGACCCGCCAACCTAGATAGCGCTCCTTCTTCGTCGGTCGACGAAACGCGTCTGGGTGAGGTCCCGACCCTTGCTGGGTAACATCGCTGCGCTCTTTCCCTTCTTGGTGAAGAGATCGTGCTTGCACGCAAGGCCGGTGATGACCGCGCCGGGAATGAGCATGATCCAAGAGACCATCGCGATCTTCTCTTTTCTCGAGAAGTTGCAATTGGCGGCCGAGGCCTGCGAGGGAGCAAGCAACAGGGCCGCTCCGAAAGCGGCACCGAGCAAAAACAGTTGAAATTTCTTCATCATATCGTTTCTTTCCTTTGGCATGTTGAGCTCGTCCGGATACGAGCATGGTCGCGTTTTCAGTCAGCCCGCTCCTCTGCGGTCCTTCAAAGCGTCCGACCCGGGACGCAATCGAATCGGGGACTCATGACGAAGGGTCGCTGCGAGGGACAGAAATGCGTTCCTCACCGAAGAGATGACCTCCGGGTGTGTGGCAGTCGCCCGGATATCTCGTTCTGGGACTCGCAGCGTGATCTGCGTCGTCGCCGCGATTCCTTCGTGGCTCGAAAGGCGGTCGATTTGTACGTGCCATTGCGCCGTTTCCTCCCACTGCGTCCCGCTGAAGATCGCCGCGCACCAAGTGTAGACGGCCCTTCCAACTTCGGCGGTCGGCTCGAAACCGCTGAAAGCAGTCTCTACGGGCCGGCCCATACCACTTCCTCGGAAGGGCGACAGCGCCTTCGCGCTGCCTATCCCCTCCGCCTCCGAGCTCAACGCAGCCGGCGCCCCTGAATGATCTGAACGAGGACGACGATCGCCGCCACCACGAGGAGGACGTGGATGAATCCCCCCATCGTGTACGAGCTGACCAATCCAAGCCCCCAGAGCACCAATAGGATCACGGCGATTGTCCATAACATCGCTCCGCCTCACTTCACGTGAAGCCCGTCGAGCTTCTTTTGAATGGCTTGCTTCGTGTCCCCGAACTTCTCCTGGATGATGCCGTACAGCTTGTCTACGGAACCCTCCGCCTTCTTGAAGTCATCGTCCGTGAGCTCGCCCCAGGCCTTCTTCGCTCGTCCCTGGACCTGGTCCCACTTCCCTCTTGCTTGATCTTGATTCATGTAATTTTCCTCGGATGTCGTGTTCTCGATTGAAAGGTGCTGGCTTCTCACGAGTTGGCGAAAGCACGTTTTGAGCCACAACAAGACATAAGTGAGATCGAGCACTTAGAGCCTGCGTCGGCGCGGAGTCCTGGCTCATTCCTTCATCATGATGTAGAGATTCCATCAATTTGAAAGAGCCGATGCGCGCCGTTGACCTCGATCACAAGGAGCTGCTCGAGCTGGACCCGGAGAGCGGAGTCGTCCGTTTCGCCGGACAGCGTGCGCTTCTTCTCGACGCAGTGGCAATGGGGCTCTTGCGAAAGTACCTGGTCGATAACTTTGGCCTCATGGCCGCTCGCATCGTGCTCACCCAGTTCGGCTTCGCTCATGGCTGGCGCATGGCCGAAGCTCTGCAGGCCGCGTTCACGTGGGAAAGCGACGAGGAATGGCAGCGCGCAAGCACCCGCATCTATACCCTCGAGGGCCTTTTCCAGGTCGGGTCTGGATCCGAGGGACCGCTCTCGAAGGACGGCTCGATGCTCGTCGCGTCCTATGAGACGGAGCAGCACCTCCTTCACTTGGGCCGCTCCGAGGTGCCCGTGTGCTGGACCATCTGCGGTCTCATCAGCGGCCATCTCAGCCGGACCCTCGGCGAGGAGACCTACGTCTTGGAACATCGGTGTGTGGGGAAGGGCGATGCAGCTTGCCACCTCTTCGCCCGTACACGAAAGGAGTGGGGCGATGAGCTCGCGGATCACTTGCATTTCTTCGAGCCGAAGCGGCTCACGGAGTGCCTCGACGTCTCGCTCTACCAGGTCACGCAGACGTTGAAGGCAGCAGAGCTCAAGCTCCGGGCGCATCGCCGCGCACTGGTTCGCGTGGCGCCCGATGTCGAAGAGCCGTTCGGAATCGTCGCCAAGAGCAGCGGAATGCTGCAACTGGTAGATCTGGCGCGGCGCGTGGCCAAAGTCGATTCCACCGTCCTCATCACGGGCGAGAGCGGCACGGGAAAGGAGCGCATCGCGCGGCTCGTCCACGAGGAATCCGCCCGCGCGGCGGGGCCATTCATCGCAGTCAACTGCGGCGCGATCACCGAGACCCTCCTCGAGAGCGAGCTCTTCGGACACGCACGCGGTGCGTTCACCGGAGCGACTCAGGACCGGCCGGGCCTGTTCGAGGCGGCCAACACCGGGACGCTGCTGCTCGACGAAGTCGGCGAGGTTTCACCGGGCATGCAGGTCAAGCTGCTACGAGCGCTGCAGGAGCGGGAGATCCGGCGCGTTGGCGAGAACAAGAGCCGGCCATTCGATGTGCGCGTGCTCGCCGCCACCAACCGCGACCTGACCCTCGAAGTCGCAGGCGGCGCCTTTCGGCAGGACCTCTATTATCGCCTCAAGGTCGTCGAGCTGCACGTGCCACCGCTCCGCGAGCGCAAAGATGACATCCTTCCGCTCGCACGCGTGTTGCTCGCGGAAGCAGCGCTGCGGATGAAGCGTACGATCTCGGGCCTCGCTCCTGCCGCCGCCGATCAGCTCATGCGCTACGCCTGGCCGGGCAACGTGCGCGAGCTCGAAAACACCATGGAGCGTGCCGTCGCGCTTGCCCGCGGAAAGCGGGTGGAGCTCGAAGACCTGCCCGAGGAGATTCGCCATGTGTTTCCGAGTCCCGTGGCCAGCGCAGGAACCGTTCGGCCTTTTCGCGACATCGAAAAGGAGTACATCCTGGCGGCGCTCGAGGCGAACGGCGGCAACCAGACGCGCACCGCTGAACAACTCCAGATTGGCTCCGCGACGCTCTACCGCAAGCTCAAGAGCTACGGCCTCATCGGTCGAGGAGGAAATCGGTGACCGCGAGCCAGAGCGCCGTCTTCGTGGTATTCTGAAGACGAATTACCTAGCTTGGTGGTCCATCGATGAGCTCAAAACGAAGCTGGCTTGCTTCGGGTTTCTGCCTGCTGGCCGTCGCGTGCAGCGACGGCCGGGAGAGCCCAGGCGTTGAAGTCGACATCGCGCTTCGTCGCGAAATCGAGGCGCACGGCCTGAGTGGAAATCCTGCCAGCGGCGTCGACGTGCCGAGCATCGAAGAACCGCTCGCTCTGCTCGGCCGGAAGCTCTTCTTCAGCAAGAGCCTTGGCGGCGATCGGGATTCGGCATGCGTCTCCTGCCATCACCCGATGCTCGGCGGCGGTGATGCGCTCGCTCTGTCGATCGGCGTCGGCGCCCACGAACCGGATCTGCTCGGGCCCGGTCGGACCCACCCCGACGGCGATCTCACCGTCCCGCGCAACGCACCGACTACCTTCAATCTCGCACTGTGGAAGAAGGGCTTGTTTTGGGATTCGCGTGTCGAGCGGCTCGAGGGGGGCGAAATCCGAACACCGGACAGCGATTACGGAGCGGCGGATCGTGATGCGGGCGAGTCCATCTCGGAAGCCCAGTCCCGCTTCCCGGTCACTTCGGCGGAGGAGATGCTAGGCTTCGACTTCGTGCTGGGAGGCACCCGCGAGGAGATTCGCGCGGCTCTCGAGCAACGCCTCGTCAACGACGGCCGTTGGGCCGCTGAGGTCGAAGCCGCGTTCGGCACTCCGGAGATCACCTACGGCCGCATCGCTCGTGCCATCGGAGCCTACGAAGACTCCCAGGTGTTCACCGATACGCCCTGGGGCGCCTACGTCCGAGGTGACGATGGCGCCATCGACGCGTCTGCCAAGCGGGGCGCAATGCTTTTCTTGCGAAGCGTGGAAGAGGGCGGTGTGGGCTGCGCGAGCTGCCACTCAGGAGACTTCTTCACCGACGAGGATTTCCACGCGCTTTGCGTTCCTCAAGTCGGTCGAGGGAAGGGCGACGGCTTCAAGGGGACGAACGACTTTGGACGGGCACGGGAAACCGGGGACCGCAACGACCGGTTTGCCTTTCGTACCCCGACGCTCCTGAACGTCGCGGCGACGGGGCCCTACTTTCACTCCGGCGCCTACGACACGCTCATCAATGTCGTCCGGCATCACCTGGATCCGCGTGCGGCGATCGAACGCTTCGACCCGGTCAGCGTCCCCCTTGCGAGCTCGGAAGACTTCGATCGCAACACCCAGGAGATGCTCGATTTCCTCGAGGTCTCGGGACGGGGCATCGCGACCTTCGACGCTCCGATCTCGCTGAGCGAGCAGCAGCTCGAAGACCTGGTGTCGTTCCTCGAGGCCCTCACCGATCCCTGCGTGCTCGACCGCGTCTGCCTGGCGCCATGGATCGCCGACCCAGACGAAGACGATGTGGACGGGCACCTCCTCATCGCAGTCGACGAGGACGGAAATCCGCTTTGACGGCGATCTTATCCCTTGCGCCCGCGGGCTGCCCTTCGGCGCATTAGCATCAGCCCCGCGAGAGCCAGGCCGAGCCACCAGGTCAGCTCCATGCGATCGCGGCTCACCGCACAGTTTCCAGCCAAGTCGAGCGCGTCGGGCCGAGGCACTTGAGCGTTGTGGTCCGCGAGGGCGTCGTCGATCGCATCGCCGTTGTCCCTCACCACGGTGCCGGGTCCGCTCGTCGAAAGCTGTGCGATGATGGCGTTGGCCGGAGGGGATGCTTCGCTGCCGGGCACAAAGGGCCAAGAAGCCCCCGGTGGAAGCCGGACCACCCGACCGTCTTCGAGCTCGATGCGAGACGTGGCCTCGCTGAACGAAATCGAAGGGCCGCATTCGATGACCCGCGTTGCGTTGTGGACGTTCGACACGTCTTCGAGATCCGCATTGAAATCGAAGAGGGGATCGACGTCCATCTCGGGCGCCGACAGCGTCGTATAGAAGCGCGTGACGTATGGCCTCGACGCCAAGAGATTTTCGGTATCGAGCATCGGCGTGATGACGTCGACCGTCAGCGCATCGAGGAACGCCCCTTTGTCGAACGGCGTCAACGAATCACTGCAACCAGGGCACTGGATCAGAAGATCGATGTCGTTTTGCGGAAGAAAATCCTCGAGCACCTCTAGATAGCCGTCCCATCCCGAAAAGATTAGGCTCTGCCGAGCGACGTCCTCGGACGAGAGAGCCGGGGCGTTCAGGAGCAGTTGCTCCCACGCCTGTCGCTCGAAGTCCGCGACCACCACGTTTTCGTACTGCTCGCTTGGGACGGCACGCTCGGTCACGAACCCCTGGCCGCCCGCCTCGTTGGCCGCAGCGACGACGACCTGGTTGTAGTTGGTGCCACCGGTGAGCCAGTCGATCAGCGCCTCGTTGAGCTCGAGAGACCGGTAGTTGACGGGCACCGCTCTGCTTTCGCCGAGAACCCAGACCATCACGCCCATGTCGTCGTTCGCTGCCACCGCCGTGGGCCGAATCGGGATCATCGGTTGATCCGAGGCGTACGTGATCCGGATCGGCCGAATCGTTCCCTCGTCGTTGCCCTTGGTCAGCCTAAATGCGATGAGGTTCATCCCGGCTTCGAGATACGATCCGAGCAGGTCCGAGATGTCCGCAGGGTCGCCACCCGGCGGCACCACGTCGTAGCCTTCGTTGGTGAGCCATTCGACCATCACGTCGCCGACGTTGTCGAACGCGCCGTCGGGCTGAATCACCACGTAGTCGTACGGACCCACATTGCCCTGTGCGAGGACCGTGACACCGCCGCCTCCCGACCCACCGGCTCCGCCCCCTCCACCCGAGTCGGTGCTACCATTGGAAAAAAAGACGCGGTCGTCGTCCTTGCAGGTGCCCTCGATCTCGGTCGACAACACGTACTGCGGGTTGCTCGCGAGTTGAAGTCTCGTGAAGGCGAGATCGGACGACACCTGGACGTCAGGAATGCCGGGCACCGGAAGCACCCATGCGAACTCGCTCGACGGGCCCTGATACTGGATTTGGACGACCGCGGTGACGGTGCTGTCCGCGTTCTTCGAGAAAATAATCCTCTCGGCGGCCTGATTGACTGGCGCCGTGGCAGAACAAAAAAGCCCGCCACAGGCATGGGCGGGCTCCACATGCGCGATCAGGGCCAGCGCGACGACGGCTCCAATCCCAAGAAGAGAGAAATTTCGCGACATTCGTGTCATCCTTTCCGGCTTCGGGCGCAAAATGGCACAGAACACAGGTGGTCCGCCAGTACGAGAAGCAATCGCCATGCCATCGGTCGGGTCCAGGTCTCGGAACCTGCGCAGAACGCAGCGTGGCCGTACACTCAAACGGATCGCAGCGCCCCTGAAGGTGTGTCGTCAGCATGGCTCCATCCACCCCCCGATCGACAGGTAAGAAGGTCCCGGAAAAGCCGGCGAGTAGCGCTCCGCGGCAGCTCGAGCCGCTGCTGATGGAGGTTGCGTGGGAGGTCTGTAACCAAGTGGGCGGGATCTACACGGTCTTGCGGTCGAAGGTCCCGAGCATGATCAGCAGGTGGGGCAGCCGCTACTGCCTCGTCGGCCCGTACAATCCGCACACCGCGGAAGTCGAGTTCGAGCCGGCGCCACTGGTTGGCGCGGTCGGTCAGGCGGTGCAGCAACTGCGGGAGATGGGCTACCGCGCCCACTACGGGCGGTGGCTCGTGAGCGGACGTCCGCACGTGGTTCTGCTGGACCTCGGGTCGGTCGGTGGGGTGCTCAACGAGATCAAGTACCGAGTCTGGGCCGACCACCAGATCCCCGCGAGCGACGAGCCGAAGGTGGACGACGCCGTGGCCTTTGGCGAGATGTGCCGGGCGCTGCTCTCTTTGCTCGCGCAGGAGGAGTCACAGCGTCGTAAAATCGTGGCCCACTTCCACGAGTGGCAGGCGGGGCTGGCGATCCCGATGCTGCGCAAAGAAAACTGGCGCGGCTCGCTGGTGTTCACCACGCACGCGACTCTGATCGGGCGTTACCTGGCGACGGGCAACCCGTCCTTCTACGACCATTTGCCCTTCCTCGACGGAGACCAGGAGGCCAAGAATTTCAACGTCCACGCTCAGCACCAAATTGAAAAAGCTGCCGCCCATGCTGCGCACGTATTCACCACCGTCTCGGACCTCACCGCAGAGGAGTGCACCCATCTGCTCGGGCGCACTCCCGACATGTTGCTTCCCAACGGCCTCAACATCCGGCGGTTCACCGCGATTCACGAGTTCCAGACGCTTCACCAGCAATACAAGGAACGGCTACACGAGTTCTCGATCGGGCACTTCTTCCCGAGCTACAACTTCGACCTAGACACCACGCTCTACATGTTCACGTCGGGCCGGTACGAGTACTTCAACAAGGGCATGGACGTGACGATCGAAGCTCTGGCCCGGCTGAACCACCGGCTCCGCGAGACAGCGAGCCCCGTGACGGTCGTCTTCTTCATCATCACCAAGGCGGCATTCCATTCGATCAACGTCCGCGCGCTGCAGAACCGCGCGATGCTCAACGAGTTCCGCACCGCCGCGGACGCGGTGAAGCAGTCCGTCGGCGACGGGCTTTTCCTCGCCGCCTCGTCCGGCGAAATCCCGGACCTCAACGAGCTGATGGAGGACTACTGGCGGCTGCGCCTGCGCCGCGCGATCCACGCCTGGAAAAACAAGGCACCCCCGAGCATCGTCACCCACGACCTCGTCGACGAGGCCCAGGACCCGGTGCTCAATCAGCTGCGCGCCTGCCGGCTGTTCAACATCGAGGACGACCCGGTCAAGGTCGTCTTCCATCCCGATTTCGTGCAGGCCACCAGCCCCCTTTTCGGGATGGAGTACGACCAGTTCGTGCGCGGCTGCCACCTCGGCGTGTTCCCGAGCTTCTACGAGCCGTGGGGCTACACGCCGCTCGAGTCGATCGCGCTCGGGGTGCCGGCGGTGACCAGCGACCTATCGGGCTTCGGCTCATACCTCAAGCACCTGCTGCCGGACCACGCATCCAAAGGCATTTACGTCGTGCCCCGACGGCACAACGACTTCCACCATGCCGCCGAAGAGTTGACCAACCGGCTGTTTGAGTTCGTGTCCCTCGGCCGACGCGGCAGGATCATGCTCCGCAACTCGGTGGAATCCTTCAGCGAGCACTTCGACTGGCACAACCTCGGCCGACACTACAACGAGGCGCACGACCTGGCGCTCCAACGCGTGAGCGGGTAGGTCAAACATCGCCCGGGTGGTGGCGCTCCGAAGAGAACGGCCGCGAGCGGCGGTGGTGCCCATCAGGAATCATCGCGGATGCGGAACACCGGGTAGTGAGAAGCGATTCGTTCGAACTATTCGAGGGGCGCTCGCCGATCCACCGTGACGTGAGGGCGGGCTCCCGGTGCAACTTGCAGATAACGCCGCAGGATTGGAGGCTTGGTCACGTGTTGGTCGCTTGTTTCAAAGCTGGGGCTTCCATGACATCATTTGGCGCCGCGCCATGCTCACCCTATTCGACAACCCCTTTAGTCCGTTCGCTCGAAAGGTACGGATGGTGCTTCACTTCAAGGGTTTGGAATTTGAATCCGTAGACGCCCTGACCGTGAGCGAGCATGACCGGCTAGTCGAAGTGAATCCGCGAGCGGAGGTGCCCGTCCTCGTGGACCGAGGTTTCACGGTCACCGATTCGACCGACATCGTGTACTATCTCGAGGACCGCTATCCGACGCCTGCGGTCCTTCCCGTGGAGCCCCGGCTTCGCGCCAAAGCGCGGCGATGGCAGCGAGTTGCAGACACGCTGCTCGACGCGATCATCCACGACGTCTCGATCTGGACCTGGCCTACGCACGAGCGCCCCGACACGCCTCCTGACGGGTTGCTCCAGGTGGGTCGTGAGGACTTACTCGAGGTTCTCACCGAGATCGAGGATTCGCTCGATGCCGAGGGCTTCGTGTGCGGCGATCTGTCGATCGCGGATTTCGCGCTGTTTCCTCACATCTCGGCGCTCAAGCCGCTCGGGATTCTGTTCGAAGAAGCCACCCACCCGAGGCTGCTTCGCTGGAATCGGGAGATGCGCTCACAGGCACCCGTCCGGAGAGACCTCGATTATGTGAAGCACAGCGCGTTCGAGAAGTTCGTGTCAGGCGAGTCCCCTTATGAAGGCGAGAAGATCGTTTGGCGAGGCGACCGAATCGAGTGGCTGCTCTCTCGCGGCTTTCACGACTGGCTTTTCACTGAGCTCGAGGCGGGCCGCGCAGTCGTTCCGTGCGCAGTATTGAAGGCACCAAAGACATGAGAAAGCTCCATGAGTTGCCACGCGAGGAACTGGAACGGATATTCAACGCTGCTCCGTTCGTGACGAGCCTCGGCATTCGCCTCGTGACGATGGGACTCGGGTTCTGTGAAACGGAGCTCGACGTGGAGCCCCGGCACCTCCAGCAAGATGGCTTCGTCCACGCCGGCGTTCAGGCTACCATGGCCGATCACACTGCTGGTGGGGCCGCGGCGACGCTCATCGAGCCAGGTCACATCGTTCTGACGGTAGAGTTCAAGATCAATCTGCTTCGAGCTGCCCAAGGAGAGCGGCTCACGTGCCGCTCCACCGTCCTCAAACCAGGGTCCCGCCTGACTGTAGTGGAGTCTGAAATTCGATGTGAGGACGAGGGAGCATCGAAGCTGGTTTCCAAGACGACCGCATCGATCGCCATCGTCGAAGCTCGCTAGCGTCCGATCGCACGAGCGCCGAGGTCCTCCTAGTACCAGCCGCCGATGCCCAATGTGAACGAGCGGTAGTCTCGGGCGATGTCGAAGGCGACTTTGATGTCCCAGAGGTAGTCCTCTGGCCAAAGCCCAAAAACGTCCCAGTGAAGCACGCGAACATCGAAACCCACGGTCCAATGTACGCGTAGATCGGTTTCCTGAAATCGGCTTGGCTCGATGTACGTGCCCGTGCGCGCCTTCATCCGCTTGGGCCAGACCTCCGTCTCGAAGCCGAGGCGCGGCGAGTATCCGACGTTCTCGCCCGAGCGTTGAACGCGCTGCGCGAAGAAGGACTCCACGCCGACGCCTTCGCCGACTTGGCCCGTGATCAGGAGCTCGGTGGAGAGAAGATAGTAGCGACGGGGCCACTCGTTGCGATAGCGTTCGCGAAGGATCTTCCACGCGGCATACGTGACGTTCTTTCGCGCTTGTTCGAGCCGCTTGAGGTTGCGATCATAGCGCTTCTCGAGCTCCTGAACCCGGCACTCGACATCGGGGCCACCCGCGGCGCGCAGCTTTTCGATGTCCCTTTGCTTCCGTTCTTTGACCATGGCGATTCGATCGTCGATCCGAGCGAGATCGTTGCCCGCGAAGTCCTCGACTTGGATCCAAGCCGGGTTCGGTGGACGCGGACCGAACTGCCATGAAAATCCGACGCTTCCGTGCCAGGGGTCGACCCCCTCTCGCGGCAAGAAGAAGTCGCCGGCCTTGAGATCTCCCTCCGGTGTGACTGTTGCAAAGCCGCCGCGGTAGATGCTGGTGGTGAGCTTCGGGTAAAGCGAGGCTCCGATCCGCCAGTGCTTCCCGTTGGGCTTGATCATGATGCCGACCTCGCCGCCGAAGCCGAGCGATTTGTAGCCGACCTGTCCGCCACCCAGGGCTCGGTCGCCGAGCTTGATCCGTTCCTGCATGATTCGCAGACCGGCACCCACGATGACTTGCCCATCGACGAAGCCATAGCCGAACTGGATGTGATAGGTCGGAAAGCCCAAGCGAATGGTTTGGGGGTCACCTCCGCCGGAGGGCGTGACCTTGACGGTGGTCACCTGCGTGTCGATCGTCAGACCGATGCCCGCCTGCCACATCTGAAAGGAAAACCCCGGAATGAAGAAGAAGAAGTTCTGATCGCTGATCTGATTTTGTTCGTCGAGAACATTGCCACTGTTGTAGAAGTCGCCTGCGTCGAACGGGTAGGTGAAGCTGAACGCAAGCCAGTAATCATACCAATCGGGCCACTGTGCTTGTCGGTGGGCCACCGCTGCCGGGTTCTGCAGACCGCCCTCGACACCCTCCGCAATGGCAACGAAGGCGCCGCCGAGGCCGACCATGCGCGCAGTGCCGATCACCGGCCCTCGAAACAGATCGATCGTATAGTTGCTCGTCGTAAGCGCGGAGCCTTCGGGACCAAGCGGCCCATCCGCCAGCGCCGGAGCCGCGAGCAGAAGCGCCAGGGACACGCTCCCCATCCAAAAACCCGCTCTCTCCGAGGCCTTACGACCCACACCGCGAAAACCTGGAGCTAGGGGCTGTGGGAAACGCATGGGACACACGAGACCGATGGCACACCCGTCACTCGGCTCGGGCCTGCGGCCAGGAGTCTAGACGCTTTCATCGGTTTCTCGCTACTCTAAGTGCCGCTTGATGATCCCGGTGACGAGGTTGACGCCGTCCTGCGCGCTGGCGTTCATCGTTCTGGCCGCGCTCAGCTGCGCCGGCGGCTCTTCGAAGATCCACACCGTCGGCTGGATCGAGCTCACAACCGAGAACATTCAGCTGCAGACGGACCTTCCCGAGGACTACGCGAGAACCTTCGCCGAGGTGTACCAGCGCCTGCGCGACGCCATCGCCGAAAACGAATTTCCTTGCGCGCTCGACCAGATGCACGAACCGATCACAGTGATGGTCATCGACCGCCACTGGCGTAAAATCATGGGATCCGGAGTGTCCGGCGTGCAAGGCATGAACCCAGTCGACTTGGTCGACGTGGATCCATTCCTCGTCGTGCGCGCCGAGGACGAGGAGACGAACGCGCCGCTCTTCCTCCACGAGCTCACTCACTGGCTGGTCGCGATTTGCTTCCCGAGCGCTCCACTCTGGCTCAACGAAGGTCTGGTCGCGTCCTGGGTGGCGGTCCATTTGATGCAGCTCGGCGACCGAACGCTGGAGAAGCCGTTCGCCCGCTATCTTGCAGCCCTCCACGAAGGGAACGATGACGAGACCGCCTGGTTGAAAGGGTTTGCCACCATCGACATGGAGTCCCGCTATCGCGTGCACCTCACCGACAGATACGTATGGGCTGCGCGCCCAATCGTCGCCGCCGAGCCGGAAGTGAAGAGCATCAGGTCGATGACGCGGTCCGAGGTCGCGCTACTTCTATCCCAGTTCTACGATTGGGAGGACCGGACCGGTGCAAAATTGGCGCGAGCCTATCTCCGCCTCGCCCACCATCAAGCCCCGAACGCGATCGAACCGATCGTCTACTTGGGCGCGCTCGCCCACGCTCGCAGCAAGGACGATGACGCTCACGAATGGTTTGAGCGGGCGCTTGCAATCGACCCGGCGAACCCGGACGCGCTCGCCGCCGTGTTACGCTGGCACACGGGCCGTGGCGCGTACCAAGAGCTCGAGGGTCGGGAGAAGCAAGAGCTCGAGGAGCAGGCTAGGGCGCTCGTGCGCGAGGCTCGAACCCCGTTTCAGCTCACGGTTGCCGCGGACTGGTATCGTGCCGCAGATGACGCTGCACTCGCGCTGCGCCTCGCAAACGAAGCGGTCGCTCTGGATTCGGAGTATTGGCCTGCACACGAGTCAGCAGGCATGGCGGCGATGAGACTCGAGCGCTACGACCAGGCTGTGACGGAGCTGACCCTCGCACTGAGGCTCTGCGGCCACGCGAGCGACGACATCAAGTCTCGCCTTCAGAGCCAAATTCTGGCGCTCGAGCAGGAGCTCGAGCCGGAACCACCGACCTCCGCGGACGCTCGGGAAAGCAACACGTGGGAGTGATCATTTTGGATCTAGGGAGTGAAGTCACCATTGGCTTACTTGACCCAACTCGACAATCGACACAAGTTCTCGCGACCGATGCTTCGAATACGTTCTCTGCCTTGGTCGATCATCCCTTTGGTCTGTCTCGCGGTAGGCTGCTCAGGACGCGACTTGGGGGAGTGTAATCTAGACGGCCTGACCGAAGATGGCCGGCCTCTCCAGGGCCCGGCGGCTTTTGATTTGGTCTACAACTCGATCGACGGCCGGCCGATGTTTGAGGGTCAAGCCTTGGTGCAGTCGAGCTGCGGCAACGGCCAGTTTTGCCATTCTCCCAATGCGACTGGCGTCGATCGGATCGGCGTGCCCGCTGGGCTCAATTTCGACGTGGAGCTGGCCTGCACCGACGAGAGCATAGACTCGACTTGTGCCAATCTCCAACCATGCGAAGGCGCAGAGATTCAATCCGCCTATTGTGACAGCCTCGAGCGGCTTCAGCAGAACCGCAACACCACTGCATCGTGGGCGGAGAACATGATCAAGACGATTCGCGACGGCACCATGCCGCCTGGAGCCGCAGGAAGGCGCGTTCGAGATGATTCGTCGTGGATTCGACCCAACCAGAGTGTGTTGCCGACACTCGACACGAAGGATGGGCACGACATCGTGCGGAACTGGCTCGCCTGTGCCGCGCCCGTGGTCGCGCGCACCGAGATGGCGCCAACACCGGACCTAGAGCTGGCCCCGTGCGACTCGCTCGAAGGTGAAGTCTGCGTGTACTCCGGTCCCCAGGCGGCTCTGCCAGATCCGACCTGGAGCTCGATTTACTGGTCTTTGATCTTCACACAATGCGTCGTGTGTCACGGTCCGGCCAACTCCAATATCGATCCGAACCCCGCCAACCCCTTCGAGGACGGAGCGATCCCCGGAGGCGCCAGCGCGCAAGCGCTCGCGTCACTCGACCTCACTGGATCCGACACCACCGACACCTCGAACTGGCCGGCGGAATCCCGCACTGCGCTGGTCAACGTTCCGGCTTCAGCGGCTGGAGCATGCGAAGGGCAGGGCATCGAGGTCATTCCCAACGACGCACCGGGGTCGCTTATGATCCAAAAGATGCGGGCTGTTCAAACCTGCGGCGGCGAAATGCCACTTGGTGGCGGTTCGCAGACCATTCCCAATGCCGTGATCGACATCGTTGAGGAGTGGATCGACGCCGGAGCCCTCGACGACTGAGCCATCGTCGCTCGCTGGGAGGTGCTATGCCCGCGACACAAACCCACACGAAGCATTGCGTCGTTTGCGACCGGGATCGACCCGCTCGTCAGTGCGAGCCCACCGGCGTGCTGCGCAGAGAGCTCGCTTCGTTCATCGAATCCCGTCATTCGGAGCACTGGGACGTCAATGGGTACGTTTGCCATGCGTGCCTGAGCTCTGAACGTGCGGCCTACGTCCTCGATCAGTTGGAGGCGGAGCGAGGAGAGCTGAGCGAGGTAGATGCTGAAGTATCGCGAATGGCTGCCACACATACCATCATCGCCGCGCATCTCGAAGAGCAGCTCGAAGGGAGCCGCACCACGGGGCAGCGTCTCGCGGATGACGTGGCGGCAGTCGGAGGGTCGTGGCCTTTCGTGGCAGGTTTTGGCGTCGTGTTGGCTGCGTGGATCGGAATCAACTCCTGGCTGCTACAGGCCAAAGCGTTCGATCCTTATCCCTATATCTTGCTCAATCTGGTTCTGTCGTGCCTCGCGGCGATTCAGGCTCCGATCATCATGATGAGTCAGAACCGTGCTTCGGCGCGCGACCGTATCCGAGCCGACGAAGACTACAAGATCAACCTCAAGGCCGAGTTGGAGATTCATGCGCTGCACGAGAAGATCGACCATCTCCTGCACGTGCAATGGGAGCGGATGGCTGAGATTCAGCAAACACAGCTCGAGGTGCTTCGCGAGCTGAGCGAGCGACGTCGGTCATGACTTCAGATCGGCTTCATTCCCGCGTTGAACGAAGTGCGAATCGGATACGTGGTCGTGGACCGGTTGCTTTCGCCCTCGGCTTGGGGCTCGTCACAGCCGTCTCAGCAGTCGCAGCCGCCGACGAGGAGGCTGCCGAGGGCGCCCAACCGGTATCAGCAGAGCGCGAGACCATCGTTCAGCAAACCAGCGTTGGTGAGGCGGTCACAGTGGCTGCGGCGCCGGGCTGGCGGTATCCCAAAGCCATCGCGTCACGGCCGCTGACCATGGAGCCGTTCATGATTCGCGGGTCCTTCATCGTCGACGTCAAGCGTGCGGTCTACGACCGAGAGACCGGTATGCTGGCCAGCAAGCCGTTGGTCGCCATCGACCTCGGCTGGGCGTTTGGCGTCCGCAAGAATCTGGAAGTCGGAGTCAGCGGCCACCGGATCGGCTCGCCATCCGCGAACGCTGGCCAAGCCTTGTTTCCCATCGTCGTCTCCCCAGAGGGAGGCTTCGGCGACATGCCGCTCTACGTCCGTTACAGCTTCCTTCGAAGGGACTACCTCGAGATGGCGGGCGACCTGGTCTTGCTCTTGCCAACCGGAACCAATCTCGCCCTCACCCTCGGTATACCGATGCGTATTCGCGCTCGGGGGCCCGTTACCGTCGACACCGGGACGCAGATCGTCGTACTCTCGAATGGCGCGGGCCTCAACGTGGACCTCCCGGTCAAAGCCACCTATAGCATCACCCCTTCAGGCTTCCTCTTCGGCGAGAGCGGGTTTTTGTTTCAGAACGTCGCACGCAACGTCACCGGCGGAAGCTTCGATGACACGAGCCTCGCGTTTCCAGTGGCCCGTAACCAGATCCTCGTTCCGCTCGCCATCGGCGGTGGTTACACCCACGTCCTCAAAGGCATCGTCATGCTGGATGTGTTTGCGCAAGTCGGCTGGAACCCAAGAAGTATTGGAAGTCGCTCGAGATCTTGACGTTGTTGCGGCCTGGAACGACGAAATAGGAAAGACCGACCCCGAATGCTTGGAAGTTGCTGGTCGCTAGGCTGAAGTCGTCGCGGAGGTTCGGAGGAAGAACCCCTCGGATGATGGGCTTCGTCACGATGCTGTAGCGGCCGAAGACCTGGAGGTTCTCCAAGACGAAGTAACCGCCCGTCAGCGCAACAGCACTCGAGACGACCTCGCCGGCTTCGTTCATTGCGTTCGCATTCGTGGCGTCTTGACCGGCCGTGACCGTGAGCAGCAGGCTCCAACCGCTTCCGCGTAGCGAGAGATCGATGGTACCAAGCGCAATCTTCACGGGAAGAGTTCCCTGACTCCGTCCGCCATCCTGATAGTGCAGCGCAGCGCCGAGCCGGACGCCGAACGGGGTTCCCCGCCGGGACGTGAGACGGTTGAACCCCGAAAGCCCTGCTTTACCCCAGGCATATTGCGCACGCAGCGAGACCGCGAAATCCGCTCTTGCAGGGGCGCGAAAGGCAGCGAATTCGGTTCGAAGCCCATCGGAGTAACCCAGGTTGATCGAGAATCGACGCCGAAGATAGGTAAACATCACGCCTTTCGAGCTGCCGGGGTCGTATACGTTTTGGGCGATCGAATAGTCCGCCATGTAGAGATCTTCGGGGTTGACGAGCGATTCGGCGTCGGTCTCGTTCATGAACAAACCCGCTCGGATGCGAAAGAACTTCCACTTGAGGTCGATGAACGCGCGCTGAAAGCCGAAGTTCCCGCCCGCCACGACACCGATACGCATGTACAAGGCGACGAACTGAGTCAGACCGATTCCAAGCTGAAAGCGAGCACGGGCGACGTCGAATCCTTCCGTGACCTGCTTCTCGCGGATCCCGGTCTCCAGATCCGTTGGCGGCCGCGTGCGATAGTCAACCGTGTATCGGGCCTGCACGAGGCCTGCGAGGGCGAGGTAGAACCAGTCGTCGACCGCAACGAGAAACCCCTGGTCATAGACCACCTTGACCTTCGCGCCACGGTCTTCTTCGGGCCCGTGGGGCTTTTTCGGCGGTTGCTCGTCCTCTTCCGGTTCCTCCGCGACTTCCGCCCGTTGGTCGATCGTAGGGTCCTCTACCGGCAACTCGCCGGCTGTGGGTTCCTCTGCTGTTTTCCCGTTGGCTTGGGCCTTCGGTGCCGTTGGTGGTTCCTCTGGGGGCTCGGCTCCCGAATCTCCCTCTTGCACCATGAGGTCGGGCTCGCGCTGAGGCTGGATGGTGGGATCTTCGACTGGAAACCCGGCACCGGCTTCCTGGGCGTGTAGCGAAGCGGCCTGGCCGAGCGTGAGGGCAACGAGCCCGATCGATATTGCGCACGCCTTCATCCGCACCGGCCGCTGAAATCGGTATCACAACTCGGGTCTTTGTCCCAGCGGTAGCGAGCCTCCCGATTCGCGTTTGAAGCTTGGAGGGGTTGCTGGGAGCGTGCTAATCAGAGCCCACTTGGAGGGATTCATGATTCGGTGTTTGCCAACTGTCCTGCTCATGGCGGCCTCGTTCGTCGTTCTCAGCTGCAACAACAACACGGTCGTCCAAACCGGGTCCGTGGAGGTCAAGGTGGACAAAACGGTCGACTTCACGCAGTTCGAGACCTTCAGCGTCGTGACGTCGGACATCGTTCCGCCCGAGGATCTCCCAGATCTCGACGACGAGCAGGTCGCATTCAACGACATGGTCAACACCTTCATCATCGAGGCCATGCAGGCGGAGCCCGTTTGTCTTACCTTCATCCCACCCGATCAGGTGACTGAGGAGAACAAGCCAGATCTCTGGGCGGCCAATGGGCTGGGTCGAAGCACCAATAGCGGCTACTACTACCAGTGCGTCGGTGGCTGGTGGTGGGGTTACTGGGGCTGGTACTGGGATCCGTGCGCGTCCTGGTATCCCGTCTATGTCGAGTATGACGTGGGCAGCCTACTCATTCCCGTCGGCCCGCCGCCCGCCGCAGGACAGGAGCCGGCGCCAATTTTCGCAGGCCTCGCGCAATCGGTCCTCGGCACAGGCACCGATCTGGAAACGAAAGCTCGTCAGGCAGTGCAGGAGATTTTCGCACGGTGGCCAATCCAGCGCTCATGCCCGTCGAACTAGCGACGGACCTCTCGCCCGCCCTCAAGGCTTGCTTTGCGCCTCTTGATACGCTCGCCGCAGCACTTCGACCGAGCGTTCCAGACCCTCTCGTTCTTCGGCGTCCATTTCGGGCTCGATGACCTGCACGGCCCCTTTGCTGCCGACGATGGTCGGCAGTGAGATCGCGACATCACGAATTCCGGCGGCGCCTTCCTGGACGCGCGAAATGGTCAGGATTCGTCGCCCTCCGCGGAGCGTCCAACGGAGGAGCGCTGCGGTCACGAGGCCGATCGCGTGATTCGTAGCGCCTTTTCTCGCGATGATCTCGTAGGCGGCATTGCGCACCTCGTGTGCGATCTCGAGCTCTCTTTCGCGACTCCAACCCGGCCACGCCCGGAGCGGAACCCCGCCGAGTTGGGCGCCCGACCAAAGCACCACTTCCGAGTCACCGTGCTCGCCCACCACCTGGGCGTGGATCGAGCGGGGCTCCAAATCGAGCGCTCGCCCGAGAGCTTCTCGTAGCCGTGCAGTGTCGAGCATGGTTCCGGTGCCGATGACCCGCGCGAGGGGGAGACCGGAGGCCTCGGCGGCCACTCGAGTCATGATGTCGACCGGGTTGGTGACGATGACCAACATCCCCCGCATCTCGGACAATCGCCGCGCGATGTCATGCACGATCGTGGCGTTGACCCGAAGCAGATCGAGTCGGCTGTCCTTCGGGCCCCCCCCTTTTCCTGCCGCGATGACGACCGCATTCGCATCGAGCATCTCTTCGATCGAAGCGGCCCGGACAGACGCGGTCGGATAGAAGGACACACCTTGCGCGAGGTCCATCGCTTCACCTTCCGCGAGCCCCGGCTTGGCGTCGTCGAGGAGCAGCTCCGTTGCCAGTCCGCTGTGAAGGATGGACGACGCCACGCTCGCCCCGACCCAGCCCATACCCACGATGCCTATCTTCATTTGTCGCCGCTTGCGAGGGTACCCGCTCGGCACCGAAATTCAAAAGGCCTCCAGGGTCTGTTGTCAACGCCGACGCCCGCTGATAGCGTCATTTTACCATGAACCTTAGGTTAGGTGGCCCTCTTGCCCTGCTGTTCGCCTCCGCATGCGCGCTCGCCGCGTGCAGCACCACCCAGAATGACTCCTCCACGGGCGGCTCCGGTGGCTCCGGCGGCACCGGGGGCGCCCCTAACGAGCCTCTCTTGGCTGCTGACTGCGATCCGATAGGCGTACACTGCGGGTTTCCCTTCCCATCGGACGTGTACCTACTCGATGACCCCACCGGCAAGAACCCATCGGGCAAATCGATCCGCTTCGGAGCAACGACGTTACCCAAGATTTTCGGCAGGACGCCGATCGACCCTGGCGACTTTCAGCAGCTCGACGGTTGGTCCGTGGCGAGCAGCCCAGTCACGTATATGCTGGGCGCGACCGCAACTGGGCTTGCCGATCCCACGATGCTTGCGACCACCCTAGACCCGAGCTCACCGACCATTCTTCTCAACGCCGATACCGGCGAGCTCGTTCCACACTTCATGGACGTCGATGTGTCGACCGATACGATCGAAAAAGCTTTGCTTCTTCGTCCCGGCTACGTGCTCGAGTATTCGACGCGGTACATCGTGGCCATCCGCGACGTCGTCGATGGTTCGGGGGAGCCTCTGCAACCCACCGACGTCTTTCGCGCGCTCCGGGATGGAACCGATCACGACGATCCGAGCGTAGCGAGCCGCAGGCGGCACTACGATGAGATCTTCTCCCTGCTCGCCGCAGCCGGAGTGGAAAGGGACACGCTGCAGATCGCCTGGGATTTCACGACGGGGTCGCGGCAGGGCATCACCGGCGGGATGGTCGCCGTGCGTGACGCGGCGCTCGCGGTAGTGGGCTCAGACGGCCCGGAATACGTGATCAAGGAGGTCATCGACGACCCCAACCCCATGATTCGCCACCGCGTGATCCTCACGGCCACGGTCCCACGCTATCTCACCACCGAGGTCTACAACTCAGGAGATCCGGTCCCTCGTTTGCTATTCGATGACTCCGGGACGCCGACCCAGAACGGAACCATGGCAATGGACGTTTTGGTGCAGATTCCGAACAGCATCGACAATGGCACCCCGCACGGTATTTTGCAGAACGGGCACGGGTTCTTCGGTGGCAAAGGCGAGGGCCAGAACGGCTATCAAGCCATGGCGGCCGACGGCTGGAACTGGATCAACCTCGCGGTCGATCTCTTCGGGCAGGCTGACCCAGACACCGACATGGCGGCCGAAGCCCTCGTCGGCCGTCCGGCGCTGCTCCCTGGTTTCGTCGATCGCCAGATCCAAGGCCACGTGAACCAGCTTTTGGCGATGCGCATGATGATCGGTCGCGTCGCGCGGGACGGGATCGTCGATGGAGAACGCGTGCTGCTCGCGCCTTCGCAGATCGACCCGAGCGTGCGAGCGTATCGAGGCGACAGCCAAGGCGGCATGATGGGTGGTGTCTACATGTCGATCTCGACCGACGTGACTCTAGGGCTCCTCGGGGAGCCGGCCTCTGGATACAACTGGGTCTGGCAGCGCAGTGTGGATAGCGACGAGTACACCGACTACGTCAAAATCGCGCTACCCGATTCGCCGCTCGACTTTCAGATCATGCTCCAGATCATCCAGCTTCACTGGGACCGCTCAGAGTCGGCCGGTTTCATTCGTGCGATGCATGGCGACACCTTGCCGAATACGCCCGACCATCACGTGCTGATGCACACCGATATCGGCGATCATGAGGTCCCGACGATCATGGCGCATGCCATGGCGCGCTCGATTGACGCGAAGTTGATTCGGTCCAACGATCCGCTCCAACCCTTCCCGCGTGATGTATTCGGTTTAGAGGAGGCCGATGCACCGATTTCGGCCGTCTCTGGGTTGATCGAGTACGATTTCGACCTTCCCCCGGAGCCGCTCACCAACATGCCGGCGACCGCCGGATGCAATCCCCACGACCGAGTGCGTGAGCTCACTCCGAGCTTCGACCAGCAAGACGTGTTCTTCAGAACAGGACGCATCGAGTGGTTCTGTGATGGCATCTGCAATTGCGACACGGTGCGCAACGAAGATCGCTGTCAGGAATCCTACGACAAGGAATGCCTCTGACCGGGGTTTGACGTCATCGATTGGCGCACCGGTCGGTGACCATCGCCAAATCCCGCAAGCGTTCCGACGCGCTTGCGTCGAGGTGTCCGTCCTTCAGCCGCCACACCCAGTTGCCCTGGGTCGTTCCCGGCGTGTTCATTCTGTGTTTTCCGTCGAGATTCAAGACGTCTTGGAGCGGGAAGATCACCGTATTGGCAGGCGAAGCGGAAACGGCTCGAATCGCCGCGTGGGCCACTTCCGTTTCGTCTTCGGTACCGAGATACGCGTGCACCCGCCGCAGCTCCGCTCTCGCGTTCGGGTCCTTGGAGCGTGCACGGCGTCTGAGGGCTCTGTACCAGCCTCGGGTCGTGTCGTTGTCGTGGGTTCCCGTGAAGGCCACGCTTTGGGCGGGATAGTCGTGTGGCCGGTGAACGCGCCCACCCGCGTCGCTTTCAAACCCGAATTGCAGCACCTTCATGCCGGGCAAGCCGTAACGATCACGAAGGTCCCAGACCTCCTGCGTCACCGCACCGAGGTCCTCAGCGATGAATGGCAGCTCTCCGTGCACGCGCACGAGCTCGTCCAAGAGCTGACGCCCCCGCGCGGGCACCCACCTGCCGTGCTCGGCCGTCTTGGCCTTGCTAGGAATCCGCCAGAACCTGCTGAATCCGATGAAATGGTCGAGCCGCACCACGTCGAAAAGATCGAGCTGACGCCGGACTCTTTCGGTCCACCAAGTAAAGCCGCTTCGTTGCTGATATGCCCAGTCGTAGACGGGGTTGCCCCAGCGTTGCCCGTCTTCGCTGAATGCGTCGGGAGGCGCACCCGCCACGAATTTCGGTCGACCTTTGGCGTCGAGCAAGAACTCCCGGCGATGGGTCCAGACGTCGCAGCTATCATGAGCGACGAACATCGGGATGTCGCCGATGAGGCCAATGCCTTTTTCTCGGCAGTAGGCTCTCAGGGCCTGCCACTGACGGTCGAACACGAACTGCTGGAACGCGAGGTAGCCGAGCTGGAGTTGGAGCTCTTCGCGTGCCGATCGAAGGGCCGGTTTGGAACGCTTCGCGACGTCTTCGGGCCAACGGGTCCAATCGCGCGTCTCGAAACGATCCGATAGCGCGCCAAAGAGGCAGTAGTCGTCGAGCCAACTCTTCTCGCGACGCTTGAACGAAGCGAAGGATCGCTGCCTCGACTTAGACCCGTGGTCGAGGAAAGCTCGATACGCACGCCAGAGTAGCTTCTCGCGAAGCTTCCGCGACCTCGCGAAGCTCGATCGCCAGCCACCCGACCTCGTGGAAACCCCTCGCAAGAGCCGCTCGTCGAGCAATCCGTCCTCGATCAACAGCTCCGGAGAGATCAACAAAGGCTCCCCCGCGAACGACGACATGCTCGAGTAGGGTGAGCTCTGAGCGCCGCTCGGGTTGAGCGGCAGCGTTTGCCACCAGGCTTGCCCTGCCGCCGCCAGGAAATCGGCAAAGTCGTACGCTGACTGCCCCAAGTCTCCCGAAAAGGGTCCCCCGGGAAGAGACGTGACGTGTAGGAGGATTCCGCTGCGCCGGGGGAGGGTCAAAGCTGATCAGCCTCTCTTGCGTTGGGCGATGAGGAGCGCCACCGAATGCGGCTGAACCGGGTACGTTCGCTCGTCGACGAACGGTGCGTCCCGTAGATCATGGAAGTCTTCGGGTGATTCCTGGTAAGTGTCGATCAGCCGTCGCCAGCGAGTCGCCTTCTTGGCGGGAAGCGCTAGCTCGAAACGCAGCGGCTTCGTATACGCGTTGACCATGAGGTGCCACCAATAGCCGAGCCCTTTGAAGGTGAGTGCCAGGCTGTGGGAATGATGAGCGAAGTCGGGTTCGTTGAGCTTCACGCCGTGCCACTGAACTGGAGTCAGCCGAAGCACCTCGGTGAGGCTGAGGCCGTGGTCCTGGAGAGGTAGATTCGAGCGAAAATGAACGAGCTTCGTCACGAAACGATGCAGGTCCCGATGCTTGTCGACGAGACGCCAGTCGAACCAGGTGAGCTCGCTGTCGTGACAATACGGGTTGTTGTTGCCCCTTTGCGTCCGGCGCACTTCGTCTCCCATCGAGATCATGGGCACGCCCAGAGCGAGTAGGTTGATCGAGAAGAAGTTTTTGATCTGCCGAGCTCTCAATTTCTCGATGTTGGGATCTTCGGTCTCCCCCTCGACGCCGCAGTTCCAGCTCCGGTTGTCGTCCCTGCCGTCTCGGTTGTCCTCCTGGTTCGCCGAGTTGTGTTTCTCGTCGTACGAAACGAGATCGTTCAAAGTGAAGCCGTCATGACAGGTGACGAAATTGACGCTCTGCTCGGGCTCTCGTTCGCGGTGTCCGTAAAGGTCAGGGCTCGCCAAGAACCGCGACGCCAGCTCCTTGGCGTAGCCCTCGTCGCCGCGCAGGAAAGACCGAACGTCGTCTCGGAATCGGCCGTTCCAATCTTTCCAGTGATCGCCGAAGAAACTGCCAACCTGATAGAGGCCAGCCGCGTCCCAGGCTTCGGCGATGAGCTTCGTGCCGCTTAGAACGGGATCCGTCTCGATGTCCCAAAGAACGGGGGGGTTCACGACGGGGCGGCCCTCGATGTCCCTCGACAAGACGGACGCCAAATCGAAACGAAAGCCGTCGACGTGCATTTCCTCCACCCAATAGCGCAGGCTGTCGAGGATGAGGCGCCGGACGATCGCGTGGTTGGCGTTGAGCGTGTTGCCGGTTCCGGCGTAGTCGGCGTAGCGGGCCTTATCCTGCGGATCGAGAATGTAGTAATCGACGTTGTCCAACCCCCGAAAACAAAACGTAGGGCCGGATTCGTCGCCTTCGGCGGTGTGATTGTAAACCACGTCGAGGATCACTTCGATTCCGGCCCGGTGAAGGGCCTTGACCATGTCTCGAAATTCGTCGAGGACGCGTAGCGGGTTCTTGCTGAGGCCGTAGCCCGAGTGCGGTGCGAAAAACGAAACTGGGTTGTATCCCCAGTAGTTCGTCAGGCCCGGCGGCGCTTCCTGGGGATCGAATTGAAAGACCGGCAGGAGCTCGACGGCAGAGACCCCGAGCTCCACAAGATAGGGGATCTTCTCGATGAGGCCGAGATACGTTCCCCGTTTTTCAGCAGGGACACCGGAGCTCGGATGCCGGGTGAAGCCACCGACGTGCATTTCGTACACCACCGTCCTCGCAAACGGACGATTGGGTGGAGCGTCATCTTCCCAGTCGTATGTGCTCAGGTCGGCGACGACGCTCTTCATCGCCGTCGCCGCGTTGTCTCCGAGGCGACTTGCCGCTTCTCGGCCGTAGCCTCGAGGCACGGCGACGCTTCGGCCATAGGGGTCGAGCAGTACCTTGCCGCTATCGTATCGCAGCCCGTGCGCAGGATCGCTCGGTCCGTGCGCTCGATAGGCATAGACCTGTCCTTCCCCGATCCCGGGCACGAAGGCATGCCAGTAGTAAAACGTGCGGTGGCCCCGCGCGGGATCGAGGTCGATCACTCGCGCCGGTCTCGCGTCTTCAGGCCCGTCGAAAAGCAGTAGCTCGAGCGCTGCGCAGCGCTTCGAAAACACGCTGAAATTGACGCCGCCCGGACGAACCGTGGCGCCCAAGGGATGGGCCTGACCTCGCGCGATGTCGTTCATGCGCACCGCCAAGTTCTATGCCGTGCGCGGCCTCGGGTCGATAGCTATTTGGAGGACTTGCCGCAGCGCCTCCTGCCGCCGGTTTCACTCGTGGCGGAGCGCCTCGATGGGGTCCATGCGTGCCGCCTTTCGAGCGGGGAAGTATCCGAACACGATGCCGACTCCGACGGAAAAAAGGAAACCGACGATCACGATCCACAGGTTGAATACGAAAGGCACGCTCAAAGCCTTCGCGGCCAGGACCGACACCACGAGCGCCAAGATTACCCCAACTCCACCCCCAAAAGATGAAAGCACGACAGCCTCGACCAAGAACTGCGTCAGCACCTCGCGCTCGAGGGCCCCAACCGCAAGGCGGATGCCGATTTCCCGCGTACGCTCCGTGACCGACACGAGCATGATGTTCATGATCCCGATTCCTCCGACGAGTAGACTCACGGCCGCCACGGCTCCCAAGAGTGCGGTGAGCACTTGCGTCGTCCCAGCGAGCATCTTGGTGATTTCCTTCAGGTCCATGACGGTGAAGTCGTCGTCCTCCGATATCGAGATGTGGCGACGCTTGCGCATCAGCTCGCTGATGTCCTCCTCCGCGCTCTCCGTAGAGGCGCCTTGTTGAACGGACACTTGGATGAGACCAACGTCTTGATTTCCGGCGAGTCTCCGTTGAAAGGTGCGCAGGGGAATGAGCACGGCGTCGTCGCGATCCCGCCCGATCGTAGACTGACCCTTGCTGAGGAGCGTCCCTATCACCGAGCACGAGAGCTTCCCGAGACGAATCTTGCTCCCCGAAGGGTCCTGATTGCCGAAGAGCTGCCGGCGCACGGTCGCCCCCAAGATGCAGACTGCGCTACCGGCGCGAAGCTCGCTGTCGGTGAATTCCCGGCCGGCTTCGAGGGCCCAGTTCCCGACCGTGAAGTATCGATTGTCCGTCCCCATGACCGTCGTGCTCCAGTTTGCGTTGCCGAACACTGCCGTCACGGGTTGGGACGAGATGGGCGCGATGGCAGCTACCGTGCCGATCTCTCGGCTGATCGCCTCTACGTCGTCCATCTGAAAAGGCGGAGCAGCGGCTCGCTGCCCCATGCCCATCCGTTGGCCGGGCGTGACAATCAGAAGGTTGGTGCCGAGGCTCGCGATCTGCTCGGTCACCTGAACCGTGGCGCCTCCGCCGATCGTCACCATGGTGATGACTGCCGCGACCCCGATCACGACACCCAAGATGGTCAGCGACGAACGCATCACGTTGCGCCGAATCTCGTTCAGAGCGAGCCGAAACGCATTGTACACCATCAGGCTACCTCGCCGTGGTGTACGACCGACTCCACTTCGCCATCGACGAAATTGATGATGCGGTCGGCATAGGCAGCCATCGTGCTTTCATGGGTGACGATGACGATGGTGATACCTCGCTCACGGTTGAGTGCAGTCATGAGATCCATGATCTCCAGGCTTCGAGCCGTATCGAGGTTCCCTGTCGGCTCGTCGGCAAGCAGGACGTCGGGTTCGGTGACCAGCGCTCGCGCGATCGCGACACGTTGCTGTTGTCCTCCCGAAAGCTCCGAGGGGCTGTGGGTTTCACGCCCTTGGAGGCCGACTGCGGCGAGCGCCTTAGCAGCCAGCCTCCGACGCTCGGCCCGGGCAACGCCGCGGTAGACGAGCGGGAGCTCGACGTTCTCGAGCGCAGAAGTCCGGCTCAAGAGATTGTAGCCTTGAAACACGAAGCCAAAATACCGACGGCGCAAGAGTGCACGCTGGTTGCGACCCAGCTTGCCGACCTCGATCCCGCGAAAAAGATACGACCCCGCAGTAGGAGTATCGAGACACCCGAGAATGTTGAGGCACGTGGACTTTCCTGATCCGCTCGATCCCATCACGGCAACGAACTCCCCCCGAGCGATCTGGACGTCGATGCCGCGCAACGCATACGTGGCTGCATCGCCGGTCCCGTACACTTTGGTGACGCCCTCGAGCCGAATGAGTGGTGTCTGACTATGCTCCTGCGCAGGCACGATGAAGTCATTCCACGGTCATCTCGACGATGAGGGGCGTCCCGGGATCCACGTCGCCTTGCACCAACTCGGTCATGATTCCGTCGGTAGCTCCCGTGGTGATCGGTACGGGCACAGGTTTGCCATCGCTTACGATCCAAACCCGTGGCTGCTGTTTTACAGAGCCTTGCTCCTGACGGTTCTTCGGCGCGGAGCGAGAAGGGCGCGGAAACAGTCTACCGAGAAGACCACCACTGGGACCGGCTTCTTCCCGAGGGGACGGACTGAAGCGTAGCGCCGAGTTGGGGATCAGAAGCTCATCTCTCAGCTCTTTCACGACGATTGTCGCGGTCGCGGTCATGCCCGGCCGCAGTGACAAGTCTTCATTGTCGACGTTCAATACCGCCTCGTAGGTGATGACGCCCTCCACTTCCTGTGCCCCGAAGTGAACATCGGTAATTTCCGCGGAGAAGGTGCGGTCCGGATAGGCGTCGACCATGAACGTCGCCTTCTGCCCGGGTCGCACTCGGCCCACGTCAGCTTCGTCTACGCTCACATGAAGCTCCATCTTGGTCAGATCCTCGGCCAGCACGAACAGAATCGGTGTCTGAAGAGAAGCGGCGACGGTCTGTCCGGGCTCCACGGAGCGCACCAAGACGACTCCGTCGACGGGCGAATGAATGACGGTCTTGGCGAGGTCGATCTCGCTCGATTCTAGGTTTGCGTTCGCTTCGGCGACGTCCGCCCTCGCGCTCGCGCGATCGGCGAGAGCACGCTTGAGAGCCGCGTCCGCTGCATCGATGTCGAGTTGTGAAGGATCGGTCCCTTTGCTGACCTCCCTGAGCCGGGTGAGCCTGCCGAGCTGCGCGCGGCTTTCGTCCACCGTGGCCTGTGCCTGCAAAATCCTCGCCTTCGCCGACTGAAGAGCCGCTCGTGTTCTCACCACCTGGGCTTTGAATTTCGTGGGGTCGAGCCTCGCCAGAACCTGGTCGCGCGCTACACGATCGTTGTAATCCACCTCTACGGTCGCGATGGTCCCGGAAACCTCGACTCCGACTTCGACCTGGTTGGTCGGCTCGAGATTCCCCGTCGCCGTCACCGTCACGACCAGGTCGCCGCGCCGTGCCTCTTCCGTTCTGATCTGCTTTCGATCGGGACGAACGGGCGCGGCCCAGATGCCCACGCCGGTGACGACGATCACCGCAAGAGCGCCCCAGAAATAAAAGCGCTTCCTCTTGCGTCCGTCCGACGGATTGGAGATCAAGAAGCCGGCAGCGTCGGAATCCCGGTCAGTGTCCGGCACGATGTCTCTCAATCAACGGCGACCTCGTGGCTGAGCATGATGGATTCAAACACCCTTTTCCTCTGGGAAACCTACCCCATCAGGTGTTCTGTGCAATTGCGATGCTGAATGAGTGCCCTTGGGGTTTCACCAGTGCCCAACCCTAAGCACGCCGATCCTCTCATGCCACTGCGAAGCGTTAGCCGGCTGCGAAAGAAAGGGCGTGTCCAAAACCACGCTGCAGGTTATCTTCTCCGGCAACCCCGTAATCGAAAGGCGCAAGATGGCGTTCGTGGACCGAAGTGTAGTCTCTCATGTTGCCGTGATTCTCCTTCTCGTACTCGGCGGCCTGGGCTGCGGAAGCGATTCCTCTCCTGTGGTCGACGAACCCTTCGTCCCAGCGGCGTATGGACAATGGCTGAAATTCGAGCCCGAGGGCGCGGTCTGTGCCAACGGCTCGCAGTACAAGTACTTCGTCAACTTCTCCGAAACCTCCAAGAACCTCGTCGTCTTTCTCGAAGGCGGCGGCGCGTGCAGCAACTACGACGACTGCTCGAACGGTCGCCCATTCAACACCGACTGCATCAAGGAGCCGGCCGGAGCCGAATGCATCCGTGACGACTACCCCGCCGTCTATTTGCACTTGGATGAGCTCGAGCCCTTCACCGCGGCTACCGAGCCGCTAGGCGTGGTCAATGGCGACGTCCCGGTCGAGCTCGCCTATCCGGTGCTGTCCGGGAATACCGACATCAATCCCATGGGCGACTGGAACAGGGTCTTCATCCCTTACTGCACCGGCGACACCTACCTCGGCAGCAGAGTGCAGACGTACGTCGATCCCGACGGCATCGGGCCCGACGTCGAGTTCCATCACATGGGCCATCAGAACATGTTGCTCGTCATCGAAGAGCTCAACCGGATGTTCACGTCGGTTCCGAAGATGATGGTCGGTGGCTGCAGCGCGGGTGGCGTGGGCTCTCTCAACAACTACCCCTTCATCCGCAACGGAATCGAAGGCGCAGAGCGGGGTTATCTCCTCGCCGACAGCGGTCCGATCGCACCAAAGACCCTGCTCAACGGAGACCCGGGCCATCAGATCGGTTTCTCCGTGGTGCGGCCAATCTGGGGAATCGACACCCTGATCCAGTCGCTGCCGATGGGCGCTGATCGAGTCGCTGCCGATTTTGGCGAGGTCAATGCCGTCGTTGCAGAGAGCTTCCCGAACGATCGCCTTTCAATCTCCATGTTCGAGCGCGACTACAACTTCACCGTCGCCGTCTACGAAGACGCCTTTCCCATCTTCTCGCAGGAAGAGTCCTCGGTCGACACGGGCGCGGGTCGCACCGAGATCTACCGGCTCGCCTCCGAAGACCTCGAATCGCTTCGCGCGCGTCTCGATGATCTCGACAACCTCGCTTATTACATGCCCTACTACCGGAACACGAATACGAGCCACTGCCTCACCGTCACCGGTCTCGAAGACGTGGGTAGCTCCGAGCTGGAATTCATCGCCGCGTTTCAAGAAGATCCATCGATGGCCACTTGGTCCGGCACGGAAATCGAAACCGCAAATGGCACCGTCACCTACAAGGATTTCATCGAAGAGATCCTCGATGACTCGGCTCCGCTAGAAAGCTACTACGAGGGCACCTGCGAAGGGAAGTACCAAGTCTGCGCTCTCGACTGCGAGGCATATGACGAAGTCATGTGCGAGAGCGCCGTGCAGTAGCCGGCCCGGCTAGACGGCGTGCTGTACGAGTAGGGCCGTCATCGAGAACATGCAAATCAGCTGAACGAAGAAGAAGCCAAAGCGCAGATAGGCGAGAAGATTGGTCTGCTCCCACGAAACGTGAATCAAGGTCTGCGCGACTCGGGCCCCGATCAGCGTGAGCGCCAACCCGTCGAGCGCAGAGCTCTCGGCGCCGCTGACGACGAGAACGAGGACGATCGCACCATAGATTGGCAGATTCTCGAGGCAGTTCAGGTGGGCGCGCATCGCGCGGCGGTACCGATCTGAACCTTCGATCTGATCTGCACGGAACTCATTGACTTGAACCCGGCCGGCGAAGATCAGACCCCAGCGATAGATGCCGACGGTCAAGATGAGAACCAGCATCGACCAAACCGCGAACGCGAGCAGCACCCAGACCGGAATAGACATGGTCATGACGTGCTCCTAGGACAGGCGGGCTGTGGCACCCGTTTGGGCAGCGGCCGCAACGGGTTCGGTGTGGGCCGGGTGCGTGACCTCGAAGTCCACCGCGATCGGGGTACCATTGCGAAGAGTGTCGAGGGTGACACAGAGCTTTTCGGTCTGTTGGACGAGCATCGCGCCGACCTGGGGGTCCACTCCGGGATCGAGCTCCAGTGCAAGCCGGCACTGCATCTGACGAAACCCCGGTCGGACCGAACGGCTCATCGCGAGACAACCTCGGACGTCCGCGTCGCCGTTGACCTCGACTTCGAGTCGTTCGATGTGCACGCCGAGTCGATCGGCGAGCATTCGCACCGTGCTGTCCATGCAGGCCGCAAGCGCCGCGCAAAGCAGATGTCCCGGATTGGGGAGGTCGTCGAAGCCTCCGACTTTGTCATCGATTCCGTAATCCCAGGCGACTTCCGGGAATCCAGTCGGAAGGACCCTGCCATGGACGGCATCGGTCGTGCCCGTATAGAGCGTGCGCACCTCCTTAAAGGAGAGCGCCTCGGTGGGGTCCTCACGATAGAGCGGGCGGAGGGGGTCTTGGCGGCCGGCGACGAGAGAATTCGGGTCTTTCATGACAGCTTGCTCCTTTTTAGAACGCACGGTCGTGCGCATTAACTAGACCATACGACCGTGCGTGCTAAGAGTCAAGAGAGAACATGAGCTCGTCCAAACGCATCCGAATCGACGGTGAAAAGTCCCGGGAACGCGTGCTCGAGGCGGCGATACGACTGGCGGCGATCGAAGGGCTCGAGCGGCTCTCGCTATCCCGCCTCGCCGAGGCTGCAGGGCTCAGCAAGAGCGGGCTCTTCGGGCTCTTCGGCTCCAAAGAAGATCTGCAGTTCGCGATCATCGACAAAGCGCGGGAGGTCTTCACGCGCGAGGTGGTGATACCGGCGCTTGCCGCCCCCGAAGGCGCACCGAGATTGCGCGCGCTCTGCGAGGGCTACTTGGATCACATCGCGTTTCGGGAGTGGCCGAGCGGATGCTTCTTTGCCTCGGTGGCGTCCGAAGTCGGGGGCCGCCCCGGGCCGATCCGCGATCGCGTGGCCATGGAACAGAAGCAATGGGCTTCACTGCTCAGGCAGAGCGCGACGCGCGCTGCGGAGCTCGGGCAGCTCCGTTCGGAGGACCCACCCGAGCAACTCGCCTTCGAGCTCGGTGCAATGCTCACCGGCGCCGACATCACGTACTTGCTCCATCGCGACCCCGAAATCTTGGAGCGGGTGCGCTCCGCCCTCCAAGCGCGTCTCGGAGGGAAAGGCAGTTGCTCTTCGTAGCGGCCGCGGACCTCGCCAGCCGGGGAGATCTTCGCCATCATCTCTTAGGTCTACTTCACGAAGTTCCACTTCGCCGGCTCGAATCGTTGCTTAGAGCCGCTGGCACACTTGATACGTCGAAACCTCGTTCTTCACGGCGTGCGCCAACACGGCTGCCCTCGAGGAGGCGCGGATTCGACAGATGGGTCTCGGCAGTATCACGAAAGTGACCGTCGACTTCGAGTGACAACCCACATGCTCCGGACTGGGGTTCTGAGGAACCGGAGCGCGGTCCGCCGCCGTGATATAAAGCTGGGCAGCTTACCTGCGATGCCCTCAGACAGGATCAGGATGTTTACTGCCCAAAGCCATTGGTTCAAAGACAACGCCCTTTCGATTGGTCGCACCCCGCTCGTGCGGCTCAATCGCATCACCGACGGCGCTCCTGCCACGGTGCTCGCAAAGATCGAGGGGCGGAACCCAGCATACTCGGTCAAGTGCCGTATTGGGGCTGCGATGGTGTGGGACGCAGAAGAGCGCGGTTTGCTTGCGCCTGGGAAAGAAATCGTAGAGCCCACCAGCGGCAACACGGGCATCGCGCTCGCATTTGTGGCCGCCGCACGTGGCTATCCACTCACGCTCACCATGCCTGAAACCATGAGCGTCGAGCGGCGCAAGCTGCTCGCGGCCTTTGGTGCCAAGCTCGTGCTCACCGAAGGCTCCAAGGGCATGGGCGGCGCAATCGCCAAAGCCGAAGAGATCGCCGCCAGCGACCCTGCGCACTACGTGCTGCTTCAGCAGTTCAAGAACACGGCGAATCCGGCGATTCACGAGACCACCACCGGCCCGGAAATCTGGGACGGCACAGCAGGCGCCATCGACGTCTTGATCTCGGGCGTTGGCACCGGCGGCACCATCACAGGCGTGTCTAGGTACATCAAGAACACCCGCCAAAAGTCGATCTTGTCGGTGGCCGTAGAACCAGCCGATAGTCCTGTGCTCACGCAAGAACGCGCGGGGCAACCGCTCAAGCCCGGCCCTCACAAGATTCAGGGTATCGGCGCGGGCTTCGTGCCCGATGTGCTCGATCTATCGGTGGTCGACCTAATCGAGCAAGTCACCAACGACGAAGCCATTACCTACGCCCGCCGCTTGGCGCGAGAAGAGGGCATATTGTCAGGAATTTCGTGCGGTGCAGCGGTCGCCGTGGCCGCGCGTCTGGCCAACCGTCGCGAGCATCGAGGCAAGACATTCGTGGTCGTGCTGCCCGACTCCGGCGAGCGATACTTGAGCACGGTGCTTTTCGAGGGCGTGTTCGACGACGAGGGTCTCGCCAAATGAGCAGAGATTCGCGCAGCGCAAGGAGAGCGGCTTCTCGCGCGGGGCTTTCGACTTCGCGAACTTCTCCGTCGCACCCTCGTAGCCGTAGACCTCGCCGAAGCGTTCCGAGTGCAGCATCTCGACCACCTCCTGTTGCTCGCTCGGCCGGAGGGCACGAGGTGGCGGTCGGCGTTTGTTCGGCGCACGCCGGGGCGCCGCACCGCCGCGCCGGTAGTAGTCCGCCCGCCGTACGTCGAGCGCCGTGCACGCCCCGGTGACGCCGACGACCTCGCCAAGCTCGCTCACCAACGCCGTCATTCGCTCTTGTCCAAGTCGAGGTCCGTGATCTTCGGAAGGTCCATGCCCAAGATCTCGGCGACTTCGCTTCGAAGATCACGCACTCTCTACGCAGCCGCCGGGACGGCCACGTCCATCTCTGCCTGTTGCGCCATGACTCCATGCTCCCACGCCCCGATTCATTAATCTTCAGCTCAGGAGTGTCTCAGGTCACGTTGGCACGGGGGCGTGCTGGCCGTTGCTATCAGTTTCTCCGGGCCGCGAGTTTCGTGTCCTGGACGAGCGCCAATCGTGCCTAGAGCGCCGCGCGCGGGAGTCGGACGCGGATCGGGCCTTTCGCGGTGCTCGGGTCCACGCGCTTTCCCCACTGCAGGATTTCGACCCGCCCGCGCGCCATGAGTCGCCGCGCGGCCTGTCTCGCGGGCTCCATCAAGATCCGCCATCCCACCGCGTCGACGCGCCGGGCGGCTTCGCTCGGGCAGATCGTGTTGCCTCCTCGTTGCCTCAGCAAAGAGAGGATGGCGTCCTCGAGCGCGTGGTCCACCGCGCTCAGTCGTTCGCGACGGCAGCGGTCGCTGCAAAATCGAACGTCATCCCAACTGTTCGACCATTTGGCCCGCCACGCGAAACGCCGACCGCATTTGGCGCAAATCTTGCTGGCTGTTGACCCCATCGTCGGGATCTCTAGGTACCGAGGGGAGGCCAGTCCAGCACATGCAAATCGTTTGGTTCAAGCGCGACCTGCGGATCCACGATCATCGACCGCTCGCCGAGGCAGCTGTCCGCGGGGATGTGTTGTGCCTCTACGTCTACGAGCCCGAGATCTTTTCGACTCCGGAGCTTGGTGCCCTGCATCTCGGCTTCATCAACGAATCGCTCGTTGAGCTTCGAGAACGCCTTCGAGAGCTCGGAGGCGAGCTGACCCTGCGCGTGGGTAGGATGCCGGAGGTGCTCGAGGAGCTGCATCGCGAGCACCCCATTCGTGCCATTCACAGTCACCGAGAGACCGGCAATCGCGTCACCTACGATCGGGACCTGCGCGTGGCTGAATGGGCTCGGCACCATGGCATTCCGTGGCACGAGTGGAATCAGTTCGGCGTCATTCGAAAGCTCGGGAACCGCGATGGATGGGCGGCGCGATGGGCCCGCTTCGTGTCGAAGCCGAGTGTGGAGACGCCCAGCGCGCTCCGTCGATTTTCAGGGATCGAAGCGGGCGGGTTGCATGGTTTGGAGGAGCTCGGACTCGCGCCGGCGGTCCAACGGGAGGTGCAGCGAGGCGGAGAGTCTCGCGCCCTCGAGACGCTCGAATCATTTCTTCGCGAGCGTGGAGCCGGCTACCGGTACGAGATGTCGAGCCCAGTTCATGCCTGGGATTCCTGCAGTCGGCTCAGTCCCTACCTCGCGTGGGGCAACCTCTCCCTGAGAACGGTCTACCAGGCGACGAAGGCGCGCTCTTCGGAGATCAAGTCCTTGAAAAAGCAACACGCGGAGTTGGACCCGCGCTGGCTTCAGTCGCTCAGCTCCTTTCAGTCCCGGCTTCGGTGGCACTGTCATTTCATGCAAAAGCTCGAAGACGAGCCCGAGCTCGAGTTCCATGCGCTCAATCGCGCGCTGGACGGCTTGCGCGGCAACGACTTTCGAGCGGACTACTTCGAAGCCTGGGCCTCTGGGCAAACGGGCTATCCGTTAGTCGACGCCTGCATGCGAGCGCTCCTCGACACGGGCTGGCTCAATTTCCGGATGCGAGCGATGCTGATGTCCTTCGCAAGCTACCACCTGTGGCTGCCGTGGAGGCCCACCGCGCTTCATTTGGCAGCAAACTTTCTCGACTTCGAGCCGGGCATTCACTTCAGCCAGGCACAGATGCAATCCGGTGTGACCGGCATCAACGCCGTGCGGATCTACTCCCCAATCAAGCAAGTCCACGATCAAGACCCGGAAGGTCTCTTCATCAGGCGATTCGCGCCCGAGCTCGAAGCGGTTCCCGTCGAGCACATCGCCGAGCCCCACCGAATGCCGCGTTCACTTCAGCAGCGCCTCGGATGCGTGATCGGCAAGCACTATCCAGCGCCAATCGTCGAGCACGGGCTGGCGTATGCGCAGGCCCGCGCCCGAATCTACGCGGCTCGTCGAAGCGCGGAAGCGCGCGCCGCCTCCGAGCAGGTCTATCTCAAGCACGGGAGCCGTCGACGGCCCAATCGTCCCGCGCGACGTGCAACCACGCCGCGTCCAGCGTCGGCCCGGCGGGATTCCAGCCGCACGCCGTGAGCTCTCCGGCTTGCAGCGCGCACGAAAGCGCATTGCGCTCGTCGAGGTCGGCGTTCGATTCGCGTTCAAGGGTCCTGACGGCACACCTGCCATCTCGCTCAGCGCTGCGAGGACCCAACCGGTCGGCGACTCATCGGAGGTGAGTCCCTTCCCGGACCGATGCGCGCCCTCCTTGACGGTAGCCGATGCGGATCTAGGAGCCCTCCATGCCGGCTCCCGTCACCACGGACCTCGTGTGGAAAGAGATCGAAAAGCGCTCGTTCGCCGTTCTGTCTTATGTGAATCCCCAAGGCCAGGCCCGCTCCGCGGGCATTGTCTATGTCCCGATAGACCGAATTCTGTACGTCAGGGCGGCCAAGAAATCGTGGAAGGCGAAACACATCCGCCTCAACCCCCACGTTGCGCTCAACGTGACGATTCCAAAGCGGGCTCCGTTCATGCCCTGGATCAAGATCCCCGATGCGACGATCGCCTTCAGCGGCACGGCGCGCGTCCTGGCGATGGGCGACCTCGAGCCAAAGCTCCTCGAAACCCTGATGAGCCGGATGATCGAGCGGCACGGAAACATCGAGGAGAATTGCATCCTCGAGATTAGCCCAACCGGTCACTTCGCGACCTACGGCGTGGGTGTCTCGTTGCTGGACATGCGCGACCCGGAGAAGGCAAGAGGCCGCACGCCAGTCGGCTGATGGGCTCGACCCCGGCTGCGTCAAAGAGGCTGGTGCGTCCCAGCTTTCAAGAGACCATCAGCTGCACCTCCTGCGGGGCTTGACGGGGTAGGGGCATTGCAGGACAGTCGCCGAATCGCGGCATCAGCGGGGAGGAAACGGGGATGTCGGATACGGATTTCGTTGGATCGGTTCCTGAGATCTACGACAAGTACATGGTTCCGCTGATCTTTGCGGCCTATGCCGAGGATCTCGCTCGTCGCGTCGTGGGCCATGACGGGGCCGACATCCTCGAGACGGCGGCGGGAAGCGGCGCGGTCACGCGGGCTCTCGCCCGGATCCTTCCGCCTGAAGCGCGCCTCACCGTCACGGACATCAATCCGCCCATGCTCGACCGAGCTCGAAGCCTGATGCAGGAAGACCCGCGCATCCGCTGGAAACCCTGCGACGCTCTCGATCTGCCGTTCGCGGACGGCTCTTTCGACGTCGTGGCCTGCCAGTTCGCCGCCATGTTCTTCCCCGACCGTGTGAAAGGCTATGCCGAGGCCCGTCGGGTCCTACGCCCTCGCGGCCTTTACGCCTTGAATATCTGGGACCGGATCGAGGCGAGCCCTTTCGCCAAGACGGTCGAAGATGCTCTGAGGCGGGCGATGCCCGAGGGCGCACCCGATTTCATGTCGCGGACACCACACGGGCACGGGGACCCCGACCGGATCCGGTCCGAGCTTGGTGCCGCCGGGTTCGGGGCTGTCCGGATCGAGCGGGTCGAGCTCGAGAGCCGGGCCGAACGCGCCCGCGACATTGCCGTCGCCTTCTGCCAGGGCACCCCGATGCGGCCGATGATCGAGGCGCGGGCGCCCGGACGGCTCGAAGACATTACCTCGGCGGTCGAGGTGGAGGTGGCCGAACGCTTCGGGTCCGGACCGATGTCCGCCCCCATGGCGGCATTCGTCATCGAGGCGCACGCTTGAACGCTGAAAGCTCTTTCAAGTCGATGCACTGCAGCGACAGCGCGATCGGAGCAAGCGTCAATGTTGGCTCTTTCCGGGAAAGCGCGAGCTGAACCGCTCGGCGAGCGCCGTGATTGTCAGGGCGGGATTGACTCCGACGTTCGCTGGGATTGCGGATGCATCGCATACGTAGAGTCCCGGGTAGCCGAACACCTGGTGGTCGACGTCGATCACACCGCTGTCGGGCGTCGCAGACATCCCGCAGCCGCCGAGGATGTGCGCGGTGACCGAGAGGTTTCCAACGCTCTCGAGCATGTTGTTGTGGGCGGTTCCGCCGATGTGCTCCGCAAGCTTGCGTGCGGCCTCGTTGGCTTCAGGGATGTAGGCCGGAGTGCCGCCGTCCGGGCCCGCCCTGGAATGGAGCAGCGGCGTGAAGGGCCAAAGCAGTCGTCGTCCGCGACGAAACGCGATTTGGCTGTCGAGGTTCTGCATGACCGTCAACACGGTGATCCGCTTGTGCCAGTTGCGTGCGAAGAGAGTCTTGAGCGTTCGAATCGGGTGCAGCACGCTGGCCAAGACCGTGCGAACGGCCCGGCTTAGAGCCCTCGGCCCATCGACGAGCGGTCCCATGTACCACCGCATGAAATCGTAGCCCGGAGGAAAGCGGTTCTGGGTGATGTGGGTGTGGGCGTTGGGGTGGAAATGCGACGATATCGCGGCGCCGTACGTGAGATCGTCACCGGGGTCCGGCGAAAGTGCCCCCACGATCGCTTCGCTATTCGTTCGCACGACGTCGCCAAGTCTCGACGAGATGTTCGGGAGCGTTCGCTGCTGGTCCCGGCACTTGAACAGAAGATCCAGCGTGCCGACCACACCCGCGGAGACGATGACGCGCTGAGCGCGAAGCGGAGACTGCCCTCGTCCGGGACGGAGGGGATGGACGGTGCGAACTTCGTAGCCTCCTCCTTCGAGCGGCCGGAGCGAAACTACCTTGCGCTCCGGTAGAATTTCAGCCCCCAGGTTCTGCGCCAAATGAAGATAGTTCTTGTCGAGCGAGTTCTTCGCGCCATCTGCGCAGCCAGTCAGGCATCCTCCACATCGCGTGCAGCCGGTCCGTGCCGGTCCTGCGCCGTCGAAGAATGGATCTGGCTCCGTTACGCCTGCCCGTCCGAAGTAGATGCCCTGGGGAACCGAACCGAACGTTTGCTCGGCCCCCATCGCCTCGGCGGTCGCGCGCAACCAATCATCCATCTTGCCATGATCTGGGTTGGGCGTTCGTCCCAGCATCGCCTCTGCAGTCGCATAATGGGGTGACAGCTCCCGTTCCCAGTCGATCCCGAGGCCGGACCACGCGGGGTCTCGGAAGAATGCGGCACTGGGCTTCAACAACACCGCGGCGTAGACCAAGCTTCCACCGCCGACGCCGACGCCGCCGACGATCCCCACATGTCTGAAGAGGTGCTGAACGAAGAAACCACGGAAGCCAATCCGAGGGATCCAAAACAGCTTCCGTATGCTTCGATCGGCTGCGCGCATGTCCTCTGGCGAGATCCTGCGCCCTTGCTCGAGGACCGCCACGCGGTAGCCCTTCTGTGACAAACGAAGCGCGGGGACGCTTCCACCGAAACCGCTACCGATGATGACGACGTCGTAGTCCATGCCGCAATCGTTGCCCTTTAGTCTTAGCGGCAATGCCCGGCGCGCTCAACGCCTCTTTCGTGCAGCAGTTGGCCGGCGGGGCCGTCCTCGCGACATGTGAGGAAACAGCGCGCGAAATCGGCGATCGACAGATCGCCGCACACGAAGCCCGCGGTGTCGAGTCATGCTCGTTCACGGCCAGGGCGTCTACGGATTCAAATTCCAAGCCCTTGACGTGAAACACCATCCGTACCTTTCGAGCGTAGTCTCTTCGTGTTTGCGCTCTCGCTCGCCTTCCCCCTCGAGCGAAGTGAGCAGGCCGCGATGTCGGATACAGGTTTGGTCGCCTCGGTTCCTGAGATTTACGACGAGGACATGGTAGGCTCTGCTCACTCGATTTCTCACCTTCGAGATCGCAGGAACGAGGTGCACTCCACATGTTGAGCCCGGCTGTAGTGCTCGCAACCATCGCTGCGTTCGTCTTTGTTCCCGCACCGGCGAGCGGTCAGGCTCCCGGCGACCCCGAACGCGGGACGCTCGATGGCTCCCCCCTCGACGACCTGCCGCCGTACATCAGCCTGCTGACCGACTTCGGGTCTCGGCCTGACTGGTCGCCCGACGGCGAGCGGATCCTCTTCATCGACGGAGCGCCTCTTGGCGATGTCGTCGAGCTCGACATCGCGACGGGGAATCTACGGAAACTGACCGACGGGTTCGAGCACATGGGCTTCACGCGAGCCCACTACGTGCCCACTGGTGACGTGCTGCTCTGCGGCCCGACGTCGGGCCCGCTGCCGAGTGACGACCGTCCCGAAGCGGGTCGCTTCACCGGCGTCATGTCTGTCCTGCGCACGCCATTCGACGATGCTCCGCAGCCCCTCGGCATGCCATGCTGGGAGGGCATAGCGACGTCGGACGTGTCGCTTCGCATTGCGTGGAACCGCTCTGACATCGACTACACCGACCCCGACCTTCTCAGCCGGGTGCGGGACGGTATCTCGGAGATCTGGACGGGGGAGCTCCGGTACGAAG
The DNA here is from genome assembly GCA_963792825.1 of uncultured delta proteobacterium. Classification (GTDB taxonomy): domain Bacteria; phylum Myxococcota_A; class Polyangia; order Polyangiales; family Houyiibacteriaceae; genus SG8-38. Next base: position 30,065 of record CAWBXS010000003.1, on the reverse strand, counting down.
ATGAACGCGTCCTGCTCGAGAACATCGAGCTGGTGATCGACCGCACGGCGGTCTCGCCGTTCGCAGTCCTCGAGGTGCAGGACTTCCGCCCAGGCACCGAGGAGCTGATCTTCACGGCGTACGCGTACGCGGGCGGCGAGGTCATGGGCGTCGACCTCTCGACCGGGCTGGTGACGAACTACTCGCAGAGCCCTGTCTACGAGGAAGCCGAGGGCGTCGCCCCGAATGGCGCGTGGGTCCTCGTCGAGCGCGATCTCGACAACGTGTTCTTACCGGGCCCGTTGGACATTTGGCTCCTGCCGCTCGACGGCTCCCAGGCCTGGGATCGGCTCACGCGCTTCAACCGCTATCGAGGCTGGTACGCGTCGAATCCGACAGTGAACCCCAGCGGCACGCACATTGCCTTTCAGCTTTCGATCGACGGGGACGTGGTGGCCGAGGGCGGGGGCATTCTCCTCTTCGACCTCACGGCGAGCGGCCGTTCGATCGCCCCGCCCGATTCCGAGTCCATGGCCGGCGGCGGCTCGGGATGCTCGGTGAGCGAGAGTCCGTCCGATGGCGCCGCTTGGCTCATCGCGTCTCTCGTGATGTTGCGCTTGCGGCGCCGGAATGGCTCCGCGTCGTAGACGGTGCCGTGCCGTGCGGGAAGACGGAGCAGAAATGCGCGGAGACGATCCGAACGAGGTTCAGCGTGCACCGCAAGCCGACATAACGAGCTAGTATCGCGCAATTGCGCTTCCGAAATGGTACCAGTGGGCTAAAGGAGCCAGATCCAAATCGTCGCTGCAAAGCACGCGCAACCTGCGATGACAAACGCGTGGAAGATTTCGTGGAAGCCGAATGTGTCGGGCCAGGGGTCGGGTTTTTTGGTTGCGTAAACGATCGCGCCTACCGAGTAGAGCACGCCGCCGCAGACCATGAGGCCGACCGGTTCTGAGCCGCTCGTTTTGTACAGGGCTGGAATGATGAAGAGCGAGAACCAACCCATCGCGATGTAAAGGCCGAATCGAACCCAACGCGGTGACTCTCGTACGAAGACCGAGAAGACAACGCCCGCGACCGCGAGGATCCAGATTAGCCAAAGACTTACACTCTTCTGCCATCCTTCGAGGCCGATCACGATGATCGGCGTGTACGTCCCCGCGATGAGAAGATAGATGTTTGAGTGGTCGATGGCCCGAAGCGTTAGGCGCACCGCGTCTGAGTAACGGCCTAAATGGTAAACCGCGCTCATCGAAAAAAGCAGAACCATGCTGGCGCCGAAAACGACGACGCTGAGCATGTGCTCAACATTCGCCGACGTCTTCCTTGCCATCGCGATGCTGAAGACGAGTGCAATCACCGCCGCGATGGCGTGCGACCAACCACGAGCCGTCGGCTTTTTCCCGCGTGCGACCATCATTGTCCCTGGCACGCTTGGGTCACGGAGTCACCGCGACGAGCCGTGAACACGCCGACGGTTCACGGCTCCGGTCGAACGGTCACAAAATCGACGAACTGGTGCCGAAACGAGCCGACGATGGCCAAGCCCGTGTGGACCTTTCGTTTCAGGCACACTCGGCACTCAGTGGAAGCGAAACGTGTAGGTCCGCCCGAGGGGCGCTCTGGTGACCTGGCATGTGCGCGCGGACGCATCGCACGCGATGGTCGTGCCGTCCCAGAGTGAGAGCTCGTCTCGGCCTTCTCCAAAGAAGTCGATGGTCATGGACGAATTCGCGTCCGCGAACCCGGCCAAGTCGGGGTCGGATTCCTCGACCAGCGTGTCGATCACCGTGTCGAATCGGGGAATGATTCGGCCACTGCGATAGAAGTACGGAGCGACTCGAAGCGGCGCAGCCACCTCGATCTCGGCTGGGCCCGTGTACGTGTCACCGGTCTGCCAATGCACCCAATCACCTGGTGGGAAATAGACGACACGGCTGCGCGCGCCCTCCACGATGACCGGCGCGACGAGGATCCGATCGCCCATCATGAGCTGGTCGTCCTGACGCTCCTTGGAGCCGGGCGCCTCTGGGAAATGAAGCACGAGGTGCCGCACGACGGGCCATCCATGATCCCGCGCCTGCGCGACCAGCGTGTAGAGATACGGAAAGAGCGTCGTGTGCAGGGTGGCGTAGGTCTTCCAATGCTCGATGCTGTCGGCGTCGTTGTCGATGAGCCAGTTAGAGTCGCAGGCGAACTGCCCGTTGTGCTCGCGCATGACCGGCAACATCGCCCCAAGCTGGGTCCACCGATAAAAGAGCTCGCGATCGGTGGGTGGTGAGGTGAGGCACAGGAGTCCGCCGATGTCCGTAGCGACGACGGGAACACCGCTGATGCCGAGCGACTGGACGGCGGGGATCACCGTGGGGAGGCCATCCCCCTCTGACCAGTCCGTCGTCTGATCGCCGGTCCAAAGCACCGGTGAGTACTGCCAAGAGCCGGTATAGCCGGAGCGTGAGAAGAACACCCAGTCACCGTCCGGGCGCCGCTCCTCCCAAAACTCGCGGGCCGTGCGGGCCCAAAGTCTAGGGTAGTCGTTATGCACCTCCCAGCCGAGTCGGCCGTCGGCAGCGACCGTCGTCGCTCCGACGTACTCGCCGAAATCGTTCATCCAGCCGTCCACACCGAATCGTGCCGCGCGGTCGAAGATCGTGTCCTGCCACCAACGGATCGCGTCGGGGTTCGTCAGGTCGAGCTGAGAACGGATCTCTATCAGGAAGAAGGTCGCTGGGGCGCCATCGGGACCTCGGAGCAAGTAGTCGCGGTCCGCGGCATATAGATAATCTTCCGTGCCGACGGTCAGGTACGGCTGGAAGTACGCAAACACACGGAATCCGAGCGCGTGCATGTCGTCGATCATGCCGGCCCAGTCTGGGTAGTGGTTCTGGTCCAGGTGGAAGTCCGCTGAGTAAAGAAACTCCCCGTCTCCTCCGGCCCAGTCCTCGTTCCAGATCCCACTGGTAGGAATGCGCTCGCTGCGCATGAGGGCGGCAATCTCTCGCGTCCGGCTCTCGGCATTTGGGTTGTCGCCGCGGTGTTTCGTGTTCGCCGATATCCACGGCGCGAACACCCAGGGCAGCGGAAGCTCGGGGATCCTCCCGGCGAAGTGTGTGTATGCCTCGATGACGTCGAGTGGGTCATCGCCAACGAAGACGCGGAGCTCGAGGCGATCGTGAAAAAGCTCGATCGCCGTCTTCGTGGAATCCGTCTTGCCGAAATCGAACCGACTGAATCGAGTATCGTCGATCAGCAAGCCGTACGTGCGCGAGCTCAGGTAGAAAGGAATGGGAATACCGGTCGGCAGCTCATCGAGGCACCCGAAGTTGCACCCTTCCTCGGTCCACACGACGAGCTCGTTGCCACTGTGCTCGGCTTCTTCGTAGCGTTGGCCCATTCCGTAGTAGCGATCGTCACTCGTGTGGACGAGGTCGATCGCCACGCGGTTGGCGCCCTCGCCAACGCCAGGATTGACTCGCGCGGCAATGCGCAAAGCACGCGCGTCACCGTCGCTCGTGAGCGAAAGCATCATCAGCGGGGCATCGCCTGCTTCGGCGGTAAGCTCGACATCCAGGGAGGTCGCATCGCACCTGATGGTCGCGACGATCCCCGCCTCCGTCCAAGGGGCAATCACTCCCTCGTCTAAGGGTCCTTCCTGCCCGGTGACCGTCGTGAAACGGAGCGGTCCCGATGTTTCGATCAGCGTCTCGCCACTCGGGCGAACGACGCGAAGCACGAAGTCAGGTTGCGTGACCTCTGCTCGCCAACGTGACGTCTCGATGATCGCTGTCCCACCCGCCGGGCAGGACACGCGAAGGCCGGGCGAAGAACCAGGTGTCGACGAAGCTCTGCAACCCACCGATGTGAGAAACGTCGCCAGCGCGACGACCAGAAACGGAAAGCCAGCGCGCTTCACCATCGAGCGGCAAGATAGCATCGATCCACCGTGGGTTCGGGGACACTGAGAGGCATTTACCATCCTCCCCGGCGCCATTCGACGACGACTACCATTTTGCCGTTGGCGCGGTTCTCATCCATCGCCTGGTGAGCGAGCGGGAGTTGATCGAAGCTCCACACGGGGCCCGTGCGGATGATGAGCTCCCCGCGCTCGACCAACGAAACGTAGCGCTGGAGGTCCTCCCTCGAGATGTCGCTCGCGCCGCCCGAGTAGGACGTCAGCCGCACGCCGGTGGGGATATGCCCCATCGGTCGAAACGACGCGAGCTCCCACTCGCCGCCGAGGATGCCGGTCATGCACACCACACCGCCAGGCCGAACGCACTGCAGTGAGTCGAGCAGCGTCGTGGTCCCGATGAGCTCGAGCACGCGGTCGACCCCGCCAGGGTGGTCGTTGCGAATTTTGGCGCCGAGCTCGCCGTCATCGATCACCACCTCGTCCGCGCCGGCCTTGCGCAGCATGTCAGCCTTTGCCTCGCTTCTCGACGTGGAGATGACACGAAGGCCCGCGACCTTGGCCATGGAGAGCGTTGCGAGCCCGATGGACGATGTGCCGCCTCGAATGAGAAGCGTCTCACCGGGCTGCACACCGAGCCCGGTGTGCAGCGACCCGTGGCAGGTCTGCAGCATCTCCGGCAGCGCGCCGAGGACGTCCCATGGCAACTCGGTATCGAGGGGAAACACGTTCGAGGCGGGCACCGACGTATACTCCGCGTACGAGCCATCGAACTCGCGGCCCATGCCGCCCATCATCGCCGCGACGCGCTGACCTTCTTCGAGCTCGCCGCCGGGCGCGCGGACCACGGTGCCGACACACTCGATGCCGAGCACCCGCGGCAACCGGACGGTGGGGGACTCGCCAATCCGTGTAAACCACTCCGATCTGTTGAGTCCGAACGCCCGAATCTCGATGAGCACATGACCCGGCTGTGGCTCCGGACGCGGGATGTCGGTGAGCTCGAAGGCTTCGGGACCTCCGGGTTGTCGCAGTATCCAGGCTCGCATTTGTCGTTCCTAGTCGTCCCAGCGCACGTAGATCAACGCTGTGCGAACGTGACTATCGACAAACACGTCGACCCCGGCAAGCTTGTCGATCCAACGGGCCTGCACCTCCGCCACGGCTTTCGCGGTGACTTGGTCAAGAAAGGCCTGGAACAAGAGGTATTTGTTGTCCCACCCGCCTTCGGCCTGTGCTGTCCGTGCCATCACAGCCATCATGTCTGTCGAATCGTGGACTCGTTTCGTCGTCTCGTACACGTCGCGCACGTATTGTTGCGTGAGCTCGACGTCAGCACGGTCCCCGAGCTGGGTGAGATGTCCCCCGAGGAACACGTCAAAATCGTATACAAGAATGTCATCGAACACCTTGAGGTACTCGTGGAAGTTCGACGTGAGGTCGAGATTCATGAACGGGACATACCCAGGTGCTAGGGTGTCGACGGCCATTAGAAACTTGGACTTGGGCACGTAGATGAAGAGATCGCCCTCGTCGGCGTGGTAGTTGCGATGCTGCTCGAGCGCGACGGTCTTTCCGCCGAGGCGAATCGTCTTGGCGTGCGAGAAGGTGCTGTTGGGGACGAGACGGTTTGGATCCTGCTTCTCTTCGAGGAAGCGCCGGACGGAGTCGAGCGCCACGATCTTGAGCCCAGGAATGCCCGCGAAGGTAGCGGAACCTCCAATGTGGTCCTTGTGGGCGTGTGAATACACCAGAACCTTGATCGGCTGATCGGTGACTGCGGCGATCGCGTCGCGCAACTTCGTCCCGAAGGATTCCGGCGCATCGAGCACGATCACGCCACGACTGGTGACGACGAACGCAGATTGCCAAATCCCATCGGTCACGACGTAAGTCCCACCTTCGAGCGCAATCGTCGCAACCCCGACGTCTGGATCCACGGGAATCGCGTCCGCTCTGACTTCCTCGAGGACCGGCACATGGGTCTTGGCCGCGGTTGGAGCCGGCGTGGCGGCCTCGACCTGGGCGGACGCATCGAAGGCGGCGTTGTTCCCGCTGGCGCCTCGTTGCTGCGTGCTGGCGCAACCCATCGTGACGCTGGTGATAAGGAAGATGCCCGTAAGCATCCGGATGTGAGGTTTCGAGTTCATGGGATTCTCCTTGGGCGCCGATCAATCGGCTGCGGTTCGCCTGAAGGTAGACCTCCCGATAACGAACAGGTAGACTCCGAAATGAGACTTATCCTCTCAAAAACGATAGGCAGGGCCGGAAACGATGGACCTCAATGCACTCGAGCTCTTTGTCGCGGCCGCGGAGGCTGGGAGTCTTTCCGAGGCCGCCCGTCGCACGCGCGTTCCATTGCCGACGCTGAGCCGTCGAGTACGCAAGCTCGAGGACGACCTCGGGGTTCGGCTGCTGGAGCGCGGGCCACACGGGTTGGCCCTGACGCCAGCCGGTACGCAGCTCCTTGCCGAAGCGACGCCCGCGCTCGCGACGCTATCACAGGCCGAGCAGCGGCTGTACGACTCTTCCGGTGTCGCTGGCACGCTCCGGGTGTCGATCCCACCGCACTTCGAGCCGATGCAGCCCGTCTTTTCGGAGTTCTGCCGGCGATACCCAGCGGTCCGCCTGGATGTGTTCGTGACCGATCGGCGCGTCGACCTCGTCGCTGATGGAATCGACGTGGTGGTTCGGGTTGGTGAAGGTGGCTACTCCTCCTACGTCGGTCGGACGCTTGCTCGCTACCGGCACCGCGTCGTCGGCGCACCGTCGCTCTTGCATGGCGTACAGATCGAAAGTCCAGCAGATCTTCGTAACCTGGCGTGCGCGTGCTGGCGGACGGGCGATCCGCCCTCGTGGACCATGGGGGATGTGGAGCTCAGCTTGAACCCTGTGCTCCTCACCAACGACTACGCGCACCTCCTGTACATGGCCGTCTCCGGTCAAGCGATCACCGAGGTGCCACCCTTCATGGCTTGTGATCCCCTCGATGACGGGCGGCTTGTCGAGATCTTGCCCGACTACCCGATGCCGCTTCAGACCATTCGTGCCCTCGTCGTCGACACGCGGGCCTTGTCTCCTCTGGTTCGCCAATTCCTCGACTTCGCGGCGAATGCCGTCCCTGGCGCGCTGGGTGGGCTTGCGGACGACTACGTTGAAAACGAAGCGCGGGGACGCTCCCACCAAAGCCGCTACCGATGATGATGACGTCGTAGTCCATATGCTTGCGAAGAACTGAGCCGGTTTTCGGGGTTTTGGTCACTAGGAACACAAGCGATCACCGCGCGAAGGGTCGAGTAGGCCTCGCGCGGCGAAATGGGTACGATTTTGTCAGTCCCCCCGACCCTGATCCCCGACCACACGAGACCGATGCGAATTCCCCGCAAGATCCGGACGGCGTTTCGTTCCGCTCTATTCGTCCCGCTCGTGTGCTTGATCGGACTGGGAGGCTGCGGCTCGGAGAGTGGGGCGGATCAGTCCGACGGCGGCCTGCCCGATGACGGTGGCCCCGATGGCGGGCCGTTGGACGGCGGAACGGGCGGGGCGGGCGGCGCCGGCGGCGCTGGCGGACTTGCAGGAATGGGAGGGGGCGGAGGAACGATCGGAACAGGAGGAACGGTCGGAACGGGCAGGTTTCATTCTGCGAGCTTCGAGAGACCCGAGCTGCACGGCGCGTACGTGATGCAGGGACTGCTCGATTGCCGTTTTTGCCATGGCAACGATCTGACTGGAGGGGATCGCGAGCCCAGCTGCGACGATTGTCACACACCCGCGGATCCCCAAGCATGGCGTACCGACTGCGTCTTCTGCCACGGAGGGGTCGAGGACTCGAGCGGGGCGCCGCCCAAGAATCTGGACGGGACGCTGACGGTCGCCGAATCCGTATTTCCGGCGCACCACGATCACGTGATGAACTCAATCACCGAGCCCCTCGATTGCGTGGAGTGTCACGTCAAGGTCACCGACGTCCTTTCACAGGGCCATGCGTTCGACGACACGCCGGGCATGGCGGAGGTCGACCTCGGCGGCGGTCGCAGCCCGAGTGGGGTGTACGATCGAGCGACTGGTTGCGCCAGCTTGTACTGCCATGGCAATGGGCAGGGCGACAATGGAAGCGTCGGGGTGACCGATCCCCCGATGACCTGTGAAAGCTGCCACGCCGGATCGAGCAGCCCTCTGGCCGATCTCGACGAGATGAGCGGCCTGCACCGGTTTCACGTTTCGATCGGTGCGGGATGTCAAGACTGCCATCAAGCTACCACGGGTGATGGGCTGACCATCGCCACACCGTCGCTTCACATCAACGGACAGCGCGACAACCAGTTCTCCGCAGCCGGGTTCTCGTATGATCGAGGGACACAGACCTGCTCCGGCACGTGCCACGCCCATCCTCACGGCGCTCGGCCGTGGCTCGGCTCCAGCGAGGGGTTCCATCCGCCTGGCTTTGGAAGTCCCGACGTGCACGGCCCCGAGATGGAGCTTCAGCGCATGGACTGTCGCTCGTGTCACGGTCCTGACCTCGCTGGGGGCGCCGGACCGAGTTGCGACAGTTGCCACACGGCGGGCTGGCGCAGCGACTGCTTGTTTTGCCACGGTGCCGGAGAGACGCTCACTGGCGCGCCGCCAAGGGATCTCGGAACACCCGACCTGTCGGCGTCACTGAGCTTCCGCGCCCACACGACGCACGTCACATCTGGCGTCGCCGTCGCGTTCGACTGTACCGAGTGCCACCGCAAGCCCAGCGACGTGCTCGACCCCGGGCACGCGTTCGACGACACTCCGGCCCGGGCGGAGGTCGGCTTCGGCGCAGGGCTCAGCCCGGAGGGCCACTACGATGGCGGTGGAACCTGCTCCGGGCTCTACTGTCACGGAAACGGACAGGGGCCGAATGGCACGATCACAGACGGCGCTCCTCCGCGGGATTGTGGCAGTTGTCACGCCGGTCTCGACAGCGGGCAAGCCGCATGGGCTGCAATGGGCGGCCTCCATTCGTTCCACCTCGGACAAGGAGCGAGCTGCGCCGATTGCCACGCGGCAACCACCAACGATGGCCGCTCGATCGCCACCCTCACGCTCCACGTCAACGGGCTCAAGGACGTCGACTTCTCGATTGCAGGGTTCTCCTTTGATTCCCAGGACCGAGCTTGTGCCGGTACCTGTCACGGCCACGCTCACTCCGCCTCGCCGTGGCTCGATGCGCTCAATCCCTACCACCCGGCCGGTTACGCGGCACCGGACGTTCACGGTTACGACATGGAGTTGCAGCAAATCGATTGCCGCAACTGTCACTCCGCCGATCTGACGGGTAGCCTTGGCCCGAGCTGCGACAGTTGTCACAGCGTCGGCTGGCGATCGGACTGCGTGTTCTGCCACGGCGGAGACGACAATCTCACTGGAGCGCCGCCGCGCGACCTCGGTACGCTTCCGATGTCTGGCTCGCTAGCCTTCCTCGCTCACACGGTACACGTGACACAAGGGATCAGTAAGGCCTACGATTGCACCGAGTGCCACACCAAACCGTCTGACGTGTTGAGCATGGAGCATGCGTTCGACGACACGCCCGGCCGGGGCGAGGTGAGATTTTCCACAGGTTTGAGCGCTGCTGGCGCCTACGACGGAGCGGGCACTTGCAGCAGATTGTATTGTCATGGCAACGGTCGAGGGAACAACGGCACCGCCGTCGATGGAAGTGCGCCGATGCAGTGCAACTCGTGTCATCCAGGCATGGCGAGCGCAAACGATTGGGGCAGCATGAGCGGTGAGCACCGCAAGCACCTCAACGAGGGGTTCAATTGCGGCAACTGCCATGTGGACGTCACGGACAACGGGCTTTCGATCCGCGAACCGCTTCTGCATGTCGACGGAGCCAATCAGGTTCGCTTCACGGACAGCCAGGTCACGTACAATCCGGCGACCGGGCGATGCTCCGGCAGTTGTCACGGTGAGAACCACCAAAGCGAGAGCTGGTAGGAGTTGATCCCTATCCCCAGGAGCATGGGCTCCCCAAGTGCATCCGACCGCGGTGACGACTGCCATCAAGGCAGGAAGATCCCGATTCGCACCTTCGGCCGAGAAGCTGACGAGTGCATCGAAAGACATATTTCAAGATCACTATGATTGCCGCCACGAGCAGCAGCGCCGAAAACAGCGAGCGGCACCAAGCCGAACCTTCCGCCAACCCAGCGTTCTGCTTGAATCTCTCGAACAGCGCGCCAAGGAGCATCGCCCCCAGAGGCAAGAGCCGCGCGTCCTGAAGGATGGTCCATTCGTTCATCGCGGTTCAGGTCCCACCGATCGATTCACCACACAAGGTTCAACCTTCGTGAGCAGGGATGGATTGGTTCTCTCCGGTCGCTTCAGGAATCCGGCCTGGCCACCGCGACAGTGCAAGGCGCAATCCGGGCTGTGTGTTCCGCTACGCTCCCCAGAAGCCAGCGCCTCAGCTTGGAGCGCCCAAAGCTTCCGACAACGACGAGGTCATAGTCGCCCCGATCTAGCTTCTCTGCGAGGCCGCGCTCAGGGGATGCTTGAACCGACTGGAATGTAGCGTTCGCTGCCTGTGATTCAAAGGACTCGATCAGCTTTCGGCCGCGCTTCTTCACGGAGGTGGCAACGGTGTCGATCACCAAGTCGGAGTACTCATCTCCACGTGTGGCTTCGGGAACACGCCAGAAGTGAACGACATCGAACTGTGCATCGGGCGCTGCCAGCACCGCGGCGAGCTCCAGAGCTTTCTCGGCGGGCACGGAGAAATCTGTCGGGATCAGAATGCGCTTGTAGCCATCGGCAGGAGGAGGCTCGCCTCGGGCAACCATGATGTGCGTTTGCACGGTGCGTAGAACTTTCTGGGCGGTACTGCCGAGCAAGGTGTGCTTGATCCCGGTCAGTCCTGTGCTGCCCACGATAACCAAGTCCGCGGGCTGCGCATCGATGACCAGTTGGAGCCCTTCTGCGGTGGATGGAGCATCGACGACCTCTTGGGCAATATCGACGCCCTCGGTTGCGTACGGCTCGATCGCCTGTGCTAATCGCTCCTGGTCGTCGACATGCCAATGCTCTACTGCAGGCCGCGCGGACTCTAGCCCCTCCTCATCCGCAGGCGTTTCCACGACGTGGACGATTCGAAGCCCGGCCCCGGTAGAACGCGCGATACGCGTTCCGTGGCGGATCGCCGAGTCGGAGCGCGTCGAGAAATCCGTTGCAACGATGATGTGGTTCAACTGCATGGGTTCAGGTCTCCTTTTTTGGGGTTTCGGCGGTTCGCCTTCGAATCGAATGCTGCCCCGACCATCACGAGCGCGGGCGGGCCACGGCTAACGCTCCGATTGCCGAGTCGAGCGAAGATACTACACGATGAGAGGACACGTTCATACGAGCGTGTTGCCGATAAACCGTCAGGACAGCTTTCCAAACCAACCGCGCCGTTCGCACCACTTGGCCAGCTCCAAGACGGGCGAAATGGTAAGGGCTGCGCCGATGGCGATCAGCCAGTCGTTCTGTGACAACGCGTAGATGCCAAAGAGCGCGTGCATCGGTGGAAACAATACGATGAAGAGCAACAGCCCCAGCTCCCAAAAGATGGCGCGGTTCAGCCACTTGTTGGCGAACGGCCGATGCAAGATGGACCGGCGGTCGGAGCGGAAGTTGTAGGCCTTGACGAACTGGATCAACACCAGGGACACAAAGGTTATCGTCATGGCCTGAGCAACGCCACGGCCCGACCGCAGAGCCCAAGTAAAGACACTGAGATTCACTGTTGTGGACCAGAGCCCTCCAATGGTCATCAGTATCACGATAGGGCGAGTGAATACTCCGGCGCGACCCTCGCGCGGTGGCCGCTTCATCAGGTCATCCTCGGGGGGATCGACCGCCAGCGCCAGTGCAGGCAAGCCATCGGAGGCTAGGTTGACGTAGAGGATCTGTACGGCGGTCAAAGGCAGCGGTAAACCCGCGATCACGGCGCCAGCCATGAGACCGATCTCCCCGGCGTTCGAGGAGAGGAGGTACATCAGGTACTTCTTGATGTTCTCGAAGATCCCGCGCCCTTCTTCCACCGCCGCAACAATCGATGCGAAGTTGTCGTCGGTCAGGGTCATCGCGGCGGCTTCTTTGCTCACGTCGGTGCCGGTGATGCCCATGGCGATCCCGATGTCGGCTTTCTTGAGAGACGGCGCGTCGTTCACGCCGTCGCCTGTCATCGCTACGATGTGACCGCGCTTCTGTAGGGCGGTAACTACCCGGAGCTTGTGAGCCGGGGAGACTCGGGAATAGACCTCGATGGTTTCGACGTCGCGCTCGAGCTCCTCATCGCTCATGTCTTCGAGCTGTGCGCCGGTTATCGCGCGCCCCGCCTTGAACAGACCGAGCTCACGAGCCACGGCCTGAGCGGTGAGCGGATGGTCGCCCGTGATCATCACGACTCTGATGCCGGCTTGTTCGCATCGTTCGATGGCGGCTTTGGCTTCGGGGCGCGGTGGGTCGATCATGCCCACCAGGCCGAGGAAGGTCATGTCGCGCTCCGCGTCTCCAAGCGTGGCGTCTGCTTTGCTGGCCACAGCTAGGACGCGGAGGGCCTCGCCAGCCATCTGTTGGACCGTTTCCAGAATCGAGCCTCGGTCCGCATCCCCCAGCGCGACTTCGCCTTGCTCGGTCAATTGCCGAGAGCACGAATCGAGGATGGTCTCCGGCGCGCCCTTGGCGTATGCGACCTGACCGTTCTCAATGGAATGCAAGGTCGTCATCCGTTTGGTTTCAGAGGTGAACGGGATCTCGCCAATGCGGGGGAATTGGAGGTCTAGGTCGTCCTTTTGAAGTCCGGCTTTCGCTGCCGCCACGATCATGGCGCCTTCGGTGGGGTCTCCCTTGATGTTCCAACCGCCGTGCGCATCGTCGCGGACGAGGTGCGCATCGGAAACCAGCGCTGCGGCCCGTAGCAACTCCGTCTCCTGTTGCGAAAGCTCGACGGCCGGTCTCTCCAGTGAGAACTCGCCTTCAGGCGCGTAGCCGCTACCGGAGATCGTGAGCGTTCTTTCGGGGGTGTACAGCTTGCGGGCGGTCATCTCGTCCCTGGTCAGCGTCCCGGTCTTATCCGAGCAGATGACCGACGTGCTGCCCAAGGTTTCGACGGCGGGCAGGCGGCGCACGAGGGCGTTTCGCTTCGCCATGCGTTGCACGCCGATTGCCAACGAGACGGTGACAACTGCCGGCAACGCCTCGGGTACGACCGCGACCGCCAGGGCGATCCCGAAGATGAACATCTCTAGCAACGGTTGCCCGCGAAGCATGCCCATGGCGACGATCGCAGCCACGACGACAACGGCCGCTAAGGCCAGGACGCGACCTACCTTATCGAGATTCTGCTGCAGAGGCGTCTTACCGGATTCGACGGATTGCAACATCTTCGCAATCCGGCCAAACTCAGTATTCATGCCGGTGCCGACGACGACGGCACGGCCACGGCCGTAGGTGGCGATCGTTCCAGCAAAAACCATGTTGCTGCGGTCGCCGAGGGCCAGGTCCTCCCGACCGAGCGGTTCGGTGTTCTTCGCCACGGCCACCGATTCGCCCGTGAGCGCCGCTTCTTCCACTTGCAGATTGACCGACTCGATCAACCGCGCGTCGGCCGCCACCTTGTCCCCCGCGTGCAACAGAATGAGATCGCCTGGCACGAGCTCGCGCGCCGGAATCCGAATCTCCTGACCATCGCGGATCACCGTTACGGTGGGCGCGGCCATTCTCCTCAGTGCTTCGATCGCGCGTTCCGCTCGGTACTCCTGTACGAAGCCCAGCACCACAGCGAACAGCACGATCACGGCGATGGCGATGGCCTCAACGCCGTGTCCGACAAAGGCAGAGATCGCGGTTGCGATCAGCAGGATGATGATCAGGACGTTTTTGAATTGTCCCAACAGAACGGCCCAAGGCGAGACACGATCAGCGGCCTCCAGCTCGTTCGGGCCATGATCAGCGAATCGACGCTCAACCTCGACTTCGGCCAAACCTTCAGGAGCGGAGCGAAGATGCGACATGACCGCATCGACAGCTAGGGTGTGCCACGGGGTCGAGATTTCGTCGGGTGATGCGTTCATCTCCATTTTCGATTTCGACCGACCTGAGCTCTAGACCTATTCCGTCGCGACTATGGCTTATTGGCCGTCCCGGGTCAGTCAACGCTCTTCCCGGCGAATAGCGCCAGTACTCCGAGAAGGACGAACAATGCCGCCGCGACCCCACGCATCACCTTCATATTGACGCGATGGGCCAGAGTTTCACCCAACCACACAGCAGGGACGTTTGCGATCATCATGCCAAGCGTCGTTCCTAGCACGACAACAACCAGCGAGTCGTAGCGGGCAGCAAGCGCGACCGTCGCGAGCTGGGTCTTGTCGCCCATCTCCACCATGAAGAAGGCCACGAACGTCGTTAGGAACACGCCCGTGCCGCGGAGCTTTTGGTTTTCATCGAGCTTATCTGGCTTGAGCGCCCACAAAGCGAAGACGAAAAACGATACGGCGATAATCCATCTCAGCGCTTCGGGTGATACCAGGCCGGCGAGCCATGTGCCCACATAGCCGGCGAGGGAGTGATTGGCGAGCGTAGCGAACAGAATCCCCAGTGCGATGGGCACTTTGCGTTTGAGCTTCGCCGCGAGCACAAACGACAGGAGTTGGGTCTTGTCACCCATCTCGGCCAGTGCGACCACCGCCGTGGAGACAAACAAAGCTTCCAAGAACAGCCCCCGGGAAGCGCCGGTACCGAAAGCGCCTGCGCACCGTATAACGACCGCCTCTTGGGCGGTCAATCCCCCTCGAGCCCCCGGTTGCGGTTGCCAATGCCGGCGAAGATCCGCTGCAAGCGGTAGTGACGCCATTGAAAAAGAGGAGGCACAGCGAGCGCGAATGCGGTCGTGGCGCCCGAAAATCGGGAGAAGACCGCACAACAATGGCGTGCTGCGAAACAAAGGCTCGCCGGGAACGAACGTCTCACATCCGGGATTTGTCACATTTTCACGAGCAATAGAGGTCGATGATCGCGCCGCGGGCGTTATGGGTGTTCTTCTCGACGAAATGCGGCGCTGGAGCGATCCCAGCTCACGAGTGCCTTGCGCACGATTTGGATCACCTGCTCCGGCGCTTCGATCGCGCTCTGGTGGGACGATCGTTCGACGACGATGAACTGGCAGTCCGGGATGGCCGCTGCCTGGCTCCGTGCTTCATCGACGGGGAACAGTGAGTCGTCCGCGCCAGCGAAAAAAAGTGTCGGCACTCGGACCTCGGGAAGGAGCGGCACGAGATCGCCTCGCTCGAACATCGCGGAGCGGGCCGACACCAAGAGACCGCCCCTGTCGCACCTCCGTAGCGCAGCAGCGACCGCTGCAACAAGGTCGGCGCGGTCTCGACCCACTGTCGGAGCGATCATCTTGTCGGCGATGATCGAAGCGACGAAGGAGCGCGGCCCGAAGAGCCAGAGAAGCCCATAGGTGAGACGCATGAGCGCGAGGCGCCCGCCGCTCCATGGTGCACACGGTGCGTTGAGTAAGACTAGTCCGTTGAGCCTCTCGCGGTGACGGCGAGCGGCGGCGATCCCGACGTGCCCCCCCCAGGCCGCGCCCAACCAAGTCGCGCGTCGCACTCCCAATGCATCCAAGATCGTCATGGCTGCGTCGGCGCTATCGTCGAGCGAAAACCGACCGGGGCTCTTCCCGCTTCGGCCGTGCCCCGGGCCATCCACGACCAGCACCTGGTGATCGCGGGCGAGGTCGCTCGCAACAGGATCGAGCGTACGCGCGTCGCAGTAAAGGCTTGGCCAACAGGAGATCGGCGGCCCATCGCCGCGCGACTCGACGTGCAGCGCCCCGATCTGGGTCGATATCGTCCTCGTTGCGCTGCGCAGAGCCATGGGGTCGCCGTTCAATGTTGACATATGACAACATGTTGCCTCCGATGTGGTCAGATGTCAACATGGGCGGCGCCATGGCAAAAAAGCGAGGGACTTACCACCATGGCGATCTGCGGCGTGCGCTTCTCGACGGCGCCCTGGCCATGGTGACCGAACACGGTGGCACGGGCGCCGTCACGCTGCGCGAGATCGCACGTCGAGCCGGCGTCAGCCACAGCGCTCCCTATCGGCACTTCAAGGACAAGGGCGCTATTTTAGCCGCCCTTGCCGCAGAGGGCTTCGCCGAGCTGGCCCACTCCCTGCGGGCTGCCCGCGTCGGCGTCGAGCCTCCCGAGCAGCGGTTCATCGAGACGGGCCTCGCATATTTGCGGTTCGTGCATGCAAATCCTGGCCTCATCACAGTGATGTTTGGGCCAGGAGTCACCAAGAACCGAACGCCGGAGCTTCAACGCCTGGCGAACGATGCCTTCCAGGTCCTGAAGGATCTCGCGACCGACGCCGGCGTGGTCGAGTTGGGCGAAGCAAGGCGACTTGGTACCGTGGCGTGGTCCTTTCTTCACGGGCTATCCATTCTAACGATGCAGAAGCAAGTGCCCCCGTCGGTCGGCGCGGCACCGGAGGATCTAGCGACCCTCGGTTTGAGGCAGCTCTTCGCTTCGTTTCGGGAGCCCGCGGTCCGTGCTTCTTCCGCGGCGACACCAGGCTGATCTCCGAGCCCGGCACCAGAAGACGCCCGCCGATCACTTCGCCGTGATGCGGGCTGCTCGCGCGGCGCCGATGGGCTAAGAGAACGAGCCCACACTGAGCGCTGCGTGACAAATCAAGCCTGAGCCGCTGCGAACGTCCCACGACCGCTCGGCTCGACGATGGTGGCCCGCACCGGCCGGGCGGGCCACCACCTGTAAGCGGATCTCGTCGCTCAGTTGCCGCTGTTGTGCTGCTGGCACGCGGCGGTGTTGCCGACGCAGTAGGGCCTCATCATCTCGTTGTCTTCGTGCTCGAGGATGTGGCAGTGCCAAACGAACAAACCGTTGAGTGGGAAGGTGGCCTTGACGCGGGTCACTTCGCCTGGATAGGCGACCACCGTGTCCTTATAGCCGCTTTCCCAGACTTCGGGAGCCCGAGGCACTCCGACCAATTGTGCGGGCTGAGTTGCCATCCCTTCCTCATCGGTGGCGAGCGCCTGGCGGTCGACCACTTGGAACTGCACGAGATGAATGTGGATCGGGTGGGCGTCCGCGGTGAAGTTGTAGATCTCCCAGACCTCTGTGTTGCCCGCCGCCGCCACGTTTTCCGTCGTTCCGTCGGCCCACATCTTTGCGGTCGACGTCCCATCGTTGCCTAGAACCCCAAGCAGCGCCTCGGTCGGACCAAAGGGGTCACCAGTCGTGCAATCGACCTCGAGGACGTTGCCGTCGTCGTCTTCCATCACGCATACGGTCGCCGACTCCTCCTCGTTGAGCGTGATCGTCCGAGTTGCATTGGCCCCCGCAGGCAGTGCCACGGGTGCTGGCAGGAGCAGTTGAGCGGGCGGCGTGCTCGCGTCCGCGCCTTTGAGTGGCACGGGTCGGAACTCCATCACCTGACCGGTCGTCGTCGGGTCGGCAGGATCGAAATCAACTCCCACCACGCCGCCGCCAAACGGTTCGTCCGGGCCCACGTTGACCAGGTACAGTCCGGAACCCGCCGGGACCGTGATCGCGCTGAAGTCCATGATGGTGTCGGCACGCTCCGCAGGAGCGATCAAGAGCTCGTCGAGTTGAACGGGCGTGGGCAAGAAGCCCTGCTCGGCCCCAATCTGCCAAAATGCGCCGGGCACCTGGACCCAAGTCTCGACGTCATTCGGATCGCTGGCCGTCACGAGTCGCAAGATGAGGAAGCGCGACTGGCTGCCGTTCAGGAAGCGGAAGCGGTAACGGCGCGGCTCCGTGCTCAGGTACGGCCAGGTCTTGCCGTTGGTCACGAGCGTGTTGCCGAAGAACTCCGGATTCCAGATCGGGGATACATCGCTCAAGCCACCGTCGATCGCATCGTCCGGAATGAACGGAATGTCGAGGTAGGGTGTGGTTGGGAACGGGTTGAGGCCCTCGAAGAACGCGCGATTGTCGGGGTAGAACAAGGACCCGTCTTGATAGAAGGAGCGATCCTGGATGACGATCGGAATCTCATAGTAGTCGAGCCCCGGCGGGTCGCCGAGCGCAGGAGCTGGCCCGGGAAGGATCCCTACGACGGCGTCTCCAGGACCACCGCGCAAGAGATAGAACCCCGCGGGCCCCGCATAGACGTTCAAGCGGGTCATGCCCAGAGAGTGGTCGTGGTACCAGAGCGTGGTCGCCTCTTGGTCGTTGGGGTACTCGAACGTGACGCTGCCGTTACCCCAGGTGGAATTGGGAGCATTCTTCCCGTCCTTGCCGAAGAAGCTCGTCGCACCGCTCTTGAATACGTTGAAGAAGGAGCCGCTGGCCGCGAAGTTGCCATTCAGGTCGTTCGCGGCCGGCAAGTACCAGGCCTCCGGGTACCCGTCGGACCACTCGTAGGTCTCCGCGCCATGCACATGCACAATCATCGGCACCGGCCCCGTGTAGAGGCTGGAATCGTCGGTACGGCAATCCGTGCCGGCCTGTCCGTTCTTGCAAAGCGTGGCAAGCGCCGGATTCGCCCAGTGCAAGGTCTGGTCGACCGGCAGTAGGTGCGGAAGGTAGTTACACGAGCTCGGATTGAGCGGGCCGCCCGGCGTGTGGAAGCAGTCGATGGGATCTTGCACCAGCTCGTTGATCCACTTCACGCGAACGGGCTTTTGCCACTTGGCCTCGATGGTGAAGGCGGGATAGTTGAAGGTCGCAGGCGCTCCGATCGCGCCGTAGCTCCAGACCGTGGTCGATGGCATCCCGGTCGGCAGAATCTGCTGCTGGAACTGACGCACGGCGATCTCGTAGTAGTCGATGTTCTTCCCGCCTTTGACCTTGATCTTGGCCGCCCTCGGAATGGCGGGCGGGATCACGAGCGGGTCGACGTACTTGTTGATGCTCGTCGGATCGAGCGACGACGCCAACGTCGGTTGTGGGTTGCCACCGTGCTGCGCTGTGGCGGGCGCGGCCTGAATCCCAAACACGAAACCTGTGAACAGCGTGAGCGCTATGCCCATGCTGGCCCGATTCGCGAACGAGACGAGGTCCTGTGAATCAAACATGGCTGCCTCCAGTCTTTGCGTGCGTGTCCTATGCGTTCCGCGCGTAGCCCGAGCGGAAGGCAGCGGGTACATTACGAAACTCGGCATGACTCTTGAAGAGCAAAAATTACAAAACGCAACATTTTTCGACGATTACTTGCAAATTCTGCGCGCGCGAACTGGCGAGGCGCAGAACTTGCGCGACACCTCGCCCTTGCCGTGTACTCTTTCTGAATCAAACGTCAGATTGCGCGTCGTTAGCTGACCCCTATGCCAGCAGAAGATTGGAATCAGGACCGGAAGACGCTCATGCATGCGCTCGCGCTCTGCGCGCTGGTCGGTGCGGTCTTGTTGGGAGTCATGGTGCTCTCGAAGATCAAGGCATACCGCTACATCGGCCTCGCCGCCCCGATGCAGACCACGATCTCCGTCTCGGGTGAAGGCGAGACCTATGCCGCACCCGACATCGCGGAGATCTCGTTCTCCGTCGTCGCGCAAGCAAAGACGGTCGCGGACGCACAAGAAAAGGTGCGTGCCACCACCGAAGCAATCACGCAATTCCTCTCGGACTCGAGCATCGCGCAGAAGGACGTGAAGACCCTGAGTTACAATTTCTATCCGAAGTACGAGTGGCACCAAACCCGCACGAACGATTGCGGCAATTATCCGTGTCCGCCAGAAGGCAAGCAAGTCCTCGTCGGGTATGAGGCGTCGCAGACGATCGCGATCAAGGTCCGCAAGATGGACGATGCCGGGAAGATCCTCGCGGGCCTCGGCGAACGAGGAGCCACGAACCTGAGCGGCGTATCATTCCTCGTCGACGAGGATGACGCAGCTCGGGCAGAGGCACGCAAGCTCGCCATCGCAGACGCGAAAGGCAAGGCAGACGTGCTCGCGCGTCAACTGGGCGTCGAGCTGGTGCGCATCGTTTCCTTCAATGAAGGGGGCGATTTCCCGGCGGCTCAGTACGGTCGCGCGGAGATGGCGATGGCGACGGGTGAAGCCCCTCGCGCGAAGGATGCCATCGTTCCGGCCGGGGAAAATCGCTACGTCTCGAACGTCACCATCGTCTACGAGATCAAATGAGACCCATCAGTAGCGGACGCCAGGCGGCGCCACGTTGCTCACCCCCCATTGGACTGACCCATTGGCACCAGGTGCCGATGGGAAAGCGCACGCTGAGCTTTCCGGCACTCCACGCAGCGAGGGCCGTGTCGTACTGAACGTTGAAGGCCCTCAGCCGTCGGACGGCGTTCTGACCTGCCCCCGAAATTTCGGACCATGGCAAATGTGACAGACTGCCTCTTCGGGACCGTCCGGAGAGAGCATGAGGAAGAGTCGATTTAGCGAAGAGCGGAAGGTGAAGATGCTGCGCGAGGCCGAGCAGAGCTCGGTCGTGTCGGTGGCCAAGAAACACGGCGTGAGCATCGAGACGATTTACAGATGGCGTCGGTCGTTCGGGGGCATGGAGGTCACTGACGTCAAGCGACTCAAGCAGCTCGAGCAGGAAAACGCCCGGCTCAAGAAGCTGCTGGCGGAGCGAGACCTCGAAGTCGAAGTGATGAAGGAGATCGCCGCAAGACCGAATCAGGTATGGGCCTACGACTTTGTCTTCGATGCGTGTGCCAATGGGCAGAAGCTCAAGTGCCTCACGGTCGTCGACGAGTGGACGCATGAAGCGCTTGCCATCGATGTCGCCGGGAGCCTTCGCTCCGGTCGCGTCATCGAGGTGCTTGAAACGCTCGTCGGTGAACGAGGCGCGCCGGGCACCCTGCGCTCGGACAACGGCCCGGAGTTCGTGTCGCTCGCCGTGCTCGGCTGGCTCACGCGTGCCGGCATTCAGACCGCCTTCATCGCACCGGGAAAGCCCTGGCAGAACGGCACCAACGAGAGCTTCAATGGGAAGTTTCGCGACGAGTGCCTCAACATGGAGTGGTTTCGCAATCGTGTCGAAGCCCGCGTGCACATTGAGCAGTGGCGACGTGAGTACAACGAAGTGCGACCTCATTCGAGCATCGCCTACTTGACCCCGGCGGCCTTTGTCCGCCAGAACCCACAAACCCTAAACCCTGGTCGAGCAGAGGCAGCTCTGCACTAATCCGTGGTCCGAAGAAACGGGGCACGTCAGGCGCGATGTTCGCGGTGTTCCGTGCCGTGAAGGGCGAGCGTCCGCAGTCGTGATGTTTCCCCTTGAATCGGCTTCCGCGGCGTGTGTTCTACGCAGGGTGCAGTCTGGGGGCACCTGAGGTAAACTAGGAAGGTGAGTTGGCCGGTCCAAAAGATCCTTGAAGAAGCGTTCAAGCTCGACCCGAAGGATCGAGCGCTTGTCGTTGCCGAGCTTTCGAGCTCGGAGGGCATCGCCACGCCCGAGGAAGTCGAGGCCGCCTGGCGGGAGGAGATTGCCCGACGGCTCAAGAGCCTCGAAGATGGAACCGGGGTGTTGCACGAGTGGGACGAGGTCAATGAAGAAATCTCGTCCATCCTCAAAGGCGCATGAAGAAGCTTCGGGTTCTGGCTGAGGCCCGGCGAGAGTTCGCCGATGCGCTCCGCTACTACAGGCGCCAAGCTCCGGCATTCGCTGAAGTTCTGGCGCTCGAATACCGCCAGATTGTTCGCCATGCGCAGGAGTTTCCGGACGCGGGAGCCGTCGAGGCTGCTTCGGAATCGATGCCGGTTCGCCGTTTTCTGCTTCACCAGTTCCCTTACAAAGTGCTGATCGCCAATCTTCCCGATCAGATCGTCGTGATCGCATTCGCCCACGCGAAACGAAAGCCCGGGTACTGGCTCGAGCGAATCCAGTAGAACCGCACGCGGCAGCCGTCGTCACTCGCTCATCGCAACATCCCGATGCTGCGCGTCCGGCTCGGATCTGAACGGCCTCAGTGAGTCGACCCGAGCAAGAGCCATGTCGGCGGCGGTCAGTGCGTGGGTGACGGCCGTACATTTGATTTCGTCCGACTAGCGGGACCATTTATGACACATGTCATAAGCGCGTACAGCGCCAACCGTCTGCAATCATTGCGCTTGTTTGGTGGAGGCGGTGGGAATCGAACCCTACTGTCAGCGATACGCTAACCCTACGCGGTCACTCGGTTTTCCCGCGTATTGCTCGCAAAGGCACGTGGTTCGACCTCTTACTCTCTTACCCTGCGATACTCTGGAATCCCCCTGATTGCCCCGGGCTCTGGTCACTATTTGGTCACTGACTTCGTATCGCTCGGGCTCCATCGATCACGAGCCTGTGTCGCACCGAGACGTAGTGGTAGGGCCGTTCACTCGTCTAGGAAACGCGTCTGGAATTCCCGAGGCGTGCCCCGACGCGGCGATACTCCGTTAGGATGTCCACGCTCGCTAGGAGCTCGAGCTCACCGTCTGCCCAGGCCGCGAGGATTGTTGCCGGAGGCCCGGCGAAGAAGATGCCTGACATCAGGAGGTTGGTGTCGAGGACGACTCTCATCCGCGACGACGGGATGCTCGGACTGCTTTCTTGATATCGGAGCGCTTCACTCCGGCCTTGCGGGCCTGACTTCGGACCTTGCGGGCGAGCGCAAGGAACTCTCGCCTGTCCGGTGCCTCGATCTTCTTCAGAATCACGACGTCGCCCTCACCCATGACGACGAACTGAGCCCCCGGCTCGAGGCCGAGCTCCTTGCGAACCTCCTCGGGAATGACGATTTGCCCCTTGGACGAGAGCTTGGTGGTCGCGATGTTGCCCATGAGTGGTCTCCTTGGCTTCTTACTAGTAAGACACCAGCGCTTCGCCGAGGTTTCCGCAATACAAGGAGCGCCGCGCCTTCGAGCTTGCAGTGGCGCCTCAGAAGATGAGGCGCGCTCGCGCGCCGATCACCGCAATCGCGCTGACCTCGGGATTGTCCGCAGGGCGAACCAGCACCTGGAGGTCCGGGGTGACGGCCAAGTGACGGAAGACCTGGGCTCGATAGTAGATTTCGATCGTGTACTGGTCGCGCAACTGCGAGCCGTACGTCTTGGCCGAAGGACGGCCCCAATTCAGCCCGAGCCCGAGTATGTCCGCCTTCTGCCGGAAGTAGATGCCCGTTCCTGCGGCCACCACGTACTGAAGAAACCTTCCACCGCCTCCATTCGAAGCACCCACACGGGCAAAGGGCAGCCACCGCTGTGCGAAGGTCCGGCTCGCGGAAACCGCAGCGCCCCAGCCGCTCGGCACTCCCGCTTCGGCTCGCTCGTCCACGTACCAAAGGGTGGCGTGAACGTGGTCGGAAAACGCGCGATCCGGTGATTCGATCCATCCGAGCTCGAGGTGCGCGAAATACTCGGCATCGCCGAAGAACGTTCCGAAGTTATCGAGTGGACGCTCAGGATTGCCGTTGGCGTCCGCGAAGCCAAGCAGCAGGTAAAAGTGCTCGATCGGGTTGATCCGAAAAGCGGCGCCAAGCCCCTGATTCGGCGCAGCGATGGTCGGGTTGTTGGCGAAGTCGAAGTTGAGGAAGTCGGTCCAAGGGTTGGCTAGCGTATAGAGATCCACATAGTCGGTGGTGTCGACGAAGCCGAGCACGAACACGATCCGTTCTTGCCACAACTTCTGGACCCAGTAGAAGTTGGACAGAACCCAACTGACATCACTGAAGGTCGTCGCTGTCAGTCCAGCGTAACCGAGCTCCGGGCCGAGCGCCTGGGGTGCGAAGTCAGTTCCAATGCGATGACGATTTTCGACCTTGTAGATCAGGCCCCCATCGTTGTCGTTGTCTCGGCCTACGAATTGCCAGTGACCGTAAAACCGAACGACTCCGCCCGCGGCAGGCTCAGCGATCGAGCGTGCAAGGGCCTCTTGAAAGGCGATGTTGTAATCGCCGCCGTAGGTGAGGCCGACGATGTCGCTCATGTTCTCCTTGAAGTCGTAGTAGGGCTGCAAGAATCGGCGAAGGCGCCCCGGCGGAATGAGTGGAGTACTCTTATCGAGGACCTTCTGATCGTCCTTGAGCTGGCTCGGGACGCTCCTTGGGCCGGCGGTGGGCATTGCGTTTTCTGTCCCCTGCTCATCCGCCGTGGCGGGCGGCGGTTTGGTGAGATGGACAGCAAGTAGCATCGCCGCGATCGTCGTGACCCGGTGTCTCTTCATCAGAACACCACCCGGAAGCGTCCACCCCCGAGGCCGACGTCAAAATCGATTTCCGGTGCTTCACGTCCCCGTTCGTAGTACCGGCTGGAGCACGCGATCCCGCGGTAGGCTTCGTACGCCAACGCCGCTTCCCGCGGGGCGGTCATCGTTTGGAGCGCGACGAGAGTAGGGGGGGCGATATACATCGCGGCAGTCAGGCCCCTGCTGAGACCGGGCCACTGGGCTGCTTTCACGGTGCCGCCCGTGACGCCATAGATGAGCGACACCGCTACCCCCGAAGCCCCGCTCGTGAATGCCTGAACTTCGGCCGCACGCTCGAGGGTCTTCGTAGCGTAGTGAAGCTTTTCCTTGCGTGAGGCCTCGCTGTTGCCTTCCAAACGCCGAACTCGCTTGGCCCCCCAGACATCCGGCGCAGGAATCGAAACCTGAGTGAGCGCAGCAAAATAGGCGCCGCCCGCGAGGTAGGCCCAACCGAACCTGTCCGATCGGCGCTCCTCGCGCGCAGCGTCGACGGCGAGATAGGTCGTCGCGCCTCCAATCGCGAGCCACGCGCCCATCCATCCATAGCGCCAGCGCGTTGCCTTTTTCTTGCCGTTGTCGAGCTCCCTTTGAATCAGGTCGATGCGGTACTGCACTTCGTCGTCGCTGAGCTCGGCAATGCAGCTGAACGTGTCCTGGGCACACGTGACCCGAGGCGCCACGATTGCAGCGGTGATTGTCAACGACAGACACAACGCGGTCCGGGAGCGCTTCGACATGAGTTCTCGACTGTCTACTTCAGAGATGTGCGGAACGCACTCGCACTCTGGCGCTCGAGAGCCTGCGACAACCATTGACCGTCTGACCTTGGCATCGGGCCAGGACCCGACGATAGTACATCAATCTGCATGCGCAGAGCGGCCGAACGTTTGGCGGGTGGCTAAGGAAGGGCAATGGAACGCGGATTCGACTCGGCAGAGCTCTACGCAAGCACGAAGGTTCCCTTCGAGGATGCCTGGCGATTCATCCTCAAGGTTGGAGTTGCGGCTCATAGATACGGTTCCACTTCAATGCGGCTCGAGACCTTCCTTTCGAGCCTGTCGACCAGACTGGGTTACGAGGGCGTTTTCCGGTCGACCCCATCTGACATCGTTTTTGCCTTGCGTGAAGACCCTGGGTCGCCTCAGCGCGTCGAGGTCATTGCCACGCCGCCCCCAAATGTCGATCTGGACAAGCTGGCCCGCTTGGGCGACCTACTGAACGAGTTGGGAGCAGGGACAGTGCCTCTCGCGGACGCCTCCGCGCGCCTCGATGCGATTGCTCAGGCACCGCCTCCCTGGGGATGGTTCGCGTCCATGTTGGGCTATGCCTTTGCCGGGCTGGGCCTGGCACCGCTTCTAGGCGGGGGATGGTCCGACACCCTCTGCGCCACTCTGCTCAGCATGATCGTCTATGGGGTGGTTGTGCTGTCGGGACGTCTCGGAGCTGCCGCGACCGCGTGGCTGCCGTTCTCGTCCGCGTTCGTCGCGGGCGTTCTGGCAACGATCGCGAAGCTCTGGGTGCCAGAGCTCAATCTCGTTCTGGTTATCCTCTCGGCCGTCGCGATCATCCTTCCGGGATATACGATCAGCCTCGGCGCCATGGAACTGGTCGCGCAGCACCTCCTATCTGGAACCGCAAACCTGACGAGCGGGCTGATCTGCCTTGCCAAACAGGTCGCCGGCGGCTGGCTTGGCGTCGCCGCGGCAAGCTCTATCGTGGCCGTCGCGGCAGCCGGACCGAGCACGCCTGTCGACCCGGTTTGGTTGTGGCTCCTCTTTCCTATCTTGGTCCTTGGGCTGTGTTTGGCGTTCCAGACATCGCGCCGGGATCTGCCTTGGGCCGCCCTGGTGTGCGGCGTCGCCTATCTAGGGATCGTGGCAGGGAGCTCGATCTTGAACGCCAACCTAGGAAATCTAGTCGGCACCATCATTGCCGTCGTCATTGCCAACCTTTGGGCGAGGCAAACGGGACGGCCGACCTCGATCGTGCTCATTCCAGCCATCGTCGTGCTAGTCAGCGGCAGCATCGGTTTCCGTGGCCTCGCCGCCATGACGGAAGGAGAATGGCTGTTGGGCGTACGGCAGTTTTCTCAAATGTTCGTGGTGGCTCTCACCATCTTCGCCGGAATTCTGGTCGGCTACACCATTGTCCGTCCGGAACCCAGCTTATGAAACTCATACGGAAAGATTGCCCAACCCAAGTAGCTACTATCCAGTCGACCAGCTTGTCACCCCGCGACGCGCATGGCCGCACCCTCATGTCCAAGGGCAAGATCAGCGGCCACTACGTGAGCTCCATCCTCGCGAAACGCGAGGTTCAGGCGATCGGCTACGACGAGGCGATCATGCTGGACACGCAGGGCTACGTCAGCGAAACATCGGCGGCGAACATCTTCGTCGTGCGGGATGGCGAGGTCGCGACGCCGCCGATGGGCGTGTCGATCTTGGGTGGCATCACGCGGAGCACGGTGATGCGCCTCATGGAGAACCTCGGGCTGACGGTGCACGAGCGGCTGATCTCGCGAGACGAGCTCTACAACGCCGACGAGGTTTTCGTCGTCGGTACAGCCGCCGAGGTGACGCCCGTGCGCGAGCTCGACGACCGACAGGTCGGCAAAGGGTCCCGCGGCCCGATCACCGAGCGTGTTCAAAACGCCTACTGCGACGCGGTTCGCGGCGTACGCGTCCCCGACGAAGGCTGGCTCACCATCGTGTGAGGCGCACGCTCCCGGGCCGGGCCTATTCGAATGCTACGTTGGACAGCGTGGCCGATGGGGATTCGCCAAACAGCTGCCGATACTCGACCGAGAATCGTCCGAGCTCGGTCAGGCCAACGGAGAGAGCGGCGCGTTTGACCGCGCCCCGTTCCCGACTCGCGTGGAGTAGCATACCACGAGCCTTGGACATCCTGCGCTTTCGGAAGTAGCCAAGCGGCGTCTCGCCGCAGACCTCTCGAAACGCGCGGTACAGCGAGGCCTGACTCACGTTCGCGGCCGCGCATAAGTCGGCCAGCGAAATCCCGTGTTCGCCTACATCGAAGAACCGCTCCTCCGCCTTTCGAACGATCCGCTCCGGCCCTCCTCCTCGCTTCGGGGTTGGCCCCTGACTGCGCAGGAGGCCATCGAGAAGCCATCCGAGGACCTCCGACGAAGTCGTTCGAGCACTCTCCTCTGAGAGGTCCCCGTTTGTCCGCGCGGATGTCGACTCGAAGGTCCGATCGACGGCGCGGCGCAGATGGGCCGTGTCCCGGGGACGGACCTCGAACGAGCGCGCATCGAGCACGACGTCGTCGGCGTCGACCCCTTGCAGCGCTGCCACCGTTTCGACCAACGGACTCCGGGGGACAGCGACGCCGATGCTCTCGCGCCGTCCGCCGCGGATGTAGAAGCCGTGCTGCGCTCCCGGCATGTAGACCCTCGATGCCTGTGCGAGCTCGCCATTGACGCGGCATTCGTCCGTGGCGGCCGTGAGGATGAAAGCAAAGACGGACGGATGGAGCACGGTCACTCCCACCGACGGCGCGTGGATCCGAATTCGACCGAGCCAAAGTTGCTCGAGCGAGGCAAGAGCCACGTTGATCGTGGCTGGCCCGGCCGCGACCTGCGTCAGCGACTCCTCGACCACGGGAAGCATCGGCTCGGCCAACAGTTTGTACGAAGCAAGGTCGCTTCGGCAGGCCACGAAGGCCGGGCTCTTGGGGTCGTCGAAGTTGGCAGACATCGGACGTCGCATGACAACTGCCGAGACTATGGTCTTGGGGCGATCGATGTAAAGCGGGTCCAGCGTTCACTGGCCCGCGGCTAGCAGTTCTTACGCGGAAAACGGGAAATTCTGTGTTCGATTGTCCAGGACACGCCGGGCCCCGTTTCCATCCACGCGGTTGACCGAGCACGGGCGGACGACCTTCGCCGTGCTGATGGCGCAGGACATGTGGGTCGTGCCCGCCATGGCCTTGGTTCCGATTCTGGCCCACACCACGAATCAGGGGGCGGCGTGGTCCGTGGAGCAAGTCGGCGTCTCCATGACCCTAGGCGCTTTTCCTCCTGCCGCCAAGCGCGACGTCGCGACGTTTGCGCACGTCCGTTACGCGAGCAACATGGAGCCCCGCAGCTCGTTCGAGGCGGTCCAGGGGCTGATCGCCAACGCGGCGATCACCGGCGCTCACATGCATCTGTGCCACATCAACAGCACCGTACTCAAATTGGATAAACGCAATTATTCACAGGAGAAGACCCATGAAACGAAACAAAGAAACACAACCGGCATTTGCTGAGGAACATAACTTTCAAGATGTTTGTCAGAAGATTGAGAAAGTTTCGCAGGGGCTAGCTGGCCGCATCGGTGTGGCTGCACAGGAAATTGGCTCGGGGGTGAGCGTCACAATAAACGGCGATGAAGCGTTTGTTATGGCGAGTACGTTTAAAGTTGCGACTGCAGTCACCGTGCTAGGCCTTGTCGATAAAGGACAGCTTAAACTTTCTGATTTAATTGATGTCTCACTAGAAATGATGGTCGCAGGGCCCAATCCGCTCGTAATGAACTTCGTTCATCCCGGTATAAAATTGTCTGTCGCAAATTTGATTGAACCAATGATAACGGAAAGCGACAACACGGCGGCGGACGTCTGTCTAAAACTAGCGGGAGGTCCGGAAGCGGTAACGAAGATGTTGCGCAGTATTGGGATTACAGATCAACGACTTGATCGGTATTGCACCGAAATTTTGAGGGACTTTTATGGTTTACCGGACAAGGCCTACGCATCCGTAGTTGCAGAGGCCACTGTCAAAGACCCAACCCTCGTAGCAAAGACACCCGATCGAAACATTGAGTTCGAAAAGGACCCTCGTGACCAATCAACACCAAAAGCAATGCTGCAATTGCTTCTGGCTATCGACAGCGGAGAGGTGTTGAGTGAGAAAAGCCGCGAATTCCTGCTTGCTACAATGTCTCGCACACGCACAGGTATAGGAAGGCTAAAAGGCCTTCTGCCAAAAGGAACACCGGTTGCCCACAAAACAGGAACTATTGGCGGTGTCGCTAATAACGTGGGGTTCGTAACGCTGCCGGATGGCCGACGTTTTGCGATTGCGGTATTCACGAAGAGCAGTACGACGCCCGAAGCTGATCGGGATCGAGCCATTGCGGAAATTAGCCGGACTCTCTACGACTTTTATTACTTAACGGCACAAGACAAATGACCTTTGTCATGCCTAACATGACCTGCTTTCGAAATTTCGGACCACTGAAAACGTGACAGACTGCCTCTTTGCGGTGCCCCCGATCCTCGGTCCGGATCGAATGAGAGAATTCGCCGTACTCAGCCTTCGATGAAGGCGTTGTCGGTGGGTTTGTCGGGCCGGCGGAAGTCCATTTCAACCCCGCAGTCGTACGCCCAGCGGTCCATGGCCTTCGAGGTGAACTCGCTTCCGTTGTCGACGCGGATTCGTCTTGGTCGAGTGCCCCGCTCATGGATGGCGGGGCGCAGCCGTTGGGCGACTGTCTCGCCCCGAAAACTCTGTGCCGCCTCGAGCAGCAAGCACTCCCGCGTGTATTCGTCCACGGCTGTCAGCACGCGGAAAGCCGAGCCCGGCCTCATTATGAGAGACGTGCTGGACCAACTTTCGGGGAGCGGACCAGCAGTCTGATTGGTCGAACCTGCTGCTCACTGGTTAGGATCAAACTCCCTGGGCTCAATGGATATCTGGTCCAGGCGACCTGTTTCTAATACCGGAAAGCGGATTGGTTTACCTGGAAAGACCTTTTGCACCACGGAATCTTTCACCACCACGACCCCGTTCACCAACACGTAGGGAATACCGGTAGAGGGCAGCGCGCCCTTGCCTGGCTCGTAAGTGCTGTTGTCAGTGACCGTGTCCGGGTTGAAGACGACGATGTCAGCATCAGCACCCACCTGCACGCGTCCCTTGGTCCGGAACTGCGGGATGCCACCTAGCTCGTCAAAATACTTGGCGTGCAGGTAACTCATCT